>NZ_CP096435.1:0-1165109 GCF_054161295.1 Ensifer sp. D2-11
GGCGACCATGCCCCTCCCCGTGATGTGGCTCTCGACGAAATCCCGCACCAGGGCGATATTCTGCTCGGCGGTGAGTTCAAGCGGCAACGCGACGGTGACGTCCTTGGCGAGTTGAGCATCCGATCTTTTCTCGAAATCCTCGACCCTGTTCCAAAAAGCTTCCGAAGCGCCGGCGACCGAGCGATCGGCGATCATCGACCGCAACCATTCCGGCGCGTCTGCCGGGATCACGAACTCCTCATGCAGCAGGCCCTGCTTGCGGGCGTAGTCGACCGTTCGTGCTTCCCGGCCGTACTCCATCTTCGCGCAGTGCCGATAGGCCGCCGACAGCACGGCGCTGCGGCCGGAACCGCGGGCGACGATGCTGACGGAGAAGTGAGGGACGGCCACGGCGAAAGACGCTCCCGGTTGCGAACGAAATCAAAGGGTTCGTCGGGAGTGGCGGCCCCGCCGGGGTCGCAAAGCAGAACGTCGCGCCAGCGACGTATAATTGCGCCCTTGGAAGCCCCCTTGGAAGCCGCTCCTTCGGAACGGCCGGGATCATCTGCGAAAGCATCGCCGTTGGCGATTGTAGGATTCGCAGTAGTGCGTTCCGCACCGCCGTCCGGGAAACTGGGTTCGAAAGATGCACTTTCTCACCCAGGGAGACGAACGGAAATGAAAAAGCCCTCCTCGAAAATCCGCGAAGAAATCGCCAAGCTGCAGGAGCAGTTGAAGCACGCCGAAACACGCGAAGCCGAACGCATCGGGCGGATCGCGCTGAAGGCAGGGCTGGGCGAGATCGAAATCGACGACGCAGCGCTTCAGGCGGCGATCGAGGACGTGGTCAAACGGCTTCGGAGAGGCAAGGCAGGAACGGCCGGAAAGGGGAGGGGAGAAACTGCGGAAGGCGCGCCGGTCTCGTCTGGCGCGGCTCAGGGCGGCGGTAGCGAGGCTTGAGCGGATGAACCGTGTCACCACATCCGACGCCCGCAAGAAGGACACGCGAGAAAAAATCGAGCTTGGCGGCCTGATTGTGAAAGCAGGCCTTCGCTACGAGAAGCGCGCGCTTCTCCTCGGCGCCCTCATCGACATTCGCCGTCGGCTCAACACCGACGAAATGGAACGGAAGCGGCTGACCTCTATTGGCGCGGAGGCCTTCGGCAATGACGGTGAATAGAGTCACGCTCATCATTGCGCCGATCGGGCTGATGGTTATCGCCGTCGTCGCCGTGACGGGGATAGAGACCTGGCTGGCGGGCTTTGGAAAAACCGAAGCGGCGAAGCTTACGTTGGGGCGAGCCGGAATTGCTGCGCCTTACGTTGCCTCAGCGGCCGTTGGCGTCATCTTCCTGTTCGCATCTGCTGGATCTGCGAGCATCCGCTTCGCTGGTTGGGGCGTTGTTGCCGGCGGCGGTGCGACAGTTTTGATTGCGGCCCTCCGGGAAGTATTCCGCCTCTCGCGGTTCTCCGGACAAGTGCCAACGGACAAGTCGCTCTTCTCATATGCCGATCCTGCCACAATGATTGGCGTGATGGCTGCGGTGATGGCCACGTGCTTCGCGCTGCGTGTCGGGCTTGTTGGCAATGCGGCGTTCGCCAGCGCCGAGCCGAAACGCATCCGGGGCAAACGCGCACTCCATGGAGAGGCGGGCTGGATGAAGCTGAAGGAGGCGGGGACGCTCTTCCCCAACGCGGGCGGGATCGTCGTCGGCGAGCGTTACCGCGTCGACCGGGACAGCACCGCAGCGCTTTCGTTCCGGGCCGATCAGCCCGAGACGTGGGGCGCGGGTGGAAAGACCCCGCTGCTCTGCTTCGACGGTTCGTTTGGATCGTCGCATGGCATCGTGTTCGCCGGTTCAGGCGGTTTCAAGACGACGTCGGTGACGATACCGACCGCGCTCAAATGGGGCGGTTCGCTCATTGTCCTCGACCCTTCGAACGAAGTCGCGCCGATGGTCTCGGACCACCGCGGCAAGGCCGGACGTGATGTGCATGTGCTCGATCCTAAAGATCCGGAGACGGGCCTGAACGTGCTCGACTGGATCGGCCGGTACGGCGGTACGAAAGAAGAGGACATCGCGGCCGTTGCTTCATGGATCATGAGCGATAGCGGCCGGGCGACAGGAGCCCGGGACGACTTCTTCCGTGCGTCAGGTCAGCAACTGCTGACCGCCATGATCGCTGACGTCTGCCTCTCGGGCCACACGGGAAAGGAAAACCAGACGCTCCGCCAGGTTCGCCAGAACCTCGCGGAGCCGGAGCCGAAATTGCGCGAGCGGCTGGAGACGATCCATGCCAACTCCAAGTCGAATTTCGTGAAGGAGAATGTCGCGGCATTCGTGAACATGACGCCGGAAACCTTCAGCGGCGTCTACGCCAACGCGGTGAAGGAGACCCACTGGCTCTCCTATCCGAACTATGCCGCGCTGGTCTCGGGCTCGAGCTTTTCGACCGACGATATCGCGAGCGGCACGGTCGATGTGTTCATCAACATCGACCTCAAAACGCTGGAGACACATTCGGGTCTTGCACGCGTCATCATCGGCTCGTTTCTCAACGCCATCTACAATCGCCGTGGCGCGATGAAGGGGCGGACGCTGTTCCTGTTGGACGAGGTCGCACGGCTTGGCTACATGCGGATCCTTGAGACCGCCCGCGACGCAGGTCGCAAATACGGCATCACGCTTACGATGATCTTCCAGTCGATCGGCCAGATGCGCGAAACTTATGGCGGGCGTGATGCGTCGAGCAAATGGTTCGAAAGCGCGAGCTGGATTTCCTTCGCCGCCATCAACGACTACGAGACGGCCGACTACATCTCGAAGCGCTGCGGAACGACCACGGTCGAGATCGACCAGGTCAGCCGTAGCTTCCAGTCGAAGGGATCGTCGCGGACCCGCTCGAAGCAGCTCGCGGCCAGACCACTGATCCAACCACACGAAGTGCTTCGCATGCGCGCCGATGAGCAGATCGTGTTCACGGCGGGAAACGCACCGCTCAGATGCGGCCGGGCGATCTGGTTCCGGCGTGGCGACATGAAGGCTTGCGTCGGCACAAACAGGTTTCACAAGATCGGAAAATCGCTCGAAGCCTAACGGGCTCAGCTGGCGCGCAGTGCAACGAGCAGGGCTGACCCAGGACAATGAAGAGTATCGGAGAAATCAGCGTGAGCGTCCGCCCAACGGGCGGGATCTCGGGAATTCTCGTCGTGCGAGGGGCGGGAAACAGAGCAGCCGCAGGAGCCTCAACATAGTGGCCCGAAGGGGAGGAGGGACCGACTGCTCCCGCCCCTCGCACACTGTTTACCGGCGTACCGCGAGGTTGTCGGGGTCAAGGAGCGCGGTGCTCGCCCGCACCGCGGCGGGTGGGGGAGCCGAAATGCGCGAGCATTTTGGGGGAACCGCGTCCTTGAGGCTGCCCTTTCACTACGGCAAAATGGCACGATCTGAGCAGACCCCTACCTCTCGATTGGCGCTAAAAAGCCGGAAACCGGCTCGATGCCTGTTTCCGGCTTTCAAGACGAGGAGTTGGCCCCGCCTTGGCGGGGCCAGTGGCTCCTCAGTCCCGGTTCGGACGGGACCAGATGAGCTGGAAGCCGTCTTCCGCTTCGACTTCCGTCAGCGTCGCGTAGATCGGAGCCGGGAAGCTTGGGTCGTCCAGCTTGACCGAGAGATAGTCGCGGTCGCTCTCGCTGGAGCGCTTCTGCCAGGCGGCGCCCAGTTCGACGGCACCCGCGTAGATGCGGAAGTGCGGGCCCTTGTCCGAGGGATTTTCGATGCGGGCGATGCGGGCCCTGACGTTGAGGGCGAGGGTGCGGATCGAGCCGGTGAAGCCGTTTTCGGTAGAGGTGAAAGTGCCGATGGTGGCCATTGTCATATTCCTTTCGTTGTTTCGGGCCGCGCCCTTCGCGGCCTCGATGGCTGTCGCAGAGACCGGGGACGATCGGACCGCACCGGAAGGGCCGGAATGAAATGGAGGGCGGCCGGGAGGAACTTTGTTTTCCCGCGAGGAATGGCGGCGCCCCGGGGTCCCCGCTCGGTTTGCCGAGCGGGGTGGGGTCCGTCAGGGGAAGAAAGTTCTGGAGGCCGTTGCGGTAAGACGATCGAGGCGAAGCCGCTCTCCGGTCAGACATGCCTCATCGAGCCCGCAGAAGGGAGCCGGCAACAATGAGGGAGGGAACATGGCGATGGCGACCCGCACGCCATTCGATCGCATCTGTTCAAATGGCTCATTGGTGAAACCGCTCCCGGTGCCAGGTGGTTTGCCCCGAACACCGCGGTATCGAGCTCCGCGGAAACGCCAGTTGTTTTGATCAATACGCGGGACATCGTTGCAGCTCGTTTCGCTCTGCCCAAGAGGATGCATGCGCAAACAGACAAAGCCGTCACGGTCGAAATCAAGCAGTCCGCAAGCCGAAATGGGGCCTACAGAAAGCGTCGTTCTGGGGCAAGTTGGACTTGAGAACGGATGAAGACCTGCAGGTGAAGACCGAGCCGTTGGGGGAGTCGGCCATCGCCGTTCGCGGCGGCCAGTCCTGATTATCTGTGAGCGGGGGCGGCACCAGCCTTTTTCAAGCCGCCTGCCGGCCTTGGTTCTCCGCCGGCTGAAGATCGTGGAGATAGCCGCTCCTTCCATCCTCCACTCCCTTTGCGAAGACACTTCCCGGACCGCAGGGTGCGCGGACCTGCGCAACTGCGCACGAGAATTCCTGGCGCGAAGCACTAGCGGGGCTAACAGCCCTGCGCGAGTGGCAGGGGTAGAGGGGGCGCGGCATCCGGGGGCCAAGCGGCTTCCACCAGGCAATCGTTGCCTCAAGAGGCAATCATTCACGCGGCGCCGCTTTGCTGTGTCTGACGCTAATCGGCGGCACGGCGAAAGAAGCTGCAGACTGTTAGAGCGTTTCACGCCCATTCGGGGGAAGGCCAGGACATGGCTCAAGCCACGTCCTGGCCTCGCCAATCACACCAGATCGAAGCGGTCGGCGTTCATGACCTTGGTCCAGGCCGCAACGAAGTCCTTCACGAACTTCTCCCTGGAATCGGACTGGGCGTACACCTCCGCAAAGGCGCGCAGCTGCGAATGCGAGCCGAAGATCAGGTCTACCCGGGTGCCGGTCCACCGGGCAGCGCCCGACTTGCGATCGCGGCCTTCGTATACGCCTTCTTCGCCTTCGATGGGTGACCACTGCGTGGCCATGTCGAGCAGGTTGATGAAGAAGTCGTTCGTCAGCGTCTCGGGGCGCGACGTGAACACGCCATGCTTGGGCTCGCCCGCCTTCAGCACCCGCAGGCCGCCGACGAGAACGGTCATTTCCGGTGCGGTCAGCGTCAGCAGTTGAGCCCGATCCACCAGGGCCTCTTCCGGCTTCATGAACTGCCGGCGGCTGGTGCTCACATAGTTGCGGAAACCGTCTGCACGAGGTTCGAGCGCGGCGAAGGATGCGGCGTCGGTCTGTGCCTCCGAGGCATCCATGCGACCCGGCGTGAACGGCACGGTGATGTCGTGCCCGCCGGCCTTGGCCGCCTTCTCGACGGCGGCGCCACCTGCCAGCACGATCAGGTCGGCAAGCGAGATCCTCTTGCCGCCGGTCTGGGCGGCATTGAAGTCCTTCTGTATGCCTTCAAGCAGAGAGAGAACCCTGGCCAGCTGAGCCGGCTGGTTGACCTCCCAGTCTTTCTGCGGCGCGAGGCGGATGCGCGCACCATTGGCGCCGCCGCGCTTGTCGGAGCCGCGGAAGGTCGAGGCGGAAGCCCAGGCGGTCGAGACGAGTTCCTGCACCGACAGGCCGGAAGCGAGGATCTTCGCCTTGAGGCCGGCTATGTCCGTCTCGTCGACCAGCGTGTGGTCGACAGCCGGGATCACGTCCTGCCAGATCAGATCCTCGGCCGGGACTTCAGGGCCGAGATAGCGAACCTTCGGCCCCATGTCACGGTGGGTCAGCTTGAACCAGGCGCGGGCGAAGGCGTCGGCGAACTGATCCGGATTTTCGAGGAAGCGGCGCGAGATCTTCTCGTAAGCGGGATCGAAACGCAGCGACAGATCCGTGGTCAGCATTGTCGGAACATGCTTCCTGGAGGCGTCATAGGCATCGGGGATGGAAGCCTCGGCGTTCTTCGCCTTCCATTGATGCGCGCCGGCGGGGCTCTTGGTCAGTTCCCATTCGTGGTTGAACAGGTTTTCGAAGAAGTGGTTGCTCCAATGGGTCGGGGTCTGCGACCAGGTCACTTCCGGCCCGCCCGTGATCGCGTCCTTGCCGACGCCCGTGCCGAAGGTGCTCTTCCAGCCAAGACCCTGATCCTCGATCGCGCCGCCTTCCGGGTCTGCACCGATGAACGAGGGATCGCCGGCGCCATGCGTTTTGCCGAAGGTGTGGCCGCCGGCGATCAATGCCACAGTCTCTTCGTCGTTCATCGCCATGCGGGCAAAGGTTTCGCGGATATCGCGCGCGGCAGCAACCGGGTCGGGATTGCCGTTCGGACCTTCCGGGTTGACGTAGATGAGGCCCATCTGCACGGCGGCAAGCGGCTCGCTCAGTTGCCGTTCGCCGCTGTAGCGCTCGTCGCCCAGCCAGGTGCCTTCCGGTCCCCAGAACAGTTCCTCGGGTTCCCATACGTCCACCCGGCCTCCAGCAAAACCGAAGGTCTTGAAGCCCATGGATTCGAGCGCGACATTGCCGGTCAGGATCAACAGATCCGCCCAGGAAATCCTGTTGCCGTATTTCTGCTTGATCGGCCATAGCAAACGTCGGGCCTTGTCGAGATTGGCGTTGTCCGGCCAGCTGTTGAGCGGCGCGAAACGCTGCTGGCCCTGGCCGGCGCCGCCACGGCCGTCGGTGATGCGGTAGGTGCCGGCGCTGTGCCAGGCCATGCGGATGAAGAGCCCGCCATAGTGGCCGAAGTCGGCCGGCCACCAATCCTGCGAATCCGTCATCAGCGCGTGCAGGTCCCTCTTCAGCGCATCGAGGTCGAGCTTCTTGAACTCCTCGGCGTAATCGAAAGCCTTGCCCAACGGATCGGAAAGACCGGAATGCCGGTGCAGAACCTGGACGTCCAGCTGGTCCGGCCACCAGTCGCGGTTCGATCTGCCTCTCGGGGCTGTGTGTGCGACGGGACACTTGCCCGCACTATCGCTCTTCTGATCCATGGTAATCTCCTCTTCCTCGATCGGCGCCCCTCTAACAACAGCCTGTCCGTGAACCATTCGGTTCAACTGCATGGTTTGGGCGGCGCGCATGCTGGCATGATTTGGCGCAATTTTAGGCCATTGGTCAAATAAGTCCTGCAGATTTCTGGCGAAAGGATGCTCCGGACGGCTGCTTGCGCTGGCCGGCGGTGTATGCCTATCTTGAAAAATCAGGATATCCTCCGCGCATCGGAGCCATTTGCCCGCATCAACGCCATTAGCATCGGACCGAGGGAGAATTTCCCCTGCCGCGCTTTGGCGGTCAGATCGCGCAGATAGCCGCCAGCAGAGTTGATATGCCCTGCCCTCTCTAGAATGCAGGCCACGGCGACTCCGGCGTTTTCCGGTCCCATGACCTCGCAGGCGTCCTGATAGGCCGAGGGGTAAACGCCAAGCATAGATCGTACCGTAACCGCAGCGATCATAAGGTCGCGCCAACTTCTCACCGCGCCGTCAGGACCGTAGTTCATGATTTCCGGGCAGGCTTTCAGTACCATTCCCAGCGGAAAGGTCCGTTTTGCCTCATGGACCGGTTCAATGGCTTGGCGGTCCGACCGCTCATTCCAAGAGCAGCGTTCAAATTCAATAATAGATTCGGATTTTGATTCCTGTTTGTGCCGCTCAGTTTGATCGGGATTGCCGCTCATCTCTTGTGGTTTTATACGCTTTTGCAACTGGTTAGCCACCTGTTCGCGTAACGTTTCGAACGCATCTACCAGAGGGGTGAGACTAGCGATATCGGGCGTTCTCGGTATAGCCTGGACGAGGCTTCGGAAATCCTCCTGCATAGACGTCCAGTCGCCGGGCAGTTCTTCGAGCACCACGTCAATCAACTTGGCGATGTCTCTGCGGCAGAGCGTCAGTCGCTCGCGTAGCCGCTGCAGCTCGAGCCGATCGGCCTCGGCCTCGGCAGCGAGCCGCTCTATTTCGCCGGAGCGGGCCAGAAGCGGTGCGAGCGAAAAACCGAATGCTGTGCCGATCGCTCCGTCGCGAGTCTTGCGTGCATAGCGCTTGCCGTTCGGACTGTCCTTGCGAGCGACCAGCCCTGCGTCGACGAGGGCGGCCAGATGCCTTCTGAGCGTAGCCTCGGCCATGCCATGAGCTCTCAGTGACAGCTGAACATTCGAGGGAAAGACGACCAGGCTGGTCTCTCCGCTCAGCGTGTTCTCCGGATAAAAGCTCAACAGCGCGTTCAGGACAGCCAGCGTCCGGTCGCTGATGCCGAGACGGCGTTTGGCCGCACAAAGCGAGCGAAACAGTTTCCACTTGTCGACCGACATTCCGGGTTCGATGTCGCGGGAGATGAACTGGCCTGCCAACAGGGCAAGCGTCATCGACCGCCGCCCAAAGGGCGTCGTCACACTTCCACTCTCCATTTCCTTCACCTTCGATAAGGCAAAAGAAAGCAGCTCACCAAAAACGGTGCCAAGGACTCTTGACTGTGATTCGTGGAAATGCGATTCTCGATCTTGCTACAAATCTGAGGAAGGCTTCCACGGCTTGTTCGTTGGGGGCCTTTTTCTTTTGCGGGTTAGTCTCCTTGTTTCGAATTCTGCTTTTGCATGAACTGGTCGTGCAGGCTTTCGATCTGACCTGCAATGAAATCGACAAAGCCTGAAGGCACAGACTTGTTGAATGTCAGTTTCGCAGCCGACTTGCTGCGTTGGATCTGGCCAAGCACGAGGCCATGAGAGATCAGATCGGTCGTGGAAGACGCTGCAGCCCTGGCATCCACCTTGGTAAGCGCTTCAAAAACCGCAGCGAAGCGTAGATCGCTGGAAGAGGCTTGAATCTGGTCTTGCTCCAGAACCAACTGCGCCACCTTCGCGGGCTCCCGGTGAGCCGCCCAGCGCACTTCGAACTCGACCCATCTGCGCCGTCCGATTTCAGGGGCCGGACCAATCTGCATCAGGATCTCGCGTGGCAATGCTGCCGCTATCCGGATCATTTCGGAGATATGCGACCTGCCGGTGCTCAGGGACTTGCAGATCACGTCGCGGCGATAGCCGGCAGCCTCTTGCGATTGCGCAAAAAGGCATCGCTCGATGAAGGACAGGTCCTTGCGGTTGCTATTTTCTTCCCCCTGAAGAACGATCGCTTCTTCGTCGCTAAGCTCCCGGGCGATTGCCTTGAATTTGATGCCGAGGAGTTTGGCAGCGGCAAGCCGCCGCCGGCCAAATACGATCTGAAACGGCCTTGCGGCCCCTCGAACCGGGCGGACCAAGCCAGGAGTACTCTGTCCATGCTCGCGCATCGACTCGAGCAAATCCGCAATGCTGGCTTCGCTATAGCCGGAATCAAAGCGATCCCGGATGGCCGATTCCATGATCTCGTCTGGATCGATCTCGACGATCTGGCCACCATCCTTGAGAAGGCGTTCGGCAAGTTCGCTGCGTTCCTGCATCTGACGGACGCCGGCTGCAACTTTGAGAAGATGTGGCGATGTCGACCGCTGCATCCCGCCCTTCTCTGCAGAATTCTCCAGCTGTCCGAGGACATTGGCAAAAAGGCCCTTGGAATCCTTGCGGCTCATTCTCTCCCCCATGCCTTCCAGAAGAGGCCCTCGAGTTCAGCATTGGCAGCATTGATCGACTCGATGGCGCGGTCGTAGGTTTTCGGTGCCGAGAATCGGGACCTCTGAACCTCGTAAAGACTCTGCTTCCACGTTAGAGCATCGGCCACGGCCGTCGACTTGATGACGGAGTTGAGGAGCAAATCCTCGCCGAACACCTGCCTCATCAGCGCGGACATATTGGCTTGGGGATGATCATTCGGCTCGAACTTTGTGATCAGGAACTTGGCAAAATCCCATTGAGCCGCTGTGCCCACCTCATTCAGAATCTGCATGTAGGACCCGGCCAGCTCCAAAAACTTTGCGGTCGAGTCCACATCCAGCATATGTGCCGGAACCGGGATGATGACACCGGTCGCAGCCGTCAGGGACGAAAGCGTCAGGAAGTTCAGCGACGGAGCCGAGTCCATGAGGATGAAGTCGTAGTCATCGGCGACCTGCTCCAGAGCTTGAGAAACGCGAAGCAAGAAACCCGTTCCTGCCGACCGTCGCATCTCGAGGGCGACGGCCGTCTCGAACTCGGTCAGTTCGAGGCCGGCGCAGATGACGTCGAAACCAACGATGTGGGTCTTGTGGATGATGGATTTCGTCGGGACGGGATCTTCAAAGCGAATGGCTGAGAAAAGTGTATCGCCACCACGGTAATCGAATTCCGGCAGGCTGCCATGAAGGGCGGTGAGAGATGCTTGCGGGTCGAGATCGACCGCCAGCACGCGATAGCCCCTGAGTGCCAGATAGTGACCGAGATGGATTGTGGTAGAGGTCTTGCTGGAACCGCCCTTGAAGTTGGTGACCGCAACGATCTGGCATTGCTCATTGCCTGTCCGGCGGGGATTCATCCATTTCTTCCGGGCGTTTGCCGCAAGAGCCATGCGCAGTTCAAGAACCTGCTCGAGCGTATAGAAGCGCCGGCCGTTGGCGATTTCGGGCTCCGGACCCTGTTCCTTGGCGGCAACCTGGCGGATATAGGCCTCGGTTACGCCCAGCAAGGTGGCAACTTCGGTAGAGGTGAACTTGCGCATTGTGCGACGGGCGTTCGGGGGGAACTGCGCCATGCTCAAGTTGTTCAGTGCAGTTTCGAGCTTACTGGAAAAATTCTCCATGAAAGCGAGGCTGCTTAGGTGTCGCGTCATCGAAAGAATCCCTGTGATCGTTTCCGTCACTTAAGCAGTGAAGTGGTTAACCGCTCGCTAACCGCCACGTAACTACTCGAAAACACGCAAATTCGAAAAATTTCCGCAACTAGGACGTACTCCGATTCGGCTATGGCCATCAATGCGCGCTGTGGATGACGCACGGAGCCGGGCGGGAAGCACCAGTGCATGGCCGTTCTCGAGCCTCCCTGCGGCTTCTTGGACGAAAATGTGCATGCGCAACAGCGTTCGCTGCAAAACTTGGTTCCGGATCTCCCCTGTCGCTTTGAATGGAGTGCTGCCGAACTCTTCGCAGAGTTCCCCGCGGGGAACTCGCCGTGCGACAATGCTGCCGCGCAGTACCGAGTGCTCGACAAGGCGGCACATGTGTGCCGTATTTGGGAACAGCTCGGCATGTCGATGCTCGCCAGTGCTGCCCCCCAACCTTGCGGGTGATGACTGGGCGACGACGGTAGCGGACGATTCGCCGCCGGGAACCCGGCGGCGGTTCTGGCGCGAACGTGTTACCGGAGACACACAATACATGGGCTATGACTCGACACTAGGGTCGCGGTGAAGGTTACGTATATGATGTCCCGCATAGGGGCGGGAGCGAGTGGCAATCGGCAGGAACCTGTTCCTGGTAATCCCGTCTGGACGCTGGCCTCACACAACGGCGCCCGCGACGGCAAGTGTTCCCCGCGGGGAACTTGTCGACGAGCCAGACGGAGCTCCGTTGATTTGGCCATCTGCGGCCGGTGTGAGATGCCGCTAGAAGGCGCCATGTCAGCCTCGGCTGGCTCGGTGCAAGGCAAGGTTCCTGTTGAGGCGGGAAGGTGCGGCCGCATTAAAGGACGTGCTGGTTGCACCAGGGTCGCTATCGCGTCGAGCGGCTGGACCTCCTTGTAAGCCGATCACCTTGCCACTGCCGCCCTACTCGACCGCCACAGTGGAACTCGACCGTCTTCTTGGCATTCTCCGGCGGGCTGGGCGACGCTTCATTCGCCGTCGCACAAAACGTTGTGCGTCGGATGGTGTTCCCCGCGGGGAACATTACTCGCGGCCGAGGGGCGGTCCAATAGACGGTGATCGGCGTTGCCGTGGGTCTGCCGTCCCCGGCGCTTCAGATGCCGCCGAATGCCGATCTTCTACTGTTCCCCGCGGGGAACTTTTAAAGGCGATCTCGATAACACTTTAAGACGAGAGCCGCACTCGGCGCCGATTGGCCACAGACGGGCTTGTGCTGTAGAAGCCTCGCGGTGAAGGATTGCCTCTACTCGATCCCCGCGAAGGTTCATGCGTTTGCAAGAGGGGCGCTGGTCGCGCAGATCGCTGACGGGGGGAGGGCAGGGCGTCACGGATGTCAGGGTCTACAACCGGGTGCGTATCCGTAGCGACGAACCGGGGGCGAGCCGACTTCGATCATTTGAATCGAAGTTGTTTCTCAAGCAGATGCGAGCGCGAGAGCAGGGATGAGAAATATGCGACTGGAGTTCCCTGATCTCAGCAGCTGAGCGAAGCGGCAGGGCCGACCGCGGCAAGCGCAATGGCCACGCTAAAAGTTTGAAAGGCCATTGCATTGGTGACCGAAAAATTACACTCTGTGGAACCGGCGGAGTTTTGTGATACTGGTCGGAGGGGGCCCTACCGAGTGTTTTCGCCGACCGCGTTAAAGCATTGAATAGGAAAACCTTTTTGGCCTTATGGAAGCTATCGAGCCCGTAGCTTCCGCCACTCCTGACCCTGCCAACCCACTGCCTGGCTAGAACCAGAACCGGCCTCAGTGTTTCAAATGTTCCCCGCGGGGAACACTCTCCGACAACTTTCGCGCCACATATGTCGTCCTCGTCTCAGGACGCCCGCCTTCGCTCGCTGCGACGGCTTTCTTGTCGATATCAGTCCACCTTGACTTGCCGGGATCCAGGCATAGACTCAATTGCTGCTGATACGAGATGGAGGCTGTTCCCATGAATGTAGACCTCTCACGGCGCAGCTTTTTGAAGCTGGCTGGAGCAGGGGCTGCGGCAACGTCACTCGGTGCGATGGGGTTTGGTGAGGCTGAGGCGGCGGTCATCGCGCATGTCCGACCTTACAAGCTGACGACGACCACCGAAACGCGCAACACCTGTCCCTACTGTTCCGTCGCCTGTGGCGTCATCATCTATTCGAAGGGCGACCTCCGCAAGGGTGAGACTGCCGACATCATTCATATCGAAGGCGATGCGGATCATCCGACCAACCGCGGTACGCTCTGTCCCAAGGGGGCGGCGCTCAAGGACTTCGTGAAGTCCCCGACCCGTCTCCAGTATCCGATGCACCGCAAGCCGGGCTCGGATAAGTTCGAGCGTATCTCCTGGGAGGATGCTTTCGACCGCATCGCGCGGTTGATGAAGGATGATCGCGACGCCAATTTCGTCGCGGCGAATGCCGCAGGCGTTCCGGTCAACCGCTGGACGACGGTGGGCATGCTCGCCGCATCCGCGACCACCAATGAAACGGCTTGGGCGACCTTCAAATTCGCCAAGTCACTGGGAATAGTCGGTTTCGATAATCAGGCGCGCGTCTGACACGGCCCTACGGTGTCCAGTTTGGGCCCAACATTTGGCCGTGGAGCGATGACCAACTCCTGGACCGACATTAAAAATACCGACCTCGTGGTCGTCATGGGCGGCAATGCGGCCGAAGCGCATCCCTGCGGCTTCAAGTGGGTGACCGAGGCGAAGGCCACGCGGGGCGCGAAGCTGATCGTCGTCGATCCGCGCTATACCCGCACCGCGTCCGTATCCGATTATTACGCTCCCATCCGCCAGGGAACCGACACCGCCTTCCTCAACGGGGTGATGAAGTATTGCATCGACAACGACAAGGTGCAGTGGGACTATATGAAGGCGTTCACCAACGCCTCCTATCTCGTCAAGGACGGCTTCGGCTACCAGGACGGCCTCTTCACGGGCTACGACGCGGAAAAGCGCGACTATGACAAGTCGACGTGGGACTATGTCCTCGGCGACGACGGCTTCGTCGTGACCGACCCGACGCTCCAGCACCCGCGTTGTGTCTGGAACCTGCTGAAGGCGCACCTCGCCCCCTATACGCCGGAAATGGTAGAACGGATCTGCGGCACGCCGAAGGACAAGTTCCTCAAGGTGGCCGAGATGATCTCGGAATGCTCGTCTCCGACTAAGACGATGACGTCGATGTATGCCCTCGGCTGGACCCAGCATTCCAGTGGTTCGCAAAACATCCGCGCCATGGCCATGCTGCAGCTGATCCTCGGGAATATCGGCGTGCGCGGCGGCGGCATGAACGCGCTTCGCGGCCATTCCAACATACAGGGACTGACCGACCTCGGTCTGATGTCGCATCTGCTCACGGGCTACCTGACGATGCCGACGGAAAAGGACGTGGATTTCACGACCTATATGTCGACGCGCCAGTTCAAGCCATTGCGCCCCGGGCAGACTAGTTATTGGCAGAACTACAGGAAGTTCATGGTCTCCTTCCAGAAGGCCATGTGGGGCGATGCCGCCCGTGTCGACAACGACTGGGCCTTCAACTACCTCTCCAAGCTCGACGTGCCGGCCTATGATGTGCTTCGCGTGTTCGAGCTGATGTATGCCGGCAAGGTCAATGGTTACATCTGTCAGGGGTTCAACCCACTTCTTGCCTTCCCGAACCGGGACAAGAACACCAAGGCTCTGTCGAACCTCAAGTGGCTCGTCACCATGGACCCCCTCGACACAGAGACCGCACGGTTCTGGGAAAACCATGGCGACTTCAACCCGGTCGATACGGCATCCATCCAGACCGAGGTCTTCCAGCTGCCTACGACCTGCTTTGCGGAGGAAGATGGCTCGCTGACCAACTCGGGCCGATGGCTGCAGTGGCATTGGGCGGGTGGAACACCCCCCGGCGAAGCAAAGCACGACACTTACATCGTCGCTCAGATATTCCTCAGGATGAAGGAGATGTACCGAAACGAGGGGGGCGCGTTCCCCGATCCGATCCTGAACCTGTCATGGGATTATGCCGATCCGAACGAGCCGACGGCGGAGGAGCTGGCGAAGGAAATCAACGGTCGGGCACTGGCGGACCTCAGGGATCCTGCCGACCCGATGAAGGTGCAGGTCGCGGCCGGCAAGCAGATCCTGAACTTCTCGCAACTGAGGGACGACGGTTCGACTATGTGTGGTTGCTGGATCTATTCCGGCAACTTCAACGAGCAGGGCAACAACATGGCCCGCCGCGACAACCACGATCCGGACGATACGGGCGCTTATCTCGGCTGGTCGTTCGCCTGGCCGCTTAATCGCCGCACGCTCTACAATCGTGCTTCGGCCGATTTGCAGGGCAAGCCGTGGGATCCCTCACGCAAGCTGCTCGAGTGGGACGGCACGAAGTGGACCGGTTACGACGTTCCCGATATTGCGCCTACGGCAAAGCCGGACGAAATCGGCCCGTTCATCATGAACCAGGAGGGGACTGCACGTCTGTTCTCGCGCGGATTGATGCGGGATGGGCCGTTCCCGGCCCATATGGAGCCTTTCGAATCCCCCGTCGCCAACGTCTTCAATCCGAAGATGCGGGGCAACCCGGTTAGCCGCGTCTTTGAGACGGACGTGGCACAGATGGGGCTGTCGGACGAGTTCCCCTATGCGGCTACTTCCTATCGGCTGACGGAACACTTCCACTACTGGACCAAGCATAACCGCGTGAATTCAGCGCTTCAGCCGGAATTCTTTGTCGAGATCTCCGAGGAACTGGCAGAGGAGAAGAATATCGAAAACGGCGGCTGGGTCCGGGTGTGGTCGAAGCGCGGTTCGATCAAGGCAAAGGCGGTGGTGACCAAGCGCATCCGGCCGCTGGTGTGCGACGGCAAGCCGGTTCATGTGGTGGGGATCCCGCTTCACTGGGGATTCACCGGCTCGGCGAAAAAGGGCCTCGGCCCCAACTCGCTCGCGCCTTTCGTCGGTGACGCCAATATCGAAACGCCGGAATACAAGGCATTCCTGGTCAATATCGAACCATCGACGGCGCCCGAGGAGGCTACAGTATGATGGACAGTCCTCGCACCGCCGTCAGCAATCCGCCGGTTCAGCCGATGGAAAGCAACCTTACCGAGCGGGATCTCGTACGCCGCTCGGCAACCACCGAGCTGCCGCCGCCCGAGCGGCAGCTCACGCCCGTCGCCAAGCTGATCGACGTCTCAAAGTGCATCGGCTGCAAGGCCTGCCAGTCTGCGTGCGTCGAGTGGAACGATACGCATCCGGGGATCGGCGAAAACGTCGGCTACTATACCAACCCCCATGACCTCACCGAGGACATGTTCACGCTCATGCGCTTTACCGAGTGGGTCAATCCCGAGACCGACAATCTCGAATGGCTCATCCGCAAGGACGGCTGCATGCACTGCGCCGATCCGGGGTGCCTGAAAGCCTGCCCGGCGCCAGGCGCAATCGTCCAGTATTCGAACGGCATCGTGGATTTCGTTCACGAGAACTGCATTGGCTGCGGCTATTGCATAAAGGGCTGTCCCTTCAACATTCCGCGTATCTCGAAAGTCGATCACCGCGCCTACAAATGTACCCTCTGTTCCGATCGGGTCGCCGTCGGCCAGGGACCGGCCTGTGCCAAGGCCTGTCCGACCCAGGCGATCGTGTTCGGCACGAAGGAGGATATGAAGAAGCATGCGGAACACCGCATCGCCGATCTCAAATCCCGCGGTTATACGAATGCAGGCCTTTACGATCCGCCAGGCGTTGGCGGCACGCATGTGATGTATGTGCTGCATCACAACGACAAGCCGCACATCTACTCCGATCTGCCGGACGATCCGAAGATTTCCGCCGTGGTCCAGGCATGGAAGGGTGTGACCAAATACACAGGTCTCGCCGCAATGGGTCTCGTGGCTGCCGGGGCAATTCTCCACGGCGTCTTCGGGCGGGCCAATCGTGTGCAGCCGGAAGACGAGGAAAGTGCGGAAAGGCTCGTCGATAGCGCCGGAGGCCGCAGGGAGGACGCCTGATGACAAAGGCCAGCGATCTTGAACCGGAAGATGCCATCCATCGCGGACCGCCGGTCACAGTCGACCGCTATGGGCCGGGCAAGCGCATCAATCACTGGATCACGGCCTCCAGCCTGATCCTGCTGGCGCTTTCCGGCCTCGCAATGTTCCACCCATCGCTGTTTTTCCTCACCGGCCTGTTCGGTGGGGGGCAGAACACGCGCATGCTGCACCCGTGGATCGGCGTGGTGCTTTTCTTCAGTTTCTACATTTTCTTCTTCCAGCTCTGGAAGGCCAACCTCTTCACCAGAGCGGACATGGGCTGGTTCACGGGCATTCGCGACGTGATCGGCGGACACGAGGACCGCTTGCCGGAAATGGGCAAGTACAATGCCGGCCAGAAGGTGATCTTCTGGGCAATGGCCTTGCTGATCGTCGCGCTGATCATAACCGGCGTCATCATCTGGGATCAGTACTTCTATAGCTATACGTCGATCGAGACGAAGCGCTTTGCGGTGCTCGCCCATGCCGTGGCGGCGGTGCTGATCATCTGCGTCTTCATCGTTCATGTCTATGCGGCTTTCTGGACCCGGGGGACGTTCCGCGCGATGACGAAGGGCTCGGTCACCGGCGGCTGGGCCTGGCGGCACCATCGCAAGTGGCTCAAGGAACTGGCTGGACGCGGCCGGATCGATCCTGCAGAATAACCGGAAACGAGCTGTGGCCGGTCGGCCCGCGAGGTGAAATGTCCGCATCCCCTGTACAGCCCGATCCGTCGGTGATCGGCGGCGTTCCCAAGGCACCGTTTGCCCGGATGCCGAATTTGGCACGCCTCTTCAACGATCGCGCCAGTCGCTTCGAGGCACTCGCCCAAGGCAGCCACCTCGCTCCCTATCTCAACTTCCTGGCGGGGATCACGCGAATCCAGAGCGAGATCGTATCCGCATTGCCGCCGCCGAAGCCGGTCCCGGCCGATCGGGTCGAGCGTTCGCGTGCGAATGCCATGCCGCCCATCGATCGCGCAGCGATGGGCTCGTCGCCGGATTGCCGCGAGGTGTTGCAGCAATTTTTTGAGAATGCTGAAGCCCTGGAGAAGCCGGCTGCCGCCGCAGAAGCGCTTGCACAGGTCCGGACGGCGGATGAGGAAATGCTGACCTGGATGATCGGCAACGTCATGGCCGACGACCTGCCGGTCGAGAGCCTCGCTCATCACCTTTACGTTGCTGCCGCAATGCAGGTCCAGGCGACGCGCCTGGCTGCCGGTCTCGACGGCACCAGGCTCGTGCCGATTCGGGTCGGGGTCTGTCCCGCCTGCGGCGGCAAGCCGGTCGCATCCATGGTCATCGGCTTTCATGGTGCCGAAGGCGCGCGCTATGCCTCATGTTCCTGCTGCGCCACGATGTGGAATGAGGTTCGGGTCAAATGTCTTGCCTGCGGTTCCACGAAGGGCATCGGTTACCGGGCCGTCGAGACGGGAGAGGATGAGGCGACGGTCAAGGCGGAAGTCTGCGATACCTGCAACAGCTGGATGAAGATACTCTACCAGAACAAGAACCCTTCGCTTGACGTCGTCGCCGATGATGTTGCGAGCCTCGGGCTCGACCTGTTGATGAAGGACACGGAATACAAGCGGGCGGGCTTTGATCCGTTCCTGATGGGCTATTGATCCAATGTCGGGACCTGTCGATCTTCGTGCCTTGCCCTCCGTCGACCAGATGCTGAACGCGCCGGCTGTTTCGCCGCTTGTGGAGCAGCATGGTCGCGCCGTGGTGACGGACGAACTGCGCAAAGTACTGGGCGAAATCCGCCTTGCCGTGCGGAGCGGTGGGGCGTTGCCAGGCAAGGATGGCATTGTTGCCGCTCTGCTGAGCCGGCTCGATGACCGCACCCGTTCGAACCTTCGTCCGCTGTTCAATCTGACGGGCACGGTGCTTCACACCAATCTCGGCCGAGCCCTGCTTGCGCAGGAGGCGGTCGATGCCGCCGTCGACGCAATGCGCGAAGCGGCTGCGCTTGAATTCGATCTCGATTCCGGCGGGCGCGGCGAACGCGACAGCCATTTGCGGGAACTGCTGTGCGAACTGACGGGAGCGGAAGATGCCACTGTCGTCAACAACAATGCCGCGGCTGTTCTGATTGCTCTCAACACGGTCGGCGCCGGGCGTCATGCGATCGTTTCGCGGGGGGAATTGATCGAGATCGGCGGCGCTTTCCGCATGCCGGACATCATGGAGCGCGCCGGCGTCGATCTCGTCGAAGTCGGCACGACCAACCGCACCCATGCGAATGACTATCTCAAGGCGATCGGGCCTGAGACGGCTTTGATCCTCAAGGTCCATACGTCAAATTACAGGATCGAGGGCTTCACCGCGGAGGTGCCGGGTGCCGAGCTTGCGGCAATCGCCCACACAGCAGGCGTGGTGCTTCTCAATGATCTCGGTTCGGGCAGCCTGGTCGACCTGTCGCGTTATGGTCTCGGAAAGGAGCCGACGGTGCGCGAGGCAGTCGCCGAAGGAGCCGATCTGGTCACCTTTTCCGGCGACAAGCTGCTCGGCGGTCCGCAGGCGGGTTTCATCGTCGGGCGCAGGGACCTGATCGCCGAGATCAACCGCAATCCGCTGAAGCGGGCGCTGCGTGTCGACAAGATCCGTATCGCGGCGACGGCTGCTACCTTGAAGCTCTATCGCGATCCGGACCGGCTGGCTTCCCGCCTGCCGACACTTTTTATGCTGTCCCGGCGGCAAGCGGAGGTGCGGGAACAGGCGGAGCGGCTCGCGCCGCAGGTCGCCGCGCTGCTGGCGCCGAGCGGTTACGCTGTCGAGGTCTGCAGCTGTTCGAGCCAGATCGGCTCCGGGGCGCTTCCCGTCGATACGATCCCGAGCGCCGGCCTGAGGATCGTTGCGTCGAGCGGGAGCGCACTCGAAGCGCTCGCAGCTTTGTTCCGGTCTCTGTCCCGCCCGATCCTGGGGCGCCTGCGGGATGGTGCGCTGGTTCTGGACCTGCGCTGTCTGTCCGATGAGGCGGAATTCCTGAAAACCCTGTCCGAGGGTAGCGGCGATGCGGTGGCTTGACCGCCTTCGAGGCAATAAGCCCCAGACGGCGCCCGAGGCCGATCCGATGGCGAAGGCCCTGGCATGCGCGCAGGCCGGCGACTACGAGACGGCGCTGCGCATCTGGGAGCCCCTGGCGCGTGCCGGCGTGGCGCGGGCGCAGAACAATATCGGCGCTTGCTTCGCAGAAGGGCTCGGGGTGCCGGAGAATCGAGAACTGGCGTGCAAATGGCTGCGCCTCGCGGCCGAAGCCGGTGATCCCGTCGGGCAACGCAACTATGCCGCCCTGCACATGCAGGGGCTCGCCGGCACCGATGCCGATTACGGCATCGCAGCCGAATATTATCGGCGCGCCGCTGAAAAGGGCGACGCGCCGGCGCAGGACATGTTGAGCTGGCTGCTGCTGGAAGGCGAGATCATGGCCGCCGATCCGGTCGAAGCGCGACGCTGGGCGCAATGTGCCGCCGAGGCCGGCATCGCGTCCTCGATGACGCGGCTCGGCATGCTCCACCACAACGCACTCGGGGTAGAGCGCGATCCGCAAAAGGCCGTCTACTGGTGGCTGAAGGCCGCAGAGCGGGGCGACGCAGACGCCCAGGCCATGCTTGGAGCGGCCTGCCATATGGGGGCGGGCACGACACGCGATGGCGTGACGGCCTTGGCTTGGCTGATCCGGGCGACGGACGGCGGCAGCACCCTGGCAAAGCCCTTCATGGGACCGGTTCGAGACAGTCTTTCGCCCACGGAGATCCAGGAAGCGGAACGCCGGGCGCAAGAGCCGCTTTCAAGGGGGGCGCCATGATCGTCGGCACGGCCGGTCATATCGATCACGGCAAGACGACGCTCGTCAAGGCGCTGACCGGTGTCGACACCGATCGCCTCAAGGAAGAAAAGGCGCGCGGCATCACCATCGATCTCGGCTTTGCCTATGCCCGGTTTGCGAAGGACGCCATTACCGGATTTGTCGACGTCCCCGGTCACGAGCGCTTCATTCATACCATGCTCGCCGGCGCAGGCGGCGTCGACTATGCCATGCTGGTCGTTGCGGCAGACGATGGCATCAAGCCCCAGACGCTCGAACATCTCGCGATCCTCGATCTGCTCGGCGTCAGCCGTGGACTGGTCGCGATCACAAAAGCAGATCTTGCCGATCCTGCCCGCCTTGAGAGCCTGACGGATGAAATAGGCGCGGTGCTTTCGTCGACGAGCCTCCGCGATGCGGAGATACTTCCCGTCTCTGCGGCGGCGGGCCAGGGGATCGAATTGTTGAAGGAACGGCTGGCGGCTGCCGAGCGTGCGACCGTGGCATCGACTGGCGGTGGCCGTTTCCGGCTCGCCGTCGATCGGAGCTTCACGCTTTCGGGCGCCGGAACCGTGGTCACCGGAACCGTGCTTTCGGGGTCCGTCGGCGTGGGCGACCAGGTGACGGTCTCGCCGGCGGGCCGCTCTGCGCGCGTGCGTTCTATACATGCTCAGAACCAGCGGGCCGAGCGCGGCTTTGCCGGGCAACGTTGTGCGCTCAACCTCGCGGGCGAGGGGATCTCGAAGGATGCAATCATCCGGGGCGACATGGTGGTCGATCCCCATCTGCACGCGCCGAGTGACAGGATCGACGCGGATCTCTCTGTGCTTGAAAGTGAGGCGAAGCCGATCGGGGAATGGTTTTCGGCCCGCTTTCACCACGCGAGCGCCGAGACCGGTGTTCGTATCGTGCCGCTCGAGGGACCGCTGTTGCCGGGCGAACGTCGGCGGGTTCAACTCGTGCTCGACCGTCCGATTGCGGCTGCTGTCGGCGACCGGTTCATCCTGCGCGACGTCTCAGCCCGGCGCACGATCGGTGGAGGACGGCTCCTCGACCTGCGGGCGCCCCTGCGCAAGCGGCGCTCGCCCGAGCGGCTGAGCTTCTTGAAAGCCGCGTCTCTGTCCCAGGCCGGCGAAGCGCTCGCTGCATTGCTGGATGTTCCGCCATTTCTCGTCGATCTTGACGTCTTTGCACGCGACCGGGCCCTGTCGGAGGCGGAACTGCAGAACGCGATCAGGTTCGCGTCGGCCGAGGTCATCGAAGGCCCGGCGGTGCGCCATGCGCTGTCGAAGCGCCAGCGAGCCGAGTTTTCCGACGAGGTCCAGCGCGTACTGGCCGCCTTTCATGTGGACAATCCCGATCTGCAGGGGATCGGTCGCGAACGCCTGCGGCTGCAGGTCACGCCGCGGCTTCCTCCGCCAGCCTTTCTGGTTGCGCTCAGGGCCGAACAGGCAGGGGGGCGCCTGGTGCTCGAAGGCGCCTTCGTCCGATTGCCGGGCCACGAGGTCCGGCTGAGCGAAAAGGAGGAGGAGCTCTATGCCCGGATCCTTCCGCATCTGGAAGGCGAGGAGAGATTCCGTCCGCCTCGAGTCCGCGAATTCGCCGAAATGCTGGGCGTCGACGAGCGAGAGATACGCCGCGTCCTCAAACTTTGTGCACGGCTCGGCCGCGTCGACGAGATAAGGCATGATCATTTCTTCACCCGCCAGACGACAGCGGAGATGGTCGCAATCATCAGGGACGTCGCGGCCGATGCCGAGCGGGGCGAATTTCCAGCAGGTCTCTTCCGCGACCGTGTCAACAACGGTAGAAAGGTGGCGATCGAGATCCTGGAATTCTTCGATCGTCAGGGAGTGACGATCCGGCGTGGTGACGTCCGCCGGGTCAACCCGCACAGGCTCGATCTTTACGAAGGGTCTGTTCCTGAGGCAGGTGAGGGAAGAGATTCGTCCCCGGTGGGGCGTCCGGACTTCAAATCCGGGTGGGGCAGCGAGGCTGTCTTGGGTGGGTTCGACTCCCATTCTCTTCCGCCATCAGGAGACCGTTCGTGATCGCCGAACCGCATGAGACCGATTTCGACGATTGGGTGGTCTCGACCTACAGGGACGTCGGCTCGTTCACCATGCTCTTCGTGCTGCTCCGGATCGGCGAGACCAGTGTCGATCTGCTGCGCTCAGCCTATCTTCACGTCGTCGGGGACGAATTGCGCTGGCCGGACGTGGTGAAGCTTTTCCGCAGCGCCGGCGTCGACTGGTCGGGCGCCGTCTTCTACCGGGCCGGCCGCGAAGGCCTCGTGGAGGATCGTGAGGCGAAGTCAAGGCTCTCATCTCTCGTTTTTAAGCTCAACGAGGATCGTTCCCTGATCAGGGAGGGGGATTTGTTCAACGCCGATGGATTGCGGCTGACGATCGAGGAAATCAAGCCGCATTGATCGATCTTCCTGCGGCTTCGTTTCCGGATGTCGGTCCGGCCCTCAGGCGGTTATTTCCCTCGAGGTGATCGAATAGGCGAAGGTCTGCGGATTGAGGCAGTCCAGCTCGCCGCGGGAGGTAAGAGCGGCAGGATACATCAGGAACCCCTGACGCAGCTCGCCTCCGGGCAGAACGAGATCCCGCGCCGTGTTGTAGCCCACCCAGTTCATTTCCCAGTTGCCGTAAGCTTTTTCGCGGAAAGCGCGGACGGCGGGATTGTCGAGCGGCAGGTTTTCTTCGAGCACGACTTTGCGAACATCAGCCGGATCGACCGGAACCCAGCCATGAGCGTCGAGATAGACTTCGGCGCGACAGTGCTGCGCCTTGGTGATGTCTCCAGAACGGCCGAGGCTCTTGAAATCGGCGGAATCAGCCACTCGGATACCGAAGACGTCGCGGGCGGGCAGGCCGGCGGCGCGGGCGAGCGACACGAACAAGCTTGATATGTCTGCGCACTTGCCGCCGAAATAGCCGCTTTCCAGCATGTCTTTGGCGTTGCCGACGCCGCAGCCGCCGATATTCGCATCGCGGAACGTATTGTCGATCACCCAATCGTAAATCGCTCGAGCGCGATCTTCGGGTCGATCCCGACCTTCGACGATGCGCATGGCGGTTGTCTTGACGATGCCGTCCACGGGCATGCTGGGGGTGCCGCGCAACTCATGCTGCAGTTCCGCCTCCGTTGCGGCGATCCTGCTTGTCACGCGGCGATTTCGCGTCGCTACGCGCTGAGTGACCTCGATGACGCGCTGTGGCTCGCCTTGCCAAATGACGCGCAGAATGTCGGCGCCGGAGGCGGGGTCTTTCTCGATACGGATGTCGGTGCTGTTCGATACCCAGCGAGGAGCGTGTGCCTTCTGATAGTCACCGGCAGACCGGGCGACCGGCAGCCAGAGCTGCGCCAGGCCTTCGGCCGGCTGAAGGTCGATCTTGGTGATAATCTCGAAAGTTCGCCAGCCGGCACCTCTTCCGGCCTCCTCGGCACGGGCTTGCGTGCCGCCTCTTGAAACCCAGGCAGTCGCGATTGCGGCTGTCGCAGCATTCGTCAGAAATCGGCGGCGGTTCAGCATGGCCTCAGCTCCCGTCTGATCGCGGCGTGAAATGCGCTCTTTGACAAAATTACTACCATGCTCGACGCTTGGAAACAGAATTGACGATCGCCGCGGCGGTATCTTCAGCAGTCGGTCGGTGTCTGGGTTCCTGGGGCCTGGGTTCCCGGTGCCGGGGTTTTCGGTGGCGGGGTTTCGGGTGCCGCGGCGAGATCGATGCCGCGCGCCGTCGGCGGCTGCCAGGTTGTCGAGCCCGCAGTCGCCCCTTGAGGATTGGTGCCGATATGCGCGCCACCCGTTCCTCCGGTCCAGCCGGTCGACCCGCTGTTGCCGGGGGCGGTGCCGTCAGCGCTGGCGCGGTCGGGGGGCGTTGCCGGCTCCGCCTTGCCGGCAGCCGCGGCACAATCGGTTTTCTCATTCGCGTTCTGTGCCGATGCTGGATTGGGGGCGAGGGCGATCAGCAGGCAGAAAGCGGCCAGAACACGTGCGGAAGACCGGGTCGGTGCGAGGTTGCTCATGGCGATCTCCTTTTCATCGCCACCAACGATGTTCGGGAACGCTTGTTCCCCCGAGCAATCGATATCAGGAAATCACCTTGATCTGAGCCGCGCCTGCTTCCGCCGTTCCGACAATGCCCGCAAGCGGGTAACCCGCGAGCCGGATCCTCTCGACCAATGCGCCAGCCTTTTCCGGCGCACATGCGACCAGCAGACCGCCCGAGGTCTGCGGGTCGGCAAGCAGCAGTCGCTGCCAGTCCGGGAGGTCGTCGGGAAGCACGACGTCGGCGCCGTAGCTTGCCCAGTTGCGCCCCGAGGCACCGGTGATGAAGCCCTGTTCGGCAAGCATGTAAGCTTGTTTCAAGAAGGGGACCGCGGAAAGCCTCAGGGTGAGGGAAACCTGAGACGCACGGGCCATCTCAAGTCCGTGTCCGAGGACTCCGAAACCGGTGACATCGGTCATCGCATGTACATCGGGATCGGCGGCGAGGTCCGCGCCGATGCGGTTGAGCAGCGTCGTCGAGCCGATCATTTCCTCGTAACAGCCGGCCGGCAGCGCGTTCTTCTTGATTGCTGCCGAATAGATGCCGACGCCGATCCCCTTGGTCAGGATGAGCGCGTCTCCGGCTTTTACGCCGCCATTGCGGCGAACCTCGCTCGGGTGACAGAGGCCGATGACGGCGAGGCCGTAAATCGGCTCGACGGAATCGATGGAATGGCCGCCGGCGACGGGAATACCCGCCTCGGCACAGATCGAAGCGCCGCCCTCGAGAATCTTCGCGATCGTTGTCGAATCGAGCTTGTTGATCGGCATTCCGACAATCGCCAATGCCAGGATCGGCTTTCCGCCCATGGCATAAACATCGGAAATGGCATTGGTCGCGGCGATCCGCCCGAAGTCTCGCGGATCGTCGACGATCGGCATGAAGAAATCGGTGGTGGCAATCACGCAGGTGTTGTCGTCTACCTGCCATACGGCGGCGTCATCGGCCATGTCGTTGCCGACGAGGAGCTGGGCAAAAGGTTGGGCAGCCGGTTGATTGGCAAGAAGCTGTTGTAGAACGGACGGCGCCAGTTTGCAGCCGCAACCGCCACCGTGAGCGAGGTCCGTGAGACGGGGAGCAAGGGTGTTCATCAATCCTCCAGCAGCGCGGTTAAGCTAGCCGCGACTTGTTCACTCACCTGATCGACGCGAGTAACACGGCCGCCGCAATCAGTCCTGGGATCGCGGTCGACGTTACCTTGCGGATGCTGAGGATAGCGCGAGGGACAAGCGGGCCGCCAGCGGTAACCATCGCTTCCGCGTATGATCCGAAGGAGTCTAATAGCTGCGGCGCAGCACGTCCATGGCGCTTCGACTCCGCAACGGGTGCGACATCGATGATGCACCTGATCGAGCAGGCCGCCGACCGGCAGCCTGGTCCGTGCTGTGTTTACTGCTGCGGACCTGCCGGCTTCGGTATCGGCGAAGAGTGCCGAGGCCGGGGCTGGGGCACGGCGCGAAAGCGCAGAGGATGAACTACCCAGTCAGACGGCAACGGCAGCGGCACGACGCAGCCAGTGAGCAGCGTCTGATCTCCGTTGGTGACCTCGAAGACGATCCCGGGCCGCTCCATGCTCTTGCAGTCTGGCCAGCGCTCAAAATCGATCCATTCGCTCATGGTTTTTCCAACCCCCTCAAAGCAGGAAATCGCTTCCGGAAAGAGCCGACAGATTCATCACCTTGATTTGGAAATCTGCAAGGCCGTCGCCGCTGACGTCACCGGAGACTATCCCACTCCTGAAGTTAAGTTCACCTGCTTTGCCGTGGAAGGCACTGTTGCCGATAAATAGAAATGCCTGGTCTCCGATGGCATTGCTATTCGCGTCGATTGAACGCAAATCCATCCGATCAACGCCGGACGCGAAATCGTCGATCACGTCCCTGGAAGCCGGCGCCGATTGCGCCGTCGTCTGAAAGACAAAAGTGTCCGCGCCGCCGCCGCCAATCAGCCGATCGGCGCCGTTACCGCCGATCAGGGTGTCGTTGCCGTCACGCCCATTCAGCATGTCGTTACCTGCAAGGCCGTTCAGGAGGTTTGCGCGATTGTCCCCGCCGAGACTGTCGCCGAAGGCTGAGCCATAAAGCTGCTCGATGGAAACATATGTATCGCCGGCCGCTTCCCCCGTGTTGGAACCGGGCGAGTAAAGATCGGCAACGATGCCGGTCGTGGCATTGGCATAATTGGCCAGATCGGTGCCATTACCGCCTTCGAGTCGGTCGGCGCCCGCACCGCCGGCAAGATTGTCGTTCCCATCGCCGCCGATGAGGGTGTCGTTGCCACCACGCCCAAAAAACACGTCGTTGCCTGCAAGCCCGTTCAGGAGGTTCGCGAGATTGTCTCCGCGCAACGTGTCGTTGAAGGCCGAACCATAGAGCCGCTCGATCGATACATATGTATCGCCAGCCGCTTCCCCGGTGTTGGACCCAGGCGAATAAAGATCGGCGACTATGCCTGCCGCGGCGTTGTAGTAGTTCGCCAGATCGGTGCCATTGCCGCCCTCGAGCCGGTCGGCGCCCGCACCGCCGACAAGATTGTCGTTCCCGTCGCCGCCGATCAGCCTGTCGTTGCCGCCACGTCCGTGGAGCACGTCGTTGCCTGCGAGCCCGCTCAGGAGGTTTGCGCGATTGTCCCCGCCGAGACTGTCGCCGAAGGCTGTGCCGTAAAGCTGCTCGATGGAAACATAGGTGTCGCCGGTCGCTTCGCCCTTGTTGGCACCGGGGGAATAGAGATCGGCAACGACGCCGGCCGCGGCGTTGTAGTAGTTCGCCAGATCGGTGCCATTACCGCCTTCGAGCCGGTCGGCGCCCGCACCGCCGACAAGATTGTCGTTCCCATCGCCGCCGATCAGCCTGTCATTGCCGCCGTTACCCCAAAGCGCATTTGCAGCAGCATTGCCGGTAATCGTGTCGCTGCCGGAACCACCCTTTGCATTCTCGATGAGGGAACGAGCATCGCCCTTATACTGCAGCGCGTTGGCAATATTGCCGACCGCCACCTTGGAATCGTCGTAGCGCAGCTTCGCCAGTTGCGCGGCCGAGGTGGTCGTCCATTCGCCCGGACGGAGATCGACCTTCAGTGCAGTCGTATAGTTGGAGAAATCGTAGGTGTCCGCTCCGCCGCCGTCCCATACCGTAAGCAGGATCTTGTTGCCGCCAGGGGCACCCTGACCCATTCCATTGATGAACATCTCGCCTGACGTCGGGCTCCAGCGATATGTCGTGTTTTCGCTGTGGGTGGTGAAATCCGCGCCGTACATATGCTGCAAGGCAGCGATATCGTACATCATCAGCGATTGCGCATATCCCCAGGTCTCGTTGGTATAGCCGGTCGTCGTCGAGGCACCGACATAGGAACGGTAACTCATGACCGTGTATTCCATCGAGTCGCGGTTCACCGGCATGACGTTGCCCTCATGGGCGTGTTCCAGCCCAAGCGCGTGTCCGGTCTCGTGAAGGAATGTCACATAGGCGTAGTTTCCCTTGACCGGTCTGCTGTAGTGGCCAGATGATTTGTTGAACCACGCGTCGCCGCCTTCTGCCGCGGTCGACGGGAAATAGGCCCAGGCGGTGCTCGGAGCGTCGGACGAGGCGAGGCGAAGATCGGCGTGCTTGGTGGCACTCTCCGTGATCTCGGTGAATGTCACGTTGGCGACGGAGGAAAACTGATCAAGTGCTGCTCGCGTGGCGGCCTGCTGTGCGGCGTTTAAGACCGCAAAGCCCTTGAGCGGCTCGCCATTGCCATAACCGCCGCCGTAGAATGAAGCGCTGGTTGGGAAACTGAACGTGAAGTCCTTGATCGCCCATTTCCAGTCGCCAAGGAGACCGTCGGTATAGGCGTTACCAGTCGTCGCATAAGCCGTCGTTGCAGGCATCTTTTTCCCAGGCCATCGGGGTTGGAAGTCAGGTCAGTACCCCGCGTTCGATGCGCCGGGGTCTGTGCCGCAGGTGCGCTTATACCTCGTCTCGGTTAACATCTTAATTCGGCCTGACGGTCTGGTGGGTCAGGCCAGATGGCCTAGACCGGTAGGGTGCTCACGTCAGCGAGGTGAGGGGGTCGTATCGAGCGGCGTGTCTCATGCGTCGGCTAGGAGCCGCTGTGCCGGACATAACCTCGCCGAGAAGAAGATGCGTCCGGTTGGCGTGACAGCTACGCCAACCCGTGGCATAGGGGTGCCCGCAACCAGATAGGCCGTCTTCCGCATGATACGTATCGAAAATATCAGCAAGTCCAACAGTCACCGCATACTCTACATCGAAGCCTCTGCAGCGTTGAACCGCGGCGAAAAGATCGGGCTCGTTGGTCCGAACGGAGCGGGAAAGACGACCCTCTTCCGGATGATCACCGGTCAGGAACTGCCCGACGAGGGGCAGGTCTCAGTCGAGAAGGGCATGACGATCGGCTATTTCGATCAGGATGTCGGCGAGATGGTCGGTCGGTCGGCCGTCGCCGAGGTGATGGAAGGGGCAGGCCCGGTCAGCGCCGTGGCGGCAGAGCTGCGTGAGCTCGAGACGGCCATGTCGGATCCGGACCGCATCGATGAAATGGATGCGATCGTCGAGCGCTACGGCGAGGTGCAGGCGCGATACGAAGAGCTCGATGGCTATGCGCTCGAGGGACGTGCCCGCGAGGTTCTCGCCGGCCTTAGCTTCAGCCAGGAGATGATGGACGGCGATGTCGCCAAGCTGTCGGGCGGCTGGAAGATGCGCGTGGCGCTCGCCCGCATCCTTCTGATGCGCCCGGACGTCATGCTGCTCGACGAACCGAGCAACCATCTCGATCTCGAAAGTCTGATTTGGCTGGAGGATTTCCTGAAAGGCTATGACGGCGCTCTGCTGATGACGTCGCACGACCGCGAGTTCATGAACCGGATCGTCACCAAGATCATCGAGATCGATGGTGGCGCGCTGACGACCTATTCCGGCGATTATGGATTCTATGAAGAGCAGCGGGCGCTAAACGCGAGACAGCAGCAGGCCCAGTTCGAGCGTCAGCAGGCCATGCTCGCCAAGGAGATCAAGTTCATCGAGCGTTTCAAGGCCCGTGCCTCGCACGCCTCGCAGGTTCAGAGTCGGGTGAAGAAGCTTGAAAAGATCGACCGGGTCGAGCCGCCGCGCCGTCGCCAGAGCGTTGCCTTCGACTTCTTGCCGGCTCCGCGCTCCGGCGAAGACGTCGTCAACCTCAAAAATGTCCACAAGGCCTATGGCAGCCGGACGATCTATGATGGCCTCGATTTCATGGTGCGCCGGCGCGAACGCTGGTGCATCATGGGCATCAACGGCGCCGGCAAATCGACACTGCTCAAGCTGGTCACCGGCACCGCCACGCCCGATAAGGGCAGCATCTCGCTCGGCGCCAGCGTCAAGCTCGGCTATTTCGCCCAGCATTCCATGGATCTGCTCGACGGCGAGAGCACCATTCTGCAATGGCTGGAGGAACGCTTTCCCAAAGCCGGACAGGCGCCACTTAGAGCGCTGGCCGGCTGTTTCGGCTTTTCCGGCGATGACGTCGAGAAGCGCTGCCGAGTGCTCTCCGGCGGTGAGAAGGCGCGCCTGGTGATGGCCGCAATGCTGTTCGACCCTCCGAACTTCCTCGTCCTCGACGAGCCGACCAATCACCTTGACCTCGATACGAAGGAAATGCTGATCAAGGCGCTCTCGGCCTATCAGGGCACAATGCTGTTCGTTTCGCACGATCGTCGTTTCCTGTCGGCACTTTCCAATCGTGTTCTGGAGCTTACGCCTGACAGGATCAATCAATACGGCGGCGGTTACAGCGAATACGTGGAGCGCACCGGGCAAGAGGCGCCGGGCCTGCGCGGGTGACGGCTGCGCTTCCACGATCTGCGTCTCCGGTTGACACGTGGCGGTATTGCGCCACGCAAGCGCGGGCCGATCGAGCTCGATTATACGCGGCGCCTATTCTTGCAAATCCGCCTTGAGCGCAGAGCCAGCGTCGTTCCATCTCTCGAAAATCATGCCCGTCCGGCGGGCCTTGTCGGTCCCGCGGAGCTGCGTAGCAGCAACCAGATGTCGTATGCCGGCATTCGACAACGACCTCGTTTGCACCTGGCGGAGACGCGTTCAATGCTGGCTTTACGGCCCGGTCTTTTGCGGGCTCTCCATCCGGCGGAAACGAGCCGGCTGGCATAGGCTTCGTCGGCATTGAAATGTAAGGGCCTCGGTAGCCAGGCCGGGATCGTGAATATCAAAACCAAACTTCCTCAAAGCGCACGCATGAAGACGTTATTTGCGGCGAGCTCGCCTTGGACGGCAAGTCCTTCCAACGGTTCGAGATATTCGGCGTGAGACTGCCATGCGTGCGCTCCTGGGAGCGGCGGATATCGGGGAATTTCAACGCTCTCTCCCACCAGTTCCTGCCGGCACTGCAACGCAGCGTGGCGAGCAACTCTATTTGAGAGTCATGAAACTCGGCAATTGCGCCGCCAAGGCATCGACGGCAACGCGAACTTTGAGCGGCAGGTGCGGCGTCTGCAGCCACACTGCATGGCAATCATAAAGAAACGGCGGCTGCTCCGGCAAAAGCCGGACGAGCGTGCCGGTCTCGATCCGCTCCCGCACCAGCCAGTAGGGAAGCCATGCAAGCCCCAGCCCTCGTGCGGCGGCGTCAGCGATCGCATCGAGGTCGTCGAGGCGGAACCGGTGGAGCGGGGTCACCTCCGATGAGGATTGTCCCGGCCCTGGGAAAATCCAGGGCGGGACCGGCCCGGACCGGCGATAGACGACTGCCGAGTGCTGCGCCAGATCCTCCGGGGTCTTGGGGCAGCCATGCGATTCCAGATAGGAGGGTGAGGCGCATACGATCATCGGCTGACGCGCCACACGACGGGCAATCAATCCGGCCCTGTCCTCCAAGCCGCCCGTGCGTATGGAGAGATCATAGCCGTCTTCGGCAAGGTCGATGATGCGGTCGTTGAACGAGAGGTCAAGTTCCAGCGCCGGGTATTTTCGGGCGAGTTCCAGCAACACAGGAGTGACGCAGTGCCGGCCGAAATGAACCGGCATCGTCACACGCAGTTTGCCGCGCGGTTCGGAAAGCTGATCGGACGCAAGCGCATCCGCTGCTTGGGCTTCCGCGAGCACTACCCGGCAGCGTTCGTAATAGACGTAACCGAACTCCGTCAGGCTCTGTCGCCGCGTGGTGCGGTTGATAAGCTGCACGCCAAGCCGATCCTCCAGCGACCGAACATGCTTGCCGACCATCGGCCCGGATAGTCCAAGGGCTTCCGCTGCGGCGGCAAACGAGCCGAGATCGACCGCTTTGACGAATACAGCCATGCTGGTCAGGCGGTCCATACTAAAAACTCTCCGTTTCGACTGTGCTGCCTTTCGGCCTATTTATCGGCTGAGTCACTGCTGTCATAGCTCATTCGATACATTTGTTTTGGGGTATTGCCATGGCGCGCGTCGTTCGCTTTTACGAGTTGGGTGGTCCGGAGGTGCTGCGGATCGAAGATGTGCATGTGCCGGAGCCCGGGCCTCATGAGGCTCGCATTCGCGTCAAGGCGCTGGGCCTCAACCGGGCCGAGGCTTTGCTGCGCTCGGGCGCCTATATCGAAAAGGCGACATTTCCTTCCGGCCTTGGCCTTGAGGCTGCAGGCTTTGTGGAAGCGGTCGGCCCGGGCGTTCAAGGGTTCGCTCCCGGCGATCCGGTCAGCCTGTTGCCGCCGAAATCGATGACCCGGTGGCCCGCCTATGGGGAACTTGCGATATTTCCTGCCGCACTCCTCGTCAGGCATCCGCCGTCGCTGAGCTTTGAAGAGGCGGCCGCTGTGTGGATGCAGTATCTCACCGCCTATGGCGGCCTGGTCGATATCGGAGGGCTTCGCGGGGGAGATTTCGTCGCCATCACCGCAGCATCGAGCAGTGTCGGTCTTGCCGCAATTCAGGTCGCCAACATGGTCGGAGCCATGCCGATAGCCATCACCCGGACTTCCGCCAAGCGGCAACTTTTGCTCGAGGCCGGCGCGGCGCATGTCATCGCCTCCATGGAGGAGGATTTGGAAGCGCAGCTGAGGCGAGTTTCCGGGCAGCAGGGAATTCGCGTCGTGTTCGATCCCGTCGGCGGCCCGATCTTCGAGCCATTGACGGGCGCGATGGCATCGGGCGGCATACTTGTCGAGTATGGCGGGCTGAGCCCGGAAAAGACGCCGTTCCCGCTGTTTGCCGTGCTGAGCAAATCACTGACGCTTCGTGGTTACCTGGTCCATGAACTCCTGGCCGACCCGGAGCGTCTGGAGCGCGCCAAGGCATTCATTCTGGAAGGTCTGGAGTCGGGTACCCTGAGACCCATCATTGCCAGGACGTTCCCATTCGAGCAGATCGTCGAAGCGCACCGTTTTCTGGAGTCCAACGAACAGGTCGGCAAAATCGTCGTGACCGTCTGACGAAAACCGACTTCCGGTCCCGCGCAAGCGAGCGGTCAATCATAGACTCAAGCGAACCGCATCGCCGATCTTTCGCGCGCCCTTGCCGCTACTTCCTCACGATTGCGTGGAGGCTGCGAAGTCTCCAGCGCGTCCAGAAGTTCGCGGGCGCATGCCGCGATCGAATCGACCGCGCGCTCGAACGCTGGCTCATTGCGTTTGGACGGTTTGGTCGTTCCGCTCAGTTTGCGCACGAACTGCAACGCCGCGTCACGGATTTCCTCGTCCGTCGCCGGTGGGTCGAAATTGAACAGGGGTTTTATGTTTCGGCACATGATTTGCTCCCGGTCATCTCTCCCTGTCACCAAGGGAGGCTGCCCATTTGAAGGTAGTCACGTGAGCGCTATTTGCAACCAGTCAAGCCGGGCATGGCGATAAGCCGCGCCCGGACCCGACCTGCGACAGCAAGACACATGCTTGCCCGTGACCGTTGATCAACTGGAGCTTAGAACGTACCGGCGATTGCCGGCAAGCGCGGGTCGTGCGTTCATCGAATAGAGTGCGGTGAATTTCTTGATGTCGGCCGGGTCCACCTCGACCGCTTCCATCGCCACCATCCAGTCGACGATTTCACTGCAGGGAGGAGTGGTCAGTGATCCCTCATACGCCCAATAGCTAAGCGAGGATGGCAGGAGGCCTTTCGGGTCAGCGGTGATGAGCGGCGATTCTTCGCCGGGGTTCCGCGGGAACTTCGCTGCCAGGCTTGCGAAGGTCGAGTTGGTCTCCCCGGCTACAAGGAAGACGCCCAACACGCCGAGCGTGCCGGTCTCGGCGTTCTTGTGGACGAAATGCGCTTCCATCGGGAAGCTTTTGCCGTCGACGAAATGCTCGCTCGGCGCATGGAAGTGATATTGCACCAGATCATAGGACTTGTCGCCGCGCCGGAGCGTACCGCCTGCGGCCTTCACCTGTATCGTATGGCCATTGTTGAGGATCGTGCCGCCACTCTTCCAGTCCGCCGTGAGCTCCGGAATATCGGCCTTGACCGCGCCGCGGATGTCAATCGGCGATTGCTGCGAGCCGGCCGAACAGGCACTGTTCTCCGTGGCTAAAGAACCCCAATGCTCAGGGCCATCTTCGCCCTCATAGCCCCAGTGCACCCCCTCTGCGGCGTAGGCCGTTTTGACGCAGAGCGGGCAGGCGGCAAGCAAGGCCAGGCCCCTGAGGAAATCACGCCTCTCCATTCATATACCTTTCGAAGGATCACGAGCAGATGCACTCGCAGGAACTGGATGTCGCACACTACCTGTCCAACAACTGTCAGGGTGACGACATTTTGGATAGCGCTGCGGGAGATGAGCTTGTTCTTCGAAGGGGGGTACTCATCACGGCATTCCCGGAAACGGGCATTGCTGACTGCAGGGTTTCCAAGATTCGTCATCTTGCGCAAGACACAAGCTGCTGACGACTCACTCGGCGAGGCAACCGGCTGCACCGCTTCCGGGTTCTGTCGACGCGTGTCGTTGTTGCTATAAATGCCGCGCGCAGCTAATAATCTGGTACGCCATAATACACGAGACCGGCTTGCTTTCCGCGTGACGATGTTTGACAGCCGGTCGGCGGATCAAGATGAGGGTAAGACGATGAACGCTTCATTGCCAGGAACCGCCATTCGCGTAGAGCGCCCGACGAAGACGTTGAGGGAACTGGCGCTCGATAAGGTGCGAGATGCAATTGTCGAGGGTTATTTCAAACCCGGCGACCGTCTGGTCGAGCGCGATCTGTGCGCTCAGCTCGGTGTCAGCCGTACGATTGTCCGCGAAGTGCTGCGACATCTCGAATCCGAGGGTTTGGTCGCGAACTTGCCGAATAAGGGCCCGATCGTTGCGCGGTTGGATCTGAACGAGGCGAAGCAGATCTATGAGATCCGAGGCGCACTGGAGGGGATGGCCGCGCGACTGTGCGCGGAGCGGCGCGACCCGGCCATCGGCGAGGCTCTGGAAGCGTCTCTCATAGCGATCCGCGAATGCTACGCTGCAAAGGACATGCACGGCGTTCTCAGTCACACCTCCGCATTTTACCAGACACTGTTCACCAGGGTCGATCGACAGGTCGCATGGGGGGTCGTCAACCTTTTGACGGTCAGAATCAACCATCTCCGCTCCATGACGATCAAGACGAGGAACCGCGACGTCGAGGGACCGGCACAGATGGGAAAGATCGTCGATGCGATCAGGAAAGGCGATGGTGAGGCGGCGTACAAGGCCGCCCTTGACCATGTTGCCAACGCCTCTGCGATCGCGGAGGCGGTACTGTCCGCCCAGCGCGAATGACACATTTGGTTTGCCCAGCTCCGCGGGTGCGCGATTGCAGAAACCGCTGACCCATCATGCTGCCTCTGCTTCGCCGTGAATGGATAACGGTCCTTGCGCCGCAAACCTTGGCAGTGAGCCCGTCAGTAACAAGTGATCGCCAACAGCTCTGACCACCCATACACGGCTCCACCGTGCTTTATGGAAATGCGCTGGCGTGCGCGATTTTTGCCGTAACACCACCGGTCGTTCACTAAGCCGCTGTCTCCATTCGGAAATTTTGGACGCACTCGGTTCGAGAGCTCGAAACGTGGAGGGCGCTTGACATTGCAATATTATGGCATACCATAAGTCATAATATACAGAGAGGGTGCCCAATGGCCATCGAAATCCGCAAAACCTTGCTTCAGATCGAGACTACGCTGGTCGAGGGAGGTAAGGCCGCCCCACAGCCACTGAAGCTGTTTTCGGCGCTTGCGGTGGTGAAAAATCCATGGTCGGGGCGGGGTTTCGTCGAAGACCTCAAGCCGGAGATCCACGCCGCGGCACCGGTGCTGGGCGAGCTTCTGACCAAAATGATCATCGATGCAGTCGGCTCCGGTGAAGCCGTCGAAGCTTATGGCAAAGCCGCGCTGGTAGGTCTCGATGGCGAGATCGAGCATGCATCCGCACTCATTCATACCTTGCGCTTCGGCAATCATTACCGGCACGCGGTCGGCGCCAAATCATACCTGGCGTTCTGCAATACGCGGGGTCCGGCCAATGCGCCGATCATGATTCCGCTCATGGATAAGAACGACGAAGGACGCCGGTCGCATTACCTGACGATCCAAACCGCGATCCCAGATGCGCCGGCAGCCGACGAGATCGTAGTGGCGCTTGGCGCATCGGTCGGCGGGCGTCCTCACCATCGGATCGGCGACCGGTACCAGGATCTCAAGGATCTCGGTCAAGACGTCGCCAATCCCGCTGGCGTTTGAGCAGGAACGAGTACGTCAAATGCAGACGACTGCATCAACGACTGCGCTTATCGCGGGTGCCGCGCCGCTCTCCCGCAAGACGACCGCGAGCGGAGCGGCCTACTTTGAGGCCGGCACGGGCGAGACGTTGATCCTCATTCACGGCGTAGGAATGCGGCTCGAGGCATGGGCTCCGCAAATCGCGGCGTTCTCTAAGACGCACCGGGTTATCGCTGTCGATATGCCGGGTCACGGCGGCAGCGAAAAACTTCCGGCAGGCAGCACCTTGACGGATTTCGTTTCCTGGCTGGGTCGCTTTCTGGACGACGTGAGCATCGCTTGCGCAAACCTTGCCGGGCATTCCATGGGCGCCCTGATCTCGGGTGGGGCGGCTGCAACGTTTTCAGATCGGATCACGCGCGTCGCATACCTGAATGGTGTCTATCGCCGCGACCCCGCCGCAAAGGCTGCAGTCTTGGCGCGCGCCGAAGCGATCCGCAAAAACGGGGTCGATACGGAAGGACCTTTGCTGCGGTGGTTCGGCGAGGACCCGGAGAGCCAACGTGCCCGACAACGAACGCGAGCATGGTTGGAGATGGTCGACCCGGAAGGATACGCGATTGCCTACGCCGCCTTCGCGGGGGGCGATGAGACCTACGCCGGCTGCTGGCCTTCCGTCAAATGCCCGGCCCTTTTCCTGACGGGGTCCGGAGATCCCAATTCGACCCCGGAAATGGCTGAAGAAATGGCCTCGCTGGCTCCGAACGGTTGGTCGCGCATCGTCGAAGGCCACAGGCACATGGTGAACCTGACAGCACCGGAAGCCGTCAACGCGATCATGGCGGACTGGCTGGCTCGCAAGGAGGAACTAGCATGAAGGCGGACGTTTTCGACCCGAGAGCCTTGCGCGACGCGTTCGGGGCATTTCCGACCGGAGTGACGGTCGTAACGGCGAACGATCCGGAGGGCAGGCCGGTGGGGTTCACTGCCAACTCGTTTACATCCGTGTCCTTGGATCCGCCGCTGCTTCTCGTGTGCCTTGCCAAGACTTCGCGCAACTATGCGACAATGACCGGAGCCGAGTGCTTCGCGATCAACATACTCTCCGAAGCGCAGAAGGATGTGTCCAACACATTTGCCCGACCAGTGGAAGATCGCTTCGCTGCTGTCGAATGGGCTAAGGGTCCGAACGGATCTCCGATATTCGCGCAGGTGGCGGCCTGGTTTGAATGTTCGATGCATGATGTCATCGAGGCGGGCGACCACGTCATTATGGTTGGTCGCGTAACCGCCTTCGAAAACAGCGGCTTGAATGGTCTTGGTTATGCCCGCGGGGGCTACTTCACCCCGAGACTCACCGCAAAGGCCGTTTCCGCCGCAGCGGGCGGAGAGATCCGTGTCGGTGCGGTGCTGGAGCGCCACGGCTCGGTTTTCCTGCTGGGCGACGAAACCCTGTCGCTTCCGGGTTGCAGCGGCGAGGGTGGTGATCCGGCAAAGACGCTGGCGACCCACCTCGAACGATTGACGGGACTGAGCGTCACAATCGGCTTTCTCTACTCTGTCTATGAGGACAAGAGCGATGGGCGACAGCACATCGTCTATCACGCGCTCGCAAACGGCGGCGCCCCGAGAGAGGGCCGGTTCCTTACTCCAGCCGAGCTCGCCGCGGCGAAATTCACCGACAGCGCAACCGGAGACATTCTCGCCCGCTTCGTGCTGGAAAGCTCGATCGGTAATTTCGGCATGTATTTCGGCGACGAGAGCGGCGGCACCGTTCATCCGATCGCGAGAAGGGACGCACGCACATGAAATTCTCACTCTTCGTTCATATGGAGCGTCTGGACGCCTCGCAGAACCATAAGACGCTTTACGAGGAATTTGTCGCGCTTTGCGAAATAGCCGACAAAGGCGGCATGCACGCCATCTGGACCGGTGAACATCACGGAATGGAGTTCACCATTGCGCCGAACCCCTTCGTAACGATTGCCGACCTTGCCCGCCGTACCAAGAACGCTCGCCTTGGCACCGGCACGGTGATCGCGCCGTTCTGGCATCCGATCAAACTCGCGGGCGAAGCCGCGATGACAGATCTGATCTGTGATGGCCGCCTCGACATCGGTATTGCGCGCGGCGCCTATTCCTTCGAATACGAGCGGCTTTTGCCGGGCCTTGACGCCTGGAGTGCCGGGCAGCGCATGCGCGAGCTCATTCCAGCGGTGAAGGGAATATGGGCGGGTGACTACGCCCATGACGGCGAGTTTTGGAAGTTTCCGGCCACGACCTCGGCGCCGAAGCCGTTGCAGGACCCTCATCCGCCGATCTGGGTGGCTGCCCGCGATCCCAACTCACATGAGTTCGCTGTCGCGAACGGCTGCAACGTGCAGGTGACGCCCCTCTGGCAGAACGATGACGAGGTCCGGACGCTGATGGGTCGGTTCAACGATGCCTGCGTTAATAATCCGCATGTCGATCGGCCAAAGATCATGCTGTTGCGCCACACCTATGTCGGCTCCGACGAGGCCGATATCGCGCAGGCCGCTTACGAGATGAGCGTGTACTACAATTACTTCTTTGCCTGGTTCAAAAACGAGAAGCCGATCAGGCAGGGACTCATAGAGCGGATTGCGGAAGAGGATATCGCAGCCAACGCCATGCTCTCCGCCGAAGCGATGCGACGCAACAACGTCGTCGGACCGGCTGAGGAAGTCATCGCCCGCCTGAAGGCTTACGAGGCGATGGGCTATGACGAATATTCCTTCTGGATTGATACCGGCATGAGCTTCGAGCGCAAGAGGGCTTCGCTCGAACGCTTCATTGCCGAAGTCATGCCGGCCTTTACGGAGTAGGGCTCATGCAGCGCTTCCAGTGTTACATCGATGGTGAATTCCTCGAAGGCGAAGCCCGCTTTGAAAGCATCGACCCGGCGACGGGCTGTGGCTGGGCGGAGATGCCGGAGGCGCGCGAAGCAGACGTCGAGCGCGCCGTCGAAGCCGCGCATGGGGCGCTCAATGCCGGAGCCTGGCCGAAGCTGACCGCCACACAGCGCGGCAAGCTGCTCTACAAGCTCGCCGATCTCGTGGCTGCCAATGCGCAGAAACTGGCGGAACTTGAGACGCGTGACACCGGCAAGATCATCCGCGAGACCTCGGCACAGATTGCCTATGTCGCCGACTACTACCGCTATTACGCCGGCATGGCCGACAAGATCGAAGGGTCCTATCTACCGATCGACAAGCCGGACACGGAGGTCTGGCTGCGCCGCGAACCGATCGGCGTCGTTGCCATGGTCGTGCCGTGGAACAGCCAGCTGTTCTTATCCGCAGTGAAGATCGGCCCGGCGCTGGCGGCGGGCTGCACCATGGTGGTGAAGGCTTCGGAGGACGGGCCGGCGCCACTGCTCGAGTTCGCCAGACTGGTCAACGAAGCTGGCTTTCCCGCGGGCGTCGTCAACGTGATCACCGGTTTCGGACCTTCCTGCGGGGCAGCTCTCAGTCGCCATCCCAAGGTCGACCACATCGCCTTCACCGGCGGACCGGAGACGGCGCGTCATGTGGTGCGCAACTCGGCGGAGAACCTCGCCTCGACCTCACTCGAACTCGGCGGCAAGTCTCCCTTCCTCGTCTTCGCGGATGCCGATCTCGAAAGCGCGGCCAACGCCCAGGTTGCTGGCATATTTGCGGCGACCGGCCAGAGCTGTGTCGCCGGTTCGCGGCTCATCGTCGAGAAAAGCGTGAAGGACCGTTTCCTGGGAATCCTTAAGGCCAAGGCCGAGGCGATCCGCGTTGGAACACCGCTCGACATGGCGACGGAGGTCGGGCCGCTTGCGACACGGCGCCAGCGCGCCCACATCGAGGCGCTGATTGCGCGTTCCGTTGCTGCCGGCGCCAAGCTGGTGACGGGCGGCAGCGCGCCTGAAGGCGACGGGTTCTATTACCGCCCGACCATTCTCGATTGCGACGCCGGCCGGTCGCCCGCGCTCGATGAGGAATTCTTCGGGCCGGTTCTCTCGGTTGTCTCCTTTGACACCGAGGGAGAGGCGCTCGCGATCGCCAATGACACCCGCTACGGCCTGGCGGCCGGCCTCTTCACCCGGGACCTCACCCGAGCACACCGCCTGATGCGGGGACTGCGCGCGGGCGTCGTCTGGGTCAACACCTATCGCGCAGTCTCGCCGATCGCGCCTTTTGGCGGGTCTGGGCTGTCTGGCCATGGACGGGAAGGTGGCATGGCGGCCGTTCTCGATTACACGCGAACGAAAACCGTCTGGCTCAGGACATCGGACGATCCGATCCCCGACCCCTTCGTGATGCGGTGATCGCGGTGTTCTACGAGATCCGAACCTATAGGCTGAAGAACGGCACCATCCCCGCCTACCTGAAAGTGGTCGAGGAAGAGGGGATCGCCATTCAGCAAAAACATCTCGGTGAACTTATCGCCTACTTCTACTCCGAGATCGGGCCGATCAACGAGATCGTCCACATCTGGGCATATCCGAGCCTCGACGAACGGGAGCGGCGTCGGGCGGCACTCATGGATGATCCCGATTGGCGGGCATTCCTCCCGAAGATACGTGACCTCATAGAAGTCGCGGAGAACAAGATCATGAAGGCGGCGCGCTTTTCGCCGGTCGGCGGCAGCACGCGATAGCAACAACCAAAAGAGAACGAAAACCAGGGAACAGGAACATGAAGAAGATATTCGTTTTGGCGGCCTGTGCCGCAACCATCGCAATCTCCGGGCCGGCAGCGGCTGCGGATCTCGTCTTTTCGAGCTGGGGAGGCACCACGCAGGACGCGCAGAAAATCGCCTGGGCCGAGAAGTTCACTGAAAAGACCGGCATCAACGTGCTGCAGGACGGGCCAACCGACTACGGCAAGCTCAAGGCCATGATCGAGGCGAACGCCGTCACCTGGGATGTCGTTGACGTCGAGGGCGATTATGCGGCTCAGGCCGGGAAGAACGGCCTACTCGAAAAGCTCGACTTCTCCGTCATCGATAAATCCAAGCTCGATCCGCGCTTCGTCACCGATTATTCGGTTGGCAGTTTCTATTATTCCTTTGTGATCGGCTGCAACAAAGATGCGGTTGACGCCTGCCCGAAGACCTGGGCGGACCTGTTCGACGCCGAGAAATTCCCGGGCAAGCGCACCTTCTACAAGTGGTCGGCGCCTGGCGTCATTGAAGCGGCACTCCTCGCTGACGGCGTGCCTGCCGACAAGCTCTATCCGCTCGATCTCGACCGAGCCTTCAAGAAGCTCGATACGATCAAGGACGACATTATCTGGTGGACCGGTGGTGCGCAGTCGCAGCAGCTCCTCGCCTCCGCCGAAGCGCCTTTCGGGAGCCTCTGGAACGGCCGGATGACGGCTCTGGCGCAGAGCGGCATCAATGTCGAGACCTCCTGGGAGCAGAACATCACGGCAGCCGATTCGCTCGTCGTGCCGAAGGGTACGAAGAACAGGGAAGCAGCGATGCAGTTCATTGCGCTTGCCACCTCGGCAGAAGCGCAGGCCGAGCTTGCCAAGGCGACCGGTTACGCGCCGATCAATCTCGATTCCCCCAAGATGATGGATCCTGAACTGGCCAAGACATTGCCGGACGCACAGACCGGGAGCCAGGTCAACGCCGATATGAACTACTGGGCCGAGAACCGCGATGCCATCGGTGAGCGCTGGTACGCCTGGCAGGCGAAGTAACCGCCGGAAAGGGAGGAAGAACGTTGCGGCGTTCTTCCCGTTGCTCCAGCGGCCTGAGGGCGGGCGCGTCGTCCGTTTCAAACGGCGTCTTTGCTCTTTATGGGAGGAGATACGACGATGGTGTCGCACACCGAAACCGACAGCGGAAGACCGTATGCGCCTGTGCGCGTCCGGCGGCCGACCGACTTTGATTTGACAGTGCCGGCGCTTGCGCTGCTGATCCTCTTCTTTGTGTTGCCCGTCGCCATATTGTTGACGCGCAGCGTCACCGAGCCGGTGCCGGGTCTCGGCAACTATGCAGAACTGCTGGGCTCGTCGACCTATTTGCGGATATTCGCAAACACATTCATCGTTTCCGGCCTGGTCACGTTCATCACGTTGCTGATCGGCTTTCCCGTCGCGTGGGCGCTGGCCATCATGCCCAGCCGTGCTGCTTCGATCGTCTTCGCCATTCTTCTTCTGTCCATGTGGACGAACCTTCTCGCACGAACTTATGCGTGGATGGTGCTGCTTCAACGCACGGGTGTCGTCAACAAGGTGCTGATCGCAACGGGACTCATCGATACGCCTCTCCCGCTCGTCAACAATCTGATTGGGGTCACAATCGGCATGACCTATATCATGCTGCCCTTCATCATCCTGCCGCTCTATGGCGTCATCAGAAAGATCGACCCCGCGATCCTCCAGGCGGCCGCGCTTTGCGGTGCCAACCGCTGGCAGTCGCTCGTGCGCGTGCTCTTGCCGCTGGCAATGCCGGGCATGGCGGCAGGCGCGCTCATGGTGTTCGTGATGTCGCTCGGCTACTTCGTCACGCCGGCGCTTCTTGGCGGTACGGCCAATATGATGCTTGCCGAGCTCATCGCCCAATTCGTCCAGTCTCTCGTCAATTGGGGGATGGGCGGCGCCGCGGCCCTGGTGCTGCTGGTCGTCACGCTTGCGCTCTATGCCGTACAGCTCCGCTTCTTCGGTACGGATCGGTTAGGAGGGCGCTAGAATGCTGCTGAACTTCAATCGCCTCGGTTGGTGGAAGCTGGTTCTAGTCGGCATAACCGTGTTGACCACCGGTTTTCTGCTTCTGCCGATCCTCTTCATCGCGGCCCTGTCTTTCGGCTCGTCGCAATGGCTGATCTTTCCGCCGCCCGGCTGGACGCTCAAATGGTATCAGGAACTTCTCGCGGACCCGCGCTGGTTGGACGCGGCCTGGACGAGTTTCCAGATCGCGACCATCGTCACGGTGCTTTCCGTTCTTCTCGGCCTGATCACGTCGTTCGGCCTGACGCGCGGGCGGTTCTTGTTTCGCGAGGCCCTCAAAGCGCTCTTTCTGACGCCGATGATCTTGCCGGTGGTCGTTCTCGCCGTAGCGCTCTATGCCTTCTTCCTGCAGATCGGTCTGAACGGCACGCTCACGGGCTTCGTCATTTCCCATCTGGTGCTGGCGCTGCCTTTCTCGATCTTGTCCATCGGCAATGCGCTCGAAAGCTTCGACAAATCGATCGAGGATGCCGCCGTGCTTTGCGGTGCCTCACCGCTCGAAGCCAAGATCCGCGTGACGTTGCCGGCGATCAGCCACGGCATCTTCTCGGCGGCGATTTTCTCCTTCCTGACTTCCTGGGATGAGGTGGTGGTCGCGATCTTCATGGCAAGCCCGACGCTTCAGACGCTTCCCGTCAAGGTTTGGGCGACGCTGCGGCAGGATCTGACACCGGTGGTCGCCGCCGCCTCCACGCTTCTCATCCTCTTGACCGTACTTTTGATGGTGCTCGTCGCCATCGTCCGCAAAGGATTGAAATCATGACTAGACCATTCCTGCAAATCCGCGGCATCCGAAAGGAATACGGGCCGGTAACGGCAGTGCACGACGTCAATCTCGACGTGGCACAAGGGGAGTTCCTCACCTTCCTTGGGCCCTCCGGATCGGGGAAAAGCACGACGCTCTATATTCTCGCGGGGTTTGAGGGTCCGACTCGAGGCGACATCCTCCTGAACGGCCAATCGCTGCTTCCGACGCCGTCGCACAAGCGCAATATCGGCATGGTGTTCCAGCGCTACACGCTCTTTCCGCATCTTTCCGTCGGCGAGAACATCGCATTTCCGCTGACAGTCCGCCGGCAGCCGAAGGCGGAGATCGATGCCAAGGTGCGCGAGATGCTGAAGCTCGTCCGGCTCGAGGGGTTCGAGGACCGTAAGCCTGCGCAGATGTCCGGCGGCCAGCAGCAGCGCGTGGCGCTGGCCCGCGCTCTTGCCTATGATCCGCCCGTGCTCTTGATGGACGAGCCGCTCTCCGCACTCGACAAGAAGCTGCGCGAGGAGATCCAGCACGAAATCCGGCGCATCCATCAGCAAACGGAAGTGACGATCCTCTACGTCACCCATGATCAGGAGGAGGCGCTCCGTCTGTCCGATCGGATTGCGGTCTTTTCGCAGGGGGTGATCGACCAGATCGGCACCGGGCCGGAGCTTTACGCCAATCCTGCCACCCGCTTCGTCGCCGAATTTATCGGCGACAGCGATTTCCTGCCTTGCGACGTGCTCTCTGCAGCGAATGGCCGTGCCGAGATTGCAATCTGCGACACCATCACCGTGCCCGACGTTCCCCTTCATGGCACTGCTTCATCCGGGAGCAAGGCGGCACTTATGCTGAGGCCAGAGCGCCTGCTCCTGTCCAAAAGGCAGTCCGCCCCGGGCTTGCCGGTCACGGTCAGCGATATCACCTTCCTCGGCAACAACGTCCATGTGGCCACCAAGACCAGTAAAGGCAACGACCTGTCGGTCCGCCTTCCATTCGGCCACGAGGCGATCTCGGGACTCAACCGTGGTGATGCCGTTTGGCTGAGATTCGATGCGGGGTCGGCGCACGTATTCGGTCAGTCGCTGTAGCCGTCAAGCCGAGGTGGGCGCCGGGCACGGACAAGCATGCCTGCCGCACGAGCACGCGCAAGGAAGCCTGTAGATGACTATCTCCGATACGCTTCTCGCTAAGCTGAAGGATACCAGCCTCGCGATCGACAAGGGATTGGTCGGTGCCGAATGGCTTGACAGGAGCGACAGCGGCAAAACTTTCGAAGTCACCAATCCGGCGACCGGCGAGGTCGTCGCGACCTTACCCGACATGAGCCGGACCGAAACGACGCGCGCCATCGATGCGGCCCACGCAGCGCAAAAGGCATGGGGAAAGAAGACAGGCAAGGAACGCGCTGCGGTGCTGCGCGCCCTGCACGACCTCATAGTGGCGAACGCCGACGACCTCGCCACCATCTTGACCATGGAGATGGGCAAACCCCTTGCGGAAGCGAAGGGCGAGGTTCTTTACGGCGCCTCCTACGTCGAATGGTTTGGCGAAGAGGCGAAGCGTGTCTACGGCGACACCATTCCGGGTCATCAGCCGAACAAGCGCATCATCATCCTCAAGCAGCCGATCGGCGTGGTGGCTGCCATCACGCCATGGAATTTCCCCAATGCGATGCTCGCGCGCAAGCTGGCGCCTGCCATTGCCGCGGGCTGCGCGACCGTTTCGAAGCCTGCGGCGGAGACGCCTCTGTCGGCGCTGGCACTTGCGCTGCTCGCGGAACGCGCCGGCCTGCCGCCAGCGGTCCTCAGCGTAATCCTGTCGACAGATTCCGCCGCAGTCGGCAAGCAAATGTGTGAGAGCGCAAAGGTTCGCAAGCTGACGTTCACCGGCTCTACCAACGTCGGCAAAATATTGATGCGACAGGGCGCCGACCAGATCATGAAGCTAGGTTTGGAACTCGGAGGCAATGCGCCCTTCATCGTCTTCGACGACGCCGATCTTGATGCTGCGGTCGAAGGCGCCATGATCGCCAAGTACCGAAACAATGGTCAGACCTGTGTCTGCGCCAATCGGCTCTTCGTGCAGGCCGGCATCTATGACGACTTTGCCGAGAGGCTCGCCGCCAAGGTCCGGAAGATGAAGGTCGGCAACGGATTCGAGCCCGGTGTCGACACCGGACCATTGATTTCGGAAAAGGCTCTCGCCAAGGTCCAGGAACATATCAGCGATGCCGTGGCCAGGGGGGCGGGAGTGGTTCTCGGCGGCAATGCACGTGGCGGCCTGTTTTTCGAACCGACCGTCCTGACGGGGGTGACGATGGAGATGAAGGTCGCGCGTGAGGAAACCTTCGGGCCTGTCGCGCCGCTTTTCAAGTTCGCCACGGAAGAAGAGGTTGTCGAAATGGCCAACAATACCGAGTTCGGCCTTGCGTCCTACTTCTACTCCAAAGACGTCAGTAAGATCTTCCGCGTGGCCGAAGCGCTGGAGTACGGCATGGTTGGGATCAATACCGGACTGATCTCCACTGAAGTGGCGCCCTTCGGCGGAATCAAACAATCCGGCCAGGGCCGCGAAGGCTCCAAATACGGCCTGGATGACTATGTGGAAATCAAATATCTCTGCCTCGAGATTTGAGCGGGGCGCACCTTCAAAGGGGGCTAGACGTCAACCCGCAGGTGAAGGCCGACGGCGGGAAGATCAGCTACAAGCCACGGCCAGCCCCGGTCACAAAGCGGGATGAAGCCTTCAGTGTCTAGGCTCAGGACCTATTAATTTGGCTTGAGGTATGATTCAGGGTTTCCGAAGGAAACCATGATGAACGATTTGTTTCTGTTGAGCGACCGCCTGATGGCACGGAGCGAGCCGTATTTCCCGTTGGCGCGTGGCGTTCCTCGCGTTGATGACCAGCGGGTGATCAGCGGCATAGTTTATGTGATCAAGCATGGCCTGCAATGGAAAGATGCCCGGAACGATTACGGCCCCCGCACAAGACGCTCTACAATCGCTTTATCCGCTGGAGCCGGGTTGGTGTAATTCGACCGTATCTTCGCAGCATGAGCCGCGGAGGGGCAAAAGCCCTAGCGCATTATGATCGACACCACACACCTGAAAGCACATCGCACGGCTGCGAGCCTGCTCAAAAAGGGGGTGTTCCACGCCGTATCGGGCGAACCAAAGGCGGACTGAACTCCAAGCTCCACGCTGTCTGCGATGGTGCCGGCAAGCCGATCATCCTGCTCCTGTCCGAGGGGCAGATGAGCGACCACGAGGGCGCTCGGCTCATCCTCAAGGCCCTTCCATCTGCCACCTGCCTGATCGCCGACCGGGGTCACGACAGCAACTGGTTCCGGGAGGCTCTTGCCGACAAGGACATCGAGCCCTGCATCCCGCCAACCAAAAACCGGAAGGTGCCAATCGCCTACGACAAGGCGCTGTATCGCCAGCGTCATAAGGTCGAGAACATGTTCGCCAAGCTCAAGGACTGGCGGCGCATCGCAATGCGCTACGACCGACACGCACATACTTTCTTCTCGGCAATCTGCATCGCGGCAACCATGATCTTCTGGCTTTGACCCACAAAAGTGGCCCTCACGCTTTCACCGCCGAAAAGAAGAGAAATCGCGGCTTGGTCGTCAGGGTCTGATATGCCTCTGGGAAGCGTGAGTGGGCCCCAGGATCGGGTTGAGGTTCGTTCAGTGACTCGAGTTGGAACCCCGCCGACTTCAATGCATCAACCATGGCGTGAAGTGGTCGATGCCAGAAGCGCATTGTCATGGCCTTCCCGCCACGCTGCCACGTTTCGTTGAAGCTATAGGTCTCGAAATAGTTCTCGTGACGCGCCAACTGGTGATCCATAAAAGGGTGGTGCGTGGAGAAAACCAGGCGGCCGCCTTGGGGCAGCAGACGGGCGAATTCCGAAAGGGGACGTGCCCAGTCTGGCAGATAGTGCATGACAAGGGAGGCAAGGATCAAATCGAAGGAACCATCGTCGAAGGGCATTGGTTCGTTCAGATCCGCCACCAACAATCGCGCCCGGCCTTCAAGGCGACGTTGTGCGATCTCGAGCAGTCCCGCACTTGAGTCGATACCGGTTAGGATTGCCCCTCGGTCGAGGAGCGCCGCAGCATGGGCTCCGCCGCCGCACCCTGCGTCAAGCACCCGAAGCCCAGTGACATCTCCAACCATCGAAAGAATGGCTGGCCGCTCGTAATAGGCATTCCAGGCATTGTTCTCGTTGTCAGCGTCATAGGCCGCTGCAAACGCATCATAATCATTCTCAGGCAATGTTTACTCCAGCGCCAACGGCCTCGTCCGAAGACGAGCACTTATCGGCTTCTAATACCATTGATACGCCCATCATATCGAACGGCCGCCTCCACTGCCAAGGCCATGCGTTCGGCTTTGATCAATGAGTCCTGAGCCTAGCGCGAACCGTTCACCAAAGTGCGTGTATCCTTGCTCTTTTCACCTGCGCCGTGACCCCTTCGAGAAGCGCAGCACAATTCAAACACCTATAGCAATTGGTTTTGGGAAAGAGCCTTCCGTCATCGCGCCAATCCCAGCCATGGCGGCCAAGTTCCTGCTGACGATGAAGGATCATCCGAGCCAGTCACCTGGATCGTGCAATCTAAGAAAGATCGAAGCTGCCTTGCGTCCAGAGGCCGCCGCCTCAGTAGCCGACGACACGATCGTTGTTGGGGTCTGCCCATCGGGTATTCGGGACGACGGAAAACCAGCCGGGGCGGGAGGGATCCCGGTCGTACGGATAGCCGCCGAGCGCCCTATGAAGGTCGGCGTACTGCCCGAGCTTGTCGCGATCGAGCTCGACCCCAAGACCCGGCGCCGTCGGCACCTTGATGGTGCCGTTCTCGTAGCGCATCGGGCCGCCGACGATGATATCATCCGTGAGCTGGTGATAATGCGCATCCGCGTGGAAGACGAGGTTCGGGAGAACCGCGCCGAGGTGCAGCATGGTGGCGAGCTGAATGCCGAGTTCGCCCGACGAATGTACCGCAATGCCGAGCTGGAAGGTCTCGCAGACGCCCGCCGCCTTCACGCAGGGGCGGATGCCGCCCCAGAAGGTGGTGTCGAGCAGGATCACGTCCACGGCGGGATTGAGGATATTGGCGGCGAGCTGCTCGAAATTCACCACGACGGTATTGGTGGCGAGCGGCATGGTCGTGTTCTCGCGCACCCGCCGCATGCCGTTCAACCCCCAGGTGGGGTCCTCGTAATAATCGCTGTTGAGATCCTCGATGCCCTTGGCGAAGCGTATCGCCTCCTCGACGCTGAAGGCCGCATTCGGGTCGTAGCGGACGCTGTCGGGGCCGAGGGCCTTCGCCCATGCGCGAAAGACCTCCAGCTCGTAATCCGGCGGGAAGACGCCGCTCTTCAGCTTGTGCGAGGTGAATCCGCACTTCTTTTTTAGCGCCAGCGTCTGCTCGATGAGCTGATCGGCCGTGCGCGTCTCGCCCTCGCCCGTGTCCTTGTTGGGAAGGCGGAAAAACATGTAGCTGGCAAAAGGCACCGCATCGCGCATCTTGCCGCCGAGGAGATCGCAGACCGGCACACCGAGAAATTTGCCCATGATGTCCAGACAGGCGAACTCGATGGCGGCATGCATCTGGGTGCGATTGTTGTACAGGCTGGCGGTCGGGTTGCAGATCATGAAGCGGAGATTTTCCAGCTCGAAGGGATCATGGCCGAGGAGGTATGGTTTCAAAGCCCGGAACGCCGCCTCGGCGCTCTCTCCGCCTCCGCCCATTTCGCCGAGGCCGATGATGCCCACATCGGTTTCCACCTCGACGATGGTACGCACGAACCGCCCCCAATGTGCGCCGTTGGAATGACGCAGCGGCGCCTCCAGCGGAACGGTGACGGTGGTTGCGCAGATATCGGTGATCCTGGGTCGCTTCATGGGAGGCTCCAATGCAGGCTGTCTGGTGCGAAGGCTAGGGCGCGGCGCGACAGGCAACCGCCTGCCGTGTCCGTCGGCGCGGGAAGAAACGGTCCCCCTGCTATTGCGCCTCGCGCAGCACGCGCAGGATTTCGTAGCAGGCACCGAATGGATGGTAGTCGGTCTTGCCTGAAGGGCTCTTGATGTCGCTCTGCTTCACGCCGTCGGGCGAGAGAATGCGGAACCAGCAGCCATATTCGTGATCGATCAGGTGCCGCCAGCTGTAGCGCCAGAGCCTGTCGTAATCCTGCCAGTAGCGCTCCCGGCCGGTGCGTGCGGCGAGCGCGGCCGCGGCCGCAATCGTTTCGCAATGGACCCAATGATACTTGTCGAGGTCGTAGAGCTTGCCGTCGGGGCCGTAGCTGTAATGCATGCCGCCGAATTCGAGATCGGCGCTCTTAGCGAGTGCCGTCTCGTAGAGAAGGAGGGCTTTCGGCAGGATCCAGTCTTGCGGGCGATAGCGCTCGAGGATCAGGAGCAGCTTGGTCCATTCCGTCATGTGGCCCGGCTGGTAGCCGTAGGGGCGGAAGAGGTGCTTCGGATCGTCCTTGTTGTAGTCCCAGTCGACCGACCAGTCCTGGCGGTAATGCTCCCAGACCACGTCCTGAGTGTTGACGGCAAGCTCGACGCAGATGCGCCGGGCGAGCGTTTCGGCGCGATCCAGGTAACGGATCTCGCCGGTCGCTTCGTAGGCCGCGAGCATCGCCTCGGTCATGTGCATGTTGGCGTTCTGGCCCCGATAGGGCGAAGTCGCCCTCCAGTCGCGGCTGATTTCGTCCTTGTAGAGTTCGCGATCCGGCTCCCAGAAGCGGCTTTCGAGAAGATCCCAGGTCTGCGAAACCCGGGCGTCCATACCGGGAATTCCGGCCTTCATGGCTGTCGCATAAGCGAGCAACACGAAGGCGTGGCCGTAGCAATGCTTCGTCGCATCCACCGCATCGCGGCCGCGCATCAGCCAGAGATAGCCGCCGTGCTCCGGATCGCGATGAAACTCGTCGAGATATCTTACGCCATGGGCGGCCGCTTCCGCGAAGTCCGGGCGCTCGAACAGCACCGCGGCGGTCGCATAGTTGAAGATGAAGCGCGTGGTGGAGACGAGGTGCTGGGTCTCCCGGTCGGTGATGAAACCGTCGTCGCGGTATTCGTTGTAATAGCCCCCGTCTTCCTGGTTGAGACAGATCGGATGGTAGAAATCCATGATCTCGCGCATATGGGCGAGCAGGAAGTCCTTCGAGCGGAAATCGGGAAGCGGTTTCATGATGGGCCTTCCGGTCAATCTGGAATGACGATGCCGAGCTTGGAAAGAACGCCGCCGTCGATCTTGATGTCGGCGCCGGTAATGAAACGGGCCTTCTCGCTAGCAAGGAAGGCGACAAGTTCGGCGACTTCGGAAGGCTTGCCGACGCGGCCCAGCGGATGTCCTTTGCCCCAAGCTTCAAGCGTCGCCTCGGCGGTGCCTTCGCCTTTCCACAGGTCGGCGGCCCAGCGCAGCATCGGGGTATCGATGGAGGCGGGGCAGACGGCATTGACAGTGATATTGTCCCCGGCGTGATCCAGCGCCATGGCGCGCACGAGTGCATTGATCGCGCCCTTGCTCGCCGTATAGGCGGCGACGCCCGTCTGCGAAGCATAGGCCTGCACGGACGAGATGGCGACGATCGCGCCGCCGCCGCGCTTGCGCATTTCGGGAATGGCGAACTTGGAGGCGAGGAAGATGCCCTTCAGATTGATGTCGAGAACGTCGTCCCAGACCTCATCCGGCGTGTCGACCACGGTGCCGTAGCGCTGGATGCCGGCGCAGCAGGCAAGAATATCGACGCCCCCATGGCGCGATACCGCGGCCTGAACCGCCGCTTCCATGTCGCCCTTGGAGCGGACGTCGCCGACGAACCCGGCGGCATTGTCCCCGATCGACGCCACTGCCTCGTCGACCGAAGCCTTGTCGTTCGCCACGATCGTCACCTTGCCGCCACCCGCAGCAAAGCGATGGGCACAGGCGAGGCCCATGCCGAGGCTGCCGCCGGTGACGACGATGCTCTTGCCGTTGAAATCGCTCATCATGCTATCTCCGAAACAGAAGGGAACTTGTCGGACGCCTGCCCGAATTTCGGCTCTGCGACGCCGTGCGCCACGCCCTCGACCGCGAAGAGCCCGCCCTCCAGCGGATGCATATCGAGATGATCGTTCGTCATGGTGAAACGCGCCGAGGTGACATAGAGGGTGGAAAGGTCCGTACCGCCGAATGTGCAGCTCGTCGGCCAGCTTGCCGGCAGCTCGATCAGTTGCATGAGACGGCCGGCTCCGTCGAATCCCGCGACGGCTGCGCCTCCGGCCACCCGGCAGTTCCAGAGCCGGTCGTCCGCATCGAGGCAGGAGCCGTCCGGCAGGCCGCGCGCGAAGCCGGCCACGATGGTGCGCCGGTTGTCGATCCTCCCGGCGGCAAGATCGCAATCGAACACGTAGATTTCGTTCGCGAGCGTGTCGGCGAAGAAGAAGCGGTTGTCCCGCGTCCAGCCCATGGTGTTGGTGATGCCGTATTCGTTAGGCGTGAGCTGCGACACGTGACCGGCGGGATCGATTCGGTAGACCGCGCCCGATTGCCGGTCCATGTCCTTCGGTGAGCCGGCTGCGTCAAGATTGCTCTGCATTGTCGCAACCCAGAAGGAGCCGTCCGGTGCGACGCGACCCTCGTTGAGGCGATTTTCCGGCAGACCCGGCTCCGGCACGGCAAACTCCTCGAAAGGCCCGCCGGGCGTCCACAGGCAGACGTTGCGGCTGAGGCCGATGATGAACCCGCCATCCTTCCGCATGCCGATCGACGTCACGAAGTCCGGCGTCGGCCAAGTGTCATGACGGCCGTTTTCGGGTTCGAGCCGATGGATGCGTTTGCCGAGGATGTCGACCCAGTAAAGCGCCTTCTCGTCCCCGGACCAAAGAATGCTCTCGCCGACGATGTCCTTCGCATCGAGGAGCAGGGAAACAGTGGTACTCATGGGCGCGTCATGAATTCGGTATGCAACGCCGCGGGACGTCGTCGCGTGCGGTTGGCCATTTGTGTCCTCCCAAATCCGGATTGCATTCTTGTATGCAAGACTTCGGAAAACGTCAAGGGAGGTTGATTGGCGAGTAGCAAACGGAACGCTGTCCGGGTATTCTGCCCGCAATGGACGATTGCATGCAAAAATACATGGGGCTTCCAATTTATGACGCGTGACATAAAAATCTCGGCCGCGGAGCATTGCTACCGCACGCTTTCGCGCAAGATCATCGGGCTCGAACTGAAGCCGAACGAGCCGATCGGCGAGCATGCGCTGGCCGGGCTCCTCGGGGTCAGTCGTACGCCCGTGCGCGAGGCTCTGTCGAGGTTGAGTGCGGAAGGACTTGTCGACCTGCGGTCACGGGCAGGCGTCGTGGTGGCGCCGATCCGCATGGACGCGGTCAGGACCGCTCAATTCGTTCGCGAACAGCTGGAGCTGGCGATCGTTGCCGAAGCGGCGCAGCAATCGAACCGCCGCGTCCTGCTCGGCATACGGCAGGCCATCGAGGAGCAGGAGCTCGCCATTCTCGAGGAAAACTCGGACCTGTTTTTCGAGTGCGACGAGCGCATGCACGCGCTTTACTGCAGCCTCGCGGGCCGCGACGGAGTTTGGGCCTTCATCTCGGATGCCAAGAAGCATATGGACCGGGTCCGCCGTCTGTCGATACAGGCGGGGCAACTCGATCAGCTGGTCGAGGATCACCGGCGCGTTCTCGAGGCGGTGAGCGAAGGGGATGCGACCAGGGCTCAGGACATCATGCGGCTGCATCTGCGGCGCGCAATGGTCGATCTGGGTGAGCTTGCGCAGCGGTTTTCGTCCTATTTCGCGTCGGATACCGCAGGCAACGCCCGTTAGGTCGCTTCAGCCGAGCGGTTGCTTCCGTAGCACTTCCCAAAGAGCTTTTGCAATTCGGCATTGACAACGACCGAAGGCAAATCTATTCACAGGTCAGTGCGAACCTATCTGATAGGTTGGAGGTTAACTTGGTAGAGCTAAAGGCGGAGGAAGAGTCCTCATCCGGACGTTCCGGCGCGGAGGGGCTGCTCGGGGGCGTCATGACTGCCGTGAAAACCCATATTCGGGAGAACGGCCTTCAGGTCGGCGACTCGTTGCCGAGCGAAGGGGCCTTTGCCGAAAAGCTGGGCGTTTCCCGCAGCGTCGTGCGCGAGGCCTATCGTTCGCTTGCCGCGCTCACCTTGATCGACATCGGTAATGGCCGGCGTCCGCGGGTGGCCGCGCCCAAGGCGGACGTGCTGGCACTGGTGACCGACCATGCCGTGCATACCGATCAGGTGACGATCCAGCAGATTTTCGATGTCCGCCGTACCGTCGAGCGCCGCACCGTCGTGCTGGCAGCCATGCGCCGCACCGACAAGGAAGCCGCTGAAATCGTCGCGCTTGCCGAGGCGATGCAGCGGGATTTCGACCAGCCGGTCAGGGTCATGGAACACGACATCGCCTTTCACGAAGCGATCGGCGCGGCGTCTCGCAACCCGATGTTCGCGCTGATCGTCGGCTCCTTCCATGTCGTGACGCGCTATACCTGGCCGATCGGCTGGGCGAGCCGCGGCAGCAATGAGACGCGGCAGGAAAGTATCGACGGCCACATGACCATCGCGCAGGCCATCGCCAACGGCGACCCGGCGAAAGGCGAGGAGGCGATGGTCGAGCATTTCGATCTGACGGTAAAGGCGCTTTTGGCGGCAGGAGTTTATTGAGCATGAAGATCACGGAACTAGAAACGGTCCGCGTCCGCGACTTTCCCAATATTCTCTGGGTCCGCATCCACACGGACGAAGGGCTTGTCGGACTTGGCGAGACCTTCTTCATGGCACAGACCGTGGAGACCTACATCCATGAGGTGGTGGCCCCGAAACTCGTCGGGCGCGACCCGCTGGAGATCGACCGCATCTCGAAGGACCTGACGGGCTATCTCGGCTTCCGGTCGACCGGGGCGGAGATGCGCGGCAATTCGGCGGTGGATATCGGGCTCTGGGACCTTTTCGGCAAGGCGACGAACCTGCCGATCGCCCAGCTTCTCGGCGGCTTCTCGCGCCGCGAGATCCGCACCTACAATACCTGCGCCGGCAACACCTATATGCGCGACGCCAAGGGCCAGCAGACGGCAAACTACGGCATCGGCGGGCCGCGGCGCGACTATGACGACCTGAACGGATTTCTGGAACGGGCGGACGAACTCGCCGAGGACCTCCTGTCGGAGGGCATCACCGCCATGAAGATCTGGCCGTTCGATATCGCGGCGGAGAAGAGCGGCGGCCAATATATTTCCGGACCGGACCTGCGCAAGGCGCTAGAGCCCTTCGAGAAGATCCGCAAGCGCGTCGGCGACCGCATCGACATCATGGTCGAGTTCCACTCCATGTGGCAACTGACGCCCGCCATCCAGATCGCCCGGGCACTCGAACCCTATGCCACCTTCTGGCACGAAGACCCGATCAAGATGGACTCGCTATCCAGTCTGAAGCGCTACGCGGCGGCAAGCCGCGCGCCGCTCTGCGCGTCGGAAACGCTGGCGACCCGATGGGCCTTCCGCGACCTCATGGAAACGGATGCGGCCGGGGTCGTGATGCTCGATCTCTCCTGGTGCGGCGGAATTTCCGAGGCCAAGAAGATCGCCACCATGGCGGAAGCCTGGCACCTGCCGGTCGCGCCGCATGATTGCACCGGCCCGGTGGTGCTCGCCGCGTCGACGCATCTCTCGCTGAATGCTCCAAACGCGCTCGTCCAGGAAAGCGTGCGTGCCTATTACAAGACCTGGTACGCCGACCTTACGACGCAGCTGCCCACTGTGGCCAACGGCATGATCACCATCCCACCGGGGCCCGGGCACGGGGTCGATCTCGCTCCCGATCTCGACCGGAAATTCGAGGTGTCGCGGCGCAGTTCGTAGATCGAAGGATTGAAGGTTCGACTTGACTTGTATGGTAGTAGGCCAGTAGCCTGCAGGGAGCTTGGAGGGGCCGGATGCAGAACATCAAACCGCCGCGCGTTCTGTCCGCGATCGAGGCTGTCGGTCCGCAGGTCTATCGCATCCTGCGCGAGCAGATCATCCAGGCGGAGTTGGTGCCCGGCGCGCGCATTTCCGAAGCGGAGATAGCAAGAAGCCTATCGATCAGCCGCCAACCGGTTCGCGAAGCCTTCATCAAGCTGGCAGAGGAGGGGCTGGTCCAGGTGCTGCCCCAACGCGGCACCTATGTGACGCGAATTTCGACGGCATCGGTCATGGACGTGCGCTTCGTGCGTGAGGCGATCGAGGCCGATATCGTGCGCCAAGTTGCCGGCGAGCGTAGGACGGTTATCGTCCACGAACTGCGCGAACAGATCGCCCGCCAGAAGCAGGTGCCGCATGACGATCGCGCCGCGTTCCTGCGGCTGGACGAACTCTTCCACCATACGCTCGCGACGGCCGCCGGCCGCGCCTATGCCTGGAACGTCATCGAAAGCGTCAAGGCACAGATGGACCGCGTCCGCTTTCTGAGCGTCGACGACCTGCAGATCGGCCGGCTGATCGAACAGCACGAGCACATCGTCGATGCGATAGCGGCAGGTGATGTCGGCGGGGCAGAGCAGGCGCTGCGCATGCATCTGCGCGAGATTCTGAAATCATTGCCCGAGATCGCGCGATCGCGGGCGGAGTTCTTCGACGGCACGGGGTAACCGGCCGCCGCAATATGATCGATGTTCAACGGGAGGTAACGCATCATGATCAGGAAATTGATAGCAGGAACGGCCCTCGGGCTGACGCTGATGGCTCCAGCCGCCAGCGCGGAAGGTCTCAGCATCGCCTTCGTCAGCCATTCGTCGGCTTCGAACACGTTCTGGCAGGCGGTCAAGAAGGGCTATGACGACGCCTGCGAAAAGGTCGGCGCCTCGTGCCAGTTGATCCTCACGCAGACGGAAGGCGCGGTCGAGCAGGCCGTCGCCAATCTGCAGGCGGCGATCGCCTCCAGGCCGGACGCGATCTTCGTCGCGATCGTCGACAACAATGCCTATGACAACGTGATCAAGGAAGCCGTCGACGCCGGCATTCTGGTGCTCGCCGTCAATGTCGACGACAGCGAAGGTGCCAAGGGCAACGCCCGTAAGGCCTTCATCGGCCAGGGCTTCACCGCGGCCGGTTACTCGCTCGCCAAGGCCCAGTCGGAAAACTTCCCGAAGGAAGGCCCGCTCAACCTGCTGGTCGGCGTCAACGCGCCGGGCCAAACCTGGTCCGAGCAGCGCGCCGGCGGCGTCACGAAATTTCTGGAGGAGTACAAGGCCGAGCATTCCGACCGCGAGGTGAACATCACCCGCATCGACTCGGCGACCGACCTCGCGCTGACCGCCGACCGTATCGGCGCCTATCTCAATGCCAACCCGGACACGACCGCCTATTTCGATACCGGCTACTGGCATGCCGGCGTCGCCAAGGTCCTCAAGGATCGCGGCATCGAGCCCGGCAAGGTCCTGCTCGGCGGCTTCGACCTCGTGCCTGAGGTGCTGCAGCAGATGGAGGCCGGCTATGTTCAGGTGCAGGTCGACCAGCAACCCTACATGCAGGGCTTCATCCCGGTCATGCAGGCCTATCTCTGGAAAACCGCCGGCCTGACACCCTCCGACGTCGACACGGGGCAGGGCATCGTCACTCCGAAAGACGTGCCGACGATCCTCGAACTGGCGAAGCAGGGCCTGCGCTGATCCGGCGCTCCCGATAAGCAACAGGCGTCTTGCCCCAGCGACTTCGAGACTGGAGCGGGATGCGCGGCTTTCCGCCCGCATCCCGCTCCAGCACTCCGGATTCGATCACGTTGACGATCTCAGGCACCCGACCCTGGGATCGCCGTGATCCGGCAGGCACGACGCCGAACCATGAGTGGCAGCCCATGAAGCGATTTCTGAAAATCTATCTCGACAAGCCCGAGCTTGCCGGCCTTGCACTGCTGATCGTCCTCGTCCTCGTCTTCCAGGCGAAGTCGAACGGCATTCTTCTTTCCTTCGAGAACATGCGCGGCGTGATGGGCCTTCTGCCGGAAATGGCGCTCGTCGCCATCGGCGTGACGCTCCTGATGATCTGCGGCGAATTCGACCTGTCGGTCGGGTCCGTCTTTGCGCTGATGCCTATGTCGATGGCGGTGATACTGAATTCCGGCGTGCCCTTCACCGTCGCGGTGCTGCTCGGTCTCATGATCTGCGGGGCCATCGGTTTCATCAATGGTTATGTGACGCTGCAATTCTCGATACCGAGCTTCATCACCACGCTGGGGATGCTCTTCATCGCGCGCTCGCTGACCATCGTCATCTCCGGCGGTTTCCCGCCGCTTCTGCCGCCCGACCTGCCGACCTGGCTCTTCACGGACTACATCTGGCAGGGCTCACCCTTCCGCATGTCCTTCCTCTGGTTCGTGGTCATTGCTGCACTGGTGGCGGCGCTGCTGTCGCTCACCAATTTCGGCAACTGGATCCGGGCGACCGGCGGCTTTAACGAGGCCGCCGCCTCGATGGGCATTCCGGTCAAGCGCGTGAAGATCGTCTGCTTCATGCTCTGCTCGCTGCTGGCGGGCTTTGCAGGACTGCTTCAGGTGCTGCGTCTCGGCTCGCCGCTGCCGTCGATCGGCGAAGGGCTGGAATTGCAGGCCGTCGCCGCGGCCGTGATCGGCGGTACGGCGCTTGCCGGCGGTATCGGAACGGTCTTCGGCGCCATCATCGGTACCCTTCTGATCCGCACGATCGACAATGGCCTCGTCCTTTCCCGTGTCGATGCCAACTGGTTCAAGTTCGCGATCGGGGTTCTCACCATGTTTGCCGTCATCGCCAATGCCTGGATGGGCAAGATGTCCCGCAAGATCAAGGTGGAGGCGCACAAATGACCACACCGATCATCGAATGCCGCAACCTTCAGAAATGGTACAGCGGCGTGCATGCGCTGAAGAATGTCGACCTCACGATCCACCCCGGCGAGACCGTCGGCCTCGTCGGCGACAATGGCGCCGGCAAGTCGACGCTCATCAAGATTCTCTCGGGCGTCCACCATCAGGATTCCGGCGACGTGCTGATCGAAGGCCGCAAGGTGGCTCTTCGCAGCCCCAAGGATGCGATGCGCCACGGGCTGGAGACGATCTATCAGTACAATTCCATGGTCCCATCCATGTCGATCGCCCGCAATCTGTTCATCGGCCGCGAGCCCATGAAATGGTCGGTCTTTGGCGTCGGGATCATGGACCAGAAGCGCATGCGCGCCGAAAGCATCCAGGCCATCGCCGATGTCGACCTGCATCTGCGCTCGCCGGATGCGCTGGTCGGAGAGCTTTCGGGCGGCCAGCGGCAGGGCGTTGCGATCGCGCGCGCTATGCATTTCAAGTCGAAGGTGCTGATCCTGGACGAGCCGACGAACCATCTTTCGGTCAAGGAGACCGACAAGGTGATCGGCTTCGTGCGCGGCTTGAAGGCGCAGGGCCTGACCGGAATCTTCATCTCGCACAACATGCAGCACATCTTCCAATCCTGCGACCGCATCGTCGCGATGGCCCGCGGCGAGATCGTGTTCGACAAACCGACCGCGGACACTTCGATAGACGAGGTTCACGCGCTTCTGTGAGGTAACGATGACAGAGCTTTCCGGAAAGACCATCCTCATTACCGGCGCGCTCGGCACGCTCGGCCGCGCCCAGGCCGAGCGGCTGGCGCGCGCCGGCGCCGCCTTGATATTGCTCGACAGGCCCGGCGCCGAAGCCGGGGAGGGCTTCGCGGCCCGTGTCGCCGCGGCTCACGGTGTCAGCGCGATCTATGTCGGCGAGGACCTGAACGACCTGGCTTCGGCGGAAAAACGCGCAGCTACGCTTTCCCGCGAGCATGGCGGCATCGACATTCTCATCAACAATGCGGCGCTCATCATCAACAAGCCTTTCGAGGAATTTTCGCTGGAGGAATACGAGGATCAGGTCCGTGTCAACTCGTCGGCAGCCTTCGCGCTTGCCCGAGCCGTAGCGCCCGGGATGAAGCAAAAGCGCTACGGCAAGATCGTGAACTTCTGCTCCATCACGTTGAACGGCCGCTGGGACGGCTATGTGCCCTATGTGGCGTCCAAGGGCGCGATGCTGGGACTGACGAAGGCGCTTGCGCGCGAGCTCGGCCCCCACGGCGTGCGCGTCAACGCGGTGTCGCCGGGCGCGGTGGTCTCGGAGGCGGAAGAGCGGGTCTTTGCCGACCGCCTGCAACAATACAATGACTGGATTGTCGAAAACCAGTCGCTGAAGGCGCGCATCCAGCCCTCGGACGTCGCCGACCTGGTCCACTTCCTCGTCTCGCCGGCCTCCGACATGATTTCCGGCCAGAACATCGCGATCGACGGCGGCTGGTGATGCCGGCGATCGAGCTCTCCAACGGCGATGCCCGCATCGTCGTGCGGCCCGATCTCGGAGCCGGGCTGACGGCATTCGACGTGCTGCACGATGGCGCCTGGCAACCGATCTTCCGCAGGGTCGATCCCTCTACCGCGCACCCCTTCGCGCTTTCGAACATTCTGTTGGTTCCTTTTTCCGGGCGGGTTTCCGGCGGCGGGTTCACGTTCGACGGAGCCTTTCATGCCCTGCCGCGAAACGTCGAGACGGAGCCATACCCGATCCACGGGAACGGCTTTTCGGCCGTCTGGGACGTCGCGTCCCTGAGTGCGGATCTGATCACGCTCGCCCTTTCCGTCGAGGGACCGGGGCCTTTCCGCTACGATGCAAGGATGTCCTACCGCCTGCAGGGCGCCGGCCTGGTCATGGAATTGAGCCTCGTCAACCGCGCCAGGATCCGTCTGCCCTATGGCGCCGGTTTCCATCCCTGGTTCGTGCGCGAGCCGGATACGACGCTGTACGCGCCGGCCCGCGGCGTCTGGCTCGAGCGATCCGATCACCTGCCAAGGGCCCATGATGCCATAGCCGCACATCCGGATATGGATTTCAACAGGCCGCGGCGATTGCCGGCGCGCTGGATCAACAACTGGTTCGACGGTTGGGACGGCATGGCCCGCATCCACTGGCCGAGCCGGGGGCTCGCGGCCGACGTGGATGCGAGCGAGGCGCTTCGCCAATACGTCGTCTTCTCGCCCGCTGCGGCTGCAGATTTCTTCTGCTTCGAACCGGTGACGCACCCAGTCGACGCGTTCAATCTTCCCGGCAAGGCCGAAGCCCACGGGCTCAAGATTCTCGAACCGGATGAATCGCTCGCCATCTCTATCCGTGTCGCCGCAAATTTTGGCTGAGCAAGTCCTGAGCTGCAGGCTCCAAGTTAGTAGCCGTTCCGATGGCACTCCAGAAGCGGATTTCGGGCGCCAGGTCCAATTGGCTTTCGAAATCTACGGGCGACGCTGAATGCGGCGGACTGCACCTTCGACGATATAGTTGATGTGACCACGTTCCACACCGACCCCGAGAACCAGTTCAAAACCATCATGGCTGTCAAGAATCAGGTCTTCGGCGCTCCACCCTCTGGACCGCGCTGGGCGTAAACTGGCTTGCCGGGTTCGATTTCGAGATCAAAGTCATCGCGAGCATTCCCGAGGCGGCATAGGATTTCTTCCACCGGAGCGCCGGCACCGCAGCCCCCCTGTCCCCGAAAGCTCAAGCATTCTGAGGCCTCGTCGGAACTTGAGACCGAGCCCCGGCATTTCTTCCGTGGAAGGATGAAGGAGGCTTAGGTGAAAACGGCGTTGGCGGTATTTGGCGGGTTCGTTCTGTCTCTCGCGTTGTTCCTGAGTGGGGCGGTGGTCGCAGTCTTGTTCCTCACCGGCAAGCCTGAGCGCCAACCGCAGCTGAACGTGGATCAATCAGAAATATGGACCAAGCAGCCGCGAGCAGTCGACAGGGCGGCCCAGCAATTCGAGCGGCTTCCCGCCCGCCCCGCCCCGTCCGACCTCAACGCTTCGAGAGAGCCTGAGACGCCCGAAATGGCCAATGAGGCCGAAAAGGAACGCTCTCCGGAGCCATTGGACAAGATGGCCACCGCTTCAATTCCACCGCAGCCAGCGGAGGAGGAGCCGACGGCGTCGACGGTGCCTGCCGCTCACGCCGACTGGTGTGCGAAACGCTATCGCAGTTATCGTCCGTACGACAACAGCTACAGATCTTTCAGTGGCGGACGGCGGACCTGCAACTCACCCTACATGGATGCGGCGTGGGGGCCGTCGCAGGATCTTTCGCCTGTAACGCCCGGTATCGATGCGGAAGATACCGATGACCCCTCAACGCAGATGGAATACTCGGCCGATGATGGCGAGGCAATCAGGCTGACGCAGGAGCATGTTGCCTATTGCTTCAGCCGCTACCGCTCCTACCGCCCCGAAGACAACAGTTACCAGCCTTACAGCGGCGGCCCGCGCAGACAGTGCCGGTAACGAGGCGCCTGGTCGATTGCGCCGGGAGACGGCGTCAACCGATTGAAAACAAAATCTCAGGCAAATTTTGCATAGGATGCTGCCCGAATTGAATTGGTCAGCCGCGGCAAGTCGTTCCTATGTTCCGCCATGACTGCATGTCTCGTTTCATCGGATCCGATGAAAGAAGAAACATGCGGCAAATTGACCGATCTTGCAGCGACCTTTGCGCGTCCGAAAGAGGCGCGGCGCTGTAGGGCAACGGGCGCAGCAAGGGGAACAGATGGGCAGGATCGTCTATGTCCACGGCCAATTCGTACCGGAGGAGGAGGCCCGCATCGGGCTTTTCGATCGCGGCTTCCTGTTCGGCGATGCCGTCTACGAAGTGACGGCGGTTATCGGCGGACGGATGATCGACAACGACCTGCACCTTGGCCGTCTCGAACGCTCGCTGAGGGAACTCGCCATTCCGCTCGGCCTCTCGCGTAGGGAGATTGCCGGCGTCCAGGCGGAATTGATCGCCCGCAACGCCTTGCGGGACGGCACGATCTATCTGCAGGTCTCGCGCGGCGAGGCGGATCGCGACTTTCTCTATTCCGACGCACTGGAGCCGCGGTTCGTCGGCTTCACTCAGGCGAAGACGCTGACCGGCACGAAGGCCCAGCAGGACGGCATCTCGGTCGATCTGGCCGACGATCCGCGCTGGCACCGTCGCGACGTCAAGACCGCCATGCTGCTCGGTCAGGTCATGGCGAAGCAGGCGGCCCGCGCCCGCGGTTTCGACGATGTCTGGCTGGTGGAGAACGGGCTGGTGACGGAGGGCGCATCCTCCACGGCCCATGTCATCACCGGTGACGGGCGCATCCTTACCCGCGCCGCGTCGCGCGCGACGCTGCCCGGCTGCACGCAGCGCGCCCTTGCGCTGCTCTGTGCCGCCGAGGGTCTCGCGATCGAGGAGCGCGCTTTCACGCCCGACGAGGCGCAGGCCGCCGCGGAGGCGTTCCAGACCTCCGCTTCCAGCCTCGTCATGCCCGTCGTGCGCATCGGCGACCGGATGATTGGCAACGGCAAGCCCGGTCCGATGACCCGAAAACTCCAGGCCCGCTATCTGGAAGCGGCCGGCGTTCCGGTTTAGATCCGTTGACTGTTTCACTGAAACAGCAAAGCGATGCCGGGAGGGGCGATATGAAGACCGCACGGGAACTGGGGCTGATCCCGCAGGGCAGGCTGGAACCGGGGCTGGGCAATGCCATCACCGACGTCGAGGGCGTTTCGGTCGGCCACCGGTCGCTGCGCGGCGAGGGCCTCTTCACCGGGGTCACGGCAATCCTCCCGCATGCAGGCGACGTGTTCCGCGTGAAGCCGCGGGCGGCGGTGGAGGTCATCAACGGCTTCGGCAAGTCGGCGGGGCTGATGCAGGTGGCCGAACTCGGCACGATCGAGACGCCGATCCTGCTCACCAACACCTTTGGTGTTGCCGCCTGCACCGAAGCGCTGGTCCGCCGCGCCATCGCCGCCAACCCGGAGGTCGGGCGAAAGACCTCGACCGTCAATGCACTGGTCTGCGAGTGCAATGACGGCAGCATCAACGACATTCAGGCGCTGGCGGTAACGGCCGCCGACGCCGAGGCGGCGCTGGACGCCGCGCGCACGGGGCCGGTGGAGCAGGGTGCGGTCGGCGCCGGCTCCGGCATGACCGCCTTCGGCTTCAAGGCCGGCATCGGCACGGCCTCGCGGCGCATGCGGATCGGCAAGCGCGACTTCACGCTCGGCACGCTTGTCCTTGCCAATTTCGGCGCGGCGGGGGACCTCGTCCTGCCGGACGGACGCCGGCCCGATCCGCGGGTGCCGGCCGGTCCCGAGCGCGGCTCCGTCATCGTCGTCATGGCGACCGATCTTCCCTTGGCGGATCGCCAGTTGCAGCGGGTCGCGCGGCGTGCCGGCGCGGGCCTTGCCCGGCTCGGCGCCTTCTGGGGCCATGGCAGCGGCGATGTCGCCCTCTGTTTCACCACCGCCGGTCCGGTGGAACATGATCCCGCCACACCGTTCACCACGCAGGAGCGGCTCGCCGACGGCCATATCGACGTCGCCTTCCGCGCCGCCGCCGAGACGACGCAGGAGGCGGTCCTGAACGCGCTCTGCATGGCCCCCGCCATGCCGGCGCGCAACGGCCGCATCTATCCCTGCCTTGCCGACTGGTTGATGGAGAACCCGTCCCCGTGATCTTCGTGAAGGTCTGATCAGGCCGGTGCGGGTTCCAGGAGTCGCTGCGCTGTCGCCCATAGTTCCTCGACCTTGCGGTTGCGGCTCGCTGCGTGGCGGTAAAGGCGGATCTCGAGGTCGAGGTTCCAACCCTCGTCGGCAGAGGCAGGTACGAGGCGGCGCGCGTCGATTTCCTCGCGCGCCAGGCTTTCCGGCAGCCAGCACACGCCCGCCCCCGTCACCGCCATGTTCATAAGGCCGGCGCTGATCGTGTTTTCGTGCGTTGTACGGCGCCGGAAGGGCGGGCGGCGCAGCAGCAGGCGCGACAGGGCGACCCCGAAGAAGGAATTGAAGCCGTAGCTCAGATAGGGGATGGCGAGCCGCGGCTGCGCGATCGCGCGGTCGAGGAGGTTCAGCCCCGGCTGCGCATCGCCGGACAGCACGATCTCCGCCGCGACCAACGGAATCAGCCGGTCATGGGCGACGGTCAGCGAGGAAAACTGCCCGCTATCGAGATGAAACGGCACTTCCGGATGCGCATAGGTGAGGAAGAAATCCGCCTCATCGCCGACGAGCGCGTCGAGGTTAGCTTCGATTCCGCCGCGGTCCGGAATGAGCGAAGTGCTGAACGATCCACCCGCCGCTTCCAGCATCTTCAGCCAGCGGGGAAAGAAGGTGACCGTCAGCGTATGCAGCGCCGCAAAGCGGATGAGGCCCGGCTCGTGCGGGAGACGCAGCACTTCGCGCGCCGCATAGAAGGTGCGGATCGCTTCCTGTGCGACGGGAAGGAAATTGCGCCCCGCAGGCGTGAGCTCGGCCGGCATGGTCGCGCGGCTGATGAGCGTCGCGCCCAGCCAACTCTCCAACTGCTTGATCCGGCGGCTGAAGGCCGGTTGGGTCACGTTGCGCAGCTCGGCCGCCCGCGAGAAGCTGGACGTGTCGGCAAGCGTCACGAAATCCTCCAGCCACTTGATCTCCATGTCCGCTTCCCTTTGCTGCGCGCGTGCTGCGGCCGATCATAAGTCATTCAATCGAAATAGGTATGTCGTTTCTGCATGGGTTGGTGCCAAAAGCGAATTGGCCAAGCCAACTACAACCTTCCACGTTGCGCCTGGAGGAAATAGGTGCCGGCCCGTCCGGTACCGACAGGGGGGAGTTGTGAATGGCGTTCGGAATAGAAGCCGATCTTATCCTCATCAATGGCCGGATCTGGCGCGGCCGGGAGGAGGGCATCAGCGAGGCTATCGCCGTGTGGCAAGGCAAGGTTCTTGCAACCGGCAGCGATACGGACATCTTAGGCCTGAAGGGGCCGCGCACCGAGGTCATCGACCTCGAAGGCCGCTTCGCCACCCCCGGCCTCATCGACAACCACCTGCATCTCATCGCAACCGGCATGGCCATGGGCTGGGTCGACGCCACGCCCGCGAGCGCACCGACGCTCGCCGCCCTGATGGGCCGGATTTCCGACCGCGCAGCCACAACGTCGAAGGGCGGCTGGGTGCGCGCCCGCGGCTATGATCAGGTCAAGCTCGACACCGGACGGCACCCGACGCGTGACGATCTCGATCGCGTGGCCCCCGATCACCCGGTCCTGCTGACACGGGCCTGCGGCCATGTCTCGATCGCCAACTCCCGCGCTCTGGAGCTTGCCGGCATCACCGAGGCAACGGCCGTGCCGGAAGGCGGCGTGATCGGCGTCACGGAGGGCCGGCTGAACGGCTTCCTGGCGGAAAACGCCCAGAACCTCGTCAAGGCTGCCATGCCGCCGGCAACGACAGAGGACCTGATCGACGGAATCGAGCGGGCAGGGCGGTATCTCCTCTCCTTCGGCATCACGAGCTGCATGGATGCGGCCGTGGGGCAGGTCTCCGGTTTTGCTGAAATCCAGGCCTATGAGATGGCCAAGCTTTCCGGCCGGCTGCCTGTGCGCGTCTGGCTGACCCTGCTCGGCGATCCCGGCGTTTCCATCGTCGAGGATTGCTGGCGCGCGGGCCTTCTTTCCGGCGCCGGCGACGACATGCTGCGCGTCGGCGGCGTCAAGGTCTTCCTCGACGGCTCGGCGGGCGGGCGCACCGCCTGGATGACGAGGCCCTATCGGGGCGAAGCGGACAATACCGGCGTGCAGATGCTGCCGGACGCGGAGGTCGAGGCGGTCGTCATGGCCTGCCACGACCGCGGCTATCAGATGGTCTGCCACGCCATCGGCGACGGCGCGATCGAACAGCTAATCACGGCTTACGAGAAGGCGCTTGCCGCAAATCCCGATCCCGACCGCCGCCATCGCGTCGAGCATTGCGGCTTTTCCACACCGGATCAAAATGCGCGCATGAAGGCGGCCGGTATTCTGCCTGCGCCGCAGATGGCCTTCATCCACGATTTCGGCGACAGCTACATATCCGTGCTCGGGGAGGAGCGCGGCCGGTTATCCTACCCGATCGGCACCTGGATGCGCATGGGCTTGAAACCGTCGACCGGCTCGGATTCGCCGGTCTGCTCGCCCGATCCTTTCCCGAACCTGCACGCGATGCTCACGCGCCAGACCGGCAAGGGCACGGTGATGGCGGCATCCGAACGGCTGAGCCGCGAGGAGGCATTGCAGGCCTATACGGAATACGGCGCCTATTCGCAGAAAGCCGAGGGGGTGAAAGGGCGGCTCGTGCCCGGCCAGTGGGCGGACATCGCCGTCTTCGACAACGACCTTCTGGCTGCCCCGCCCGAAACCATCCTTTCGGACACAAGCTGCGTGCTGACCCTGCTTGCGGGCCGCGTCGTGCATGATGCGCGCTGACGGCCTGACGAACTGAACCGAAACGATGCCGAGAACGGCACGAGAGGGAGAACGAAATGCTGAAGAGATTGACACTGGCCGCAATGCTCAGCCTCGGCGTGGCTGCCGGGGCGCTTGCCGCGGGCGAGCGCCATGGCGGAACGCTCGTCTTCACCGCGCCCTACGGCTCGAGCTTCGCCACGCTGGACGTGCAGTCGAGCCCTAACACGCAGGAAGAGTTCATCACGCAGGCCATCCACCGTGCGCTCTACAGCTGGGATTCGAACCAGAACAAGCCCGTCCTGGAACTGGCGACCTCGGAGGAGGTTTCCGAGGACGGCATGGTCCACACCTATCACCTGCGTAAAAACGCCGTGTTCCACAACGGCAAGCCGCTGACGGCCGACGACATCATCTACAGCTACAAGCGCATCGCCAATCCGGAAAACGCCTTCCCCGGCGCGAGCTTTATCGCCGTCATCAAGGGCGCCGAGGACTATATCGCCGGCAAGGCCGACGAGATTTCGGGGCTGAAGAAGATCGATGACCACGCGCTGGAGATCACCTATACCGGCACGATCAATCCCGGCTTCCCGCTGATGCAGAACACGACGGTCATCTATCCTTCGAATGTCGAGGACGAATCGACCTTCGGCAAGAATCCGGTCGGCCTCGGCGCCTTCGTCTTCAAGGAGCACGTGCCCGGTTCGCAGGTCGTCGTGGAAAAATTCGACAAGTACTACGAGGAGGGCAGGCCCTATCTCGACCGCATCAACATCGTGCTGATGGCCGAGGACGCCGCGCGCGACGTCGCCTTCCGCAACAAGGAAATCGACGTTTCGATCCTCGGCCCCACCCAGTACCAGGCCTATCAGGGCGAGGAGGGTCTGAAGAATCACCTCCTGGAAGTCGCCGAGGTCTATACCCGCAATATCGGCTTCAACCCCGCCTTCGAGCCCTTCAAGGACAAGCGGGTGCGCCAGGCAATCAACCATGCCATCAATGCGCCGCTGATCATCGAGCGCCTGGTTAAGAACAAGGCCTACCCGGCCTCCGGCTGGCTGCCGATCTCCTCGCCCGCCTTCGACAAGGACAAGGCGCCCTACGCCTACGATCCGGAGAGGGCAAAGGCGCTGCTCGCCGAGGCCGGCTATGCGGACGGCTTCGAATTCGAGGTGACGGCGAGCCCGAACGAAAGCTGGGGCGTGCCGATCGTCGAAGCCATCCTGCCGATGCTGAAGAAGGTCGGCATCACCGTGAAGCCGAAGCCGGTCGAAAGCTCCACGCTCGGCGAGGCGGTGACGACCAACAACTTCCAGGCCTTCATCTGGTCGAACCTTTCCGGCCCCGACCCGCTGAACGCACTGCGTTGCTACTATTCGAAGACGGCGCAATCGGCCTGCAACTACACCAGCTATGCAAGCCCGGAATTCGACAAGCTCTATGAGGCGGCGCAGCAGGAACGCGACCCTGCCAAGCAGAACGATCTCCTGCGCCAAGCCAACAACATCGTGCAGGACGACGCTCCGGTCTGGTTCTTCAACTACAACAAGGCGGTGATGGCATACCAGCCGTGGATCCACGGCCTCGTTCCGAACGCCACGGAACTGGCGGTCCAGCCCTATGACGAAATCTGGATCGACGAGACGGCGCCGTCATCGCGCCAGTAAGACCTTGAGGGGGAGGGGGTAGCAGCGGCTGCCCCCTCATCGATTGCCGCCGCGCCCGTGTACGGGGCGGCCAGAACGGAACCGCTCATGCTTCGTTTCACCCTGCGCCGCATCCTGCAGATCATACCCACGGTCGTAGTGGTGGCGTTGCTTATCTTCGTCATCTTCAGCGTCGTACCGGGGACCTTCGCCGCAAGCCTCTTCGCCGACGGCAGGCGCGCCGCCGACCCGCAGATGATCGCCCGCCTCAACGAGGAATTCGGGCTGAACAAGCCGTTGATGGAGCGCTTCGTGACCTATGTCACGGACCTTGCGCAATTCGATCTCGGCACCAGTTTCCGCACCCGTCAGCCGGTGATCGACCTCATCAACGACCGCATGTGGGCCTCGCTGCAACTGGCGATCGCCGCCATGGTCTTCGCTCTCGTCGTCAGTGTGCCGCTCGGCTTCATTGCGGCGCTGAGGCCCGGCTCGATGCTCGATACGGTGACGATGATCGGGGCGGTGTCAGGCCTCTCCATGCCGCAGTTCTGGCTGGGCCTCCTGATGATGTATCTCTTCGCCCTGCAGCTGAACTGGTTGCCGAGCTTCGGCTACGGCGACGGGTCTTTCCGGAACCTGATTCTGCCCGCCGTCACGCTCGGGGTCACGCCGCTTGCACTTCTCGCGCGCACCACGCGGGCCGGAGTCCTCGATGTCCTCAACGCCGACTTTATCCGCACCGCCCATTCCAAGGGCATGAGCGAGGCCAAGGTGGTGCGCTGGCATGTGGCGCGCAACGCGCTGGTGCTGATCGTCACGACCGTCGGCCTGCAATTCGGTTCGCTGATCGGCCAGGCCGTCGTCATCGAGAAGCTCTTCGCCTGGCCCGGCATCGGCTCGCTTCTGGTAGATAGCGTGGCGAGCCGCGACATTCCCGTGGTGCAGGGTACGATCCTCGTGATCGTGCTCTGGTTCCTCGTCATCAACACGGCCGTCGATCTGATCTATGCCGCGATCGATCCGCGCATCAAGCAGGAGTGACGGGAATGCGCCTCGGCTTCAACTTCTGGCTCGGTGCCGGACTGACGACGCTGGTGATCCTCGCCGGCATCCTCGCCCCGTGGATTGCGCCCTTCGACCCCGTGCTCGACGCGGACCTGATGAACTCCGAACTGCCGCCGGACGCCACCTTCTGGTTCGGCACGGACGGGCAGGGGCGGGACGTCTACACCCGCATCCTCTACGGCGCGCAGATCTCGCTGACGGTCGGCATCGTCTCTCAGGTGATCAACTCGATCATCGGCGTCACGCTCGGCATGACCGCCGGCTATTGGGGCGGCTGGTGGGACGATCTGGTGAACGGCTTCACGAACGTCATGCTCGCCATTCCCTCGCTGATCTTCGCGCTCGCCGTGATGGCGGTGCTGGGTCCCGGCCTACCGTCGCTGCTCATCGCGCTCGGTCTCACCAACTGGAGCTGGACCTGCCGCATCGCCCGCTCTTCGACACTCTCCCTGAAGTCGCTGGGCTATGTGCAGGCGGCGCAGACGCTCGGCTACGGGGACCTTCGCATCATGTTCACACAGATCCTGCCGAACATGATGGGGCCGATCCTCGTCATGGCGACGCTCGGCATGGGCTCCGCGGTGCTTTCGGAAGCCGCGCTCTCCTTTCTGGGCCTCGGCATTCAGCCGCCGTTCCCGAGCTGGGGCTCGATGCTGACGGATGCGCGCCAGCTCATCCAGCTCGCGCCCTGGGTGGCCATCTTCCCCGGCCTTGCCATCTTCCTCTCGGTGCTCGGCTTCAACCTTCTCGGCGACGGCCTGCGCGACAGCCTCGACCCGCATATGAGGACGCGTACCCCATGAGCGCGCTTCTGGACATCAAGGAACTCCACATGGGCGTCGCGGTCGGCCGCTCCGTCAATCGTCCGCTCCTCAAAGGAGTCTCCTTCCAGATCATGCCGGGCGAGGCCTATGGTCTCGTCGGGGAGTCCGGCTCGGGCAAGTCGGTGACTTCACTCGCCGTCATGGGGCTTCTCAAGAAGCCGCTCGCAGTCTCCGGCGGCGAGATCCTGTTCAAAGGCCAGAATCTGCTGGAGCTGCCGAAGCGCGAGATGCGGCGCCTGCGCGGCAACCGCATCGCCATGATCTTTCAGGAGCCGATGACGGCACTGAACCCGCTCTCGACCATCGGCCGGCAGATCGCCGAAATGTTCGTGCTGCATCAGGGAAAGAGCTGGGACGAGGCGCAAAAACTCGCAATCGAAGCGCTCGCCAACGTGCGCGTGCCCAATCCCGACCGGCGTGCGCGCAACTATCCTCACCAGATGTCGGGGGGCTTGCGCCAGCGCGTGATGATCGCCATGGCGCTCGCCTGCAATCCGGACCTCCTGATCGCCGACGAGCCGACCACGGCGCTCGACGTCACCGTGCAGGCCGAGGTGCTGCGCCTGATCAAGGAACTCTGCGCCGAGCGCGGTACGGCGGTTCTCTTCATCAGCCACGATCTCGGCGTGATCGCCAGCATCTGCCAGCGGGTCGGCGTCATGTATGCCGGCTGCCTCGTCGAGGAGAACGAGACAAGGGCGCTTTTCGCGGCACCGCGGCATGAATATACCCGTGGGCTCCTCGGCGCCCTGCCGCGCTTCGGCAGCCGCAGTCTGCACGGCCGTCAGCGGCTGGTCGACATCGACAGCATCATCGCCGACCGGTCGAAGCTCACCGAGACCCGCTTCATCGCGCCGCGCAGCGCGAAAGAGGGTGGTCAGCCATGACCGACCCCCTGTTGGAGGTGAATGACCTGCATGTCCGCTTTTCCCTCTCCGGCGGAGGGCTGCTCGGAACCGGGCGGCGCATGCTGCATGCCGTCAACGGCATCAGCTTCTCGCTCGCCAAGGGCGAATGCCTGTCGATCGTCGGGGAATCCGGCTGCGGCAAATCCACGACGGCGCTCTCCGTCCTCGGTCTTCAGGAGCCGACCGAAGGTACGATCCGCTATCGCGGTCAGCCGCTCACAGGGCCGGGCGCGCCCGGACGGATGCAGCGTGCCAAGGCGGTGCAGATGGTTTTCCAGGACCCCTATGCCTCGCTGAACCCGCGCCAGTCGGTACGCACCTCGCTCGCCGCGCCGCTGCGGCTGCACGGCATCACGGCGGCGTCGGAGATCGCCGACCGGATCGAGGTCATGCTTGCCAATGTGGGGTTGACGCCCGAGCAGGCGAACCGCTATCCGCACGAGTTCTCCGGCGGCCAGCGCCAGCGCATCGGCATTGCCCGCGCGCTCATCCTCGAACCGGAAATCGTCGTGCTAGACGAACCGGTATCCGCCCTCGACGTGTCGATCCGCGCACAGATCATTAACCTGCTGCTGGACCTACAGGAAAAGCTCGGCCTCGGCTACCTGATGATCAGCCACGACCTGAGTGTGGTGGAACATATGAGCGACCGGGTGCTGGTGATGTTCTTCGGCCAGGTCGTGGAGGAGGGCGGCTGGCGGGACATCTTCGAAACGCCCGCCCATCCCTATACGCGTCGGCTCATCGCCGCCATTCCCGATCCGGATGCAGCGGTGAACCCGGGGACGAAAGACCACTTTGCCGATGTGCCGCTTCCTGCCGGTCGCAGCTTCGCATTTGACGGCAGCACGGCACCGGACGTCTTTTCCGCGCCCCCGACCTCCGAACTCGTCGAGATCGCGCCTGGCCACCGTATGAGATTGGTGCCAGCAGTCTAGGAAGCTTAAGGCCCTGTCGCTCAAGTTTCGGCGTGACTGCAAAACAATTATATTGCTGTCATTGAAAGCGAATGCGAGGGCGTGACTATGGCGATCCTGACGGTTCGGAATGTCCCCGATGAAGTGCATCGCGCCTTGCGCGTGAGAGCGGCGATGCACGGCCGCAGCACCGAGGCGGAAGTCCGGGAGATTTTGGAAAGTGCGGTGAAACCCGAGCAGCGCGTTCGCATGGGCGATGCCCTGGCTGAGCTCGGCCGGCGATTGGGGCTGACCAATGACGATTTCGCACTGTTCGACGAGACACGTGACAAGGCGTCGGCGCAGCCCATGAGATTTGAATGATTGTCCTGGATACGAATGTCGTCTCCGAGGCGATGAAACCGGCTCCCGATCCGGCCGTGCGCTCGCTCCTGGTTGAACGAGCAGGTCGCTGAAACCTTGTATCTGGCCAGTGTGACCTTGGCCGAGCTGCTGTTCGGCATCGGTGCGCTGCCGGACGGTCGGCGCAAGAAGGCTCTGACCGAAATGCTTGACGGCGTGCTCGAACTGTTTGGCGATCGCGTATTGCCGTTCGAAATTGGAGCTGCTCGCCATTATGCCGAGCTTGCGGTGACCGCTCGAGCGGCCGGCAAGGGATTTCCGACGGCCGACGGATATATTGCCGCCATTGCCGCCTCCAGGGGATTTATCGTCGCGACACGCGATAGCAGCCCGTTCGAAGCGGCTGGACTTACCGTGGTAAATCCTTGGCTCCGCCGATGATTGGAAGGTCTTGGAAATGCTCTACCGTTCCATCAAGTTGCACCCATTTGTGTTTCGATCGTTCGAATACTGACATGGCAGGTGGCGCGAAGGCCGGGTCGGCAAATGAACCTACCGCCACCCCGATCCAGGACGGCGACGCGTCGGCTTTCCAATAGAGGGTCGAACCGCAGCTTGGGCAAAAATGCAATCGGACCTTGCGACCGCTCTCGGCAGTGCGAATGTATTCTGTAGACACTCCAGATATTTCGACACAGTCGATCGAGTAGAACGCATTAGCGCTGAACGGAGCACCAGTTCTTCGCTGGCAAGCGAAACAGTGACACAGCGCGGTCAATTGTGGCGGTTCGCTAAGTATCAGTCTTAGAGCGCCGCAGGCGCATTGGGCATTGGTCATCGAAACTCCTCCCGCTTACACGGTGAGATTGCGTCTATTGAGGGCTGAAGCGCGGGCCCGAACCGCAATTCATTGCGGTGGGCGATGCGAAGGGGCTGGACCTGATGCAATTTCAGGCTCACAGAAGCTCGAATGTAGATCTCTAAAGCGCCGGGGTCCAGAGTGGGATGAGGAAAAGTGCGTGCGGTTTTCCTCCCGCATCCCGCGTCTCATGATTTTAATAACGCTGCCGGTTCGACAATGCGCGGGTCAGAAAAGGCGGGAACAAAACCGCGTGCGGTACGTTGATGCAGGTTGCGCGCTGCGCACCTGGGGACCGCGCGTCGAGCAGAGTTGTCTTTCCACGACACCGGCTGAGATTCAATCGACCCCTTGAAGAGCCGTAAGGGAAAGCATTTATGTCGAATGTCGAGGAATTTCCGCTCACCGGTCGCGTACTGACCGAATACGAAGCGCTGATCACGTCAGCTCCAACTGCGCTTGATGCTATACCGGGAGCCGTTTACGTCTGTGATCACGAGGGCTGGCTCGTGCGATACAACGCGGAGGCTGCCGAACTTTGGGGTAGACAGCCATCGCTTAGCGCGCCGCGAGAGCGATTTTGTGGTTCCCAACGTCTTTTCCTCTCAGACGGCTCGCCCATGGCGCACCAGGAGTGCCCCATGGCTGAGGCGATCAAGACCGGTGTCTCGACGCGCAACGCCGAGGTGATCATCGAAAGACCCGACGGATCCCGCATCTTTGCGCTCGTGAATATTCGCCCACTCAGAGACCATCGGGGAGTAATTCAAGGGGCGATCAATTGCTTCCAGGATATTTCGCAACAAAAGCGGATCGAAGCGGAGGTTAACCGCAAGAGCAAGGACCTGGAGGACTTTTTCGAAAACAGCGCCATCGGGCTGCACATCGTTAGCGCCGCGGGGATCATTCTGCGGGCGAATAAGGCAGAGCTGGAACTCCTGGGGTATCCGGCGGACGAGTATGTAGGCCGGCACATTGCTGAATTTCACGCCGATGCACCGGTTATCGGCGATATTCTTGACCGCCTTTCCTGCGGCGAAAAACTCGATCGCTATCCCGCCCGTTTGCGCGCACGAGACGGCTCGATCAAGCATGTGCTGATCACTTCCAACAGTCGCTTCGAGGATGGGAAATTCGTCAATACGCGGTGCTTCACGACCGATGTGACCAGCCTGCACGAAACAGAAGACGCGTGGCGCGAGACCGAGGAACGTTTGGCGGCCACGTATCAGGCGGCCACGATCGGGATCGCCGAGTCCGATGCGGATGGGCGCCTATTGCGGGTGAATGATGCATTTTGCACCATGCTGGGCCGCTCGCGCGAGCAACTGCTGAACATGACGTTCCTCGACTACACGCACGAGGATGACCGCGACGAGGAGACCCGTTGCTATTCGCGGCAGGTCAGCGGAGAGACCGATACCTATGCGATCCGCAAGCGCGCCGTGAAGGCGGACGGGACGGTGATCTATCTCGACGTTTACAGCTCGACTGTGCGCGATCGCAACGGTCGATTCCGTTATGGCGTGCGGGTTCTGCTTGATGTCACCGAAGCCAAACGCATGGACGATCGCCGCCGCGAAAGCGAACAGAACATGCGTGACTTGCTCGAGGCGCTGCCCGCCGCCGTCTACACCACAGATGCCGAAGGTCGCATCACCTTCTTCAATAAGGCGGCTGTCGAGATGGCCGGCCGCACTCCACAGATCGGAGATAAATGGTGTGTCACCTGGCGTCTCTATAGGCCGGATGGCACCTACCTGCCGCACGACCAATGTCCAATGGCCGTGGCGCTCAAAGAAGATCGGCCGGTCCGTGGCGAACAGGCCGTGGCCGAAAGACCGGATGGTACCCGTGTGCCGTTCATACCCTATCCCACTCCGCTGCATGATGTCGCCGGCAAGCTTGTTGGGGCGGTCAACATGCTGGTGGACATCTCCGATCGCGAGAAAGCTGCGGAATATGCGGAACGGCTCGCGTCCATTGTCAGATTCTCGGATGATGCGATCGTTAGCAAGGACACGCAAGGCGTTATCCAGACTTGGAATAGAGGCGCCGAACGCCTGTTCGGCTATAGCGCCGAGGAAGTGATCGGAAAACCTATAACCATCCTCATTCCGCCCGACCGCCAGGACGAGGAGCCGGGCATCCTTGAAAGGATTCGGCGAGACGAGCACATCGACCATTATGAGACGGTACGAATTCGAAAGGACGGAAGCTTGATCGATGTCTCGTTGACGGTTTCCCCTTTGAAAGACGCCCGCGGTCGCGTCGTCGGCGCGTCGAAGATCGCGCGCGATATTACTGAAAGGCGACGCAACGAAGAACATCGCAAACTCCTGGTCAACGAACTGAACCACCGCGTGAAGAACACGCTTGCCACGGTTCAATCGCTGGCTGCGCAAACCTTCCGTGGTGTAAATGCAAGCCAGGACTTTGGCCGGTTCCAAAGCCGGCTCGTAGCATTGGCAAGGGCGCACGACGTGCTTACTCGGGAGAGTTGGCAGGGTGCGGATCTTCAAGAGGTCCTTCACGCGACGATCAATCCAATCTGCGTGGAACCCCAGCAGCGCGTTCAGGCCTCTGGTCCGCCGCTCCGGTTGCGGCCGAAAATGGCGTTGGCATTATCGATGGCTTTTCATGAGCTTTGCACGAATGCTGCAAAATACGGGGCGCTCACGAACGACGGCGGTCTGATCAAGGTCAACTGGCATGTCAGCGATTGCGAGAGCGTGTCTCACCTGCATTTACAATGGGAGGAGATTGGTGGTCCATCTGTCAAAGTCCCAGCGCGGACGGGTTTTGGCACTCGTCTGCTCGAACGTGCTTTGGCCCGCGAACTCGGCGGCAAGGTTGATCTTGTTTTTGCGCCCAGCGGCGTGCGCTTTCACATCGAAGCGCCACTCACATAACGTCCAATGCTTTTACGGGCTCGACGCATGACAGAGCGCAGACTTCGGGTACTCGTGGTCGAAGACGAATCCATGATCGCCATGCTGATTGAAGATAGTCTATGCGAACTCGGGCATGAGGTCGCCGCTATAGCCTCTCGGATGCCGGAGGCGCTCGATGTGGCGCGGAAAGGGCAGTTCGACATCGCCATCATCGACGTCAACCTGGACGGGGAGCCCAGTTATCCCGTTGCGGACATTCTGGCGGAACGCAACGTACCGTTCATTTTTGCCACGGGCTATGGCAGCAAAGGCCTTGATGCAAGATACTCGAACATCCCCTTGCTGACGAAGCCGTTTCTGGACAGCGAACTGCAAACGGCGCTCGCGGAGATTTCAAGGGACGTTTAGCGAGCGGTTCTTGCGCCGTCGGCGCTCCTTTTCGGTGCACCCGCGGCCTAGATCCATCAGACACCGGCGATTGCCTGTCGGTATGCGTTGACGCGATCTCGGCCGGAACGCTTCGCCTCGTACAGCGCTTCGTCCGCGCGAGCGATCAGATCCGATAAAGCTTCACCTCTGCGAATCTCAGCGATCCCTACACTCGCTGTCACGCGCCATTCCTTCGGGAGCCCATCGAACACTGCCGTACCAACGCTCGTGCGCAGTCGCTCAGCTACAATACGCGCGCCTTCCAATTCGCAATTGGGCATAAGTATCAAGAATTCTTCCCCTCCCAACCGACCACAAACATCAACTTGTCTCGCCGTGGCGAGCATCAGCTGACCGAAGGTCTTTAGAACAGCGTCACCCGCGAGATGGCCGTGCGTGTCGTTCACCTTCTTGAAATGGTCGATATCGACGACCATCAAACTGATTGGCCATGCATGCGGACCCTGCAGTCGCTCGGTCGCGAATTCTTCGAAACCCCGTCTGTTCAGCAGTCCGGTGAGCGGATCCAGCGCACGTTCCCGTCGCAGTTCGTCAAGGGTGTCGCTTACAGCCACCTGAACGATAGCCAATGCAAGTGCCACCCCCAGCACCGCGACGGAGTACTGTAGTGCGAGCCAGAACGGCGAGGATGCGAAGGTAGTGGCGGATGGGGCGACTAGCCCGACGGTGAGAGTGGTCCTCAAGAAGAAGTGTATCGAAAACGCCAGCAAAACCCAGAAGAGGACGCGTTCTGCAGCTTTCCCGTAGCGCAGCCCACGCAGACGCAAAGTGGAGGCAAGACAGATCACCCCAATCCCGAAATTGAGAAGATAGATGCGGGTAATGAGCTGGCGGTCGATATAGAAGAAATAAGCGATCCCTCCCACGATCAAGATGATGCTGGCGACATACTCTGCCCAATGCAAGCCACGCCCGGATCGCCTCAGCAGTCCATCACACAGGACCAACACGCTTGAGACATATATGAACGCCGATACGACAGCATTTGGGCCTGCTCCTTCAGGGATCGCGAAGATCTGCGACATCGCTCCGATACAGAAGAGCAGGGCGCCTCCACCATAATACAAGAGATGCTTGCGCCGCCGATCTATCATCCAGATCCACACGAATGTGGCTGCAAAAAGAAGAAGAATGGTCGGTCCAATCAGGATGAGGGGATTTGATGGGACGCGCATTGCTATCAGGGCTCTATGTTGCCAACTGTTCGACTGCGAATATTGATGAAGTCTTGATGAAGCAAGTCGCAGTGAGTATTCCGTGATACGGCTGTATTGCTAGGGGACGTCAACGCGGCGTGCGCCTGTGGTACCTTGGAACGCGGCGGTCCGCAATGTTTGTCGCGAGCTCGCGACCGGAAAACGGGCGCAATCGCCGAATGTAAGCGGTCAGCTTATCCGCATCGATCTTGAGGAGGGCGATGTCGCTTGGCTTGTACTCCTCCGCCGCCGAGCCCTTCGACCCGCTACCCTGCCGTCGTCTCAATCTTGCGGACCTTCTCCTGCGGGCTAAATTAAACTGAAGGTGTTGACGCGCAGCTTGCCGCAGCCGTGCTGTCGACGTGCACGTCAAATGGAGGTGATCGGTGACTGATGATCCCTATCAGATACTCGGCGTTCCGCGTACCGCTAAACCGGATGAGATCCGCAAGGCCTACCGCAAGCGCGCAAAGGAGCTGCACCCGGATCTGCATCCAGGCGACAAGGAGGTGGAAGCCAAGTTCAAGGCGCTTTCCGCAGCCTACCATCTGCTGAACGATCCCGAGCAGCGGGCCCGGTTCGACCGGGGCGAGATCGATGCATCAGGGGCTGAACGGCCGCAGCAGCAGTTTTACAGGCACTATGCCGATGCGGGCCACGCACGGCGGTATGGATCAGCGGGCGGAACCGGCGAATTCGAAGACGTGTCGGACATCTTCGCGGATCTTTTCGGGCGGGGCGGGGCGGGGGCTCGTTTCAAGGCGCGCGGGCAGGACCTTCATTATCAACTCGAACTCGAGTTCCTGGACGCGGTAAACGGCGCCCGGCGCCGTATCACCTTTCCCGACGGAAACACGCTCGACTTGGCCATTCCTGCCGGCACACGTGATGGCAGCACGCTGCGGCTGAGGGGCAAGGGGGCGCCAGGGATTGCTGGCGGGGAGCCCGGAGACGCCTTGATCGAAATCAGCGTCCGTTCTCACTCGGTCTTCCGCCGTGAAGGCAACGACATCGAAATAGATCTGCCAATTACGCTTTATGAAGCGGTGCTTGGTGCGAAGATCGAAGTGCCGACGATCTCCGGCCGCGTATCGATGACCATCCCCAAGGGTTCAGATACGGGCGACATCCTGCGTCTCAGGGGCAAAGGGGTGAAGTCTCAGCACGGCCCCGCCGGGGATCAGCGTGTCACGCTGAAGGTCGTTCTACCGACGGCGACCGATCCCGATCTCGAGCGTTTCATGGAAACTTGGCGGCAGAGCCACGCTTATGACCCGCGCGAAGCTCTACGGAGGGCCACATGAAATTGACGGAGAAGCAAGTCCTTGATCAGTTCGATGCTGTAACCCTCAGGCAGCTGCGCCAGTGGGTGCAAAGCGGCTGGATCGTGCCGGCTCAAGGCGAGAGCGGGCCCTCATTTGACGACGTCGACGTCGCTCGAATCCGACTGGTTTGTGAGCTCCGGCGCGACATGAACGTCAACGATGACGCTGTGCCGATCATCCTTGCGCTGCTGGATCAGCTCTATGGGCTGAGACGGGAGCTTAGAACGATCGCGACTGCGCTGTCGGAACAGCCTGATGAGGTACGCCGGCAATTGAAGCAGGCGCTCTTGTCGCGTATCGGCCAACGGCATTAAATCACGATGTTTTTAGGTCGGGTCGACCTAAAATCATGAACGTGATCGATTCCAAGAAGTTGGAGCGGGATGCGGGCGGAAAACCGCACACACTTTTCCTCATCCCGCTCTATATGAGCTGCGCGCTATCGTTTTCGCAAAGGCGCTGCAGGACGCTGGCCCAGGAGCGCTCTCTGGCCGCACTTTCCGAGGGGTCGTCGCCGATTAGTGCGACCTCCGTCGGGCACGAGCCTCACCGAAGCTCGGCGATTTTCCGTTAATTCCAAATAACTAATATATAGCGCGACTCCGTTATGGTATTCAGTTTGCTTCAGCAGCGAGCCTCAGGGAGGTAAGCATGTTTCGGTTGTGTGTTGGGTTCGCATGTTTCGCCACCTCTGCCTTTGGGCTACAGCCGCTCGGGGCAGTTGCTGCCGACGATCCCGAAATTGCGCGGGGGGAATATCTCGTCACCATGGGCGGCTGCAACGATTGCCACACACCGGGATATTTTTTCGGAAAACCGGACAGCTCGCGTTTTCTCGGCGGGTCGGATGTAGGGTTCGAAATCCCCGGAGAGGGTGTTTTCGTCGGTCGCAACATCACGCCCGACAAGCAGACCGGCATCGGCAGTTGGACTAGGGAGCAGATCGTGACTGCCATTCAGACCGGGCAGCGCCCCGACGGCCGCATGCTGGCGCCGATTATGCCGTGGCACGCATTTGCGCAACTCACAAAAGAAGACGCAGGCGCAATTGCAGCATTCCTTCAAAGCCTGAAGCCGGTAAGTTATCAGGTGCCGGGCCCGTTCAAGCCAGGGGAAAAGGTATCGACCTTTATGTTCAGGATATTGCCCCCGGGCGAAACCGCGGCCGCAGCGCCAAAATAGCCGTTGCCCGCGGCTCCGAAGTCTTTGAGCGCCCCCGCCGTTGCCTTGGGCTCAGCCTTTGTGTTTGCCACCCTGCGGGCTGCTTTTCTCGGCATTCTTGAGCTGGTTGGTGAAGCTCGTCTCTACCTTCACCGGCGCCTTTTCCTTTTTCGGCTTCCGCGCCTCGCGGTTGCCTCTCACTTGTCCTTTAGCCATCGATGCGATCCTCTTGACGTTGAATTTGATGAAGCTGGCCCGCCATACGGGCGGGCCAGATGAGAAACAGGCCGTGCGTCCAATATGCTCTCAAATGAGCCGGTCGTCATCAGCCGCTTGAGGCGCGCGACGCGGCGCTCCCGTTGTGCCCGATTTCTTGTTCTCTTCTTTCGCGGCTTTGCTTATTTGCTGGGTACGATTGGTTTCGGCTTCCTTCAGCGAGGGCTGCGGGTCGGGCTTTCTCTCGAAACGGATCATTTGACGTTCTCCTGATCTGACGGATTGAAGCGCTCCAAACAAACGCAGGAGCGCTTTTCAGATTTTGCGCTCAGATGGCCAGAGCGGTGGCACAACCTTGAACGCTGCGGCTGTCGGGCGCGGTCTGGCCCGGCATCGTCGCCCAACCGCCGGCCTCTACGTATTGACGCTTCTTGTAACCGTCGGTGATTGCCTTGAACTCGATCAGCTTTGCGGCCGCGTCCGGCGCGGCGTTAAACCGCTCGACGCATATGGCGGATGCCAGTTCACCGCGTGCGATGTCGGCTGCGGCCGCTGCCGCCGTGCGGGACGTGCCGCCTGTCACCCAGCCGCCCCAGTTGAAGCCGACGATCATCGTTGCGGCTGCCGTGGCGGCGCATGCCCATACGAGGATCGCCTTGGATGGCTTGTAGCTGTCGAATTGCTGGGTGATTGACGTCTTGCTGCTGTTCTCTATGGCCATTGGAAGCTCCCCCTCCGTCGTTGTTCGCGTTTCGCCGCCCGGCCACCCGGCCGAACGGTTCAGGCACTGCTCTCAGTATCCCATACTGCCCATGGCGCCGTTTCCGGTGCCTTGGGGAGACCCCTTCTCGGGAATATCGGCGATCATGGCTTCGGCGGTGATCAGAAGAGCCGCGATCGAGCCGGCGTCCCGCAAGGCTGTCCGCACGACCTTGGCGGGATCGACGATGCCCGCCTTGATCATATCGACATAGGTTTCCGTCTGTGCGTCGAAGCCCTGGTTGTGATCCTCGCTGTCGACGAGTTTTCCGACAACGATAGAACCTTCGACACCGGCATTGTCGGCGATCTGGCGGATTGGTGCTTCCAGTGCCCGGCGCACGATCGAGATGCCTGCGGCTACGTCGGCGTTCTCGTCGGTGAGACCGACAAGGGCTGATTTTGCCCGTAGCAGCGCCACTCCGCCGCCGGGAACGATGCCTTCCTCGACCGCCGCGCGCGTAGCGTTCAGGGCATCGTCGATGCGATCCTTCTTTTCCTTCACTTCAAGCTCGGTCGCGCCGCCGACGCGGATGACCGCAACGCCGCCGGCGAGTTTCGCCAGCCGCTCCTGCAGCTTTTCCTTGTCGTAGTCGGACGCCGTCTCCTCGATCTGCGCCTTGATCTGGCTGATGCGCGCCTGGATGGAGGCTTGGTCGCCGGAGCCGTCGATGATTGTGGTCGTGTCCTTCTCGATCAGCACCCGCCTGGCGCGGCCAAGCATATCGAGTGTGACGTTCTCAAGCTTGATGCCCAGATCCTCGGAGATCGTCTGGCCGGCCGTCAGAACGGCAATGTCTTCCAGCATGGCCTTGCGGCGGTCGCCGAAGCCGGGCGCCTTGACGGCCGCAATCTTCAGGCCGCCTCGCAACCTGTTGACGACGAGCGTTGCCAGCACTTCGCCTTCGACGTCTTCGGAGATGATCAGCAACGGTTTCCCGCTCTGCACCACGGCCTCCAGGATAGGCAGCATAGCCTGCAGGTTGCCGAGCTTCTTCTCGTGGATGAGGATATAGGGATCCTCCAGTTCCACGCGCATCTTCTCGGCATTGGTCACGAAATACGGCGAAAGATAACCGCGGTCGAACTGCATGCCCTCGACGACGTCGAGTTCGGTATCGGCCGTCCTGGCCTCTTCGACGGTAATGACACCCTCGTTGCCAACCTTCTCCATCGCCCTTGCGATCATTTCGCCGACGCTGGCGTCGCCATTGGCGGCAATCGTGCCGACCTGCGCGATCTCGCTCGACGAGATGACCTTCGTGGCGCGCACCTTGATTTCCGCGAGGACGGCGGCAACGCCAAGATCGATGCCGCGCTTTAGGTCCATTGGGTTCATGCCCACCGAAACCAGCTTCGCACCTTCGCGAAAGATCGACGCGGCGAGCACGGTAGCGGTCGTGGTGCCGTCGCCGGCAAGGTCATTGGTCTTTGACGCTACCTCGCGCACCATCTGCGCACCCATATTCTCGAACTTGTCTTCAAGCTCGATTTCCTTGGCGACGGAGACGCCGTCCTTGGTGATGCGTGGAGCGCCATAGGACTTGTCGATGACGACATTGCGGCCCTTCGGGCCGAGCGTCACCTTGACGGCATTGTTGAGCAATTCCACGCCGCGAAGCAGGCGATCGCGGGCATCAGTGGAGAAGATGATTTGTTTGGCGGACATTTTCTTTGGCCAGTTCGGGCTTGAGATAAGGGATCGGAATTCGACGGATCAGGCAGCATTGGCGGTCGCGACGGTGTCCGCGACGATGCCCATGATGTCGGATTCCTTCATGATCAGTAGGTCTTCGCCATCGATCTTGACCTCTGTTCCGGACCATTTACCGAACAGGATCGTGTCGCCGATCTTGACGTCGAGCGGGATCAGCTTTCCGCTTTCGTCGCGGGAGCCGGGACCGACGGCGATCACTTCGCCTTCTTGGGGCTTTTCCTTGGCGGTGTCGGGGATGATGATCCCGCCCTTGGATTTGATGTTACCTTCGGCGCGTCGGATGACGACGCGGTCGAGGAGCGGGCGAAATGTCATGGGATTCTTTCTGCGACCGGCGTATAGGGCGGCTGCAACTCCTAAATAGCATCGACGGCAATCGATTAATAGGAGTGCAAAGAAATATTATTCGCAGCGGAATACGACGTGAAATTAGTGCCTGCAATCTGCGCAAATTGTTGTCTGGTAGAAACCAAGTAATATTTTGACGGACCTGAATTGCCTTTTTCCGCGGCAAGATAATAGCTAGGAAGAGTAGGAATCCGTACGTTCCTTAGTTGAAAACACTTCGAAGCGTAGGGGTATACTCAGCTCATTTGGCCTGGCCGCGGGTGCACCCGATGGGAAGGAAACGCGCCGCTTGGATTTCTCTACCAAAGATTGTATTCGATTTTTCTGAAAACAAAAAGTTGACATAGCCTCCGCTCCCGTCTATGAGAGGACATCGATACTTTGTTTGCCGATATTTGTTTTGCTGCGCTTTGCGCGTCTCTTGACGAACTTCCCTCTCTCAAAAGTCGAAACCCCGCTGTGCGTCGCCCAGCGGTGATCTATGTTGCTAAGAAAGGGTTCGTTATGACCACTGGCACAGTTAAATGGTTCAATTCCACCAAGGGCTTCGGTTTCATCGAGCCTGACGACGGCAGCGCCGATGTGTTCGTTCACATCTCTGCTGTTGAACGCGCAGGCATGAACTCGATTGTCGAAGGTCAGAAACTCGGCTTCGAGCTCGAGCGCGACAACAAGTCGGGCAAAATGTCCGCAGGCCAGCTCCGCGCTGCCTGATGCTTTTTCGCCGCTGATGACCACGGATGTACTGGCATCGCGGCAAGAGGTTCGAAGAGGCCAGGCAAATGTCTGGCCTTTTCCCGTTCAAGACATTCTACGCGACCAAACCATATCAAAGGAATAACTATTGAGACACCCGAGCGACAACGGCTTTGCCGAACGACGCAATGCCGCAGCAGATGCAAAGCGCCAGCTTCTGACAAAATTTGCATCCGCTCCCAAGCCGACCGACCCTGAAATGCAGGAAAAACTGGCTGCGCGCGAAGTGGCCAACCGTGCCAGGGATGCCCGTCGCGCCGAGCGCGAAGCGCTGAAGACAGCCGAGAACGAGCGAATCCTGGCAGAAGCGGCTGCGTTGGCCGCGGCTGCCGAGGCCGAGCAAAGGGCTGAAGCCGAAGCCCGCCAGGCAGAAATTGCCAATCGGGTCTCGCGTGTCGTCGCCGACGAAGCGGCCCGCAAGGCCGAACGCGACCGCCGCTATGCGGCCCGCAAAGCCCGCCGGGCCTAATACTTCAGCACCTGCACCCGTTCCACGGGCGCAGTCCATTCCCCTGGCAGATGATCACGGGGCGAGCGAAAAACGGACCGGTTATAATGAGCGCACATGTCTATCCACCCGCTTCACTTGTTGAAGACAATGCTGGAGCGTGGTTGAAGACGCTGGCGAAATACCGGCAGCCCCGTCTGGGGCGTAGCGCCTTCGAACTGTTCGTCACTCTCGTTCCTTTTGCCATCTTCTGGGCAGCGGCCTGCCTTTCGCTGGCCAACGGCTTCTGGCCCGGGCTGATTGCAATCCTTCCTGCCAGCGCCTTCCTGCTCCGATTGTTCATGATCCAGCACGATTGCGGCCACGGCTCGTTTTTTGCCCGTCGCGGGCTCGATGACTGGACCGGCCGCCTGCTCGGGGTCCTGACCCTGACCCCTTACGACTATTGGAGGCGTGGACACGCCGCCCATCATGCGACTGCGGGCAATCTCGACCAACGCGGGGTTGGTGACATCACCACGCTGACGATTGCCGAATACCGTGCCCGTTCGCCGATGAAGCGCCTCGGCTACCGACTGTACCGGCACCCGCTCGTCATGTTCGGCATCGGGCCGGCCTGGCTCTTCCTGTTCAAGCAACGCCTGCCGTTCGGGATGATGAACTCGGGTGCTCTGCCTTGGGTTTCGACCATGGCGACGAACCTTGCGATCTTCATGCTGGCCGGCTTGATGGTGTGGGCCGTCGGGTTGGGAACGTTTCTCCTGATCCATCTTCCGGTCGTGCTGCTCGCAGGTGCAGCCGGCGTTTGGCTCTTCTATGTGCAGCACCAGTTCGAGGAGACCCACTGGTCGGCGGGCGAGGATTGGCGGTTTCCCCAAGCGGCGCTGCATGGCGCCTCGCATTACGATCTTCCCCCGGTGCTGCGGTGGCTCACCGGCAATATCGGCATTCATCACGTGCACCACCTGTCCAGCCGGATTCCCTATTACCGTCTGCCGGAAGTACTGCGTGACCATCCGCAACTTGCCGGCATCGGCCGGATCACCCTGTGGGACAGCCTCAGATGCGTCAGGCTCGTGCTCTGGGACGACCGGCGCCGGAGGCTGGTTTCATTCCACGACGCCGCAGGGTCGCTGCGCCGCTCCCTTACCGAAGATGGACGAAAGACGACGACATGATTGAATTGACGCCAACGCAGATCCGCGGTCTGAAGCTCGCCAAGGACGGTGATGTCCATCCCCAGGGTGGGAAGAGATGGACGCACCTGAATGCCCAGGTCACCTATGCGAAACAGGACCGGTTCAAGGAACGGCCGCAAAAGATCAAGTTCCTTACGACCGCGACCCTGAACGAGCTGCGCGAGTACAGGCTCGTGAAGGCGCTCGATACGGATGTTCCGCCAGACGAGTCGGCTCACGGCATTACCATGGCCGGCAAGATGCTGCTTCTGAAGATCAAGTGAGCACGCCCCAGAAGAAACATGGGGCGCGCGCACTACCGATTTTGGGTCGACGGCCGCGGAGATAGCTGCGAGGGCCGGCGGTCGTTGCGCCCCGCATCGGCGGACGTCAGCCCTGCCGTTATGGCATCATGCCGCGGTACCGCTCACGCTCGCGTTCCACCTGATCGAGCGTGTATGGATCGGCATTTTCGTCGAAACGCGACCATCCTTCCTGGGCATAGATGCTTCTGCGGGCCGCAGGATCCACGATTTTGCGCTGTTTCAGGATCGCTTCTGCTCGGGGTGCGACACTGTCCTCGACCCTTGCCGTGACCAGAGTGCCCCCTCTGCGAACGCCCTCGGCGTAGACATGGGCGTCTTCTTCATCGACCCCGGAATCGGTCAGTGCACCGATCAGGCCACCGGCTGCGCCCCCGGCGATTGCGCCGGCCGCCGCGCCGGCCGCAGTGGAGGCAAGCCACCCGGCAGCGACCACTGGGCCGACTCCAGGAATGGCCATCAGGCCAAGCCCCGTCAGAAGGCCGACGACGCCGCCTCCGGCAGCGCCAAGGCCAGCTCCGGCACCGGCGCCTTCGGCCGCGTTCGAGCCGTCCGACGAGTAGCGATCGCCGGTGTTGTTCGCGACGATGCTGATGTCGTCTGAAGGAACGCCTGCCGTTTCCAGATCGCTTACGGCTTCGCGAGCATCTGCATAGTCGTCAAAGAGCCCTGTTACGGTTCTCATATTCGTTCTCCCTTTTCCTTTGGAAGTCTGTGGACTACTGCGCTGTTACGTTGCCCTGGTAGTCGAGAGCGACCGAAACGGATTTGCCCTCCTTCATCGCAGTTGCCTGCCACACACCCTTGTCGTCGAGCTTCAATCCGCTGACCTCGGTATATCCGGCCTCTTCGATCCGTTCCTTCGCTTGCGCTTCAGTGAAGCTGTTTGCGCCTTCGACCGGTGCCGTCGGGTTCTGCGTGTCGGGCGTTGCCACTGCAGGCGTTTCTCCTTCCGGTGAGGGCGTCGTCTGCGCGAGTGATGTGGTGGCCACGGCGCTCATCAGTGCTGCCGCGGCAATGATCATATTTTTCATGTGGTTACCTCTTCAGAAGACCGCGATTAATCCCCCGTCGCAGAAACCCGCCGGGCGGAGAATGGTTCCCGGCGCGATGCTCGGGCTTGCCATGCTGGTGGGCGGCGTCAAACACTGCCCTACCTTCTTGCACAAGGTTCCTTGCCTGGGTCGCAGCTCAAGCGACCGTTTGAGTGATGTGGTGGAGGGTACGGTGCTGAAGTTCTCGCGTGGCATTGACCAGGATCGTGCAGCCGCCGCAGGCGGCCTACAGCAAATCGCGTTTGCGCGCGGCGCAGCAGCCGCGGCGCAGCCGTCACGTCTACCGACCCTCGTCGCAACCGCTGCCACGGTTGCCGTCCTCTATTTCGCCCGCGACGTCTTCCTGCCGCTGGCTATCGCCATTCTGCTCACCTTTGCGCTCGCGCCGCTGGTTTCGAGGCTGCGTCGAGTCGGTTGTCCCCGTTCGGTGGCCGTCGTCGGGACGGTTACGGCGGCTTTTCTGTTTCTGTCTGCGTTCGGCGTGGTCATAGCGATGCAAGTGAGCGAGGTGGCTCAGAACCTGCCGACCTATCAATACAACATCGTCGAGAAGGTCAGGACCCTCAAGGAGACCGGGTCGGAAAGCCAGATCCTTGAACGCATTGGCCGCGTGATAGAGAGGATCAGCACGGAGATCAGCCGGCCCGAACCCGAGATGCGCGCCTCTCCCGAACCGGCGCCGGAGCCCAAGCCGCTACTCGTGGAGATTTTTTCCCCACAACGTCCCATCGAGACACTGAAGAATATCATCAATCCTCTGCTTGGCCCGTTGGCCACGACCGGCCTCGTCATCGTCGTGGTCATCTTCATGCTGTTCGAGAGGGAGGAACTGCGCGACCGTTTCATTCGGCTGGTGGGCTACGGTGACCTGCATCGAACGACCGAAGCACTTCAGGACGCGGGCGCTCGCGTCGGCCGTTATCTGCTCATGCAGTTGGTCGTCAACATCACCTACGGCATTCCGCTGGCCATCGGCCTGTCGCTGCTCGGTATCCCCAATGCGGTCCTCTGGGGGATGCTCGCCATCGTACTGCGCTTCGTCCCCTATATCGGACCTGTGATCGCCGCGGCTCTGCCGTTGTTCCTCGCGTTTGCCGCGGCACCTGGATGGAGCCTGCTCGTTTGGACGGCAGCCTTGTTCATTGTACTAGAACTCTTGAGCAACAATGTCGTCGAGCCTTGGCTTTACGGTTCCCGCACCGGTCTGTCGCCGCTTGCGATCATCGTCGCGGCGATCTTCTGGGCATGGCTTTGGGGGCCGGTCGGATTGGTGCTGTCGACGCCGCTCACCGTGTGCCTTGTCGTTCTCGGTCGTCATGTCCCGCAGTTCGAATTTCTGGAGATTCTGCTGGGCAATGAACCCGTGCTCGATCCGAAGGAGCGCCTCTATCAGCGTCTGCTCGCCGGAGATCCGGATGAGGCGACGGACAATGCGGAAGACATGCTGGAGGAGAAGTATCTCGTCGAGTTCTACGACACGGTTGCTATCCCCGCACTGCTCCTGGCAGAGCGGGACCGCGCACGGGGCGCCCTGACGAATGCCCAGGCGGCTCAGATTGCCCAGAGTGCGAACACCCTCATCGCCAATCTCGAGGAGATTGCCGGCGAAGAGGAAGGGGAGGAGGAAACAGGCGCGGAAGCGCAGGAAAGTGATGGTGATGGTGATGCAGACGAATATGATCTTCCCCCCGGCGACGGGAAGTCCATCCTTTGCGTCGGAGGGCGCAGTGATCTCGATGACGTTACCGCATCGATGCTCGCCCAAACCCTTTGGATTCAGGGCGCCGATGCGGCCCACGCCGGTCATGAAGTCCTCAAGGCGGGCAATATAAAGGCTTTGAAGCTAGAGGGGCGCAACGCGGTCGTCCTGAGCGTTCTCGACCGGGATTTCATGAGACATGCCAAGTTTACCGTGCGTCGATTGAAACGCATGGCGCCTGCGGCGCGCATCGGGATCGTTCTGTGGCAAGAGGATGGCCGACCGGGAACAACCGAGAGAGACCAACTTATTGAATCGTTGCAGGCGGACTTCGTGGTATTCGGGATGGGGGATGCCGTCCGCGAGGCGCTTTCGGACGAATTGCCTCGGTCTTTGAAACTTGCCCATCCAAAGATCGCACCCGGATATGCCATGCGGAAAAGCAAGCGTGCGGATAGGGGAAGCACGGTCAAAGCGGAGTAGATCATGAGATGCGGCCGGCGTGCGGAGCTTACGGGGTTTTAAGACGTTCAGCTCAATGATGAGCAGCCTATCAGGAGGAGTGTGGATGCGGTTGGTGGATGGCAAAGTCGCGGTTTTCAGGTGGATGCTGCCCTTGGCCATCGCAATGGCTTTGATGGGAGGCATATACCTCGCCGTCCGCTGGTCGACGCAGCAATCGGACGCTGTGGCGGTGAAGCGGCAGCAACAACTCGTCGAGCTTGTCATCTCCAAGATGCAAGGCAGCATCGCCCATGATCAGGAGAGCGTTACCGTCTGGGATGACGCCGTCAGAAAAGTGTCGCAGGAATGGGATCGGCGGTGGGTCGATTCCAACCTGGGTAGCTGGATGAACAGTTATTTCCGACACGATGGCGCATTCGTGATCAGTCCGGATCGTAAGCCGTTATACGCCTTTCTTGCCGGCCAGACCGACGAGCAGGAAGCTTTCAGCAAGATAGAACCCGAAGCCATGCCGCTCATCGCCAAGCTGCAAGAGAGGCTCGCAGCCGGCGACGAGGGGGGAACGAGCGAGCAGGTGCTGTCCATCGGCGAGAGCGATCTGGTTCGCATCGGGGGCCGCCCGGCGGTAGTCAGCGTGAAGCCCATCGTGTCGGACACCGGCGATATCGTTCAGGAGCCCGGTAGGGAATTTCTGCACTTGGCGGTCCGTTTTCTTGACGGCGGTTTCCTCACTCATCTCGGTGAGGATTATGGTTTTGAGGACCTGCGCTTTTCCGTTTTGCCCGAACTCGGTGGGCAGCGCTCCTATGCTCCGATCGTTTCATCATCCGCAGAAACGATAGGATATTTTTCATGGCTCCCGTTCAGGCCCGGTGCCGATGTGATGAAGGCCACGGCGCCGGTGCTTCTGGTCGCCGGTGCCCTTCTCTTTGTCCTCACGAGCGCGCTCAGTATCGTCCTGCGGAGGCGGTCGAGACGCCTGCAGGAAAGCCAGGCAGAACTCAACCATCTGGCGCGTCACGATCCGTTGACCGGGCTCGCCAACCGTGCGTCTTTCAACCGGTTGCTGGCGCGGGTCGTCGCTACGTCGACAGCCGACCAGACTAATGCTCTTCTGTACCTCGATCTCGACCGCTTCAAGCAAGTGAACGACACACTCGGCCATCCCGTTGGCGATCGGCTGATGGTCGAGGTCGCGAAGCGGCTTGAGGAAACCGCTGCTGGTGCTGCTATTTCCAGAATTGGCGGTGATGAGTTTACCATCGTCGTCGAACGCACCCGCCACGACCAGGTGGAGAAGCTCTGTGACTCGCTGATCGCTGCAATCCGCCGGCCTTTCGAGATAGACGGACAGCCCATTCTCATCGGGCTTTCGATAGGTGTGGCCGTCGCGACCGGGAATGGCGCCGATCCCGTCGAGATCACGCGGAAGGCCGATATCGCGCTCTACCACGCCAAATCGGCCGGGCGGAACCGGTACGCAGTGTTTGGCCCTCACATGGACGAACTGATCAGGACGAAGCGGGATCTGGAACAGGATCTGCGAGCGGCGCTGGATGCAGGCAATCAGCTCGAAGTCTTCTACCAGCCCGTATATTCGGCGCAGTCCCACGAGATAAGCTCGCTGGAAGCTCTTATTCGCTGGCGGCACCCGAGCAAAGGCAACGTAGCACCGGATGCCTTCGTTCCGCTTGCGGAGGCTGCCGGCCTTATCGATCGGCTCGGCGCCTTCGTGCTGAAGGAAGCCTGTTCTACCGCGCGTGAATTTCCGGGCCTCGACATTGCAGTGAACGTCTCCGCGGTCGAGCTTGGACAACGACATTATGCTGCTCAAGTTCTCTCACTGCTGCGGCAGTTCGGGATCGAGCCGCAGAGACTGGAGCTCGAGATCACCGAAACGGCTCTCCTTGACGAAGCCGGCGTCTGCGAAAAAAACATCACGGCGCTACGCGAGTTCGGCGTCAAGTTCGCACTTGACGATTTCGGTACGGGCTTCTCCTCATTCGGGCGGTTGCAGCGCCTGGAGGTCGACCGGATCAAGATCGATCGCTCTTTCGTCCACGCTTTCGACCGGCCCGGTGGCGGTGTGGCGGTCGTGGAGTCCATCGTCGGCGTCGCACATGCGAAAGGCCTGCGCATCACCGCCGAAGGCGTGGAGACCGAGGAGCAGAGCGAGATCCTGCGCAAGCTTGGCTGTGACGAATTGCAGGGCTTCCATTTGTCCAGGCCTATGTCGAAGAATTCACTTCGTCAGCTTCTTGGCACAGACAAGGCTCAAGGAACCTCCTTCTAGCTGCCGGTCCGAGCGTCTGCACCAGGGACACGCGGACGCACTCTTGCCGCAAACTGGGCCGCAGCCTCGGTGGAGCATCAACCACGCCGCGCCGCCTCGATAGCAGCGACGTCTATTTTTCTCATGTCCATCATCGCCGTGAACGCGCGCTTTGCTTCGTCGCCGCCAGCCGCCATCGCGTCAGTTAGCACGCGGGGCGTGATTTGCCAGGAAATCCCCCATTTGTCCTTGCACCAGCCGCAGGCGCTTTCCTGGCCGCCATTGCCGACGATGGCATTCCAGTAGCGATCGGTCTCTTCCTGATCGGCGGTGGCGATCTGGAACGAGAAGGCCTCGTTGTGCTTGAACGCGGGACACCCGTTGAGGCCGATACAGGGAATGCCCGCAACGGTGAAGTCGACCGTCAAATACGTCGCCCTCTTTGCCTGCGGGGTAGTCACCGGGTGCGCGGTGTACGGCACTCACCATGCTGTCAGGAAAGATCTCGCAGTAAAAGCGGGCGGCAGCCTCGGCGTCCTTATCGTACCAGAGGCAAATCGTATTCTTCGCCATTGCGTGGTCCTTTCGCTTTGGAACATTCGGCTTTGAGCCGCAACCGGCCGACATTGGGAAATCACCCGCCCGGCCACCAGTGAACCTAGAGCACGTCCACTTTAAACCGGGTCATATCCTGCTGCTGCGAAGTAGTTCGCACACTCTTGCGGCTCGAAGAGTTTGACGATGTCGCCAACGGTGTTCCACAGGGCGTCGACGGAGCGTTCGGCCCGTGCCCGCAGAAGCGCCTTGAGCTTTGAGAAGGCGTTTTCGATCGGGTTGAAGTCGGGGCTGTAGGGCGGGAGATAGAGCAGCGTGCAGCCGGCGGTTTCTATGGCCTGTCGGATGCCATCCGCCTTGTGGGCCGGCAGGTTGTCCATGACGACGATGTCGCCGGGCGTGAGGGTCGGCACGAGAACCTGCTCGACATAGGCCCGGAAAGCCACTCCATTCATCGCCCCGTCAAGGACCATCGGCGCGGTCATGCCGGAGAGCCTGAGCGCCCCGGTGAACGTCGTAGTTTTCCAATGGCCGTGCGGAACGCCCGATCGGCAACGCTCTCCGCGCGGCGCGCGACCGCGAAGCCGGGACATCTTCGTGGAAAGACCCGTCTCGTCTATGAAGACGAGGCGGGCTGGATCGAGATCAAGCTGGGCATCGAACCAGTCCTGACGCCGCTTCAGGAGGTCTGGCCGCTCCTGCTCCAATGCATGTGCGGTCTTTTTTTGAATGTGAAGCCGCGCTTGCGCAGCCAGACGTCGAGGGTGCTGCGGCCGATAGAGACGGATCGGTCCTCTTCCAGACGCAAAACCATCTCGTTCAGCGTGATGTCCTTCGACGCCTCGATCATGCCGATGATGAAAGCCTCATGATCGTCGAGACGGGAACCTCCAGGTCGACCCTGCTTGGCAGCGCTCACCTGACCCTGCCGAGCGCTCGCGATCCAGGCAATCGCCGTTGAAATCCCGATCCCGAACCGCGCTGCAGCCGACCGTGCGGACATCCCACCAGCCGACGCAGCCAGAACCCGGTGGCGAAGATCATCACTCAATGCTCGGGCCATGTTCCCTCCGACAAATCAAAGACAGGAGGAGGGAATCACAGAACGCTCTGAAAAGGAATCCTCACGCCGATTCCGCTTTCATCGGACGCGCTCTAGAGCTATCTCACGGAAGAGGCTCCCATTATGGGCTTCGAAAGTCGCACGGGATCACGAAGTATTCAATGCGCCCGCAAGAAAAGCTGGGCACATCGACCTCGCAACGCTGCAGCGTCTTCACGCAGCGCCGATGGCGCGGCTGTTGCGAGTGGCCGGCCGATGGGTTTGGCCCTTCCCATGCACGTCTTGCACCGGACGAAGCTGCTTAGCTCAGGACTTCGTCTTGCAAATCGCTCGCGCGTTCAACAGGCCCCAGCCGAAGACAGGATCCTTTCCCGGATCTCCGAGATCTTCGGCGTGTCCGGTCAGCCTGTCGCGGAGGATTTCCGGAGCGAGCTCCGGTTCAGATGCTTTCATCATCGCCACAGCCGCGGTCACAAAGGGGGCGGCGAAAGAGGTTCCCGTCTTCGGACGCGCGCCGCTGACCGAGGCTGCTGTCCAGACCGCCACGCCAGGGGCGGCGAAGTCGATATGCTCCCCGCGTCCGGCGCGCCTGTAAGGCCGTTTGCGTCTGTCGGTCGCGGTGACGGCAATGACCTCTTCATAGGCAGCCGGATAGACGGGCTCGGCTCTCGGACCGTCATTGCCCGAGGCGGCGACCATGATGATCCCGCGCTCCCCCGCCTTTTTTACCGCTTGTTCGAGCAGGAGATTGGGCGGGCCGGCAAGGCTGAGATTGATGACCTGAACCTGACGCCCAGCGAGGAGGTCGAGTGCGCGCGCCAGATCGAAGGCGGCGGAGCGGTCGTCTTGCCGCCCCGCCCGATGAAACGCGTCCACGGCGATGAGCTTGCCACCCGGTATCAGGCCCGGCGTACGGCTCGTGGCTGAGCCCACGAGCAAAGCCGCGACAGCGGTGCCGTGCTGCCTGCCGGACTCCGGCAGTTCGTCGTCGACGAGGCGGATGATCTCTATGTTGCGAGCCTCGAATGCGATGTGATCGGGGTTGATCGCCGTATCGACAAGGCCGATACGCACGCCGGCCGCGCAAGTGCTAGGCCAGGATTGAGCCGAGGGCCAGCCGATCATGTCGCGTGCCAGGCAGTCGCTTGCGATGCACGGGGCATCGGGATGCTGCTCCGGCCGGAAATAATGGTTGAAGTCGATCACCGCTCGAGGGGCCACGCCGCGTGCCTGCTGCCGAGCGGCTTCCAGTGTCAGGCCTTGGGGGATGCGAAGCTTGATCACCTCGGCGCTGAATGACGCCATCGTGTTTCGTTCGAGGACCTCGAAGCCCGCGGCCGTCAACTGGCCGAGTTCCGTCGGGCTGAAACCCAGTCCGACGATCTCATCGGGCGCTCGTGTCGGTGCGGCGGGTGCGGCTGCGCGCGAGCGCCGCGGGGTGCTCCGACGTGGCAGGAACTCTCGGAATGGAAACAGGCTCTTGCCGCCACTCCATCCGGCGCCGGCGCCGTAGGAGCCGGAGCGACCGGAACCGCCCGAGCCGCGGTTGCCGCCACTCCCACCGTCGTCGTCGTCGTCATCATCGGCCAGGGCGGGACCGGATCCGAGCACGTCACGCACAATAATGTTCCCGGGAGCCAGGATGTCGCCCGATACGAGTGCGATTGCAGCAATGGGAGCGATCAGAGCCAGTTTCAACGTGGTCAGCATCCGAGAACCTCGATCGGCTAGTTCAGGCTAATGAGGAGGATAGCGCATTCCTTGGACGGTGAGACCGCTACCTGTAGATTGTGTCAGAACGGCTGAGTCGTCGGTCTATTCCCTCTTCTAGCCCAAATTGCGGAGTTTCGGGACATGAGCAATGCGGTGAAGGATGTCGGCGAACGCCTCATGGCGTTCCTGCCCAATCTGCGCCGCTTCGCCATCTCGCTTTGCGGCTCTCGTGATGTCGCCGATGATCTTGTGCAGGCGGCCTGCGAGCGGGCACTCGCCAGTGCCGAGCGCTTCGAGCCGGGCACGCGCTTCGACGCTTGGATATTCCGTATCCTGCGCAATCTCTGGATCGATCAGCTGCGCCGACAGAAGACCGCAGGCGTGCAGGACGATATCACCGAGCGTCATGACATCGCCGGTTCATCCGGCGAGCGTGAAGCCGAAGCGCGGCTGACCCTCAAGACCGTCGCGCAGGCGATCACCGAATTGCCGGACGAGCAGCGGGAGGTGGTTCTTCTGGTCTGCGTCGAGGAGCTATCCTACCGCGAAGCGGCCGATGTGATGGGCATTCCGATCGGTACGGTCATGAGCCGCCTGGCGAGGGCACGCAAGAGTTTGGCCGAGGCTGCCGGAATAACACAGACGACCGGACGTTCTCAGGCAATGAAGGGCGTAAACGAATGACAGGAACGGACTTCTCCGACGAGACACTGATGCGGTTCGCCGACGGCGAGCTCGACGCCGGGACGACCGCCGAAGTAGAACGGGCGATGGAAACGGATGATGCGCTGGTCGCGCGGTTGGCGCTCTTCATCGAAACGCGCCATGCGGCCAAGACCGCTATGGAGCCGCTGCTCGATGAGCCGGTACCTTCCGCACTCAAGCGTGCCGTCGAAAGAATGGTGACGGAGAAGACGTCGCCACCTGCTGTTTCGGGCACTGGCATCCTGCCCTTCCCGCGCCGCGCTGCGAACGAGTCTCGCAGAAGTCGATGGCTCGCTCCCGTCGCCGCCTCTCTGGCGGCTGTCGTTGCGGGGTTCGGCGGATACTTGCTGCGGGGAAGTGTCGAGGCGCCGATCGAGGGTGGTTTGCGCGTGGCCGCCATCGGCAGTCCTGCGCTTGACGAGGCGCTCGCCACAGTCGCCGCAGGTGAGGAACGGCGGTTGCCGGGTTCCAACCAACGTTTCCGGGCGATCGCGACATTCCGTGACAGTGCGCAGGCGCTGTGCCGCGAGTTCGAGCTGGACTCGGACGATCGCTCGACAGTGATTTCGGTTGCCTGCCGCGCCGGGTCAGAGTGGCGCGTGACTTTCGCCGTCATCGCACCCGGAGCCAGCGGCGGCTATGCTCCTGCATCTTCAACGGAAACGCTTGACGCTTACCTGACCGCGATTGATGCAGGGGCGCCGCTCGAGGCAGCGGAAGAGGCTAGAGCCCTCGGCGAACTCCGAGGTGCGCAACCGTAAGTGCATCAAAAATTGCGATCATGGAATAGAGGCGCTCACCGCCCGTTACTCCTGCGGACCGAAGAACCGGTCCGGTTTTCATAAGGAGTAGATGAGATGACTAAGAACTGGACGAAAAAGGCAATCGCCGCCAGCCTGGCGGCATTCGTGGGCTCTGCCGCCGAAGCAAGGGAATATGCCTCCTCATTTCCCGGCGTGGATCGCGCTTCGACGCAATCCGCCCAGACGACCGGCCGGACCGACGGCGAGATCATAGTCGCCGGCAACAGCTCATCCAATTCGAGTTCGAATTCCTCGAGCAATTCGAGTTCCAACTCGTCGTCCAACAGTTCCTCGAATTCGAGCTCCAATTCATCCTCGAACAGCTCGTCGAACTCATCCTCGAACCGTTCGTCCAACTCGAGCTCGAACCGTTCCGACCGGACGTACCGTCCGGGCAAGCTGTGGCACACAGGGCGCTGAGGTTGCGGGAAAGTTGAAGCTGCGACAAGAGAGCGGGGGCCGGACATTCCGGCCCCCGCTCTCTTTGACCGGACCGTTTAGAGCGTTTCACTGTCTCACTGAAACGGTGAAACGCTCTACCCTTTGGAACTACGCACCTCCGGACGGAAAACCGTTACCCACTTGCCTGGAAGTGCTCTAGCGAGCGGCGCGCGCGGACTTGCGGTACCAGCCTTCTGCGGCGATGGTGTTTCGGTGGATCATCTCGCGCTCAACAGCCTCCGCGCGGGTCTCCGCGCGGATTTCTGCCGTGACTGCCGCATCGGCACGGCGGAAGGGTATTACCTGCACAAGCGGCGTTCCCTTTTCGACGACGTGTAGGCCATCCGGCGCCATCGCGAAGAACGGAAAATGGATATGAGCGCTATAGCTGTCCGTATCGACAATCCCGGCCACGCATTCAAACGGCTGTCCCGGGCGGTTTAGCGGCGGCAGAAACAGGCAACTCCATCCGGGCGGCGTGCGGATCGACCAATAATTGTGAAACTTGCAGGGCGGGGAGGGCTCTTTCGGATTTCCCGCCACCTGATGGGCGCCGTGGTTGCTGACCATCACCCGGTCGAACTCCCAGCCGGCCTCGACGCTGCGGCCGTCATCCTTGATGTCAAGGCGCACCGTAGCGGCGATCGGCAGGATCCAGCCGGTGGTCATGGCATCGAGAAAGGGCATGCAGCGCTTGACGGTCAGACCGTTGTTGATTGCCGACAGGTGTCCTTTGTCGACCGCCGGCAGCCGGCGGAACCAATCCGGCAGAACCGATTTGGCCGGTACCGGCGGCGCGATGACGCCGTCGTCTTCCGGATGGCAGACAAACTGAATGACCTGCGGATCTTTCTTTAGGAAACTTAACATCCCGCTTCTCCCGTTGAATGACCCGGGAGTAACGGAACGGCGAGGCTTCTATTCCGTCTGGGAGCAGAAACTCGATGTGTCGACACTGTCGGCTCCTATCATCGCCCTATATAGTTCCGAGAAAATAAAGTGCGATCGCTCCGTACCGAGAGAGCGCCACGTCCAAGCGGAGTTCGCCGATGAGCGTAGCCTTCATCAAGGAAGAAAGTGCCGAAACGGCTGCTGAAACACTGCTGCCTGACCGGCCGGTCTCACCCCATCCGAACCTTGTCACGGTAACGGGATTGAAGGCTCTGGAATTGCACCTCCAACAGGCTCGCGAAGCCTACGATGCCACAAGCACGATCGAGGACGTGAACGAACGGCGGCGGCAGGCCGCGGGCCCCTTGCGTGATCTGCGCTACTTCGCGGAAAGAGTTCGAACAGCTCAGCTTGTCTCCGATCCGGCTTCATTTGATGTGGTCGCCTTTGGAAGCACGGTCACCTTCAGCCGTGATGACGGGCGGGTGCAGAAATATCGGATCGTCGGAGAGGATGAAGCCGATCCCAAGGCCGGTTCGATCTCCTACATGTCCCCGGTGGCAAGGGTTCTCATGGGCAAATCTGTCGGGGACGTCCTGAGTGTCGGCGATCAGGAGCTCGAAATCCTCGCCATCTCGTAGAGCAGATGAGGAAAAGTCTGTGCGGTTTCCGTCCGCATCCCGCTCTAAGCTATTAGAACCGATCACTCGGGCATGCGGGGGCGACGCCTAAACACGCGCCTCGGCTCCTGCGTAAAGACGGGCATATGTTTCGCGAAGCACGTTCTTCTGAACCTTGCCCATCGTATTGCGCGGCAGGTCGTCCACGAAGATTACCCGTTTCGGCCGCTTGTAGCGCGCCAGCCGACCTTCCAGACCATTGAGAATGGCACGCTCGTCGATCGCCGCACCCGGCTTCCTGACGACCACGGCCGTGACACCTTCGCCGAAATCCGGATGCGGCAGCCCGATGACTGCCGTTTCCACGACGCCGGGCATCTGGTCGATCTCGGTTTCGACCTCCTTCGGATAGATGTTGTAACCGCCGGAAATCACGAGATCCTTTCCGCGCCCGACGATATGGACATAGCCCCTCTCGTCGATCTTGCCGAGATCGCCGGTGATGAAGAAGCCGTCGGCGCGGAACTCCGCCTGCGTCTTTTCGGGCATACGCCAATAGCCCTTGAACACGTTGGGGCCCTTCACCTCGATCATCCCCGTCTCGCCTTTCGGAAGCGGCCTACCGCTCTCCGGATCGGCGACACGAAGCGAAACCCCCGGCAGGGGGAAGCCGACGGTTCCGGCTATGCGCTCGCCGTCATAGGGGTTGGAGGTATTCATATTGGTTTCGGTCATGCCGTAGCGCTCTAGAATGGCATGTCCGGTCATCTCGGCGAAAGTCCTGTGGGTCTCGGCAAGCAGCGGAGCCGAGCCCGACACGAAAAGCCGCATCCCGGCGGTTGCCTCGCGCGTCAGCCCCGGAATCTGAACGAGGCGCACATAGAAGGTCGGAACGCCCATCATTGCGGTTGATTGCGGCATTAGACGCAGGACTTCGTTCGCGTCGAATTTCGGCAGGAAAAACATCGAGGCGCCGGCGAGAAGAACGACGTTCGACGCAACGAACAGGCCGTGCGTATGGAAGATCGGCAGGGCGTGGATCAGCCTGTCCTTAGCCGTGAAGCGCCAATGGTCGCGGAGCGTGGCGGCATTCGACAGGAGGTTGTCATGCGTCAGCATCGCGCCCTTGGACCGCCCGGTCGTGCCAGACGTGTAGAGGATGGCGGCGAGGTCATCCGGGCCGCGATCGGCGTCGGGGAAATCCGGCGCCTTGCCCCTGGCAAGGTCGATCAGCGAGCCGCCACCTTTTTCGTCGAGCGTCTCGACCTCGGCGCCGCGATCGGCGGCAAGCTTCGTGATCCCCTCCTTTGCGCCCGGCCCGCAGACGATGAGTCGCGGCTCGGCATCACCGAAGAAATAGTCGAGTTCGGCAAGCGTATAGGCCGTGTTGAGGGGAAGATAGACCGCGCCAGCGCGCAGGCAGGCGAGGTAGAGCATCAGCGCCTCGGGGCTCTTCTCCACCTGTACCGCCACCCGGTCGCCCGGCCGCACGCCGAGGGTGTCGAGCGCCGAAGCGATCCGGCCCGAATGCTCCAGCATGTCGCCATAGGTCCAGACGCGGCCATCGGCCGTCAGGATGAAGGCGGAGTCGGGGCGCGCTGCCCGGCGTATGGCGTCGAACAGATGGTTGCTCATGAAGTGAACTCCTTGTTGCCTTTCCTTCCTGGTGCGTCAGCTGATCGGACGTCCGGGAGGAAGACGTCCGGAACCGGAACGAGGCTGCGTGAACTCCTGTCGGCCGGGACCAGCCGGCGGATGGCGGGCGCGGCGACGACTTCGCCGCGAGTCGCAAAGACCTCGTGGTTGGTCTCGATGTCGTCGAGCTTGTAGAGATAGTTGACCATCAGCCCGTGGGCCTGGCGCATCGCCCGTTGGGACCGGTCGCCCAGGAAATTGATGCGTTCGAGCCGCGCGCCGTTGCCGAGATGGAACCGGGCGACGGGATCAACTGTCTTGCCGCTGCGATTGCGCGCCCTGAGGAAATACCAGGCGGCCGCAGCCATCAGGCTCGGCTGGATGGCCGCCGCGGTCTCCGGCTGGTCGGCCCAATCAGGCTCGTCGAGCGCCGCGAGCCTGATGCGGTCGGCGGCGGACAGGGCGTTGGACGTTTCGGCCTGGCGTTCGCGCGACAACCAATCGGCAAAGCCCGGCACCGGCGACAGCGTCACGAAGGTGTCGAGGCGAGGGAGGTCGCGCCGCAGATCCTCCACCACCTGTTTGATCAGGAAGTTGCCGAAGGAGATGCCCCTGAGGCCTTCCTGACAGTTCGAAATGGAATAGAAGACGGCGGTCGTCGCGTCAGTAGCGCGGATCGGAGCACGATCCTCCTTCAGCAGGTCCGCGATGTTGGAAGGCATTTCGCGTGTCAGCGCAACTTCAACGAAGATCAGCGGATCGTCGACCAGCTGCGGATGGAAGAAGGCGAAGCAGCGCCGGTCCTCCGGTGCCAGCCGCCGGCGCAACTCGTCCCAGCCGCCGATATGGTGGACGGCCTCGTAACGAATGATCTTCTCCAGAATGTCGGCCGGTGTCGACCAGCTGATCGGCCGCAACACGAGGAAACCCCGATTGAACCAGGATCCGAAGAGATGCGCGAAGTCCGTGTCGACCGCCTCCAGATCGGGGATTTGGGCTTTGAGCTCAAGGAGGTCCGCCCGCATGCGGACGAGGGTCGCTATGCCGTTCGGCGCAAGATTGAGCCTGCGGATCAATTCTTGACGGCGCGGTTCTGCCGCCATGCTCATCTCCAGCAGCGCCTTCGGCGTCGGATCGGCGCGATAGGCGTCGATCGCCCGCTCCAGTCGCTCGATATCAGGGCCGAAACGAGAGAGCAGCGCGACCATGAAATCGCGCCGCTTGTCCTGATCGAAGCCTTGCCAGCGATCCAGAATGTTCTTGGCCAGAGCCATGCCCGACGCCTCGCCTCGGCTCGACAGCAGCGTGTCGCAGAGCGCTTCCATGGTGCCGACCGGATTGACATCGCCGTTCCGGGCCGGACCGAGCGACAAGAATCGCCGGCCGCGCTCGGCAATGCTCTGCAGCATGTCGCTGAAAAATGACGTGGTGTTCATTGGATGGTCCCCAGCATCTGGTTCGGCAGCCACGTCGCAATGTCCGGAAAGACGCAGAGGAGAATGATCGCCAGGAACATGACGAGCACGTAAGGCAGTGAGCCCCAGAGAATGTCCTTCGTCGGAATCTGCGGCGCGATGGCATTGATGACGAAAAGGTTGAGGCCGATCGGAGGCGTGATCAGGCCGACCTCCATGTTGATCGTCAGCACGATCGCGAACCAGTAAGGGTCGAAACCCGCCTGGGTGACGATCGGGAAGAGCATCGGTGAGGTCATCACGATGACGGCGACGGGGGGCAGGAACATGCCGCAGATCAAAAGAAAGACGTTGATGACCGCCATCAGCACCCAACGGTTGACCTCCATATCCGCAATCGCGGCCGCGACGGTCTGCGTGATGAACAGCGAGGACAGCGCGAAGGCGAAGAGCTCGGCAGCAGCCATGATCATCATGATCATGACGCTTTCCTTCATTGCCGACCCGAAGATGCCGGCGACGGGTCGAAAGCGGAACAGGCGATAGGCGACGATCACGACTGCCAATGTCAGGAATGCGCCCGCACCGGCTGCTTCCGAAGGCGTGGCGATACCGCCATAGAGTACGTAGAGCGTGCCGGCGATGATCAGCAGGAACGGCAGGATGCGCGGAAGGCCGGCCAGCCGTTCCTTCATCGAGTAGCGAACGAGGCGTGCATCGAATTCGTAGCCCTTGCGTTTGCAATCGATGACCGCCCAGGTCATGAACATGATCGTCAGCAGTATGCCCGGCAGAATCCCCGCCATGAACAGCCGCCCGATGGAGGTCTCGGTCGCTATTCCGTAGACGATCAGCGTCACCGAAGGGGGGATGAGAATGCCCAGCGTGCCGCCGGCGGCGATGGAGCCACTCGCGACCGAAGCGGGGTAGCCGCGCCGCATCATTTCCGGGATGCCCATCTTGCCGATCGCCGCGCAGGTCGCGGGCGAAGAGCCCGTCATGCCGGAGAAGATGGCGCAAGCTCCGATATTGGACAGAATGAGGCCGCCCGGGATGCGGTTCAGCCACCGGTCGAGTGAGGTGTAGAGATCAGATCCCGCCGGCGAAGAGGCGACCGCCGCGCCCATGAGGACGAACATCGGGATCGACACATAGGCCAGATTGGCGATGCCGGAAAACATCGTATCGCCGAGCACGTAGAAAATGCCGGCGCCGCTTTGCATGTAGAGCGCTGCGAAGGCGGCAAGGCCCAGGGCGAAGGCGATGGGCATCCCCGTTGCCAGCAGCACGAAAAGACACGCAACGATCATCAGTCCAGAGACAGTCGGGCTCACTGAATGATCTCCTGTGGATGACGGTCGGCGCCAGGGGCCGAACCCGGTTCGCTCGCGCCGTGGCCCATGGCTGCCGGGGCTGCGGGGGCGGTGAGGAGCGTCAGAATCTGCGCGACATATTGCAGGCACAGCATGGCAAAGCTGACTGGCAGGGCAGCGAGCGGCACCCAAAGCGGCGGCGCCCAGACGCTGGAGTGTTTCCAGTTTCCCGCCCACGCGTCATGGAACTGAATCCATGTTGCAATCAGCATGACGACGCAGAACAGGAGCCCGAGCAGGCCCGCAATAATGCGCAGAACGTATCGCGTACGGTCCCCCACCACCATTTCGACCACGTCGATGCCCACATGGCCGCCCTTGAGCAAGACGTATGGCGCGCCGAGAAACATGGCTGCGGTTGCGGAAAACACGACGAAATCCGTCTGCCAGATCGTCGCCTGGCGAAATACATAGCGCTGCATGATCATCTGGCAGACGACGAGCATCGCCGCAATGAGCAGGGCGGTCGCAACGGCCGCAAGGCCACGCGAAGCATTGCCGACAGCCTGTGAATAGGCCTTGAGCATCAGATCATCCCCGAGTTGCGCTGAAGGGAACGGCGCGCCGGAGCGCGCCGTTCTGCCGGTCCGCCTTACTTCACGGCGAGCGCCTTTTCGATCAGCTTGTCGCCGCCGGGAACGTTGGCGGCGAAGTTCTTGTAGGACGACGCCTTGGCGAGCTCGAGCCAGGCATCGTAATCCTCCTTCGACATCTCGACGACTTCGACGCCTGCCTTCTTGTAGGTGTCGATCATGACCTGATCGCCCTTGCGGACCTCTTCGTTGAAATAGACTTCCGCTTTCTCGCCGGCAGCGAGGATTGCCTTTTGCTGCTCTTCCGTCAGGCCATCGAAGATGCGCTTCGATACCAGCACCGGTTCGTACATGAACCAGAGGGCATTTTCTCCCGGCGCCGTGAGGCACTTCGCCTGTTCGAACAGGCGATAGGACACGAAACTCGCCGACGAGGTGTTCGCCGCATCGAGGACGCCCGTCTGCATGCCGGTGTAGATTTCCGACGAAGGCATGGATGAGATCGAAGCGCCGGCTTCCACGAGCATTTCCTCGAAGGCCGGCCCCGCGGCGCGGATCACCTGTCCCTTGATCGTGTCGGGGGAAGTGATGCAACTCTTCTTGGAGGCGAAGGCACCGGAGAGCCACGCATCGGCGATCACCAAGGCGCCGGCATCCTCGATGACTTTTTTAATGTCCCGCATGAACTCGGAATCATTAAGCCGCATGGCGCGATCGAAATTTCCCACGAGGCCGGGCATCAGCGTCGCGGAGAATTCCGGGTGGCGGCCCGAAGCATAGTCCAAGGGGAACGAAGTCATATCGAGCAGGCCACGTGTGACCGCATTCCACTGATCGTTCGGCTTGTAGAGCGACGACCCCGGGAACACCTGGATTTCGAGGCCGACATTGGCGGCGGCGACCTCGCGGGCGATCAGTTGCACCATCTCGTCGCGAATGTCGCCCTTTCCCCCCGGGAACTGGTGTGACGCCTTCAACACGGTCTGGGCACCCGCTGTGGAAGCGATCAAGCTGCAGATGGCCGCGACAGCGGAAGTCGTCAACTTCCGTCGAAAACTGCTCATTTCTTCCTCCCTGACATGCCGGCCTCCCGCCGGCTTGGTATTAAGAGTGGAGCCATCTTGCGTACCGTGTCAAGATTTTTGTATACAAGAGAACTGGGGGCTGCATACCGGGACTGGTCGGATAAGCAATGAGCGAAAACATTTTCTACAAGCTCCGGGACGATATCGAGAACGGCATCGTGACGGGCGAGTTCGAGCCCGGCGAACGCCTGGACGAGACGCAACTCGCCATGCGCTTCGGGGTATCGCGCACTCCGATCCGCGAAGCCTTGATGCAGCTGAGCGCTATCGGGCTTGTCGAGATCAGACCCCGGCGCGGCGCTGTCGTCGTGGATCCGGCCCCGCAGCGCGTCTACGAAATGTTCGAGGTGATGGCTGAACTGGAAGGCATGGCGGGCGCTCTTGCCGCCCGCCGGCATACGGAGGACGACAGCGCGGCTCTGTTGGCCGCCCACGAGAAATGCCGGGAGGCGGTCCTCAGCGAGGAGACCGATCGCTACTATTACGAAAACGAGATATTCCATCGCGCGATATACACGGCGAGCCATAGCGGCTTTCTCGAGGAGCAATGCACGGCCTTGCATCGCCGCCTTCGCCCCTATCGTCGTCTGCAGCTTAGAGTTCGCAACCGCATGAAGGTCTCGTTCCGGGAACATGGAGAGATCGTCGAGGCCATTCTTTCCGGCAATACGGATGGCGCGCGGGAGGGTTTGCGCAGCCATGTGGCGGTCCAAGGCGACCGCTTCGGCGACCTTGTAGCAAACCTCTCGAACCGTGAGCGGCGGAGCGGCCGGCTCGCATAGGAAGGCGGAGGATCGGGCTTTCTGATCCCAACACAGTACTTGAGAATATCAGGCTGCGCAGGCCACTAAAAACTGACGGTTTTATTTAAAATTCCTGGGTGTTTATTGTGGCTTGGGGGGATTCTTGGTTGACCTCGCGGCAGGTTCTCGAAACACTCCCCGCGGTTACGGCCAACACGTAGCGTCACGAGAGTGCGACATTGTGCCGAGTGTCGTGGAGGAACACAGGAACAATGACAAGGTCGAGAGGCTCCCTTTTTGCGTTCTTCTGCTTCGTTGTGGCTCTGTGTACGGGCATTGGCGTCAGTCCCGCGGCGTTGGCAAACGGCGATTCCGTCGAAATCTCGTCGAATTTTTCGCGGTCGATCAAGGTTGCGAAGGGCAAGACGGTAACGATCAGAGCCGTGCAGCGATTCGATGAGATCGTCATCGGGGATCCGGAAATTGCGACTGTAACCCCTCTGACCGACCGTTCCTTCTATGTTCTCGGCAATGAACTGGGCTCGACGAGCCTCACCATCTTCGATGCGGAAAAGAATCCGGTCGGCATCATCGACATAGAGGTGACGCTCGATACGAAATTGCTGTCCTCGACGATCCGGCAGTCGGTACCGGGCTCGAGCGTAAAGGTAACCTCGGCGAACGGAAGGATCGTTCTTTCCGGCTCTGCCACGGACGCGGTCGCAGCCACCCAGGCGGAGCAGATCGCATCGCGCTTTGCCGGCGACGAGGAGATCATCAATTCCATTAAGATCACGTCGTCCCAACAGGTACAGCTAAATGTCAGATTCGTGGAGATCAACCGCGACGTCGGCAAAGAGCTTGGAACCCAGATCAGTGCCGCTTATGCCTGGTCGAACGGGAGTGTCGAGTTCAACTCCGCCCCGCGCGCGACATCCAATACGCCGGCCGGCTCGCTTATCGGCAGCCTCATCGGCGAGGGCTACTCGGTGGATGTGGCGATCGATGCGCTCGAAGACCGGGGCATGGCCCGGCGCTTGGCCGAACCGAACCTAATAGCGCGTTCCGGTGAGACTTCGAGCTTTCTGGCCGGCGGCGAATTCCCCATCCCCATCTCGGAGCAGGACGGAACCATTACCGTCAGCTATAAAAAGTTCGGCGTCGGTCTGGATTTCACGCCGACCGTACTCAGCGACGGCCTTATTGCCCTCGATATCGAGCCGGAAGTATCGGCGATCGACAACACCGCCTCTTACCGGGTGGGAAATATCGCGATCCCGGGTTTCTCCGTCCGCCGCGCCCGGACATCGGTCGATCTCAAGAGCGGCCAGAGCTTCATGATCGCCGGCCTCCTGCAGAGCGAGAACAATCTCATCACCCAGCGCGTGCCGGGCCTCGGGCAACTTCCCATTCTCGGGGCGTTGTTTTCGTCCAAGGCTTATCAGCGCCGCGAGACCGATCTGGTGATCATCGTCACGCCTCATCTCGTCAAACCGATCGATCCGCTCAAGAAGGTCGCCAGCCCATCGGATCGAACGAAACGCCCGACCGAAGCTGAATTCTTTCTTGGCAATATCGATGAAGTGGAGGTCAACGACAGGGGCCGGTCAGCGTCGAGGCAGGCGCGTGTCGTCCGCGCACCGAGTTCCGGCCATTTTCTGGAGCTCCAATGATCCGGAGCAGCAGCAGGCCCAAAGGCTTTCCCGGTCTTCTCTTTGCGTCGTCGCTCCTGCTTTCCGGCTGCCAGAGTCATGAGCTCGTCCGCAGCGAAACGGTAGCCCTGTCCGCAGGCGATGCAATCGCGGCCAATAGTGTGATGCAGATGGTCGATCCGTGGCCGCCAAGGGTCAAGCAGACCAGCTTGGCCACGCCGGCCGACCTGGAACAATATAAGCCGCAGCCGCAGAACGCGGAGCAAAGCGGAACGAATGGGGGAAATGGTGAACCTTATCCGAACGACACCACGACACAGTAGCAAGAGGGCGGCGATCAGCGAATGGAGATGACAACAGGCGCGTCCGGCCGCAGTGTGCTGGGCCGTTCGGGAGGAGGACGCCGGACCACGGAACTGGCCATGGCGATCGTCGCGGCTGTGGTTCTTTCGAGCTGTCAGACGTCGGAGGTGTTGTCGGGTGCCGAATTCGACCCAACATCCGCTCTCGCGTCATCCGGAGACGTGAGCAAGTCCGATCTCGATCAGGGCAAGCTTCAATTCATGAACGGCAATTATGGCCTCGCCGAGAAGCACTTTCGAAAGGCGGTAGAGCTGCGGCAAGACAACGCCGAGGCGCTGATGGGATTGGCGGCCTGCTATGACCGCCTCGGCCGGTTCGATCTGGCGGACCGCGCCTATAATCAATTGCTCAAGGTGGCCGGGCGCCAGCCACGCATCGTCAACAACATGGGATACTCGCAATATCTCCGAGGCGAGAAAGCAAAGGCCCGCAAATTGCTGCTCGAAGCTAGTGCGGCACTACCGGGGGACCAGACGATCGAGGCCAATCTTGCCTTGTTGAACCGCAGTTGAGGGCATAGCGTTAGGTTCCCGCCGTCGGGCGATGTTGATCGACTTCAACTTCGCAGTTAGCTTCGGCTGTCAGCAACATGGTGATGGCTATGGCCGGTGACGTTCTTGCCCGTTCCTTCGGCAAAGAAGCATTCGGGCTCGACCCGCAGAACTACCACACGGCCCGGCCGGCCTATCCGGAGTTCGTCTGGGATGCGCTGAGAAAGCGCGCAGGACTCCGGCGCGGTATTTCTATCCTTGAGATTGGAGCAGGAACTGGGCTGGCGACCGAACGCCTTCTTGAGGATCGGCCCCACCGGCTTCTGGCTGTAGAGCCCGACAGGCGGCTAGGCAGGTTTCTTCGCGATCGACTGGACAAGGATGAACTCGAAGTGGTGGAAACTCCCTTCGAAGAATTGAAAGTTCCGGAAGAGAGTTTCGATCTCGTCGTCAGTGCGACGGCATTTCACTGGATTGACGCCGTTCCTGCACTACAGCGCGTTCATCGACTGCTGCGAGCCGGCGGTGCCGTCGCTCTCATTTGGAACGTGTTCGGGGATGGTGTCAGACCCGACCCATTTCATCGGGCAACGGCACACCTGTTCTCAGGCCATCGTACGAGCCCATCCGGTGGCGGAACGACTAAGACGCCATACGGCCTCGATGTCGGTGCGCGACTGGGTGACTTGGCGGAGGCTGGTTTCACGACCGACGCGCCAGAGCTCATAGACTGGACTCTGACACTGGACCCGCCCGCTGTTCGACGCCTCTACGCGACCTACTCGAATGTCACGGCACTGCCGCAGGACGAGCGGGAAAGATTACTCGGCGGACTGGAGAAAGTGGCCGAAACCGAGTTCGCAGGCGTCGTCACCAGGAACATGACTACGTCGGTTTACACGGGAAGACGAGAGTAAGGGGGTGCAGGGAGGGAAAATCAAACTCCCGTACCAGCCCGAACAAAGAGAGCGAGTGTTATGGCGTTGGATCGAGCCGACTTTTACGACGCAGAATTGGCGCGACACAATCGCCACCTACGGGTTGCAGCCGACTTTGGCGCGGATGATCGGGTGCTCGATATCGGCTGCGGTGCGGGGCAAACAACGCGCGAGGCCGCCCGCGCCGCGACGCAAGGAGAAGCGGTCGGCCTGGATATTTCCGCGGAGATGCTGGAGGAGGCGAGGCGACGGAGTGCCGCCGAGCGTTTAGGGAACGTGGTGTTCGAGCAGGGCGACGCGCAATTCCACGCATTCCCGACTGGCGGTTTCGACCTCTGCATCAGCCGGTTTGGCGTGATGTTCTTCGCCGATCCGGCGGCGGCATTTGCCAATATCGGCCGGGCGATGCGTCCCGGCGCACGCCTTGTGTGGATGGTGTGGCAGAGCCGGGAGCGTAATGAGTGGTCTCGCAGCATCCGGCAAGCCCTGGCGCCGGCAATTCCGGCTTCTGCCGGTGCTTCCACGCCGTTTTCACTTGGCGATCCTCCGGTTGCCACGGACCTTCTGAGCGCTGCAGGCTTTACTTCGATCGCTTTCACCGACGTGCGAGAGCCGGTCTTCTATGGATCAGATGTCGACGCGGCGTTTGATGCGCTCACCAGTCTCTACCTCGTGAAGGACGCGCTCGCGGGCACGAATGAACCGCCTGACAAACCACTGCGGCGGCTGCGCGATTTACTGGAGGCGCATATGACCCCGGAGGGGGTGTTTTTCGACTCCCGCGCGTGGATCATCACTGCTCGCCGGGCAGGCGGAGGAGGCTGACCGCGCTGCGAAAGTCGCCGATCAGCACGTGAGAGGCAAGTATGGCTCAATCCAGCCAGATATCGTGCTGGAATAACGCATGATCGCGTTGAGCGCATTCGCGGCTCGTCAGTTCCGGTCCCTTCGAGGCGGTGGAGTTGCGGTGCTTCCTTTTTGCGCCTGCACAAAGCGAATGATGTCGTCAATCATACGGACGTCCCACAGATCGTTGTGGCCCAAGCCGTCATAGATGAGCATCTGCTTGGGTTCGGGAGCGATTTGATACAGAGCTTTGCCCGAAGACAATGGGATGATGGCGTCAAGCCGGCCGTGGATAAATAGCTTCGGTTGCTTCACCTCCGCGATTTTCAGATCTGAGCGGAAGGGATCCTTGGTGAGGAGCGCAACCGGAAAGAATGGATAGTAGGTCTGAGCGAGCGAGAGGACCGACAAATAGGCAGACACGAGGATAACCGCGACTGCCGGACGTTGCCCAGCGGTATCGACCGCCACGCCGCTTCCCAGCGACTGGCCCAACACCACGATCTCGTTTCCGGAACGTGCCGCAAGCCAGTCGAAGGCGGCAATGCCATCGATCAACAAGCCACGCTCGTTCGGCGTCCCGGTTGACCCCGGATAGCCGCGATAGGAAAGCGCGAGCAGGCCGATGCCGCGTGCGGCAAGAGCCTGGGCGAAGAATCCATAATTGCTGACCCGGTCGGCGTTTCCGAGGAAGAACAACACCGACGGCTGGCCGGGCTCGCTCTGGCTATAGAGGCCATGAAGCGTTTCTCCATCGGGCGTTTGGATGTACACGTTCTGCCCCCAGCTCGCGCGATCGGGCGCCAAAGTTGCGCTTGCGCCGGGGTAAAGGAGGGCGCGCTGCGACAGATACGTCAAGCCGACAAGCGAGATGTATGCGAAAGCCGCCACGAGCGGCAAGATCAGCAGGAGTTTAGTGGCATTCACAGTGTCATGCCCGCTCGCTCGTCCGCTCCATTGAGATCGTCGGGTTAGTATGCCCAAATGGGACCTGCCATCACAACGTTCTTGTGTTGCCGGTGAGTCTCCACCCTGCTTACGCCGGTGGCATGCGTTCTGCGGAATGTAAAATTTCCTTCACTCTGACATGGAATAAGCCATTCTTGCGATCAAGACTGTTGGCGTGAACTGCGGAGGCGTGACATGGGTAACTCGAAAGACGAGGTAGAACGCATCGATTGGCTGGAAGCGGAGCTTGCTGACACAATCGACGAGGATTACGAGCTCGAGCTTTCAGAACCGGCGCTATCGGAGGAAATCCGCAAGATTTACCGCAAAGCGCATCCGCCACCGCTTCCCCGCATGGACTATTTCCGCGGGCTCCTGGCGTTGCAGGCGGAGCTAATCAAGCTGCAGGACTGGGTCGTCTACCACAAGGAGAAGGTCGTTGTGATCTTCGAGGGACGCGACGCGGCTGGAAAGGGCGGCGTCATCAAGCGCATCACCCAACGACTTAACCCTCGCACTGTGAGAACGGTGGCGCTGCCGGCGCCGTCCGATCGCGAGAAGACCCAATGGTACTTCCAGCGCTACGTACCGCATCTGCCGGCCGGCGGCGAAATCGTCCTCTTCGACCGTTCCTGGTACAACCGCTGCGGCGTCGAACGTGTCATGGGTTTCGCGACCGAAGAGGAAGTTGAGCAATTCTTCGATGACGTGCCCGAGTTCGAGCGCATGTTGGTCCGTTCCGGCATTCGGCTCGTTAAATACTGGTTCTCGATCACCGACGAGGAGCAGCAGTTACGCTTCCTGATGCGCATCCACGATCCGCTGAAACAGTGGAAACTTTCGCCGATGGACCTGCAATCACGCGTGCGCTGGGAAGCCTATACCAAGGCCAAGGAACAAACCTTCGCCCGAACCAACATCCCCGAGGCGCCCTGGCATATCGTCGAGGCCAACGACAAGAAGCGGGCAAGGCTCAACTGCATCGACCATCTCTTGAAGCAAATCCCCTATGAGGATGTGCCGCACGAGGATGCCACCTTGCCGGAGCGCATATTCAATCCCAACTACGAGCGGAAGGTCCTGCCTCCGGAGCTTTACGTCCCTGCGAAATACTGACATCTCGCATACAAACGCGGGAAAATCGCGTGTAACGGAAGTTAGTCCGGCCGCAGTGTTTGTTCGTGGTCATTCACGGGTTCCGATTGAGTCGGAGATCGCGAGCCAGGATGTGCTGGACGTATCCGGGCTTCCCTGCCGCGACGCCCGCGGGGGTTGTTGCAGACCTGGCGCGGTGAAGTTCACCTCAAATTGCTCTTCGGAAACAGAACGCGACCGGGCTCTGCGTTCATTCGCGCCAGCATTTCCTTGATCAAGCGTGTTTTGGTGCGCCCCGCTTCCTTCGGCGGCACGAGATAACGCACGATGGCCTCGAGCCAGGTGTTTTCGCTGACGCGAAAATGAACCACGGGATGCTCCTTCACTTCGAGCTCGTCCACCGGCGTATTCGATAGGATGTGCTTATAGATCTTCACCTTCTGGCTCATGATGTCGCCGACCTGCTCTTCCACGACCTCTCTCATGGTCAGCGCCACAAACTCCAGATCGCTTTCATAGGCGAGCTGGAACTTGATTTCGTTCCAGACGTAGGGAAACAGCGGCCAGGAATAGTTGAAGACCGGTGTCTCAAACACGGTGGAGTTCGGAAACTTGATGATGCGTCCGCTCGGATGATCGGTCCAGAGGTACTCGCCGCCGAATTCCCAAAGCGTCGTATCGAGATAGCTGACATCAATGACATCGCCATGGGCGTCGCCGATGCGAATTCGGTCGCCAACGCGATATGGCGCCCTGGCCAGGATATAAATCCACGCGATGAAACTGGAGATCGGCATTTGCAGCGCAAAGCCGAGTATCAGTGAAATCAGGCCGAGCGAAACGAACGCGGCGTACCAATTTACAAATAAGACTGAAATCGCCACGAAGACGATCGCGACCACGACGACCAATCGAAAAATGCGTTTCAGGTTGAAACGCGAGACACGATTGGGAATTCGGCCAATGAGAAAGACTTCAATAACGTTCGCGACAGTCAGCATGACAAAAATGAGAAGGGCGCCCTCGACGTAATTCATCACGCGGAGGCGTAATGGCGCGTCAAGCCAATCCGAGCGCCAATTGATCAGGACTTGGATGCCAAAAAGCAGCAAGGCAGCGGCAGCGAAGCCAACCGTCCGCCAGACATCTTCCTTGCGAAGGCTGAAGCGAAATTTTTCCTCGGGCCTTTTCGCCTGCTGTTGCATGGTTTTTGGATCAGCAGTCTGTTGCGCCGCCCGTTCGAGCCGGGAAAGGTTCTCCTGTTCCTTGTCGCCTCGTTCCATGGTTCACCCCGGTGTGGCCATCCACGCCCAACCAGTGCCCTTTCGTTCCTCGACGGCGCAATTCCGGTGATGCCTCGCCATATGGCAAGGTCTGAATGAACAGTCAGGGCAAGCCCGTCGTCGTTTCGCAGGCCAATTCTTGAGCCAATTCGTCCACACGTTCTAAGACAGCGAGTAATCCATTATATCCTTAGAGGCCAAATGTGGCACCGTCCATGATCGGCATTTCCTGAGCCGATGGCTACAGTGCGCAATGAGACGCAAGCGGCCACCCGAGGCGGCAAGGTTGAAGCCATTTGCAACCAGACTCCGAACGCTGGAAATGACTCGCGTTCTCTGGGGACCGAGCGTTAACTGAGTTGTTGTGACGGAGGAGGCAAACCATGGCCATGTATCTCACGCGCTTCAGCTACACGCCCGAGACGTGGGCGCGAATGATCGAAAACCCCGAAGATCGCCGTGAGGCGGCACGTGCGTATATCGAATCCGTAGGCGGAAAGCTCCATGGGTTCTGGTACGCCTTTGGCAAGCATGATGGTTGGAACCTGTGGGAGGCGCCTGATAACGTATCGATGGCGGCTGTGGCCCTTGCCATCGGCGCAGGAGGCGCGCTCAGCTCCATCGAAACCACTGTCCTCCTCAGCGTCGAGGATACGATGGAAGCACTTGGAAAGGCAAAGTCGGTTAGTTATCGTCCCCCTGGAGCCTAGGCGTGGCGCACTCTTCCCACCCATATTGAAGTGACTGGTGCTTCGTGACTTCCGTTCGCCGTCCGAGTTCTCTTTGAATTGCCGCCAGTGCCACGGCGTTGATGCACGGAAGCCATGCTTAGTGCCTGACAGGAGATCGCCATGTGCTCCATGCTGAAAAGCATCGGCGTAGCTGCTTTGTTTTCATTGTACTCGCTGACGGTCAACGCCGCTTCGCTCATCATTTCGCCGACCTCGGTCGAGCGTATTGCACCGGATCGAGCGGCGGTTTTCCATCTTAGAAGCAAGGTGAGCCACCCGGTTGGCATCGAGGTGCGGGTACTCCGTTGGAGTAAAAAAGGCGGAGTAGAACAACTGAGGCCGACCAGCGATGTCGTCGCAAGCCCGCCATCAGCGCGGCTGGCGCCGAACGGCACCCGCGTCGTCAGTGTGGTACGTGTCAGCAAGGAGCCGCTACGCTCGGAGGAGAGCTACCGAGTGGTGATCGACGAGTTGCCCGATCCAACGGGGAGTACGTCAGGCGCCGAAAGCGTGGCTGTGCAACACGTTCTGCCAGTCCTTTTCCGCACTCCGGATGCTCCTGCGGCGGAAGTCGATTGGAGTCTGGCACGCTCCCGCGGCTGGCTCATGCTCGTAGTTGAAAATAATGGCGCCAGGAGGTTGAGGCTGTCTGATGTGCAGTTGATGCAGGGCGGCGCAGTCATCGCTCGACGTGATGGGTTTGTCGGTTACGTGCTGCCGGGCCTGACGAGACAATGGCGAGTCGGCAGGGGGGACAGTTATTCCGGCGGCGTTGTGACACTTTCAGCGAAAAGCAACGGCAGCGCGATCGATGCACAGGTTGTCGTAAGGGGGCGCTAGAGCGGTATGTATTTAAGCCCGTTCATATCCCGCCTCTTTGAAGTAGGCTGCGCATTCCTGTGGGGTGACGGCTTGGAGAATGTGGCGCAGTTCGTCATGGATTGCATCGCGTGATCTGGCCTGTGCCTCACGCAACCAGTGCTTGATTTTGGCGAAGAGCTTTTCGATCGGATTGAGATCGGGGGAATATTTCGGCAGAAAGAACAGGCGGGCGCCGGCCTTACGGATGGCGGCGCGGATCTCCTGACCCTTATGGGAGCCGAGATTGTCCAGGATGACGATGTCGCCGGCTTTGAGTTCCGGCACCAGAACTTGCTGGACATAGATGCGGAAGCGTTCGCCATTGATCGGGCCATCGAGGATAAAGGGAGCGCTGACGCGGTCGGCCCTGAGTGCGGCGACAAAGGTCATGGTGTTCCAATGGCCGAAGGGGGCGTAGCCCACCAGTCGTTCGCCGCGAGGCGCCCAGCCCCGCAGCGGCGCCATGTTCGTCTTCGTCCAGGTCTCATCGATGAAAACGAGGCGGGCGGGATCAATTCCGGGGCAGTGCTTCAGCCATCGTGCCCGGTGGCGGGCGACGTCGGGCCGCTCCCGTTCGCTGGCGACCAGCGTCTTTTTTTATAACTCAACCCCTCTTCGTGCACGAAGGTCCAGACGGCGCGATAATCCACCTTCAGGCCGCGCTCGCTCAACTCGGCGACAAGTCCGTGCAGCGTGAAGTCGCGCTCGCGGCAGCGGCAAAGCAGCCAAGCCCGGTGCGGACCGGAAAGCTTGCGGGGCTTGTGCCCACCCATCTGGCCGGGTGCGGCGCTGCCCGTCTCGCGAAACCGCCGCACCCAATCGATCGCGGTGCTGATGCCGATGCCGAAGCGCTTGGCCGCTGCCCGGCACGATAGGCCCTCGCCCGTCACCGCATCGACAACGCGTTCCCGAAGATCATTCGAAAAAGGTCTCGCCATAAAGGCCGGCCTCCTTCACCGGCCTGAATGGTGAATCTGATTTGCGCAGAAAAAGGAATCCCCTTTCCGATTCCGCCTAAATGCATCCCGCTCTAAGGAACTTGATTTGAGCTTGTTCATCTCGATACACGTAGCGGTCAAGGACAAGCCGCGAGGCTCACGGTCACCGGTCTGGGGGCTCCGGCTGAGCTGCGGAAAGCGAGGTCTTAAACCACATCCGAAGTGCTGCGATGTCAGATCGCTGTTCCAGCCCCAAGGCGCAGGCAAAATGATAGGCGTCGCCGGCGAGTGATTGCGAGAATGGGACTTCCAGCAAACCAGCAGCAAGTGCATCAGCGACAAGCACTCGACTGGCGATGACCACGCCTTGGCCGGCAATGGCCGCCTGGACGGCCAACATGCTATCGGGAAATCGGGGGCCGGCACTGGTATCGACGTCGGCGATGCCGGCCTTTTCACACCAGCGATTCCAATCGGGTTTCGGCGTCGGGCGACTTCGCCCGTCGATGTGGATCAATGCGACGCGCCTGAGGTCGTCAAGTTGCAATAGACCGAGTCTTGGACTGCACACCGGCGTCATCACGTCGCTGCAAAGTTGCGTGCTGGCTGCGCCAGCGAATGGACCACGCCCGTAACGTATCGCGGTCTCGATGCCCCCGGAGCGCAAGTCCTCGACCGTGTTCGATGCGTGCAACCGCAAGTCGATGTTCGGGATGGTTTGTCGTAGCGCATCCATCCGCGGCACCAGCCAGTGACTCAGAAATGCTATCGTCGACGTCAGGGTGACTGTTATCGGCGCCGTCTCAGCCAGCAGTCGTGTGACGACCCGCTCGATTTCGCCAAAACCGGCGGCCGTCGCCTCGTAGAGCGCCTTACCTTGCGGCGTCAACGTCACGGCTCTGGGCGTCCGGTCCAGTACGCGCAGGCCCATATAAGCTTCGAGCTGTTTGACCTGATGGCTGATTGCCGTAGGTGTCACCAAAAGCTCTTCAGCTGCGGCTTTGAAGCTGGCGCGGCGCGCGGCGGCTTCAAAGGCGCGAAGAGCGGACAAGGGAGGCAGGCGCGGACGGTGCATGCTGAATCCAGTTCATCTTGAAGCTGAGAATTTCGATTTTTATTCTTTAGAATTAAATGACTACCGTGATGAAAGCTACGCTACACTAAAATTTAGCTCATTAAAGGCGGAACAAAAATGGTTGAGTTGATCGCAGGTCTCATCGATGTATTTGCGGATGTGCCGCTGACGGGCAATCCGCTGGCCGTGATACAGGGCGCGGACGAACTGACAGATGACCAGATGCGACGGATCGCAGGCGAATTCAATCAAGCCGAGACCACATTCCTCATGCGGAGCACAAGGGCGGACTGGAAGTTGCGATCGTTCACTGCGAGCGGTGCAGAGGTGTTCGGTGCGGGTCACAATGCCCTTGGGGCGTGGCTCTGGCTCGGGGAGAATGGCGATCTCGGTTCGCTGACCGCGGCCCGAACCTTTCAGCAGGAGATCGGTAGAGATGTTCTGCCCATTGAGCTCGAGTCGGTCGGCGGTCGCATCCATGGCCGCATGCGCCAGATGCCGTTGCGCTTGTCGGATCCGCTGGATGACGTCGCGCCTCTGGCTGACGCCCTCGGCCTCGCTCTCAGAGACATTTTGCCCGACCCGCCTGCACGTCCGGCCGATACCGGAGCCACGCACCTGATGGTGCGCGTCCTGAATGTGGATTCCGTGGACAGAGCGCGGCCAGTCGCCGACAAATTGCTCGCCGTTCTTGAGAAGACGCCCGCGGAGGGCTGCTACATCTATGCGCTCGATGCTGATGGGCCCAATACGGCTTACGCTCGGTTTTTCAATCCCTCCGTCGGTCTCTGGGAGGATGCTGCGACGGGAACCGCGGCTGGGCCCCTGGCGGCCTATCTTGCCGCCACGGGAAACCTCACGAACAACGAACTGGTAATCGAACAGGGCACCAAAATGGGCCGCCGGAGCATTCTGCGTATCCGGCTTGCTCCCCTGCCGGAACTCTCCGGCGCCGGGGTCGTCGTGGTCAAAGGAGTGATCCGGCTTTAGAGCCCTTTCAGGAAAAGTGTGTAGCGGCTTCCGTGACACGCGTCGCTTCATGGACAGAGCGCCTCAGTGTTTCAATGAAACACTGAGGCGCTCTGGTCTTGCCGTAATTCTGCCGTCGGACGTATCACATTGAGCGACAGGAACTCGGCGTTGCTCTCGGAAGCGTTTTACGCACGCTCATTGAGAGCGTCCGTCGATCAAAGCACGGATACGTTTTCCGCCTTCGATTTTCCGGTCTTGCGATCTTGACCGACGTCGTAGCTGACCTTGTCACCTTCTTTCAGCGAACCGCCGTGCTGCAAGGCAGACACGTGAACGAAGACGTCCGTTCCGCCATCCTCAGGCGTGATGAACCCAAATCCCTTGTCGTCGTTGAAAAATTTAACAGTACCTTTAGGCATGATAGTCCCTCCTAGCTCGCGCACTTTTGGCTCGCGTGCCGAACCTACAGCGCGAATGCTTTCCGATCAATGTCAGCAGCCTTTTTGATCATTTCCACGTGTGATTACTTCGGTGATGAGGGACGACGGTCTCGTTTAAGCTGAGCTTGCATCCATGAAAGCGTGCCCTGGCATCGAAGCCGGTCGAATTGACACTTGTCAACTGATGCGATTCGGGGAAATCTCCGCCGGCTTCCGGGAGGACGACCATGGCCGAGACTATTAACACGACTGAGCAGGCAAGCCGCCGCGAGTGGGTTGGCCTGTGCGTCCTGTCGATCGCATGCCTGATCTACTCGATGGACCTGTCGGTGCTTTTCCTCGCGGTGCCAGCGATCGTCGCGGACCTCGATCCGTCCGCATCGCAACTGCTCTGGATAAACGACATCTATGGCTTCATGGTCGCGGGCTTTCTCGTGACCATGGGAACGCTGGGTGATCGGATCGGTCGCCGGCGCGTGTTGCTGATGGGCGCTTTTGCTTTCGGCGTCGCATCCGCCTTTGCGGCTTTTTCGAACACGCCGGGGCAACTCATTCTGGCACGGGCCCTGCTTGGCATCGCCGGTGCGACGATCGCGCCCTCCACTCTGTCGCTGATCGTCAATCTCTTCAAAAACGAGGCGGAGCGAAACAGGGCGATCAGCATCTGGGGCACGGCCTTTGCGCTGGGCGGCCTCGTTGGCCCCCTCATCGGCGGAATTCTGCTGCAGTATTTCCACTGGGGATCGGTGTTTCTGATCAACATACCAGTCATGCTCTTGCTTCTGGCCGTCGCCCCGTTTCTGCTGCCGGAATACAGGAACAATGATGCCGGCCGACTGGACTTATTGAGTGTCGTGCTTTCGCTCGCGACCGTTCTGCCGATCATCTACGGCTTCAAGCACATGGCTGCCGACGGCGTCCAGCTTGCCCAAGTCGTCTATATCGGACTGGGGCTTCTGGTCGGCCTCCTGTTTGTGAGGCGTCAGCGGCGCCTCAGCGATCCGTTGGTCGACCTCGCGCTCTTCCGGGTGCCAGCCTTCACGGCCTCGCTGATGGTAAACCTCGCCGGTGTCTTCTTCGTCTTCGGCGTCTTCCTGTTTCAGAACCTCTTCCTGCAGCTTGTGCTCGGTCTGTCGCCATTGGAGGCTGCGCTCTGGTCTGCGCCATCGGCCTTCGTCTTCGCAGTCATGTCTTTCCAGGCCTACCGTTTCACCAACCGCTTCGGACCCGTCAGGACCGTGCTCGGCGGGCTTTTGATCAATGCGGCGGGAGCTGCCGCCATGGCTGTCGCCGCCTACGCCGAGAGCTTGATCGGGATCCTTGGCTCCAGCATGATCATCGGCTTCGGCTTCGTTCCTGTCGTCCTCACCACGACCGGCCTGATCGTGGGAACTGCACCGCCCGAACGGGCAGGCTCGGCTTCGGCCATATCGGAAACGAGCGCAGAATTTGGAGGGGCATTGGGCATCGCGGTGCTCGGCAGCTTGGCGACCTTGGTCTATCGTATGGCGATGAACCGCGCCGACCTGAGCAGCCTCAATCCCGTGCAAGCCGAGGCCGTTTCTGCGACTCTTGCCGGCGCAGTCGAGACAGCTCGGTCGATGCCGGGTTCAACTTCAGCCGTCTGGCTGGAGACGGCGAAAAGCGGCTTCTCACTTGGTTTTTCCATATGTTGCGTTGTTGCGACGGTGACGCTCCTTCTTCTCGCGATCGTCGCCCGGCGGGTATATGCCACCGCACACATCAACGACAGCACATTGGCCCCTCATTAGATCACGATGATTTAGGATAGCGGGGAGCCGGTCTTGCCCAAACCTTTTGGCCCCGCCGGCGTTTAACCTCCTCAATCGATGGAGGTACCAATGAAATCCGAAACCGGGCAGAAGCAGCGCGACATCCAGAAGCAGGTTGAAGAGGCCGACAAGAAGCAAAAGCCCAAGGCCTCAGGAGCCATGCAGGCGGGCGCTCGCCGTTATCCGGAGCCGCCATTTCCAAAGGTGCATCAGGACAAGCCAGGCTCAGAGGCTGATCTTCCCGTCGCGCCAATGTATGATGCCCCGTTTTACAAGGGCTCAGACAAGCTGAAGGACAAGGTGGCGCTGATCACGGGGGGTGACTCCGGCATCGGTCGGTCGGTGGCGGTCCTCTTTGCCCGTGAAGGGGCGGACGTCGCCATCGTGCATCTCGACGAACCTCAGGACGCAGATGACACGAAGGCTGCCGTTGAAAAGGAGGGACGCAAGTGCCTTGTGATCAGAGGCGATGTCAAGGATGCGGGCTTCTGCCGAAAGGCAGTGGAAAAAACGGTGATGCAGCTTGGCCGCCTCGACATCCTCGTCAACAACGCCGCCTTCCAGGTCCACACGCGTGACATCGAGGACCTGACCGACGAGCACTTCGACGAAACGCTGAAGACGAACCTCTATGGCTACTTCTACATGGCAAAGGCCGCTATTCCTCATTTGAAGAACGGCTCGGCAATCATCAACACTGGATCCGTCACGGGCCTTACCGGCTCGAAGGAGCTTCTGGACTACTCCATGACCAAGGGGGGGATTCATGCCTTCACCCGTGCTCTTTCGGGGCATCTCGTGCCCAAAGGTATCCGCGTGAACGCCGTCGCGCCCGGCCCGGTCTGGACGCCTCTCAATCCATCGGACAAAGAGGCTGAAGATGTGGAGAAGTTCGGCGCCCAAACGCCAATGAAGCGTGCAGCGCAGCCAGAGGAAATTGCTCCGGCCTACGTCTTTCTCGCCTCTCCGCAAATGTCGAGCTACATCACCGGCGAGATCCTTCCGATCGTCGGCGGTTACTGATCTCGTCGTGCAATTTCAGCGCTCTGGTTCAAGTCGCCTCAGGGCGAGGGGAGAACTGTCCGTTCCCGGTGGTCTCTGCCACAACTTTTCTATACGCCACCGTATTGACGTGTCCGCACCGGCGTAGTATACGCCACCGTATAGTAGACATGGATCAGCACGATGAGAACGGATGCAAGAGTCAATCGCCTTCGAGATGGGCGCGCCGGCCGTAGCGCACTTCTCGTGGCATCCGCAATCAATGCAGTTGCCGCCATTTATCACATCATGGGCGGGACGCCCGAGGTGATGTACCCCGTCTACTCGGCCAATCTGCCATCTGCCTCGGCCGGTGTGCTCGACATCTTGTGGTACCAGATGGCGGCGCTGATAGCGGGCGCTGCCGTGGCCACGCTGGTGGCGGCATTCCGCAGCGACTGGCGCTGGCCGGTAGCCTGGATAATCGGAGGCCATTTCCTGGTGGTTTCGGGTATCTGCCTGTTCTTCACCTTTGTCTGGTTCGGGGATCCATGGGGCCTTGTTCAATGGGCGATCTTCGGCCCGGTAGGCCTCATCATATTTTGGGCGGCCGCCCGGCCGGCGGAAAGCGCAGCCGGCGCTCCAACCCTTTGAAACTACGCACTTCCGGACGGAAAACCGTTACACACTTTCCTGGAAGTGCCCTAGCTTCGGCAGACGGGATGAAGCGTGAGGCGGGTCGAATGGCAGATGGACAAGATGGGCCAACAAAGGCCGATTGGGTCGCAGCCGGATTATCTGCTCTGACAGCCGGAGGTATTGAGGCGGTCAGGGTGGAACGTTTGGCCGTGATTCTTGGTGTGAGCAAAGGCCCGTTCTACTGGCGCTTCAAGAATAGAGGCGAGCTTCTCGAGGCGATCATAGAGTTTTGGAAGCGTGACTTCACCGCCAATCTAATCGAACAGACTAGTCACTTCGACACACCGCGTGAACGCTTGGAAGCGTTGGCAGAACTCGCCGTCGTATCGACGTCTGGTGCTTTGGACGTCGCGAAAACAGAGTGCGCGCTTCGGGCGTGGGCGGCACAGGACCCATTGCCAAGGGCGGCAGTGCGGGAGGTGGACGCGATGCGCACAAAACACCTCACGGAGGAGTTCAAACTTCTTGGTGCGCCGCACCCACTGGCGGAACAACTTGCGAAAGCCATCTACCTGGCGCTCTTGGGGCTTTATACGGTTCGCCAATACACGCCGGAGCTCGCCGACGAGCAATCATATCTGACCGCCGTGAGGATCGCGCTCGACGCTGCACAGATGCAGCCTCACTCGACCGACGTCAGCGCGGCGAAAAACAGGTTTGAGCCAGACATCTAAACACGTAGAGCAATCGTCGACCCGAGATAGGCCAGGCAGCTGCGGCGGCGCGACATCGTGATCCGAGATCAAAGGTCTGCGGGCCACGCCCTTGTCTCTTCAAGCGGGTAGCCCGTCTCCAGAAGAGATTTGACGCTCGCGAAGAGATGAGGCCAACCCTTCGACATAGCAGCGATAGCAACGGAGTTTTCCACTTCGGATTCTTGGATGACCGTCAGCTTTACCGACGTGCCGATCTCTTCGATGACGTAGCTAACTTTGGAATGCCCCTCCTGGCGGAGCTCTTCATGAAGCTCGTCGCGCCAGGAAATCACAAGCTTGTTCGGTCGATCCGCCTCAAGGACCTCTCCCGAATCTGCTGTCCGCCCATCCGGAGCAACCAGCCGCCAAGGAGAGCCCCGCGACCAGTCGCTTTCTTGCCAGGTGCCCGCCCAATACTGCCTGGTAACCTCCTGGGCCGTGAGGGCTTGCCAAAGAACATCGGGGCTGCAGCGGATGTAGGTGGAATATGTGAAACGTTCCTTCATCGCCCCGTTCCTTTCGGTGGTATTCAGCGGGAGCGGAATTCGTCACGCTTCAGAAGCTAGCGCCCGTTTCATTTCATGCTCAGCTTCGGCATGAAGGGCCCAAAAATCGGGGATGCTTATTCCAACGATCCGTTTTTCAAGAACTGCCAGATGCGCGTGCCAGCCGGCACCGAAGTTGAGCGCGTCCTCAGAGCCACGAAGGCCCGTGTGGGTCAGGACCAAGCGTGTCGTTCCGCTGTCTATCTCGGTCAGCTCGAACGTGACTTCCCCCGCCTTCCCGTCCTCCCATGTGAAGGCCAGGAGATGAGGTGGTTCATAGCGAGTAATGCGTTCGTGCCAGCGATGGCCAACATATGGCTTGTACCGGTCCGGCGTAGGAACGACCTCGTCCGAGAGACGGTCGTGATCCATGGTCAGCCCGAAGGCGCCGCCAACCTGCAGGTCCGTTGGACCCGACATGAACCAGCGCGCGCGGAGGTCGGGATCAACCAGGTACTGCCAAACGGTAGCGGCAGGTGCCGGGAGGATTCGTTCAAAGCGAAGCATGTCGGGCGAGATCTTGTCTGTAGTCATTGATTCAGCTCCTCCTTTAGGGCCTGTTCAAGCGCGTCCAGGCGAACGTTCCAGAACCGCTCCCACTGGGCGAGCCAGTCATTCGCCTCTTTCAGATTCCCGGCGTTTAGCCGGCAGATATTCCGGCGGCCAACTTTGCGCCGTTCGATGAGGCCGGCTCGCGCCAAGATCGCAACATGTTTTGCGGCGCCAGCGAGCGTCATCTGATAGGGCCGGGCGAGTTCGCTGATAGGCTTCTCACCAGATGCCAAAGCGGCAAGCATTCCCCTCCGGGTGGGATCCGCAAGGGCAGCGAATGTCAGAGTCAGCTTTTCGTCAACCATATGGTTTAGTATTGCTGAAATGGGGTAATGTCAACCGATTGGTTGAGCATTACGGGTTCGGCATTTTCGGGGGAAACAGCTCCTTCGACATGAAGGACCGTTCGAAGGTCCGCCGCAGGCGGCACCGCCGGTCGGCCGAAACCCTGGTGATCGAGATTGCACAAGGCGTGCTCGATGACGAACTTCGCTATCTCCGCCGGAAACCTATCGCCCGGAGGAGGCCGCCCCTCCGATCAGACGAGCGACGCCTTTGGCCGTTTCGAGGAAAACCGTTACACACTTCTCCTGGAATGGCTCTAAGGCGCCTGGGATCCCGTCACGGCGACATAAAGTGAATAAAGTGAGCGGGTTGCCGCAATGAACAGGCGGTTGCGCCTTGGACCGCCGAATGTGAGATTGGCGACGGTCTGCGGAACGAGGATCTTGCCGATCAGCTTGCCGGCAGGATCGAAACAGTGCACTCCATTTCCGGCGCTCGACCATAAGTTTCCGTTCGCGTCCGTCCGGATGCCGTCCGGAATTCCTTTGTCGATGACGCAGAAGACGCGGCCGTTCGCGAGCCGGGCGCCGTCCGTCAAGTCGAAGGCGCGTATGTGCCGAGGGAAGCGGTCGTCGTGGCTTGCCGATGAATCCGCAACGTAGAGGGTCTGTTCGTCGGGCGAGAAGGCGAGGCCGTTCGGCTGGATGAAGTCCGTCACGACTGCCGAAAGCTCGCCGGTCTCCGGATCGAGCCGGTAGACGTTGCGCGTCGGCTGCTCCGGGTCCGCGCGATAGCCCTCGTAGTCGGACATGATGCCGTAGGTGGGATCGGTGAACCAGATTGTGCCGTCCGACTTCACCACCACATCGTTCGGCGAATTGAGCCGCCTGCCTTCGAAACGATCGGCGAGTACGGTGATCGAGCCGTCCACCTCGGTGCGTGTGACGCGGCGCGTGCCGTGCTCGCAGGAGATGAGCCGTCCCTGCCTGTCGCGCGTATGGCCGTTGGTAAAATTGGACGGTTGACGATAGACGGAAACGCCGCCCTCCGGCGTCCATCGCAGAATGCGCTGATTGGGAATATCGCTCCACAGGAGCTGGTTCGCGTCGTTGAACCAGACGGGACCTTCCGCCCAGCGGCAGCCCGAATAGAGCTCGTCGAGACCGGCGCTGGTCACGATCATCTGCCGGAAGCGCGGGTCGTGGATTTCGTAGATGGAGGCCTCGGCCATGGCAGTCTTTCCGTTTATCGCATGCCCCGGCGACCGCCGGCGAGCATGATGACGCTGATGATGATGAGGCCGGTCATGATGAGGCGGATGCCTGCGCCGAGCCCGTAGGTGTTGAGCATGGAGACCACGAGGAACATGAAGAGCGATGCGCCCCAGATGCCCGGCACGTTGGAATCGCCGCCGGCGACCGCCGTGCCGCCGATCACGACGACGGCGATCGACATCAGAAGATATTCCGCGCCCATGTTGAGCGCCGCGCCGCCGGAGAAGCAGGCGAGCAGATAGCCGCTGATCGAAGCGAGCACGGCGCAGAACAGGTAGGTGACGAAGCGCGTTCCGTCGACCGGTATGCCTGCCATGCGCGCGGCCGGCATGCTCTGCCCGATCGCCGAGATCCAACGGCCGTAGATCGTCTTCTCAAGCAGGATCCAGGCGAGGATGGAGATCAGGAAAGCGACGATTGCTACGTTCGGGACGCCGAGCGTATTCGTGGTGGTGAATTCCGCAAGCACGCTCGGGGGCTTGATACGAAGACCGCGGTTCGTCCAGATCGCGGCGGACTGGACGATGAAGCTCATCGAGAGCGTTGCGATAATCGGCGGGATGCGCAGCGCCTTGATAAGCGTATAGTTGCAAAGACCGACGCCAAGACCAATGAAGACGGCAAGGAGAAGGCCGGGCAGGATCATGCCGTTTTCGACATTCATCAACTTCAGTGCCACCGTGCCGGCGAGCGTCATGGTGGCGGGAACCGAGAGATCGATGTTTCCGGGGCCGAGGGTGATGACGAACATCTGCCCGATGCCGACGATCACCGAGAAGGCCGCAAAGGTGAGCGCTGCCTGTGACAGTCCGAGCGTACCGGCGCCGCCCGTCACCATGATCGTCAGGAACCAGACCACGAAGGCAGCAAGCCACGACCAGACCCAGGGTTTGCCGAACTGGCGGATGAGCGCGTTCATCGGCGTTTCTCCCGCTTCTCGAGGCGGTTCAGCATCAGGCGGAGCGCGAGCACGATGATCAAAATCGCGCCCTGGGCGCCAATCTGCCAGTCCGGCGAAATGCGCAGGAAGGAGAGGAACGAGCCGGCAAGCGTCAGCGTCAGCGCCCCGATGACGGCCCCGATGGGAGAGACGCGGCCGCCGATGAATTCGCCGCCCCCAAGGATGACGCCGGCGATCGACAGCAGGGTGTAGCGCAACGCGATGTTGGCATCGGCCGAGGTGGTCAAACCGACGAGGGCGATGCCGGCCAGGACCGCAAAGAGGCCGGCGAGGGCATAGGCGGTCGCGCGCGCCGTGACGATCGACCAGCCGGCGCGCTCCACCGAGCGCTGGTTGCCGCCGACGCCGCGGATCAGAACGCCGAGCGAGCACCGCTTGACGATGAAATGCGCAATGACGGCGATTATGATGCTGGCGACGATCGCCATTGGGGCCAGGGGCGGCTTGACGGTCATCAGCCACCGCACCCAGTCGGGCGCCTGCCCGCCCGGTGCCGGCAGCAACAGCACCGCAAGGCCGCCCCAGACGAAGCTCATGCCGAGGGTGACGACGATGGACGGCAGATTGCGCAAATGGATGAGGACGCCGATCGCCGCATAGGCTGCGACCGCGCCGGCGAGAATCAGGATGCCGATTGCCGGGGTGTCCCGCAGGAAAGTCGCGGTCACGCAGGCGACGAAGCTGACGAAGGCGCCCATCGAGAGATCGAGATCGTTCACCGCCATCACGAGCATCTGCGCGATCGTCGCGAGCGCGATCGGCACGGCCAGGTTGAACAGCAGGTTAAGGCCGATATAGCTCATGGCGCGCGGTTGCAGCCAGAACACCGCGGCCAGCAGCAGCGACAGCGATAGAGCGGGAATGACAAGGCGAATGGCGTCGGAGGATAGGCGGAACTTCATGCTGCCCCCTCGAAGGAGGCGGAGATAATGTTCGCCTCGTTGACGGCATCGCCGCCGAGTTCGGCCGTGATGCGGCCCTCGCGGAACACATAGACCCGGTCGCAGAGGCAAACCTCGTCCATTTCCGTCGAGTACCAGATGAAGGTGCGGCCGCGCGCCGCTTCCTCGCGGATGATCGCATAGACTTCCTGCTTGGTCCCGACGTCCACGCCGCGCATCGGATCGTCCATCAGGACGATCCGTGCGCGCGTGGCGAGTGCACGGGCGAAGAGAACCTTCTGCTGGTTGCCGCCGGAAAGCGACAGGATGCGGTTGTCCAAATCGGGCGTGCGTATTTCGATCCGTTCTTTCCAGGCCGTTCCTCTCGTCTTTTCGCCGGCCTCGAGGACGAGACCGCGGCGGGACATGTCGCCGAGCGAGGCGATGGAGAAGTTTCGCAGGATGCTCCACAGTTCGAAAACCCCGTTGAGGCGGCGGTCGCCGGCGACGAAGGTGACGAGCGGATTACGCTGCGGCAGCCAGTTGCCGGACCGGGCGGCATGCAGCGCGAGGAGGAGCTCGGTCTGTCCGTGGCCAGCCAGGCCAGCGAGGCCGATGATCTCGCCAGTGCGTGCCATGAAGGGAATACCCGCTGCCTGATGGGACAGAATGACCGGCTCCGCGGATTGGTCGCGCACCGGACGCTGGCCCGTTTCCGCCTTCGCGACGCTCCCCATTGCCTCCACGAGCCCGTGATGGTCGAAGCGGTGCGCCGGACGTTCGGCGACGACACGGCCGTCCTTCATGACGACGATACGGTCGGCGGTTTCGAGAATCTCGTGCAGGATATGCGAGATGAAGATGACGGATCCGCCCCCGACGATGAAGCGGCGGACATGGTCGAGCATCTGACGGGCGAGGCTTGCATCGAGCGACGATGTAGGTTCGTCCAGGATCACCAACCGCGCGGGAGTGCCGGCATCGGAAAAGGCCAGAGCGATTTCGACCATCTGCCGTTCGGCGATCGAAAGATCTCCCACGGTCCGGCCGCTGTCGATGCCATGGCCGGGGAAGACGGCGTCGAGGCTCTTCTCGATGATCGTCGCAGCCCGCGAACGCCAGCCGAAACCGCCGAGAGCGCGATGTACAAGACGGGTGTTCTCGACGATGGAGAGGTTGGGGCAGAGGGACAGCTCCTGAAAGACGCAACGCACGCCTCGGTCGCGGGCGGCATTGATGCCGTAGTGTTCCTGCCGCTCGCCGTCACTCGTGACGGTTCCGTGGTGCGGCGTGAGGCCGCCATTGATCACGCTGACGATCGTGGACTTGCCGGCCCCATTATGTCCGACGAGCCCAACGCATTCGCCGGGCATGACACGAAGCGTGACGCCGTCGAGCGCCTTGACTGCGCCGAAGCTCACTTTGGCGCCATCGACCGCAATGATCGCCTTCGCTACGTCGTCCATACTGCTCGCCATCATCTGCTCAACAAGGCTGCCGCGCGGTCATCTACGGCCACGCGGCAGCCACCGGGAGACTTACTTCGCCGACTCGATGACCTTGATCGCGTCTTCCTGCGTGTACTCCACATTGGCGACGCCACCGGCCTGGGTACTGGCGAGGTTCGCTTCGAGATTGTCCTGATCTATGCGCAGAAAGGGAACGACGAGGTCCTTCTTGACCTCCTTGCCGTCGAGGATCTGCTGGGCGACCCAGAAGGCCAGGGTGGAGACACCAGGCGCTATCGAGACCGACATGGTCTCATAGCCGTTCGCATCCTTCTGCTCCTTCCACCACTTCAGTTCATCCTCGCGATTGCCCATCACGATGATCGGCATCTTCCGGTCGGTCGCGGCGATGGCCTGCGCGGCACCATAACCGTCTCCGCCCTGCGTCACCACCCCGACGATGTCAGGCAAGCTCGGCAGGATGCCGGCAACCGCCTTCTGCGCCACGTCCTGCGCCCAGTCTCCGTGCACGGAGCCGGCGATCTTGAACTGGGGGAACTGCTTGACGCCCTCATGGATGCCGGCCGAGATCTCGTCGTCGACGAATACACCGGCAAGGCCGCGGATCTCGAGCAGATTGCCACCGTCCGGAAGCTTGTTCGACAGATACTCGACCTGACTGCGGCCCATTTCCTTGAAATCGACGGCGATGCGCCAGGCGCAGGGTTCGGTCACAATGCCGTCGAAGGAGACGACGGTAATGCCGGCATCGCAGGCCTCCTTGACCGCGCCGTTCAGCGCTGTCGGTGAGGCGGCGTTCAGCACGATCGCGTCATAGCCCTGCAGGATCATGTTCTGGATCTGCGCGGCCTGTTCCGTTGCCTGGTTCTCGGCGGTGGTGAAGGCGTCGGCCGAGGCGACGACGCCGGCCTTCACGGCTTCGCCCGTCACCTTTTCCCAACTCGTCAGCATGGCCTGGCGCCACGAATTGCCGGCATAGTTGTTCGAGAGGGCGATCTTCTTGGCCGAGGTGTCGGCAAATGCGGAAGCGGGCATCGCGGCGCAAGCGATCGCGGCCGATGCCAGAAGCATCTTACGGATGGTCATGTCTCTCTCCCTCATGATCGCCTGGCAGGCGATCGCTTCACCCGTCCCGGCCAATCGGGTTCGGGCGAGATTGTTCTTGCACTGAGCTTCCTCCTCTCAGTAAGGGCAGGATGCGGGAGATCGGTGGACCTGTACAGGCGCAAGGCGGCAAGATGTTTGCGGGTTTTGCGAAACAAGCTGCGGGTTTACGCAAGACGGCGGCGCTCCCGCGGGCGCTTACTGGCGAAGCGACTGCGGCGGGTTGAGGAGCCTGCCGCTTCTGGAGGAAACACCATGCTGCATCCTGCACCCGCAGTTATGTTCGATCATTATCTCGGCATTTCCCGGTTGCTTGCGGGCCAGCTCGACTTTCGCTCGGCCATTCGCTCCGTCGCAGCGGAGGTCGCGCATATTATCCCGCACGACCATCTCGATGTCTGCGTGCTCCTGGAAGACGGCAACTATCACACCGCCTATGAGACGGGTATCGAGACCGCCTGGGGCGATCTCGCCGGCGCACCTGTCGTCAACAGTCCGATCCGCTCCCTTCTGTGGGGCGAAGTGGACTTCCTGCTGGCCGACGACGCAATGACCGACCCGCGCTTCCATTTCGAGGGTGCGTTCAAGCGGCCTATCGTCGAACAGTCACTGAGGAGCCGCCTGCATGTACCGATGAAGGTGCAGGGCACTATCATCGCGGCGCTTTCATGCTCCTCGCAGGAAGCGGGTGTCTATACAATGGAGGACGTCGAGCGGGCCCGCATCATCGCAGACCTGCTTACGCCCTATTTCTTCGCGCTGCGGGCGGCCGAGCAGGCGCAACGGTCGGCGATCGTGGAAGCGGAAGCCCGTGCCCGCGAGGAGGGACTGCGGCTAGGTGCGTTGAGACTCACCGAAGCGTTGGAGCAGGAGCGCCAGCGCATCGGCATGGACCTTCACGACCAGACCCTCGCCGACCTGACGCGTCTCGCTCGCCGAATCGATCGGCTGTCGCGCAACGGCGAGGTGGCGCCGGAAGCACTGGAGCCCGTCTCCCGCTCCCTGCAGCACTGCATGCAGGACCTGCGGCAGATCATCGAGCAGGCAAAGCCTTCCGTTCTCCAGCTCTTTGGACTTACCCAGGCGATCGAGCACCACCTGGACCGTTCGACGCGGGACACGGGCTCCATCATCGAATGGGGCCTTGCCGACGAGACGAATGGCGCGCTGGAACGGCTGGAGCCGACCGTCATCGTTGCGCTGTTCCGCATCGCTCAGGAGGCGATCAACAATGCCGTGCGCCACGCTGCCCCGCTTGCCGTCAAGGTGCGGCTCGACGCCGACGACGACCGGTTGTCGATCGAGATTTCGGATGATGGAACCGGACTTGCCAAAACGCGGGGACGCATCGGCGAGGGCATCGACAACATGAAGACCCGGGCGCGACTGATTTCCGCGCGTTTCACGATCGGTCCGGGCCACAATAATCGAGGCACCGTGGTCCGCGTGGTGCTGCCGCTCGCGCCGCACGACTCGGGCTCAATTGAGGAGAGGGCGGAATGAAGGTTCTGATCGTCGAGGACGACCCGTTGCATCGCTCCTACCTGCATGAGGCGGTCAATGCCGCCCTGCCGGAATGCGACACTGTGATCGAGGCGGAAAATGGAACGGTCGGCGAGAAGCTCGCCCGCGAGCATAAATCAGCGCATATCGTCATGGATCTGCAGATGGCGAGCCGCAATGGCATCGAGGCGGCGCGCACGATCTGGAAGGAACGGCCGGAGACCCGCATCCTGTTCTGGTCGAACTATTCGGACGAGGCGTATGTGCGCGGCGTCTCGCGCATCGTTCCGGATGGAGCTGCCTATGGCTACGTCCTGAAATCCGCGTCAGACGAGAGGCTGAAGCTTGCACTGCGCTCTATCTTCATCGAGAGCCAATGCGTCATTGATCGCGAGGTGCGGGGTCTTCAGCAGAAGAGCCTCGGCCAGACGAACGGGTTTACCGATTCCGAATACGAGATCCTCGTCGATATCGCACTTGGCCTTACCGACAGGGCTATTGGCAGGCGCCGCGGCCTGTCGCTGCGCAGTGTGCAGAATCGCCTGCAGCAGCTTTACGACAAGCTCGACGTCTACCAGGCCGCTAGCGACGACAATGACGACGGCCGCTTCAATCTGCGTGCCCGCGCCATCACGATCGCCTTCCTGCGCAAACTCCTGAACTACAGCGCGCTGGAGCGGGCGGAAGCGGAACTGCAGGAGTGGTTGGAAGGAAAATAGTCTCCACAGGCGTTGCGAAGCCTTCGGGTTGGCCCGGGTGAACCGCTCTGGAGAACCGCATTCCCTTCTCTATTTCCTGCTGTGTTATACCTTCCACAAAAAGGGAATAACGACAGGATGCCTCCATGCTGAAGTCGATCGATCTCATGTATCAGACCATGCTCGCGGAGCTGGGGCAGCGGTCGCTCGACGCGGTATGGTCTGCGGACTTTCCTTCGGATGGTCGCTTCACTCCTGCCTCATTGGCGCCCGAGGCCGGAGAACTTTTGGCGCTCGCGAATGTAAGCGATGGCGGCCACTTCGAGGCTTTTGCATTCCTCTTCGGATTTGAGCAGGGCGGCGTCGTCTTTTAATCCCGCACATCGCAGAACGTCGCGCCGCAGGCACGCATGCTCGTAAACCTCGCATAGCTTCAAGAAAGTGAGGTCGTGAATCATCCAGGCACTGTCGCGAACATTAGGTGCCGCCAATAGCAGCCGAGCCATTCCAGCCTTCTGCACGTCCATTGTTACGCCCTGTATCCATCGACGAGGTGAATGCGCAATGGCTGTTGCCGAAAAATGGTTCCATGAGTGCACCGAGGCGGCGGCCTTTCGATCACGGCGGGCAAAACAACGAGAGCCGCGCCCACCCGTGCGGGAATTACGGTCATTCCGAGCTTGCTTCAGGTCTATCGCCCGGTTCGATCAATGTTGAAATCTGCTCGATCGGCATTGCAGCCAAGGTTTTGATGTCCTCGGCCAGCGCCGCGAGTTGTGTCGCAATTTCCAAGAGGTCCGAAGCAGAATTTTTCTCGCCATTGTGGTTCGTATCGCGGTCGTCCATGTCCGAATCCCCAAGCAATGGGTGGTTGCATAGCCTCGCGAGGTAAGGTCCGCCGTGGAATCACCGGGCCTCAGTCTAGCAGGGCACCAAACAGAGTGCGGAATCTAGCATGTCGTCTGTTTACGACGATAGGACATTGGTCCGAGACTAAGGCGCCAAAGGTCCTACGCCCATACCGGCTGTGCCCAGGACGGGCAGGGAATCACGATTGACTTTTGGTTGGATTCGGCGGGCTTGAGGATCTTTTGATATTCACCGCAGCGCTTCCATCGGCACCTTGTCCATGTCGGTGAAGCTCATGTTGTCGCCAGCCATCGCCCAGATGAAGGCGTAGCGCCCGGTACCCGCGCCGGAGTGGATCGACCAGCCTGGCGAGAGCACTGCTTCATGGTTCTTCAGGACGACATGCCGTGTTTCGCCCGGCTCGCCCATGAAGTGAAAGATGCGCGTCGCCTCCTGCATGCCGAAATAGAGGTAGACCTCCATCCGCCGGTCATGCACATGCGCCGGCATGGTGTTCCAGACCGAACCCGGCTCGAACATCGTGAGGCCGACGAGCAATTGGCAGCTCTCGCAGACATCCGGATGGACATATTGGTTGATGGTGCGGGCGTTGGACTCTTCTGCCGAACCCAGGCTCACCTTTTTCGCCATGTCGCGGGTGATGTGCACGGTCGGACAGGAGCGGTGCGCGGGCGCGCTCAGGAGGTAGAACAAGGCCGGCGCGTTAGCGTCGTCGCTGGCAAAGCCGAGCGCACCACCGCCCATCCCGACATAGAGCGCTTCCTGAAAGCCGAGCACATGCTCCTTGTCCCCGACGCTGACCGTGCCGGCGCCGCCGATATTGATGATCGCCGCTTCGCGGCGGTCGAGAAAGCGCTGCGTGCCTGTCTCGGCAATCCGGTCGATCACGAGCTTGTCCGCCGCCGGCACTACGCCGCCGACGATCATGCGGTCAAGATGGCTATAGGTGAGGTTGGCTCGGCCCGGCTGGAAAAGCGCTTCGATGACGAAGCCGTCGCGCAGGCCCTGCGTGTTGCGCCTTGTGGCATCCTCCGGCCCGACCACCTGGCGAACTGATACGGAAATAGTCACGGCATCTGCCTCTTGCTTTCGAGGAGTGGGGGATCAGGTAAGCACGACATATTCGGTCAGCTGGTTGATCGTCGTATCGGCCTTCTGCACGTCGAAGACCTTCGTGCCATGGCTCATGATCACGAACCTGTCGCAGACCTGGTAGGCGTGGTAGAGATTGTGGGTCACCAGCACACTCGAGACATTCTCCGCCTTGAGCTTCAGCACTTGGTTCAGCAACGCTTCCGTTTCGCGTACGGAGAGCGCCGAGGTCGGCTCATCGAGGAGCAGCACGCGCTTCTTGAAATAGACGGCGCGTGCGATTGCGACCGCCTGTTTCTGCCCGCCGGAGAGATTGCCGACGAGCGTGTCCGGGGAATCGATGCCGGAGATGTGCACGGCGTTCTGCAAGACTTCCATGGCGATGTCGCGCATCTCGCGCTGCCTGAGGAAGCCGAAGCGATCGGTCATCTCACGGCCCATGAAGATGTTGCGGGTAATCGAGAGGGAATCGACCAGCGCGGTGTGCTGGTAGATCGTTTCGATGCCGGCATCGGCGGAATCCGAGCGGCAGGTGAAGGTCGTCTTCTTGCCATCCACGGTGAGATAGCCGTCCGTCGGTTTGTGGATGCCGGAGATGAGGTTGACGGTCGCCGACTTGCCGGCGCCGTTGTCGCCCAAAAGGCCGACCACTTCACCCTCGCCGATATGGAAGCTCAGATTGCGAAGCGCGGTCAGCGCACCGAAGCTCTTCGAGATGTTATGCAGTTCGAGAAGATTGGGGGTCGACATCACGCAAGACCTCGCCGCTCGATGAGATGGTTGAAGATGGCGGCCAGCACGATCAGCGTGGCGATGAACATGTCGAGATAGAAGCCCGGTGCCCGCAGGAGAAGCAGGACGTCGGTTATCGTGTGGATGAGCAGCACGCCGAGAAAGATGCCTATGATCGATCCGCGCCCTCCTCGCAGCGACAGGCCGCCGATGACGCAGGCGGCAATCGCCTGGAGTTCCAGACCCGCACCCTGCCCAGGCTGCACGCTGCCGACGCGGGCAGTGGCAAGAATGCCCGCGACCGCAGCCATGCCGCCAGCAATCGCAAAGGCAATCAGTTTGACCCGGCTGGTGTTGATGCCGATCGCCTCGGCCGCACCGCGATTGCCACCCGTCGCGAAGACGTGGTTGCCGAAGCGGTGGCGGTGTAGCAGCAGGTGAAAGCCGACGACGAAGAGGACGATCCAGATGAAGGCGGCGTTCACGCCGAACAGGGTGCCGGAAAAGAGGCTGGTGAAGACCGGCTCCGGGTCGAAACGCACCTGGACGGCACCGTTGTAGAGCAGCACCGCGCCGCGCCAGAAGAGGAGCCCGCCGAGCGTGACGATAAAGGACGGCAGGCCGAAGCGCAGGGTGATGTGGCCGTTGAGGGAACCGATCAGCAGGCCGGTCAGAATACCGATCGGTGCTGCGATGAAGGCGCTCAGCCCTGCATTGACGAGCGACGCCATCAGCACGGCCGTGAACGTGTAGACGGAGCCGATGGAAAGGTCGAATTCACCGGCGATCATCAATACGCCGGCTCCGAGCGCGAGGCATCCGAGCACGGGGATCGCCTTCATCAGGATCGTCAGGTTCTGCGGCGAGAGGTAGCGGAACTCGTCGGGATAGAGGAGCGCGCCGGCGATGCAGACGATCTGCAGGGTCATGAAGACGAGAAAGATCGCTCCCGCGGGCATGCCCATAATCTGCTTGAGAATGGATTGTCTCTGGGTCCGCGAGCGTGGCGCGGCACTTTCGGCTAGGACAGGTGTCACGGTCTGGCACTCGATCGTTGGGGAATGGGGAACCGGCCGGGCGCGCCGGCAGGCTCCCACGGAACGCGGTTAGCGGTAGCTGCCGATCAGCGGCTTGACCGAACCGATGCGCGACTTGTCGAGGAAGGCGCCCTGGCCCGTGTCGATGTCGGTCGGTGTCAGCCCGTATTTTTTGGCAAGCGCGATCTGGGCGATCGGGTAGTAGCCCTGCAGATAGGGCTGTTGGTCCATGGTCGCGTACATCGCGCCGGATTCCACCGCGTTTACGATCTCGACCGCAAGGTCGAAACCACCGAATGGAATGTCTACGCCGGCGTCCTTGATGGCGCCCGCGCCGACGGTCGAGGTGACCGAGCCGGTGCCGAACAGCGCCTTCACGTTCGGGTTGGCGATGAGGAATTGCGCCATGATGTTCTGCGCTTCGGCGGGGTCGAGACCAGCACGAACGGTCTCCACCTTGATGCCGTTTTCGGTCATCGCCTTCTCGATGCCGCCGCCACGGGCGACCGCAAAGCTCGCTTCCGGAATTTCGCGCGGGTTGAAGACGACGTCGCCGGACTTGAGGCCGAATTCCTTGATCATGCGGTTGCCGAGCTCATAGCCGGAGGCAAGCTCGTCCATGCCGACATAGGCCTGGCGACAGTTGCCCTTGGCGCCGTCGAGGTCATCGTTGTTAAAGCCGATGACAATGATGCCGGCCTTGACTGCCGCGCAGATGCTCTCATCGAAAGCATCCGAACTGGAGATCGCGACGGCGATGCCGTCGACGCCGCTGGCCGTCGCGCTCTCGATCAGGTCGTTCTGGCGCACCGGATCGTTGTTGGCATACTGTACGTCGAGGTCGACGCCGAATTGAGCGGCGGCGTCTTGCGCTCCCTTCACCACCGGATTAAAGAACTGCACACTCGGATCGAGATAGATGATCATCGTTGCCTTGACGTCTGCGGCGAGTGCGGTCGACGTCAACAAGGTGGCAAGGCCCGCAGCCAGCGCTGCGGTTCTGAGCCTGGTCAGTTTCATTTGCGTATCCTCCCTTTGGATGTGCATTGCGGGGTCGCAAGACCCAAGTCTCGGCTGGCGGGCTCCGACCAAAGATCACGCCAGCCGAGATATTCCTCCTCCTGACCCCAGACTGCGGCCTGTTACGTGAACCAGGGCGCGGGGCGCCCGAGCGTTACGTGGACGCCCTTGAACTGGGAATATTCGTCAAAGCCGTAGCGGCCGAGCTCGCGGCCAAGGCCGCTTTTTTTGTAGCCGCCGATCGGCAGCTCCGGCGTGCCGTCGATCACGCTGTTGATCCAGCATCGGCCGGCGCGGATGCGGCGGATGCTCTGCAGCGCGGTTTCGAGATTGGTCGACCAGACGCTGGCCGAAAGACCGAACTCGGTGGCGTTCGCCAGCGCTACGGCTTCGTCCGCGGTCTTGAAGGTCAGCGTTGAAAGCACCGGCCCAAAGATCTCCTCGCGTGCGATCGACATGTCGGGCGTGACGCCGGCAAAGACGGTCGGTGCGTAGTAAAGACCGGCCTCCCTGCCGATCCTTTCGCCACCCAGCAGCAGTTCCGCGCCCGATGCGATGCCGGCCGTCACATAGGAATGCACCTTTTCGGCATGCGCCTGCGAGATCATTGCGCCGATCTTGGTGCGTTCGTTCAGCGGATCGCCGAAGGCCACCTTGCGCGAGATGTCGAGCAGGCGCTCCATCAGCGCATCGCGGATGCCCTCCTGCACCAGAAGCCGGCTGCCGGAAATGCAGCACTGGCCGGCATTGTGGTAGACGCCATAGGCGATGCCGTCTGCCGCCGCGTCGAGATCCGCATCGGCGAAGACGATCTGCGGCCCCTTGCCGCCAAGCTCCAGCCCGACGCGCTTGACGCTGCGCGCCGCGATCTCGCCGAGCTTCGTGCCGACGCGGACAGAGCCGGTAAAGGCGACCATGTCGACGTTCGGGTCTTTGGCCAGCACCTGGCCAGCGGGATCGCCATAACCGGTGACGACGTTGAACACGCCATCGGGAATGCCGGCTTCGCGCGCCAGCTCCGCCATACGGATCGACGTGCCCGAGGTGAACTCGGAGGGCTTCAGCACGACCGTGCAGCCGCTGCCGATCGCCCAGGGCACGCGTTCCGACGCGATGATGAAGGGGAAGTTCCAGGGCGTGATGATGCCGACGACCCCGACCGGCTCGCGCAGGACAAGGCCCAAGCGATCGTCGCCGATATTGTTGTGGGTCTGTCCTTCCAGCGCGCGGGCCTGGCCGGCGGCATAGGACCAGAGGTCTGCGCAGAAACCGATTTCGCCGCGCGCCTGCACGATCGGCTTGCCGACCTCGAGACTCTCGATCAGCGCCAGCTCCTCCTGCCTCGCGAGAATGAGGTCGGCGACCTTGAACATCAGGCGCGACCGCTCTGCGCCCGACATGCGCGGCCACGGGCCGGTATCAAAGGCTTTCCGGGCGGCCGCGACGGCCTTGCGCACGTCGTCGGCCGAGGCTTCCGGCCAGATGCCGACCACCACGCCGGCGTGGCCGGGGCTCACCCGATCGATCGTCCTGCCCGAAGCGGCATCGACGGACTTGCCATCGACAAGCATCTGGTAGCGGGATTTAATGCGGAGGCGGGGATCATTGGAATCGGGTGCGATGAAATTGGACAGCAATAGCGTTCTCAGGCCGGCCCGCGCGGTGCCAGCCCCTCCCTGTTCATCCGGTTTGCCGGATTTCTGTTGCGCCTGAATTGTATGGTACTGTATGGTGGTTCAAATTGGATGTCAACGGATGACGGCGGCGAAAGACATGAACCTCGAATCCCTGAAGATCGACACCGGCGAAACCGCCGCGGCCCAAGTCGAGCGGGACTTGCGCGAATCCATCATCCGGCTGGAGCTCGCCCCCGGAATGCGGCTATCCGAGCAGGAAATCGCCACACGCATGGGCGTGTCGCGTCAGCCGGTGCGCGAGGCGCTCATCGCTCTCGGCAAATCCAAACTGGTGGATATCCGGCCCAACAGGGGCACCGTCGTCGTGCGGATTTCAGCCAGACAAATGATGGAATCCCGCTTCGTACGCGAGGCGATCGAAGTCGCGGTGGCGCGCCGGGCCAGCGAGACATTCGATAGCTGGACGCGACGCAAGATCGACACGATCCTCGCTCGGCAAAAGGCGGCGAATGAGGCGCATGACCACAACGCTTTTCGACGGGAGGACGAGCAGTTCCATATTGCGATCGCCGAGGGTGCAGGCTGCGGCCTCGCCTGGAACGCCATCTCCGACATCAAGGCGCACATGGATCGAGTCTGCAACCTCCAGCTGCGTCATCCCGACTCGATGAAGAAACTGATTGCCGAACATGAGGCGATCATCACCGCCATCGACGCCCGGGATGCCGACGCTGCAGCGATCGCCATGCGCAACCATCTCAACGGCATTCTCGCCGACCTGCCGCAGATCGAGGCGGACAATCCAGACCTGTTCGAGTGACCGTTTTCTGGCGTCCTTTGATCGTAGCCAATTAAAGGACAAAGCATGCAGCAGATCAAAGTGCGACAGCGTTTTGCGCGTCCGATAAGACGCGCGGCGCTGTAGATGTGAGTGTTCAACACGTTGCCGATGCGGTCCCACAACGATGACTTCTGTCGATCATCGCGACAATGGTCTCGAAAAGCTCATCTTGCGCCTGCTCAGCCGTGATCTCTCCCGTTAAGGCGGCATCCGACAGGGCGTTAGCAGCGCCGAGCATGGCCCAGAAGCCCGCCGGTTCGATGCCTCGCCGCCCCACGAAAGCCGCCAGTGCCCTTCGGCACTTCTCGATGAAAGCCAGTTGATAGTCTCTCTTTACCATCTCCAACTCGGGGGAGCCCGCAAGGGCTGCGAGCACGCCGGGCATTTCCCGGCCCTGCGCGAGCACACAGTCGACGTATGAGGTTGCGATGACCCTGGCTCGATCTTCGAGGGTCGGGCCGCTCGCCTCGAGTGCGGCGTCGATCATCTCCGTCTGCCGCGCGTCAAAATCCCGATAGAGGTCTATCAGCAGCCCATTGCGCGTGCCGAAATGGTCATAGACCACCGGCTTGGCGACAGCAGCTCCTTGCGAGAGCCTCGGCAGCGTCAGGGCATCCGATCCTTCTTCCCGCACAAGCTGCCACGCCACGTCAAGCAGCTGGCGCCGCCGCTGCTCGCGACTGAGACGGACACGCTTGGCGGGAGGCTGCATCTTTCTAGACCTGCTTGACATCGCTATGTACCAAAAGTAACTTACCTGAAGTATATAGTAGCTATCCTTCAATCGCAACCATCCGCCGGCCTTCCCGCGGTCGGCCGAAACGGCACGCCTTGGCATGCCGTTCGCAGAGGATTTGTATCCATGACCGATACTTCACTTCCACGCTCCGTCGATCGAACCGCATGGCTGGGCCTCGTCGCCATTTTACCCCTGGTCCTGCTTGTGGCCATGGACGGGTCGATCCTTTATCTCGCTATGCCGCATGTCAATTCGGCCCTCATGCCGACCGCTGATCAGGCGCTCTGGATCCTGGATATTTACGGTTTCGTGGTCGGATCCCTGCTGATCGTTTTCGGAAATATCGGCGACCGCTACGGCCGACTAAAACTCATCATGACCGGCGCGGCGGTCTTTGGCGCAGGGTCGCTCGGCGCGGCCTATTCGCAAACGCCCGAGCAGCTGATCGCCTCACGTGCCCTGATGGGGCTGGGTGGCGCAACATTGCTGCCTTCCGGCCTGGCCATCGTCAGCGCCTTGTTCCCCGATCCGCGACTGCGCGCTCAGGCTATCGGCATCTTTGCGGCCACTTTCGCAGCCGGTTTTGCGATCGGGCCGCTCATTGGCGGCATGCTGCTGCGGCAGTTCGAATGGGGCGCCGTGTTTCTCATCAATGTCCCCGTCGTCATCGGCTTCATGATCGGCGCACCGATCCTGTTGCGGGAGGTGCGCTCTACCGTCGGCGGCAGCATCGACCTGGCGAGCCTCGTGCTGTCCTTTGCCGGCATCCTGCTGTTCACCTATTCGCTCAAGAATGCGGCCGCCTATGGCTTCACCCCAACACAAATCGTCGCCGGAGCCACCGGCATATCGGCGCTGGCGCTATTCGTCCGCAGACAGACGAGACTCGAATATCCGCTGCTCGACCTCGGTCTTTTCCGCGAACGCATCTTCTCTATCGCTATTCTGACCGGCCTTCTGTCGCTGGTCGTATGGTCTGCTGCCGGCTATCTGTCGGGCGTCTACCTGCAATCGGTGCTGGGCATCGATGTCTTCACCGCCGCGCTGTTGACACTGCCGGGTGCAATCGTGCTGACGGCAACTTGCGTGGCCACTGCCCGCATCGTGGAACGGATCGGTCGGAAGACCGCACTCGTGGCAACGCATCTGCTGATCAGCGCCGGCGTCTTCCTGCTGCTGTTCACGACGACCGAGACAGGCATTGCGGTCTTCATCGCCTCGACCATGATCGCCGGCGTCGGATATGGACTGTCCTTCAGCCTCGTAGCCGATATCGCGGTTTCGGCGGTTCCTGCGAACCGGGCGGGTGCGGCGGGTTCAATAGCAGAGACCAGCAACGAACTGGGCAACGCACTCGGCATTTCCGTGCTCGGATCGTTGGCCACGCTAAACTTCCGGCTATTCGGCCCCGGTGTAGCAGGGACGCTCGACGAAACGCTCGATCAGCCCGGACTTGCACATCAAAGCCTGATTCAGGCACAAGAAGCGTTCCTCACCGGCATGCATGTCGCGATCGGCACGGGCGGTCTCCTGACGCTCGCAGTCGGGATGGTGGCGTGGGTCTGGCTGCCGAGCAAGTTGCCGGAATGATATTCCCCGACGCGGCGCATGAAGGTCCCGTCAGCGCTCCAGACGCCTCCTACCACCGAGCTGACTTGCCATTCGCCTTTCATAACGGATAGAGGAGATCACTTCGCCGTGAGGCTCGGGCGCCGGCTTGAAACAGGACTACGCCGCTCCAAATCTGCTCCAACGCAATTCAGCGTGCACTCGGAGGGGTAGCGATGGGCGCCTCATTCCCGAAGGCCGGTTTTCTCGCGCTCGTCTCGGTCGTGGCGCTCGCCTTCGGCGTGCCCCTCTATGCGGCGCGGGGGGAACTGCTCGCCCGCGTGCCGGCCGCACGCGAGATGGCGGTTTGCGGCGACACATTGTTCGTCGGAACCAAGGGCTCCTCGGTTTATGCCGTGTCCTTGCCCGGCGGCCGCGCCCGGCGGGCCGCCTCAGGATTTTCCAATGCAAACGGCGTCGCCTGCTCACGCGGTCGACTGTTCGTGGCTTCAAGAAGCAGCATAACAGCGTTCGAAATCGGCCGCGGCGGTACTTTGAGCGGCAGACGCGACCTCCGGCAAGACCTGCCGAATTCGGGGGCCCATAGTTTTCGTTATATCGCCGTCGGCCCGGATTCCCGGCTTTATGTCTCATTGGGATCACCCTGCAACATTTGCGTTCCCCGCGGGTTGCAGGGCACGATCGTCAGCATGAACCAGGACGGGTCCGACCTTCGCAGAGTGGCTTGGGGTGTGCGCAACTCGGTCGGCTTCGACTGGCGCGGCGGCAGAATGTTCTTTACGGACAACGGCGCCGACAGGATGGGAGACGATGTCCCGCCCGACGAGTTGAACGCGCTCCGGCCGGGCGGCTTTTACGGCTTCCCCTATTTCGGGGGCGAGGTGCCGCTCACAGGGTTCGAAGACGCGACGCCGCCCGCGCGCCAAATTCGCCCTGTCTTCAATTTTCAGGCGCATGTCGCAGCGCTTGGGATTCATTTCTTCCGCAGCCTGGGCGGTGATGCTCTGGTGGCCCAGCACGGCAGTTGGAACAGGTCGGTACCGGTCGGCTATCAGGTCGTGCGAGTTCGCTTCCGTGGCGGCCGCCCGGTCTCGGCGACCACTTTCCTCCGAAACGTCGGTCGTCCGGTGGACGTCAAGGAGGCGCCCGACGGGTCCATCCTCGTATCCGACGACGCCGGCGGCGCGATTCACATCTTCAGGCGATGACGTCCTCTAGGAGGCGGGTGTACTGTTCGCCCCTGGGAAGGCCGCGAATGCAGGGGGAGTTTCCACCTCCGCTTTCGAGATGTGGGCCCCCGGGAGACTATGTTCCCGGAGCCAACAGAGCGGGCTCGTGAGGGTCGCCGAGGCGAGGATGCCCTCGGTGTGGTCTGAGCGCTCAGGGGGCGGTGAAGGCCGTTTGAGATGCGTGCCGCGGGTGCTTTCGCATTTGCGGCACTGACCCCGGCGGCTTGACTTCCCCGATACCGCGGGCGATCATGCAGCCATGTTGACCAACCGCAACATATATCCGCTTAACGCTCTGGGGATCCGCCTGATCGCAGGATCGTAACCCGGGTCCGGCCTCGTCGCCCGCCGGATCCTGGGTGAACGCGTTCAGCACAAAATTCTCGCTGACATGCGCGACAATCTTCCCGAATATTTCAACTGCATGCGCGCGGAAATCCCGTGCCTGTTCCGGAGGTATTGCGAACAGATGTCCAGCATCATGGTCTCGTCGAATCTGCCCCTGCCGTTCATTGGAGCGACGGACTACCGTCTGCTCAGCCGCCTGGCCTATCAGGCCTTGTCGAGGGACTTCGACATCGCCGCTGAATTGATCGAAAAGCTGGAGCGCCCTTGCGTTCTTCCAGACGACCAGATGCCGCCCGACGTCGTCAAAATAGGGTCTATCGTCACTTGCGAGGGCGAGGACGGCCCCCGCCGGACCTTCTCTCTCGTCTACCCCGATGACGTCGATGCCGAGAAGGGAAGGATTTCTGTCCTCACGCCGGTGGGAGTGGCGCTCCTGGGTCTCCGATCCGGACAGGCGGTCGAGTGGTTCTCTCGAGATGGGCAGAGAAACCATCTGGCGGTCGTTCGGGTCGAGGACGACGTGAAGGACGAACTGGCCCTTTGAGGCTTCGCCGACACCCAGACACTCTCCGCCGAGGACCCCATGCATTTGCTCGATAGCAGAAAGCGGAAACCCAGAGGAGGTCGCCTCACCGCAGGCTCATAGCCCTGTGCCGAACCGCTCGCGGTCGGCGCAGGGAGTTCCTGTCTCGTCAGCACGAACAAAGGCCGGCTGCGATGCTTGCGGCCATTCGTGCCCCATACTTGCTCGGGAGGGCAGGTCCATGACCCGACGGAAGCTGGAGAGATGCACATGTCGAGAGAAGCTTTCTGCCTACTGACTGCAGGAGACCTCAACATCCTGATGTCTATGCTGGACGAAACCGGCCACACGGAATCGTTCACGATTCTACTGCGCGAGAAGTTGAACTATGCCAGCGTGTTTTTCCGCGAAGACATACCTGAGAATATCGTCACGCTGGACACGCAGGTGACCTACACCGTCAACGGCGTGCGCGCCGGACCACATTTGCTGGTCCGCAACGCAGCGGATAATTGTGCCAATTCCGCCATCTCCGTTCGGACGGTGCGCGGTTTGGCGCTGCTTGGGCTGGCCGTCGGCGAGAGGACCGAAATCCTCGGAGAGGACGGCTGGCCTGAAACCCTCGCCGTCGAGCGCATCGTCTTTCAAACCGAGTCAGAGGCTCGCCTGAAACAGACGAGCACCGAACCCGTGCGACTGATCGACCACGTTCCGCAAGTGGTCAATTTCCGGCCGCGGCCCCGGAAAGCGGCCATTCCACATGATGATGATCCAGGTCCCAGTGCCGCATGATCTGGCAGGCAGCCGGTAATGGTGCACAGGCGTACCGCTTTTTTGAAGGTCCAAAGATGTAGAGAGCAGCGATCTAACCCGACGGATCCGGTGATGTCGTCAGATCATTGAGAAAATCCCGGCACCAGCGCGAAACGTCGTGTTCCAGCAAGTGATCCATCATCGTCTTCCAGCGATCCTTCCGCTCTTCCAGCGGCATGCTGAGTGCGCGCGCCATAGCGTTTGCGGTACCCTCAATGTCGTAGGGGTTGACGAGCAGGGCACCTCTCAGATCGCGGGCGGCTCCGGCGAAACGCGAAAGCACGAGCACGCCTGGATCGTCCGGGTCCTGCGCGGCCACATATTCCTTTGCAACCAAGTTCATCCCGTCTCGAAGCGGCGTCACGAGGCCGACTTTGCCAAGCCGGTAAAGCCCTGCAAGAATATGCCGGCCCACGGAACGGTTGATATAGCGTATCGGCACCCAATCGACTGCGCCGAGCGCGCCGTTCACCCTGCCGGCCTGTTCGGCCACGGTGCGCTGCATGGCTTCGTATTCCGGCACTTCGGAGCGCGACTTCGGCGTGATCTGCAGATAGGTGACACGCCCCTGCTGGGCCGGATTGGCCAGAATGAAGCGCTCGAACGCATCGATGCGCTGCGTGATCCCTTTTGAATAATCGAGGCGATCGACACCGATGATCAGGCTGCGGTGCTCGATGCTTTCACGCGCTTTCCTGACGGTCTTGTTGGACAATGCCTTTTTGGCGAATTCGGCAAAGGCCGCAGTCTCGATGCCGATTGCATAAATGCCGCCCTTAAACACGCGGCCATAAGCGCTGAAACGGCCTCCACCAAGTTCATCGCCGATGCCTTCCCGCCGGAGGCAGCCGGCGAAGTTTTCAAGATCATGATCGGTCTGGAACCCAACGACATCGTAGTGCGACAGGCCGCGCATGATCTCCTCGTGAACCGGCATCGTGAAGAGCACGTCGGCAGGCGGCCAGGGAATGTGGAGAAAGAAGCCGATCCGATTCTTCAAACCCATTTGGCGCAGTTCCGCGGCGAGAGGGATCAAGTGGTAGTCATGCACCCAGATCACGTCATCGGGCCTGACGAGCGGCGCCAGCCGATGGGCGAAGAAGCGGTTGACGCGGAAATACCCGGCCATCTCCTTGCGACCGTATTCGGCAAGATCAAGCCGGTAGTGGCAGATCGGCCAAAGGACCCGGTTGGCGAAGCCGTGGTAGTATTCTCCTACGTCGGTATCGGTCAGGTCGGTAAGCGCATAGGTGATATTGCCTTGCTGCAACTGAGCAAGCGGCTGCGGCTCGTGCTCTCCGCTTGATTGTCCCGACCAGCCCATCCAGATGCCGCCATGCTCTTCAAGGGCGACTTTCAGCGCGACCGCCAGCCCACCGGCAGGCGTAATGCCGCCCTTGTCAGGAACGGGTACGCGATTGGAAACAATGACGAGACGGCTCATGCCGAATTCCTTTCATTCAAGAGAATATATACTTGGCGCTCAAACGTTCAGGAGGGGGAACGCGTTTCCGAGGCAGACGATCCCGGCGACGCGAAAATCGCCGAGAGGGTGCAACTCGCGCGTGGAGCGGCGACGGCCGCTCTGGTGTCGAAGCCGTTTCAAGCCCTTATGATTCGAAGGGCGTGGCGGACTAAATAAATGACGGGTTTCTAGGCGGTGCACGATGATTTCCGCGCCGACGCACTTTCATGCCCGGGCCGACTTCTGGCTTCGAGCTATCCGCTGAATAGAAAAGGGCGGCCGGAGCCGCCCTTCCATCATCAGGGATTTAGAAGCTACGAACGCTTCCTGGGAATTGCGCTAGAGCATTGATCCAACGCACTTCCGGACGGAAAACCGTTACACACTTTTCCTGGAAGTGCTCTAGTGATTGTGGCGGGGCATATTCTTGGCGATCTGCCGGAAGTCTGCTGCGCCTTCGAGCACCGCGCCGTCGGAAAGCTGGGTGACGGACTTGCGGTAGATACGCTGCCAGGGCGTCGCATCGGCCGGCACGGCGGGAATGCCGTCCGCCTTGCGTCTTTCGATATCTTCGTCGGAAACCAGCATGTCGCAGCGCCCAAGGTTGAAGTCGATGCGGATCACATCACCGCTCCGCAGCCAGGCGAGACCGCCGCCGGCCGCACTCTCCGGCGAGGCGTTCAAGATGGAGGGACTGTCGGCCGTGCCGGATTGACGTCCGTCACCGATGGTGGGCAGGCTCCTGATGCCGCGTTTCAAGAGGTGATCCGGCGGCTGCATGTTCACGACTTCCGCCGACCCTGGCCAGCCGAGGGGGCCGGCGCCGCGGATCACAAGGATGGTGTTCTCATCGATCTCGAGTTCAGGGTCGTTGATGCGCTTGTGGTAGTCCTCCGAGCCATCGAAGACCACGGCCTTGCCCTCGAAAACGCCCTCGCGGCCCGGCTCCTGAAGGTAGCGCTTCCTGAAATCGTCGGAGACGACACTCATCTTCATGATGGCGAAGTCGAAGAGATTGCCCTTCAAGACCAGGAAGCCTGCCTTTTCCTTGAGGGGCTGGTTGAAGGGGCGAATAACCTCTCGGTCCGTGGATTCGCGCCCAACGAGGTTCTCGGCCATGGTTTTTCCCGTGACGGTGCCACAGTCGCCGTCGAGCTTTCCAGCCTTCAGGAGCTCCCACATGATGGCAGGTGTGCCGCCGGCGCGGTGATAGCGTTCGCCGAGATAGGCACCCGCCGGCTGGATGTTGGCGAGCAGCGGGATATCGAAGCCATGTACCTGCCAGTCGTCCGGATAAAGCTCGACGCCGGCATGCTTCGCCATGGCCGCAAGATGTGGCTGGGCATTGGTCGATCCGCCGATCGCCGAGTTGACGCGGATGGCATTGAGAAAGGCTTCCCGGGTCAGGATGTCAGAGGGTTTCAGGTCCTCGAAGACGAGTTCCACGGCGCGGCGTCCGGTACGATAGGCCATCTGCCCACGCTCGCGATAGGCAGCGGGGATAGCGCCGCAGCCGGTGAGCGACATGCCGAGCGCTTCGGCCATCGCGTTCATTGTCGAAGCCGTGCCCATCGTGTTGCAATGGCCGACGGAGGGAGCCGAATCGAGTGCTGCCTGCATGAACTCCTCGCGGTCGATCTCGCCCGCCGCGAGCTTGCGGCGCATGCGCCAGATCACCGTGCCGGAGCCGACGAGATCGCCTTCGTGCCAGCCGTCGAGCATGGGGCCGCCGGAGAGCACGATCGCCGGGATGTCGACCGTCGAGGCCGCCATCAGGGCGGACGGAGTGGTCTTGTCGCAGCCGGTGGTCAGCACCACGCCATCCAGCGGATAGCCGTAGAGAATTTCCACGAGGCCGAGATAGGCGAGGTTGCGATCGAGGGCGGCCGTCGGGCGCTTGCAGTTTTCGAAAATCGGATGCGTCGGGAACTCGATCGGAATCCCCCCGGCATCGCGGATGCCGTCGCGCACGCGCTTGGCCAGATCCATGTGCACCCGATTGCAGGGGGTGAGATCGCTGCCGCTTTGGGCAATGCCGATGATGGGCTTGCCGCAACGCAATTCCTCCGGCGTCACGCCGTAGTTCATGAAGCGCTCCAGATAAAGCGCCGTCAGATCGATATGGTCCGGATTGTCGAACCAGTCCTGTGAGCGCAGGCGGCGCTGGCGTTTGTCAGTCATGGCGGGACCTAACCTTGGTTGAGCTTTTCGAGATGCAGAAGCAGTCCGCTGTGGTCTTGTTCGCCGCCGCCGGACTCGACGAAATCGGCAAATTCCTGCCGCACTTGCCTGGTCAGGGGAAGCTCGAGGGAGAGTTCATCCGCCATGGCCATCACGGCGTTCAGGTCCTTCAGCTGGTTGTTCGAAGCGCCGCCCGGCACGAAGTTGCGCTCCACCATACGGGCGCCGTGCAATTCGAGGATCCGGCTTTCGGCGAAGCCGCCGCGGATCGCGTCCCGAAAGGCCGCGCGCGAGGCACCGCCGGCTTCCACGAGGATCATGGCTTCGGCCACCGCGCCGATTGTGACGGCGACGATCTGTTGGTTGGCGAGCTTGCAGACCTGGCCGGCACCGCTGGGGCCAACATGCGTCACCCTACCGAGCACCGCAAAAACGTCCTTCAGGCTTTCGACCGCACCGCCGTCGCCGCCGGCCATGATGGCCAGCGTACCGGCGGCCGCGCCTACCACACCGCCTGACACCGGTGCGTCGAGGTGACGGATGCCCTTTTCCGCCAACCTGCGCGCATGTTCGCGGGCGATCTGCGGGGCTATGGAGCTGCAATCCACGACGATCGTACCTTCCGCCAGGCCATCGGCGACGCCGCGCTCGAACAGGACCTCGGATACGGCCTGGCCATTTGTCAGCATGGTAAAGACCACCGCTGCGCCGGCAACGGCATCGGCCGGCGAGGCAGCGACTTCAGCACCATTGGCAGCCAGCGGCTCGGTTTTGGCGGCGTCACGGTTCCACACCGTAACAGGAAAACCGGCACCGAGCAGGCGCCGCGCCATCGGTGCCCCCATCAAACCCGTGCCGAGAAACGCAATCTTCGTCTTCCCGCTCACAGCTTGCCTCCCAGTTCATCATCGATGTGCACGCGGATGATCTCGTCGAAGCTCTTTTCGGCAGTGAACCCAAGTTCAGTGGCGCGTTTGGCCTCGAAGCCCGGCGCCCAGCCAGCGACCATCTTCATGATCATCTCGTCGGGTTCGCGGCGGATGAGCTCCACGGCCTTTTCGCCGGCAACGCGGCGCAGCGCTTCGATCTGCTCGCCCACGGTTGCACTGAGACCCGGCATGGAAAGATTGCGCCGCGGGCCGACCTTTTCAAGGTCGATGGTCGCGCCATGGATGAGGAAACCGACCGCCGAACGCGGCGAGGTGTGCCAGTGGCGGACATCCTCCGAAACAGGCAGCACGGCTTCCTGGCCGACCAGCGGCTCGCGCAGGATATTGGAGAAGAAGCCGGAAGCCGCCTTGTTGGGCTTGCCGGGGCGGATGCAGATCGTCGGCAAGCGGATGCCGATGCCATCGAAGAAGCCGCGGCGGCTGTAGTCGGAGAGCAGCAGCTCGCAGATCGCTTTCTGGGTGCCGTAGCTCGTAAGCGGAGTAAGATGATAATCGTCCGGGATGGGGAAGGGGAGCGGCGCTCCGACCACGGCGATCGACGAGGTGAAGACAAGGCGAGGCTTGTAGCCGTCCTGATCGTGAGCAAGGCGGATCGCATCGAAGAGATAGCGCGTGCCGTCGAGATTGATCCGGTAGCCCTTGTCGAAATCGAGCTCGGCTTCACCCGAAACGATTGCCGCCAAATGGAAAATGACATCCGGGCGCCCCTCGACGAGCTTCTCGGCTTCGCCGGAAGCGGAAAGGTCGCCCTCGCGTGCAACGACCGTTCCGGCAAAACCCTGCGGTCTCTCCGGCGTCACAACGTCCACGAGCGTCAGTTTCTCCACCGGCTTTCCGCCGAGAGCACCGTCCTTGACGAGGCGCTGCGTGAGCTTGCGGCCGACCATGCCGGCAGCGCCGATGATCAGGATATGCATGAATGTCTCCTCCTTGAGTGAGGCCGCATGCGATCAGGTCTTCATGCGGATCGAAAATTTGTCTTGTACGGTTGTCTGATAACCTTATATGCTCCGATTGAAAACAGGATAGTGGCGGTTCGAGCAAAAGATTCTCGGTCGCGTGCAGGCACATGGCGGGCGCTTTGGCAGAGACGGGCGAGGAGGGGCAAGGAGCATGACGAGCGCAAAGACGATAGAGGATGCGATGGGCCCTGCGGAACTGCGCCTGGCGCTACGTCAGATCCTCGGTGAAGATATCGTGCTGAGCGAAACGGAGGAAATGCTGCGTTACTGCCGCGACTGGCATGGCGACGTAACCAGCGGCACCGTGGCGGTGATTCGCCCGCGCTCGACGGAGCAGGTGGCGGCGGCCGTGAAAGCCTGCAGGGAGCTTGGGCTTTCGATCGTGCCGCAGGGCGGCAATACCGGCCTCGTGCTTGGCGCGATCCCCGATGCTCCGGAGAAGCAGGTCGTGCTTTCTCTCTCCCGCATGAACCGCATCCGCAAGATCGATGCGGCCGATTTTTCGGCGGTTGTCGAGTCCGGCTGTATCCTGTCCGAGCTCAAGGACGCGATTGCGGAGATGGGCATGTTCTTTCCGCTTGCGCTCGGCGCGCAGGGAAGCTGCCAGATCGGGGGGAATGTTTCGACGAATGCCGGCGGCGTCAACGTGCTCCGCTACGGCATGACCCGCGAACTGGTGCTGGGACTTGAAGTCGTTCTCCCGGACGGCAGCATCCTCGAAGGCCTGTCGACGTTGAGAAAGGACAATCGCGGTATCGACCTGAAGCAGCTCTTCATCGGTGCGGAAGGCACGCTCGGCATCATCACAGCCGTCTCCATCAAGCTGACGCCCTATCCGGATCACGTAGCCACGGCGCTGCTCGGGCTCGCCTCCCTGGAAGATGCCATCAAGCTCTATCGCCGGGCCCGTCGGGATTGCTGCGATCTGATGTCCGCCTTTGAATTCATGCCGCCGCTCGCCTTCACCCTGGCGCAGGAGGCGATGCCCGATCTGCCGATCCCGATCTCGGCGGAATATCCGGCCTATGTGCTGATGGAGATTTCCGGTTCCGGCCTCGTCGATGTCGACGATCTGATGCAGCGCTTCCTCGAAGGTGTGATGGAGGAAGGGCTGGTCCTCGACGGAACGATCGCCGCCTCGCAGACTCAGGCGCGCAACCTTTGGCTGATCCGCGAAGGCATGAACGAAGGCCAGGCGAAGCGCGGGACCCATATGCGCACCGATATCTCCGTGCCGCTCTCCCAACTGGCATCTTTCGTCGAGGAGGCGGAAAAGGCGGTCTCCGAGGCGCTTCCGGGAGCCGTCAGCGTTTCCTATGGCCATGTCGGCGACGGCAATGTGCATCTCAACGTCCTGCCGCCGGCCGGCAGTACGCCCGAGGAGCGGATCCAATTGATCTACAAGGCCAAGACGGTCGTGAACGAGGTGCTCGATCGCTATACCGGAAGCATCAGCGCCGAGCACGGTATCGGGCGCTTGAAGCGACCGGATTTCGACGCCAGGCTGCCGGAGACCCGCCGAAAGCTGTTGACGGCGCTCAAGCATGCCGTTGACCCCGAGATGATCATGAATCCTGGTTGTCAACTGAGATTCTAAAAGGGAGAGCAATCTTGGCGGCAATGGATTTCGGCCAGATCAGCAGGAGCGAGCATTTGCCCGCGCGCATCGCGGCGAAGATCGGCAGGGAGATCACCGAAGGACGTATCGCACCCGGAGAGAAACTGCCGACTGAGCATCTGCTCGCCACGACCTTCGGTGTCAGCCGCTCGGTGGTACGGGAGGCTATAGCTCAATTGCGCAATGAAGGCCTGGTGGAAACCCGCCAGGGCGTCGGCGCCTTCGCCACGGAAATCGAGCGTCGGCAATCGCTTCGGATAGAGCAGGGAGACCTCGCTAATCGGGGAAGTTTCCGTGATCTCTTTCAGCTCCGTATTCCGCTTGAGGTGGAGGCGGCTCGTCTTGCGGCGATCCATCATACACCGGAGGAATTGGGCAAGATCGACGAGGCGTTGCAGCAGATGACCGGCGCGGAAAAATGGACGGAGCAGGGGATCGTTGCCGACCTCGCTTTTCATCGCGCGATTGCGGCGGCCACCCATAACGAATATTTCCTGCTTTTCATCGGATTCATCGCGGAGCGGATCAGCTTGGCGATCAATGCGGCACGCGCCGCTGCGATACTGGAGGAGATCGTTGAAGTCACGATTGCCGAACATGTCTCCATCCGGGATGGCGTGGCGGCGCGAGATCCGGTCAAGGCCGAGGAGGCGATGCGCCATCATCTGAACGGGGCGGCCGCCCGCCTGGACCTGACGATTGAAAGGTTCTCGTCCTGACGGCTCCAGGCCGGCTGGCGCAGCCCGGGAGGTCCTGGTGGCGTATCAGACTTTACTTACCGACGGCCTAGACATGGTCAAAAAGTCATACTAGAAGCAGGTCATCTCGTTGTCAGACATCCTGACAATAGGGCCGTACCTTCCGAGGTACGAGATGAGTGGAGGATTTCTGGTGAGCTTCGAACAGGCGCTGAGCGCCGAATTTATCCAGCCCGCGGACGCATCCAGCGCGATGCTCGTCGGGCGCGTCTGGTCCAAAACCGCCGGCGGACCTTGCCCGGTCCTGATTTCGGAGGGAGAGGTCTTCGACCTGACCCCGCTCGCGGCAACGATTTCCGCGCTTCTTGAGATCGACGGCCTAGTCGACGCTTTGCGCGACCCGTCGCGCTTTGCAAGCCTCGGCTCTCTCGATGCATTCCTCCGTGGCGAGGCGGGCGATCTTCTGGCCCCTGCCGATCTGCAGGCCGTCAAGGCGGCTGGCGTCACCTTTGCGGACAGCATGCTGGAGCGCGTGATCGAGGAGCAGGCCAAGGGCGATCCGCTGCGCGCGCAGGAAATTCGCGGCCGGCTGGCCCCCGTTCTCGGCGACAATCTCAAAGGACTCGTAGCCGGTTCCGACAAGGCCGCCGAGGTCAAGAAACTGCTCCAGGAGCTCGGCCTTTGGTCGCAGTACCTCGAAGTGGGTATCGGTCCCGATGCTGAAATCTTCACCAAGGCGCAGCCCATGTCTTCGGTCGGTTGTGGTGCCTATATCGGCATCCATCCCAAGTCCGACTGGAACAATCCGGAGCCGGAAGTGGTGCTGGCCGTCACGTCGAAGGGCAAGATCGTCGGTGCGACGCTCGGCAACGACGTCAATCTTCGGGACTTCGAAGGCCGCTCCGCACTGCTTCTCAGCAAGGCGAAGGACAATAATGCGTCCTGCTCAATCGGCCCGTTCATCCGGCTCTTCGACGGTGCTTTCACGATCGAGGACGTGAAACAGGCGGAAGTCTCGCTCGTCGTTGACGGCAAAGAAGGTTTCAAGATGACCGGCGTCAGCCCGATGTCGGCAATCAGCCGCAGTCCAGAAGATCTCGTTTCGCAGCTTCTCAACGACAACCACCAGTATCCGGATGGCGTGGTCTTCTTCCTCGGAACGATGTTTGCGCCAGTGAAGGATCGTCGAGGTACCGGGCTCGGTTTCACGCATGAAATCGGAGACCGGGTCGAGATATCGACGCCGCGCCTCGGACGCCTCGTAAATTGGGTCGATCATAGCGACCGCTGCCCGAAATGGAGCTTCGGCCTTGGCGCTCTGATGAAGAATCTTGCCGAACGCGGGCTCTTGTAGGCGAAACGGGAGGGATAGATGCAAAAAGCGATCGATACTTTCTACAAACTGCTCGAGCTGCTCTTGATCGTGCTGCTCGCAGGTATGGCCGTGATGGTGTTCCTGAACGTCGTGCTGCGCTATGGCTTCAACTCCGGCATCAACGTCTCGGACGAGATGTCGCGGTATTTCTTCGTGTGGCTCACCTTCATCGGTGCGGTCGTCACCTTCCGCGATAATTCCCATGTCGGCGTCGAGACCTTGGTCTCGCTGTTCGGCCGCAAGGGCCGCATCATCTGCATGATCCTTTCCAATATCGTCGTCATCGCCGTTTCCGCGATCTTCTTCTGGGGCACCTGGAAGCAGTCGCCGATCAACGCCTCGATGGCCGCCCCGGTTACCGGCATTTCGATGCTGTGGGTATACGGGATCGGGTTCTTCACCGGAGCGGGCGTCGTCCTGATCGCGCTCGAGCGCCTTTTCCGCTTGCTGACGGGGCGCGTCACGGAAGAAGAAATCGCCGCCTTCGCCGGTGAAAACATGTCTCTCGAGCAGCTGGCGGAGCGCACTTAATGACCCTTGTCGTCTTCATTGTTTCGCTGCTCGGCGCCATGGCAATCGGCGTGCCGGTTGCCTTCTCACTGATGTTCTGTGGCGTCATGCTCATGTGGTACATGGGCATGTTCAATACCCAGATCATTGCTCAGAACATGATCGCGGGCGCCGATACCTTTACGCTGCTCGCCATCCCGTTCTTCATTCTCGCCGGTGAATTGATGAACGCCGGCGGATTGTCGCGTCGCATCATCGATTTCGCAATCGCCTGTGTTGGTCATATACGCGGCGGCCTCGGCATCGTTGCCATCATGGCGGCCGTGATCATGGCAAGTATCTCGGGTTCGGCGGCAGCCGACACCGCGGCACTTGCGGCAATCCTGATCCCGATGATGGCGAAGGCCGGTTACAACGTTCCCCGGTCCGCCGGCCTGATCGCTGCAGGTGGTGTCATCGCCCCCGTCATCCCCCCATCTATGGCCTTCATCGTGTTCGGGGTGGCGGCGAACGTCTCGATTACGCAGCTCTTCATGGCAGGCATCGTGCCCGGTCTCATCATGGGCATCGCCCTTGTCGCCACGTGGCTGCTGGTCGTTCGCAAGGATGATATCCAGCCGCTTCCACGCACGCCGATGAAAGAGCGGCTCCGCGCCACCGGGCGGGCGCTTTGGGCTCTTGGCATGCCGGTCATCATCCTCGGCGGCATCAAGGCCGGCGTCGTGACGCCGACCGAAGCTGCCGTGGTCGCCGCAGTCTACGCCCTCTTCGTCGGCATGGTCATTTATCGAGAACTCAAGCCCCGTGACCTGCCGGGTGTCATACTCCAGGCGGCGAAGACCACCGCTGTGATCATGTTCCTCGTTTGCGCTGCGCTCGTTTCCTCGTGGCTGATAACTGCAGCGAACATTCCAGCGGAAATCACCGGCTTCATCTCTCCGCTGATCGACCGCCCGACGCTTCTGATGTTCGTCATCATGCTGGTCGTGTTGGTGGTGGGCACCGCACTCGACCTTACGCCCACGATCCTGATCCTGACGCCGGTGCTCATGCCGATCATCAAGCAGGCCGGAATCGATCCTGTCTATTTCGGCGTCCTGTTCATCATGAATACCTGCATAGGGCTGCTGACCCCACCTGTCGGCGTCGTATTGAACGTCGTCAGCGGCGTCGGCCGGGTTCCGCTTGGGAAGGTAATTGTCGGCGTGACTCCATTCCTGGTGGCCCAGATACTCGTGCTTTTGCTTCTGGTCCTGTTCCCGGACATCGTCATCGTGCCCGCACGCTGGCTCCACTAGAGCGTTTCAATGCTTCGCTGAAACACCGAAACGCTCCAACTTTTGAAACCACGCACTTCCGGACGGAAAATCGTTACACACTTTTCCTGGAAGGGCTTTAAACCGCAACCCTCACCAACAATCCAAGGGAGGATACCCCGTGAGAAAACTGCTTCTTGCCACGACTGCCATCGCTTTCGGTCTTTCGGCCGCCGCGCCGGCTTTCGCCGAGTTCAACGACCGCAACATCCGCGTGTCGAACGGCATCAACGAAGACCATCCGGTCGGTAACGGCATCAAGGCGATGCAGGCCTGTCTCGATCAGAAATCGGGTGGCAAGCTGAAGCTCACCGCTTTCTGGGGCGGCGCGCTCGGCGGCGATCTTCAGGCAACGCAGGCCCTGCGCTCGGGCGTACAGGAGGCCGTCGTCACGTCGTCCTCGCCGCTCGTCGGCATCATCCCGGCACTCGGCGTATTCGACTTGCCGTTCCTCTTCGCCAACGCTCAGGAGGCCTACACGGTGCTTGATGGCGATTTCGGCGACATGATGAACGAGAAGCTGGAGGCTGCCGGCCTGGTCAACCTCGCCTATTGGGAAAACGGCTTCCGCAACCTGTCGAACTCGGTTCGCCCGGTCACCAAGTGGGAAGACTTCGAAGGAATGAAGGTTCGCGTTATGCAGAACAACATCTTCCTCGACACCTTCCAGAACCTCGGCGCCAACGCCACTCCGATGGCCTTCGGCGAAGTCTTCTCGGCGCTTGAGACCAAGGCGATCGACGCGCAGGAAAACCCCTATGTGACGATCGATACCTCGAAGTTCTTCGAAGTGCAGAAGTACGTGACCGAGACGAACCACGCTTACACGCCCTTCCTCTTCCTGTTCTCGAAGCCGATCTTCGACAGCTATACGCCGGAAGAGCAGGCAGCACTGCGTGAATGCGCCGTCGTCGGTCGCGACGAAGAGCGCAAGGTGATCCAGGACCTCAACAAGAAATCGCTGGAAAAGATCAAGGAAGCTGGTCTCGAAGTGAACACCTTGTCGCCTGAAGAACAGGCTCGCATCCGCGAGAAGTCCATGATCGTCTATGAAAAGCACAAGGCTGCTATCGGTGCCGACGTGGTAGACGCTATCCTCACCAAGCTGGAAGAGATCCGCAAGTAAACAAAAGAACTGGCTACGTCACGGAATGTGGCCTTGCTCTGTGCCTCCCAGGAAACCCGCGGCCGATCGGCCGCGGGTTTTTATCCATTAGGCAGGATGATTGTCCCATACGGGCGGATCGAGATAGTTTACGGAGCGATTCTTCGCTTAAAATCTGCAGGCATATGGAAACGGCGCTTTATCTCCCCGTCAAAGGCTTTCTCGAGAAGGCAGGCTACGTCGTCAAGGGCGAGGTTGACGGCTGCGATCTCGTCGGCCTGAGCGACGACGATCCGCCCGTGGTCGTGATCTGCGAACTGAAGCTGCGCTTCAATCTGGAGCTCATACTGCAGGCCATCGATCGCGCCGCTGTCGCGGACGAGGTCTGGATCGCGGCGCGAGTCTCGGCCAAGGGAAAGGGTCGCGAGGCCGACAAACGCTACCGCGATCTCTGTCGCAGGCTGGGGATCGGCATGCTCGGCATTTCCGATTCCGGCGACGTCAGCGTGATCGTCGGCTCCGTATCGCCGATGCCGCGAACCAATCCGAAACGGCGTTCGAAGCTCATGCGCGAACACCAGAGGCGACGCGGGGATCCGGCAGTCGGCGGGAGTACACGCGCGCCTGTCATGACCGCGTACCGCCAGCAGGCGCTCGGCTGTGCGCTGGCGCTGGCATCGGGTCCGCTGCGCGTGCGTGAAATCAGATCCAGCGTACCGGATGCCGGGAAGATACTGCTCGCGAACGTCTATGGCTGGTTTGAACGGCTGGATAGAGGCGTCTACGGCTTGACGGAGGCTGGGCGGGAAGCCCTGCAGCGATGGCCGCAACAGGACATGCAGACAAAAACGGCAGTCCTGGCCTGATTTTTGCCGACGCGATGGAAATAGCGGCATGTGGGGTACTTCATCGCATTATCGGTGGGTATGAGCATGGGGGTGGTGTTCATAGGGCAACCGGCGTTTTAGAGTTCGAGCACCTTAACGATGGGGATCTGATGACCACTCAGCTCGACATGTTTGCCCGAGATGTGCGACCAGCAGCCGCGAGAGCCGAGCGAAGCCGGGCCCGGCGGCAGGCATCGACATCCTTCTCCGAAACCGAGATGCTTGCCGCATTGAAGGCGACGGGTCGCTACAGGATCTTGCGAAAGCTTGAAGCTCGCACGGTCGCATCCGAGGTGAGGCCCGGCTTTCCCCTGAGGGGCGTCATCCTCGACACTGAGACAACCGGGCTCGATGCCCGTAAATGCGAGATCATCGAGATCGGGCTTGTCTCGTTCACCTACAACGAGGAGGGTGAGATCGGCGATGTGGTCGCTGTTTATGGCGGTTTGCAGCAGCCAACCATTGCCATTCCACCGGACATCACCCGGTTGACGGGTATCACCGATGCCATGGTCGCCGGCCAGTCAATCGATATTGCTGCAGTCCAAGCAATCGTTGGGCCTGCGGATCTCATCATCGCCCACAATGCCGGCTTCGATCGGCCGTTTTGCGAGGCGTTTTCGGATGTGTTTGTCCGCAAGGCCTGGGCATGCTCGGTCTCCGAAATCGATTGGAGTGGCCGAGGCTTTGAAGGCACGAAGCTCGGCTATCTGGTCGGTCAGAGCGGATATTTCCATGACGGGCATCGGGCTGTAGATGACTGCTTTGCTCTCCTTGAGGTCCTGGAACAGTCGAGTGATGGCGCCACGCTGCCGCCGTTTGCCGAGCTTTACAAAGTGAGCCAGCGCTCACGGGTAAGGATTTTCGCGGAAAATGCGCCGTTCGACCTGAAGGATGTGCTGAAGGCTCGCGGGTACCGCTGGTCTGACGGCAGCGACGGCCGCCCAAAATCGTGGTGGAGGGAGGTCGCCGAGGAGGAGTTCGAGGCTGAACTCGGCTTCCTTCGGAAGGAGATCTATCGCTGGGACGAGGCAGATCCTCCGACGCAGCGGCTAACGGCTTTCGACAGATACAGAGCGCGAAGATAGTTCGCCATCGCGGTCCAGCGTGCCCAGTCCATTCGGTGGGGCGGAGGCCATTCGGTGGGGCGAGGAGCCCGGCGGTTCGAACTTTTGAAATCCGGCATGGTTTCCGCCCTGCTCCTGATCGCCGCCAACACGATCCTACGCCGAGCGAAGACCATAAAGCCTTGCAATATCTTCCCGCATGAATGGGGCCCGATCTTTGTCGACCTGTTCCTGATAGGTCCGGGCATATTGATGGCCGGAATAGACGGCAGCGGCGATCAGGCCTGGCGCGAGGCAGTCGCCGAGGCGGGTCACGGTCTTGATGCCGGCGTCGGCCCACTCGTCTTCGCGTGCCTTGAGTTCCAGCCACAGCGTTTCGTCCGGCAGGCGGGCGGTGACCGGGACGAGGGTGGCGCAATCAACCGGGCGGGTCCTGCCGCTGTAGACGCAGGATAGTTCCAGCTGGTCTTTCGCACGACCGGCGAGAGCCATGGCCGTGACGATCTCGACGCCGAGATCGATGAGGCGCTTCTGGATACGTGCCTGCTCCAGCGTGTTCCTGCTCCACGGCGAGACCTGGGATTCCGGCGTTACGAAAGTAACCGTGCGTCCCCTCCTGGCGAGCAGTTCGGCGAGCACGCTGCCCATGTAGAAGCAATCGTCGTCGAAGACGATGACGGGACCGTCCGCCGGCACCGCCTCGGCGCCCTCGGAAAGAATGGCGTCGGGAGAGACGAGGATGCCTTCCGACAGAAAATCGAGCGGCATCCGGTGGGTGCGGCCAACGCCGTCGCTACGCCAGCTCGCTCCGGTCGCAATCGCGACATGGGGGATGCCGTATTGCAATATGTCGGCGGCCGAAAGCGGACTGTGCAGGTAAAGCTCGGCATTGACGCGGGTGCTGAGTTGGCCGATGCGCCAGTCGCGCACGCGGCCCCAGGTCGCAAGACCGGGTAAGCGACATTCGCGCGCAACGCGACCGCCCCATTCGCCGCCGCCTTCCGCCAGCATGACATCGACCCCGCGCTGGGCGAGCGCCCGTGCCGCTTCCAGACCCGCCGGTCCGCCGCCGATGATGAGGGCGGGTTCGGGAGTTTCGGACCTTGCGATGGTCTCCGGATGCCAGCCCTTGCGCCATTCCTCGCCAATCGTCGGGTTCTGCGTGCAGCGCATCGGTACGTTGGTATTGTCGCCGGAGGTGCAGATGTTGCAACCGATGCATTCGCGGATGTCATCGATGCGCCCTTCCTCGATCTTCTTCGGCAGGAAGGGATCGGCGATCGACGGGCGCGCGGCGCCGATGAAGTCCAAAATGCCCTGCTTGACAACCCGCACCATGCTGTCCGGCGACGTATAGCGGCCGACGCCGACCACCGGCTTGGTCGTGACGGATTTGACGAAGCGGATATAGGGCTCCTGGTATCCTTCCTCGGAGAAACGAGCCGACTGGCTATCGTTCGACCAGTCGGAGAGATTGACGTCCCATAGGTCCGGAAGTTCGCCGAGCGCCGAAATGATGTCTTTCCCTTCCCCCTCGCAGGTGATCCCGGACGGGCCCATCAGTTCGTCGACGGCAAGGCGCACCGCCAGCGCACAGGTGTCGCCGATCGCCTCGCGCACATCATCGAGAATCTCTCGGAACAGGCGGAGCCGGTTTTCAAAGGAGCCGCCATATTCATCGCTGCGGTCGTTATGGCGGCGGGACAGGAAGTGCTGCAGCACGCTCATGTCGTGGCCGGCATAGAGATAGACGATATCGAAGCCGGCCTTTTTGGCGCGCAGCGCGGCATTGCGATACCAGCGGCGCATGTCGGTGATGTCGGCCTTGTCCATTGCGCGCGCCTGGACAGGATCGAGGCTGTCGCTGACGGCGTGCGAGGGAGCGAGCGGGATCATTCGGCTGAAACGGTTGGCGACGTGCAGGCCGTTGTGCACGAGCTGGATGGCCGCGAGGCTGCCATGGGCGTGGATACGTTCCGTGACGGCGGAAAGGGCCGGCAGATCGCCGTCGTCCCAAAGACGAGCTTCGTTGGCTGGCGTCAGGTCCGATGTCGGGTGGATTTCCGCCTCCTGGGTGGAGACGACGGCCCAACCGCCTTCAGCCTTCATGCCGCGCAGATGGGCTTCCGCATTGGGATAGCGGTAGCCCATGCCGGAACAGTGGGGCACCTGATAGAAACGGTTGCGCGCCGTGACTGGGCCGATTTTGACGGGTTCGAATAGAATATCGAAGCGGGAGTCTCGGGACATTTCCTGCCATCCTGAAGGGAGCTGCGGTCCACCGCGCCGGAGCGCGGCGGTTGGGGTGGCCGCCAAAATATCGGTAACCTTCCGCCAGGCAAGAGATTTGTTATACGAGTGTATAATATTATGCTGCGGCGAAGTTTTTCGATCTGGTCCTCGGTTCGCATCCCTTCAATGCGACCGCGTCGCCAATCGCATCAGCGGCGAACTTCTTCGCGCTCGCCTTTGCCGCCGCGAGCATTTTCGCGCCTTTGCCCTAAAGCGCCTTCAGGGTTCACCGGGTTGGTCGGGCCACTAAATCGTGAAGCTGCCGGCCGAGTACGCCGTCGGTGTCGGCAAGGTCCAGGACGACGCTCATGTGGTTGAGATCAGGAACCGGGAGCAGTTCGGCACTTTCGTCCTGGGCACGCAGCAGCTCACATAGCCCGGCCGCCTGATTCTGGAATGGCGCCGTCTCGTCCGCGCCATAAGCGATGATGCGCTTCGGGCAGGGGAGCTGCGAGCTGGTGAGAGGCGACCATGCGGCCGCTTCGATCGCTGTCATCTCCGCTTCGTGTCGAAGGAAGCTGTCCGGTATCCCCGACAGGTCGTAGATTCCGCTTACGAGCAGCAACCCTTGAAGCGTCGGCAGGGAGGGCGGGTAGGCTTCCTCAGGCCCGGTCGCGGCGAGGAAGGAAGCAAGATGCGCGCCTGCCGAATGACCGCTGACGGTCAGCCGCGCAGGATCCGCGCCGAAATCCCTGGCGTGGGCCTGAAGCCAGAGCACCGACCGCCGAACCTGATCCACCAGCACGTCCAGGCGTTTTCGAGGCATCAGGTCGTATTCGACCAAGGCCGCAATGCCGCCCGCCGCAAGAACCGGTGCAGCGACGAAACGATAGTTGACCTTTTCGCCGGAGCGCCAATATCCGCCGTGAACGAACACATGCAGGGGCGCGCCGGCCTGTGGGCGCTCCGGCAAGATGACATCGACGACCTCCCGGGCGCCCGAGCCGTACGGTATATCTGCCCGCACATCGGCGCGCGCCGAAAGGGCCCGGCTGCGCTCGGCGAACTCTGCGGCGATGGTGTCGAGATCGGGCACGAAGTCGCGAATGCGGTAAAGGTCCTGTGCTGTCATCGTCTGCTCCGCCGATCAGTAATCAACTGCGTAATATTTCGGCTCCATGAATTCCAGAATGCCGGTCACGCCGCCTTCGCGGCCAAGGCCGCTCTGTTTAACGCCGCCGAAGGGAGCGGCGGGGTCTGACATCAGGCCCCGGTTGATGCCGAGCATGCCGGTTTCGATGCGCTTGCCGACCTTCATCGCACGTTTTAGATCGCGGCTGTAGATGTACGCGGCGAGGCCATACTCCGTATTGTTTGCGAGGCGGATCGCCTCGTCGTCGCTTTCGAACTTGTAGACAGGCGCGACCGGTCCGAAGATTTCCTCACGTGCAATCGACGCATTTACGGGGACGTTTTCGAGTACCGTCGGCGGATAGAAGTACCCGTTTTCCATTAGCGGTTTGCCGCCGGTCGTCGCGCGCGCACCCGCGGCGAGTGCGTCTGAGACGAGCCGGTCGATCTTGCGGACGGCGTTTTGCGTGATCATCGGTCCACATTGCGTCTCGGGATCGTAGCCGGGACCGATCTTCAGTGACACCATCCGCGCCGTGAGGCCGGCGACAAACGCATCATGGATGCCCGCCTGGACATAGAAACGATTGGCGGCAGTGCAGGCTTCTCCAGCGTTTCGCATCTTGGCGACCATCGCACCGTCGAGTGCCGCCTCGAGATCCGCGTCATCGAACACGATGAAGGGCGCATTGCCGCCGAGCTCCATCGAGCAACTGACGACCGACTTGGCGGCTTCGGCAAGAAGAACGCGGCCAACGGCGGTCGAGCCGGTGAATGAAAGCTTTCGAACGCGCGGATCGGCGAGCATCGCATTCGTTATTCCGCTCGGATTGCTTGTGGTCAGCACGTTGACGACTCCAGGCGGGACGCCCGCCTCTTCGCCGAGCCGGGCCATGGCGTAGGCCGTCAACGGCGTCTCCGAGGCGGGTTTCAGGATCACCGTGCAGCCGGCGGCAAGGGCAGGCCCGATCTTGCGCGTCGCCATAGCAGCCGGGAAATTCCACGGCGTGATCAGGACGGCAATGCCGATCGGCTCATGGTCAACGAGGATATTGTGCGAGCCGGAGGGCGTGTGCCGGAATTCGCCCGGAATGCGGGTCGCCTCTTCAGCGTACCAGCGGAAGAATTCGGCGGCATAAGCGACTTCGCCGCGTGCATCGGCCAGGGCCTTGCCGTTTTCCAGTGCGATGAGCGTTGCAAGCTCCTCGGCGTGCTGTGTCATCAGCTGGTACCAGCGTCGCAGGATTTCCGAGCGCTGGCGAGCTGGAGTGGCGCGCCACCCGGCGGCAGCGGCATCCGCGGCATCGACTGCGCGCTGTGCGTCCTCGATAGAGGCGTCGGCGACCTCGGCCAGGAGATTGCCGGTCGAAGGGTCGAGAACGGTTATTCCGCTGCCGCTTTGCCATTTGCCGTCAATGTAGAGGCCCCCGGCATGCAGGGCAGGATCGGCGTAGCCGGAAAACTTGGCATGGAACGTCATGGGGGGTCCTTTCGTCTCAGTTCAGGCGGGAGCGGTCGCCGCAATGGGCGGCGGCGACGAGGTTGCGCATCTCGTGCGGGTTCAGGGGGCGGGGATTGTTCTGAATGAGGCGTGCGATACCCGAGCTTTGTTCTGCCACCCAGTCGATCCGGTCTTCCTCAAGGCCGAGATCCCGCAGCGTGGCGGGAATGCCGATGCGTTCGAAGAGCGAAACGAGGGCAGGGATCACTTCGTCCGCTCCGCCGAGCCCGGCCGCACGCGCGATCTGCGCGAGTTCGTCGCGGATGAGCGGCGCATTCCAAGTCATGACATAGGGCATGAGACAGGCGACCCCGAGGCCATGCGCTGTATGGGTGAGCGCGCCGACAGGGTACTGGATGGCGTGGGCCGCGGCAGTGCCCGCCACCCCGAAAGCAAGACCCGCGAGCGTTGCGCCGAGCATCACCTTTTCGCGCGCGCCGGCGTCGGCGCCGTCCTTGCAGGCCCTCTCCAGCCCCTGCCACAGGAGGGTAATGGCGCTAAGGGCAAAGTGATCGGAGAGCTCGTTCTTACCGACAAAGACGCGCTGCTGCGCGATACCGGGGACGGGCTCGCGTCGGATCGCTGTGAAGGCTTCGATCGCATGCGTCAGGGCGTCCGCGCCGGCGATTGCAGTCAGGCCGGATGGGCAGGAGAGGGTGAGTTCGGGGTCGCAGATCGATACCGCCGGGATCAGGTGCGGACTTGAAATGCCGACTTTCAGGCTACGCTCGGCATCCGAAAGAACGGCGACCGGCGTCACCTCCGAGCCGGTGCCGGCGGTGGTGGGAATGGCGATCAATGGCATCACGGGGCCTGGCACGGTATGTTCGCCATAATAGTCCTGTGGCCGCCCGCCATGGGTAACGAGGAGGGCGACGCATTTCGCCATGTCGAGACAGGACCCGCCACCGATGCCGATGACGAGGTCAGGCGCAAAGCCCCTGGTCGCTGAGGCGCTCACGATGGCTGATTCCACGGGGACGTCCGGCAGGGTGGAACTGTCCACCATCACCTCAAGCCCTGCCTCCTCGAGTTGCCGCACCAGCGCAAGCAAGTCGGCATCCACTGCAAGGCGTGTGTCCGTGACGATCAGCGCGCGCTGGCCGAGCTTGGCGGCGATGCCGCCAAGGGCATGGCGCTGCCCGGCGCCGAAAAGCAGTTCGCGCGGCGCCCTTAGTGTGCCGAATAGGTTCATTCCGTATGTCCTCCGATGAATTCAGGCGACCTCGAGGGCCGTAAGCTGGTCGAAAAGCGGCTGCGGCAATTCGATGCCCGTCTTCGCTGCTGCAGCGCGGCGTGCTCGTGCCCCATCTCCCGGAATGGCGACCGGCTGCGTAGGGTCGAGCGGGCGGGATAGGCGCAGGTGGTCGAGATAGGCGGCAAGTTCCGGTGTGCTACCCGCGCCTGCCGATGGATCGATCAGCATGACAAGGTCGCCTTTATTGGCGGGATTAATGTCGTTGAGCGTTCCATGCACATCAGGCGCCAGATTTGATCCGGCAAGCGCCGCGACAAGAAGCTCGATCGCAAGGCCCAGACCGTATCCCTTGGCGTCGCCGAAGGGCGCGATCGCCCCTGCCTGTGCCGCGTCCGGATCGGTTGTCGCGCGACCGTCTCGGTCCACTGCCCAGCCCGGCGGGATCGCCAGACCCCGCATCGCATGATTGTTGATCTTGCCCATGGAAACGATGCTGGTTGCGAGATCCAGCACGAAAGGGTCGTCACCTGCAGGAATGCCGATCGCGATCGGATTGGTGCCGACCATGGCTTGCGTTCCGCCGAAGGGGTGCACGAGCGCTTCGCTGGTCGACATGACAATGCCGATCAGGCCGTCTCTTGCGCCGGCCTCCGCACAATAGGCAAGCATTCCCATGTGATTGGCGTTGCGGATCGCGGCAATGGCGAGCCCTGTCTCCTTGAGGGTGCGTTGCATGACGCGCATGGCGTTCATCATCACGACCGGGCGCAGGCCTTGTTCGCCATCGACGCTCAGAAACGAATCTCTTCGCCAGATTCCGTTTCCGCGCGTCGTGGGATTGGCGAGCCTTTTATCCAGACGGGACAGAAGCAACGGCAGGCGTTGTAGACCGTGGGAAGGCAATCCGCGCAGCTCGGCCTCCAAGAGGAAGAGGACGTCCGCGTGAAGACGAGCTGAGTCGGCAGGAACACCCCGCTTTTCGAGCAGAGCGACGGTCAAATTCCTCAGCCGATCGGGTGGGAGCCTCATACCCTAATCCTATATCAGATCATATACGATATTGTATTTGACATGCGATATGTTATTTGCAACAAAACGTCGTATGTCAATAAGCAGTCGGAGAATGGCAGTGGCAATTGCAGCGGAGCGGGCAAGCAGGGGGGCCGGTATTCGCCCGACGAGTGTGGTCGAAGGCGTCTATGACAGTATCTATCACCGGCTGATGTCGCTCGATATTGCGCCTGGTGCACGCATTCCGATCGATGTCCTCGCTCGCGAACTCGGCGTATCCCAGACGCCGATCCGTGAGGCCCTGAGTCGCCTGGAACGCGAGGGCCTCGTTCGCAAAGAGCATCTGATCGGCTATAGTGCAGCCCCGCAATGGACGCGCAAGCAGTTCGAAGACCTCTATGCTTTTCGCCTGCTGATCGAACCCGAAGCTGCCCGGCTTGCCGCCGTCAACATGACTACGGAGGCGCTCCAGCAGCTCGAGAATTCCGCGGCCGACATGGGCCACGGCGAGGCGCCGGTCGATCGTAACACACGCTACTCCCGCTTTGCCCGCGCCGATGCCCAGTTCCATGACGCGATCCTGAAAATCGCTGGAAACGACGTGATCCGTAACACTCTGTCGAACCAGCATGTCCATTTGCACATCTTCCGGCTGATGTTCCACATCCGGGTGACGCAGGAGGCGCTCGAAGAGCATGAGAGCCTGCTGGCTGCCTTCCGGGCGCGCGATCCGCAGGCCGCATACGATGCCATGCGCGTCCACATCGAGCGCTCGCGCGACCGCTTGCTTTCGGCCTTCGAATGAACGCGGTCCTGCCTTCCAATGCGGTCACGCGGCCGCCAAACCCTGCCGCTGCCGTGCTCGGGGCAGAAGGTCTTGGCAAGGCCTACGGTCCGATCACCGTCCTGTCGGACGTCACGCTTGAGGTTCAAGCTGGAGAGGTTCACGCCATTATCGGTGAGAACGGCGCCGGAAAATCGACGCTGGTGAAGCTCCTTTCCGGCCACGCCGCCCCAACGGCCGGCCACCTGCTTTTGGAGGGGAAGTCGGTCGAGTTCCAAAATGCGGTGGAGGCGGAGAATGCCGGCATCGTACTCGTGCACCAGGAAATCCTGCTCGCTGCGGACCTCACCGTGGCGGAAAACCTGTACTTGGGTCGCGAGGTCGGCCGCGGTCTGCTGGTCAATGACAAGGCGATGAACCGTCGTGCCGCCGAACTCCTCGCGCGGGTCGGTTCAGCGGCCCGGCCGCGCGACCGTGTGGCTGAGCTACCGCTCGCCCAGCGCCAGCTCGTGCAGATCGCGCGCGCCCTTTTGGACGAGCGAAAGGTCATCATATTCGACGAGCCGACCGCGGTTCTCGCAAACGACGAAGTGGCGGCGCTGCTCGACATCGTTCGCAGCTTGCGCGATCAAGGGGTTGCGGTGCTCTACATCTCCCATCGTCTCGACGAGGTTCAGGCGCTTGCCGACCGCATCACCGTGCTTCGTGACGGCCGCATGATCGGGACCTGGCCGGCGGCAGGCCTCGGCCAGCGTGAAATGGCGGAACTGATGGTCGGGCGAGAGCTGGACATGCTCTATCCGCATAAGCGGCCTGCCACGACCGCTGCTCCGATCCTATCGGTCACCAACCTTGCCGTCGACAACAGCTCGCAGACCGTCTCCTTTAGCGTCAGCCCCGGCGAAGTGCTGGGTATCGGCGGCATGATCGGGGCGGGTCGTACCGAACTGATCGAGGGCCTGATGGGCCTTCGTCCTTCAGAGGCTGAAAGGATCGTCCTCAATGGCCGGGACATCGGGAGCCGCTCCGTCCGTACCTTGATGGACGCCGGCCTGGTTTACCTCACCGAGGACCGCAAGGGCAAAGGCCTGCTCCTGGAGGAGAAGCTCGGTCCTAACCTCACCCTGCAGGCGCTGGATACGATCAATCCGGGTGTCTTTCTGGACAAGCGGGGAGAGCTTTCCCGCCTTCGAAAGGCGGTGGCCGATTACGACATCCGCGTGCGCTCGCTGCGCCTTGAAGCCAGCCAGCTTTCGGGTGGGAACCAGCAGAAGCTGCTTCTTGCCAAGGTCATGATGGCCGACCCGTCGGTGATCATCATCGACGAGCCGACGCGCGGGATCGATATCGGCAACAAGAGCCAGATCTATGACTTCATCGACGGGATGGTGCGCGCCGGCAAGGCCTGCATCGTCATCTCGTCGGAAATGCCGGAACTCGTGGGTCTTTCCGACCGCGTGCTGGTGATGCGTGCCGGGAGGATCGTCGCTGAGCTGAGCGGCAATGAAATCAATGAGGAAAATGTCGTCTACGCCGCCACGACCGGTGGGCGGGCGGACGTCGGGGAGGAGAAACATGACCGCAGCGACAGCAACACTCACACCCATTGACGAAGGAGCGCGCATCCGCTGGGCCGATCTGGCGCCCTTCATCGCCCTTGCGGTGATCGTGCTGTTCGGGGCGCTGGTGAACTCCAATTTCGTGTCGTCGGCCAATCTGATCAACGTCATTACGCGGAGCGCCTTCATCGCGATCATCGCCATCGGTGCGACCTTCGTTATCTCGTCCGGCGGGCTCGATCTGTCCGTGGGTTCGATGATGGCCTTCGTCACCGGTATCATGATCATGGCGATGAACCATCTCGCCCCGGCATTTGGAACCTGGGCGATCCCGATGGGAGCGGGCGTCGCGCTGCTGGTCGGAGCGCTGTGCGGCCTCTTCAACGGGCTTATTGTGACCGTCGGGCGAATAGAGCCCTTCATCGTTACGCTGGGCACGATGGGCATTTTCCGCGCCTTCATCACCTTCGTGACCGATGGCGGCTCGCTGCCCATCGATCGCAGTCTCCGGGAAGCCTATCGGCCGGTCTATTTCGGCAGCGTCTTCGGTATTCCCTATCCGGTGCTCATCACCTTCGTCGTCGTCATGGCCGGCGCCTTCCTGCTCGACAAGACCAAGTATGGCCGCCGCTTGAAGTCGGCGGGATCCAATGTCGAGGTCGCGCGCTTTTCAGGCGTCAACGTCGCCGGCGTGCGCACCGGCGCCTACGTGATCCAGGGCTTCTGCGTCGCCGTCGCTGCGATCTGCTATGTGCCCCGCCTCGGCGCGGCGACGCCAACAACCGGGCAGCTCTGGGAGCTGCAGGTTATCACCGCGGTCGTGATCGGCGGCACGCTGCTGCGCGGCGGGCGCGGACGCATCGGCGGCACGGTGGCCGGCGCCCTCATCCTCGAGGTGATCGCCAACGTCATGGTTCTGTCGGACATGGTCTCGGAATACCTCGTCGCCGCCGTCCAGGGAGCGATCATCATCATCGCCATGCTGGCGCACCGCTTTACTGCCAACCGCTGAAAACAGCACCGACTTCGAAGGAGGAGAAAATGAAGTCTATTATCCGCAAGGCTGGACTCTTGTTATCGACGGCAACCCTGGTCCTCGCTCTGCCACTGGGCAGCGCTCAGGCCCAGGAGAAGAACGTGACTGTCGCCGTCTCGATTCCGGCCGCAACGCATGGATGGACGGGAGGAGTCGTCTACCATGCAGAGCAGGCTGAAAAAGAGGTCGAGGCCTCGTTTCCGAATGTAGACGTCGTGCTGTCGACCGCGTCATCAGCGACCGCGCAGGTCTCCGCGCTTGAAGACCTGTCGGCGACCCGGAAGCTCGACGCGCTGGTCATTCTGCCGTTTACGTCGGAGGAACTGACAGGACCGGTCGAGCAGATCAAGGCAAAGGGCACCTTCATTTCCGTGGTCGACCGTGGCCTCACCGACCCGACGATCCAGGACCTTTATGTCGCCGGCGACAACATCGCCGTGGGTGCCAATACGGCGCGCTGGCTTTCCGATAAACTTGGCGGGGAGGGCGAGATCGTCGTCTTGCGCGGCATCCCGACCGTAATCGACGACGAACGCATCAAAGGCTTCTCGGACGTCATCAACAAGACGAACATCAAGATCCTCGACATCCAGTACGCCAACTGGAACCAGGACGAAGCCTTCAAGCTCATGCAGGACTATCTTGCAAAGTACCCGAAGATCGACGCCGTCTGGGCCAACGACGACGACATGTTGCTCGGCGTCATCGAGGCCGTCGACCGTGCGGGCCGCAAGGACATCAAATATGCGCTCGGCGGCAACGGCATGAAGCAAGTCATCGAAATGGTGAAGGAAGGCAACGAGCGCACACCGGTCTCGACTCCCTATCCGCCGTCGATGATCAAGTCGGCCATTTATATGACAGCGGCACAATTCGCTGGTCAGGCGCCCATGCGCGGTTCCTTCCTGCTCGGTGCACCGCTTATCACTCCGCAGAACGCCGACCAGTTCTATTTCCCCGACTCCCCGTTCTGAGTGTCGCCCGGGCTGGCCGAGCATCAAACACGAGAGCGGGGTGAGGTAGAGTGTTCCACCCGCATCCCGGGTCTCGACTTATCCAAGGCAACAGGAGATATGAAATGAGCGGCAAGAAGATCCTCATGCTGACCGGCGAATTCACCGAAGAGTATGAAATCTACGTTTTCCAGAAGGGCATGGAGGCCGTCGGCCACACGGTGCACGTCGTCTGTCCAGACAAAAAGGCGGGCGACCGTATCAAGACCTCGTTGCACGACTTCGAGGGCGACCAGACCTACACGGAGAAGCTCGGCCACTACGCCGACATCAACAAGACGTTTTCCGAAGTGCGGGTCGAGGAATATGACGCTGTCTATGCAGCCGGCGGCCGGGGTCCGGAATACATCCGCACAGACAAACGCGTGCAGGACATGGTCCGTCATTTTCATGAGACCGGCAAGCCGATCTTCACGATCTGCCATGGAGTGCAGATCCTCATGGCTGTGCCTGGCGTGCTGAAAGGCCGCAAGGTCGCCGGCCTTGGCGCCTGCGAACCAGAGGTGACGGCTGTCGGCGGCATCTATATCGACGTGGAGCCCACCGGGGCCTATGTCGACGGCAACATGGTCTCGGCGAAGGGGTGGACCGGCCTCGCGGCTTTCATGCGCGAGTGCCTGAACGTGCTCGGCACGAAGATCACCCACACATAATGGACTTAAGGTGAGGCAGCAGCGACCCTCGGGTGATAGGCCCGAGGGAGTCTTATGCAGCCAAATCCAATCGAAGGATGTGCTGTGCTGTTCCAACAGCAGCCGATCAGCTCACTTCCAGTTCAGGCCATGAGCGGACATTCGGCGGCTCGTGCACCAAGCCTCGCGCGACCTTCAGCAAGCCCGGCTGGCTACTTTCGCAGGATTTTCTCCATCGCTTTCCCCTTCGCGAGTTCATCGATCAGTTTGTCCAGGTAGCGGATTTCCCGCATCGTCGTATCCTGGATTTCTTCCACGCGAACGCCGCAGATCACTCCTGTAATCAATGATCGGGAGGGAATGATTCAGGCCCATCCGAACGCCGCCGATTTTGCGCTGTGATACGACCTAACACACTGTAAACAAAAACAAATTACTCATCTATCGGTGGGCATAGATCGCGTTCGGCGGCCTCGCTGACGGGCCTTGCCCCCATTGATCAACCGGAAAAACGAAAGTACCGTCAGGAGCAATGAGGCTCATGACGGTACTTTTTTCGATATAAGATGCTGAAGTATAAGCGTTTTCTATGCCATCGGCCTCCAAAAACCGCGTGACGGTACTTTTCCGCGAGGAGACCCGAAATGTTGACCGATGCAGCACTTAAGTGTCTGAAACAAAAAGCCAAAATGCACAAGGTATCTGATCGTGACGGCATGTATGTGCGCGTCGCACCGTCGGGCGCCATCGCGTTCAGGCTCGACTATCGGCTGAACGGCAGGCGGGAAACCGTCTATCTCGGTAGGTATGCCCGTGAGGGATATCGCTCGCCAGGGCTCGAGAGCTATGCATTGATGCGCGCCGGGCGATTGCCGAGGGGCGGTCCCCCGCCATCGAGAATTAGCGGGAAAAGCGCCGGATCGCCCTCTTCCTCTAGAGGGGCAGCGCCACGATTCGGCGATATGTAGACACGGAGAGGCGCAAAGCCGGAGACACGGAAATCCGCATCTCCGGCTTTGCGGAAATCAGACGGCCCGATCGAGCAGCTTCTTCGCCTTGCCCTCCATGTCGAGGCGGGCATCCTGATGCGGCCTGTCACGTGCGACGGCGGTGATGCCCTGGACGAAATCGAAGATGCTTTCGGGCGGGCGGCCTTCCTCGGCCAGCACCGTGTCGATGATCTTACCGGTCTCGGCCTTGGAGAAACCGCGCCGGCGCAAAAAATCGGTGCGATCCTCGTCATTCCTTGCCACGATCCATTCGCGGGCGACCTTGATGCCGTTGACGAAGGGCATGGGCGGGATTCGCGAAGTTCAGCAGCGCCGGCGCCGCCTCATGCGCGAAGCGGTTGGCGGCATATTTGGAGTGGCGAATGGTGATTTCCTCGAAATCCTCAACGCCCCACAAATTCCTGATTTGGCAGACCGCGCGTAGATAGAAGCTGGCCATGCCGAGTGTCTTCGCGCCGACTTCCGAGTTCCAGCAGTAGAAGCCCCGGAAGAACAGGTCGGGCGATCCATCCGGCAGGCGGCCGGCCTCGATGGGGTTCAGATCGTCGACGAGAAACAGGAAGACGTCGCGATCCGAGGCGTAGAGCGTCGTCGTGTCCCTGGTGATATCGATGCGGGGATTGTAGATGCCGGTCGACCAGTCGAGCACACCCGGCACCTTCCAACGGGTGTCGCCAGTGCCGTTGCCAGCGATGCGCTGTACCGCCTCGACCAGCTCGTGATCGAAGATGCGGCCGTAATCTGGCCCGGTGACGGCGCGCAGCCCGACACGGCCGCCGTCGGTCTCGAGGGTCTTGATCTGCTCCGCCCGGTTGGAGCTCAGGCCATATTGCAGATTGATGCCAGCAAGCGCGGCGGGAAGCTGGCGCAGATAGGCGGCGGGTGCGCCGACCAGGCTGGCGAGCTGACCGAAAGACCAATGCGTCGGCGCGACGGGTGCGTCGGCGCCGGGGAGCATGAGCCGCTCCGGATCGTTGCGATTGGCCTCGACATGGATCAGCGCGCTTTCCACCACGCGGGTCCGGCTGCGATCGGCGCGGTCGCGGACCGACTGGGCCAGCTCCGACAGGGAAAGGTAACGCTCGTCGGGCGGACGCGAGAACCAGTCGGACGAGACGCGGCCGATCCGCTCGCCACGGCTGACATCCACCTTGTAACCGCCACTCGTGTTACGGCTCGCATCGAGAACCTGTGTTCATGGGACCAATCTCCACGACGGGTGCGGGAGCCTCTCTCCCAGCCTCTTCCCGTCACGGAATCCGGTCCGCTCTCTCACTCTGGGGGCGTTGCGGGGATCTCCCCGCTCGAAGGGGTCGGCCGAGACCCAAGGCTCGGACGCAGGGGAAGGCCTTCCCCGCCTCTGCCCGCAGATATCGAACCGAAACGCTCACGCTGCTGGGGGCACTGGCTGGAAATCTTGACTAAAGATACAATTAGTCATATATGAAATACTAATTGCGACATTTCATCAAATATGGATGATTGATATGGGTTCTCCCAAGGCGAAACCTGCACTGGAACGGCTGGGCCAGGATATCCGCAACGCGCGTCTGCGGCGTGGCATCGCCGTGGCGGATCTCGCCGTGCGTGCGGGAACCTCGCCAAGTTCCATCGCCCGCCTTGAACGAGGTGATCCGGGCGTTGCCATCGGAACGCTTGCCGACGTTCTCGTTGTGCTCGGCCTTCTGGAGCGGCTCGCTGACCTGGTCGATATCCGCAAGGACGATCTGGGGCTGGCGCTGGCAGCGGAGCACGGACCGCGCAGGGGCCGCTCCTTCGCGGCAAGGCTGAAAAAGCAGAAGGCTCAGACGGAGGAGACGCAGGATCGGCAGGACGTTGTGGACCCTGACGGGGCCTCCTTCTGATGGCCGATTTCGTCGCCCATGTCGCGCTTGGCGAAAGCCGAACATCGGTGGGCCAATTGCGATTCACCCATGCCGGGCCGCGGCAATTCTCGACCTTCGCCTATGGCGCCGAATGGATCGAAAATCCGCGTGCCTTCGCCATACAGCCCGATTTCCCTCTTGAGGCCGGCCCATTTCACACCTCGGGGCAGCCCGGCAACATGCGCGACGCTTTGGCGGGCGTTTTCGCGGATGCGGCTCCGGACAGTTGGGGACGCAGGCTGCTCGAACGTGCCTATGGCAATGGTCTCAACGAATTCGAGTATCTGACGCTTTCCGACGATACCTGCCGGCAAGGCGCGTTGCGCTTTCTGGATGACAAGGGCGAGGTCATTCGCGGCAAGGCAGCGGACGCCGTTCCGCGTCTGGTCGATCTCGAAACCATCACGGCCATCGCGCGGGCCTATGAGCAAGGCAAGGAAATCTCGCCCGAGGAAATGCAGGCGCTGGCCGGCGCCGGCGGCTCCGGCGGCGCTCGCCCCAAAGCGAATGTCAGGGACGGCGATACACTGTGGCTGGCGAAGTTCACCTCGGTCCACGATCAACAACCGATCGAGCGCGTCGAGGTCGCAACCCTCCGCCTGGCGGCAGCCTGCGGTATCCGCACGCCCGAGACACGGTTGGAGTTGGCCGACACGCCGTTCCCGGTCGCGCTGATCCAGCGGTTCGACCGGCGTGGGGCCGCACGAATTCCCTACATCTCCGCGCGCACCGCGCTCGGCAAGACGGGGGTGGAGCTGGGCTCCTATACGGAGATCGTCGATTTCATGCGGGCTTATTCCCCCGATCCTTCCGACGATTTCCGGGAACTCTACCGGCGTCTGATCTTCACGATCCTCGTGTCCAACAAGGACGATCACCTGAAGAACCACGGTTTCCTCTATGTGGGGGCGGGTCAGTGGCGCTTGTCGCCGGTATTCGACGTGAACCCGGCACCGGATCGCAACCCGCATCTCGAGACGGCGATCCTCGAGGGCGGGGCACATGATCGGTCGATCAATCTTGCCCTGGAAGCCTGCGCGTTTTTCGAGATTCCCGTGGCCGAGGCACGGGAGATCATCCGAACAACGGCGCAGCGTGTTTCGGACGGATGGCGGGAAGCCTTCAGACAGGTTGGCGTTTCTGGCGCGCTGGCGCGCGACTATGAGGCTGCTTTCGTCGGCGCTGAGATGGAAACGGCGCACTCTTTGAGTCATATCTGACTGATAAGTTCCGATTATTCGTCAAATATGAGCAGATTCGAGGGTCGATCCGCTCATGAACTCTGCTGCGTTGACGACGCGAATGCTCCGGCCATTGAAATCGTAGCCGTCGGCGCTTTGCACAGCACCAGCCTGACGGAGCAACAAGTGAAAGAAACCGAGCGCTTCCGGATTGGCCGGACGCAGGAGCGTCGCAGGCTCCGCGGACGAGACGCCTTCGGCATCTCGTCGTAGGCCATATAGTACCTCGCTATCGAAATCGCCGATTTCGAGCCACGCGGGGTCGCATTGAACTCCGGTAGCCTGCTCGAAGGCGGCCCGTCCAGCATTCAAGACCTGGCGGAGGTAGTTGGATGAGAATGCCCGTCGCAACTCATCAAGGGCCGCGGCGCCGGACTCCTGGACATGTTCAAACGTCACGTTCTGCGCCTGCGCGATCTGCCAGAGCTGCGGCGCCTTTTGTTCGAGGGCGTTTGTTGGCGACAGGTCGATCACGGTGACGGACAGCGGCTGCACATCGATCAAAGCTTCACCGATCACCGCATTGAGGTACTCCCAATCCGACCAGAAACCGACGACGAGGACATCCGGGTCCGCCATCGAAGCCGCGAGCCGCGCCTTTCGAAGCACGGCCTGGGCACATGATGCCGAACTGCGAGCCAAAGTGCTCGACCAGATGGCTTTGGCGATCGAGCGGAACCGCGATCTACTGATAGACATCCTCTCGCTCGAGAATGGAAAGGTTCGGGGCGAAGCCGCACTTGAGGCTGACGGCGCCCCGAGCAAGCTGCGCTACTGGGCGGCGATGGCGCGAACCGAAGCGGGTCGCGCCATGCAACCACGACCGGGGAGCCTTTCAATCGTCCTGCGACAGCCGATGGGCGTAGCGGGGGTCATTGTTCCTGGAACTCTCCGATCATTCTGGCGGCCAGATCGTTTGCGCCGGCACTCGCCGCAGGATGCACGGTCGTCACGTGGGCGGTCGCCGCCTATCGCTGATCTGGTCCTGCCCTTGAAACGGCGACAATGACGATCAGGATTGCGCGAGGTTCCGGCGGGACGGGTCCGGGGCCGCCGCCATTCCTGAGACCCGCGCGAAGGCGGTGATGCCGACCGCGATCCCACCGATGACGGAGAAGTTGATCTGCCATCCCTCGGAAGGCATGAGATGCTTCACAATGCCATGTGTGGCATGGAATTCAGCCATCGCCGCCGGCGCGACAAAGGCGGCGGCTACGATCAGCTTCAGCCACATCGGGCGGATGAAGCTGATCAGCACGTGGCCAATAGCAAGTGTGAAGGCGGCTGCGGCAGCGCCGACCAAGATGGCGCCAGGGATGCCGGCCACCGTACCGTGGGCCCAGTCCCTTGCGGTCACGCCGACGAACGCCGGCAGCGCGAAGACCGCTAGCGTGAACAGCAGCCAGCAAAGCACGCCGATGGCTGAGAGGGATGCGAGTATTGCGAGGATGATCATGGTGGTGTCCTCCGTGAGAAAAGTCTGACGGTCGCGCCTCCACCACCACGGCGCGCTCGAACTGTAGCGGAAAATCGACTGCGCCGGGAGCGGAAATCGCGTGCGACTTCCGCGCGGCGACGCCGGTTCGTCCCGGTTATGGGGCGAAGGGATCGATCTTATGGACGATCGCGGCCGTGTCGCCGTCGTACTCGCTGGCGGCGGTCACCGAGAGGGTGCCGTCGCCGACCTGGAAGATGATGATGGCGGCCGTCAGGGTGGTGGCGAGACTGAAGGCGAAGGCGTGCGCGTCGTTGAGGGACATCGATCCGGCTCCTGTTTGAGCGAAGGTCCATCCCCCGCTGACAGGCGCCCGAAGTGTCGGACTGAACGCTGCAATCACCGCGCAGGCGCAGCCGCAGCGGCGGCATGCTGGCATAGCCGACCCTTTACGGGTTGATGGCGTCAGGCGATCAGTCCGACCAAGGGTCAGCGCAGCGGGGGGTGGTGCTCCGAGATCGGAGCTTGATCAGGGATGCTGAACCATTCGACATGGCAGCTTGCGCCCCGCTTCCCGGCCGCTCGGTAAACTAGGGCGGCATTCCGATACCGGCCGTTTCGGCAATCACATCAGTCCGGTTTCTCCATGTTTTTCCACGGGCCGTTTCGAGAATGCACAATCGGGAACAGGTTTCGGGAAAGCAGACCGGCCGGACGCATCGGGAAGACCCATCCTGCGTGGGCTATCCCGTTGAACCTTCCTTTATGGGAAGGACCCGTGCCATCGCACGGACTTGAAGCTTGGCAAGGAGTTACGAGGCCGCCGTCTCAGATTGCTGGAACAGGTCCATATTGGCTTCTCCCCAAGCTGAAAGGGATAGAAGAATCGGTATGAATGTCCGGCCTCGATCAGATAGGCTGTATTCGACCTTGGGTGGCACCTGCGCGTAGACGACGCGATTGATCAGTCCGTCTGCTTCCAATTCGCGCAACTGGTTGGTTAACGTCCTTTGTGTGACCCCGGACATCAGACGCATCAACTCGTTAAAACGGACAGTACCTCTTTCCTGAAGGTACCAAAGCGCAACGCACTTCCACTTTCCATCGATCAGACTGATTGCCGCCTCTACCGCGCAACCGGGATTGCTATCCAGACTGGTGTGGCGCCGCTTGACCATGGCAGTATCCTTCTGTGCACCAAGGGTAAATTTTGTGCGTATTACAGCAACGACATATACATACTATATCGCTCTTACCATCACTTGGATTTGAGAAAAGGTAAGAGCATGACCCACACCATGAAGGCGATCGTCCTCAGCAAATTCGGTGGCTTCGACGCTTTCGAGATGCGCGATGTTGCCGTACCGGTCGTCGGACCTCGGCAGGTCCGGGTGCGCGTTCACGCCACCGCCATTAATCCCCTGGACTATCAGATCCGACGTGGCGACTACGCCGACTACGTGCCGCTCCCCGCCATCATCGGTCACGACGTTTCCGGCGCCGTGGAAGAAAAGGGCGCGGATGTAAGCGAGTTCGACATAGGAGACGAGGTTTACTACACGCCCAAAATCTTCGGCGGCCCCGGCTCATATGCGGAGCAGCACGTTGCAGATGTCGATCTGGTCGCCCGCAAGCCGCACAACATCAACCACTTGGAGGCCGCCAGCCTGGCGCTGGTTGGGGGGACGGTCTGGGAAGCTTTGGTGACCCGCGCCCAGCTTGCCGTTCACGAAACCATTCTGATCCATGGTGGTGCCGGCGGTGTGGGTACAATAGCGATCCAACTGGCCAAGGCGATGGGTGCGCGGGTCATCACGACGGCGCGCCCTAGCAACCATGAGTTCGTGCGTTCGCTCGGAGCGGACGAGGTAATCGACCACACCTCCGACGACTACGTCTCAGCCGTGGCGGAACTTACGCGGGGGCAAGGGGTGAACGTTGTATTCGACACCATCGGCGGCGACACCCTGACGAGAAGCGCGCTCGCCCTCGCAGATGCCGGACGGCTGGTCAGCATCGTCGACATCGCGCAGCCGCAGAACCTGATCGAGGCTTGGGGAAAGAACGCCGCCTACCATTTCGTTTTCACCCGGCAGAACCGAGGCAAGCTCGACGCACTGACAAACCTTGTCGAACGTGGCCTGATCAAGCCGGTGATCGGCGCGGTGCTTCCTCTGGCTCGCATCGGCGAAGCGCACGAACTGCTCGAAGGCGGGGGCTACCGTGGACTTCGAGGTAAGGTGGCGATCGATCTTGTGGGCCAGACTGTCGAGCTCCCCACGCCGCGATAGATACATCGATAAGTCAGCGGTATTTTCCGAAAATACAATCGTTTTCAGTACGGCAGCTATCACACCGTGCCGCCGGGGAGCCAGCTGTCCGCTCCCACCAGTCGAGGCTGACGTGATGCCAGCTCTGGATCGGCTCCCGCGACCCGAAAGATGCCAATAGGTGGTGGAATCACGAAAAAAAGTTCGTCGGGATTTTCCTTTTAAAAACAAGATCGTAGGATTTTGACGGCATGGAGGTCGGCGTTCACTGCCGGAAAACTCAAAAAACCCGGCTAGATCAACGATCTAGCCGGGCAGAAAACAATCGAGTGGAATTCATCCGAGGTGCCTGCGCAAAGAAGTTCTGGAAGTCGGTGTTCTTCGCCAGCTGATCGTCCAGGGCCTGTTGGCCATACCCCGTCTGCCAACGGGTGATTTCATCGACCTCTGCCTTCGTGCGTCCTTTCTTCTCCGCCTTGGCGACATAGTAGGGATAGACGGTCGCGACACTGACCGAAAAGATGCGATGCTTTTCCATGCGTCCTCCTGAGTCTTCCGCGGGACAGCGATCGATAACCGATATGCCTCTTGCTTATCCTTAGTTCAATGCCTTGAGATTTCCGGTTTCCCCGGGATCCCTGCCATTCAAGCCGTCATGTCCCACCGGGCTGTCTTCTTCCTTGCAAAGCCACTTTGCTACGGCCTGCCCTAAATTATATGCGACTGCCGGGTCAGCGCCGAGACAGGGATCTGCCGCATACTCCTCGTTTCGTCCATCGTGGAACAGCCCAACGAAGTCAGCGATCAATTCCGCGCGGTCCGTGACGTTTTCGAACCTATTGATTGCTTCAAGTTCCCTGGACAAACGAAAAGAAACCTCGGCCAAGCCCGTCTCGGCCTGAAAGGCGCAATACCATGCTCCTCGTCCTCACCGCCGAAGATATCCAGTGAATGGGCTTCCTCTAAAAAATGATCGACGAGCCCATGACCGGTTTTCTCCTTGCTCGCGATAGCCCGATTTCTTATCTTCGCCGCAACTCGAGGAGGCTAACTCTCGACAACATTCGGGAGTGATCCTCGTTTGTGCGCCGTGGGAGGATTCTTGTGCGGTATCATGTAGTGCAATCGTTCGAAGACGCGGCAAAGATTTCGGCGGCAGCCCAAGGGATCGCGCGGTTTCTGGCTGGCGGGACCGATGTGATCGTTCAAATGCGGACCGGGATGGCAACGCCGGACGATCTGATCGACATCAAGCAAATTCCCGGTGTGAGGGACATCATACGCATGGAGAACGGCGGGTGGCGCATCGGCGTCGCTGTCTCGGGCGCTGCGCTCGGTGCGCATCGGCAGTTGCGGGGCGATTGGCCTGGCGTAGTCGAGGGAATGTGCCTCGTGGGCTCGACCCAGGTCCAAGGCCGCGCAACGATCACTGGAAACCTCTGCAATGGCTCGCCGGCAGCCGATAGCGTGCCTGGGTTCATCGCTGCCGGAGCGAGCGTAACGATCACCGGGCCGCATGGAAATCGAGAGGTCCCGGTGGAGAGCATTCCCGCTGGTCCCGGGCGAACGACGCTGGCGAAGGGCGAACTGATTTCCGCCATTCACCTTCCGCCGCGCGGAGCATCTGCTGCCGACGCATACCTGCGCTTCATCCCACGGACCGAGATGGATATCGCGGTCGTTGGCTGCGCGATCAGTCTTCGCCTCGAGGGAGAGCAGATTGCCGCCGCCCGAGTGGCACTTGGCGCCGTAGCGCCGACCGTCGTCTTGGTGGAAGAAGCGGCTGCCGCAATCGTTGGAACGAGGCTCGACCCGGACGCTCTCGCACGGCTGGCGTCGGCGGCATCCGCCGCTTGCAGGCCGATTTCCGATAAGCGAGGCACGGCGGAGTTCCGCACCGACGTCGCGGGCGTTTTGGCCCGCCGGGTTGCGGCGATCGCCTATGAGCGTGCGAAAGGTAAGCAGCAATGAGCAAGATCCATGTCACGACGTCAGTCAACGGCGAGGCGGCGGAATTCCTCGCGGACCCGCGCGAGACGTTGCTGGACTGTCTTCGAAATCACCTGGGGCTGACCGGCTCCAAAGAAGGCTGCGGGACGGGCGATTGCGGCGCCTGTTCGGTCACCCTTGACGGGACGCTCGTGTCGTCCTGTCTCGTGCTCGGTGTGGAAGCCGAGGGACGTCATATCGACACGATAGAAGGCATGGCGAGCGGCAACGATCTCCACCCGCTGCAGCGGAAATTCATCGAGCACGCCGCGCTTCAGTGCGGTTTTTGCACGCCGGGCTTCCTTGTCGCTTCCAAGGCGCTTCTCGAGCGCAATCCGGACCCTTCCGAAGAGGAACTGCGCTTCTGGCTGGCCGGGAACCTCTGTCGATGCACAGGTTATGACAAAATCGTGCGTGCCGTGCTGGATGCCGCGGCCGAGATGAGGAAGGCCGCGTGATGCTGAACGAAGACCTGAAGAGCGAATATCGAATCGTCGGAACTCGGCCTGACCGCCCTGATGGCTTGGACAAGGTTACGGGGCGCGCACGGTATGGCGCGGACTTCTCCTTGCCGGGCATGCTTTGGAGCGCAATCGTGCGCTCGCCTCACGCGCATGCCCGAATCAAGAGTATCGATGCATCCCAGGCTCTGGCGCTCGAGGGCGTGAAGGCTGTCGTAACCCGCGCGGACCTGCCGACCGGGTTGACCGACGAAGACTGGAACCTTCAGGAAAACACGCTGGCGGGCGACGTTGCTTTGTATGACGGCCATGCGGTCGCCGCCGTCGCTGCGACCTCGGCGCTGCTGGCGCAAGATGCCGCTCGGTTGATCCATGTGGAGTATGAGCCGCTACCGCATGTCATCGATGTCGATGATGCGATCAAGCCGGATGCCCCTGCGATCCGGGCGGGCTCGGCCGACCACACCGTCCCAGAGGGCATGCCGCCGAACGTGGTTCGCTATATGGAATTTGGCCATGGTGACGTCGAGGCGGGTTTCGCGGCCGCCGACCTCGTGCTGGAGCGGAGTTACCGGACCGAAGCGACCCATCAGGGATATATCGAGCCGCATGCCTGCGTCGGACAGATGGGCGCGGACGGCCGGGGCGAGATGTGGGTCTGCACCCAAGGCCAATGGTTCATCCGGCGCATGTGCGCGGCGGTTCTGGGCGTTGAGGCTTCGAAACTGAGGGTCACGCCGTCGGAAATCGGCGGGGGCTTCGGTGGCAAGACCACGATTTTCATGGAGCCGCTTGCGCTTGCCTTGTCGCGCAAGGCTGGCGGGCGGCCGGTGAAGGTCGTCATGACCCGATCGGAAGTCTTGCGTGCCACCGGACCGACCGCGTCTTCGTCGATGGACGTCAAGATCGGCATGAAGCGTGATGGCACGATCACCGCGGGACGGGCTGAATTCCGGATGCAGGGCGGGGCGTTCCCGGGGGCTCCGGTGGATATGGCGCTCTACTGCTGTTTTGCTCCGTACAAGATGTCCGCCGTCCAGCATCTGGGGTACGACGTGCTCGCCAATCGGCCAAAGTCCGCGGCCTATCGTGCACCGGGGGCTCCGATGGGAGCCTTCGCGGCCGAGAGCCTGATTGATGAGCTGTGTCACAATCTTGGCCTTGATCCGCTTGAGGTGAGGTTGAAGAACGCCGTACGTGAAGGCGACAAGTCGAGTTATGGTCCGGTGTTCGCCAATATCGGCCTCATAGAGACTCTCGAAGCGACAAAGGCTCACCCGAACCTGGCGATTCCGCTTGGCGCCAATCAGGGACGTGGCGTTGCCACGGGGTACTGGTTCAACCACAACGGCGAAACGTCCGTGTCGATGGCGATCTCCGAGGACGGGACGGCGCAGGTGTCGGTGGGGACACCCGATATCGGCGGTAGCCGGGCTTCCATCGGGATGATGGTGGCCGAGACTCTGGGTATCGCTTATGACGATGTCCGCGTGAATGTCGTGGAGACAGGCGCGCTTGGTGAGAACGAGCCGACCCATGGCAGCCGAGCCACGTTTGCCAGCGGCAAGGCGGCGGTGGAGGCAAGTCGTGCTGCAATCAATGAAATGTGCCGACGGGCCGCAGCCGAATGGGGAATTGACGCGGAGGCTGTCGAATGGCGCGATGGCGCGGCTCGTCCGGCCGGGGAGAACGCCGGCAAATTCCCGCCCATGACAATCAAGGAAATCGCGAAGAAGATGGGTTCGACGGGCGGACCGATTTCGGGGCATCATGAGTCCGTCCCGGCGGGTGTCGGGGCCAGCTTCGGCACGCATGTGGTCGATGTCGAGGTGGATCCTGAAACCGGCAAGACCGAGATCCTTCGCTATCTCGTGGTCCAGGACGCCGGCCGCGCGATCCATCCGTCCTATGTGGAAGGGCAGTATCAGGGCGGTGCGGCGCAAGGCATCGGATGGGCTCTCAACGAAGAGTACATCTACGGTCCAGACGGCCGCCTCCAGAACACCGGTTTGCTGGATTACCGTATGCCTGTTGCCTCCGATCTCCCGAAGATCGACACGGTCATCGTAGAAGTCCCGAACCCGGGGCACCCCTTTGGTGTTCGTGGTGTCGGTGAAACCGGAATCACGCCGCCGCTGCCGGCTATTGCCAATGCGATTGCAGCGGCCACCGGCGCGCGGCTCTACAGCTTGCCGATGAACCCTCCGAAGGTATTGGCGGCGCTCAAGGCGGCCCGCCATGCCTAAGGTCAACCTGTGGTCCGGGCTGCGCCGCCTTGCCGACGGCAACGAAGTTGTCGAGGTGGAGGCGGGCAACGTCGGAGAAATGCTCGATGCGCTCGTCAGGGCGCATCCGGGGCTGGCGCCGGCGGTCAAAGCCGGAACCTCCGTCATGATAGATGGCCAGCTCAGCGTTAGCCGTTTCACGCCCGTCGCGCCGGACAGCGAAATTCATCTTCTTCAGCAACTAAAGGGCGGATAGGCGGACCATTGAGGGTTCAAGATTTAGGTCGGTCCGACCTAAAATAATCGTGATCTAGAGCACGTCCACTTTAAACCGGGTCATATCCCGCTGCTGCGAAGTAGTTCGCACACTCTTGCGGCTCGAAGAGTTTGACGATGTCGCCAACGGTGTTCCACAGGGCGTCGACGGAGCGTTCGGCCCGTGCCCGCAGAAGCGCCTTGAGCTTTGAGAAGGCGTTTTCGATCGGGTTGAAGTCGGGGCTGTAGGGCGGGAGATAGAGCAGCGTGCAGCCGGCGGTTTCTATGGCCTGTCGGATGCCATCTGCCTTGTTGGGCCGGCAGGTTGTCCATGACGACGATGTCGCCGGGCGTGAGGGTCGGCACGAGAACCTGCTCGACATAGGGCTGGAAAGCCACTCCATTCATCGCCCCGTCAAGGACCATCGGCGCGGTCATGCCGGAGAGCCTGAGCGCCCCGGTGAACGTCGTAGTTTTCCAATGACCGTGCGGAACGCCCGATCGGCAACGCTCTCCGCGCGGCGCGCGACCGCGAAGCCGGGACATCTTCGTGGAAAGACCCGTCTCGTCTATGAAGACGAGGCGGGCTGGATCGAGATCAAGCTGGGCATCGAACCAGTCCTGACGCCGCTTCAGGAGGTCTGGCCGCTCCTGCTCCAATGCATGTGCGGTCTTTTTTTGAATGTGAAGCCGCGCTTGCGTAGCCAGACGTCGAGGGTGCTGCGGCCGATAGAGACGGATCGGTCCTCTTCCAGACGCAAAACCATCTCGTTCAGCGTGATGTCCTTCGACGCCTCGATCATGCCGATGATGAAAGCCTCATGATCGTCGAGACGGGAACCTCCAGGTCGACCCTGCTTGGCAGCGCTCACCTGACCCTGCCGGGCGCTCGCGATCCAGGCAATCGCCGTCGAAATCCCGATCCCGAACCGCGCTGCAGCCGACCGCGCGGACATCCCACCAGCCGACGCAGCCAGAACCCGGTGGCGAAGATCATCACTCAATGCTCGGGCCATGTTCCCTCCGACAAATCAAAGACAGGAGGAGGGAATCACAGAACGCTCTGAAAAGGAATCCTCACGCCGATTCCGCTTTCATCGGACGCGCTCTAGCGCTGGATGTAGCTTGGTGTACATACACTGAGGGTTGATCGGCTGAGTCAAAGGGGCTCCCCCTTGGCGGTCGGGAATTCCGTGCTGTCCTGATTGGGAGCTTTGTGACACCGAGACGACGTATCAGAAGTTCAGGCCGATCCACGCTTGTAGGTTCATGGCCGCGTTGATCACGGTAACGACTACTTCGTGGGTGACCCCGGCGGCGCGCATCACTCCGGACGGGCGCTGCCTTCGTACATGAACGTCATCGGTTTCGGTCCCTGCATGTATCCGGTCTCGACCCGCTCGATCCGGAACCCGCCGCATTCGATCATTGACCGGATCGGACGATTGAGGTGACAGCCGCCGCTGATCCGCCGCCAGACAGGCGTGAGAGTATCCTGCCACCAGCGTACTCCCCGGTCGGGCGCAAGGCCGTGTTCAACAAACAGCAGTTTTCCGCCAGGTCTGAGTACGCGACGCATTTCCGTCAGCGCCGCGGCGGCGTCCGGAATCGTGCATAGCGTCCAGGTCGTCACGACGGTGTCGACGCTCCTATCGTCGAGCGGTATGGCCTCGGCAGACGCGTCGATGAAGCTGACGGGCAAGTCGGGACGCCGGGCTTCGCGGACCATCGCCACAAGACCCGCGGACGGCTCGAGCGCCAGAACTTCACCTACCGAAGGGCCGTAAAACGGGAGGTTCAAGCCAGAGCCGACGCCGATTTCCAGAACTCGCCCCTCCGCAGCGCCGATTACGCGCTCGCGGTAGGGGCGCAGACGTTCGTTGCGCATCGAGAGATCGCATAGCTTCGGCAAGATCACGTCCCGATAGATGCCCATGGTTCTTCTCCCGCTAGGACTCTCCCTCAGATCGTGGTTAGTGGCAAACCGCTCCGGGATAGGCGGAACGCATCGTTCCCTGCCGAATGCGCCGGTACGCCCCTCTCGACGACCCGCACGTTCATCGGCCGTGTTCGCATCGCGCTGCCTTACATGGCGTGGGTTGGTATGAGCCCAATGCCTCCAGCGGCCATCCAGACTGCCATCGCGATCATCATCAGATTTTCGGTCAGCGAGATGAAACCAAGGGGGACGTTGCTCGATCCGCCGACGCAGGCGCACTTCAATTCACGCTTGTCGATGTAAACCGCCTTGAAGACCGAAACAGCCCCTACCGTACCGATGAACATCGCGACTGGAACAGACAACCAGTTCAGAGCGCCTGCCACCATGAGCACGCCAGCCAGTCCCTCGGCATAGGGATAGATGTAGCTGTATGGAACCCAGCGCTTTGCTAGGAGGTCGTAGTTCAAGAACATCGTCGCAAAGCTCTCGACGTTCTGGAGTTTCATCATCGCCAGAACCACCATCGAAAAGGCGATGAACCATTCGGCTGCGCGCAAGGTGAATGGAGTTCCGTTGACGGCATAGCTCGCCGCCATCGCCGTGAGCGCGGTCAGCGTGAACAGCACCATAACCGGCCGGTAGCTAGTCGCCTTCGGATCGGCAACGGGCTTCCCAAGAAAACGACGCAAATCGTCGTAGCCGCCGACCCGCTTGCCATCGATGAAGACCTGAGGCGTCGTAGGCACGCCGTGCTGCGCCTTGAAAGCGTCCGTCTCCTCGCGGGTGGTCAGGTGATGATCATCCACCTCGTATCCTGACCGCTCCAGCAGATCCTTCGTCTTCAATCCGTAGGGGCAGGTGTGGCTTGGCGTCACCATCCGGTACAGGACCGCCTTCCTGGCGAGATTCTGCGGATTGGTCCTGTCCAACATTTTCACATCTCCTTGTTCTTGTGAAATCGTTGGCAGGACTATAAGTTCCGTAGCATGGTACAGAGTCAATACCTTCAAGAACTGACGATCGGGAAATTTGCAGCTGCCGGAGGCGTGGGTGTTGAGACCATTCGTTTCTACCAGCGCAAGGGGCTGCTGGCGACGCCGAAGCGGTTAGAAGGCGTGCGCCGCTATGGAGGCGAAGACGTGCGCCGATTACGTTTCATCAAACAGGCGCAGGCGGCCGGTTTCACGCTTGAGGAGATCGGGCAGCTTCTGGCACTAGATGCCGGGCACAACCGCTCGGCCGCACGGGAACTGGCGAAGAAGAGGCTTGAGCAGCTGGATGCCAGGATTGGAGAGCTTAATCGTGCTCGGGAAGCGCTCCGTAAGCTGGTCTCTGAATGCGCAGAGGGCAAGACCGGGCCTTGCCCGATCCTGGCTTCCTTTGGCGTTTGAGCTCGGATCAGGTCGGCCGCTGCCTTCCATGGCCCTTTGATTTCGAACATCAGACTGTTTCGAGCGTCTTCGCTCCTCTTCAAATCGAGGACATCCATATGGATGCATTCTGGAGAGGGCAGAGCATGTCAACTCGCCCGGCGGTTATCTGCGGGATCTGACGGCGAAGGCTCGGCGAGCGGAGGGTGTCGTGATCGTTGTTGTCGAGGGTATCAGCGCCTCAGGAAAGACGACGTGGTGCCAGAAATATGGCGAGGGAATCCTCGTTGAGGAGTGGTATCCCGTGCCGCGGCCGGACCGGAATGCTGATCCGGTGAAGGCGGCGAATGCATGGACAGACTGGAACGCCCGACGCTGGGCGGAGGCGCTGGAAGTGGAGGGCAGGCAGGGAATTGCTGTGTGCGATACCGATCCGCTGAAATTGCATTTCGTTTGGAGCCTTTGGCAGATTGGCGAGGCGCCCGAAGAGCACTGGCTCCAGCAGTTGGAAGCGACCCGGGAAGCAATTCGCAAGAGGGTTCTCGGCTTTGCCGACCTCTATCTTGTGAAGCGAATAGATCCTTCGATCGCCCGTCGGCAACGCGACGCCGACAACGCACGCCACCGCCCCAATTTCGATCTGCACGTCCGGCTGCAGAATTCATTACATGCCTGGTACGAGGCTATTTCCAGAACTGTCCCAGCGACAGTGAAATGGAATCTGCCTTCTGAATTGCCCGTCCTGGTCAGCGGTATCACTGACCATCGCTACGACGTGGCCGTATTTAACCGATTCGTCGCAAGTTTACCGCGGCCGAGCAACGAAGCTGGCCATAACTAGGTCCTGTTGACAAAGTGTAGTTGTACCTTTCCCAGCGAACATCTCTCCATAAGGATGCTTTGTAGTGCCAAGGCAGGCATACGGTGCGACGAGGCCGGAATGGCAGGATAAAAATGACCGATGTGGAGCGAAGGTATGTGGGCGGGTCGCTGAGCAAGCTGTGGGATGACAACGGAGAGTTCGGTCGGTGTGTCAAGGACGTCCTCACGGAAGAAGATATCCGCGCTATGCTTAGGGAAACGCCTATTAGGTTCGTTGAAGTTGACGTGGGCAGGCCGCTGCGTTGGATACCCCTGTATGAACGCTTTGAATTTTGGAAGTCAATCCGCCCAAACTTGCATGTGTTAGAAAAGCCTTACTTGGAAGATTACCCGAGCTGCTTTTTCTATGCTGCGTCTGAATGGAGGGGCCGCGATGGTGAACGCCTGATTGTCCTTAAGAAGTTTCATTAGAAGTACGCCCGTTGACGGGTGCGTTGCCTATGGCCCCGCGACAAAATGCGGGAGCCAGACTTTCACTGCTGCGATCGCCAAAAATGCTGCGAATGAAGCTTTGGTCTTGTGGTACCGGGTCGCAATTCGGCAGAACTGGTTGATCCTATTGAACATCCGCTCAATACGGTTGCGATAGTCGCACGGCGGTGGCTTCCTTCGTGTTGCGCGGGGCGGTATGACCGGCCGCGTTCCATGAAACAGCAATTCTTCCCGGATGGCATTGCGTCGTCTGCCAGAGCGGCCCGCGCGGCTATGAAGGTCTTGAGGACGGCTTTCGTCTGGACGTCCTCTTTCGGCGGCAACGGTGGTAGATCATTGGAGGGACGGCGGCCGGAACGGCATCCTGAAGCTTCCTTTTCCGGTCGATGAGATCTCCGGATACGTCGACAGCGACGACATGGCGCCAACACGTGTCGATAGAATCGGAATTTATCGACATATCGCCGGCAACCGGCCTGTTCAACTTCAGAAGGTGTAGGCAAACGATCGTTGAAAACGTCTCCAGAGTCGAACCGGCTGGCGGTTACGGACGCACAGCCCGCCTTTTCGCGGCTGTTGGCCAAGAAGGGTGAGCGCTCCTGACATATCGAGTGGTGGCAAGGGCCTGGGTAGACGAATTGATTGCCGCGACCATGCAGACGATTTCTTGCCACGGAGAAGCCTCCGTTGCTGACAGCGCATATGGGACCACTCTTGCGATGCCTCATATGAGACTACAATTCGCCTCAAGTGAACGGAGATGAACGATGCTAGCTTTTGAGAATGTTGCCAATGTCTTGGGTTTGCCGGCAAACGAAGCGGCAGCGCGTTCTCCGCTCGGGCTGATTACGCGAATAGAAGGCGGGTTGCCCCTCGCGGCATTGGAGCGAGTGGTCCACCTTCTGGCTCCAAATGACAGCCAATTCAAGTATCGCCTGGTGCCGAAGGCGACTTATGAACGCCGAAAGGCGACGCTTCGGCTCTCACCAGACGAGGGGATGCGCGTCGCCCGTGTCGCCCGTGTCTGGAATCTGGCACTGGATGTTTGGCAAAGCGGGGAGGAGGCCCGTGAATTCCTGTTTCGCCCCCACCCCATGCTCGAGGACAAGCGTCCGATTGATGTGGTCATTCAGAGCGAGATCGGCGCCGAACTCGTCCTGGAAACCCTCGCAAGCCTGAAATACGGCAGCGCTGCGTGAGCGCTCAGATTCTTGATCGCACGCTGTCCTCATTTCGAATAGGCGACCCGAAAGGGACCTATCCCATATTCGACGCAATCGGCTCAACCATAGCCCCTGGGCGCTGGAACACGCCGGCAAGCCCAATCATCTACAGCAGCGAGCATTACTCAACGACGGTACTCGAAAAGCTGGTGCATGGTAGCGGTCGATTGCCGCCAAACCAGCACTTCGTGGAAATCACAATGCCGCGCGGCTTGACCTACGAGGTATTTTCGCCGCCGGGCCTCCTAGGATGGGACACGATGCCGCCAACGGTGAGCAAGGGATTTGGCGAGCAATGGTGTCTCGAAAGGAGGAGCGTAATCTTGCTGGTCCCCAGTATTGTCGCCCGGCTCGACCGTAATATTTTGATCAATCCAGCTCATACGGAGTTCCCTGCAATTCAGGTCAGCCTACATCAGCCGGTTTACTGGGATCGACGCCTCTTCGGGCCGTAACGGTGCGGGGTGTCGGGCCTGCTTGGCTCAGATGATCATTCTAGCCGCTCTGCCCTGTTATGTTCCGCGTCATTGTAGTAGCTCGCCGGCTGCGTCACCGATTTGTGCAGCGACTGCTGCATCGCCTCTGGCAGCGGGATGCCGCGACGGCAGCCTCAGTCAGATAGCCGGACCTTAACCCATGCGCCGAAAACAGAGCCGGATCGAGCCCGGCCTGCTTCGCACGGCTCTTAAGGATCAGGTTGACGGACTGCGGCGTCAGCGCCGCCGATCGACGTTGCCCCATTGGTCGATGCGTCGGAACACTTGGCCCTCCTTGATTTGCGCCGCCGCCTGCCAGCGCTTCAACGCGGTCACTGGCCGGCCCATTAGCAGCACATGTTCGTCGCGGTCTTCGTGCGCCCGAGGCGGATTGATAGGCAGGGCAGGGGAGGGAAATTTCCGTCGGCGGGATTGGCGCGCACCGGTGCCCCTCCACGAGGTCCTCGACGCGCAGCCCCGCCACTTCCGAGCGGCGACGGCCGCCGGAGGCAAAGGCGGTCAAGAGCAGTGCCCGGTCGCGCAAGTCCACAGGATACTCGCCGGTGCAGGCCTGAAGCAGTTTCGTCAAGATCTCGACAGTTAACGCCTCTTTGCTCTTGCGCTGGCGCGGGCGGTTACTCGCCCTGACCTCCAGCCTCAGCGCGCCCTTCAGCGAGGACGCGCTGAAAGCGCCGGTCAGGCCGCGCCAGCGGGTCAGGATCGACCAGGAGGTCAGCCGCCGTCGCACCGTCGCCGGCGCGTGCGGGCCAGCGGCTTTAAGCAGATTGCGGGCATGCAGGCCGCTTTCGACCTCAATGGGCATGCCGTGGGCCGGATCCTCAGCACGTTTGACCGGATCCCAAAGGTGATGGGCGACGAATTTTAACAGCAGTGCTTCCGGCGCTGGCCGGGGGAGGGGGTGCCGGTCGCCAGCTGGCACCAGGCCTCGAGATAACCGAGGTCGGAGGCCAGCGTCCGCAGCGTGCTTTCGCCCATGCCCTCGCCGGCGAGATGCTTGAGCGTGGCGACGTCGTCGTCGGTCAGCAGCGCTGCGAGCTGGTCGCGCCAGGCAGGGTGGCGCTAAGCGCGTCGAGCGCTTCGGCACGGCGCGAGAGATCGGACGAACTCTGCTCAGTGCTCATTTTCGAAGGGCCCGAGCACCGGCACCTTTTCAGCCCGCGCCGCCCCGGCGAGTTTGCGGTCGAGGGTCGCGAGTGGCAATGACTGTCGGAGTGCCAAGTCGAGATAGGCGGCGTCAGAGGCGCTGAGCGCGTGCGCGCTGGCAAGCTCGAGCACCGAGCCGTCCTGGCCGGCTCCCGCATCGTCGAGCGGCAGGCGGCGCAACCGTGCCATCGCATTGAGCGCCTGGCCGGCGGCGATCCGCTGGCGCCGTTCGGCACTGATCAGAATGCTGCGCGCCTCGTGCCAGAACAGGTTGAGCACCGGGCAAGGACCTGAGATGCCGGCAATCAATCGCTCGGCCGTCTCGCTGTATTCCTCCGGCAAAAGCCAGGCGGCGGCAGTCGAGGCATCGAGGACGAACACGCTCAAAACCGCTGTCCCTCGCGCTTCCAATCGAGAATCTCGTCGTTGCTGACCGGCTTGGCCCGTCCCCGGGCCGCCCTGACTTCGGCGATCAGCATCGCGAGTTCATTCTCCTTCTTGACCCGCGAGAGCCGGGCGACCGGATCCTTGCCGCGCGAGATGATAAACTCCTCGCCCGCCTCGACGCGCGCCAGCAACTCGGAGAGATGGGCCTTGGCCTCGGCGACCTTGACGTTGACGCTCATGGAAAACTCCGTTGTTTGTCTCTGGGTCGCGCGAGCCGCGACCGCCGCGCGATGCGGGGAATTTGACCGATGATAGCTTTCGATTTGGGACGTGGTCAACCTGGTAGACCATCTAACTATCGATACTTTGAACCTATCGATAGTTACTGCGGGCGAAAAGCGGCGTCTGGATGACGGAATATAAGGTCATTTGACTTCTGTTCGAAAAATTTACGACATTAATTCATATGGTTAATGATAAGCTAAAATGGCCGACTCTTGTGACATGCCAACAGGCGGCACGGCGCCGCCTTTGGTTTCAGCGGCTCGGCGCAAGGCCTCATCGATCGTCTCTCTGGCGGTGGTGCTACCGAATCTTCTCGAACCACAGCTCGGCCGATTGTCCATCGTGAGAAACTCGTCTTCACGAACTGAACTGCAGAAGCAATGCTCATATATTTGTGAGCGATATAGATCGCAATGCATACTTCTATATGTTCAACAGCGGTATCTTTGCTCATTTTTATATGCTATTTTTTCCCCGAAATGGACACAAATAGATGAACAAAAATCAAGCTGCGCTCGCGCGAAAACAGTTGGAACGACGTCTCGCGCCTGTGCGGGAGCTGAAGCTCATCGCACCGCCTCGAGGTTGGATGAAAGCTATCCGCGAGGCCCTCGGCATGACCACCCGGCAGCTCGCCATGCGCATGGGTGCGGCTCCCTCCCGCATACCGGCGATCGAGAAGGCGGAAGTTTCGGGTGCGACCACGATCAAGACGCTTCGGGAAGCGGCCGCGGCGATGAATTGCACCTTCGTCTACGCTTTCGTGCCAATCAAGCCACTAGACGACATCCTTCGCGAGCGCGCAGCCGAAAAAGTCGGCGAGCAGATGATACGGCTCGATCATACGATGCGGCTGGAAAACCAGGCGTTGGTTAAGTCGGACCTGGAGGACGAACGTCGTCGGCTCATCGATGCTTTGCTTGCAGACTCTGCGCGACGCCTGTGGGACGAGGATTGATCCATGGAGGAGGATCCTCTTTTCCAGGACGACGACGAAGCAAATACGCCGCTAACCGCTGAGGAGCGGGAGCAGCTGATCCCCTCCTACATCACATTGCGGCACGAATTGAACGAGGCCGAGCAAGTCAACATCGGCGAAGGTTTGCGATGGGCGACGTCGCGAAAAAGAGACGTGCTCGACCAGGAATTCCTCAGCGAGTTGCAGCGCCGCATGTTTGGGGACGTTTGGCATTGGGCTGGCCAGTACCGGACAACCCCCCGCAACATCGGCGTCGATGCCTATCGCATTGCAATGGATGTGAGGCAGGTGGTTGACGATGTGCGCTACTGGGTCGAACACGAGACGTATCCGCCCGACGAGATCGCTGTGCGGTTCAGCCACAGGCTGGTGGCCATCCATCCCTTTCCGAACGGAAACGGCCGATTTTCTCGCCTCGCCGGCGATCTGCTCGCACGCCAGCTTGGACGACCGCCGTTTAGCTGGGGCAGGGCAAACCTGGTGGATGCGGGCGCGACCCGCGCCCGTTATGTTGCGGCTCTTCGAGCAGCCGATGATCACGATATAGAACCCTTGCTGGAGTTCGCCCGATCTTGAGTGTTTCGAACATGGTAAGTGAGCTTCTCAAACTGGAAGCAAGAAAGGACTGACATGAAGACATTCACGCAGTCGCAGTTGCAGGCCATTGCGGATGCGCTGAGGGATACGGAACACGGCCTGACGGGTTCTGAAATCGCTCATCTTCTGGCGACGGTGAAAATCATTGATACGACGCCCCAGATGACCAAGCGCCACAGGCTTTATAATGCGTTTGCCAATGAGCAGAATAATCGCCAGATGCGCCCCCACATCATGGCTTTCATCCGAAAGGCTATGAAGCCTGAGCGTTTCGCTCGTGAGCCTGAGCGCTTCGAACCAATGCGGCTCAATCTCAACCGGGCCTTGGCGTTTGCCGGCCTGGCTGTTGAAGCCTCTGGCGCTCTAGCGTCTGTCGAGGCGGCCGAGACGCTTTCACAAGCGACACGGCGCGCACGTGAATTGAAGTCGGATCTCACGAGCCGCGGCGTTCACCCGGATGTTCTGCGCTTTTGCCGCGAGGAATTGCTCGCAGATAACTATTTCCACGCCGTGCTAGAGGCCGTGAAAAGCGTCGCCGAAAAAATCCGGCAACGTACCGGCCTGGTGGATGATGGGGCAGTGCTCGTCGATCGTGTCGCTAGGCAGTTAAAAATGAGAATGCGGCCGTTTCAGCCACGTTTGGCATTTAAAAATGAGAATCCGGTCAGCCGGATTCTCAAATTAAGTGCCACGCCAACCCATTGAAATCACGGGTGTAGAATTCTCGTAATTAAAGGGTCTTCCTCACTTTGTGTGGTTCACTCGCCGTTAGACATGATCCGCTATAGGCGGGCATGCAAACGAAAACGAAATGGTCGCCCGGCCCAGAGGTCAAAGTTCTGGGTGTCGCGCTCACTGGAGATGACAGTTGGGTTGTTTCCGCTGCCGGACCAGGGTTCGGCATTTGCCCCGACTGTGGACGGCGGAGCCGAAAATCGGCATGGCTGGTCCAACCGTAGCCTTCAAGATCTGCCCGTCCAAGGAAGGGCCGTAACGGTGAGGGTTCGGTTGAGCCGCTGGCGGTGCGCACATCAGAACTGTCAACGACAAACGTTTACCGATCGACTTCCGACGATTGCGTCGCCTTATGCGCGCCGGACAAGGAGGGTCTCAGAGATTGTCAGTCTGCTCGGCCACAGTGCGGGCGGTCGTCCTGGCGAGCGCTTGATGCGAAGGCTCGGCATGCCGGTGAGCGACGCCACGATCCTGCGGCAGCTGAAGCGGGATGCCGCACTCGCGCGTTGCGACGCCACGATCCGGGTCGTTGGCATAGATGACTGGAGCTGGCGGCGATCTTGGCGCTACGGCACGGTGATCGTCGACCTGGAGCGCCGTTCGGTTGTCGATATCCTTGACGACCGGAGCGTGGCGAGTGCCGCGCAATGGCTGGAACGGCACCCTTCTGTCGAGATCGTGAGCCGAGACCGATGCGGGCTTTACGCGCAAGCTGCCCGCGAAGGAGCGCCGCAAGCGCGTCAGGTGGCTGATCGGTTCCATCTCATGCAGAATCTGCGCGTCGCAATCGAGGAGCAGATGAGCCTTTCCGGCCGCGCCACGGGACGAGCTTTGCTGCCGGATACCGGAAGCGCGCAAATTGATCTAATTCAGGAGGATCCGCAGGTTGATGCGACGCATCGGCGCCGGGTGCGCCACGCTCATCGAGAATCACGGCAGAGGGTGTTCGATACCGTGCACGCTTGAACAAGGAGGGTTTGTCCTGTTCGGAGATCGCACATCTTACCGGCTACGGCCGGCGCAGCATTGCGAAATGGCTGACTTTCGAGACACCACCCGACCGGCGAAGGTCGGCGTTGAAACCGACATCACCCTTATATTTCGAGGTGTTCCTCGCCAAGTGCTGGAAAGATGGCAATCGCTGCGGACGGCATCTGTTCCACGATATCAGACAGCGCGGCTACACGGGCAGTTTCTCAAATCTCGAGCGGCTTCTCGCAAGCTGGCGCCGCACCGAGAGGTCGGTCAAAGACAGTGCGTCGCCGGCTCCGATCATACCCGATCAACCGCCTCGCGATGTGTCATCCCGATAAGGGATCCGGAGACCGGCCATGTGATCTCGCCGGTGGTCGCGGCTGCCCTTTGCATGAAGCCGCCAAGCATGCTGACGATCAGTCAGGCTATCAAGGTGGACGTCCTGAAGCAGGGATCACATGAGTTTGCCCTGATGCGCAGCCTTGCCATGCGATTTCGCGGCATTCTCCGGAGCGGTGAATCGAGCAAGCTCGACATTTGGATCAACGATGCCGTCAGCTCCGGGCTCGCTCCGATGGTGCGGTTCGCGCGGGTATTGCACCGTGACATCGGCGCCGTCCGCAACGCCGTCGAACTCCCCTGGAGCAATGGCCAGGCGGAAGGCCAGATCAACCGCCTGAAGACGATCAAACGTGCGATGTATGGCAGAGCGGGCGCGGAGCTCCTCAGAGCGCGCATGCTACCGCTCATCAATAATCATCACCACACAAAGTGAGGAAGACCCTAATTAAATGGCAAACGACAGGGAGGGTAACGTGCATGTTCCATGTGAGCAACTAAAAGATGAGTACGCGCGAGTCAAAAACTAACGGTTGACGGCCCCGCCTCAGCCGCTTATAAAAGCCGTTATCGAGATTTGCTTGCTTAGCTTTGGTTACTGCGCGATTGACACCGCGCCTTGAACGAACCTTCCTTTCAAAAATCGCTACCACCATCTGCAACGTTTCGGCGCTGCGGTTCTTCAATATTGCTAATGAAAGGGTTCATCATGACCACTGGCACAGTTAAATGGTTCAATTCCACCAAGGGCTTCGGATTCATTCAGCCTGACAACGGCGGCGCTGACGCCTTCGTTCACATCTCCGCCGTCGAGCGCGCCGGAATGCGTGAACTCGTCGAAGGCCAGAAGATCGGCTTCGATCTCGAGCGAGACAACAAGTCGGGCAAGATGTCCGCTTGCAATCTCCAGAACGCTTAAATCGATATCTGCTTCCCTTTGACCACGGATGTACTGGCACTGCCGGAAGCGCGTTATCCATCCAAGGCCAGGCGATTGCCTGGCCTTTTTCTTTTCGCTCGCCTGTCGAGCACGAGGAGCGAACCACACATGACACAGACACTGAGCAAGTCCCGCCAACAAGCCGAGATCGCCTTCGGCCACGCCCAGTCGCAGTTCTTCGCGCGCACCGCGGCTGTCGAAGAACAAGCCGCCATGATTCAAGCTCGGGACGCAAAGACGCTGCGGCTGCGGGAAGCCCGGAAGGCAAAGGAACTAGCCGACCGTGCCACCGCCACGGCGGCCCTCATCGCAAAACGAGCCTGACGCGCGCTGCAGCGGAGCTGCAAGCGACGGCGGCGGCGCGACAGTGGCTGGGCGACGCGGCGACGCGGTTTGATGAGCGAACACCGCATGGGCTTGGCAACACCGTCCCTAAGGAGCCGCAGATGACACAAGATACGAAAGAAATTCAGGCGATTAACACGGCCTGGCAAATCGCAACCCAGGAAATCCTGCGCATGATCATCCGTGACATGTATCACGCAGGTGGGGAGGCGGCATTCAAAACGCACATCAAGCGGATCGAAGAGGCAGCGGTCGATAGCATCCATACGGATCTGAGGCTGAGAGGTACAGACGAGTGGACGGAGGTCCTCGTCAAGGAACGCGCCAGTAATTTTGTTACGACCCTGCTTACGTCATTTACATATGACCGAGCCTGAAACAGCTTGTGAGGCTAACCTTTCAGTTGAGTAATTAATGACTCAGTGCTTCGGGCGGTCCATTTTGCGCCCAAGGGAAAGAAGGCACCGGTTTCTGCGTAACAGGCGAACCTTCGCTTGCTTCTTCTTCACCCGAACCGTCATTGCGCAATCGCTCGCGAAGTGCCTGACCTTGCGGATGATCGCCGAAGAGCTCCAGAAAACTCGAAATCGGCCATCTCGTCTCGGTGCCGCCGGAGGCGTCGTTGGCATGTGTCAATCGGCGCACAACATTGGCTCTGACTCAGTTTTGATGCAGTTATGATGCTGCTTTGCTGGTTTCCACAAAGGAATCAGCCGAATGAGCACCAACTTTCGCCCCTCTGAATTGGTACCGGGTGGTTTCATCGCCGAACGCATCACCCATGTTGACGATGAGACCCGGATCGTGGCGTCGCTGACCGGCATCCCGAGCCGTCGCATCAAGCGCTCGCCGGGTCGGCCGCCGGCGCTATGGCCGAGCAGACCGACAATCTCGGAGACCCTCCTTGTCCGGCGCGCATAAGGGGAAGCAATCGTCGGCAGTCGGTCGATGAATGTTTGTCGTTCACATTTTTGATGCGCGCACCGCCAGCGGCTCAACCGAAGCTTCACCGTTACGGTCTTGCCCTGGATCGGCAGATCTTGAAGGCTTCGATTGGACCAGCCATGCCGATTTCGGGTCCGCCGTCCGCAATCAGGGCAAATGCCGAACCCTAGTCCGGCAGCGGAGACAATCCTACCAACATCATCTGTGAGCGCCACACCCAGAACTTGCCCCTGGGCCGGGCGACCATTTAATTGCATGCCCGCCTATAGCGGCATCATGTCTAACAGCGAGTGAACCACACAAATTGAGGAAGACCCAAATTAAATGCCAAGCGACAGATAGTGCAATCGCCTTGCAAAAAGTGACGCGCTGAAATCGCTGGCGGAAAATCGGCCAGCGTTTAGCGCCTAAACCCAACGGCACTATGACAATTTTCGGTTTGAAACGGACACGCCAGATGATGCAGAGCCGAGCTGTGCTTCGTGCAGATCACGCCCCCGCAGTCAGCGCCCCACGTCGTGATGCCTAGTTGCGCAAGGGCGCCCCTTGCCTGGGTAGCGGGCCCTTCAGCGAAAGATCAATAGTGCATCCCACAGCATTCCGATCAGGCCAGGGTGTGGTTTTGCGACGTCGCGAACGCGCTCTGCGGCTGCGTCCCCACGCACCGTTACCCCCGAATGACAGCTGCAGACAATATAGTGCAACTGGCAGTCGGTGAATTCAAAGAACCTTTTCGCTTCGCCGTAGCTATCATTCGTCAACCCCTCACCACGCAGCACCGGGTCCTTAAAGGCAATGGTGATCGGGGAGCCGTCTTCTCGCATTTCATCACGGATGACGTCAGGCTGGTATTCGGTTTCCTGAAGCGTTACGAGGGCCCGATCCGGATCCTGCTCCAAGAGTTCCGCCCATCGCGCAACACGCTCGTCACGTGTCAGGGGGTGGTGGTCGGCATCACGGTGAATGCCAGCAACAGTATGGAGTTCTTCGCGTGTGTGATGTCTCATCGTCGATTCCTCCGTTCCCACAAATTGCAGGAAAAGTATCGCGCTTTGGACCTTTTTGGGCAAGCCAGTGAGCGGGATCAATGTGGCCGTCTGCCGCGATGGACAAAGCACCTGCCACGCGCGCATGTTACGCTCGATGAACGGATCGGCCGGGGATGGGGAAGCACAAGTCAATCACCGCCCCGTTCAAGCGTGGCTGTTTCATCACCAGCAGGGTGCAACGGTAAGGTAGTGAACGGGAGAGAAAATTGCCTGAGATACTCGACGACGGACAATCACCCATCCCAGTCATTCGGCAATGATCAGTTCGATGCCTGCGGCAGTGAGCGCTTCGACAAGTGCTGCATCGGGTTGATTGTCTGTAACGAGCGAATCGATTGCCGACAGCGGAGCAACCTCGAAGACCCCGCGCCGATTGAATTTGCTGTGATCGACAAGGACAGTGATGCGGTCAGACCGCTCTATCATTGCCTTTGCGACCTCCGCTTCCTGGAGGTCGAAGTCCATTATGGAGGTGGCGTCGATAGCGCCGACTGTCAGGATGACGTGGCGCGCACGAAACTTGGCGATCTGTTCTAGCGCGAGCGGCCCGAGGCTTTCTCCTGCGTCCACTCCGTACGCCCCGCCAATTAGGAAGACCTTGTGGCTAGGGTTGCCGGCGACGATTGCCGCGATCCGTGGAGCGTTCGTGATAACGACAAGACCATGAAGTGCGACGAGTGCCTCAGCCATCGCCACGGTCGTACTTCCCGTGTCGATAAAGAGTGAGTCTCCAGATGCAACGAGGCGGCGTGCAGCGCTGGCAATCTTCTTCTTCGCGTCGGCGTTCTGCGCCATGCGCTGTGTGAAGGGATCTTCCGCCTCGATAGCAGCGTTGCCACGGGATGCAATCCGCGCTCCGCCATGGAACTTTCGCAACTTCCCCATCGCATCGAGCCGGGTCAGATCGCGCCTGACTGTCTCGCGCGAGACGCCAAGCCGGTCAGCAAAATCCTCAACCGTCATCTCGCCCGAATGATCGAGAAGGCGGGATATCTCCTCGTAGCGCTTGGATGGTTGCAAGATGTCTCTCCACGGGAGCGGAGTGCCGCGCCGACTTGCGGCAATGCGGTCACCCGCTTCCGTTGCTTCAATGGCCGGAATTGTAGGATCGCATGTATGTTCGGTCAACTCTATGTGTGGTCGGTCGCTGAACGGGCAGACGTTTGACCGAACAATTGCTGTATGGGCACAATTCGTCGGAATGTGTCTTTTCTTTGGCAAAAAACAAGCTACAGTGCCTGATGAGGCATTCATCCTCACGATCAAAGTGCATTGCTTGCCGGCGCGCGATTGCGCGTCAGCGAGGGTGGAGATTGTATATTCGCCGCAGCCCGCCGGAGTGGCGGCCGCGTCGCAGCGGTCTTCCCCATTTGAGCTCCGGCTTCGACCGACCGGCGAAAGCGTTCAGTGAACGCTGCCGATTGACTGGCAAGTCGGCTTTTGTCCGTAAGAGTGCGTAGCGGTTCCGTCTCCATCAAGTTGCTGGTCTCAATTCAGACTTTCTATTGGAAATGGAGCGAATACGTCACCTCGACGGCAACACATGGAAATGCGAGGGAGCGTGCATGCGTGGTCTGATCGCAGTCTATGTCAGGGCGACCGAGAAAATCTCCGACTATGTAGGTTATCTGGCGGCGTCGCTGATATTCCTCATGGGCGCTACCCTTCTCTTCGACGCAGTGACGCGAAACCTCGTCAGGATGCCGGTCCACTGGGCAGTGGAGCTCACACAATTCACGCTGGCTGCCTATTATTTCATGGGCGGGCCGATAACGCTCAAGAACAACGAACATATCCGAATGGACCTCTGGTACTCGACGCTGTCGATACGCGGCCGCGCCAAGGTGGATCTTGCGACTGTCGGCTGTCTCATCTTCTATCTCGGCGTTCTGCTGGCCGGCTCGATCTCTAGCCTCATCTACGCGATCCAGACGAGCGAGCGACGCTTTTCCATCTGGAACCCATCCGTCATTCCGATCAAGTCGCTGATGGTGGCCTGTCTCATCCTCATGCTGATGCAGGCAATCGCGCTGGTGTTTAAGCATGTTGCTGCGTTGCGCGGTGAGGAATTGCGATGAGCTACGAAATGATCGCACTGCTCATGTTCGCATCGATGGTGCTGCTGCTCGTAACCGGCCAGCGCGTATTTGGGGCGATCGGCTTTGTGGCATCCGCTGCAGCGCTCCTGCTTTATGGGCCAGGTGCGATCGAGTTGCCATTCAATCAGGTGTTCAAGCTGTTCAATTGGTATGCGATGCTGACCCTGCCAATGTTTATCTACATGGGTTACATCCTGTCGGAATCAGGGATTGCCGAAGACCTGTACAAGATGCTGCATGTCTGGTTCGGCCGTGTGCGCGGTGGGCTTGCCATCGGCACAATCCTCCTGATGGTCATCATCTCCGCCATGAACGGCCTTTCGGTCGCAGGTATGGCCATCGGCGCGACGATCGCGTTGCCGGAAATGCTGCGGCGTGGCTACGACAAAGTACTGATTTCCGGCGTCGTCCAGGGTGGTTCGTCGCTTGGTATCCTTATCCCACCTTCTGTCGTCATGGTGCTCTACGGCATGATCGCCCGCCAGCCGGTTTCCAAGCTCTGGTTCGCCGGCCTTGTTCCCGGCCTCATCATGGCCGCTCTTTTTGTTCTTTATGTCGTGTTACGCTCGCGGCTCAATCCAAAGCTTGCTCCTACCGTCGCAGACGAAGAACTCTACATGCCGCTGCGCGAGAAACTGGCGCTGGCAAGGGCAGGGATCATTCCCTTCGCGATCTTTTTTTTCATGACCGGCCTTTTTGTCTTCGGCTACACGAGCCTCGTCGAGAGTTCGGCGGTCGGCGCCACTTGTGCGACGCTGGCCGCGGTGCTGAAAGGGCGCTTCACTTGGAATCTGGTGCGCGAGACGTCTATGAAGACGCTCGCGGTCTCGTGCATGTTCCTGTGGCTGATCCTTGCCGCCTTGGCCTTTGGCGCCGTCTTCGATGGCCTCGGCGCGGTGAAAGCGATCGAAAACCTCTTCATCCGTCAGTGGGACCTTTCACCCTGGTCCATCATCATAATGATGCAGATAAGCTTCATCGTAATGGGAATGTTTCTGGATGACACGGCAATGCTGGTGATTGTGGCGCCGCTTTATATCCCGCTGGTCAAAATCCTGGATCTCGGCATTGATAACCAGCTTATATGGTACGGCGTGCTTTATACGATGACCTGCCAGATCGCCTATATCACTCCGCCATTTGGCTACAACCTTTTCCTGATGCGCTCGCTGGCGCCGAAGGAGATCACGCTGGTCGACATCTATCGGTCGATCTGGCCGTTCGCCCTCATCATGGCTGCGACGATCGCGCTAGTCATGACCTTCCCGCAGCTGGCGCTGTGGCTTCCTGAGCACTTGAATGTGAAGGGCTGACCGAACGAAAAAGCCCCGGATAACCAGAGGAGAATAGGATGACAAAGGACACGAAGGTACCAAGTGCATCGCAGCAGATCCTGTCAACCCGTCGACATTTCCTGACAAAGACTGGTCTGGGCGCCAGCGCAGTGGTTGCCGGTTCGACGCTGGCAGCCCCCTATGTCAACGCCCAGAGCGGCCCGATCAAGTGGCGCCTGCAAACCTACTCCGGCGCCCCGCTCGGCGCGCACGTTATCAAACCGCAGATCGACGCCTTCAATGCCGCTGCCAATGGCCAGATGGAGATTGAACTCTTCTACGCAGATCAGCTCGTACCGACAGCTGATCTATTCAGGGCACTGCAAAGCGGCACGCTCGATGCAGTGCAATCCGACGAGGCGACAATGGCATCCCCGGTCGACATCGCGGTTTTTGGCGGATACTTCCCCTTCGCCACGCGCTATAGCCTCGATGTCCCCGCCTTGTTCAGGTACTACGGCTTGAAGGAGATCTGGGAAGAAGCCTACGGGGAAGTCGAGAACGTCACCTGGCTCTCTACCGGCGCCTGGGATCCGCTGCACATCTTCACCGTCAACAAGCCGATCCGCAGCCTTGCGGATATGCAAGGCCTTCGCGTTTTCGGTGTTCCGACCGCAGGGCGCTTCCTGTCGCGCTACGGCCTGGTCCCGGTAACCATTCCCTGGGACAACGTTGAAGTTGCGATGCAGACGGGGGAACTGGACGGCGTAGCCTGGTGCGGCTTCACCGAAGCCTATGAAGTGGGTTGGGCGGATGTCTGCAAATACGCGCTGACGAACTCTGTTACAGGCGCTTGGTTCGGCAGCTATTTCGCAAACACACCCAGCTGGCAAAAAGTGCCACCACACCTGCAGGAACTCTTCCGTATTACGATCGACCAGTCGCACTACTACCGCGACGTTTGGTACTGGGGAGGGGAGGCGAAGCTGCGCGTCGAGGGCGAAAAGATGGAGTTGACTTCTCTCCCGGCCGAGGAATGGGCGCAAGTGATCAAGGATTCCGAGGGCTTCTGGGACGAAGTGGCCGCTTCGAGCCCTCGCGCAGGCAAGGTCGTCGGCTCCTTCAAGAAATATGCCGAGACCATGCAGAAGGCCGGCTACCCCTACCGTTGAGGCGCAGTCAAAAACCTGGTCCGCCCCTCCAATGGGGCGGATCACCATCGCCGCCTCCCGCAATCGCGCTCCAACAGCCATACTGACTGTCTGTCTACAGAGTGGAAGGAGACCCGTGATGCTCCAACGATCCAAGTTCACGACGCAAGATCTTTTCGACGTTGCCGTCATTGGCGCCGGCGTGGTCGGGTGCGCCGTTGCTCGCCGGTTTGCACTTGCCGGAGCCCGGGTAGTCGTCATCGAGAAGGGAGCGGACATTTTATCGGGCGCTTCGAAGGCCAACAGTGCCATCCTGCACACTGGCTTTGATGCACCGGCCGAAAGCCTCGAACTCGAACTCGTTCGCGCAGGCAGGCAGGAATACCTGGAGATCAGGGAAAGCCTCAATCTTCCAATTATCAGGACTGGCGCGCTCGTGTGTGCCTGGACCCCCTTGGAGGCGGAAAAGCTGGAAGCGATCGAGGCGCAAGGGCGCGAAAACAACATCTTCGAATTGAAGTTGCTGACACGCGCCGAGGCGCGCAAATCGATGCCGGCGCTCGCTGAGAGCCTGGTCGCGGCTCTTGAGGTGGAGGGCGAGCACGTCATCGATCCGTGGTCAGCGCCTCTCGCCTACCTCGCGCAGGCTTTGGCGCTTGGGGCTGTCCTACTGCGCGACGCCGAATTGCTGAGCGGTAAGTTCGACGCCGAATGGACGCTGGAGACCACCGCCGGCGCCGTGGTCGCCCGCTCCGTCGTTAATGCAGCGGGCCTGTTCGGCGATGTCGTCGATCAAAGGCTCGGCTTTGAGCCCGAGTTTCAGATCAGGCCGCGCAAGGGACAGTTCGTCGTTCTCGATAAAGCGGCCTTTCGGTTCGTGCCGCGCATCGTGCTGTCGGTTCCAACTGAGGTCACCAAGGGTATCGTGGTGTGCCCGACGGCATTCGGCAACGTTCTCATTGGACCAACCGCCGAAGAGCAGGATGATCGGGTCCGCGCGACAGTTGCAAAGGATGCGCTGCAGGCGCTGTTGAAGCGTGGCTCGCAGATCGTGCCGGCACTGGCCGACATTCCCGTAACGGGCGTCTATGCTGGGTTGCGACCGGCGACCGAAAAGAAGGCGTATCGCGTTTACACCCGACCGGAACAGCGGGCGATAACGCTCGGCGGCATCCGCTCAACCGGGCTCAGCGCAGCACTTGGCCTTGCGCGCCATGCACTGGCGCTGCACGAGAGATTCGGCGTCGTCTTGTCTCCTCCAGCCAAGGTGCCACAGGTCAGCGTCCCAAGCCTGGCAGAAACACAGGATCGCGACTGGCAGCAGCCGGATCACGGGGAAATCGTCTGCTTTTGCGAACTTGTCACAAAGCGCGAGATCGAGGCTACGTTCGATAGCGCTGTACCTCCGGGCGACTTCGGTGGCCTCAGACGCCGCACGCGCGCCGGGATGGGGCGTTGCCAGGGGTTCTATTGTAATGCGCGTCTGGCCGAGATGACGAAGGGCATGTTCAAGACACCGCTTGCGGTTGCGGAGTTGGAACGATCATGAACGACTTGAATGCGGACGTCATCATCGTTGGTGGCGGACCTGCCGGCGTTGCCGCAGCTCTCGAACTGCGCCGCTGCGGCATTGAGCGTGTAGTGATCCTGGAGCGGGAAAGGTACCTCGGTGGCGCGACCCGTCATTGTAGCCACTCGCCTTTTGGGATGAGGGAATTCGGTCGGATTTACTTCGGGGCCGCCTACGGCAGGCGGCTCGAAAGGCAAGCTAGAATCGCGCAGGTTGATGTCCGCACTGGGCATTCCGTCGTTTCGCTGGGGGATGATGGTGTCGTAACCATTGTAGCCGACAAGGGCACCGCGACACTGTCGGCTCGCCGCATCCTGGTTTCAACCGGCGCGCGCGAGATGCCGCGCTCGGCGAGGCTGGTTTCCGGGGATCGCCCAGTAGGTATCGTCACGACCGGCACACTTCAGTCGTATGTCTCCCTCCATGGCCTCATGCCGTTCAGTCGCCCGTTGATCGTCGGCTCTGAATTGGTGTCACTGTCTGCCGTCCTGACCTGTCTGTCCCATCGGGCGCGACCGGTTGCCGTGATTGAGCCCGAACGGCATGCGATCGCACGCGCACCCTTCAACTGGTTTCCTGCCCTTGTTGGCATCCCGTTCCATTGCGGTGCGGATGTTGTCGATATCCGCGGAACGTCGCGTGTTGAGGCCGCGACAGTTCGGCTGCAGAACGGCGGCACCCAAACCATTTCCTGCGACGGAATTCTGTTCACAGGGCGCTTCACGCCGGAGGCCGCTCTGTTCCTGCAGTCTTCGATCAGAATTGCTTCGGGCAGTGCCGGGCCGGCTGTTGATCAGGACGGCCGTACGGAAAACCCCCTCTATTTCGCCAGCGGCAACGTATTGCGCGCGGTTGAGACCGGCGGCTGGGCGTTCTGCGAAGGTACAGCCGTGGGTGCGGCGATTGCGTCAGATCTAGACCGGCGAGGGGAGGCCGGGCTGCCGGTTGCTCTAACTTTCGATCCGCCGGTGAAACTGGTGGTGCCGCAGATCCTACGACGCATCGAGCCGAATGCGTCCGCCTTCCGCCAATTCCAGCTGCGCTTCAATCGATGCTGTCGCGGTGTCCTATCGCTCGAACTCGATGGGCGCGAGGTGTGGCGAAAGGCGCAACAGTGGATGCCGGAACGACGGGTCCTCGTACCAATCCCGGATGCTGCACACCAAGCGCAGGCAGTCCATTTTCGCTTTCGGGAGGAATAACGAATGCGCGTTGCGGCCATAGACCAGGGCACGACATCGACTCGATGTCTTGTTGTCGAGGACGGCGGCCAAGCCCAGACTGTTGCTGCCATTCGCCACACTCAGTTTCACCCGGCCCCCGGGTGGGTCGAACACGATCCGGAGGAGTTGCTGCGAAACATCGTCACAGTCCTCAAGAAGGGTCGTTCCGCGGACGCCATCGCCATTGCCAACCAGGGAGAGAGCTGCCTTGCGTGGGATGCTGTGACCGGCGAACCTCTCTCGCGTGTCATCGTCTGGCAGGATGCCCGCACGGCGGACGTACTGGCCGAGCTCGACGCTGGCGCAGGCGCGCGCTCGAAGGCAGTATCAGGGCTTCCGCTTGATCCTTACTTCTCTGCAAGCAAACTCGCATGGCTCATGCGAAACGTACCTGCGGTGAAGTCGGCATTGTCTGCCGGCCGCCTTCGTCTTGGTACAACCGACGCATTCTTTCTCGATCGTTTGTGCGGTAGCTTTTCAACCGACGTCGCAACCGCTTCCCGGACGGGGCTACTGGACCTCGACAGGCAGGTTTGGAGCCCAGAAATGTGCGCACTGCACGGGGTGCCCATCGAATGCCTGCCGTCGATCGCTCCCGTCGACGCGAGTTTCGGTTTCATCGGCGGAACACCGGTAAAGGTCTCCATCGTCGATCAGCAGGCGGCCCTCTATGGGCACGGATGCCGCCGGCCCGGCGACTGCAAGATCACGTTCGGCACCGGTGCCTTCCTCTTGGCGGTTGCCGGTAGCGAACGTCCGTTGGAAGGGGATCTCCTTCCGACCGTTGCCTGGCAGCGACACCATGAAAGGCCCGTCTTTGCTCTTGAGGGTGGCGTCTACGACGCTGGAGCTGCGATCGAGTGGGCTCGCACAATCGGCCTGTTTTCCTCTGTGGAGGAATTGGATGCTTTTGACGGATGCTCGGCGTTGGGTCGGGGAATCGCCTTTGTACCAGCGTTGTCTGGTCTGGCCGCACCGCATTGGGATCGCCACGCGGCACCGGTCTTCATTGGCATGGATCATGCAACAGACCGCAGGGACATGGTGCGTGCCGTGCTTGAGGGTATCGCCATGCTCACCGTCGGATTGATTAACGCTGCCGCTGATGCCATCCATACGGAAGGCGCCATTTCAATCGATGGGGGGCTTTCTCAAAGCACCTATTTTGCCCGGTTCCTTGCATCCGCCTGCGAGCGACGGATCATCGTTCCAGCCACGCATGAACTAACTGCCCTCGGTCTGGCGGAATTGTGCGGCGTAGACACAGCCGCCGCTCGCGTGGCCACTTCGACTTACATTCCTGACGGATCGGTCACGACTTCGCACCATGAGAGGTTTGCCAGAGCTCTCGCATGCGCGCGGGACTGGAGAAGTGCCAGCCGAAAACCGGCCCATCAGGGCTTGGCGGAGCGCTAGCGGCGTTTTGAAGTGTCGCTTGGCATTTAACGATAAGATTCCGGCCATTTTTTCTTGGTTGGCATTTAATTTGAGATTCCGTGGACTGAGAATCTCAAATTAGGTACAACTGCGACGACCTCCGCGACTGGCGCCCGCAGTCCAACATCTCTTCTACTGCGTTGCCGAAGCGGAATTTATTCTCCCCATCATATGGCCCCGCAGCACGGAGAGCATCTCCGGCCCAGCTCGCTGGACGATGGCCACACCCGCTAAAAGAGCTGGCCGCAAGTGGAGCTCAAAATCGGGCTTGCTGGGGTCGGTAGTTCCCGAGTCTCCATCTTTGGAACGTCGTCGAGATCAGGAATGATGATGCCGAGCACTCTGTAGCTTGACGGTTCGTAGCGATCGGGGAACGACTTTGGAACGCGTCGCATCAGCAGGAGGCGGGCAATTTCACTTGGCGATAGCCAGTTTTGGATACCATGCTCGGCCTCGTCGTGAAGCATCCCTTCTCCTATCAGCGCAGCATGGTGGTAGCCGCTGAAAGGTATACATACGGACTCGCTGCCGATCCTGAAGGGTATCAACGCAAATCGGAGATTACGCAACGCCTCATGGAAGGCAACCGTACGACATGGCCGGCCATGACACAAAGCGGAGATAAGCGCAATCGGCCCGAAGCGTACCTCCGGGGTTGGTCAGGTGCGCTGCAAAGCGACGTGCAAACCTAGTCCTACAAGGATAGTGCCACCCGCTCGGTGGACCAGCTTCTGGGCCGCGCTGGAACCCTTCAGCTTCTTCACGATGAACCCGGCAAGCAATACGCAAACGATATCTGCAAACGTGAAAATGGCGTTGACGGTCGCCCCGAGTACAGCGAGCTGCGCCCAGAGTGGAAGACTCGCATTGCCGTCAACGAACTGCGGAAGAAACGCCATAAAGAAGATTGCGGTTTTAGGATTCAGCACCTCAACGGTGATGCTTTCCCCGAATGCCTTTCTTGCAGACTTCGGTGACACGGCCGACACACCGTCAGAACTGGAATCCGTCCTTCGGAACATCGAGATACCAAGCCAAATCAGATAGAGTGCGCCTGCCAGCTTTACGAGTGTGTATGCCACCGGAACGGCATGGAAGAGTGCAGACAACCCTGCTGCGGCTGCGATGATATGCACGTAAGCACCAAGGTGAATGCCCAGCACTGCCATCAATCCAGCATGTCGACCGCCCGCCATGGTGCGGGCTGCAGCATACAGCATTGCTGGCCCCGGAATGAATGCGAACACCGCTGTGGTGACGGCAAATCCGAGCAAGACCTCAAGTGATGGCATCCGGCGGTTTCCTTGTGCGGGAAGGCGTCAGAACATTAGAGACTTTTTCTGCCCACGCAATGACCGCTTTCAGGGCACAATGCTGCCTTCACAGACTTAAGCGTGAACGTCGCCTTAGGGGCGGACAGAATCGCACTCCCGCGAGCCTTGCACGGCTTGTTGCTGTGATGTTCACCTTTTGGGTCACGAAGATCGCATAACGTATCGACTGCAACCGCGAGTGCTGGTGTTCGCGGCTGTCTCCTAAGACAGCATTTCGAGACCGTGCTTCTGGACGATTGAAAGTAGCTTCAATGCTGGGCCGCTTGGCCGCTTGGCGCCGGTTTCCCACTTTTGCACCGTCGATTCACTGGTATTTAGATAGCGCGCGAACACTGGCTGGCTGACATGATTGTTCTCGCGCAGCGCCTTGATCTCGCTTGGCGTCAGCTCCTGCGGGATGGACAGGCAAGTGTCATCGAAGGTTTTCATGGTCGCCTTGTCGATCGTGCCTGCCCTATACATGTCTTCGACGGCGCTATGGATCGCCTCAAAGGCATCGCTCTTGAACTTGCGCTTAGTTGCCATTGCAAATCTCCAATAGGGCGCCGGTCTTGATTTCGACATCAAGCTCGGGCTGCGTCTTGCGCCGATAAAGATCGGCGAGCTTCCGGAAAGCCAGGAGCTCGTCGTCATCGATGTTTGCGCGATCCTTTTTTTGCAAACAGATATGTGAACACCCAGTACTCACCGGCTTTCGCCAGAACGATCGAACGATGCATGTTGTCGTTGAGCCGCTTCTTGAATACGCCGCCACCGAGATCATCAGCCTGTCCGCGTGCGACTTGCGCAATCGCCTTGCAAAGGGCTTTGTCGGAGATCCGCGCTTTTTTCGCTGCTTTGGAAAACCATGCCGTTTTAAAAGTCCGTTCTGACATCGCTTCATATAGCACTTAGTGCTACGCCTATCAAGTTGTCGGGAAGAATCGTGGAGACTACGCCGCTTCCCATACCTGATTCAAAATCCGGGCGGCAAGCGTCGCCTTATCCTGGGGCAGGAACCGACCGTAGTGATTAGCGACCGTCTCCGGTGTGTCCTGGATTGCGTAGGCGTCCCGAACGTATTCGCGGCTGGAATGCTTCACGGTGTCATGGCTGGCATAGGTCTCGCCAAGGGCTATGAACGCTGTCGCCTCATCACTCATCACGCAGGCATGAGGTTCGATCTGCGTTTCAGCGGCGCGCGCCGCTGCACGTAGCGAAAGGCCAGTCACCACCGCAGCACGGGCGTCACCGGCCGGAGTGCCGGGTGTCACGTCATCTGGTCGCTGCACCATCACCATGACCGGTGTCTTCTGCGTGTTCGGCAGACCTTTTCGGCCCCGTCCAGGCGGTGGATCGTCCGGATTTATTCTCGGTCGCCCACCGAGATGAAAATGATCGATCTCCACCGTGCCATCGAGCATGTGCTCGCGCGCCGCCATGAGACGCAGCGCGTGTCCCATCCGCCAGGCCGTGGGTTGGCTCACTCCCAGAGCCGCGGCCAGGCGCACCGAGGACAAACCCTTATCCGACTGCAGCATAAGCCACATGCCCTTCAGCCAGACACTCAGAGGAAGCTTTGTGGAATGCAGAGGCGTGTGTGTCGTCACCGTGAACTGGAACCGGCAATCGCCGTTGGAGCATTGATAGAGACCCGGACGCGCACGCCGCTTGCCCAAATCGCGCCCGGCGATCGCGATCGAGCGTTTGTAACCACAGGCAGGGCAAACTCTCCCAGCCGGCCACACCATGCTTTCCAGCAATCTCCGGCACTGCTCCTCATCGCGAAAGGCCACGATCATATCTTCCGCGGTCCGAATGTCGGTAAGCGCTGCAAGCATCGTTTCCGACATTCTCATCTCCCTCGGACCATGCCCGAAGAGTCGCACGGCAATCCCTAGACAGCAAGGCTATTGCTGTCTTTCATTGATAAAGGCGATGTATCGACGGGAACTGACGCCTCGGCCACGCGGATCAGACGAGCAGTGTCGTCATAGAAGCCCACGCAGCCTGACCGAGTCGCGCATCGGCTACATCGCAGCCGCCGTGGGCGAGGTGCTGCTGCTCGTTTTTTGAGCTGCAGGCCGTTCACCTGGCGAGCCAAGGCCTGCTCAATCCTTGTTCGCGGCCTTCACAAATGCAGCAAGTTCTTGCCCGTAACGTGCAGGCTCTTCGTAGAAGGGGCTGTGTCCGCTGTTGTCGTAGAGAGAAAGGCGGCTGTTCTTGTGAATGGCCTTGATGCGTTCTGACATCGCAACACGAACCAGCCGATCGTGTACACCATGGGTCAGCAGAATCGGACCGGCATAGGCTGCAAAGACCGGTTCTAGATCGATTGTCGCAGTCCTGACGAAGCCTTCGTTCACGGCGCGAGACGTCATGCCGTTGACAACCAGCATGCGCTGCATCTCCGACGGTGCCGGCAGCTGGTGAAAGCAGGCGGCGAGGAAATCGGCTGTCGCGGCGGTGCGTTCGGCCAGATCGTGCGAAGTGGTGGTCCGGGTAAAGGCCCCCGCCTCTTCGGTGAGAAGATCGGGTGACAGCTTGGTAACGGCATCGACCAGGTTGACGCCCGCAATGCCAGAGCCGCCATGTCTGCGCAAGTAGGCCCCTGCGACATAGCCGCCGAGCGACCAGCCCACCAGCACGGCATTGCGCAATCTCGTGGCCTCGATCACAGCGGCGACGTCGTCCGCCCACCGGTCTGCATCGGAATAGGCATCGAGCAGGGTGGGTTTGTCGGAATCGCCGTGACCGCGCAGGTCGAAGCCGACCATCCGAAAGCCCGCGAGCGCAGGATCAGCGAACTGCTTCTCCCAGCTCAGGCGGCTCTGGCACAGGCCATGAATGAACAGAATTTCCGGCGCCTGGGCGTCTCCGAACACCTCGCCCGCCAGCATCGTTCCATCGGATGAACGGACAGTGAATGGCTCGCCCGTAGCCACGGCTTTCTCTCCATTGCTTTGAACGCCACCCTCGACCACTCCGGCCTGAGATGCGGCGGAGACAGTTTTCGGCTGCACTGCGAAAGCGGCGAGGCCGGCGGTTCCAGCCAGGAAACCACGTCGTGACAGATCCATGTGCTTGCTCCATGTTGTTTAGCGATCGTTATTCAACCGGCCTTGACGAACCCTGTCAAGATGTTGTTTAGTGATCGTTATGGAACAGAGTGCAAAATCTCGCGGCGGCCGGCCGTGGAGCTTCGATCGCGACAAGGCAGTCGAGATCGCCATGCGGCTGTTCTGGCGTCACGGCTATGAAGGGGTGTCGGTCGGCGACCTGACAAAGGCAATTGGGATCGCACCCCCTAGCCTTTATGCCGCGTTCGGAAGCAAAGCCGGCCTCTACCGGGAAGCGCTCACGCGTTACGAGGAGACGCTCGGCTCGTTGGATGTTTCGGCACTCGACTCGGCTGCCACGCTCGCGGAAGCGGTGCGGCTGCTGCTCGAGGGAGCTATAAGGGCGGTGACCCACCCCGGTCGCGAGCGTGGCTGCATGATTTCCGGCAGCCTTGTCGAATGTCAGCCGGAGAACGCCGCGCTCGCGCGGGACACCGCCGCGCTCCGTGATGCGATGCGCGAGAGGATCGCGGATGCACTCTGTCCCTTTGCCGAGCCGCAGATTTTGCGACGCATGGCCAGGCATCTGGCTGCGGTCATGCAGGGCATCTCCATCCAAGCGCGAGACGGTGCGACACCGGCCGAACTACAGGAGATAGTAGAGGATGTCGTTTCGGGCGTAGCGGCACGACTTGCTGTGGATTGGCGAGCGGTGAACGACCTGAACCTCGGCAACTAAATTGGAATTGGGCTCAAGCCGGCCAGCAGGGGACTTGATCGTCGCTTCGCTTCCCCGCGGCTAGAAAAGCAGCGGAGCCGATGGCGGCGTATGTGCAGAAGGCCGACTTGGCCTTCGACGAGTTGGTCTTCATTCGATCGACTCCAACGGTGAGGCAAGCGACGGATTTGCTGCGGGCTGCATTCTGGACGCGGCAGCCTTTATGTCGCGAGCCGGTGGCATGCCGAACATGCGGCCATATTCGCGCGTGAACTGAGTGACGCTTTCATAACCCACAGCATAGGCCGCATTGCTGATCGCCGCGCCGTCAGCGAGCATCATCCGGCGCGCCTCGATCAGCCTGAGCTGCTTCTGGAACTGAAGTGGGGTCAGGGAGGTGATAGCCCGGAAATGCTCATGAAAGGAGGACACGCTCATGCCAGCGGCATCCGCCAGTTGCTCCACCCCGAGGGGCTTGGCGAAATTCTCGCGAATGAGCGCCACCGCGCGCGCGACGCGGCTCGCGCGGCTGTCGGTTACGCCGAGATTGCGGATGTCTCCGCCGTGCCGACCTGACAGCAGCCAGAAATGCAATTCCCGGATGAACTGCGCCTGGAGAATCGGCACCGACCCTGGCCGGTCGAGAAGGCGCATCAGCCGCAAGGCCGCGTCGGCAACTTCCGCTTCGGTCGGATCGACACAGACGGTGGCGCCGGTGGCGGGCGCTGCCGGCCCCATTTCGACGAGCAGGCTCTCGATCACGGCGGGATCCAGATCGATGACCACCGAGAAATAGGGAACGCTAATGTTGGCGCGCGTGATCTGGCTGACCGTCGGCACGTCCGCTGTGATGAGGAGCGACTCCCCGGCGCCGAAGTCGAAAGTGCTGCTGCCCATCATCACCCGCTTGGTGCCCTGCAGCACCATCGCGACGAGCGGCTTGTTGATCGCATATTGCAGCTCGGTGGGCGCAATTTGGCGAATGAACGTCAGCCCAGGAATGGGCGTTCGGGCAACGCCGTTCTCGTCGGCGTGGGTCTCGGCGTAGCGACGCACGATATCGAGCAATGTGTGAGCCATGCGCGAAGACTATGTCATCTCTCGCGACGTCTCAATGACAAGCCGAGGAATGGGCAAGAACTTGCGACTTTCCGGCAAATTCGAACCGCTGCCAGGTGGCATAGGGGATGGGCAAAACGCAGGGGCGCCTCCGGAGCATTGCCATGGACGAGAATCCCTTCCTGCCGCTGTCCTTCATCGCCGGCCCGGCGATCCTGACCAACGCCTGCGCCATCATGCAGAACGGCGCCACCATGCGCTACAACCTTGCGATTACGCAGTGGCGGGAGTTCAGGGCTTCGGTGACCGCACGCGACGATCGTCTGTCGCTCGAATATACGGACCCCGCGAGGGCGGTGGGGCTCGCCGAGCGGCGGATCCGCCTGCAGCTCCTCAGCCTCAATCTCCTGAATGCCGCGGTCGCGCTGTTCGCGGCAACCACCGTCCTGGGACTCGTCGGCGCGTTCTTAGCCGGAGTGCGGCACTTCCCCGCCGCCTCTGTGAGCCTGGCGATGGTGGCCGCGGGCGGCACAGGCCTGCTATTCCTCCTCGCCGCGACCGTGTCGATCTTCTTCGAAAGCGCCTGCGGCAGGGCCATGCTCGGCCTGCACCTCCAGCCTGGCAATGACCTTCCTCGCACAGCTCGAAAAACGGAGCTCAGCCATGACGCCTGAATCCATCGCCCCGCTAACCGCCATCGACTCGCCGCTGTTCGGTGCGAGCTTTGTCGATGCGCAGATGCGCGAAGTCTTTGATGCCGGGTCCTTCGTGCAACGCTGCGTAGAGGTCGAAGTCGCGCTAGCCCGGGCCGAAGCGCGCCTCGGCGTTATCCCGGACGCGGCCGCCGACGGCATCGCCGCGGTGGCGCAAGCGTTCCGCTTCGATTGGGAACGGCTGCGCCGGGAAACCGAGATTGTCGGCTATCCCATTCTTCCGATCGTGGAGCAGCTCGCCGACGCCGCCGGCGAGGCGGGGCGCTACCTGCACTGGGGTGCGACCACACAGGACATCATGGATACCGCGACCGTCATGCAGATGCGCGCGGCGATCCGGATCGTCGACGTGCGGCTCGCCGAGACCGTCGAGGCGCTCCGCCGCCTGGCGAAGCTCCATCGCGATACTCCGATGGCGGGGCGTACGCACCTCCAGCACGCGCTGCCCATCACCTTCGGCTACAAGGCGGCGGTCTGGCTTTCGGCGCTCGAGCGCCACCGCGAGCGCATCGCCCAGATGAAGCCGCGCATCCTCGTGGTCGAATTCTCCGGTGCGTCCGGGACCCTGGCGTCGCTCGGCGACAGGGGCCTGGCCGTGCAGGCGGAGTTGGCCCGCGAGCTCGGCCTCGGCGTATCGTCGATCACCTGGCATTCCTGCCGGGACGGCCTTGCGGAAGCGGTGCAGCTCCTCGGCCTCGTCACGGGAAGCCTGGCCAAGATCGCCACTGACGTCTCGATTATGATGACGACCGAGATCGGCGAAGTCGCCGAGCCCTTCGTCCGGCACCGCGGCGCGTCAAGCACAATGCCGCAGAAGCGCAACCCGGTGTCGTGCGAGCTGATCATCGCCGCGGCAAAGATGGTCCGCCAACATGCCGGGCTCATGCTCGACGCGATGGTGCATGACTTCGAGCGGGCGACGGGATCGTGGCATCTCGAATGGGCGGCGGTGCCTGAGAGCTTTGCGCTTACATCGGGCGCGCTGGCGCAGGCCTTGTTCATGCTATCCGGGCTCGAGGTCCATCCCGATCGCATGGTCGACAATCTTGCCGTGTCGCGCGGTCTCATCGTCGCCGAAGCGGTGATGATGGCGCTCGCCCCGATCGCGGGCCGCCAGGCGGCGCACGATCTGGTCTATGCAGGGTGCCGCGAAGCCGCGGAAACCGGAAAGCCGCTCTTTGACGTGCTGGCGAGAGTCCAGGATGTCGCGACACCGTTGGGGCTGGAGAGGCTCCGGGAACTGACCGACCCGGCCAACTATCTCGGCTCCGCGGGGGAGATGGTCGACCGCGTGCTCGGCGTCACCCCACACCGGCGTAGAAACAGGCAAGAATAGCCGACTTTCCGGCAACACCGGCCGGGGTCGATCGCCGATATTGCCGGTGAGCACAATGCTCCACCAGCAAGGAGGCGAAAATGACCACCGTTTCGATCGTCACCGGCGGCAGCCGCGGCCTGGGCCGCAACACCGCCATCAGCATCGCCCGCCGCGGCGGCGATGTCATCCTCACCTACCGCAGCGGCGCTGAGGGCGCGCAGGCCGTCGTGGCCGAGATCCAAGGCATGGGCCGCAAGGCGGTCGCGCTGCAACTCGATGCCGCCGACATCGCCGCTTTCCCGGCGTTCGTCGACAGCGTTCGCTCGACGCTCCGGTCCTGGGGCCGCGACAGCTTCGACCACCTCGTCAACAACGCCGGCCACGGTGAGATGACGCCGTTCGCCGAAACCACCGAGGCGCAGTTCGACACTCTGTTTAACGTTCACGTGAAAGGTGTGTTCTTCCTCACACAGGCGCTCCTGCCGCTGCTCGCCGATGGCGGGCGCATCGTGAACTTCTCGTCGGGCCTGACCCGCGTCTCCTATCCGGGATTCTCGGCCTATTCTGCCGCGAAGGGGGCGGTCGAGATCCTGACGCTCTACATGGCCAAGGAACTAGGCAGCCGCGGCATCACCGTGAACACGATCGCCCCGGGTGCGATCGAGACCGACTTCCTCGGCGGCGCGGTGCGCGACACGCCCGAGTACAACGAGGCGTTCGCCAACATGATTGCGCTCGGCCGCGTCGGGTTGCCCGACGACATCGGCCCGGCGGTCGCCAGCCTGCTCGGCCCCGACAACCGTTGGGTCACCGCGCAGCGGATCGAAGTGTCGGGCGGCCAGAACATCTGATCGCGGTCAATCCCCCCACGGGCCGCGGAGGCCGCTGCACCCCAACGCAGCGGCTTCCATCCGTTCCGGAGGACATAGCGATGCCCAAGATCAGCATCCGCGCACCGGACGCAGCCTTCAGCGCGCGTCGAGACGCCGCGACGAAATGGACATGATCAGTAAGATGAAGCTTGTAGCCTGAGCCAGCCCCGCATCGGCGTATGCAACTGTAAGCGTTCCTACGGACCGCACTAACAGGCACTGTTCAAGATGGATCGTGTCTCGCCCAAAGCGGTCCCGTTCGCTGCGATCCGCTCTTGCAAAGCTCGTCGCATGACGCCCCAGTACTTGAGGAAGCCGCAGCGATCATATGCCCAGTCCAGCTCTATTCTCGTTCTGGACCGTTAACCCGTAAAGCCTCGATGAGCACCCTCAGGGGCGCCGGAACTAGTCGTCGCCCTGAATAATAGAGATAATTTGCCGGCAAATTCGGTGATTGCATTTCAAACAGCCGCTTCAGTCGACCGGCTTCGAGATGGTTGCGGGCCTGGTCTTCCGTCAGGCAAGCAACACCGCAACCGTCCAGTGCGGCGCTCACCAGCATGTCGGCATCGTTGAAGATCAGGAAGGCGGGTACGTCGACCAGCATCTGTTCTCCGTTCGACTCGAAGGGCCAACGGAACAACTGGCCGGAGCCGTCGAAACGGTAGTTGACGCACCGATGCTGAAGCAGATCATTCGGTGCTGCCGGCGGCCCCGCCTCCGCGAGGTAGGCGGGCGCAGCGACATAGGCGAGCCGGGTACCGTGATCGATCCTGACAGCGATCACGTCCGGATCGAGCACCTCGCTTCGGCGAACTCCAGCGTCGTAGCCTGCCGCAATAAAATCGACGAGGCTGTCGTCGACCGAGACCTCGACCGTGATTTCCGGATAGTCGGTGCCGAACTTTCGCATCTTCGGGAGCAATGTGTACAGCGCCGCTGCCCGGTGTGCCGTCACCCGAACGCGCCCGGCTGGTCGGGCGCTTTGCTTGCCAAGCGCGTCAAGCACGTCGTCCAGATTGGCTAGTGCCGGACTCAAAGTACCCAACAGGCGTGCACCGGCCTCAGTCGGAGCGACGCTCCGCGTAGACCGGTGCAGCAGGCGAATCCCCAGACGTTCCTCAAGGCCTTTGATGATGTGGCTGACTGCCGAGGGCGAGATTCCGAGTAATCGGGCGGCCGCTGTGAAGCTTCCTGCCTCGCCGACTGCGGCTAGCACAGCCAGATCGTTCCACGTCTCCCGCTTCATTGTTGACCACACCTCATAAGGCCTTTGCAGATTTATCGGATAAACATGCGCAATTGAACAGCCGATAGTGTCGGAAAAGGGATATTTCAGATGCAACTCAACGAATTCCGTACGCTCGGCCGATCGGGCCTGGCGGTCAGTCCGCTGGCCTTGGGCACCATGACCTTCGGAACGCAGCGCTGGGGCGTCGACGAAGCCGGTTCGCGCGCCATCTTCGACTCCTATGTCGAAGCCGGCGGCAACTTCGTCGACACGGCCGACGTCTATTCCGGCGGCAAGAGCGAAGAGCTTCTCGGCCGCTTCATTCGCGAGAAGGGGCTGCGTGATCGCATCGTGCTCGCCACGAAGGCAGGATTCGGAACGGGAGATCACCCGCATTCGGGCGGCGGCGGCGCCAAGCACCTGGACGATGCCTTGCACGCTTCGCTAGGCCGCCTCGCGACCGATCACATCGATCTCTACTGGCTCCATATGTGGGACATGGTGACTCCCGCCGAAGAAGCCTTGCAGACAATGGCCAGGTTCGTGCGGGCCGGAAAGGTCCGCTACTGGGGCATCTCCAACGCACCGGCCTGGTATATCGCACGCATCGCGACGCTGGCGGAGGCGCACGCGATGCCCAAGCCCATCGCGTTGCAGTTCGAGTACTCGCTGGTTGAGCGTGGCATCGAGGCGGAACACCTGGTGCTGGCCGCAGAATTCGGCATGGCGCTCCAGCCATGGAGCCCGCTGGCCGGCGGCTTTCTCACCGGCAAGTACAGGCGCGATGACCCTGCGAACGTTGTCGGGCGGCGAGGACCAGCTCTGCCGGATGGCAAGCCAGACGATGGACAGGGCGATCGGTTGGCCGGTAGCAATCCGTTCGGGGATAGCAAGTTCACGGAGCGGAACTGGGATATCCTTGACGTTTTGAAGACTGTCGCCGACGAAGCCGGGGCAAGCCCCACGCAAGTAGCGCTCAGCTGGCTTCTCAAACGGCCGGGAGTCACCGCGACGCTCATCGGCGCCAGTCGGCCCAGACAGCTCGCGGATAATCTCGCTGCATTGGAGCTGGGGCTGACCAGCGATCAAAGGCGACGCCTGGATGAAGCGAGCAAGCCCTCGCATCCCTATCCGGCTTCGCTCTATACGCCGATGGTCAAGCGCTTCGTGTTCGGTGGTCAGGAGGTTTCCGGTTGGTGACTGGCAGCCGGGCGACGTGCAGCGCACGCTCGACGTCAACCTGTTTGGCGTATGGACGGCGTTTCCGTGTTTGGAAAGCGTTTCATCGCCCAGGGCACGCCGGCCCCGATCTACAACGTCGGATCGGAGAACTGCTTCTCCAAGGCCCTGCCGCACGCCGCGGGATACATCGCCAGCAAACACGCTCTTCTTGCGATGAAGGCCGCCGCCTGAGGTGCGGTTGTGGCGGCCGCCGCGCCGCTCTCGCGCAGGGCGGCGGCGTTTCGAGCGTGGTGGCAAGCGCTCGGCGAGTGGTTGAGCATCCGCGGCCGCCAATCCGCGAGCAGCCTCAGCCGAGCCCCGCCAGCCAGATGTCGCATTGAAGATTGCCGTGGTGACGGGCGCGACTCAGCCCGCCAGCGCGACCGCATCGGCGCCCGCGGGCAGGCGCAAGGGGCAATCGGGCTCGGTGACGGCGCGCCAGATCGCAGCAACGACATCCCGGGGCTCAGTAACCTGGCTATTGGCCGCCTCCGCGTGGGCGGCGAAGACGCGCTCGGCCAGTGGGCGATAGGATTCGGGAATACCTCCGGCCTCCGCCATCATGGCCCGTGCATTCGTCCCGAAACGAGTCCTCGGGGCCTGGCCAGGCAGCACCAGCCGGGTGCGGATGCCGAACGGCTCGAGCTCCAGCGAGAGACATTCGGTGAACGCATTCACCGCCGCCTTGCTGGCCGTGTAGACGGGTAGCAGCGGAAGTGGTTTCAGGGTGGTGCTGGAGGAGACGTTAACGATGGTTCCAGCCCCACGCTCGCGCATCTGCGGCACTACGGCGCGAACCATTTCCATCGTGCCGAATGTGTTGGTCTCGAATATCTTGCGGATCGTCTCTTCGGGGCTTCCTTCCAGCGGGCCCATCCATCCGATCCCCGCATTGTTGACGAGGGCATCGATTTCCCCCGCCGCCTCGACTGCGGCGGCGATCGAGCCCCGGTCGGTCACGTCGAGGGGAAGCAGGCGCAGCCGGTCGGAGGCCGGCAATATGTCCTCACGCGGAGTGCGCATGGTGGCCACGACGGTCCAGCCCTTGCAGAGAAAGTGTTCTGCCGTTTCGCGGCCAAAGCCCGAGGAGCATCCGGTAATCATGACGGTGTTCATGTCTGGTCCTCCTGTCGATCTGGGAGGCGCTGAATATCGACATGGGAGCGTGAACTGTCTATGATAGCTGGTCTAGAATCCATTAGAGACAATCCGAATATGCCCGATCCTTTATCGGAAATGATCGCACTGCTGCGCCCCCAGGCGGCCTATTCGAAGCTGGTTGAAGGGGCGGGCGCGTGGCGGGTGCGGCGTACAGAGGTCGATCAGGTCTACTACTGCATGCTGCTGGCGGGGCGGGCCTGCCTGGAGGTCGACACGAAAGCGCCCATCGAGTTGGGCGCCGACGATTTTGTTCTCGTCCCAGCGGCTTCTGTCGTCACGATGTCGAGCCTGGAGCCGCCGCCGCCGAACGGGCTGCAGACCCAGCCGCTGCCCGGCGAGGATGGCAGCGTCCGCCTCGGATCTTCGGATGGGCCGGCCGCAGTTCAAATGCTGGTCGGCTATTGCCGCTTCGGATCACCCGATGCCGATCTCCTCGTCTCGCTTCTCCCCGAGCTCGTGGTCGTCCGGGGCGAAAGCCGCCTGGGAGATCTGGCCCGCCTCGTCCGCAGCGAGGCTCGCGCGGACAGACCCGCACGCGATGTCGTGCTGGAGCATCTGCTTCAGGTGCTGCTGATCGAAGCATTGCGCTCCAGTTCCGAAGCGGCCGGCGCCGCCAGCCTGCTCCGGGGACTTGCCGATCCCAGGTTGGCCGAAGCGCTACGCTGCATGCACGCCGCCCCCGATCGCAGCTGGAGCGTTGCGGAACTGGCGCGCGAAGCGGGTCTCTCACGCTCCGCCTTCTTCACGCGGTTCAGCCGGATTGTCGGCTTGCCGCCAATGGAATACCTGAAAACGTGGCGCATGGCGCTTGCCAAAAAGTATCTGCGCGAGGGCCAAGCCACTGTTGACGAAATTGCGGCGAAGGTCGGCTACGGATCTGGCAGCGCCTTCAGCGTCGCGTTTTCGCGGCACGTCGGACGTCCCCCTGCCCATTTCGCCCGAGACATCAAACAGTTTGCGGCTGCATGATGGCCTTCGCGACCGGTCCACGGCGGCGCCGGCGCGCAGGTCGCCAACCGTCCTGCTCCGTTTCGGATGCCGAGCAAGCGCTAGCTAACGAACTCCGTGCTGGCGGCCGCGATTCCAGACCGACATGAACTGGATCGGACTCATTCCTGTGAGCTTCTGACAGTCGTAAATCAAATGCGCCTGATCGCTGTACCCAGCCTCAAAGGAAAGTTCAGCCCACCGCGGCCTCTCGGCTTTACTCGCCATCAGTATAGCGCGTTGAAAACGCGCAATCCGTGCGTACTGCTTCGGCCCGAGACCGATCGCCTCCCGGAAGCGGCGAAGAAGATGCCGTTCGCTCAACCCGAGCCGTTCGGCTACGGCATGCACGCTCTGAGCTTCAGAAGAACGCGCGACAGCCTCGGCTGCCAAAGCCGCAACCGGCATTAATGACGTTCGGAATGCTTCAGCTTGTTCGAGTTGAGCATTCAGCGCAGTTTCGACCAGGTTTAGCCAGTTTGCCGTCGCTGGCGTCTCCATGAGGCGGTCAAGCAGTTCGCTTCCGGCAGCTCCCCAGAGTTCCTGAAGTGGGACCACTTCATCAGTCAGTTCATTCATAGGCACACGAAAGAAGGGATGTGCCCCTCCTGGCCGAAAGCGTATGACGAGAGTTGCCGACACGTCCGGATCAGGGATGTCGAAGGCCTGTGGCTGCGCGCCGACAGCATGAATGTCGCCTTTGGCGAAGCCTGATCCACCATCGCCAAATGCGCGGACGACGATATCAGAAAATCCCTGCGGCAGGTCAACCAGGCGCCGCTCGCCTCCCTTTGGGACAAGCGTGAAGATGCGTTCGACATAGCGCCCCAATGGCCCGCTGGGGACCGATACCTCGTGCCGGATGTCCGATTCTTCAAATACCACGACGCCGAAGCTTCCTATCCTTCACCCAATTCGATCCACGCGAAGGCCGAACAGCTCAGCGTGGAACAGGACATCGTCGTCGCTTCGCACGGGCAGGCCCTTGAGTTCGGGCTCCACTGCGCATCGCCGGACAAAATATATGGTTTCTGGAGGCAAGATGGCAACCACTCTGACGCTCAACGGTAAAACTGCTTCTTTTGATGTCGACCCTGAGACACCGGTGCTTTGGGTCATTCGTGAGACGGCGGGTCTTACTGGAACGAAGTTCGGCTGCGGTGCAGGGCTTTGCGGCGCTTGTACTGTTCATGTCGATGGCAGCCCCATGCGCTCCTGCACCGTTGCCATTGGCGACGTTCAAGGCGCAAGTATTACCACAATTGAAGGCTCGTCCGGGACTGTAGCTAAGGCAGTGCGTGAGGCATGGATCGCCCTTGATGTCGTGCAGTGCGGCTACTGCCAATCGGGGCAGATCATGGCCGCTATCGCTCTCCTGGAAAAGGCGCCGCATCCCACCGACGCTGACATCGACGATGCCATGAGTGGCAACATATGCCGCTGCGGAACCTATCAGCGTATCCGCGCCGCCATCCATCTGACTGCCCGCACCATGGACGGCTGAGTAATGGTCGCTTGTGGCAACACTGAACCAACGACCAGCAGCTCCAAGGGCGTGAGACGCACCTCCGTGGTGCGCGGGACGCGGATGGCTGTCCGCGTCCCGACCGCGGGAGGAGCGAGCAGCAATCATCCGCTACCTCCAGAGCCAGCCTCGTCATCAATGACAACATGCAACGGCGCTGCGGCCGGCGGAATTGCATTGGATCTTGCTGGCCCAAGCGAACCAAGGGAAGGATAGAAAATGGGAAAACTCGGTGAGATAAACACGCTGACTACCCGGAGAAGTGTTCTTAAAGGTGCGGCCTTAGCCGGCGCTGGGCTGATTATCGGCTTGAGCCTGCCTCAGCGCGGCTTCTCCAACTCAGGGACCACGCAGGAGACCTTCGTTGCCAACGCGTTTCTCCGCATCGCACCGGACAACAGCGTCACCATTATTTCCAAGCACGTCGAACACGGCATGGGCATATTCACCGGCCTTGCCACTGTGATCGCGGAGGAACTGGACGCTGACTGGTCGCAGGTGAAGGTGGAGCCAGCACCTGCGAATGTTGAACTCTACAGAAACCTGGCCTTCGGGATCCAATCGACCGGAGGCAGCAATTCCATGCAGAATTCCTTCCTCCAATACCGACAAGCCGGGGCGACTGCCCGCGCCATGCTGGTGGCAGCGGCCGCCGGCACATGGGGTATCGAGCCCACGGAAATCACGGTGGAGAACGGCACGGTAATGCACAAGGCGTCGGGCCGAAGTGCGGCATTTGGTGAACTGGCCGAGCGGGCAGTTGCCGTTCCAGTGCCCCAGTACGTGCCCTTGAAGAACCCGTCGCAGTTTCGTCTGATCGGGAGGGACAACGGTACGGTAAAGCGGCTCGACAGCCCGGCAAAGACCAATGGTACTGCGGTCTATGGTATCGATGTGACGCTCCCGGGGATGCTTGTCGCCGTGGTGGCGCATCCCCGACTCTTCGGATCGACCGTGCGATCGTTCGACGATTCCGCAACTCGAAAGGTAGCGGGTATCGTAGACGTGGTCGCCATCCCGACGGGTGTCGCGGTGCTCGCCAGCTCGTTCTGGTCGGCTCTGAAAGGCCGAGAGCAACTGAATGTCCAATGGGACGAAACGCAGGCCGAGGTTCGCAGCACGGCGGAGATCGTCGCCGATCATCGAAAACTGCTCGATCAGAAGGGCAACGTTGCCCGTCGCGACGGTGATGTCGAAGCTGCTCTGGCAGGTGCGGCAAGAATCGTGACGGCCGACTACTCATTCCCGATCCTGGCCCATGCCCCGCTCGAGCCTGTGGCTTGCGTCGCGCGTCTGTCGGAAAACCGTTGCGAGATTTGGACAGGAGACGCCAATATCACCTCGCTCCAGGGGAAGGCGTCAGAAGCACTCGGATTCCGGCCCGATCAGGTAGATATCCACTCGGTTTTTGCCGGCGGCCATTTCGGGCGACGTGGCGAAACGGCGCTGGAAGCGGTCGAAATCGTAAAGGCTATCCAGGGGCGGGCTGCGGTCAAGCTGCAGTGGACACGTGAAGAAGAGATTCAGAACAGCGTCTATATGCCGATGTACCTTCACCGAGCGACCGCTGGTCTGGACGAGGACGGTAATCTTGTCGCTTACTCGCACAGAATTGTCGGCAAATCAGTGCTCGCAGATTTTCCAGAGTTTGCCGAGCACATGGTTGTAAACGGCGTCGACTTTACATCAGTGGCGGGATTAGCCAGTACCTCGTATGACATACCAAACATCTTGGTCGAATCCCACAACGCAAAGGTGAAGGTGCCGGCAGCAACGTGGCGGAGCAATTACAACAAGACATACGTCATCGAGACGTTTCTCGACCAGGTCGCACGTGCCGCGGGGCGCGACCCATATGATTTTCGTCGGTCATTGCTCGGCCGCGATCCTAGGCGGAAGCAGATCGATGTCCTCTCGGTCCCAGAGAGGATCAAGCCGCGCATGTTCGCCGAGTATCCGCGCGAGCTGCGCGTCCTGGAGCTTGCAGCCGAACGGGCTGGCTGGGGCGAACCGATGGGGCCTGGAAGAGGACGCGGTATCGCGCTCGCCTACGCCTATTCGACGCCTGTCGCGCAGGTGGCGGAAGTCACCGTGGCCGAGAACGGCAAAGTGAAGGTCGACCGCATCGTCTGTGCGGTCGATTGTGGGGTCGCAGTCAATCCCGATGTAATCCGCGCACAGATGGAGGGCTCCATAGCCCTTACGCTCGGAAGTGCGCTGCATAGCGAGATCACGATGACCAGTAGCGGCGTGGATCAAGCAAACTTCCACGACTTTCAGGTGCTGCGTATCGACGAGATGCCCCAAATCGAAGTGCACATCGTGCAGTCCGTCGCATCACCTACTGGAGCGGGCGAGCCGGGTGGCGTGCCAGCCCCGGCTGCTGTCGCCAACGCCGTGTTCGCCGCCACTGGAAGGATGTTCCGCGCGCTACCCTTCAATCGCATCTAAGCCACGTCCGTAGCTGTTGCCCCTCTGCCTGGGCGGGAGCGTCGTTCCTGGTTTTTCCTGCGGCTGATGCCCGCCTGCAGCGGCGGAGTATCAGGCAAAAATGGGCGAGCTATGGGCAACATCACGGCGTGGTTTGCGACGACATTGCTACCGCCGCCGGGAAGAATCCGGTGGCAAAGGAAACGAGGAGACGAAAGATGTCGAATATCCTGATCGTTCTTTCTGCAGCGGACAAGTGGACGCGAGCGGATGGCTCCATCTACGAGACCGGCGTGTGGGCCGAGGAATTCGTTGCGATTGACGAGAAGCTGATCGAGGCCGGCTTCCAGGTCGACCTGGCGAGCCCGGGCGGCGTTGCTCCCACGATGGACAAGAAAAGCCTCGATCCCGCGGTGGTGGGCGACGAACTCGCCGGGCGCATGCGCAGCTATTTGGCGAGCAATGCCGGGCGCATTGAGAAGCCTCTGATCCTGGGAGAAATCGACGTGAGCCGCTACGACGCCATCATCGTACCCGGCGGGCACGGGCCGGTCGAGGACCTCTACAAGGATCCGGAAATGGGCCGCGTGCTGGTCGAGGCTGATCGTGAGAACAAGGTTATAGCGGCGGTCTGCCACGGTCCGGCGGCGCTGCTGGCGACCCGGAAAGAGAATGGCGAATGGCCGTTCGCGGGACGCCGGATGACTTCGCTCACCGACGAGGAGGAGATCGAGTTCGGGACTGCGGACAATGCGCCGTGGCTGCTCGCCGGCACGCTGCGCAAGTCGGGCGCGGTCTTCGAGCAGGGACCGAACTGGGGAGCCTATGTCGTCACGGACGGCAACCTCCTGACCGGCCAGAACCCCGCGTCTTCGGCCCCGCTGGCGGACGCGGTCATCGCCGCGCTTCGGTAAGGCGAGTGCCCACAGCTGGGACGGCGCGGTCTCTCTCCGCGGGGCACCCGAGTGGCGCGCGGCGAGCGAATGAAGTGGCTTCGCTCGTCGACGAGATCGAAGCCGCCGGCGGGCAACCGGATACAGTGTCGCCGAGGTGATGCGCTGTGAGGACCGGGCGCACTCGTCTCCTCGCCTGTGAGCGGTTCGGCGAGCTGGCCGCGGCCGTTGGTGAAGCCATGTCGCTTGGTATGACCCGAGCGTCTCAATTGGGGCTAGCCGACTGACCGCTTCTGGCCCCAGAATGCGAGTACCGGACATTCCATCCGATGACAAAGACGGCACACCGCAACTACCATCTCGCGCGCCGCAGCCCCGGCAGCCTTAACTCCGCAACGTTCGGAATGAGGCCGATTGCGTTCGCGCACGGCGGAGGAAGCTCGGGCAGGTCACTATCGCCTTCGCTTCATATCAACGCTATCAACGCCCCTCTCTATCAGCGATGCCAACGCATCAAGGGCCGAATCTTTCGATACTCGAGAACTCTGGACTTCGCGTGCAAGTGCGTCAGCGGCACCCAATAGACCAATCGATAGGATCCGCAAGCTCTCGTCGGGCGCGGTGGTGAAGGGACGCAATGCGTCGCACATGATGGCGATATATTCATCCATCATTCGACGCTGCTGCTCGGCCATTTCCTCACTTCCCTGGAGCGCCGCAGAAATCGCCAGGGCTTCTGGCCCGAGATCGGAAAGACAGTTGAAATAGGAAGCGCTCATCATCGCGGCGATTGCTTGAAGCTCTGGCGGCGCGGCAGCCAGTCCAACTTTTAGCGACCGGACGTAGGCGTCCTCCAGCCGGCGGTACAAGGCGACGAGCAATCCTGCTCGCGTACTGAAATGTTCATAAGCCACGGGCCTACTGACGCCTGCCGCCAGCGCCAAGTTGCCCAATGTCAGCTCATCGGCACCACGTTCACGGACAATGCCAAAGGCTACGTCAAGAAGCTGTTGGCGACGCAACTCCTTCTGCAGTTTTGCCAATCCAACACACCTCTCTTGATTTCTACAAAATGTAAGTTACATCTTGTAGGAGCAACAGGCAAGCGGAGATGTAGGTGAGCGACGTTAGCGTGATCGGACTTGGTGAAATGGGCAGCGCCTTGGCGAGGGCATTAGTCGGCGGGGAGAAAGCCGTCACCGTGTGGAACCGCAACCCTGCCCGAGCCGAACCGCTGTTGGCAATGGGAGCAATTCACGCGGCCCACGTTGCCGACGCCATCGCGGACAGCCCAATCGTGGTGATCTGTCTCGCCGATTATCCGGCAACCATGAGTGTGCTTGAAGAGATCGGGGCAGCCGACAGGCTGGCCGGCCGGCTTGTCGTCCAACTAACATCTGGCACACCCGGACAGGCAAGGGCGCTCCAAAGCTGGGTAGTCGCGCGTGGCGCCAGCTACCTCGACGGCGCCATCGCAGCTTGGCCTCGGCATATTGGCGGCCCGGAGGCGTCCATCACCGTAGCGGGGCCGGAATCGGCAGTCACGGCGGCACGCCCGCTTCTGACGCTGCTGGCCGGTACCGTGACCTATGTTGGTCCCGACATCGGCCGCGCCATGGCCGTCTTCAATGCGGCGCTCGCCTATTTTGCTGGCCACTGGATCGGCTTCAGCTACGGAGCGGCTATTGCCGAGGCGGAAGGAATTAATCCGGCCGAGTTCGGAGAGAATCTGGCGGGCCTGTCTTCCGCTTTTGCCGAGGACATGCGGCATATGGGCCGGGTGGTTGCGGAAAACCGCTTCGTCCACCCGGAAAGCAGCATAAGGTCGGTTGGCACCGATATTGGTCGACTGGTGCAGCTGTCTGAGGACCTCAAAATCGGAAAAGCGTTCCCCACATTCGCCGCTGACATATTCCGAAGAGCTCAAAGGGCCGGATATGGCGCGGAGGAGCATGCCGCACTCGTAAAGGTGCTGCGAGTCTACTGAGATCGGGGCTCGCGCCGGACGACGCCAGCACCTTTACCAACCAGCGTTTCGGGAAACAGCCCGATGTCATCTGAACGGAAACAGGCGACGTTGCGACCAAGCAGCAACCTCGGTCACTTCAAGCGAACAGGTTTGTTGCGGCGAGAGAAAGGTGACTATGAGCAGCATTTTACCCTTGCACCTCCTTGGTGACCGCATCTGGATTAGCGGGCCATCGGCAGGCGGGAAATCCACGCTCGCACGAGCGCTAGGAGAAAGCTGGAAATTCCAGTCATCCACCTTGATCAGCTGCGATTTGTACCTGGCAGAGAACGGGTTCTGCGGCCAATGATGTGTTCATGCCGACATCGAACCGTAAAAAAGGCTGAGGCTTGGGTATTGGAGGGCAACTATTTCTCCTTCGCGCCCAACCGTCTTAAACGGGCCACCGGATTGATAAGCCTCAAGCGATTGGCTTCTTACTGACGGCTGAGGATACGACCGTCGAAAATCGGAACTTGGAGAAGAAGAACGATGCAAAAGACAGTTGAAGCAAAGACAGGTCACGACTTTAAATTCTCGCCCGAGCGTATTTTCGACGCTTGGCTTGATCCCATAAAAGTAAGGTCTTGGTCGGCACGACCCGCGCCAGGAGCTCCCTCTTCCGATATACGGCGTGTAGAGATCGACCCGCGCGTCGGGGGTAAATTTGTATTTTCGGACATGAGGGAAGATGGTGAGGCGGTGCACTGGGGTACCTATCTGGAGATCGACCGCCCCAGACGGCTTGCCTTCAGTTGGTTCACGTCTGAGGAAGATGAGCAGGAAAATAGTTCGATCGTGACACTGATGATCGAGCCCCTTGAGTCAGGGTGTCGAGCAACCATCACTCACAGTATGGACGAGCGTTGGGCAGAATGGGTACCGCAGACGGCCAAGGGGTGGGCGGTCATGCTGCGCCAGATCGACATGGATTTCGAACTCCAACGCTAGGGCTAATCCGAATCCGCAGGTAAGCGAACCATCAAGCCTCGGAGGCATATGCCTGTCGAGTTGCAGTCCAGGGTGATGATTCTCGCACCCACTTGGTTGTCATCCGAAGCTCACCCAAATAGGATGGTCTTGGTCGTTCAGTGATTGGAAACCAACGTCCGCTCATAAGTTTCCGCGACACTTCATCGATCGGCCGCAATGGGGCGCAATCCTGCCGTTCGCAGACTTAAGCGTGGATGCCGCGTTAGGTGGCGGACAGAATCGTGCTCCCACGAACTCTGCATGGCTTGTTGCTGTGATGTTCACTTTTTTGGCAAAGAAGATCGCATAATGTATCACCCGGAACTGATGCTCACCCGGGGCCGACGGCTTTCGGGAACGACTTGGGATAAAGCCGCCAGTGTAGAGGCCACTTCGCCGGGGGATGTAACTGAGGCTATCCGCTTGTAGGCACTTGTCCACTGCAAGCGCCGCCGGCGATCTACTGCGCGTCAGTCGCGCGATATGGACAGCCCCGCTAAAAGTGGGGCGTAGGCGGTGAGTCTGCGGGATACGAACTCGGTGAGGAGCCGCACGCGCTTCGTCTTGCGTGTCTCCCCCTGAGTGAGAACCCAGACCGGTCCATACAGGTGTAGATTGGTACCTGGCACCCTCTCCAATAGGGGATCGGTATCTACGACGAAACACGGGAGCGCCGTGATGCCTATACCTTGCCGGACCGCCGCGATCTGGGCTTCGAAATCCATTGTTCGGAACGGCGTCCCAGTCGTGAGACGTTCTCCCTCGCGGGTCCAGTCCGGTACTCCATGACCGCTTATGGCGATCCACCTAGGATCCGGCCCGCCCGCCTGCCACTCGGCCAGTTTATCGCCGGACATGTAGAAGCCGCCGTACAGCTCCGGTCCCTTCAGACCGTGAAGATTGAGCGGCAGGGCTTCGCGGTCATAGACGACACGGATCGCCACGTCGGCTTCTCTGTTGGTCAGATTTGCCAGTTCGCCGGACGACAGGATTTCCATCTCGATACCCGGATGCAGGCCTACAAAATCCGCGAAGACCGGCATTAGCAGATGTGCTGCGAGGGGCGCCGGCAGCGTCACCCGCAGAAGCCCGCGCACGCTTTGATCGCGCCCCAAGACGCGCGTTTCCAGTTGGTGCGATGACGCTTGCATCTGGTCCGCGAACTCGAGGACCTCCTCGCCCGCAGCTGTTAAGCGGTAGCCCGAAGGCAGCTTTTCGAACATCTGCGCCCCGAGGCGGTCCTCGAGTTGGGCGATGCGTCGCAGCACGGTCGCGTGGTTCACTCCGAGACGTTTGGCGGCGGCCCGCACTGAACCTCCTTGCGCGGCGGCGAGAAAGTAACGAACGTCATCCCAGTCGATCATGGTGCATCCCCGCGCCGCGCCGTGCGGCCTCCGAAGCTCGTTCTAACATACAGAGCCCGAGTTTGCGCGAAGATTGCGACGCTTGATTATCGGTATGGATCGTTTTCGCACCGCCGATGCGCGCGATTGCTCACTATCTGGCTGACTTCGGCAGGGCCATGTTGAGGTTCTCGGGAAGACCTCCCGTACAGCCAAAGACCAGAGATAGCGAAACGAAGGATACACGAAATGACCAGATTGAATGGAAAGACCGCCGTGATCACGGGTGGCGCCACCGGCATCGGCCTTGCCGCTGCAAAGCGCTTCATCGAGGAGGGCGCTTTCGTCTTCATCTTCGGCCGTCGGCAGGATGCGCTCGACGCGGCCCTCGTCGAGCTCGGGTCCAATGCCCGCGCGGTGCAGGGCTCGGTCTCCGATGAGGCCGATCTCGCCAAGCTTTATGCGGCGGTGAAGACCGAGCGCGGAACCCTCGAAATCGTTTTTGCGAACGCCGGGGTAGGAAGCCAGCTCAAGCTCGGCGAGATCACCGCCGAGCACATCGACGAAACCTTCGACGTCAATGTGAAGGGTACGATCTTCACGGTCCAGAAGGCGCTGCCGCTGATGGGCGAAGGCGGCTCGATCATCCTGACCGGATCGAGCGCCGGCACCACGGGTGCCCCGGCGTTCACCGCCTACAGCGCAAGCAAGGCGGCCGTGCGCAACCTCGCACGAAGCTGGGCAGAGGACCTCAAGGGCACCGGCATCCGGGTAAACGTCCTGTCGCCCGGGGCCATCGCGACCGAACTCGCGACCGAAGCGCTCGGAAAGGCCGGCTTGAAGGCTTACGGCTCAATGACTGCGTTTCAGCGCATGGGCGATCCGGCAGAGCTCGGGGCGGTGGCGGCCTTCCTTGCCTCGTCGGACAGCAGCTTCATGACCGCCAGCGAGGTAGCCGTAGACGGCGGCCTGGCCCAACTCTGACCTGCTACGCCTGGACGGGTTCCATTCGATATTCGGCTCTCGCCCGGGCGTGGTAAACATAGGAAAATAAACATGAGCTACGCAATTATCGGCTTAGGCAACATCGGCAAAGCCCTGGCCAAGGCGTTTGCACGCAAGGGCATCGAGGTGTCCGTGGCAACCACGCGCGACCCGGAAAGCTTTGCAGTCGATGCGGCCGCGATCGGGCCTACGATCATTGCCAAGAAGCTGGCGGAGGCAGTCAAAGCGGACATCATCTTTCTGGCAGTTCGTTTCGAGTCGCACCTCGATGTCGCGAACGCGCTGCCCACCTGGCAGGGGAAGACCATCGTCGATGTGACCAATGCCTATGGCGTGCCCCCTGAGGAACTGGGCGGACAGCCGTCTTCGAAGTTCATAGCGCAGGCTTTCTCTGGTGCAAGACTGGTCAAGGGCTTCAACCATCTGATCGCTGCCACCCTCGACCAGGATCCAGCCGTAAAGGGTGGCAGGAGAGTCGTATTCCTGGCGAGCGATGATGACGACGCTGCGGCGCAGATTGGTACGCTCGCGGAAAATCTCGGTTTCTCGCCGATCAGGCTAGGCGGGCTGTCGGAAGGTGGGCTGCTCGTCCAGGCGCGCGGAAACAGCTGGGGTCATCTGATCTTCAAGGACTTGGTCAAATTCGACTGACGAACACATGCCCACCGGCATGGCGACGGTGCACGGATCGGATCGAGCGCGATCCGATCCGTGCGAAATGGAGAAACTCCCGTGAGTATTGAGCAGAACATCCAGACCGCAAAGGACCTCTTCGCCGCGATCGGCCAGGATGAAGTGCTCCGCCTCTAGTCAGCAGTCGAGCGGCAGATGCCGATCCGGTTCAATATGCCGCCTTCTTGACATCTTTGCTCGACGGGTTTGTCAGGATGGCGCCCGTGATGATGTGAAAGACGTGATCGGCCCGCGGCGCGAATGAGGGTTGATCGACCGCCCAGCCGAGAGCCGTCATCAGGGCGAACAGATCATCCCCATTCATGTCGGGCCGCGCCGCGCCTTCGGCCTGAGCACGGAGCAGCAGTCGCGCGCTCGCCGAGTGCACCGCAGCGCATGAAGCATAAAGAGCGGAGTCCGGGTTCGTGTGGGCCGCTGCCATCATGGCGACGACGCCCCTATAGCTTTGGGCGAACGCCAACCATTCCTGGAACCAGGAGATGAGCGCTTCGTCAGGCGAATCCGAGGTTTCGAGTTCATCTGCCTTCTGCGTCAGTGCGTCCAGATTCGTACACAGCAACGCTTCGAACAGGGCTTCTCGTGTCGGGAAGTGACGCAGCAGCGTGGCTAACCCGACGTCAGCCCGGCGGGCGATATCGCGCATCGACGCGTCGGCGCCGTGCTGGGTGATGACCTCACGCGCGACCGCGAGGATATGGCTGTAATTTTTTTTTGCGTCGGCTCGCATGAGATGCCTTGATAAACGGATCAGTGATCCGTATATGTGGATCGATGATCCGGTTAATAAGCGGATCGGTGAACCACTAAATAGAGCGTGTCTGCGCAAATGGCAACAAAGGCGCTGCCCGTCCCGCAAGGAAAATCACATGAGCACCATCAGCATCATCGGCTCAGGCGGTATGGCCGCAGCGATCGGCGGCCTCGCCGCCAAGGCCGGACATGCCGTCGAGGTGATGAGTCGCGACGCCGCCAAGGCACGGGCGCTGGCCGAGCAGGTTGGAGCCGGCGCGACGACAGGGACTTTCGGCGCCGCTCCGGTCGGGGACATTGTCATTCTGGCGGTTCCTTATTCGGCCGTTCTCGACGTGGTGAAGCGGTACGGCGAAAAGCTGGCAGGCAAGCTCATCATCGACATCACCAACCCCATCAAATCCGACTTCACGGGTTTCTTGACCCCTGAAGAGAGTTCCGGTGCGCAGGAGATCGCCAAGGTTGCTCCTGCTAATGCCACTATCGTCAAGGCGTTCAACACCCAGAACGCCCAGGTCTTGGCTGCCGGTCTGGTCGGGGGCGATCCATTGGACGTGTTCATCGCCGGGGACGACTCTCAGGCGAAGCTGCGTGTCTCGGCGTTCATCGACAGCCTCGGACTACGTCCGATGGATACCGGGCGGCTGACTATGGCGCGGACGCTGGAGCACGCCTGCATGCTGTGGCTGGGCCTCATGACCCACTCCATCAAACACACCAACTTCTCGATCCGCGCCAGCCTCCTTGGCTGAGCCCGCGGCGTCTCGCATCACATTACCCAAGGAGCAGCAGCATGCGCGTTTTAGTTACTGGCGGGACCGGCCATATCGGTTCGTATATCATACACGAGCTCATCGCGGCCGGACATGAGGTCATTGGCCTGGCCCGGTCGGACACGTCCGCGACTGCGGTGTCGGCGCTCGGCGCCAAGGTACGTCGCGGGGATATCACCGACCTCGACGGGCTCAAGGCCGCGGCGACGGAGTCCGACGGCGTCATCCACGTCGCGCACCGGCAGGACCTGCTGCCCTCTGGCGGGATCGACGCCGTGGCCGCCGCGGAGCTCCAGATCATGCTCGCCTACGGCGAGGCGCTGGCGGGGACCGGAAAGCCGCTCGTCGTTTCGGGGAGCATCGGCTCGCCGGGCTGGGAAAACCTGGGCCGGCCAGCCACCGAGGAAGATCCGGCTCTTCCCGGCGGCGATGCATACAAGGGTACACTGCGGGTTCGTAACGCGGTGGAACTCGCCGTGATCGGCTTAGCGGGACGGGGCGTGCGGTCTTCGGTCGTCCGAATTCCTCCCATCGCGCACAGCACGACCGATGCCGGCTTCCTCCAGCTGCTGATCGGTCTCGCGAGGGAGAAGGGCGTTATCGGTTACCCCGGAGACGGCGCGAACCTCTGGCCGGCTGTGCACGCCCGCGACCTGGCCTCCCTCTTCCGCCTGGCGCTTGAGAAGGGGCCGGCTGGCAAATATTGGCACGGGATTGAGGGCGACGGCATCCGGTTCCGCGAGATCGCCGAGGCTTTGGGCAGCCGTATGGGCGTGCCCGCCGTGCCCATCCCCGCGGACGTCCTGATGTTGCCGGGCTTCTTCGGCTTTCTCGCGAATCTGGTCACGCTGGACCTTCCGGCGTCCAACGCCATCACCCGCCAGACTCTCGGCTGGGACCCAGTTCAGCCGGGCCTGATCGAGGACCTCGACAACGGCCATTACTTCCCGGCGGGCCGTATCGCGATCCCCTAATTCGTCAAACCAATAGGCGAATCCCCCGCCTAGAGACCACATCTCAATAGGAGACTGCACATGAGCATTATCAGCATCATTGGCTCTGGAACTATGGCCACGGCGATTGCCGGCCGTGTCGCCAAGGCTGGATACACTGTCGAGGTGGTCGGCCGCGACCCCGCCAAGGCGCGGGCGCTCGCCGACCAACTTGGAGCCGGAGCGATCACAGGGATGTACGGCGCCGTCCCCGCGGGCAACATCGTCATCCTCGCTGTGCCGTACAGCGGCGCAGCGGCGGCGGTGGCCGACTTTGGGAAAGCGCTCGATGGCAAGGTGATCGTCGACATCGCCAACCCGGTTGCCCCCGACCTCTCTGGCCTCGTCACGCCCCACGGCAGTTCCGGCGCGCAGGAGACCGCGAAGGGCCTCCCCGCCGGCGCGCATGTCGTTAAGGCATTCAACACGATCTTTGGTCACGTGCTTGCGAAGGATGGACGCCTCGACGCGTTCATCGCAGCCGACGATGCGGAGGCGAAAGCGAGCGTCTCGAGGTTCCTCGAAAGTCTCGGGCTGCGTCCGCTCGACGTCGGTGGCTTGCACATGGCCCAGACGCTTGAGGCGCTCGGTTTGATGATGATTGGCCTCGCCAGAAACGGCGCCGGCACCTGGGATTTCGCCATGAACGTCGATATCGGCTGAACGACCGGCACCATGTCCTCCGCGGCAAATGCACGTCGCAGGCAATCGCTGGCCGACCTAGGGACGAGTCAAGAGAGTTCGCAGGACCGACAGCATGGTGGCGGTATTTCAGGCGCATGGAGCTCCGACCAACGAACGGCAGGTATTGCGATTGCGGCTGGACAGGTTGAACGTCTGCCTTGGGGCGCGCAGCGGTCGTTGGTGAACCGTGGCGGGAAAGTCGTCTTCGGCTCGCACCGGGAAATCCCGGCCGATATTAACGAGCGGCAGCAATGGTTCGAAGGGAGCCGTTCTTCACGAGCCCTGTGCACGGCTTGACGCGAGGATGTTCACTTTCCGGGCCAAAAGATCGCATAATGTATCGATCGGAACAGCCGATCGAGGATCGAGGATGCCGGCTCGGTCCATGCATGGCCAGCTTCCTCGACCAGGTGAAAGTCAGCCGCTTCTCCACTGACGAATTGTGTCTCAGGCGAGACGGCTCTTGGGGGCACAAACTTGCGCTCGCCTACGCTGAACTCATCCTCATCGGGTAAACGATCTCATCCTCCCGGGCGTGTACACACTCCCCAAAGCCGAACTCCAGCGACACTATCAGTTCGGTCGCATGCCCGTCAGTCGGCTGCTGACGCCACCAAGGGAAGCTCCCTCAGAAACGGCAGATAGCTCGCTTGAGCGGTCAGGAAGCTGCTCAAGTCATTTCTATCGACCGCAACGGCCTCAGTGATCTCGTCATTATCACGAGCACGAAAACGGCGGTCAAACTGAACGAGGTCAATGTTCAATCGGACGCGAAAGATCATGCCAACAAATGACCGGGGTGTTTTCAAAATGGCGCACAGATGCCCAGACTCGACGTCAACCGCACCGACATTGAGCTCTTCTTCGATTTCGCTGAGCGCAGAACGGAAGAGGTCGGCTCCAGTTGTTACGGGCCGTTCCGTTTTTGAGAGCGAACCGCCAATCAGATCAATCCGCCCGGCAGTCAGGGTGTTCGCATTCGTGCGACCGAAAACGAACTTTCCGTCGCTCGTCTCGATAAATGAGGCGACGAAAATGCTTCGTGGACGATAACTTTCGCCCAGATCGCTTTCTCCAGATAGCCGATTTGAAGCATGGATTTCCCTGACCTCGATCGTCGACAAATCGACGCTAAGCGTCGAACAAGAGTGCCGGAAATCTTCGAGACGGTATAATTCGGCATTCCAGATCTTGCGACCTTTGGCGGTCATTTCTGCGACTTCTTCGTCCCAAAGCCTGTCCAGGTTATGCTCAAGCTCAGAACTGCGATTTTTGGTCGTCGGCAGATGATTGACCGTGATGTTTTCGGCTTCGACTCTTCCAGAGAAAATGATCATTGGGTTTCCCGAATACTTCGCCGGATGCATCATCTTGATACAGGGATTGCCGCATGTCCAAGCTTCAACAGTATTCGGGGAATGCATTCGAAAATGTGGTTAATCGTCGATCGGGTGTATGTTCGATCATTATGGGCGGGCGTTCACGCCAGTCTGGTTAAAGCTGTCGCTTACCAGTTAAAAGTGAGATTGCGGCCGTTTCGGCCAGAGACCGGTAACTTCTCCGGGGTCGAGCACGGTTTATTGGGCCGGATTGGTCCATGACCATCGCTTTTGCTCAAGGAGGCAACGGTGGCGGTGGAATGGACGATCACGATTGAGGGGAAGAACGAGTTCGGCGATGTTTGCCGCCGGCAGGTCCGAATCGATAAGAGTTGGAAGCGCCTGTTCGACGGAGAGGTCGGCTTGTCGATCGAAGAGGGCAAGAAGATCATGGCGGCGCTGCAGAGTGCGGTCGTGAATCACGAGGCAGAGACCTATTCCCTCTTTCGTCGGGTCTGCCCGGATTGCCAGACGTTCCGACCGGTCAAGGACTACACGACGCGACGGATCCGAACAGTATTTCGGGACAGTCGAGGTGCGCAATCCCCGCTGGGTGCTGTGCCGGGATTGTCACCCGGGCATAGCCGGCGCCTTCGCACCGCTGAAAGAAATCTGCCCCCGATCGGGCTACGCTCGAGTTGATGGAACTGACAGCACGGCTGGGAAGCATGATGCCGTACCGGCAGGCAGCGACGGTGCTGGCCGAGTTCTTACCCGTCGAGCCGACCGAAACGCACGCCACCGTGCGTAAGCGCACCATCAGGATCGGCGAGCGGCTGGACGATCAGATTGCGCAGGAAGAACGGCGCGCTGGGTCTCATCAAACGGATGAACGGCGCCAGCTCGAAATGCATCTACCCGGTGACCGACGCAAGGAGTTCGTCATCAGCATCGACACGGCTCATGTCCGCAGTGCCGATCCCAATTCAGCGCGAAACTGCGACCTGGTTGTGGCCCGATGCGGCCGCGGCGGTCGCGGAGAAACCGACGGTCGCTATTTCGTCACCGGCAGCACCGACCAACAGGCAATCCGAGACCGAACTCTGCATGCCCTTCGGCGTGAAGGGTACTGCGGCTTCGTGTCACGTCACCGTGATCTCGGATGGTGCCGAAATCCTCAAGCGGCTGCCGCGGGCGATGCGGAAGCCGACAGCCCACATCCTCGACTGGTTCCACATCGCCATGAAGATCCAGCCCATGCAGCAGATCGCCGATCACCTGACCCGCTCCAACTCTAACTGTGCGGAGGAACTGTACAATTGGCAGGGACATCAGGACCGTGAAGTGGCGTCTGTGGCACGGCCGCGTCGATCGGGCGATTCGCGACCTGGAGCGGCTCCTTATTGTTCTCACGCAGTCGCAGAAGGAAGGTGAATTCTCGATCTCACGGCTCCACAGCCTCGGCTCGCTGCTCCTGACCTACATCCGTTCTAACCGCGGTGCGATCATCAACTATGGTATCCGCTACCGAGCCGGACTTCGCGTCTCTACGACCCTTGCAGAGTCGGCGGTAAATTCGCTGGCTGGAAAGCGGATGGTCAAGAAACAGCAGATGCGAAGTTCGCCGTTTAGCGCGGCCGTCCGGACCTGCATGAGCATGTGCGCGGTTTCGTCCAGAGCTCTTTAAAGAACAGAGTGATAGAGGATCTCCGGCGATCCGTTTTGCTACCGGAGCTGTCTCCGATCTAGAGCGTGCCTGTGCGCAACACCTTTCCGGGGTTCAGGAGTGCTGGTGCGTCAAGTACTTCCTTGACCCGATGCATCAGCGCCATCTTCACCGGGTTGGATATGACTGCCAACGGCGCCACTCTCTTGACGCCGATCCCGTGCTCGGCAGAGAACGATCCGCCCATCGCAACGACCCCTTTGTACACCGCCTTGTCAATAGCGCTCGCCTTCGCCGCCGGAATGTCGCTGCCGGCGTTGTTGAGGACGAGGTGGAGGTTTCCATCGGCAAGATGGCCGAAGACATAGGGATCAAGCGTCGTATCGATGCCCTTTAAGTCCCCAAGACAGCGCTCGAGATAAGTCGAGATTTCCGAAAGAGGGATAGAGATATCGTAGGATGGCGCCCCCGGATGCTTTCGGTAGATCAGGTCCGTGTCTTCGCGAAGTCGCCAGAGGTCTGCCTCCTGGGCGCCGGAAAGCGCAATCACGGCCGAGGTGTCGGGGTGAACCGCGATGACGTCTTCATAAATGCGTCCGAGTTCGGATTGCAATGCTGACTCTTCAGCGCCACCGAGCGTCATCAGAAGGTTGACGGGATGATCGGCATCGTAATCCGCCGCTGACCAATGATGATGGCCGGAGGTCAGGCGGAAATAGGTATTCCAGATCGCCTCGGCGGCGCGCAGATGACCGTATTCGGCATCGAGACCTCGACGAACCGTCTCGAGTGCAGCGTCCACCGATGCCAGCCCGAACAGCACTGTCGCTGCGGCTGACGGCTGGGGTTCGAGTTTGACGGCAATGCGCGTTATGACACCGAGTGTGCCTTCCGCGCCGACGAAAAGATGTTTCAGATCATAGCCGGCGGCGTTTTTCACCACCCGAGTAAGGTCCGAATAGATGGAGCCATTCGCGAGCACCACCTCCAAGCCCAGGATGCGATGCCGCATGACGCCGAACCGAAAGGCTGAAATACCTCCAGCATTTGTCGAAGCCATGCCTCCGATCGTCGCCGAACCGCGAGACGGCAAATCGATCCCTGGTTCAAGCCGATGTTCCGCGGCTGCTATTTGCAGCGCTTGCAGTGTTACACCAGCTTCCACGATCGCAACCCGCTCAACGCGGGAGAGGTGCAGGATTCGATTGAGGCGGGCGGTCGAAAGCACCAGTTCGCCCGGCCTCGACATGGTCCCGCCCACGAGCCCGGTTCGCCCTCCATGCGTGACGAGCGGGATCCCGTTGGCGAGGCAACATTTGACGACGGCCGCGACCTCCTCGGTCGTTCTGGGAAGGACAACCGCGCCGGCTCCTAGGTTTTCGGGAGTCACTCCATAATCGATCGTGGCGACAGCCTCGCCTTCCTTGAAATTTCCTTCACCGACGATTTTACGGATGTCGGCAGTGAATTCGGGCGGCAGGCGATGCATTTGATGTTCCCTGAGTCGAGCATGATGAGAGGCTGCGGCAAGTCGTTCAGGGCGCTTCTGTTCTGAGCGTACCGTTCTTCTTCTTCGCCCTCCAGAGGGCGATGTAATCCATCAAGCCGGGGTTGAGGCAGTCATAGGGCGCCAGGTTGAGGTCCCGGGCGACCGCGCACACTGTCCATCTTCGCCGGGTCGTAGCCGCTTTCGACGATCGAGGAGACAAAGGCCGGAAGTCGTCGGTATGGCAGATGCCGGCGGCCACCTCGATAAGCACTTCGCCTGCGCGAGGGCCTTCGAGCTGAACGGTCATTACCTCAAGCGGTTTTCCGGCCTGAACGGCAACGGCGGCGCGTACGTTCATAGGTCTCTTCCTTCCAGGATTTTTTACAGTTTCAGGCGTTTGCCAACCGGGGCAGGTAGCGCGTGAGGTGGGCTTCGAGGAGCCGGACAAGGGTGATCAGTACCAGATTGATCAGGAGGTAGAGCACGCCGGCGATCGCGAAGACTTCCAGGATCGCATAGGTCTGGCTCATCAAGCGCTTTGCATGGCCGGTGATTTCCAAGACGGTGATCGTCGAGGCAAGACTCGTTCCCTTGACGACGAGGACGAGTTCGTTGCCATAGGCCGGCAAAGCCTGTCTGATGGCAAGCGGGAACGTGATCCGGCGGAAGCAGAGGAGTCGCGACATGCCGCAGGCCTGCGCGGCCTCGACGAGCCCTCCCGGAATGGACATGAGGCCGCCGCGCAGTATTTCCGACGTATAGGCCGCCGTGTTGAGCGCCAGCGCCATCACGGCGCAATGGGCGCCATCGCCAATGATCCACCAGAGGACGGGATTGTCGCGAACGAAGGGGATCTGGCCGAGGCCATAGTAGAAAAGGAAGAGCTGAACGAGCAGCGGCGTGCCTCGGAAGACGGTGCTGTAGCCCTTGGCAAAACCGCTGACGAGCCGGTTTTCCGACAAACGCATGACGGCGAGCGCGAGCCCGAGATTGAAGCCGGTGGCGACCGAAGCAAGCGTCAGGAGGGCAGTCAGCCACAGCCCCTTGGCGAGGGTCGGAACGGCGAGGTAAACGAGTTCGAGATCCATGGCCTATTTCCTTGTACGGGGGCGCAGAAGGCGTTCGATCCAGTCGAACCCACTCTGGCTGACCAGCGTGATCGCGAGATAAGCGACGGCCGCGATGACGTAGAAAATGAAGGGGTGGCGGGTGGAGCCGGCCCCAACGAAGGCGGCGCGCATCAGTTCCTGGAGGCCGACGACGGAGACGAGGGCCGTATCCTTAATGGTCGTCTGCCAGACGTTGTTCAGGCCGGGCACCGCAATCCGCAGCATCTGCGGCGCGATGATGCGGCGAAAGATGCGCCCGCCGGAAATGCCGAGCGCCCGCGCCGCCTCGATATGGCCGCTGGGAACGGCGGAGAGCGCGCCGCGCACGACTTCGGTCGAATAGGCGCCCGATATGGCCGCAATAGCGGTGACGGCGATGACGAAAGCATAGCCGTTTCCGGCCAGCCCTTGATATCCGAAGGCGGCGGCGACCTGCGCCACGAACTCCACGGAGGAGAAGAAGAGAAGATAGATGATAAGGAGTTCCGGGATGCCGCGCACGACCGACGTGTAGAAGTCCACCGCCAGCGTCAGCGGGAAAAGCCGCGCCCATTTGATCAGGCCACAGGAAATGCCGATGACAATGCCGAAGGCCATGCTCGCGATGCCGACGGCGATGGTGATCGCCGCGCCGCGCAGGATTGCGGCGATCCAGCCGCCCTCCCATACCTGCCATAATCCAAGTTCCATCGAACCAGCCCAAACCTGTCTGTTGTCCTGTCGGAGGCAGCATCTCCCGGAAGGCGATCGCCCTTGCGTCTTTGCTCGTCCGGGAGATGCCGCGTGGGCGTTACTGGCAGGGGCGGGAGATGTCCGTCTTGAACCAGGTCTCGCTCGCCTTGCCGATCGAGCCGTCGGCGACCAGTTCACAGAGCGCCTTATCGACGCGGGCCTTCAGCTCCGTGTTTTCCCGCGCAATGCCGACGCCGATGCCTTCGCCGAGCGTCGGATCGGAAGAACTGGCGATCTTGACGTCGACTAGCTGGAAATCCGTGCCTTCGGGCTTGGCGAGGAAGTCCTCCAGGGCGGAGGCATCCGAAAACGCTGTGTCGACACGACCGCTGGCCAGGTCGATCTGCATCTGGTCGAGCGTGTCGTAGGTCTTCAGATCGGCGTTCGGCACGTTTTTCTCGAGATAGTGGGCGTGGGTCGTGCCGGCTTGCACGCCGACCTTCTTGCCGTCGAGCGCCTTGATCAGGCTGTCGAAGTCCTTGATGCCGGCAAGGTCGGAAGCTTTCGGTGCGACGAAGATGTTGGCGAGTTCGGCGTAACCGATGGAAAAGTTGATCTCCTTCCTGCGGTCATCGGTGATCGACATGCCCGAGATGATGAGGTCGAAACGCTTGGCCTTCAGCGCCGGAATGAGACCGTCGAAGGCCTGAACGACGAACTGGCACTTCATTTCCAGCTTGGCGCAGAGCAGGTTGCCGACATCGGCATCGAAGCCGGTGACGTTACCCGAGGCATCGGCCATGCTCCACGGCGGATAGGCGCCTTCCGTTCCAATCGACAATTCGCCCTCGGCGGCCTGCGCCGTCGTGAGATCGGCGGCGAAGAGTGTGGCGAGCAACAGGCTTTTCAGCTTCATGTTTTGGTTCCCCATGTTGAGCGTCGTTGTTGAGCGGGTAAAGCCGGCGGTCGTCAGAGCGTCCGGGCCAGGAACTGGCGCATGCGTTCGGAACGCGGATTGGTGAAGACATCCGCCGGGGCACCCTCTTCTTCCACCTTTCCATGGTGGAGGAAGAGGATCTTGTGCGAGACCTCGCGCGCGAACTGCATTTCGTGCGTCACGAGGATCATCGTGTTTCCTTCTTCGGCCAGTTGCCGGATCACCCGCAGGACCTCGCCGACAAGCTCGGGATCGAGCGCGGAGGTCGGCTCGTCGAAGAGGATGAGCTTCGGGTGCATGGCGAGCGTGCGGGCGATGGCGGCGCGCTGCTGCTGACCGCCAGACAGTTGACCGGGATACTGGGCGTGCTTGTCGGAGAGGCCGACTTTCTTCAGGAGGGCATGGGCGTGGTCGACGGCCGCCTGCCTCTCTTCCTTCAACACATGCAGCGGCGCCTCGATTATGTTTTCGAGAACGGTCATGTGCGGCCAGAGATTGAAGTTCTGGAACACCATGCCGACCCGCGAGCGAATGCGCTCGACCTGCCGCAGGTCGTCGGGTGCGGCGCTGCCGTCCGGCGTCTTCTTCATGCGGATTTCCTCGCCGTCGATGACGATGCGCCCATCGTTCGGCTGTTCGAGGAGGTTGATGCACCGCAGGAAGGTGCTCTTTCCCGAACCGGAGGAGCCGATCATCGACACGACCTCGCCCGGCTGCGCGGAGACGCTGACGCCGTTGAGAACGGAGAGCGGACCGAAGCGCTTGTGGATGTCGTGCACCTCGATCGCCGGCCTTTCGTCAAGTCTCGGACCGCCGACATCCGGATGAGCGACTACGGTAACGGTCGTCGCGGCGGGAATGGGTTTTTCTGGGCCTGCGCCGCCGACCGCCTTGAGGTCGGCGAAAGCGCGGTCGAAGTGGCGCAGCGCGGCCGCCAGGCAAGTGCGCTGCCAGTCTGCATCCTCCGGAATGAAGGCAGCGCGTAGCGTCTCCTTTATTCGGCTGCCGAGCGGCGTATCGACCTTGCCGAACAGGTGAAGCCAGTTGTCCGCCTGAACCGCATCGGAGACCGCGGCACCGTCAAGGGTTCCGCATTCGACCACCAGCGGAAGGACGCGGGCTTTCGGCAGCGCGTTTCGCACGGCGGCCGAGACATAGCCGGTGGCCGCTGCGGCGATGCCGGTATCCGTTGTCGCATTCGCGCCGGTGACGACGACGGAGAGCGCGGGGCCGAAGATGCGCCGCCCCCATTCCAGGCCGGCATGCTTGTCCTCCGAAACAGAGAGGAGGGCAGGGTAGCCGTAAGGGCCTGCGCCCGTGTGCAGATCGAAGACGACGACCTCGGTGGCTTGTTGCGCGAATGTCGACAAGATTTCGATCAGGGTTCGGTTGGACCAGACGGGCCCATCGCCGCCGTAGAACAGGCCGTCCGGAAAGTCGTACTGGCCGGCCTCCACGATGGGGGCGATGCCGGCATAGCCGCCTAGCCGCCGCTTGGCGGCTTCGTAGGCCGCAACGGCTGTGTCGCGCTCCGGGCCTTCCCAGGCGCGACAGACGAGCGCGCCATGCAACTCGGCATACCGTTCATTCCTCGGCGGTCCCTTCTGCCAGTCGATGAAGTTACGGTTAAGGTCGACGTTGTCTTCATTCACCCGGCGCGTCCAGGCCGTGCCCCAGGGATTGATGAGGTGGACCGCCAGGACGGCGGTGTCGTCGGGAAGCTGCCAAGGGGAATTCTGCGAGAGCCATGCGGTCTGGCAGGCCGAGCCGAAAGGACCTTCAGCGCCGTGGGTTCCGGAAATCAGCACCAGGAGCTTGTTGGCGTCGTTGCGTCCGAGATAGGCGACGTCGGTTGCAAGACGCTCACCGTTTGGTCCGTGCAGCGGATGCAGGTACTCGACCAGGCTGGCCCCCGCGGTGCGTGCAGCGGCGAGAAACCTTGCGCGCAGGGCGGAAAAGTCACCGGCCAAGAGACCAGGTAGCGTGGAAGAGGACATGCGTAGAGGCTCCCGGTTTGCTTTGTACAGACTTGCGTTTCCGCTCATTGTTCGTTCCCTCGAGGTCGTGGCCCGACTCCTTGTTCTGTGTTGGATTGAGGCACGCCACGGGCGTCACCTCTCGGCGAAGGCGCGAAGCGCGTCGAGAAAGCGGTCGTTCTCCGAGGGTTTGCCGATCGTCACGCGGATGAAGGTCTCGTAGCCCTCTTCCTTCCACGGCTTGACGATGATCCCTTTCGACAGGAAGTGATCCAGCGCGGCCCGGCTGTCCCGGCCGACGTCGATGAATAGGAAGTTTGTTTGCGATCTCGCCGCTGAAAGCCCCATAGTGTCGACGGCATCGGCCACGCGCATCCGCTCGCGTTTCAATGCTGCGACCGAGGACCGCATCCACGCGTCGTCCTTCAGTGCGGCGACGGCGGCGACCTGCGCAGCGGCATTGACGTTGAATGGCGTCTTGGCGGCGGTCACGGCGCGCGCCAGGCGCGCATCGGACGTCACGGCATAGCCGACGCGCAGACCCGCGAGGCCATAGGCCTTGGAAAAGGTTCGCAGAACCACCCAGGAGAGGTCCGTTGCCAGGAGTGCGGCAAGGCCGTCTGGCACGTCGTCGTCCGTGAACTCGAAGTAAGCCTCGTCCAGCACGAGAAGCGTCTTATGGCTGACAGCCTCGAGAATTCGCTTGAGGCTCTCACGGTCGAGCGCCGGACCGACTGGATTGGAGGGGGAGGAGAGGAAAAAAATCGCCGGCGCCCGCTCGAGCATAGCGGCGATCGCCGATATGTCGAAGTCCAGATCTGTCCGCATGGCGACCTTCTCGACCTTGGCGCCGTTGGAGAGTGCCTCGATCTCGTGCAGCCCGAAACCGGGACAGACCGTCGCCGCGAGGGTACCGGGACGCAGCACGGCGCGACAGACCGCGGCGATCATCTCCTCCGAGCCGTTGCCGGCCACGATGCGTTCAGCGGTAACGCCGAGCTTTTGGCTGAGCGCTGCACGCAGCGTCGTACAGGCCGGGTCGGAATAGCGCGAGGGGTTAAGGTTCGCGAGTGCCGCGGTGACCTGCGGGGAACAGCCATCCGGATTCTCGTTGCTGGCCAGGGCCGCAATGTCTTGCCGACCGCTGTAGTGTCGCGCTGCGGCGATGTTCATACCCGCATTGTAGGGCGGCAGGCCTGCTACATGCGGATTGAGCGGGATCTCGGTATGAAGCGATTTCGTCACGGATCCTCCTTACGGGATTGAACACGCTGGTTCAGACCGCAGCCTCTTGTTCCGAGCGGTCATAGATCGAGCACGATCGAAGATTTCGGCCTGGTGCAGCACAACAGCAGCCGGCCGTCCGGTATCTCTTCGAGGGGCTCCTCGAAATAGTCGACCTCTCCCGAGACGAGACCCTGTTCGCAGGTTCCGCAAACCCCCGCGCGGCAGGAGAATTCGGGTTCGATGCCCTGCGCCTCCAGGAAGGCGAGGATGGACCCGCTCGCTCCGTCCCAGGCAAGGGAACGCCCCGACTTCCGGAGAACGATACGAGGGCCGTCCCCTTCGGTGGCTGGCTCGGCGGCGGGCGCGCTTGCGGGCGAGGTCGTCGTTTGCGCCGCCTCTGACAACAGGCTCGCTGGCCCGAAGAATTCGTAGGCGATGCGCTCTTTCCGTACACCGAGACCGGTCAGAATGCCGTATAGGGCCCGCATAAAGGGCGGCGGCCCGCACATGTATACGTCGTAGTCGTCGAGCGGTAGGAGGCTCTGAAGTGTCGCGCGCGTCAGGAAGCCCGTCGAGTGGCACCGGGCAGCCTCGAGATCGCCGCTCTCGGCGACGCGGTAGCAGAAGTGTACGGTGATGCCGGGCCGCAGGGCGGCGAGATATTCGACCTCCTCCCGCAGTGCCTGGACAGCCGCACCGTCGCAGGCATGGATGAACCAGACCGGGCGGTCGCTTTCCCACGCCAGGACATTGAGCATCGAGACCGTCGGCGTCAGGCCGACGCCGCCAGAAAGAAGCACGACAGGCCTGGAACTCGCGCTATCCAGCTTGAAGGCGCCGCGAGGCGGGTCGATCTCGACGACCGCGCCAGGTTCGATCTCGTCATGCAGCCAGCACGAGCTTAGGCCATCCGGCACGTCCTGCGACGGTGCGGCCTCACGTTTCACGGTGATCCGATACGTTCCCTCCTCGCGCGGGGAGGAGGAGACCGTATAGTTGCGCAGAACATGTCCGCCCTTGCGATCGGGAACACGGATCGTCAGGAACTGTCCCGCCTCGAATGACCGCCAGTGCTGCGGTTCGAGAGGGGCAAGGCGGAAAGACGTGATGGTGGCGCTTTCGCACACCTTCGAAACGATTTCGAAGGGGCGGAAGCGCGAGACCGTTGCGTCGGGCATCCGGATTGATCCTTATTCGGCCGCTACGCTGTTCGTATCGGCTTTCGTCTCTGCGGCGATTAGTTGAGCCAACTTGCGCCGGAAACGCATCGGGCCGACGTCGATCTTCAGGTCGAGGTTCGGTGTCTGCATGTTGGCCATACCGTGATGGACCGCCTCCAGCACGACGCGATCCTCCTCGAAGGCGCCGCGTACGGATTTGGCAAAGCTCTCGGAAACCTTTGCGTCATCAGGCGCAAAATTGCGCATCTGGAACCAGTAGTATTTGGTTCGGTTTTCATCGACCGGCGTCATGAAGTTGTAGCTGTCCATGAGGAAGGTGTTTTCTGGCAGCACGCGACCTTCTCCGCCGGTGTGGGCGGGCGCGAAGATCGCTTGGATGATCGCGTTGCTCGGATAGCGCACCTCGTAGTGCTGCTTGCGGTCGGTGTTGCCCTTGAATTGCAGGAAGGGCGCGTAGAATGGGGCCGGTTCGGAGTCGATCATCCAACGCCAGACAGTAACGCCGTCGTCCTTCACGGTCGTTTCAAGCGGCGTCTCCTCGCAGGCCGAACTGGCGAAGGACGACTGGTGGACCCAGGCGACATGGGACGGGTCGAGCAGATTGTCCGTCATGTAGAGGTAATTGCAGTTGAGCGTCATGGACTCGCCGCGATTGATGCCCCAGGCGGGGTCGCCGAAATGCTCAACTTCAAAGATATCCTTCGGATCCGCCTTGTCAGCGTCGCCCATCCAGATCCAAAGCAACCCGTAGCGTTCGTGGACTGGGTAGGAACGCACCTTGGCGACGTGCGGAATGCGCTCGGCGCCCGGAACTCGCGTGCAGGTTCCAGAACAGTCGAAGGTCAGGCCGTGATAGCCGCATTCTACGTCGTCACCTTTGATGCGACCCATGGAGAGCGGCAGCTTCCGATGGGGACAGGCATCCTCGAGCGCGGCGGCCTGGCCGGCTTGCTTGCGGTAAAGGACGATGTTTTCGCCAAGGATCGTGAGGGGTTTCAGCTCGCGGCCAACCTCGTGATCCCAGGCTGCAACATACCAGGCATTCTTGAGAAACATTTCGCTCTCCTTGCGTTTTGTTAAGCGAATGTTCGATGTTTTCTTTGTGCCAACAAGTTGCCAGCGCCTGCGTTCTTTTTTAGAAATTCTAAATTGAAACGACCGGCCGAAGGAGTGCTTTACGATGCCGAACCCGTCCTTGCGCGGCTTGCAGGCCTTCGAGGCAATCGGACGATGTGGCTCTGTCAGCGCTGCCGCGGAGGATCTCGGCGTATCGCCCGGAGCCGTGAGCCAGCTCGTCCGAAACCTGGAGCAATGTCTTGGTTTGACGTTGCTGGAGCGGCGCGGGCGACGGGTCGAACTGTCCTCATGGGGACGGCTGTACTATCGGGAAGTCGCGAAAGGCTTTCAGCAGCTTTCCCACGCTGCCAATGTTCTAACCCGTGCCCGAAACGAGACCGGGATCGTTTTAAGCGCCCTGACGTCGGTCGCAAACAAGTGGGTCAATCGCAAGATTTTCGACTGGCATTCTCTCTGTCCGGAATCGAGTGTCCGCATTCTCGGCCAAGAGCAGGAGCCCCGCATCGGTATCGAGCAGGTGGATTTCCGTATCACCTACGGTCGCCGTTCCTACGTGCATGAACATGTCGCGAATCTCTTCACCGATTGGGTCGTGCCGGCCTGTTCGCCCGCGCTCATCGCAAATCGTGTTCTCGACTGTCCGCAAGATATCCTCAAGTTCCCGCTGCTCAATGTGGAATGGGAAGCGGACTACAAGGCTTCTCCGCAATGGAAGGACTGGGCGAGCCTGATCAACGCCGATGGACGGCAGACGTTTTCGGGCCTTTCGTTCACCTTGTCGAGCAGTGCCATCGACGCAGCCGCGAATGGCAGGGGATTTGTCCTTGCGCAAATCTCCATGGTGCAGGACGAGGTTGCCGCTGGCAGCCTGATGGTTCCTTTTGACATCCGCATGAAGCTGCCCGAAGGGTACTATCTGGCATGGGACAGGGCCGCCCTCGAAAAGCCATTTGGCCAGAGGTTCCACAAATGGCTAGTTGGGATCGCAAAACAACAGGATTTGATTTCGGCACCAAACTCAGGTGCGGTGATCAGTAAACAGCACAAATTGAGCTAAGACTTTCGTCAGCATCAATAGGCGGCGTCGGTTCGATTCTGTTCAAGGCGAGGGACAGAGGACTGGGCGGCATGTTGCCGGCTTTGTCTCGGTCGGGTGGTAGGACCAAGCCGCTCGCGCGGCAATGGCGCTTGTGGCTGGCGGTGCGTTTCCTGATCGACCGCCATTCTTTGTGTCTCGGGTTCCTGGCCTGACGATTGAGGCTTCTCAATCTGATGGACAGGAGGTTCCCATGACAGAGGAGAAGACCACCGCGCTGCGCGAGCGGATGATCGAGGACATGCGCATCCGCGGGATGGGCGACAAGGCGCAGAAAGGCCACATCCGGGCGATCAAGGATTTCGCGGCCTTTCTGCGGCGATCACCCGACACGGCGACGCCGGAGGAGTTGCGGGCCTATCAGCTACACATGACCAATGCCGGGCTAACGGGGGAGCTCCTGTGGCACTCCCGCCAAAATGCGCTACGGGTGTTCCTTCACAGGTGGAGGCGATCGCCGGCCAGCTTCGGAGTATTACGCAGCGCCCGCACTGCATTTTTGGGGCTGAGCCCTTCCATCTTCCACGGGCCTATCTCTGCAGTCGCTCCCGTGATGAGCTGATAGATCGTATAGGTTCCGTCTCCGTCGAAACGGCGGCCGTACTGATCGAGCTGTCTGGATCTGTTTGGCGCGCCGCGTCGGATTACCATGCGCTGATCGCGAGCGCGTGCTCTGCGTGTCTGCTTTTCATCTGCAGCCTTCTTGCGGCGGTCGCCTGCGCCACGACTGGGATGCTCCTCAGTGATCGGACGTCTGGCCCCGTTCAATCGGCTCTAGATTATCTTCGTTGCTTACTCGCTCTTGACCGAGTTCATCATTGCGCATGCGATACTGGGGTGAGTTGCCGCTTAAAGGGAGTTTGGCTGTGATCTGATAGGTTTCTGCCGCACGGGGTGAAATATGTGCGCGATCTTTAAGACGCACTGACAGACCGACGGGGAATCGATGAAGACGCATTGAATGTTACCTTTACGGTTAGGATGTCGGGGAGTTTGCGTCTTCGTGGCGATCGATTGCAATGAGGCGTTCAAGTTCCTCGGGATCGATCGCTACAAGACGCATTCGGTATTTGTTCTCGGCCGTGGCTGGTAGCTTGATAAAGGTCGCCACGCGGCGATAGGCGAGCCAGGAGATGCCTTCGATCAACTCCTCGTTCTCATCGACCTCGTAGTCGCCAGGAGCTAGGCTCTCGCCGAGGTCTGACATCCAGAATGCTTGATCGAAATGGATTGTTCGGTGATTGGTCCGGGCAAGCATGCCGCCCTCCGTTTCTATGGCGAACATGGGTCGCAGATTCATGCCGGAAGAGGCCGTTTGGCGCCAATTGCAGCGCGAACAGCTACCGTCAGACGTTCGGATCGCCTCGTAGGACGAAGGCCGGAACGGCGGCCATGCACTTGGGATATGCGGATCGATTTGGTAAGCTTGGCGCGTCTACTACGTCTGAGGAAGAAAAAATCCGAGCTGATCCCAGATCGATTGTCAAACTGTATGCGATGAATACGGCTTTACCAAGATTGGCGATTGAGAATCTTGTTTTTTATCAGAATACGTGTTCGGGAGTTATGTATGAAGCGATAAAAAATGATAATTCCATGCCGAAAAGTACGCAAGGTCAGTGGTTGAAATGTATTTTTTAAAGAAACTGAAATGGTTGTTTACATTAATTCTTTTGAGGCGCACTGTGGAAAATCTGGATTGCCATTGGCTCCTGGTCCGAGCGCGGGCCCGCAACGATCCCGATAATCACTCGATTAAAGGGAGTTAAATCATGACACTCGATCAAATTCTTGAACGGACAAAGCCCTACGCGATTGGTTTAGTCGTTGGGCTTATCGCCGCGCCGATCATCGGTTTCAATGCTGGATGGATTACGACGACCACCGCCAGCACCATGGCGGCGGAGACGGCCAGAGTGGACGCACTTTCGGGCATTTGCTCAACTGCGGCAGGGCGAATGGCTACTGCCAGCAGCACCGACCTCGCGGCGCTAAAGGGCTACGACAACCGCGCGAAGCGCGACGAACTCGTAGCGGTCATCATGGCCGATATCCAAGTTCCAGCGGACGTCCTCGGCAAGGTCAGCACGAGCTGCAGTCGATCACTATCCTGAAGCACAGTGCTTTGGACATCTCAATCAGACGAAAATCAGGAGATCGCTATGAAAAGCTTCATTCCCGCCCGCTTCTATACCTATGATTTCTCGCGGCTGTACGTAGCACTTGTGTTTACTCTGGCGATTGCTGTGATTGTCTATGCGTCCCTGTTCGGAAGCATCCTGTAGTCGTCTGATCATGCGTGCGTCCGCCCTGCGAAGCTAGAAAGAATCTTGGGACGGACGTTCGGGGTGCGGCGCGTTGAGCGGAAACTGGTAAGTCATCCCGACATCGTGCCGCAAGCCAGCATTCTCCGGCTTCGGGACGATATATGTCATCATTGTAAGCCAGCGCCCTTGTCGTAAGCGCCGCGATCGAACGCAGTGGTGTCATAGAGGCATTCCTCCATCGCGTGGCCGCCCAGCGTGCCCTCTGTGCAGGCTCAGGTTGTTGGAACATTGAGACGCAGGCAGCGTTTAGATTCAGAGCCTTCATGCACCGGGAGGTGATGATGAGAAAGCACTCCCGCAAGATATCGCCTGAGGTGCGCGCGGCGATCAGCGCGTTTCTGAGCGCGTGTCAGAAAGAAGCCCGGCCATTTGCGACCAAGGAAGCTCTTGGCGCAGTGCGGCGAGTTTTTCCCGAACTGGATATTTCAGATACAGACCTCATGGATGCCATCATCAGCGAAGCATCCTTGGCGGGTTTCGACGTAGACACCCCGGATCCTCAGTCCGCGGCGCGGATGAGGGATTCGCTTGTAGAATGGGATAATGAAGGCGGCGCAATCGACAAACCGCCGCGCGGCGAAACTCAAGGCAGGCGTGGCAATGACACGGATGGCACAGGGCGGCGGGCAAAAGCGACCAAGGACCGGAATGAGCTGCTCTAGTACGCCCCCAAGGAGCGGCTCAGCAGTTTGACAATTGGACTTTTCGCGAATTTCAAGCCCGGCTGACGCTGCCCTGTTGTACCTGCGCAGAAGTCGGATCCAACTGTTACATTCCGATTTCAAGAGCATCGATGCGGGCTGGTCACCAGGTCGCACGAAAGGAGGCCGTCGGTGCAGTTAGTCAACGCTCCTCTTCGGCCGCTTCGGGATACGTACCATCGGAGACGGAACCAGGATGGGGGTCGGTGACCGTCTTCTCATCGCGGGAGTGATCTCCTTTCGGTCTTTTCTTGACAGTGCTGGGTGGTGCGATTCCTGTTCGCTCGTCCGGGGGTTCTTTTCCACAGCTGCCTCCCTTTGTGAAATTGATCAGTGTTTGGCGCAGCAAGAGTGTTCCACGCCGCTGATTGCGCCGGTAAGCAAAACGGCGGTGCGGTCTGGCCAGCCAGGAAAAGCCTTCTTCCGAATTGAAGGCGTGACTCAGCCAGCTCTGACGCCCGCTTCTTCCCCTGCCGTTTGGTGCGGGTGGGAAACGACCGGGCAGCCATTCCCTGTAATGCAACATAACGGACGTTCAGCGGTTACAGGAGCGGGCCCTCTCGCCCGCCGCCGGGGCCTCCACGCGATTGGATGCTCACCGCCACATGGCATTGGCGTTCAGGGTATTGGCGACACCAAAGGATCGCACTTCCGCCGGAGAAACGGGTTGCAGTGGATTGAAGATCATCGCGAACTTATCACCGCGCTTACCGGGCTGGGGACCCTGGCCGTCTGGGTGATTTACCTGCAGGTGTTCGTCAGCAACTATCGAAGGCAGCTCCGTGCCACCTTGCTGATTACGCGCGGCGCGGGATCCGGATTGGACGCTCGCTGCTTCCTCAGCAATATGAGCTCGGGGCCAGTCCACGTGGCCAGCGTGCTTGTTAAACTGGAGACCCCTGCGGGGTCGCTCATCTGCCCTGTAACGGACATGCTGCATCCGGAAGGAGAGGCTCCGGCCGAACCTCGGCAGCGCACGCGGCAAGGCCCTTTGGGGAGCGGCGAGATCAGGGATCTGGGTTCCTTTGGTACGCTGATGCGCCACGCGCTGCATGCCAAATCGGAACGCCCGGTTGCCAACGAATGGCACACCGAAGTTCGCTCCATCATGGTTGAAATCGTGGGCCATTACGGCTCGGAAGACCTTCCCATCGGCGCGCGCAGAGTTTTCGTTGTGCTCGAAAATGCCGGCGGACCGGTGATCCGTGGGCGAGAGCTACAAACGGAGCAAATCAGAAATAGGCGGGACAGAAGAAGGCTGGTGGCCGATTTGGAACGTGATCGTTGAAGTCACGTCATCGAGATGCAAAGCGGGATCGCCGCTCGGAGCGTAATCCCTGGCGAAGACGCGATTGCCACCAAGATGAGCGCGCAAACGGAAACACGGAAACGATGACCATTGCGATAGCGGCGTCCGTCTCGGCGATCGCATAATGTATCCACTGGAAGCCAGAAGCGCCAAGCAGACGTTCGGCTGGTGCGGGTAGTCGAATTGACCAGAACTTGTGATTGCTAAATCGGATTGTCCATTTACGGGCTTACAGGTCCTTGAGCGCCCTCACCACCGTCCGGACCTTCCGCGAAATCTCCTCGAGCGTCGCCATTACGCGGTTCACCTGCGAGAGCGTCCGAGCGGTTGGCCGCGACCCGCTATGGGCGGGTGCCGGTCATCTGACGGTTCACGGCGCCCCAGATAGGCGTTGATAAGCGGCTCAACTGCTGCTCAAGGGTGACGCCGCCACGGCACCGCCTAGGTTTGAGCTTTCTATCCAGTGGTCCATCCGGTCTCGGTCGTGGAAGCTGAAGGTGTCGAAGCGTTAGCACCCACGACATGAACCAGATGAACATCCACAAGAATGCCCGGCTGACGCCGTATATGGAGAAAGTCTGGCGCGGCCGGTGGCGAGCGGGCAAACGCCGGTGGCCGCCGCACCTGCCACAGGCGTCAGGCCGCGCACAGGGCGCAAATGGATCGACCGCCAGCGCAGGCCCCGCAAGCTCATCGCCAGCACGGTCGGCGTGTCGACGGCGACGGTCAGCCGGGTGCTGCAGCGCCTCGGCCTGCGCGATCTCAAGGCCTTGCAACCTGCAGATCCGGTGCGTCGCTACGTCGCTACGAGAATGCACAGTCCGGAGAACTGATCCGCATCGATATCAAAAGCTCGGCAGGGTCGCGCGAACCAGCTATCGCATCACCGGCGACCGCCGCAAGAGCGACAGCCGCGGCGTCGGTCACGAGTTCGCCCACGTCGCCATCGACGATGCCTCGCGCCTAGCCTTCGCCGAAACGGGCATCACCTACTATCGCAGTTTTGGCGTCAAGATCGCGGAACCATGACCGACGGCTCCTGCTATCGTGCCAAGGCGTTTAGGACTATGCTGACGGCTCGGCCTCAAGCACATTTTCGCCAGACCTTACCGGCCACAGACTAACGGCAAGGCCGCTTTCCAATCAGTATTAGCTGTAATCGTGAGGGTTCTCATGACTACCTCCTCTCAGTCATTGTTAATTGGCAGCCGCAAAGCAGGCTGAATACGCTTTAACGGATCAGGACAATCTGAACCTCAGCGGCCTCGGCAATGGACAGCCAGACTTTATCAGAAGTCAGCGCCGGGAGTTCCAGTTGTTGAGCCAGAGCGAGACAGGCGCGATCACCGAGGGAGAGGCCGGCGGATTTTGTGAGAGGACGAAGCCGCCCATTCCGAAACGCCTGCGCAACATCGCCATCAATGATATCGAGTTGGAGCCCTTCGATCACGGCTTCCGCGATCTCTGCCGGCATCCCATTGTCCAGCAGCTTGGCCACGACTTCCGCTACGTTGTAGACGGAGATTGCTGCGCCGGGAAGAACCGCCTCGACCTTGTCGGCTCCCGGCTCCTCATTGATGACGGCAAGCACTGCCGAGGCGTCGAGGACAGCCTCAGTCATTCGAACGGTCCTGCGCAGTTTCGCTTTCCCTTTGCGCTTCGGCCCGACGATCTGCGATCAGATCATCAGAAGCGTATCCCTGGCGTGGTCGATAAGGACGCGCCAGTTCCCTGATATGCTTGAGGCTCTGCTCCATCGTCGTGATGCGCAAACCATTTTCCTCTTCGGTCACGATAACCCTGCCTGCACCGACAAGGCCCAACGCCCGCCTCATGTCGGCGGGGAGATTTAAACGGCCCGTGTGAGAAACAGGGACAGTTCGTGATTTTTGAGCATGTGTCATTCTTTGCCCCCTAAATCTTAGTTTAGGACCAATATAGCATCTAGGGCGCATATGTTCAACGACGCCGACCACATCGCCTTGTCTGGGTATGGGCGAGGATGGCCCTCCCGGCGGCGGCGGCGGCGCGGCGGCACGCGCAACGCCAACTCCCCCAGCATGACCGAATCGAAATCGAGGTATAGGCCGAGATAGGGTTTGTCGGGCCTTGCCTCGACCACATGGCCTATCGCCGGCAGGTCGTAGGTCACGGCCCCATAGCGCCTCGGTGCATATCTGAACACGCGGTCGCCCCAGCGTGACCTCCTTGCGCCCCTGCGCCACGAGGCGCAGTTGCGGCCGGTACACATTCGGCATCGGCATTGTCACGGTGGAGGATCGAACAAGCGTGACGCGTTCGATGGAAGTGGCGTGGAAGCCATCCTTGAAGACGTGCCGGGCAATGAGCGCCGCTTGCCATGACCAGGACGATGGCGAGATGACGGTCGGACAGAAGATCGGACCAGCCGTCCAGATGCGCCGCAGGCGCGTTTGCAGGATCGGCCGGGCCGGCTGGAGTTGGTGAGCTATTCATCGGGGATTCTCCGAAAGGGGGAATTCAGTTAGCTGCTCGCCGAGCGGCCAAGGACAGGCTCAGCACGACAAGCGAAACGAGCAGGAGGATGCTGGGGGCGACGGCATGGGTGTAGTCGGCGTTCACCAGTGTCGTGAGGGAAGCGGCGGCCATCACCAGCGTGCCAAGGCCCGCTCCATAGGGCCGCGAGCCAGCGCGGATCAGCAACAGCCCGGCCCCCAGTTCAAGAATGGCAGTGATGTAGTGGAACCAGTCGGGGTAGCCCCAAGCCGCATAGGCTGCCGCATTTTCCTCTGAGATGAAGGTATTGCCGTAAGCGGCCGTGCTGCTATCGGAACTGTGGAATACGAGTGGCTGGGACGACCTCAATCATTGCCGCATCCTGTTCGAGTTGCTGGCAGAAGCGGGGCGCAATGAAAGAATCCGGGCCATCCTCAACACCGATGGTGTGCGGGCGCTACTGATAGAAGCTCTGAAAGCTGGTCAGTCGCGTGGCGAAGTCGATCCCGATCTTAACCCGAAGCACACAAGCGCGGTTCTGGTGGCCGTCCTTGATGCCGCGCCTATGCTGCCGCTGATGACGGCCGGCCTGGACTTCGAGGAAAGCCGCAAGCTCGTCACCATGATGGTCAGCCGCTTTCTGAGACCTCAACAATGAAGCGCATCATTCATAGGGTTGATGACGGCTGCTTTCTGTCCTGCGTTAGCGCAACTCCGGCCGAAGCTGCTTCGGGTCTGCTGGTTCTGTGCGTCGGGCAAGGCGTCCTTGCGATCTACCTTGGCATACGCCACCGACAGCCTCTCAGCATTGCGTGGTCAACGCCCGGTGCTGCCTTGCTAATGGGGACGGGGGTGCTCGATGGCGGCTTCAGTGTCGCCGTTACGGCCTTTCTGATCACTGGCCTTCTCATCGTCACCGCCGGGCTATGGCGTCCTCTCGGTCGGGCTGTCGCGGCCATCTCCCCCTGTCGCTGGCCAGTGCAATGCTCGCCGGCATCTGATGGAGCTGTGCCTCGCGCCGATCCATGCCGTTGCGCAACTGCCGACCCTGTCGCTGCCAATCATCCTTGCATGGATGCTGGGAGGCAGAGGCCAGCGGGCTTGTCCGCATCGCCGTTGATGCCGGTTTTCGTCGTCTCATGTGCGAACTGCATACTTTGGCTCACATCGCCAACGGCATTGTCTTCCAGACATTCGATGGAGCGCTTCTGATGGGAGCCCAATTGTCGGGCGACGGGACTTTCCGGCTGGACTTCGATCTTCCCGTCTCGGACGCCGATCGGCTTCGCATGCTCGCCGGTCCGATCAATGACGTCATACGGGTGGATTTGCCCATAACAGCCTTCCTGATGTCCTGGGACGCTGCAAACGCCGTTCCCGGTCTTTTCCGCAGTAAAGCCGTGTCGCCGCCCCGCCAAGCTGATGGCAATGTTCGCATCGTGGAGATTGGAGATATAGACCAGCAGGGATGCGGCGGCACGCATCTGAAATCGACCGGAGAAGCAAGACCGGTGCGGATTGTCAAGCGAATCGAGGAATTGACCCCTCAGTTTCTCATTTCGCCCGACATGAAACTCGAACTCGGCGCACGGGGCGAGGCACCAAAACCCCTAATGCAAACGCTCTACGTAGCAGATGGAACTGGATCGGCGAACGGCGTATCGGGATCGCAGACGTAGAACAGGATGGTGAGTGCGGGGACGTCCCCTTCGTTACTTCCTGTCATGTTGACATGTGGTGGCTCGATAAACACCTGGCCGGCGCCGATCGACACCGGCTCACGTCCATCGAGCCTCAGGGTAAAGACCCCTTCGATGACATAAACTGTCACGGGAAACCGATGCGAGTGGTACGGCGTAACGTCGCCCGGTTGAAGCAGGGCATGCAACACGCGCACTTCTTGCCGGTCACCCAGAGGAAGGCTGCTTAATACCTCCCGGTGCAGCGGCGTCAGTTGCGCCATGCCCCGATCCTTCGCCGAGCGAGTGACGCCGACGTCCAATGCGGCGATCATTGTTTCGACTGTTGCCTTTTCCATTTGGTTCCTCCTCAGTTGGGCATGCGCCAAAACTATTCGAGGAAGGACAGTGGCGGTAGCAGCAAGGTTGCGGGAGGCACGAGCAAAAATGCATAACCCAGGCAAATTTGACTGGAACGATCTGCGCTATTTACTGGCGGTGTCGCGCCAAGGCTCCACGCTCGCGGCCGCGCGTGAGCTGGGAGTGAACCAATCGACGGTCCACCGTCGCATCATTGAGCTCGAACGACAAATGGGGTTGCGGCTGGTTCATCGGCACCCGAGAGGTTACCAGCTGACCGAAATCGGCGAGCAGCTACTACCGGTACTGGCCGATGTAGAAGACAGCATGGCAAAACTGCGACGAAGGGTTCTTCGCCTGAAGCATGAACTCACCGGGACCGTGCGTCTCACGTGCCCCGAACCAGTACTTTCCCGCATCGTCGCTTCCGCCTTTGTCGATCGCTTCCAGGAGCGCTATCCAGACTTGAGGATCGATTTTGTCATCAGCGATCGATATGTCGATCTTGCCAACGGCGATGCCGATATCGCGTTTCGTTCGGGCGAGCCGAGCGACGAGCGGTTGGTGGGGCGCAAGATCGCGGACTCCACTTGGGCCGTCTACGCGAGCCGGGACTACGCAAACCGGCGCGGACGGCCTCTCTCGATCGGGGAACTGCTGCAGCATGATCTCATCGGTTTTGACGGGGTGATGGAGAACCATCGGGCGACGAAGTGGCTCGCCAGTGCAGTGCCCGGTGCGCGCATCGTAGCGCGCAACAACAGCGTTCTCGGGGTGGTCTCAGCCGTCAAATCCGGTCTCGGCATTGCGCCGCTGCCGACGCCGATCGGAGATGCAGAGGGGGAGCTCGTCCAAGTGCTTCCACCGGTACCGGAGTTGGCACGCGCCTGGTACCTCCTGTGCCATCCTGACCAGAGAACAACGCCGCGCATCTCGGCCTTCATCGATTTTGCCGTTGAAGAGTTGCCGGTGCTGAGGAAGGTGCTTGGCGGGTGAGCTGAAGGCCTGGTCCGAATTGAACGTCAATGATGAGCTGTCGCACATGCCTCGATGCGGAGGAGGCAGGGGTGAAGGCCAGCGAAGAATTTCATTACCTCGCCACGGCGCAATGACTTACGAACGACGACCTTGCTGCAAGCGTCGATGCCGTGAACTTGGAAAATATTCTTGCGGAGCGGTCGCTACGGTTCCTCCCATGTCGCCAAGCGTCATCGCGCGCCTCCAACGTTTGGCTTTGCCGCGGCTGCGCCTAGCTCACCCAAGAAGCGGCTCAGTAGGAGGTTCGCTATGAAGCCGTACTTCATCTTGAACGCCACGTTGGCACCGTAGGCATCCTTGATCGTCATCGATGACTCTGCGTACGCCTTCTGAAGAGCGGAAACGATTTGACGGGGCGGTATGTCGAATTTGGTCTGTGTGCGCTCAGGCCCCCGCAACCACCGATCCCATACAGACTCATCTATGAAAAGGCGCTTCATAGAGAGCTCCGCAGCGTAAACGTCGAAAAGTTTTCTGTTTCTGCTCCGTCTCGAGTTGCCGAGTTCGCCAACTCACTTATCCGCATGTGCCTCGGCGATCCCGCGATCCGGTCGGTGATCTGATGGGTGATGCTCTTCTGCTGATCGCAGACATAGTGGGAACCGAAAGTGCCGGTCAACAACTTCAACTCTGGTTAATTTGACATCACCGTTCGAAGGCTTCCTTGAGGCCGACGCTCTTGCGTTCGCGCAGATCAAGATCGGCCTCGATATGTGCAATGTGGTGCAGCATCAGCCGGCATGCCTCGTCGAGATTGTTCCGCTCGATCGCGGCCACAATATCGCCATGCTCGGAATGGCCGCAACTCGATATGGTCGATTGGCCATAGAGGGCGATCACCAGCGACGAGCGGGCGACAAGCTCATCCATGAAACGCTGCATGATCGCGTTGCCGGATATGCCGGCAAGCGTCAGGTGAAAGTCGCCTGATGCCTTGATTTCGGCACGTCGTGCCGTCTGGCCGCGCTCGCCCATAAGGCGGCCTTCCTCCAGCAGCAATTGCTTCAGATGCTGGATTTGCGAAGGCGTAATTCTGGCTGCAGCCTCTCGCAAGATGCCGGGCTCGACCAGACGGCGGGCAGCGAAAATCTGGCGGGCCTCATCGGGCGAGGGGTAGGCGACGAACGCACCACGATTCCTTTCGACGCTAACCAGGCCCTCATAGGAAAGAGCCTGCAGGGCGGCGCGCGCGAGCGTACGGCTGACATTGAACAGGTTGCCGACATCGCTTTCCGACAGCTTAGTTCCCGGTGACAGACGCCGCTCGACGATCGCATCGCGGATCGCGTCGCGGATTTGTTGTGCGCCTGTATCGGCTGAATCCTCTGCAGTCGGCAGGGCGGTTGCGGTGGCCTTCATGAACACAAATACCTTTTGACCGGGAATGATATCTGTGTTTCCCGTAGAAGTTAAAGGAAATTTGCGCGCAAAGTGAAGGCTAAATAGTATACGATGTGCCGCGCTAATTGCGAACGATAGCCTGTTTTCTGTGCATGTGATGCTGTTGCCTAAATTGTGATGTGGGGTCTTTCCTCAAAGCGAAGTGTTTGATTTTCCAACACTTGATGCACCGCAACAAAGACTGGCACGGCGGATGCATTGTCTTTCTCAAACAGGGGAAGACCAATGTCGAAAGCCGCAGAGATCGATATCGTATCCGTTTCCAAGGTGTATGGCGCTACCACTGCCGTTCATTCCATCAGCCTGAAGATTCCGGCCGGTTCCTACTGCTGCTTCCTCGGACCTTCCGGCTGCGGAAAGACCTCGACGCTGCGCATGATCGCAGGGCACGAGAGCATTTCCTCGGGCGACATCCGGCTCGGTAATACTGTCGTCACTGACTTTCCCCCGGCCAAGCGCGGCACGGCAATGATGTTCCAGTCCTACGCGCTCTTTCCGCATCTCGACCTCGTCGACAACGTCGCCTTCAGCCTGAAGATGAAGGGCGTCGAGAAGGAAGAGCGCCGAGCCAAGGCGCTCGACATGTTGAGTTTGATGCAGATGGACGCCTATGCGGCGCGGCGGCCGACGCAGCTCTCCGGTGGCCAGCAGCAGCGCGTAGCGTTGGCGCGTGCGCTGATCACCGATCCCGAAGCGCTGCTGCTCGATGAACCGCTGTCGGCCCTCGATCCCTTCCTGAAGATCCGCATGCGTGCGGAGCTGAAAAAGCTGCAGAAGAGCCTCGGCATCACCTTCGTGCATGTCACGCACAGTCAGGAAGAGGCGATGGCGCTCGCAGATATCATCGTCATCATGAACGACGGCAAGATCGAGCAGGCGGCAACTCCGCGCAAGGTCTTCGAGGAGCCGGCCACCGCCTTCGTCGCCCGTTTCATGGGCAATCACAATGTCCTGTCCGGCCGCGTAGTCTCTTCGCAAAACGGGGTCACGACGCTCAAGGTGCCGGAAGGGCAGACCTTTTCGGTGCGCGGCAACGGCAAGATGGCCGGCGAACCCGTCGACATCGGCATCCGCACGGAGCGGGTGCGCCTCGACACGGCTTCCGACAAGACGCTCGGTTTCAACGGCGTCGTCTCAAACATCGAATACCGCGGCGCCTCGGTGAAGATCACCGTGGCCGGCGCGGGCAGTGACGACTTCGCGGTCATCGCGAGTGACGGCGATTACTTCGCCAAACCGGTATCGGTCGGCGATGCGGTGTCTTTGAGTTGGACCCTGGAGGACGCGGTCCTCCTCGGTCGTGCATAAATCTCACCAGCAAAAGAAGGGGAACTGACATGACAACTGAAAAGAAGACGACCAAGACGGTGGCGGGCATTTCCCGCCGCAGCCTGCTGAAAACAGGCGCCGCCGCCCTTGGTGCAGCCGCCGGCTCCGGCCTGATCACCGGCTTCCCGACCATCTGGGCGCAGTCGAACATCACGCTTCGCCAGTTCGGCACCGGCGTTTCCAATATCAACGCCATCGCCGAGCAGTGCAAGAAGGACCTCGGCATCACGCTCGAGATGACGGCGACCGATTCCGACGCCGCTGCCCAGCGTGCCGTCACGCAGCCCGATAGCTACGACATCGCCGACATCGAATACTGGATCCTGAAGAAGGTCTATCCGACCGGCGTCATTCAGCCGATGGATGTCAAGAAGCTGAAGTACTACGACAAGGTCGTTCCGCTCTTCAAGAACGGCAAGCTGAAGCCTGATAGCGTGATTGCGCAGGGCACTGCGCCGCACACCGTCGGCTATGTCGAGAGCGCGGACGCCAAGACCTTCGCCAAGGGCGAGACCGAACTCTTCACCATGATGCCGACGATCTACAATGCCGATACGCTCGGCATTCGTCCTGATCTCGTCGGCCGCGATATCACCACCTGGGCCGATATCATGGACCCGAAGTTTAAGGGCAAGACCTCGATCCTCAACATCCCGTCGATCGGCATCATGGATGCCGCGATGATCATGGAAGCGCTCGGCAACATCAAGTATGCCGACAAGGGAAACATGACCAAGGAAGAGATCGACAAGACGATCGAGTTCCTGATCAAGGCGAAGCAGGACGGCCAGTTCCGCGCCTTCTGGAAGAGCTTCGACGAGTCGGTCAACCTGATGGCATCAGGCGAAGTCGTCATCCAGTCCATGTGGTCGCCGGCCGTCGCCGCCGTCCGCTCCAAGGGCATCGCCTGCAAATACCAGCCGCTCAAGGAAGGCTATCGCTCGTGGGGCGGCGGTCTCGGCCTTGCTTCGCACCTCAAGGGCGCGCAGCTCGACGCCGCCTATGAGTACATCAACTGGTACACGTCGGGCTGGGTCGGCGGCTATCTCAACCGCCAAGGCTACTACTCGGCCTGCATGGACACCGCCAAGAACTTCATGACGGCTGACGAGTGGGGCTACTGGATCGAGGGCAAGGCCGCCCAGCGCGATATCCTCTCGCCTGAGGGCAAGGTCATGGAGCAGGCCGGTGCGGTTCGCGACGGCGGCTCGTTCGAAGAGCGCATGGGCCATGTCGCGTGCTGGAACTCCGTCATGGACGAAGACCGCTACATGGTTCGCCGCTGGAACGAGTTCATCGCTGCCTAAGGCAAACCGCTTCTGCCAGGCCCTCTCCCCAGTTCCTTTGGGGGAGGGCATCGTCAACGGAGAGACAGGAACATGACGACGATCGCGTCTTCGCGGGCCGAGCAACAATCGGAACAGATAAGCCCTCGACGGATCGGATGGCCGGCATGGGCAGCGTCCTATCTGCAGGCGACGCCACTGATCCTCATCCTCGGCTTCTTCTTCATCCTGCCGATCGGCATGATCGCCGTCGTCAGCTTCTGGGATTATGACTTCGCCGGTCTCTATCCGGCGTTTCTGACCATGAACTACACCGACACGCTCGGTTCATGGGTCACCTGGAAAACCTATCTCAACACGCTGAAATTCACTGTCATCGTCTGGGGGCTGACACTCTTCATCGGTTTCTGGGTTGCCTATTTCCTCGCCTTTCATATCCGGCGCACGTCGACGCAGATGATCCTGTTTCTGGTTTGCACCGTGCCGTTCATGACGTCGAACATCATCCGCATGATCTCGTGGATCCCGGTGCTCGGCCGGAACGGACTGGTCAACTCGGCCCTGGTCGAGATGGGGATCATCCCACAGCCGATCGAATGGCTGCTCTATTCCGATTTCGCCGTGGTTCTCGCCATGGTGCATCTCTACACGCTGTTCATGGTGACGCCGATCTTCAATACGCTGATGCGCATTGACCGCTCGCTGTTCGAGGCGGCGCGAGACGCCGGGGCGAGTGGCTGGCAGATCCTCTGGAATGTCGTGTTGCCGCTTGCAAAGCCCGGAATCGCGATCGGTTCGATCTTCGTCGTCACCCTCGTCATGGCAGATTTTTCGACCGTGCAGGTCATGTCCGGCGGCCAGAGCGCTTCGGTCGCGCTGATGATGAAGAACCAGATGTCGCTGCTGCAGTATCCGGCCGCCGCCGCCAATGCCGTCGTGCTCTTGATCGTTGTCCTGATGATGGTGGCCGCCATCCTGCGTGTCGTTGATATCCGTAAGGAGCTTTGAGATGAATCACGAGAAGCGCACCTTCGAATTCTACGTGCTCGCTGTCTTCTTCCTTATCTTCGTGCTGTTCCTGTACGGACCACTCTCGGCGATCCTGATCCTGTCCTTCCAGGGGCCGGATGGTGGCCTCACTTTCCCGCTGAATGGCGTTTCCGTTCACTGGTTCTACAATCTATTCGAGAAACAGGCGGTGGGCGATTTCGGCGCATCGTTCCGCCGGTCGTTCACGCTCGGCCTGATGGTCATGGTCGTCACGGTCCTCGTGTCGCTGCTCGCGGGCCTTGCCTTCCGCCGCCGGTTCCGTGGCGCGACTTTTCTGTTTTACGCCACCGTCGCCAGCCTTGTCGTGCCGTCGATCATCATTTCGCTTGGGATCGGCGTGGTGTTCCAGCAGGGCGGGTTGAAGCCGGCCTGGTATTCGTCCGCCTTCGGCGCACATCTGACATGGACGCTGCCCTTCGGCGTGCTAATCATGTTTGCCGTCTTCAACCGCTTTTCGCCGGCCTATGAAGAGGCGGCGCGCGATCTTGGCGCGAGTTCTTGGCAGACCTTCCGCCATGTCGTGCTGCCGATGATTGCGCCGAGCCTGATCGGTGTCGGGCTGTTCGGCTTCACGCTCTCTTACGACGAATTCGCTCGCACGCTGATGACGTCAGGAAGCTACAATACGCTACCGCTCGAAATCTATGGCATGACCACCAACGTCACGACGCCGGTGCTATACGCGCTCGGCACGGTAACGACGCTGTTTTCCTTCACCATCATCCTCGTCGCGCTCGGCATCATGCTCATGCTGCGTCGGCGCCAGGCAAGGTAAGCTGACCCCCAATGCGCATTCTTCTGGTCAATCCCAATACGACTGAAACCATGACCGAGAAGGCAGCCTTTGCTGCCCGCGCGGTCATGGCGTCCGGCACCGCCATCATTGCCGCCACCTCACGCATGGGGCCGGTATCGATCGAAGGGCATTATGACGGGGCGCTCGCAATCCCGGGGCTTCTCAGCGAACTCAAGGAGCGAGCTGGCGAATACGATGCCGCGATCATCGCCTGCTTTGACGATACGGGACTTGACGCGGCGCGCAGCTTTGCCGACGTGCCGGTGCTTGGACTCTGTGAATCTGCGGTCGCCACCGCAGGCTTCCTGGCGCAGCGATTTACCGTCGTGACGACGCTGGAGCGTTCGCGTGTCTTGATCGACAATCTTGTACGGCGCTACGGCATGGGCGGACGCGCTAGGGTGCGTGCCTCGGATATTCCGGTTCTTCAGCTCGAAGATCCCACCTCGAGCGCTATCGGCAAGCTCCGCGCCGAGATCGAGCGTGCTCTTTCGGAGGATGGCGCCGAAGCGATCGTGCTTGGCTGCGCCGGTATGACTGATCTGGCGCGCGAGTTGCAGGACATCTATGGCGTGCCCGTCGTCGACGGTGTGGCTGCAGCGGTGAAGCAGGCGGAAGCGCTGGTTTCCCTTGGGCTGTCGACCAGCAAGCGCGGCTCTTATGCATCGCCCCTGGCAAAACCCTTTACCGGCGCGATGAGCGTTTTTGCACCGATCCGGGCGGCGGCTGAACTATGACAGTGTCTTTTGATTTGAGGCGCTCTCGGAGCGCGAGCGTTACAAGCTGATGATTTGCACGATCATTCCGCGGCTCTCGTCTGCCGCGGTTCTGCCTTGACCGGAGCTGCCTCCGCCGCGGCGGCAGCCCCACTCCTCAAGATCGAGAGATGACCTGACACAAACAGAGCTGCAGAGGGGGCCCGCTGCAGCTCCAAATCGCGACGTATTCTTCATCCTAAGCTGGGGCTCATTCGCCCTGTTCCATTCAAGGGAACCGCTTCGAACGTCGCATAGACTATTGTACTCTCAGGGGAAGTAGAATCAAGCGAAAGCGCCTGACCAGTCAGCGCTGCAGTTGCGCGCCGTTGCGATCCGATGAAATGCGGTTCGAGGCAATATCGGACCTTAGTCTGGTTCATCAATGACAAAGGTCTTAGCCAGGCCGCCGAGCGAAACCTTTCACACATATTCGGAGTTGTCACATCCGAGCGTCGCCCTTGTCGCTCGAGTGAGTGACGGCTCAGAGCTGCAAAAGTCGTCCCTTCTAGGCAGCCCGGAGGCGGCACCGCCTTACAGCGCACCAGGAAGCCATTGATGCAAGACAGAGACGAACGCGCGTTACCGGAGCAAAGTGCATCAACCGACGTGAACACGGAATCAGAAACTCCAAAGAAAACGATGGCGAAGCGGCGGAAGTCGGTTGGCGTTTTTGAAGCCAGTCCCGGACGCTTAAAGGCGCTGGAATATCTCGGCAGAAGGTGGTTGTCGGAGCGCTAGCAGTGTCAGCATCAACGCCGCAGCTGGGCGCCGTCACGTCGGCTCGCCTCGGTCTGCTGCAGGATCCCGCATTACCTTCAGGTCGCCCGATTGCTGATTGAGAAGCGACTGCAGGTCCTTGGTCGCCGTCGTGATCGTCGCCGTCGATTGTTCCGTGAGGGTGACGCGATAGGTGAGATTGTCGATTTACCGGACCTCGTTTTCCAGTCCGCGAAATCGCTCTTCCGTCCGTCCGTCGCGTGCCCGGAGTATCCCGAGCCATGTGGTCTCCTGACTTGCGGTTGGTAGAATTAGATGAGTGAATTGATCACCGCCCCGGGGCGGGAACTCGGCGTTTTGCGGAACATTGTCTCAGTTCCCGCAGTTGAAGCTGTTCACTTCGAGGAAGAATGCGAGGGTAAAGATGGATGCGCAGAAAGCAGGTATGGCTCGGCTGCTCCTGGCAGCGCCTGAATTGCGCGACAATGTTTGGATGGACCGAGATCTCGCGTTCCTGAAAATATGCGAGGTCTACGAGCACGCGTGCCTGCGGCGCGACATCTCAAGATGCGCAGCCGAGAAAGATGATCACGCCCTGCTCAAGTCCGAGAAGAAGTGCAAGAGCTTGGAGGCAGCCGCAATCGCATACGTTCGCGAGCACCAGAAATTCTCTGGGATAATCTAAATCGGCCCCGTCAAGGCAGCAACGTTGCGATCAAAACCACCGCCACAAAGACGATTGAGGCGAATGCCGCGATCCATTCTATTATCTTCACGCGTACGGCAGGACGCATGCGAACCTCCTCTTGGTGCGCCCCTGGTGAGAAAATGAGAAAACGCTCCGCTTGCGCGTATGGTTCACCACCTCCAAGTGCAAGCTGATCAGTCACGCACCGTGAGGCCCCGTGCCAATTCCCTCCCATTCTGAAGGCTGATCTGTCTCACCGGGGTTACGCAGCCGAAAGGAGTCGACCTGGCATCGAAGGCCCATGAGCTCTCGCCCCGCCATCTCGGCCGTGAGGTTCTCGACCACGCCCGTCTTCGCTTCCCTGAAGGGGAGGTGCGTGAAGACGTCATCTTCGACGCTTCAGGGAAAGATTCTCAGAAACAAAGCTTTACAGCCGCCGAAGGGCATAAGCCACTCATGCGAGGAGAGAAATACAACTCGCACCGAAGGTTCGATTCCCATCAAGGGCATATCGTGTTGACAGCCAAGCTCATTCGAACGCGCCGACCATTTAAACCTAAGGCCGGAAAGGCGCTCGGGGTCGAGGCGTTAAAAATTTGAGCCAAGCTACACTTAAGGAATCGAGCTAGCTCGATGATTGGAAGCGATCGAAATGGTAACTACGATGTTGAGCTGATGATAGTGTTCAACATTAAACGACTTGAGTCCCGCGAAGGTCGTCGGCGCCACCCTCTTTTGAAGGGAGGGCGCTAAGGCCGTCAACGCCTTGGATCACTCGAAGGCCCGTTGGTCTATCCAGCGTCCGTACCCCCGGCCTCCTCTCCCATGGCGTCTGCGAACTTTCGCATCAACCGTACAAGGTCGTTGATTTCACTCGGTTCCCAGCTAGCAAAGACAGCGAGGGCGATCCTCTCGCGTGCGGCATCGATTTTGTCGGTCATCGCCTTGCCCTTCGGCGTGACGACAGCCTCGTTTACACGACGGTCAGTTGGGCTTTGCCTGCGTTCGGCAAGCCCAAGACTCTCCAACTTCGCGACCTGGCGGCTAACCGTGGTGTAATCACGCCCGACGCCTGCTGCCAAATCCACGATGCCTATCGGCCCGCGCCGTTCGATCCCGACCAGCAGTGGAAAGAGGGCGCGGTCGAGAGCGATTCCGGCCTCGCGAACAAGAACCTCGTCTCGTTGGGGCTGGTTCATAAGGGTAACAATATCAATCAGCGAACCGTGCAGTTCGCGAATTTTATCGCTGATATGTGTAATTTGCACATTTCTGGTTGACGACATGTCGCATCTCCTATTATGTGCATAATACACACATGGAGACCGATATGACAAATGATTTGGACGCAGATGTGCTCATCTGCGGTGCGGGAGCGGCTGGCCTGACGTTAGCGATCGAACTTGCACGGCGGGGCGTTTCTTTCCGGCTGATCGAAAAGACCAGCGAACCGTTCCCTGGGTCGCGTGGCAAGGGCATTCAGCCAAGGACGCAGGAGGTCTTCGAGGACCTCGGCATCCTCGACAAGGTCGTTGCGGCCGGTGGCGTCTATCCCACGATGCGCGATTATCGCGACGACGGCAGCTTCATAGAGAAAGAATTCGGGGCGCGGTCTCAGGCGACACCGGCAGAGCCATATCACATTCCGCTGATGATCCCCCAGTTCCTGACCGAAAAGATTATGCGCGACAGGCTGGCCGAACTCGGTCGCCGGGTTGAGTTCGGATGCGAACTGACAGCGTTCGAGCAGGACGGCCATGGGGTTACTGCCCATCTGTCTCGTTCAACCGGCGCGCAGACCGTTCGCGTACGCTATCTAGTCGGCGCGGATGGGGGGCGCAGCTTCGTACGGCACGCCCTTGGCATCGCGTTTCCCGGCAAGACACTGGGCGTGCGCGCGATCGTTGCCGATGTTGCGTTAACTGGGCTCGACCGCAACGTGTGGTGGCAGTTCAACAGCGGCGACATGCAGCAGATGATCGCCATTTGCCCTCTAGGGGGAACCGATCTGTTCCAGATTCAAGCCCCGATTCCGCCGGAGGGGGACGTTGACCTCTCCGCCGACGGGCTGGAACAGATGATTGTCGAGCGGACAGGCCGCAGCGACGTGAAAGTGCAGGCGGTCAGCTGGGCATCGGCCTACGCGATGAACGCCCGGCTCGCCGACAGCTACCGGGTAGCGCGCATCTTCCTGACGGGAGATGCCGCTCATATCCACCCTCCGACGGGCGGCCAGGGGCTCAACACCAGCGTACAGGATGCCTACAACCTCGGCTGGAAGCTCTCAGCTGTGCTTCGTGGAAGCGAAGATGAGCTTCTCGACAGCTACGAGGTCGAACGCCGCCCCGTGGCCGAGCAGGTTCTTGGCCTGTCCAGTCGACTCCTCGATGCCGGGAAACGAGGCGAGATCCGCCGCGGCCGCGAGGTGCACCAGCTCGACATCGGCTATCCGCAATCACCGCTTGCCCTTGAACCGGTCAGCCGCAGGCGGGGCCTGCGGGCAGGAGATCGCGCACCGGACGCACCGTTCAAAGGAGCGGCAGGTCAGCCTTCACGGCTTTTCCGGTTGTTCGTCGGCCCGCATTGGACGCTGCTCGTGAACGGGCAAAGGAGCGTTGCGGCCCGGCCCGGACTGCATATCCACCATGTCGGCGACCATGGCGACGTACTCGATGCGTTCGGGTGTGTCCGCGAGGCGTACGGATTGGCGCCGGACGAATGCGTGCTGGTCCGGCCCGATGGATATGTCGGCGCGATCCTATCCCTTAACGCAGAGGGGCTCGCACAGCTCGAAACCTATTTTGACCGCGTGGGCCTGCCGTCGTGCGGGGAGGGCTCGGAATGAAGGCGTCATATGTTCAGGCGCGACGCGAGGGGGATGGAATATGACAACCGAACCGCTGCCTGAAATTGCTCCGGCAAGACCGCTCGATTGGCGGATCATCCTTCCAGTCTTCGCGATCGTCTGTGCCCACACTGCCGGCACCGCTGCCGTCTTGCCCGTTCTGCCCTTCCATATCCGCGCAATGGGGGGCTCCCCGCTAGTTCTCGGCATTGTCATTGCCGCCGAGGCTGTCGGGCAGTTCGCCTCTGCTCCCGCTCTCGGCCAGCTCTCGGATCGTTTCGATCGCAAGCATGTCTTGCTGATGAGCCAGTTCATTGCGGCGGTTAGCCTTTTCCTGCTCGCACTCGCACCCAGTGTCGCGTTCATCCTGTTCGCTCGTGCGCTCTTTGGTCTGACGGCGGGCAATATCTCTGTCACGGCAGCCTATATTGCGGACCATACCGACGTTGGAAACCGCAGGCGGGCCATGGGCATCCTGATGGGAGGTGCGGGTCTTGGTGGTATTATCGGCGCGGGGCTTTCGGGCTTTCTGTCCGACATATCATTGACGACGCCCATCCTTGCCGCGCTGGGCCTGGTGTTCACCTCAATTATCGTCACATCTCTCCGTTTGGACGGCAAACACGCGACGGGGTCCACGAAGAGGAGGCCTCAGGGCGATAAGATTTCGTTTCGCGCAATCCTCGCTTCACCGGTCGTGCGAGCTCTTATCGTCGTTATGCTCTGCCACTTTTTCGCCTACGCCACGTATATCTCGCAAATGCCGGTGTTCCTCGGTGATACATTCGTTTGGAGCGGTCATGCATTCGGCGCGAAGGAACTGAGTTATCTCATCATGACGGACGGAGCAGTCAACGTCTTTGCCCAGCTCTTCCTTCTGGGCTGGCTTGGCAAACATCTAACCGAGCGCAATCTTATTCTCCTGATATTCCTCCTGATCTCCGTGGGCTTCCTGACCGCTGGCCTCGCCACCACCATCCCCGTGCTCGTTCTCGCCGTTCTGTGTGTCAGCACCGGCGATGCCCTGGCAAAGCCAACTTATCTTGCGGCGCTGTCTATCCATGTTCCCTCCGAACGGCAGGGCGTGGTTCTGGGGGCCGCACAGTCGCTCGTCGCGGTGACGGATATCATCGCGCCAGTCCTGGGTGGATTTATATTGGGCTACGCGCTCTATAGCCTATGGATCGGCATCGCCATAGCTGTGGCGATTGCCGGAGCCGCCATCGCGGCGGCCCGACTCCCGCCCCAGAGCGGCGCCGAGGCTTGACGATGCGCCATAAGCCGGTTTTCGTCGGGGCTTGGGCAAGTCTGATAACCCTTTGTGTCCTCGTTTCGCTTCTCTTGGGCGGGTGCGCGGCAGCCGCTCGCCCGACGTACACCGCATTGGAAGCCGCGCGGGCACAGACCCTCGGCTTCGAAAATATCAGAGCTCATTTGGATGACCCGCGGCCTCCGAAGTCGATGTATGATTCATGGCGGCCGGTCACCGGCAAGGACAAGCCTGCCATGCTTGCCATATCGGGCGGCGGCGCTGGAGGAGCGTTCTCAGTCGGTATTCTTTCCGCCTGGAGCGAACTCGGTAACCGCCCAACCTTCGAAGTCGTAACCGGCGTGAGCACAGGGGCACTAATTGCACCATTCGCGTTCCTGGGTTCCCAGTATGATGGGCGGCTAACAAGCCTCTATCTTTCTGACCAGGCCCGCAGTCTTGTAGATATCAACTGGAAAGGGCTTGGTGTTTTTTCCACAAGCCTTCTCCAGGGGGGCGCTCTTCGCGAGATGGTCGAAGATAACATCACGGCTGAGATCCTGGGCCACCTCGCGCGCGAACATCGTGCGGGCCGCCGCCTCCTCGTGATGACGACAAACCTCGATACCCAGCGCGCTGTCGTCTGGAACATAGGAGCCATTGCCAGCAGCGACAGGGAGGATGCTCTTCCCTTGGTCCGCCAAATATTAATTGCATCGGCGAGCGTTCCGGGCATCTTTCCGCCCGTGTCCATCACAACAGTTGTTGACGGCAGACTGATCGAGGAACTGCACTCCGATGGAGGCAGCTCGGCGCAATTTTTTACCTTGCCCGAACACCTGATCGTCGCACCAGACCATACCGGGAAGGAAAACCTGCACATCTACGTTATCATCAACAACGCGCTCATCCCGGAGTTTTCGATGTCTTCAGGTAAGGCGTTACCAATCATGGCGCGAGCGTATGCCATACTCCTGAAATCACAGACCAAGCAGGGGTTGATCGCGCTCTATAATTTCGGACAGAGATCGGGTGTCGACCTCGATATTGCGGCGATCGATCAGCAGGTAGCCTATTCCATGACCGACCCGCTGAATGGAGCCTATATGCGCACAGTGTATGACATCGGCTATCGGAAGGCGCTCGACGGTAGCCTTTGGGTTCAACACCCAAAGTTTACGGTCTCACGATGATATCTAGCAAACAATGAGATCAGCATTTGTGCTCGGATGGTGCGGACAGATATGAGCGATGCCCGTGATCCGGCTGTGACTGGTGCTAACGCCGATCGGAAAAACATGTGGGTTGCGGCGGAGGAAGCGTGCCATCGGTGCGATTCCTTTCAAGACCGCCCATTCAACATCTTTAGGTCGCGATCCCCATGGAACGAGAAGTTCGTTTGGCGGTGATCGCCCCTAGTGCATGATGTTCGCCAGAAACCGCCTCGTGCTGTCATGCTCGGAAGCGTCGAAGAACGCCTCAGGCTCATTGACCTCTATGACCTCACCCGCTTCCATGAAAACGACGCGATCTGCCACCTTTCGTGCGAAACCCATCTCATGCGTTACCACGATCATGGTCATGCCTTCTTCAGCAAGGGTGACCATCGTGTCGAGAACCTCTTTCACCATTTCAGGATCCAGTGCCGAGGTTGGCTCGTCGAACAGCATGATCTTGGGAGTCATGCAAAGAGCGCGGGCGATCGCGACACGCTGCTGTTGGCCGCCGGAGAGTTGACCTGGATACTTGTCGGCCTGCTCTGGAATCCGGACTTTGCCAAGGAAGTGCATTGCCATCTCTTCAGCGTCCCGGCGTCGCTTTCCACCGGAAAGGACTTGAGGCAGGGCGCAGTTTTCCTTCACCGTCAGGTGCGGAAAGAGGTTGAAGTGCTGGAACACCATGCCCACCTCGCGTCGGATCGCATCGAGATTCTTGACGCTGTCGTTCAACGCAATTCCGTTGACGGAAATGCGGCCGCGCTGGTGCTCTTCCAGTCGATTGACACAACGAATGAGCGTTGATTTGCCGGAGCCGGAAGGGCCGCAAACGACGATCCGCTCTCCCGTCGCAACGCTAAGGTTTATGTTCTTCAGCACGTGGAAGTTTCCGTACCACTTGTCGAGGGTGGACACCTCGATGGCGTTCAGTTTCGTCGTGGTCATCGATAGCTCCTTGAGTGGACACGCGTTTCAAGCCAGCCGCTGTAGTTTGACATGCCAAAGCAGATCACGAAGTAGATCAAGGCGACGAAGACATAGCTCTCCACGTAAGGAGCAGGCCACACAGGATCTGTGGCTGCGACGCGGCTGGCGCTCAGCATGTCGAAGACGCCGACGATCAAAACGAGGCTGGTGTTTTTCACCATCACGATCGCCGTATTGGTCAACGGAGGAATGACCTTCTGGAGCGCCTGCGGGAGCACAATGTGCCATACGGCTTTCCAGCCGGGTATGCCGAGAGCTCTTGCCGCCTCTATCTGGCCGGCGGGAACGCCCTGCAGTCCACCACGGATCACTTCCGCAAGATAGGCGGCGGCAAACACTGTGAGCGCTGCCAAGGTGCGCCCGAGCTTGTCGATCGACCATCCGGCCGGAAGCAGCAGCGGCAACAGGATGGATGCGACAAACAGCAGCCCCACCAGGGGAAGGCCACGGACCAATTCGATCGTCAGCAGGGACAACAGGCGAGGGATCGGCAATGTCGAGCGCCTGCCGAGCGCAAGAAAGACAGCAAAGGGAAAACCCAAGCCAAGAGAGAGCAGTGCGAGCAGCAGTGTGACGGGTAAGCCGCCCCAGCTTGACGTCGGCACTGGCGTCAGTCCCAGAACGCCGCCCCACATTAAGGTGAGCATCACGGTGACGGAAGCGATCCACGCAGCGATGAGCTTCTGTCCCCAGAGTTTGGGGGAGAGAGAGGCTAGGATCATCACAAGGATGAGGCCGATCACCAGAAGAGGCCGCCATTGTTCGTCTGGCGGGTAGACGCCGAAGATGATGAACCGGAATTTTGCCGCGATGAAGGCCCAGCAGGCTCCTCCTTCTCGGCAGGTGGAGGGATCTTCCGTTGCCCACACCGCGTCAACTACGGCCCAGTTCAAAGCCGGGATTAGCAGGATCAGAAGAAAGCCGGTAGCGACCGTGAGAACCGACGCGACAAGGTCGCCGAAGAAGAGCTGGACGATCGGCTTTCGCCGCGGCTTTGGTGGAACAGAAGGTTCTATGTGCGCAACCTGTGTGGCGAGATCGATGACTGTCATCGTGCCTCCATCAATGCGACGTGTGCATTGTACCAATTCATGAACAGGGATACCGCGATGCTGATCGTCAGGAAGATGCCCAGCAGGAGTGCAATGCTCTCGATCGCCTGACCCGTCTGATTGATGACTGTTCCAACCACAAGGCCGAGTTCGGGATATCCGACGGCGAGAGCCAGCGTGGTGTTCTTGACTGTCGAGAGATACTGCGAAGTCATCGGCGGGATGATGATGCGCAGCGCTTGCGGGATGATGATCCTTGTGAGCGTGTGTCGCTCCGACAGCCCGATCGCACGTCCGGCTTCCCATTGCCCAAGGGAGACTGCATCAATGCCGCCGCGGATAATTTCTCCGATGAATGCAGACGTATAAATTACCAGCCCTAGCATGAGGGCGGCGAACTCAGGCGACAGCCTCAAGCCACCGATCAAGTTGAAGCCCTTCATTTCGGGAAAACTGACGACCGCGGTGGGCTGAAGAATCAATCCAAGACCTGCTGCGACGACAGCCGTCACCGCCAACAGACACAAGAGGGGATGACGAATAACCAGTCGGCCCGCTGCGATCATGCGGCGCCCGAGCATGGCGGCAAGCACAGCGCCGGCCATGGTTAGACCAACCAGAACGAATGCAACGCCGTCCAGATTGAACGATGGGATGTAGAACCCGCGGAGTGACAAGAAGACACCAGGCAGGGGATTGTACGCCTGGCGCGGCGCCGGCAACATGGTGGTCGCCAGCGCATACCAGAACAGCAAGTGGACGATCAACGGCATGTTGCGCATTGTCGTCACAAACACACTGGCGACGCCGGAGGTGAGCGGGTGCTTCGACCGGCGCGCCAGTCCGATGACCAGTCCGAGAGCGGTTGACAGGAGAATGGCGAGGATCGAGATCGCCATTGTATTTCCCACACCCGTGACATAAGCCCAGAGGAAAGTGTCGGAGGGATTGTATGGCAGTACACTTTCCGAAATCGGGAAATTGGCCGGTCGCCACAGGAAGTCAAAGCCCACCCTGATTCCGCGGGCCTCGAGGTTCGTAACGGTGTTGCTCACAAGCCAGGAGAGCAGGGCGGCAAAGCCGCCCAACAGCAGGATCTGCCCACCCCAGCTTCTGAACCGTCTGTTGTCCAGAACAGTCGAAATCATGAGCGTCCTCAAGTTATTGGAATGCCATCGGGAACATCAGGCCTCCGTCGGAAAACAGCCTGTTGGGACCCCGGTCGATTTTCAAGGCACTGCCTTCACCGAGGTTGCGGTCAAACATCTCTGCGTAGTTGCCGAGTTGCTTGACGATGTTATAGGCGAACTTGTCATCGAGCCCGAGCGCCTTGCCATTGCCAGGCTCGACACCGAGGAAGCGCCTCACTCTTGGGTCCTCTGATGCCATCATCTCATCGATATTGGCCTGCGTGATGCCGTACAGCTCGGCGTTAAGCAGCGCCTGGATCGACCAGTTCACGACGTCCAGCCAATTGTCATCGCCATGACGAACGGCCGGTGCCAGGGCATCCATGTATTTGGTCGCCGGGAAGATGACAAAGTCGTCAGGATTGTTAGATTGAGTTGCGCGGACGGAAGCAAGCGCCGCTGCGTCGGTTATGAGTGCATCGCATCTGCCGGAAAAGAAGGCCTGCCTCGTCGCTGCTACGTTGTCGAAGACAACAGGGTTCAGCTCAAGCTTCAGCTTGCTTGAAACGTCGTTGACGACGACCTCCGTCGTAGATCCCGTCTGCACGCAGACCGATGCCCCGGTCATTTCTTCGACCTTTGTCACGTCCGAGGACTTCGCCACCATGAACCCCGTGAACTCGTAATAGTTTGGGGTGGCAAAGTTGATGCCGTTGGCGTCACGCTGCAACGTCCAAGTGAGCGTGCGCGGCAGGATGTCGATCTCGCCTGTCTGAAGGGCGGGGATACGCTGTTGACCGCTGAGAGGGACAAATTCGACCTTGTCCTTGTCGCCGAAAATGGCGACAGCGACGGCACGGCAGGTTTCGACATCGAGGCCGGTCCAGTAGCCCTTGTCGTCCGGTGCGCCGAACCCGACTGTGCCTTGGCTTGCGCCGCAGACGACGTGCCCGCGGGCTTTGACCTTGTCCAGTGTGGGTCCTGCCTGGGCGGTGCTTGCCGCAAGCACGACACCGGCTGCAATGGTGGCAATCTTCCAGTTGTTCATGTTGTCGTTCCCTCTATTTTTGTTCGGATTTTGGGTCGTTCAGGCAGTTCTCACCATCGTCCCTTCGGATGTGATGGCATCAACGATCGGCTCGAGATCGGCCCAGAGGTCGTCTTCATCCTCAAGCCCGACGCTGATCCGAAGAATGGTTCCTGGATGGGCATTGGCATCCGTCACGCGGACGATGGTCATCGGGGCGAACAGACTGTGGGTGCCTCCCCAGGAGGCTCCAATGGAAAACGTTTTTGCGGCAGTCAGCAGTGCCGGCAAGGCATGTTCGGCATGTGCGGGAATGACGACGCTGAATACGCCGCTCGCTCCGGCAAAATCTCGCTTCCAGACCTCGTGTCCAGGCGCGGACTCCAGCGCAGGATGAAGGACGAGGCCCCGCGCAACGCGGCTTTCGATCCGCTTGGCAAATTCAAGCGCTATTTGTCCGGAATGGGCGAGGCGGACACCCATGGTCTCAATGCCGCGCAATACCAGAGCGCAGTCGTCGGGCGAAATGCCAACCCCAATCATACGCATCGTATCCTTGAGCCGGCGATGCAGGTCGAGGTCTTTCACTGCAATGGATCCCATCAGGAGATCGGAGTGGCCGCCGACATACTTGGTCAGAGCCATGGAAGAGAAATCGATGCCGAGGGCGAGCGGTTTCAAGTAGAGCGGCGTCGCCCAGGTATTATCGCAGCCGGTCAGCACGCCTCTGGCCTTTGCCGCCGCGACGATCGCCGGAATGTCCTGGATTTCCATCGTGGTGGAGCCGGGCGACTCCGTCCAGATCAGCTTGACCGTCTCGTCGATCAGTTCCGCGATGCCGCCACCAATCATGGGGTCGTAGACTCGGAATGAGATTCCTCTTGGCTTCAGATAGTTTTCGCAGAAGCCGGCGACCGGTGGATAGGCTGTGTCCGGGATCAAAACGCTATCGCCCGGCATGAGGATGGTCAGGAAGACGATGGTGATGGCGGCCTGTCCGGATGGCACGAGAACTGTACGTACGCCTTGTTCAAGGGCCGTGATGCAAGCTTCCAGTGTGCGAGAGGTCGGTGTGCCGTGCAGGCCATAGGTGTAGCCATCAACGCCGCGATATTTTCGGTTGGCGTAGGCCTCCGCGCTGTCGAACACGATCGTCGAGGCGCGATAGGTCGGTGTTGCAAGGCTTGCAAAACCTTCATGGGAAACTTCGGGCCGTTTTACGCAGAGCGTCTTGTCACGCATGGACTGTCCTCATTGGATAATTTCCAACAGTCTAAGCGGGCGTAGGGTAGACAAACAATTGACCGCGGCGTCTAAGTCTATGCGTAAACCGTATGGGTGTTGAGGATGAATTTCCGGCAGATCGAGGCGTTTCGCGCCGTCATCATCAGTGGCACTGTTTCGCGTGCAGCAGAACTCATGGGGGTGACCCAGCCGAACGTCAGCCGCCTCGTCGGCGAACTCGAAGTGGCTGTTGGCTTTGCATTGTTCGACCGCGTGAAAGGAAGGCTAATCCCAACTCCGGAAGGCCAAGCGTTCTACCGGGACGTCGACTCTAGCTTCAAAGGCCTTGATTTGCTGCGCTCGTCGGCCGCGCGCATCCGTGACTTCGGCTCGGGACAGATCCGCGTGGCGAGCCTGGCAGCCGCTGGATCGACGATCGTGCCGCGTGCGGTGAAGCGGTTCAGAGAGACCTATCCTGCCGCGATCGTGACACTCAGCATCATGTCATCTGCTGCCGTGCGCAACCACATTGTGGATGGTGATTTCGATCTTGGTCTCGCGGCCGACGAGGTCGACTTGTCGGGGGTCGAACATCAGGTCTTTGGTAGCTTCCCCGCCCTGTGCGCCATCCCACCGGGGCATCCTCTGGCAGAGCGAGACGTGGTCCGGCCCGAAGATTTTCATCATGTCGATTACGTAGCGTTGTCGGCAGAGGACCGGGCCCGACTCCAGTTCGAGCGCCACTGCGCCGAAGCGGGATCGAAGCCCAACCTCGTCATCGAAACCCCTTTTGCGATCACGGCCTGCGCGCTCGCGCTCGAGGGAGTCGGCTTGGCGATCGTCAATCCACTCGCTATTGATGGCTTCGTCCAACGCGGCCTGGTTTTTCGGCCTTTCCAGCCCTCGGTCTATTTCAAGAGTTACCTTCTGTTTCGGCCGGACATGCAGAAGGCGAGCCTTGTTCGAGCGTTCGTCACTGCACTCATGGACGTCCGAAACAGCCGCCACGCGGGTCGATAAGCCACCCTGGTTGGCATCGCGAGGGACTGAAGGCGAGCCCCGATATTGGGTAACGGGCGCCTGTTCGATCGAAGCGAAGGCCTGGCGAAGTCGAAGCGGCCGGTGCCGGAACCTCCTTCAAGTCGACTATGCCGAAATCGGCCTCGATGACCCTGGCGCCCGGGTTTAGCCCGATGATGATCTTGCGGGCGGCATCGCGTTGTTCCGGCGTCGCCATGCTGATCTTGTTTGAGGATCACCACATCGGCGAACTCGATCTGTTCAACCAGCAGATCGACCAGCGTCCGGCTGTCTCCTCCTCCGGCCGTCTCGCCGCGATCCGCCAGGAAGTCCGAGGAGCTGTGGTTCCGCAAAAGGGTGGCGGCATCGACGACCGTCACCATCGTGGCGAGCCTCGAGACATCCGCAAGGCTCTGCCCGTTTTCGTCCCGGAAGTCGAAAGTTGCCGCAATGGGGAGTGGCTCGGCGATGCCGGTTGATTCGGTCATCAGGTAGTCGAAGCGATCCTGCTGGGCGAGTGCCCGCACTTCCTGCAGCAAGTCGTCGCGTAGCGTGCACGCAGCCATTGGTCATCTCGACCAGTTGCTCCTGCGTTCGCGACAGGTTGCACCGCCGTCGCGGACCAGTGCGACGTCGAATTTGACCTCGCTCATATCGTTGGACGATCAGGGCAACGCGCATGCCGTCGCGGTTCGTGAGAATATGGTTCAGCAAAGTCGTCTTGCCGGCTCCGAGGAAGCTGGAGGGGACGGTAACAGGGAGCTTCTTCATGGTGAGAAGCCTGTAATGAAATGGTGCAAACATAATCAGGCAACGCGCAGTGGCCGTTTAGCGGTCCAAGCTCAAGTTCAATGGCATTCGGCGCAGAGGCCGTGGACTTCGATCGTGGTGGAGCGGATCTTGAAGCCGCTACCCTTGGCGCGCCTTCCTAGAACATCCTCGATTTTCGTATCGTGGAATTCATTGACCTTCCCGCAGGCTTGGCAGATCTCGAATGCAGTGATCCGTGGATGGGTCTGCCCATGCTTTGAATGGCAACAGACGATGAAGGCGTTCATGCTTTCCAACCGGTGAATGCAGCCCACCTTCATCAGTTTGTCGAGCGCACGATAGATCTGAAGCGGTGCCCTCAAACCGTCATCACGCAGACGGTCCAAGATGGTATAGGCGCTGAGCGGCTGCTCGGAGGATTGCAGCACCGAGAGCACGAGGCTCTGGTTCTTCGTCAGCTTCACATCGTCGGAATGGACTGCCCGCAACATGCTCGTCTCCGGTACTTGCCGTTTTGAGGGGCTGCCCGAAACTGCGCTACAGTTCCGGGCTACAGTTGGGTCAGTGCGAGGCGCCGGAGCCGCCGACGGCAGCGATTGAGAAAGGCTGGCCTTCGACAGCGATGGTGCGCGTTTCTTTCAACGTGTCCGGATCGACAACCCGAACGAGAGAATGGCGAGGATCGGTGATCGCGATCTGGCCATCGGCTACAGCAAGGCGCGGCCGTGGGTCGCGCCAATGGCCATCCTTGCTGTAAGGTTCTGTGACCTTCGCCCTATTGACGATTTCGCCCTTGACGACATCGAGAACATGGAGGTCTCCGTCTTCGGTCAGAATGTAGGCCTTACGCGGTGTTGCGGGATCGAGCAGGAAATCGACCCGCCGGGTGGGGAGCTCGATCAGGCGGAAGGGCTCGTCGCCCTCCGCGTCGATCAACACGAGCTTGTCATCGCCATAGTTGCCGAGGAAGAACTGCATCGCCTTGCCGCCAAGGAGTGTGCCGGTGTAGGCCTTCGGAAAGTCGGCGGGATAGGGCAGCATCTCCAGCTTCGGCCCATCAAGTCCGCCCGGGCGAGCAACAAGAACGCCTTCCTTGCAGCCGAAGGCGACGAGGCGTGCCGAGGTCGCCTCACCATGAAGGTCGGTGCATGTGGCGACCTCACCGAGCTGCTCGCCCTCCTCGTCGACGACGCGAAGACCGACGCGCGGGGGCAATTCCTCCGGCTTCGTTTCGATTTCCGTGTTCGGGACTGAGACGAGCACATAGCGGCCCATCGTCACCGCGACGCCGTGATGAGGCTCGACCGTATCGACAATCCGCTTCTCCACTTTTCCGTCGAGGATGTCGGCTTCATCGACGATTTCTGCCTTGTCGGTGCGATCGTAGAACAGGACGACATGGTCATCATGCGGCACGACGTGGCCGGGGCGCTTTCCCTCAAATGTCACAGGCAAAAGCGCTGGCTCGGAAACTTCGAGATCGCTGTGTTCTCCATGGTCGGAGAATTTGATGCCAGTTTTGATCGCGTGGATGACATCCGCTTCCGTTTGGGCCGCAAATACCGTCTGACCGGATGCACTTGCCGTTAGCGACGCATATCCCTTGAGGTCATAGCGGCCAAGCTCCTTGCCGTCTTCGAAATCGATGACGCGCACGACCGGCTTTGTATGGTCGGCTACGAACAGGCGCCAGGCCTCTTTGGTCTCATGATCTTCGGCAAAGGCGCCGGTTGCGGCGAAGACCGCGCTCGCTGCCACGGCAGCCAGCAAGCGGTTTCGGGTGAGAGACAGTCTCATCGGGGTCGTTCCTTCATGTTGTGATTTTTTGTGCGCGGCGGGCTACTCGGCGGCCTGTCGAACCGCGCGGCACTTGGCAAAGCCGTCGCTGATGACGTCCTTGGGGAGATCGCGACCGATGAAGACCAGCCGGGTCACCCGATCTTCGTTTTCCTTCCAGGGTCGCTGGTGATCGCCTTCCAGCAGCATGTGCACGGCCTGGACGACGAAGCGGTCGTCGTCGCCGACAAACGAGATGATCCCCTTCATTCGCAGCATATCCATTCCGAATGCCTGCACCGTCGTCTGCAGCCAGTTCAGAAACTTGCCGGGATCCATGGGTTCCCGCTCGACCAGCGAGAAGCTGGTGACATGGTCGTCATGCTCGTGCTCGTGTTCCTCGTCGAGAAAATCGGGCTCGACCTCCAGAATGCGATCGAGGTCGAACGCCTTGCGATCCAGAAGGCTGGCAATTTCTATGTCGCAACGCGTTGATCTGGTGATGCTGGCGGTGGGATTGATCCGCCGGATGCGCTGCTCCACAGCAGCTAAGTCGTCGTCGCTGACGAGATCGGTCTTGTTGAGGATGATCGTATCGGCAAAGGCGAGTTGTTCCTGTGCCTCATGGGCCCGGTCAATCTCGCTTAGAAGATGCTTTGCATCAACGACGGTGACAATCGAATCCAGCCGGGTTTTCGATCTTACGTCTTCGTCCACGAAGAAGGTCTGAGCCACGGGCGCCGGGTCAGCGAGGCCCGTCGTCTCGATGAGGATGCCATCGAAGCGACCGCGGCGGCGCATCAGACCCTCGATGATTCGGATAAGGTCGCCGCGCACCGTGCAGCAGATGCAGCCGTTGTTCATCTCGAACACGTCCTCGTCGGACTCGACGATGAGGTCGTTATCGATGCCGACCTCGCCGAATTCATTGACGATAACGGCGAACTTTTTGCCGTGGGGTTCCGTGAGAATACGGTTGAGAAGCGTGGTCTTGCCGGCACCAAGATATCCGGTCAGCACCGTGACGGGGGTGGGCTCAATCTGAGACATGGATGGTCCTCCTGAAAAGTCGGCATGGGCACCGTCTGCCGGCGGGTCGGATGTTGCAAATGTTATTACGTTACGTTTCCGATTGACGAACGTAATAACATTACTTATTCAGTCGCTGTCAATCCCCGAGGACGCGATGAGCAACACCTGTCTGGAATTCAAGAAGCTTACGCTTGGCTATCAGGGCCACGCGGCTGTTCATCACCTGAGTGGGAAGGTCCAACGGGGTTCGTTGACCGCGGTTGTCGGCGCCAACGGGTCTGGCAAGTCCACTTTGATGAAGGGCATCGCCGGTATCCTGAACCCGATGAGCGGTGCCTGCGTATCTCGCTTTCAGCGCCTTGCCTACCTGTCGCAGCAATCCGAGCTCGACCGAACGTTCCCGGCGCGCGTCATAGACCTCGTCTCCCTTGGCTATTGGCAGCAGCGCGGCCTGCTTGGGCGGCTGAGTGCAGCGGACAAGATCAAGCTTTCCGCCTGTCTGGGCGCGGTCGGATTGATCGGATTCGAGAAACGCCCCCTCGACAGTCTGTCTGGTGGGCAGATGCAGCGCGCGCTTTTTGCGCGCACCATGCTTCAAGATGCCGATCTGATCCTGCTGGACGAGCCGTTCAATGCGGTCGACGCCCGCACCATTGCAGACCTCATCGTGGTCATTAAAGGCTGGGTGTCAGAAGGGCGGGCAGTCCTTTGCGTTCTGCATGACTATGCGCTCGTGCGCGAGCATTTCCCCCAGACCCTTCTAATGGCACGCAAACCCGTTGCGTGGGGAGCCACCTCTGACGTCATGACCTCCAGGAACTTGCGAATGGCGCGCAGCTTTCAGGAGGCCTGGGACGAACAGGCCGGTTGGTGCGAGGAGCATGCCGAGCAGGCCGGTCAGAATCACGATAGCGGCCATATCGATCACCTCCCACACCATCGCAGGGTTGCCGGTCATGTATGAGGATCTGATCGGCCCGTTCCTGCGCTATGGCTTCATGCAGCGCGCGCTCTTCGGATCGCTTGTTCTGTCCGTGAGCTGCGCGCCCGTCGGCGTCTTTCTGATGTTGCGGCGCATGAGCCTGACAGGGGATGCAATGGCGCATGCCATTCTTCCGGGTGCTGCCGTAGGCTTTGTGCTTTTCGGGCTTCAGATCGTTCCCATGACAATCGGCGGTCTGATCGTCGGACTGCTGGTGGCGCTCGGCTCAGGCATTGTCTCACGCTTCACCGTCCAGAAGGAGGACGCTTCGCTCGCCGCCTTCTACCTGATCTCGCTTGCGGTCGGAGTGTTGCTGGTGTCCTGGAGAGGATCGAGCGTCGATCTCATGCATGTTCTGTTCGGCTCGGTACTGGCCCTCAATGATGCGGCACTCACTCTGATTGTCGGCGTCGCCGTCATCACATTCGTCGCGCTGGCGGTCTTCTGGCGCGCGCTCGTCGCTGAATGTCTCGACCCGCTTTTTCTTCGGTCCGTCAGTCGCATCGGAACGCCTGTTCATCTCATCTTCCTGACGCTTGTCGTCCTCAACCTTGTCGGCGGGTTCCAGGCGCTTGGCACACTGCTATCGGTGGGTCTGATGATGCTGCCGGCTGCCGCATCCCGCTTCTGGACCAACGAGGTGCGCGCGATGTGCGCCATTGCGATTGTCATCGCAGCCATCTCTTCGGTCAGTGGATTGCTGCTGTCCTATCACGCGTCCTTGCCGTCCGGTCCCGCCATCATCCTGACGGCGGGCATCATCTACGTCGTGTCCGCGCTGGCCGGACGGCGAGGAATGCTTCCGAGTGCCCTCACGCCCCCCGCCACAAAACAGCCTGATCACCCAAGGAGATCTCCATGTTCAACACCCTACGCTTTGCCACCTATGCCAGCCTCATCACGCTTGGCGGCTTTGCCTCCAGCGCATCGGCTGCCGAGCTGAAGGTCGTCGCCAGCTTTTCGATCATCGCCGATTTCGCCAAAAACGTCGGCGGGGAACGGGTGGAAATCTCCACGCTGGTCGGACCCGACGGCGACGCGCATGTCTATGAACCTCGACCGGCGGATGCCGCTGCTCTGGAAGGGGCCGATGTCGTTCTCGTCAACGGCCTTCGGTTCGAAGGCTTCATGTCACGCTTGATCGAAGCCAGCGGCACGAAAGCCTCTGTGGTCGAGGTGACCAAGGGGATTGAGCCGCTCAAGAGCGCTGAAGAAGAGCATGGTCACGAGGCCGACGAGAAGGCCGAGGCTGGACATAATCACGAAAAAGACGGTCACGATCATGGGCACGAGGGTCACCACCACGGCGAGTTCGATCCGCATGCCTGGCAGTCGATCCACAATGCCGAAATCTATGTGAAGAATATCGCCGATTCCTTCTGCGAAGCCGACAAGGCCGGTTGCGCGACATACACGGCCAACGCTGAGCCCTATGTTGGAAAGCTTGGCGAACTTGAGACCGAGGTGAAAGCCGCAATCGAAGTCATACCAGCGGACAAGCGCACGGTGATCACATCCCATGATGCTTTTGGCTACTTCGAGCACGAATACGGCCTCAAGTTCATCGCGCCTGAAGGTATCTCGACGGAAGCGGAAGCCTCTGCAGCCGACGTGGCAAAGTAGATCGATCAGGTGAAGGAAGAAAACGCTTCGGCAATCTTCCTCGAAAACATCACCAACCCGCGTTTGATCGAGCAGATCTCGACAGAAACCGGCATCAAGATCGGTGGCACACTGTACTCGGACGCCCTTTCCAAGAGCGAGGGTCCCGCATCCACCTATATCGACATGTTCCGCTACAACGTGAACACGATGAAGGCCGCTATGCTCGGAAGCTGATCACATGGCTCGCCCGGCTCATGCCAGGCAGGTCGCTGACCCACGTTCATTCCATACGGATGCCTGTGACATGATTGGCAGCCTGTTCAAGCGGTGGCGCAACCCACTGGCCACAACGGAGTACGATGTGAGACGGCTCTACGATTCCGTGCCGGTCACTCTCCTGACCGGCTTTCTCGGATCCGGCAAGACAACGCTGTTGAACGAGATTCTGGCTGATCACGGCATGCAAGGGACAGCAGTTATAGTCAACGAATTCGGCACGGTCCCGATTGATCACGACCTAGTGCGTAAGGGCTCCGAAACCTACTTCCGGACCACCACGGGCTGCATCTGCTGCACGGCCACGAGCGACATCAGAAGCTCCCTTTCGGACCTGCACGAGGCGCGGCTTCGTGGCGACATACCACCTGTCTCACGGGTCGTCATTGAGACGACCGGGCTTGCCGACCCGGCCCCCATCATCAACAGCATCATTCCCGGAGGCTCGCCCGCAATGGGGCTGAGGGATCATGTCGTGGCCCGGCACTTTCACCTTGCCCGTGTCGTCACGACTTTCGATGTGCTCAACGGGCGCGCAACGCTCAACAGTTTCCTGGAAGGCTGGAAGCAACTGGCCTTTGCCGATCATGTGGTCCTGACCAAGACCGATATCGCCGGCACTGGTCACGACTGGCCAGAGGAGCTGAGGGCTCTCAATCCGGCGGCCGTCTACCATGATCGCCATCGGCAGGGGTTTGAACTGGCCGAGCTATTCGGCGACGGCGCTTACTCCGTCACGGACAAGGCCGAGGATGTGCCTGGCTGGCTAGCCCTGGAGAGGCTTGGGCCCCATGCTGATCATACCCATGATCCCAATCGGCACGGGGACGAGATCGAGGCGATCAGCTTGAGTCACAATGTGCCCCTCTCGCCCCAGGCAGTCGATACCTTCCTCCATATCGTGGCCACCAATATCGGTTCTGGTCTCCTGCGCCTGAAAGGCATGTTCGCGCTCACGGACGACCCAGCCCGTCCACTGGTCGCTCACGCCGTGCAGCACCGGCTCTATCCGCTGCAGCGCCTCGAATACTGGCCGGACGAAGACCACCGCAGTCGCGTGGTCCTCATCGGGCAGGGCATGGCTGCCAAACCCATCCGTGATCTGTTTGCGGTCCTGGCTCCGCGGGCGGCGAGGAACAAACGGGGGGCGGCATGAGCGAGGCGTTCGTCAACCGATTGGCACGCAATGGTCCGTCGGTCATCAACAGTGCTCGCGCGATCAAATCCTGGGCGCGCGAGGTGCTCACGTTACCCGAAGAGGCCGTTGTATCGGTGAGCGAGCTTGCCTGCCATGTGCCCGGTTGCGCTCCGAAAGAAACCGTCATCCTCGTGATGCAAGGCGCAGGAACGATCCATGTCTCGATTCACAAGGCAATGAAGGACGTGAGGGAAGACGACGTAGCCCAGGCGTTTTCCGCTGCATTCAAACCCGACTGACTTTTGCGACAAAACTTCACCCCCGAAATGGAGAAAATTCAATGCGCATTGTGAAAGCGTTTTTCCTCACATTGATGCTCGGCGCATCGATGCCGCCAGCTTTTGCACAGGCCGAGGCCCTGAAGGTGGCTGGTCCGTGGGAAATCACCGGCATCGAGCCGGCACAGACCGGCTATGTTTTCAGCCGTCTGCAGGTCGCTGAGACGCTTGTCACCACTGACAAACAAGGCGCGCTTGTTCCCGGCCTCGCGGAAAGCTGGGCGGTCTCCGAAGATGGGCTCGTCTGGACGTTCAAATTGCGTGGCAACGCTGTCTTCCATGATGGAGCGCCGGTGACAGCCGAGGCTACCGTCGCCAGCCTTCAACGCGCACTTGCAGGTGTCGGTGTCCTGTCGCAGGCGCCCATCGCCGAGATCAGTGTCGAAGGCAAAGATATCCAGGTGCGGATGAGCAAGCCGTTTTCCGCATTGCCCGCCTATCTCGTGCATTTCAGCACCATCGTCCTTGCGCCATCATCTTTCGGTGCGGCCGGAAAGATCACGCAGATTGTTGGTACTGGCCCCTACAAGGTGAAGAGCCTCACGCCGCCGGCGCGAGTCGAGCTGGAAAGTTCCGGCGCATGGTGGGGCGGCAAGCCGGGCATCGAGGAGGTGAACTATCTTGCCGTGGGGCAGGGGGAGACCCGCGCTTTGATGGCCGAAAGCGGCGAGGCCGACCTCGTCTTTTCCATGCTCCCGGTCTCCGTCGATCGGCTGAAGGCCAACCCGAAGCTGGATGTGCAGATTGCCACCATACCTCGCACCCGGCTTCTTAAGGTCAACGCAGCATCGCCCTTCTTCGATCAGGTCGAGGAGCGCCAGGCGATCAGCGCCGCGATCGACCGCGTCGGCACCACCAAGGTCATTTTGCGCAACGCCGATCTCGCGGCGACGCAGCTCTTCCCGCCCGCCATGAAGGGTTGGAACTCTCCTGATGTTCAACCGCTAGAGAGAGACATTGAGAAGGCGAAGGAATTGCTCAAGACGGCAGGCTGGGTGCCGGGCACCGACGGCATCTTGGAGAAGGACGGAAAACGCTTCAGCGTCAGTCTGCTTACCTACGCCAGTTGGCCGGAGCTGCCGCCGATTGCCACCGCACTTCAGGCACAACTACGGCAGGTTGGCATCGATGTAAAAGTCTCCGTCGGAAACAGCTCGGAAATCCCCGCGCGCCACCAGGACGGGACGTTGGAGATGGGACTGGTTTCGCGGCTTTTCTCGATTGTGCCAGACCCGGTCGGCACATTGCTCCAGGACTACGGACCAGGCGGAAGCGACTGGGGCTCGATGGGCTGGGACAACAAGGAGATCCAAGCCATCGTCGAACAGCTTGCGGCGACAAGCGATGCCACCGCCCGGGCACCACTTCAGGCCCGCGCCGTGGAAATCCTGCAAGAGGAACTGCCGAGCATTCCAGTAACCTGGTCGGAGCTGGCTATTGTTTCTAGCAAGCGCATTTCCGGTGTCGGGGTTGATCCGCTTGAGGTGAACTACGGCCTCTCCTCCATTCGCTGGGCAGAATGACGGGCATTGCGATGAAGAACTTTCTTATTGCGCGCCTCTTGCAGGCGGGAATCGTCGCCATCGTGGTCGGAGCCCTGTGCTTCGTTCTAATGCGCGTTCTGCCGGGTGACCCCGCTATGCGTATTGCGGCCGGCCGCTACGGTCCGGACGCGCGGATCGCTGACGCGGCGGAAAAGGTACGCCTCGAACTCGGGCTCGATCTGCCGATCGCCGTCCAGTTCCTCGATTGGCTCGGCAGCCTCGTGCGCTTCGACCTCGGCCACTCGCTGGTCACGGGGCGTGCAGTGGCGCATGAACTGCAGGTGCAACTGGGTGCTTCTGTGTGGCTGGCGGCGGCGGCTCTCCTGCTGTCGCTGCTGATTGGCCCGATCGTGGGCGTCTTCGGTGGCCTCAGGCCCGGCGGCGTCGCGGATCGCATCGGCCTTATGGCCGCGGTCACCTTTCGCGCCATTCCGCCCTTCGTTCTGGGCTTGATCCTGATGTTGGTGTTTTCCCGGCAGCTAGGCTGGTTGCCGCCGGCGGGCTTCGGTTCGCCGCGAGAGATCCTCCTGCCGGCGCTGACGCTGGCGCTCGGGTTGGCGGCCATGTCGAGCCGCGTCACCCGCAACGCGGTGGCAGTGGTGGCACGCGCGCCCTACTTCGCCTTCGCTCGCTACAAGGGCCTTCCGGAGGCGGTCGTCGTGCGGCGTCATGGGCTCAGGAACGCAGCCATTCCCGTCGTGTCCTATCTCGGTCTTCAGGCCATCTACCTGATTGAGGGGGTCGTGGTCGTGGAGTCGCTGTTTGCCTATCCGGGGATTGGTCACGCGCTGGTGCACGCGATTGTCGAGCGGGATGTTCCCATGGTGCAGGGCACGGCGCTGGCGATGGGACTGATGTTCGTCGCCATCGCCGCCATTGTCGACCTTGTGACGCTATGGCTCGATCCGCGTATGGGGAAAATCGCATGACTACGATGGACCAGATATTCGACCAGCGGCCGAAGGCGGGTCTCGGACCGACGCGTTTGGCCGGCGCCGGCCTGCTGATCCTGCTCGGCGGTTTTGCCATCATCGGGCCGGCGGTCATTCCCTCCGATCCGGCCGCCCAGGATTTCGGCGCCAGCCTTGCTCCGATCGGGAGCGACTATCTGCTTGGCGCCGACCACTACGGACGCAGCCTGCTCGCACGTCTTGCCCATGGCGCGCGCCTCTCGTTCGGAATGGCCTTCCTCACCATGCTGGCGGCGGCCATACCCGGCGTGTCTCTGGGCCTGCTCGCTGCCTGGAGAGGCGGTTGGGCCGAAAAGGGTCTGGAACTCATTGCGACCGTCGTATTGGCATTGCCTGGTCTTATGCTCGTGCTGCTTCTGCTCGCCTTTTCGCCGGGTAACTATGGACCGCTCTTCCTGGGCCTGGCTTTGACCTTATGGGTCGAGTTCTACCGGGTGACGAAGGCGACCACGAACGCAGTCCTTGCCCAGCCCCATATCGAAGCGGCGCGAATGCTTGGTTTCGGCTCACGTTACATCCTCGCGCGATATGTCCTGCCAGTGATCGCGCCTATGATCGCGACGCTTTCAGCCTTCGCTATGGCAACAGCCATTATCGCGGTCTCTACGCTGAGCGCGATCAGTGTCGGCCTGCAACCGCCGACGCCGGAACTTGGCAGCATGATCGTCGAACTCTTGCCCTATTACAGCGAGGCGCCGGTGCATGTGCTGCTTCCGGCAGCCCTGATCTTCCTGCTCGTTCTTGGCCTGCAACTTCTTGCTCAGGGAGAGCGTGCATGAACATCCAGGTGAAGAACGACCTTGCGGTTCACGATCTGTCGATCCACTCTGCGGACGGCCCCATTGTTTCGAAGGTCTCGCTTTCATTGGGCAGAGGCCGGCCACTGACCTTGCTTGGCGAAAGCGGCTCTGGAAAATCGCTGGTCGCCCAGGCGATCATGGGCAACCTGCCGCCGGAACTGCACGCCACGGGGCGCGTGATCTTCGAGGAGGCGGATCTCCTCAAGGAAACGGCCGCTGAGCGGCGCCGTCGCTGGGGCCGAAGCATTGGCCTTCTGCCACAGGAGCCGTGGCTGGCGATGAATCCGACAATGCGCGTGGTTTCGCAGGTCGCCGAGGTTCATCGTTACGTCAAAGGCAAGGCGGCTATCGAAAGTGCAAATGACGCGAAAGAAAACCTCGCGGACGTTTCCCTTTCCTCAGCCGAGGCGCTCTATCCGTTCCAGATCTCGGGTGGCATGGGCCAGCGAGCGGCCATCGCCATGGCGCATGCCACCGACAGCGAATTGTTTATCGCCGACGAGCCGACGAAAGGTCTCGACGCGGCGCTAAGGGGCTCGGTGACGGCGCGGCTCAAAAGCGAGGTCGATGCAGGGCGATTACTCCTGACCATCACCCATGATGTCGCCGTTGCCAGGGCGCTCGGCGGTACGATCGGCGTGATGCTTGATGGCCGGCTCGTTGAGTACGGACCCGCCGAAACGCTACTCGACGCACCGGAGCATGCTTACACTAAGGCGCTTCTTGCCGCTGATCCTTCGCAATGGGAGCGGCGAATAAGACCAACGCTTGGCAAGGCTGTCATCGCAGCTCAGGGACTGGAAAAACGATATGGCGATAAGGTCCTGTTTTCCGACTTCGATGTCGAAGTTGCGGCTGGCGAGATCGTGTCAATCGTCGGTCCGAGCGGCTGCGGCAAGACCACGATCGGCAATATTCTGCTCGGCCTGACGAAGCCCGATGCAGGAGCCATCGAGCGTCGGCCAGGGCTGTCGTCTCTGCGTTTCCAGAAGCTTTATCAGGACCCGCCTGCCGCCTTCGCACCGCATCAGACGATCCGCCGAGGATTGAAAGATCTGACCAGTCTGCATGGCAAAGACTGGTCGGAGGTCGAGGTACTGTGTCGCCGGTTGCGGTTGCCGGAAACGCTGTACGATCGCATGCCCGGGCAGGTGTCGGGTGGTGAATTGCAGCGGTTCGCGCTCTTGCGGGCACTTCTGCTTGATCCTGCCTTCCTCTTTGCCGACGAGGCGACCTCTCGCCTCGACCCTGTCAGCCAGCAGGACGTCATTGCGCTCCTCCAGGAGATCGTCGAAGAGTCCGGCCTTGCAGTTCTGTTGGTCACCCACGACCGCGGTCTTGCCGAGAATGTCTCGACACGGCTGATAAACCTTGAGAACAATCGGTGGACGAATTGAGGATTGGATACCAATGGCGCAGGCGAGGGGACGGGACGGTATTTACTCGGTCGGGCTGGCGTCGCTGCTGGTCGCGCTGGCTCTCTCCCCTTCGATAGCTTCTGCTGGCCAATATGAGCGGGCTGTTTCTGGTCTTGCCCATGCCTCGTATGCATACATGAAGGTGGCATATGCGTGTCGGGACATCTTGGGTTCTGTTCGTTACCAAGATGCCCGAGTCGCAGTCGAGAACGCAATGCGGGCGACTGGTGTCCCCACCAACGTGGCGATGTCGGCGGCAGCCAGGATAACTTCTGAAGCCGAGTCTTCGACATCGCCAAGGAAAACGGGCGACCTCAGCCTATGTATGGTCAACTATTTCGAAACGAAGAGGAGAATGGTCGGCTGGCGCACCAAGGTCAACGCAATAGGCCGTTAAGCTCCCCAACATCATCGGCGGCTTGTCAGCTTTCTGCCGCGCTTGGATGCGCCGCCCGGTATTCAACAGTTATATCCTTTTAAGGCGTGTAGTATGGCTCGATCGGTTATCCCTGCCTGCCGAAGTCCCCGCCACATCCTCGTAGTCTTTAGTGAGGGGAGATCGTCGCCAATCCTCCGTCTGTCTCGACAATGGGGCCGCCGCAAATTATCTATAAAACATGACCGCGACGAACGAAGACACAATTGCCAACCGCATTTGCCGCATTCTCGCGGAACGGATCGTGACGGGTGAGCTGGAGCCGGGCACCAAGCTCCGGCAGGATCACATCGCGGAGGAGTTCGGGACAAGCCATGTGCCTGTGCGCGAGGCCTTTCGCAGGCTTGAAGCGCAGGGCCTCGCAGTGAGCGAGCCGCGCCGCGGCGTGCGGGTCGCCTCTTTTGGCCTCGAGCAGGTTCGCGAGGTTGCCGAGATGCGGGCGGCACTCGAAGTTCTGGCGCTACGCCATGCAGCACCGCATCTGACGTCTGCGATCCTCGATCACGCCGAGCAGGCGACGGTCGAAGGCGACAATGCGCGCGATGTTCGCTCCTGGGAGGCGGCGAATCGCCGCTTCCATCGGCTGATCCTGACGCCTTGCGGCATGCCGCGCCTGCTCGCCACTATCGACGATCTGCATGCGGTCAGCGCCCGTTTCCTCTTTGCCAGCTGGCGCTCGGACTGGGAGGTCGGGCCTGATCATGACCACCGGGCGATTCTGGCTTTCCTTCGCCAGGGCCGGACCGAGAACGCCGCAGCCGTGCTGGAGCGCCACGTCCAGAGGATCGGGCAAAGACCGGTGAAGAACGTATCTGGCGGCGCCTTCGCGATCATTGGCTGATCGCGCGTTCCGCACATTGCTTTGCAGCATTTCCCGGCTCCGAGCGGACCCTTGCCGTCGCCGACTGCCAGCCCACATCCCGCATCGGTTGAATTTGCACGCGAACTCTCCGATCAGTTGGTTGCGCCGTGGTCGCCGGAGAGAGATTATAGATAATCGCCACATTTATCTATATAGATCGGCCAGAGGGATTGCTAAGAATGCCGGATGTACACGCTTTAACGGAGGGAAATTCGGGCAAATCCGGTGCTGCTGCAGAGCGTTGGACTCTCGGCGATGCAAAAAAAATCTATAATCTGCCGTTCAATGATCTTCTCTTCCGCGCACAGTCCGTCCATCGCGCGCATTTCGACCCAAACGCCGTGCAGATGAGCCGGCTCCTGTCGATCAAGACCGGCGGCTGCGCGGAGGACTGCGGCTATTGCAGCCAGTCGGCGCACCACCCGACCGGGCTCAGGGCCTCGAAGCTGATGGAGGTCGAGCCGGTCGTTGCGGAGGCCCGCAAGGCCAAGGCGGGCGGAGCGACGCGCTACTGCATGGGGGCCGCCTGGCGCAGCCCGAAGGAGCGCGACATGGGAACGATCGTCGCCATGGTAGAGGGTGTCAAGGCGCTCGGCATGGAGACCTGCATGACCCTCGGCATGCTGACGCCGGCACAATCGGAGCGGCTGGCGAATGCAGGTCTCGACTACTACAACCACAACATTGATACGTCCGAGCGCTTCTACAGTAAGATCATCGCCACCAGGACCTTTGCCGACCGGCTGGAGACGCTCGCCAATGTGCGCGAGGCGGGGATAAAGGTCTGCGCCGGCGGCATTCTGGGCATGGGCGAGACGGTCGACGACCGTATCGCCATGCTGGTGACGCTCGCCAATCTGCCAACCGCCCCCGAAAGCGTGCCGATCAATATGCTGATCCCCATCCCCGGATCGAAGCTCGCCGACGCGCCACCCGTCGATCCGATCGATTTCGTCCGCACAGTCGCGCTCGCCCGCACCCTGATGCCGCAATCCCATGTCCGTCTCTCGGCCGGCCGCACGGATATGAGCGCCGAGATGCAGGCGCTCTGTTTCTTCGCCGGCGCCAATTCCATCTTCGTCGGCGAGACGTTGCTGACCGCCGACAATCCCGCCGAGGATGATGATGCGGCGCTGTTCCGTCGCCTCGGGTTGAAGCCGATGGGACTGCATCTGGCCGAACCGGAGCCGGCCGAATGACGCTGCGCGCTCTCGTCCGTTACGAAACGACGCTGGCGGGGCTTGAACGCAAGGGGCGGTGCCGGGCGCTCGCGCCCCGGTGGGGTCTCGATTTCACCTCGAACGATTATCTGGCACTCGCCGATTCGCCGCGTCTCAAGGCTGCCATCGCCGCGGCACTCGATCGCGGCGTGCCGGTCGGCGCCGGCGGATCGCGGCTGTTGGGCGGCAATCATCCGGAGCATCAGGCGCTGGAGGCGGAGGCGGCCGAATTTTTTGGTACGGACCGGGCGCTCTTCTTCGGCAGCGGTTATGCCGCCAACGCTGCACTGTTCTCGACCCTGCCGCAGCGCGGAGACATCATCGTCCACGATGAGTTGATCCATGCGAGCGCCCATGAGGGCAAGGCAGCGAGCAAGGCGGCAGCAGTAGCGGTCCGGCACAACGATGCCGATGCCTTTGCCGATGCGATCACGACGTGGCGCACTGCTGGCGGAAAGGGGCGTCCGTGGATTGCCGTCGAAAGCCTATATTCGATGGACGGCGACCGGGCGCCGCTCGCCGAACTCGCCGCCCTCGCGGAGCGGCATGAAGGCTTCCTGGTGATCGACGAGGCGCATGCGACCGGTGTTTTCGGCCCCGGTGGGCGCGGGTTTTCGGCTTCGCTGGAGGGCCGAGACAATGTCGTGGTGCTGCATACCTGCGGCAAGGCGCTGGGGGTTTCGGGCGCGCTGATCGGCGGGAAGGCGATCCTTTGCGACTACCTCGTCAACCGCGCCCGCAGCTTCATCTATTCGACCGCGCCATCGCCACTGACGGCCGCCGCCGTTCGCGAGGCGTTGAGGATCCTCGCGGATGAGCCGCAGCGCCGAGCGGCTTTCGATGAGCTCAGGGCCTTCGCCAATGAGGTGCTTGACGCAACCCTCGGCATCGAGGGCAGCGGATCTCAGATCCTGCCAGTCATGATCGGCGACAATGCCCGGGCGGTGCGGATTGCGGCGCGCCTGCGCACCGAAGGCTTCGATATCCGCGCGATTCGCCCGCCGACCGTGCCCGAAGGCACGGCGCGGCTCAGGATCGCGATCACGCTGAATGTCGACCGGCCGACGATCGCTGAGATGCTGGAGAGACTCAAGATCGCGATCGCAGAGGAGGGGCCATGACGCCTCGCATGGTGGTCACCGGCACGGATACCGGCATCGGTAAGACGGTCTTTGCTGCGGCACTCACCGATGCGCTTGCGGGCTGCTACTGGAAACCGGTGCAGTCCGGCCTCGACGGCGAGACGGACAGGGAAACTGTGCGGCGGCTCGGGCAGATTGCGCCCGACCGCATCCTGTCGGAGGCCTACAGGCTAACGACACCCGCCTCGCCCCACTTCTCTGCCAAGCTCGACGGCGTCACGATCCTGCCGCACGGTCTTTCGCCGCCTGAGACCGACGCGCCGCTCGTCATCGAAGGCGCAGGCGGGCTCATGGTGCCGCTCACGGAACAGACTGTCTTTGCCGACGTTTTCGCGCGCTGGCGGATTCCCGTTGTCCTCTGTGCCCGCACCGCGCTCGGGACGATCAATCACACGCTGCTATCGCTCGAAGCACTGCGCGCTCGCGCGATCCCGATCGTTGGCGTCGCCTTCATCGGCGACGAGCAGGCGGACACTCAAGGCACCATCGCCGCGCTCGGGCGGGCCCGCGTGCTCGGGCGATTGCCGCGGCTCGATCCTTTGACGCCGGATGCCCTGCGGCAAGCCTTTCGCGCGCATTTCGACATCGATTGCTTCCGCGAGGTGGCGGCATGAGAAGTTCCCCCGTATGGCACCCCTTTACCCAGCATGCGCTCGAAGCGCCTATGAAACGGGTCGTCAGCACCGACGGCGCCTATCTCGTCGACGAGGATGGCGCGAGGATACTCGACGCGATCTCCTCCTGGTGGGTGATTACCCATGGCCACCGGCACCCGGCGATCATGGAGGCGATCCGCCGCGCCTCCGAAACTTATGACCAGATCATCTTCGCCGAATACACCCACGCGCCGGCGGAGGAACTTGCTAAGGGCCTGATCGGGATGGCACCCGCCGGACTGAAGCACGTGTTCTATTCCGACAGCGGCTCAACCGCGGTGGAAGTGGCACTAAAGATGGCGCTCGGCTACTTCCACAATGTCGGCGCCCCCCGTAGTCGCATCTGCGTCTTGGAACACGGCTACCATGGCGACACGATCGGCACGATGTCGACCGGCGAACGCGGCGTCTTCAACGCGGCTTATGAGCCGCTTCTATTCGCCGTCGACCGGCTGCCGTTTCCCGAAGCCGGCCGCGATCAGCAGACGCTCGACGCCTTCGAGGCTTTTTGCGCGTCCGGTCAGGTTGCGGCGTTGCTCGTCGAGCCGCTGGTGCTCGGCGCCGGCGGAATGAAGATATATCCGGCTTCCGTGCTTACCGAACTGAAGCGGATCGCCGAGCGGCACGGCAGCCTGCTGATCGCCGACGAGGTGATGACTGGATGGGGCCGGACGGGTACGCTCTTCGCCTGTGAGCAGGCGCGGATCGCACCTGACATCCTCTGCACCTCGAAGGGACTTACGGGCGGCGCGCTGCCGCTGGCGGCGACGCTTTGCACGGGCGAGATATTCGATGCGCATCTTTCGACTGACCGCCGCAGGACGTTCTTTCATTCGAGCTCCTATACGGCCAACCCAATCGCCTGCGCGGCCGCTCTCGCCAATCTCGGCATCTGGGAGGCGGAGCCGGTCGGCGCGCGCGTCGAGGCGCTCGCGGCGAAGCAGCGCCTTCGTTTGCAGCGCGTCGAAGCCGACGCGCGCTTCCGCAACATTCGCCAGGCCGGCACGATCGCCGCACTCGATCTTGCCGCGCCGGCGGGCGGCTATCTCTCGGATGCCGGACCGCGGCTCCGGGCCTTCTTCCGCAAGCGTAGGCTCCTCATCCGCCCGCTCGGCAATGTCATCTATCTGATGCCACCCTATTGCGTAACCGATGCCGATCTCGACCGGGCCTATGATGCGATCGACGAGGCGGCATCAGCCTTCGCGGCGGGGCGGCTATGAGCTGCGCCCGGTCATCTCGCCTTGCCGGCTTCGGCCATTTCGTGCCGGCGCGGCGCGTCGACAATGCCGAGATCGAAACGCAACTCGGGCTCGAGCCGGGCTGGATTGAGCGCCGCACCGGCATCCGCACGCGGCGCTGGGTCGAGGAGGGTGATACGCTGAGCGGCCTTGCGGCTAAAGCTGGAGAGGCCGCACTTCAGGAGGCGGGGATTCCGCGACGCGACATCGCCTTAACCCTGCTCGCGACCTCGACGCCCGATCACCTGCTGCCGCCATCGGCGCCGCTGCTAGTCCATCGTCTCGGCCTTTCCAACTCCGGTGCGATCGACCTTGCCGGCGCCTGCTCGGGCTTTCTTTACGCGCTGACGCTCGCCGATGGTTTCGTCCGCACTCAGGGAAAACCGGTCCTCGTCGTGGCCGCCAATATTCTGAGCCGCCGGATCAACCCGGCGGAGAGGGCGAGCGCCGTGCTTTTCGCCGACGCGGCCGGCGCCGTCGTCGTCGCTCCCTGCGACGATCCGGACAAGGGCCTCATCGGCGTCGATCTGGCCTCGGACGGAAGCGGCTACGACCTGATCACGATTCCCGCCGGCGGCAGCAGCCGGCCCTTCGCGTCGGGCATGGCGGCGGCGGATGCCTTGATGGCGATGCGCGACGGGCGGGAGGTATTCGCCCGCGCTGTCGAGATGATGACGGCTTGCTCTAAGCGCGCGCTCGCCGATGCCGGTCTTGGGGCCGCGGACGTCAGCCGCTTCGTGCCGCACCAGGCGAACGTGCGGATCGTCAACGCGGTTTGCGGCAATCTCGGCATCGACCGATCAAGAACCGTGCGGACCATTGAGGACCACGGCAACTCCTCAGCCGCGACGATCCCGCTCTCGCTCTCGGTTGCACACGGGGTCAAGCCTTTCACAGCCGGGGAACAGATATTGCTGACAGCGGCCGGCGCGGGACTAGTCGGAGGGGCGGTGCTCATCGGCATCTAGATGGTTTTGGAACTCGTGTCGCTTGGCTGATAAAGGGGGTCTTCCTCACTTTGTGTGGTGATAAAAATTGTTGAGCGGCAGCATGCGTGCCCTGAGCAGCTCGGGGCCAGCTCTGCCATACATCGCACGCTTGATTGTCTTCAGGCGGTTGATTTGGCCTTCCGCCTGGCCGTTGCTCCACGGCAGTTCGATGGCGTTGAAGACGGCGTCAAGATCGCGGTGCAGGATGCGTGCAAACCGCGCAATTGCGACCAAACCCGAGTTAAGGGCACCGTCAATCCAGCTGTCGAGCTTACCTGGGTCGCGGCTGCGAAAGATTCCGCGGAAGCGCATAGCAAGGCTGCGCATTGAAGCGAATTCAGGCGAGCTCTGTTTCAAAGCATCGACCCTTCTCGCCTGGCTGATCGTCAGCATGCTTCGCGGCTTCAGGCAGAGGGCAGCAGCGACTACCGGCGAGATCACATGGCCGGTGTCCTGATCGCGTATCGGGACGGCATCGCGGCCCGGGTGACGCGGTATGATCGGAGCGGGCGACGCGCTGTCCTCGACCGGCCGCTCGGGGCGCCGCCAGCTAGCGAGAAGCCGCTCGAGATTCGAGAAACTGCCCGTGTAGCCGCGCTGTTTGATATCGTGGAACAGATGCCGTCCGCAGCGATTGCCATCTTTCCAGCACGCCCCGAGGAACGCCTCGAAGTATAAAGGGGATGTTGGCTTCAAAGCCGACTTCTGTCGGTCGGGTGGCGTCTCGAAGTCAGCCATTTCGCGATGCTGCGCCGACCGTAGCCGGTGCGACGTGCGATCTCCGAATAGGACAGACCTTCTTTGTTCAAAGCGTGCACAGTATCGAACACCGCCTGCCGTGATTGTCGATGAGCGTGACGCACCGCTGCCATGAGCCGGGTATGCTGTGGCTCGGCGCTAAACCAGGAAAGGCGCATTGCCGCTTAAGGATCGATGCTACGTGCGTTCGTCATCTGGCTTCGGAAAGAACCGCCCGAACCACAGGGCCGGCACATCCACAAGGGCGCGGTCCGGCCTTGTTTTTTAAAGCGCTGCGCGCCATTCGCCCGGAGTGACGCTTGTCTTCGCCTTGAACGCGCGAGTGAGATGGCTCTGGGAGCTATAGCCACATGACAAGGCTATAGATGCAATGGTTCTAGTCGGATCACGCAGCAGATGGCAGGCCCGGTGAATGCGTCGCTGATCGACATAACGGTGTGGCGGCATCCCGAAACTCACCCGGAACATCCTGGCGAAATGGTAGGTGCTGAGATTTGCCTCGCCGGCGAGGTGATCCAGCACCAGCGGCTGGTCAAGATGTGCTTCGATGTAGTCGACTATCCGGCGGCAGGCCGCTGTCGCTAGGCCGCCGTGCAGCGGCGGTGTGTCCGGCCGGACGCCGTGCCGTTTCAGAATCTGATAGATCACCAGCTGGCAGGCCGAATCCAACGCCAGGCGGTCGCTGGCGTCCTTCCAATCAAGGGACAAGATGCCGCCTTTGATCAGCATCGCGATGGCGGGATCATCCGAGAAGGTCAAGTCCATAAGGTCGATACGACGCGGGTCCAAGTCGAAGCCGGTGAGAGCGCGGTAGGCGAGTTGCTCGGGTTCGACGTAGAGATGGAACATCCGCATGGAGCCCCTGATAAGCCATCGGCTTTCGTGGCCTGCTGGCAAAAGACAGATCTTGCCGGGCGCGCCCCGAGAAGACGGGGCTTCTTCGCGAACGACTTGAAAGCCGCCCTCCAGGTAAAGGCTGATCGTGTGGTGTTGCGGGTGATCGTAGGCCGCGCGACTATCGCGATTGCTCCATTCCGCGACCGACAGACCCTTGTAAACCGCCCCGGACCGCTCAAGCCGGGCTCCTATGCGCGATAGGGCCATAGGAACGTCGAGACCATGCGCTTTCATCCATACACCGCTTCTCTGAGGAACCACCGCAAATTACCCGCTCAACGCGATACGGGCAAACAAGTGGGAGACAAAAACAGCAAGAATGTGCAAAGCGGCCGCATAGATTGAGAAGACGCGTAAAGACCCAATGGCAGATTCTGAAGGCACCGAACCAGTTAGGGTGATCTTCAGTGACGGCGTTCTTCTATGCTTTGACAGTGTTGATTTGGGGTACGACCTGGATCGCTATCCACTACCAACTTGGTGCCGTACCCGTTGAGGCCTCGGTGGTCTACAGATTCGCGCTGGCCGCCGCGGTCCTGTTTATCGGACTTCGGACGACGGGCCGCCTGCGCGCGATACCCCCGGGTCAGCAGCCGTGGATCTTGCTCCAGGCATTGTGCCTGTTCTCCTGCAATTTCATCTGCTTCTATGTCGCTACTGGCTATATTCCGAGCGGCGTCGTTTCGGTGGTCTTCTCGGCGGCGACGATCTTCAACATGATCAACGGCTTTCTTTTCCACCGCCGCCGACCTTCCGGCCGTATTCTCGTCGGAGCGTCGTTTGGTGTCGTCGGCATAGCCTGCCTGTTCAGTGATACATTGGCTGAGGCCGCACTGGATTCTGGGACGGCGAGAGGATTGGCGCTCGCCTTGCTGGGAACGTGGTTCTTCTCCGCGGGCAACCTCGTCTCGGCTCGGAATCAACGCCACGGGCTACAGGTCGCAACGGTCAACGCCTGGGGCATGCTGTATGGAGCGGCGATTGTGGCGCTTTTCGCATTCTTCCGCGGCGTGCCCTTCACCTTTGATGCATCGCCGACCTATATCACTTCGCTGCTCTATCTCGCCATACCCGGCTCGGTGATCGGCTTCACGACCTATCTCACAGTGGTACATCGCCTTGGGGCCGAGCGGGCGGCATACATGACGGTGCTGTTCCCGATCGTCGCGCTTAGCATATCGGTATTGTTGGAAGACTACAGGTTTACCCCAGTTTCAGTAGCCGGCTTAGGCTTCGTCATGCTGGGAAACGTGCTCGTGCTAATGAAGCGTCGGGCGACCGTCATGGAGGCTGGAGCGGCGCACGGCGGTGGGGCTGAGCGTTGAGGATACCTCGGAGAAGGCGGAGGACTGACTAACCGATGTCCGCCGTTCTCCATCGAACGGGATCAAGGGTCGTCCTACCCGACCTCTCGTCACGCCCACTTCATATGCGACGAAGCTTGGCCAGCACTCGCATCTGCGCTTCTCCGTCCAGGATCAGGTCTGACATTTGAGGCATAAGGGCAGAACGGCGAGCGAGACGGTAGGGGTGCTCCATGCCAACCTCTATCCTCACCGGCCGCTGAGCCGGTCTGGCGACGAGCCTCGCTCGCTGAGCGGCAGCTATTCAATCAAGAGCAGACCGCGCTTGCGGTCGCCATCCAACGTATCCATGGCTTTGAATAGGCGTTCCCGTTCGACGAGCCAAGGCTTGAATCTTTCATTGACGTCCAGGACGAAAACCATGTCTTGCTCTTCGAGATAGGCCGCAATCGGCGAGTGATGGCCACTGCCGGCGCGGAAGATGCCTTCTCGATTGAAGTTGATGATGTAACGACGACTTGGGTCGTTTGACCGCTTCATGTGTTCCCGAAACTCGTCTACGGTCAGCTCGCGGAGCACCGTTACGCTGCGTCTGGTCTTCAGTCGGGTAAGCTCCGCGAGTTCGTCCAACGTCAGACCAATGAGGCAGAAGCCTGTCCAGCAATATCCGGTGTCATCGAGCACAGCCGCTTCCGTCGTTTCCTCTTCGCCGATCGAACGAAATGTATTGGCGACACTCGCCGGGCCACACAGCGATGCATTGGACTGCCAGACGATTTGATGTTGAAAGGTCCGCGCGACCGGCAGCGACCAGGCCCCTTGCAAAAGGTCGGGTGTTCTCGTCACCGATAGTTGGATCGTCTCGCTTGAAACGCCGGCAGGCATACCAAGGAGGGTCGCAGCCCCGGCAGCGAGCACCGCCGCGACAGCGACCCCCGCAAGTGCCCTGGCCCACCTCATGCATCACCACTCGGTTGCTTGAATGCTACGGCGGGCTTGACCATCATGTTCCCCTTGATTTCTGGCCGTAGTCGATGGCGGCCAGCGCTTACGCAGCAATGCTGCTTGCCTTCCATTCATAGGCGAAGCTGGCGGCTCAACAAACAAGGTCAGGATATCGACGCCATATGCAGCCGCCAACCGGTCAAGCATCGACGCGAGGGTTGTGTGCCGCGTTCAGCGCCGCCGCTCGCGGCGCGAGCGACATTCGCGTTGTCGCCACGTGCCTTCTCTCGAAAACTCTCCCACAACTCTACCACTTCATTCAAGTGGAGCGGTTTGCCGGAGAATCGGCCTCGGTTCCCGCCTTTGCATAGGCCGGCCGAGCATAAAGCTCCTTGCTTGGAAGCAAGCCGAGCGCGAGCAGCCCAGCAGACGCAGAGTCGCCGAAACCACAATTCTCCTCCAGAGGGTACGAGGAGCCGGTACTCGGCTTTTACGGTTAATAGGCAAAGCAGCTCCATGGCAGGGAACATCTGCCGGCGCTTTCTGGCGGTGGTGGTTGATGGCAGGCTTCGCGGGAAACGTCGCAACGATAGGTGCCTGGAAAATGAATGGGCTCAGCCCAAAAATGCAGCGAGAGCATTGCGGGTCTTAAAGAGCCCGCCTGGAGACGTGAAAAAGTGATGAGATCTCACGTTGGACGCTTCGGTTATCGATTCAGGCCGATCGATTGTGCGATCAGGTCAACGCCCGCACTTTGCATTGGGACGGTCGTCCCAATCACCCGTAGAGGGGTACTTTGGTAACGACCCGCAAAAGGAGCCCGCTGAGCGGGCTCCTCTCTAAAAATGAATCACATCCTTGAGCGTCATCAAAAGATAAGCTTCTGGTGGAGCACCGGGTATAGCCCCCTAGTCCCCTCCGGTCCAATCACTTTAGTAATTCATAATTTACGAAGGCCGGCCGCCATGTAGTCGTCTGCGTATATTGGCCGTATCAATCTGGAAAGCCTCTCGGGAAGGACAAGCGCGATGCGGCGCCGCGGCGTTGGCTCTTCCAGCCAACGGACGGTGTAGGCCGGACCAAGCCACAATAGCCGCGGCAACCGCCAGCGCCCTCGGTGCCACCACGCTTCAATCCGGTGATGGGCCGGTTGGGTTTAAGCTTCCCGAACCCGCAGGCGCAAGTTGATCGTGGAGCTGACCACTTCGGATTCCAGGTGCAGGGCGAGGATATCGGTGAAGCCAAAGCTTAGGCTGGAGGACCGCAGCCTGGTGCTGACGCGTGCCGCCTGATCCAGATCAAATGGGAACAAAGCGCCGAGCCGCTCGTTCGAGCGCCTGTGAGGGCGCAAGTCGCGTCCTCCAAACCGGGAGACCCCGCATGGGCAGTGCAAAGGACAAAGTGGCCGGCAAGGCCAATGAGCTCGCTGGCAAGGCCAAGCAGGCCGCAGGCGATGCAACCGACAACAACTCGCTCCGCGCCAAGGGCGCGGCGCAAAAGGCAAAGGGCGGTGCCCAGCAAGCCAAGGGAAAGCTAAAGGACGCAGTTAAGGACGCTGTCGACAAGACTTAAAGCATTGAAGCTGCGGTTAGTGCGAACCTGTTCTGTGCCCTGGCGGAACAGGTTTCTCTTGTGAGCAAAGGAAAGCCCCTCCGATCGTTTGCCCGAGGCCCAAGCTACCCATCGGTAGCGGGGCTGAAGCGGGCCGGCGCGGCCGCTCCCTCGAAGGCGAGTAGCGCTCGGAGCGACTGAGGCGGCCATTAAAGGCCGCAGGGCGGAGTGCCATGTAGCAGACCGGCTTACAAGAATGCCCTGCGGCAGCGAGAAGGCCTCGTCGGTCGGGGCGAACACAGGGAACGGGCAGTCTCCTTTCAATGTCGTCGACAAGCGCGGCGTCAACGCCAGCCGCCACCGCCGTGCAGATGATGTCGTTGTCGGCGGCGGCGATGATCGCCTTTGCCGTCAATCCTGCCCATCGAGGAAGAACCGAACCATTTGAGAAGACGCATCCGGACCATGCGGGTCCGTATACGTTCCAGAGGGATGGCCGCCGGACCAGGCATGGCCGGCACCCTCCACCAGCCAGTATTCGACAACCGGCCCTGCCGCGCGGTCCGTTACGATGGTTCTTGTATAGCTCCGCCCGCTGGCGCAGCGGCCGGGTTCCTGACGAACGGCGCATCCCGCGCCAGTTGGCATTGCCGCCGCGACGATCCGATCCGCGTTGGAGGGATGGACCGTCAGATCCGCGCTTCCTTGGAAGACGATCGTCCGGAGCCGGTGCCGATTGGCGAGCCGCTTCGGACTGTCTGCAAGACCGCCATCGCCACGCATCGCGGAGAAAGCTGACATAACGTCGTTGGCCGATCCGTAGGCCAGGCCGGAATGAATCCCTGCGGCGGAATAGAGATCGGGATAGGTCTCGCCCATGACCGCCGCCATTGCGCCCCCTGCCGATAGCCCTGCCACGAAGACGCGGCTGCGATCGAGGCCGAATTCCGACATGATCTCCTTGGTGATCCCCGCGATGATCGAGGGCTCTCCCCGGTCGCGCATCTGGTCGGCGGGCCTGAACCAATTCCAGCAGGACGACGCATTGTCGGCGCTGCTTTGACGGGGATAGGCAATCACCAGACCGTGCGTCTCGGCGACCGCGTTCATGCCGGTTCCCGCTGCAAAGTCTTCGGGGTCCTGCTTGCAGCCATGAAGCATGACGACAAGGCCGCGGGGCCGATCGGTTGCGGATGCGGGAACGTAAAGCCTGTAGCTTCGAGAGCCCGCAGGGCAGGTGAAGGCTCGCGCCAGGAACTGTGCCCCCTCCGGCATGATGGGCTGGCGGGCATGTTTGGCGGTGCCCGGCAGGCCGGCGCCGTGAAGCGATCCGAAAACGCCGGGTACCAACCGATTTTCGCGCAAGATCCGTACGGTTTCTCCCAAGGATTTCCGCAACCTTCGCGACGCGATGCGATGGGCAACCTCTTGGGCGGGCTCTTCGGCCTCAGGCTTTGCCGACGGTTCGATGATCTCCGCATCCGGATCAAGCGGAAATGGGGTGGAACGCTGAACTGGCGGCGGTGGTGTGATCTCCGGATGTGTCGAGGTGCGAGTATCGGAGGCCGGTCGGCCGGCCAGTGCATCCTGGATCACGCGTGTCGCCTCGACGAGGTTCAGGGCGCGCGTGGACTGTACAGCACGACGCATGGCCGTGGCAAAATCTTCATTCATCGACTTGTCCTTGTTGGTCGGGCCGCAGTTCTATCGAATACGTTCGGCCAGTGCCGATCGCAGCTCGGCACTGGCCTGGAGTGCACCGAGCACGGTGATGGACTCAATTGTTGCCAGAGCAAGTTCCGGTGTGACGTCGGGAGCGATGCGGGCAAGCCCGACCACCTTGATGTGAAGTCTCTCTCCGGCCGCCTTCAGTGATTCCAGATCGGCTCTGCTGTAGTCGCGCAAACCCAGCTCCAGCGTGTGCCGGACGATCGACTGCTTGACCGCCTCGGCCTCGGACGTGAGCTGGTTGCGGATCGCTGTGCGGATGAAGTCGGTGCGATTGGAATAGAATCCTTCCTGCACGAGAAGGTCGATGCGACCGAGATCGACATAGCCGAGATTGATGGTGATCTTCTCTGATTCACCGCCCCTTTCGCGAAATTTGTAGCCATCATCCCTCATGTTGTCCATCCAAATACCAGGTTTATGGATGGTATATGGATGGCTCTGGCTCAATTGCAAGAGCCATGGTGTTGCGGGCGGCGGAATTACAGTTCAGATCAGCTTCGAGGACTCCAGGCCAACTGTTTCGAGGCACGATGCCTGAGGGCCTAAACGCTAGAAGCCGTGCTGATGTCGTCGGCGGGAGCTCCCGCTCCTTCGCGCGAGGTGAGCGAGCTGTGGACCATCCGATGGTTCGCCTCCGAGCGCGGCCATGCACGGCTTTCTAATGCGTGGAGTAAGTGAAACGAGTTCGCCGGAAACGCAGCCTAGGAGGATGCTCGGCTCAAAGTCGATCGTCTTCGGGGTGGGAAGCGTCTGGCCGCCGCGATAGCGCTCCAGTATCGGCAGGCCACCCGAATGCTTCGGTGCCTTCGAGAAAGCGGTCGCGGACGCGGCAACGTTGATCGTCCGGCGAGATGTGGAGCCGCAGATCACACCCGCCGCGATTGGTGAACTGGAAGCCCTCCATCTCGGCAATGCGACGGTCACGGCGCTTGACTACGCTATTCGGGTCGAGGGCCTGTCTGCGGCCGAAGCCGTAAAGAGGCTTGCCGCATAGAAATGGCCGGGCTGATCATCCTGGCTGGTGGTTGGATCAAGAGCTTGCTATCTGCCGCCGCGGATAGGGGCACGTCGGCGTCGGCAGTGCTCGGTAATAGGAGGGGCACTATCTCATCTCGCCCGACACCATCGAAGTAGTGTTGGCAGTTGCACAATCCTGCAATGCCGCGATTGGGGTTTCTGCGAGAGTAATTCCGTTGTTTCACCACCACGGCTTGTCGCGGAGCGGGCTGAGATCGCCGCGGAACATCCTGATACAGAAAGACCCCGATGCGGGAGGAGGTGCATCGGGGTCTCTGAACTAGATCGGTCCTGGGAGGAGGAGTGAACCGATCGGCGTCTGGCGCCGTGGGAGGAGGTACAGCGCTTCGACACGGAGGAGAATAATTCACTCCCCCTGAATTAATAGGGACGATGTTGCATTGCAGCATTGCGCCCGGCGCAGGGCAGCAGGCCGACCCGGCCACTGCATACGGCAGGGGCGTGGACCAACGTAACTGCTTGAAGATGCTAACGCCGAAACAGGCGTTGAAATGGCTTGCTGGATGGCTTCGGTGTGAGCGTGGGCATTGGTCAGAGAACGCGGTTACGGTTTTCGCGAGGGTGATTCTGTCGTTCCAAGAATACTGGATAGTGAAACGGCGAGGATCGATAGCAGAACTAGAGCCAGCGCCGGAATGAGGACCGCCCACGGGGCGCGCTCCAGATATGGCATACCTTCGGCGAGGACGAGGCCCCATTCAGGGGAGGGCGGTCTTGGGCCCAGACCCAGAAAACCCAACGCCGCGAGGGCCAGGGCTGTGCCGGGTAACCGCAACATGGCATGCCGGAACACAGGGCCAATCACTGCCGGCAAGACGTAGCGCGTCATTAGTCGGAAGCGGCCGACGCCGAGAATGGGAGTGATCCGGACATGCGGTTGCGCCAGCACTTCCGAGACGAGTGCCGCCGTGTGGGCGGCAAGCGGCGCCCAGGCGACAGCCGTGACGGCGATGATGGCTCCGCCAGTGCTTGGCCCGGCAAGACCTGACACGATAAGGCCAGCAATGACGGGCGGGGTCGCCTTCGTGATTTCTATGGGGCCGGCTGCCACCCGAGGAGCAAGCCCGATGATCAATCCGAGGGTGAGGGACAGGGACACGACAACGACGGTCATTGTTATGGTCGACAATGCGCCATGACTGACGCGAGCAAGAATATCGCGTCCGGTCGCGTCGGCGCCAAGGAGTAGTTCAAAGCTCGGCGGCTGCAGGCGCATAAATGTGGAGGTAATGGGATCGCGCGCCAGGCCGGCGACAATCAGGACCAAAAGCGTCGCCGCCGCGATGACCGGTATCAACCAACTGTAACGTCGAGACATACTCTCGACCCGCGGCACGGGCAGAGCGCCGAGACGCAATGCCCGCCCAAGAAGAAGCGCCCGCCCGAAATTTGCCATGCCCCCTAGAACGACCGCAATTGTCAAAAGGATGAGGATGCCGGTCTGTAACGCAGGGAGATCCTGCGCCGACGCTGCGCCCAGTGTCGCTCTTCCGAGACCGGGAATGGAGAATACTTGCTCGACCGCGATAGCGCCTCCTGTGAGGCCAACCATTACTATACCGACCTGCGGCATCAGGCTAGGTAGGGTTCGCCTGAGCACGGCGAGGGCGATCTTCCAGCGCGGAAAGCCTGCCACGAACCAGGTGGCAACCCATCGCTCGGAAAACGTCGCCGAAAGCCCATCGCTGAAGAGGCGTCCGAGCAATCCACCGGCCGGCAACCCGAGTGCCAGGGCAGGCAGCACAGCATAGTTGATGCCGCGCCAGCCATAGGGGGGAAACCATTTCAGCCAGGCCGCAAAGATTACGAGCAGCACCGATGACAGGAGAAACTCCGGCAGTGCCGTCAGCGCTGCGCCGGCCGCGCCCGATGTGGTGCAGTGCAGATCCTGCTGACGCTGGTCACCGTCGGCGCGCTGATCAATATCCAGGTGGCCGCGATCGTCGTCGCCTATGGGCTCGCCGCGGTGGCCCTCACATTCGTCTCCGCTCGTCGCGCCCGTGTCTTCCTCGACAAGGCGATAGAGGCCGGGCAGGAGAACGCCCGCTTCGTCGGCAACGCCATGAACGCCATGGAGACGCTACGGCATTTCGGCAGCCATGACTGGATGACCCGGCGCTTCACTGAGAAGGCTGAGAAGGTACGCGACAACTGGCGCGCCTATGTGCTGCAGCGCGTCGGCTACATCGCCCTGCTCGGACTGGGCATGACGCTCCAGTTCGCCGTCACTTTCTGGCTGCTGCTGCCGCGCTACGAGGCCGGCGCCCTGACGATCGGTGACATCGTGCTGTTCAACACCTTGCTGCTCCAGCTCAACATGCCCTTCGAGATGATTGCGCACGCCATCGACGACGTGGTCCGCTCACGCGCGGCGCTCGCGCCGCTGGCCGCCATGTGGGCGGCGCCAGAGGAACGGCAGGTTCCCCATGCGCCGACCTTCGTTCCGCGCGCGGGTCGCATCGTCTTCGACAGCGTCGCTTACGCCTATGGCAACGGACGCGGCGTGAAGGATATCTCCTTCACGGCCGAACGCGGCGGCATCACGTTTCTGGTCGGAGAAACCGGCTCCGGCAAGTCGACCATCTTCAAGTTGGCACTGAAGTCTGTGGAGCCGGACGAGGGGCGCATCCTAGTAGACGGAGTTGACCTTGCGATGATCGACCGCGCCGACTGGTATAGCGGCGCCGCCGTCGTTCCACAGGACGTCGTTTTGCTCAACGAAAGCCTCGCCGACAACATCCTGCTCGGCCGTCCGCGTGATGAAACCCGGCTGCGCCTGGCAGTCGGGAAGGCCGCCATCCTGCCCTTCATCGAGGCGCTCCCCGACGGTCTCGAGACAAAGGTCGGCGAGCGCGGCCTGAAACTTTCCGGCGGCGAGCGCCAGCGCATCGCCATCGCCCGCGCCCTCTACGGCGATCCAGCCATCCTTTTCCTTGACGAGGCGAGCTCCGCGCTCGACGCGGCCACCGAGCGCGACGTCATGGAACATATCCGGATGCTCGCGGAGGATGTAACCGTGCTTGCGATCACCCATCGACGGACAGTCATCATGGGAACAGATCATGTGATCGATCTCAACAGCACATGATGATCGCCTGGGGCGCTTTTAATGGCTGTCAACGTCCCAAGGGCGACGAGGGCGGATCGCGCCGTAGATCGAGGTCATCCATCGACGTGGACCAAGGCGCAACGTCAAGGCAGTGCAATTCGCAACACCCGAATGGGTTGATTGGTTCCACCGCGTCTTCTGCCATGCTGGGCGCGCCAGCTATGGCCGCATAACTTAAACCAAACGGTCTCAGGTAAAGCCGGGGCAGTTCAGGCCTAAAACGCTCGGGATCTAAATTATTCGAACTCAATTAACTTCTAACCAATGACATTCGTGAAAAATGAAGCTCGCCTCAAACTGCGCTCTTCCGAGAAAGGTGGCGGACAACAAAATTGCAGTTATGTCGGGAATTGGTGACATGTATAAAATATTAATTTCTTGTTTTCATAATAGTATCCTCAGAGCTGCCAAATTATACCCTGAGAGCACTGATCACGCTGGCCAAGTCGCACTTGCCTCCCACCAGAGCTTTGATCGCAAGATTTCCATCCGGATCATCCTTGCGCTTCTTTGCACGGCGATTCTGGCGCTGTCCATCGTTGTGCCGGCCTATCGTGACTTCACTTTGTCGCGTCAAAATCTGCAAGACGTTCAGCAGTATCGGTTGATACTTGATACCGCGAACTACCTTGCGGCAGAGCGAGGCCCAGCGAATGCTGTGATGTCAGAGGAACCATCGCCCGACAGCGCAAGCATGCTGCGGTTGGCTAAATTCAGGGTGCGCAGCGATCGTGCCTTGGCCCAGCTCGAAGCGGCTCCTGTTGCCCGTTTCGGATTGCACGTGCACCCCGTCCCAGCCGATTTATTGCAGGATGTCCGCCGGCAACTATTTGTTGCGCGCGCGAAGGTTGACCACGTCGCAGCCGTTTCACGCGCAAGCCTGAAGCTCGACGAAGTCCAGAACGCAATCGAAAGCATGTTCGAGGTCTCGGACAAGTTCAGGGCCTTGATCGCGTGGAACGCCAGCGAGCTGGTCCACCACAGCACCGGTCTCGAAGCGCCGGTACTTATCGGCCAGATGCTTAGTGACCTGCGCGACCATAGTGGCAGAGTAGGCTCCGAGATCATCGCGCCTCTCGCAACAAACCAGAAAATACCACTGCAAAACTTGATTGACGGTCGTGTCGCACGAGGCCGACTCATGGAGCTCTGGCAACTGGTTAGCCGCCATGCACCCGTCTATAGCGCTCCGGCACTGTTAACCAGCCGTAAGGAAATAGAGCAGAAGTTCTTTCGCGATGGTCTGGGCCTGGTCGATGAAGTCATTAGCGAGGGACGCAGCGCCCCTGCGTACACTCTGACAGCAACGGAGTTCACCAACAGTTATGTTCCGGCCATGTCGCCAATCGAGACCTACCTGAGTGCCTTTCTCGATACCGTCGAAAAACGATTCACAGCTGCGCAGGTTGGAGCACTAACAACGCTCGCAATAACACTGCTCGCGACCACCGCCGTCCTCGCCTTCCTCGTCCGGATCATGCTTTCGATGCGGGACGAGGTTTTTCGTCCTCTCCTGCAAGCGCACGCCAATATTCTGCACTTAGCGGCTGATCGCCAGGTCCCTCTGCCGGCCGATGCCGCCCGAGCAGGAGAGATGCGAAGCCTCTTTGAGGCAATCGAAGAGTTGCGGGGAAAACTCCAGGAACGCACCATGCTTATGAGCGAGTTGAAGAGCCAGGCGGAGACCGACGGTCTCACAGCGCTCCTCAATCGCAGAATGCTCGACCGCTTCGCTCGATCGTCGTCGACCCAAAGTCCCGCCGACGAATACCTGTGTCTCATTCTCATAGATATTGATCACTTCAAGCAGGTCAACGACACGGTCGGTCACCTCTTTGGCGATCGGGTCCTCGTTCAAACTGCTGAACTGTTGAGAGCTCACCTTCGTGCATCCGATCTCGTCGCCAGGTTCGGCGGTGAGGAGTTTGCCATCCTGGTTCCCGGCAACGATCTTTTGGGGGCCATACAGATCGCGCGAAAGATTCGCTTCGCAATCCAGAATTCTACTTTCACGACGCCCGATGATGCGCCGTTTCGTGTCACAGCAAGTTTCGGCGTCGCGTGCGGACGCCGTGGCGAGGACGGGTGGCCAGAATTGATAGCAAATGCCGACGCAGCACTCTACCGGGCAAAGTCTGAAGGCCGTAACCGCGTTCGATTCACGCGCAACACATTGCCGCCAAGTCTAGTCGCGCAGCTTCATCCGCATACTTTTGTGGCCACCGTGGATCATAAGGCTGCATCTTGCTCGTGAGCGACATCACAGCGCCGGACGCACCGAGTAGAGCATGCGCCAACCGGCGGAGCGTGAGGTCGCTCCGCCGGTTGGCGCGCGGGGTTCATTCGGTAGTCAACTTGCGGGCTTCATTGAACGAAGGGCCGCAATCAAATCCGAGTTGCCATACCGGACCTCGCCGCCAGGTTCGACATCGACAAGTCCGCCTCGGTTGTGAGCATCGTAGAGCTTCACCAAAAGCTCAGAGGCACTCGGGCTCACGACTCGGCCCAAGGTCTCGAGCCATTCTCCGCGAGGCACAGCCCAGGCCGTCACGACGCGTCCCAACAGACCAGTGAAGGCTGCGGCGACATCTGCGGCGCTGTATCTGCGTGGTCCTTCAACATGCACGATACGCTGGTTTGTTTCTTGGCCTCGCCGCAGGAGCAGGTCGGCCGCAATCATCCCGACGTCGTGCGCGGAGACAGTAGGAAATTCGCGCTCAACAGGGTGATGGAAGGTTGGGAGAGTGCCGGTGGCCCTCGCGATGGGAAAGCGGGCGGCCCATCCTTCCATATGTTCGGCCGATCTCAGGAAGATCTTCCTGATGGGCAGTTCGCCGAGGCGCTCCTCGAAGTAGCGGAAAATGGTGGGCATTCCAATATCGTCGCTCACATGCGCGCCGTAATCGGAGATGGCCAATACAAGATCCGGACGCGCCTGCCCGAGGGCGCAGACGATACTGTCGATCGATCGGACCATGTCGTCGGCCGTGTCCGGAACGTAAGGCAGGGGAGGGCAGATGACCTGGACGGCAATACACCCAGCTATGGCTTGGGCAAGATCATTCGGGTCCTGCAGATCGGCAACAGCGATATCGCATCCAAGCGCGTAAAGACGGCTTGATTTTGTTGTGTCGCGAAGGACTGCTTTAACCGGAACGCCGGCCTGGCGCAGCGCGGATGACGTGGAATAGCCGACCTTACCGGCGGCTCCGAGAATCGCATACATAATCGTTACCCCTGTGTTTCAGTAGTCTGCTTGCCGACCTCAGAGGCGAAAGTGACAAAAGCGCTTAGACGATGCTGCGACGGTGTCGGCCTAGAATTCCTTGACGAGTACCACTGTCCAAGCAGTCTCGTCCGATATTTGGGCTGGTGACACAGTGATCGGCTCCTATTCCTTGCTATGCAGGAGCAAGGAATACGGTGTCGGGATAGGCATCGTCGCGCAGATTCAGGCTTATCTTAGCAGGATCGGGCGGAATTCTTTGGCTGGTCGGGCGATCTCGCCGGGTGTGACGCCGAGGAGACGGCGCATCGTCGAGGCCATATGACTTTGATGGGCAAAGCCCGCTGCTCGGGCGATCTCGCTTGCAGTCATTGCTGTCGTGGTGATCAGGGAGCGGGCATATTCAACGCGACGTCGGATGACATATTGATGCACGGGAATGCCGGTACTGTTGCGGAACAGAGCCTTAAAACGCGTGACGCTGACACCGGCAATCGCAGCACGGTCGGCAAGGTGAAGTTTCTGATCCAGATTGGTTTCAATGAACTCGGTGACGATCCGAAGCTGGCGTGCCGACAGCTGTAAACCACTGCGGCTCTCTGCCAGTGCTGAGCCGGTAGTCGCGATCTCGATCAGTCGAACTGCCAGGGCATTGGCAAGGAGATCAACATAGAGGGGATCGGAGGGAATGTCTGCCTCGAGATCTGCCTTGATCGCCCACCCAATCGCCTCGATGCGAGCATCTCGCACCTGCAGTCTTGGCAGCAACTCGGTCTTTTGATCGCGGCCGAGCTCTTCTGCGACCTCACGCAACAGCGTCGGGTGAAGGCTCAGGCGTAAGATCTGGCAGTCGGCGTCGTCTTCCCAGGAACCGTCTACACCTGCAGGTATGATGTCGATGTCGCCCGGCTTCTGGACCCGGCGCATCCGCCTTCCTCCGCATGAACAGTCAGCATTAACCGGAGGGCCGAAATGCATGCCAAGCCTATGTGTAGCGCGACCCGGTACCCGTGAGACTCCCTTGTGGATGTGGAGATACTGCGCTTCAAGCCTTCGCCACGCTCTGCCGTCGCTGGTCAAAAGGATCTGCGAGGAGGGTGGGGAAGAAGTCAGCATAATGCGATAGCTCGAGAGATGCCGTGAACCTTCACCATACGGCAGGTCTCTCGCTTAAACAAACGTGCAAATTGAGCTTGCATCAGTTCACGACCGTTGTCGGGCCCTTCCGGCTGTAATATTGTTGACCGAACCGCGGCTCCGTAAGGTCTCGACCCCTCATGGCGCACCGGTGAACATGATTCACCGGTGGGATGTATTTGAGGCGCTCTCCCGGTGATGACATACCTGCAGGGGCACCGAAAGTATCGGCAATGACCGAGCCACAAGGATGCGTTAAGTGTGCAGTGATCGCAACACGATGTCAGCAGAGAAAAAGGTAAGCAGCGCTGTGGCCGCTCGTATCGCTTGGAGCTCCCGATTTTGATCGCACTTGGTTTTAGGGTGTCGTCGCAGGCGCAGGATCGCGCAGTACTTGATCAGAGGCCGATGCAGGATCTCCCTGGGTCGGCGGGGCGACTGGTGTTAACGCAGCGCTAATCCTTGCTGCGAAGCTAGTAACGACAGAGGGAAGGCTCTCATTCTTATCCAGCAAATCGAACACGGAGCGCTCTAAGACGACGCTCAGAGAAGCCGCCGCGGGGCAGGGAGGTCAGCCTCGGTCAGGCGTGCTGAACGGGTTTGCTAAGCCTGTTCAGGGGCGCGCGGTGGCGCATGAAAGAAGAGCTGCTGAAACGGACAATGCGATCATTCAGCAAGCTGGCGTGGGCGGGCCTCCATCGGCAGGATGAGACCCCATGGCGTCACCCTTTCCGCGCCGGCAATCCGAAATCCGAGCTTCCTGTAAACGGTTATTGCCCTTGTGTTCTCAGGATGCGGATCGACGGCGATTACGGGCGCTCCAGCAGCAAACAATTCGTGCATCCGTTGCCGAATGAAGGCTGTGCCATGGCCACCCCCGATCATCGCGGGAACGCCGATATATTGGTCTATCCCGCGCGACCCAGGTGGAAGATGCCCGAAATGGTGCTCTTCCCATCCGTGAACCGAATAGTCCTGCATATATGCGAAGGGCTGGCCATTCAGTTCGACAATCCATCTTGTAACGCGCGTATCACACAGCTCCGCTCCATCGAAAGGTTTGCCATCATCCCACCATTCTCGGACGTGTGGAAGGCTTTGCCATGTCTGAAGCAGAGGAAGGTCGTTGATTGCGGCGGGTCGAAAAGTATAAGCTGCTGGTGCCATACTTCTCACCTTACGAACGAAGGCGTCGAAAGGCAAATTCGGGCTTCTAAGCCGTCATTTGGTCACTTCACGCCTGAACGTGATCGATCGTCGATCGTATCGATTTCTCAGGAACTGACAAGACAGCGATGTCCCGCGGCAGAGTCGCCGAAGCCGCCGGTTCATCGTGCCCCACCCGAAAGCCGAGCTCGGTGACGGCCCGATAGACACCCTGGGCCAGGAACACGTAGGTGGCTGGCCGCCGTGTGCTGTTTTACGCGGCGATGACACCGGATCGAAGGTCGATCTCGGTCGGCGGACGTCTTGTACAGTTTCCGGGCGGGCCACTTCCGGCGCTCAATCTCGCGAAATTCGGCTGATCGGGCATCGCCCTTCGCATAAATGCATCTTCTCCACACCAGCAGTCAAGATCCTGAAAAAGCAAGCGAAACCGTCGGCACATTATGCTTGTCGCTTATCAGTGCATGATCAACCCGCCATCGACTGCATATTGGCTGCCCGTGACGTAGGAAGAATCGTCAGAGAGAAGGAACAATGCCACCGCCGCTGCTTCATCGGCCGTTCCGACTCGTCCTAGCGGCACTTGATTTAATACGAAGCGTTCGAACTCCCGGCGAGCTTCGTCTGGCAAGAAGCTTCGGAAATTGCTTTCGATCGGACCGGGAACCAAAACATTAACACGGATGCCGCGCGGAGCCATTGCTGAAGCCCAGGAACGGGCCATCGCGACGACAGCGCCTTTGCTCGCCGCATACAGGCTGGTAGCTGACGCACCTTCATAGGTCGAACTGGACGAGGTGAGAACGATCGAGGTGCCTGGCCTTAGCAGTGGTGAGAGCATCGCCAACTGAAGCATAGGACCACGCACGTTCGTAGCCATCATCCTGTCGAAGTCACCAGCCTGAATTTCTTCTGGCGGGCCCAGTGTCGCGAATGCCGCATTGAGCCAAAGTCCATCTATTCCTCCAGCAGATTTCACAATCTCGGCAAGATCTGCAGACGCCGCAGGATCAGCAGCATCGTTTCTCACAACTACTGCTTTGTCGCCAAGCTCTTTGCGAGTCGCCTCCAGTCTGTCTTCGTTCATCCCGGTCAGAATAACCATTCCGCCCTCTGCGACGATGCGACGTCCGCCAGCGAGTCCGATGCCGCTCGTGCCGCCTGTGATCAGAACGTTTTTCCCAACAAATCTGGTCATGGACTTCCTCTCAGCAACATGGGCGTTGTGTGGTTTTCGAGAACATCGCCGACGCGATTACTGTCAAATCGCGCCCCAAGCCTCTTGTTTGCCGCTTCTGTGCGTCGCGTCGGGAACCTGGCCGACTACCGATCTCGGAGGAAGCCAGCTTTAGATCGCTTTCTCCATTCCGAGGGGGAATGGCCTTTGCGGGTGCGAAAAAGGCGCGCGAAATGGCTCGGGCTCTCTATCCCGCAGTGCGCCGCTACCTCGATGATCTGTAAATCCGTTTCGCTCAAGAGGCGGGCCGCGTGGTCCATCCGCCGGTTTGAAATTGCCTGCAGTGGCGTCTCGCCCGTTGCTCCACGAAATGCCCGGAAGAAGTGACCCTCTGAAATACCAAGTGGGATCGATAAGTCGGCGATGGCGATAGGCGCCGCCAGCATGGCGTCGATCCTCTCATAGGTGTCGTTGAGTTGCCGTCGCGTCAGCGTGTACCTAGCCGAGGCGTCTGCCTGCCGCCGCCCTGCAATTCTGTTGGAGAGGTATTCGGAAAGGGCGAGCGCCATTGTCGAGCCGTAGGTGGCATCCAGACTGCCGTCGCGATGGAAGACGCCACCCATCTGCGCCGTCATGCCATAGATGAAGTCGTCGCGGCCGACCAAGAAAGACTTGATGTTCGCCAGCCTCGGGCTCGCCATGGCCGGATCGATGGCGATTGCTCCCCATTCCCAGGCGACGTCGCGGAGAATGAGCTCGCGCCGACAACCGGCAGGCAAGAAGGAAATCATGCCCTTGGCGTCGCGCCCCTCATACCGATACCCGTCGTCCGTCCGAAAGGCATGATAGGCGGCGCCGCCGTTTAGGGTCACCATAATGAGGTGGAAGTGCGGCTCGATCTTGCCTTCGACCTCCCCCGTACGACCTCTCCGGGCGGTCTCAAACCGGCCACCGGACCATTCGGCTTTAAGATGGTCCTGGGGCGGTTGCGTCAGTTGCCAGTCTTCGGTTTTCATCGTCTGTTGCATTGGTACACCACTCGGCTAGCCTCCCGCCATGCTGTATCCAGCGGGTAGGATGCCGAGCGTATGGCTGGTTACAGGTACACGCATCCGAAATATCGGTGGTTTTTCCACCGCATCGTTCAATAGTCCGTGAGAGCATTCTTGCAGCAGTTAGGATTTAAGGTCATAGGCACAGCGGAATCCGATATAGGCGACGTAGAAGTCGGCGGGCTTCCACTGCATGGACTCTTCCCGCATCTTGTCTGGACCGTACCACCACGAGCCCCCGGCGGTCAGCGCGTCGCCGCCTTCCCGGTCCGCGAGCCATTCCCAAACATTGCCACCCATGTCGTGGAGGCCATTGACGCCCTGCCGGGTGGCTCCTCGTGGCGCATGCCTCGCCCACGCGTCATCATCGCTGGTATTTGCCCCTTCAGGCGTCGCGCCGGTCGGATACCGATATGTAGTACCCGTGATGAAGCCTGCTGCCGACCCGCCGCCATGTTCCCGGTAGGCTGCCAGCCGCCATTCCTCGCGCGTCGGCAGGCGCCCGCCGACCCAAGCGCAGTAGCCTCTTGCCTCGTGCCAGCTGACATGCACGGCAGGTTCGAGTGTGTCTAGTGGTGGTTCACCATAGGGGGTGCGAAACGTCCAGCCGGGACGGCGTTCCCAGCCGTTTCCCCATTCATGGCCCCCGCCTTCCTGTTCGGCGGCCGTCTTCAGCTTCGTTGCTTCGGCGAAGACAGCGAAGTCACCGATGGTGACCTCGTTGCGGTCTATGGCAAAATCTCCGATGGCGATCCGGTCGCTGGCGCCAAGGACGGCAGGCGGTGCGACTAGGAATATTATCAATGTCAGGTACGCTTGGGTTGCGGGAAAGGCCACGTGACGACGCCTCCATAATTCTTGCCGGGATAGGGAGGTTGTTTAAGCGCGTCCGCGACGCCTGTCAGCCCGGTGTAGTGATCCGCCATCCGTTTGCGCATCGCCTGATCGGGAAGGTCGCCGTAAAGCGCACCCATGTTATCGACGACATGCTCGGGCTGACTGGTCGCAGGGATGACGTTGGTCACCGCCGGATGGGAGATAATCCATTTCAGGAAATATTGGGCCCAGGTCTCGATACCCAGTTCCCTTGCGAAATCCGGAACCGGCTGCCCGGCGACAGGCGTGAACAGCCGTGCCTTTTCAAAGGGAATGTTGACCTGGACTGCGACGCCGTTCGCAGAACATGCATCAAGCAGCCGCTGTTCGGCCGCCCGTGTCACGATCGTGTAGGCGATCTGCACGAAATCCAGCGTGCCCGTGTTCACGAGGCGCTCCATCGTGTCGTAATACTCGGGACTCCATTGCGTGATCCCGATGTAGCGGACGGAGCCCTCGGCTTTCTTGTGGGCCAGCCAGTGGCGCACCTGGTCGTGGTTCTCGAGGCTGTGAACTTGCAGAACGTCGATCCGCTCCCGCCAGAGCCTTTCGCGCGATTGCCTCAGTTGTCGCTCCGAATGGCTATTGTCCGAAAGATAGTCGCCTGTCGTCCATGTTTTGTTGGTGATGAAGATGTCGTCAGCGATACCGAGGTCCATGATGAAATCACCGACACAAACCTCGGCCATCCCGTAAAGCGGGGAAGTATCGATGACCCGCCCACCATTCTCGTGGAACAATCGGATGACATCACGAATATCATCTCGGGGCTCGCCGGGTAGGATGTCGAAAGTCTCGAAAGTGCCGAGGCCTATGGCCGGGATCATCTCGCCCGATTTCGGGATTGGGCGTCTGATCGGCGTGCGGCCGGCCTGTTGTGCGCCGGCCGGGCGAACCGGAAGAGCCGCAGCCAAAATCGATGTCGCAGCGACAGCTGCCGAGCCGGTCAGGAATGTCCGACGCTTCGTATGATGTCCTAAAGTCATGTCCCAGTCCCTATTGTGATAGAGGCAGACTAGGTGGCGGGCTGGCGCGGCGCGCGCCGGATCCTGATCATTTGCTCGATCCTGACCCATTTTTCGGCTTTGGCATCTGTTGGGGTATGGCGCCGTGCGCAGCCGTTCAGTGGAGCAATCCGCGACACAGGCACAGTCGGGGACCAAGCCGGCTGAGTTGCCGACGGAGACGAGGGATCAAACCAGCCTCAAGAACCTGCACCTCGCGGGCGTGAGGCTGATAAGCCAGTTACCGCAAAGCGCACGCGGGATCCCTCTCGTTTGGGATCGGGATAATCTGCCGGAAGTCTCCCGAGCGCTCGGCCAATGTGACAAGGCCGGGGCAGGGCCGGGCGTCGCCTGCATGACCTTAGTCAAGCTGGGACCTGACGCGCGGCCTATCGAGCGAATCGTCGGCTTCGCTAAATCAGCTTCCGGCAGGTGGATCGCTGCAATCAAATAAGCCGGCTTCAGGATTGGCGAATAAAGGAAAACGCCGCTCGGAGAGGACGGGCGGCGTTCGAGACGGGCTGAAACTTGGCGCTTACTTCGTCAGGCGCGCAATCATCGCGGCAGCTTTTTGGCCGATCTTCTCGAATTCCGAAACGAGCGCCGCCGCGTCGTCGGCTTCCTTGTAATGATCCAGCGAAGTAGCGCAGGCCTTCAAAAGATCCTTGCCCCGTTGCGGCGCCATGAAGGCCACGGTGAAGACCGCGATGCCGTTGTTTTTGGCCGTCGTGCAAGCCGCCTTGGTGACGGAGTCCGCCTTTTCCAGGTCACGGGGCGAGGTCTTGCCGTTGTAGCTCGTGTTTTCGCCGTCGGTCATGAACACGACGTACTTTTCCGGAGTTTTGTTCATTTGATTGGTCATAAGGTTGGTTCGGGGCCAGAATCTTGAACATAGAAACTGCTGCACACTTTTGGGCAACACGCATCAATGCTTCAGGCGCGATCCCTTGCAGTCGTGCTCGCATGATCGGGCGTGCAGGTGCGCCCAGGCGCCGCTGGGAAGAGAAGGCTCCAGCAACCACGGCGCAAGTGTCTGGAAGCGCGCCGAAGGCACGTGGACCGGGTCCGAGTAGCGGAACAGCGGGCCGGTCGGCTCGAAGAAAATCCGCTGCTGTTGCACCTCCGGTTGCTTCTCCATGCCGCAGACGGGTTCCAGGTGGCGCAGGACCTCGCGTGCTTTCCGCTTGCAGCCGATGTGGTCCGAATCGTCGGACGCGACCTCGTCGAAACTGATAAAGGCTGCGATGGCGGCATCCTTGCGGCCGGCGGCCAGAAGCGTGACCGCAAGCTTATAGCGAAGGATGCCCCGATGGGGGTGTCGCCCAACGAGCTTCTCGAAGGTTTTGCTTGCCTCGCCATAGGACCCCTGCTCCATCTGCGTATCGCCAAGCCGATGAAGGATTTCGTCGGCGTCCGGAAGCAACGATAACAGCCCGCGATAGAGAATTTCCGCCGCGGCGTGGTCGCCCCTATCGCTGCAGAGCTGTGCAAGTGCGTAGCGCGCTTGCACATGGCCGGGTATGGTACGGATCACCTGACGATATCCCGCTTCCGCCGCGTTGAATTCGCCCTGTGCATGCAGCGCTATCGCCCGCTCAAACACGAAGCCGACGCTGCGGCGGTTCAGCCTGTCATGCAGGTTTCGGCCCGTCCGGGTTCTGATAAGCACGCTGTGAACCGGATCCTTGTCCACCTCGCCTCTCGCTCGATCCTCGGTGCTTTGGGCGAGCGGCCCGTCGGGAAACGCCTGCAGCAAGCGTTCGAGCCTGGCGGAAGAGGGCTCGCAACGCTCGAACCGAATGCTCGTCCAACTTTCGCTCATGAGGAAGCCGGCGAGGGCGTCTGCCGCCTCGTTCTCCAGGCCGGGCATGCAGAGGAAGCCACTCTCGCCGATCACCAGAAGCTGGTCTGAGAAAAGCCCCGTGTCATTATCCTGGAGAGTCGTGACCTCCAGTGGCAGAAAAGCGTCGTAGCGATGGTCAGTCTGCTCCCGCCAGGCCAGGATGAACCACCGTTCCCGGCATGACAAGTATTCGTTCAGCTGGGTCCAGGACAGTAAATGATGAGATTCTGGATCTGAGAGATATACCCTGTTCCAATTTTCCCGAATTTTCTCAAATTCTCTAGCATAGCCAATAACATCGATCATCATCTTCGCCTCTCTGAGGCGGTATTCGCGATACCGACCAAAAAATGTTGATCCAATATGATAAAGCTAAAATAAAAAATCCAAGGCTCAAGGCCATCAATGTGTCTACGCAGTATAGAGCGAAGCGCCCGGTACAGGTGCGCCTCTTAAATTATTCTACCAGGCAGGAGCGCGGGATGCGAGCGGAAAAACAACGTGCGGTTTTATCGCCTTCCCAAACGACGGAAACGGGCGACCGCTTCAAAACCGAATTCTTACCGTCCGCGTTTTAATGCATGTGCCCAAAATGCAGGCTTTTGCTGTCGTTGCCCCCATAACCGGTGGTGGTTCAAAGCATAGACATGAAGGACACCGCACCGGTGAAAAGAGCGGCGGTCACCAAAAGGGCCACCAGGGTCAGCAACAGCCCGAGCAGCACCATCAATCCATCCCGCTCGATCAATCCGACCGCTATCACGCAGACCGCGACTACGGGCCCGATATTGCCAAATGGAATGGGAAGCGCAATCGCGACCGCCAGCGAAAAGACCGGGAGCGCCAGAACGTAGGGCAATGCGCCCCCGGTGAGCACCGCCATCCGCCCTGGTTGAATGACGCGCTCTATCCGCCTGACGATCGGATCGGCATGCCGCTGAAGAGCCGCAAACATGGAAGCGGAAAGCCTCTGGTTTCTCAAGAAGGATGGCAGCCAGAGCGAGCCCGCGCCGATAGCGAACTGCAAGGCGACGATTGCCATTGCCGAACCAAATACCATGCCGAACGGACCCGGGATCGGTATGAGAGCTGGCAGCGCGAGTATGAGCATAATGAAACCAAAGCTCGCTTCTCCGGTCGAGGCCAGCGCTTCGCCGATCGTCAGGCCACCGCGTTCGCGTGCTGTTACAGCAAGTCGATCAAGGGCAGTTGATGCCACGCCGCGCGTGAGGCGCTTTTTGCCGTGCTCCACCGCCATGATCAGGCTTCGCTATCCTGGCCGCTATCGGTTTTGAAAATCCGAACGAGGGGAGCGCAGTTCGGATCGTTCGCGTCCAAGAGTTGAACAGGCGCCGTCCAGCCGATCGCCACACCAATAGCAGTGGTGACCGCCCAGCCTGGTTCCTCGCCGGCGCGCAGCAGGAGCTGCGGCCCATGTGATGCGATACACTGCCGCGATTGCTGAAGGGCCGCAATGGGAACATCGGCCTGGTCGAACCGCTCACGCATTTCTACCTGAAGCGGATCGATGACGAAAAGCGCAAACAGCCAGGCTGCAATATCTGAGATCATGAAACCTCTCTCTGGTCCGGCAATCATGTCGGAAATGGTCCGACATCGCGAATGTGCCGAGAATTCGCCAGAGGGGCCCGGACCAGGGGAGCCTTAATGTGGGATTCATCTCGTGAGGTTCAAGGCGTCGGTGACGCCTGGGCTCTACTTACAATGCTTCTGCAGCGCATCTGGACCCGGCCCACTCGTTGCGATCCTCGGTCTGGCACACCATTCATGCAAGGCGACCACCCGGACGCATTGCGCGGGCGATATTGGCAAACGCCGCCGCCGGATCGGCAAAGATCATAGTGCCAAACCGGCTGATGCAAAGGTCGAAGCCGGCCGCGGGAAATGCGTGATACTGGCATTGCCTTGCTCGAAAACAATATTCCGCAATCCGGCTTCGTTGGCACGTCGTCTCGCAATCTCAAGCATCTCCTGCGTCGTATCCACGCCGACAGCATGGCCATCCATTGCGACACGGGCGGCCGTCACGCGTCGTTTGTCCTGCCCGGCTGCCGATATCGAGCACGCGATCTCGTGTGCAGCCGCTGGCGGGCCGCGCGCAGATGCTGATCACGCCAGCGCAATTCTATCCACTGCCGTCCGCGCGAGAGCCTCGCCGTGGGCAATTGGGAAAACCGGACCGGCCGTGCCGTGAATAACGAGAAGTGGCACCTTCATCTCGTTCAGCGGCCCCTGCCATGCCGTGGAGTCTTGGCAGCTGTTGGTGCGACGTCGATGACTCTTTTCATGTCGTTCGAACGTCCTTGTCGCGACCGCCTTCGCGCGGTTTGATCGTCATGAGGAAAAGAACATGGATCTGGATGGAAAGCGAATAGTCGTCGTCGGCGGAAGTCGGGGCTTGGGACTGGGCATGGCCGAGGCGTTTGTGTCACGCGCGGCCAATGTCACCGTCGTGGCTCGCGACGCGACGACCTTGTGGGGGCTGGGCGAGCAACTGGCCGTCACCACCGTATCGGCGGACGCAACCAGTGCCGACGCCGCGATACGGATCATGTCAGAGATACAACCTGATATCGTCATCATGAATGCTGGTGCCGAGCCGCACATGGAACGCATTGACCGAGTTGACTGGGAGGCATTCACGACCAACTGGAATGTGGACGTCAAAGCCACATTGCACTGGGTCCAGGCCGCTCTCACACTGCCAATGGCGTCGGGCGGGCTAGTCGTCCTAGTCTCTAGCGGCGCCGCAGTGCAGGGGTCGCCGCTATCGGGAGGCTATGCAGGAGCAAAGCGGGCGCAGTGGTTTATCGCAAAATATGCTGAGGGCTTGTCGACCCAGCTCGACTTGGGTGTGCGATTCCGGGTCATTGTTCCCCGCCAGATGTTCGCCGGAACCGGCGTGGGCAACGCCGGAATTGCCGGCTATGCTGCAGCAGCGGGCCGATCTTTCGCCGAACAGGCCGCTACCTGGCCCGACATGACACCACGTGGCTTTGGCGATACGATAGCCGAGCTGATTGGCACGACGGCGCTTGCCGATGCAATGATCTACGCCGTGCGTGGCGATACTGGTGTGACGGTCATCGAATGACGGATGAAGCTGCTCTCCAAGCAGAAGCGAAGAACTCGCTGTACGCGGCGCTGGCCAAAGAGGCGGATGCCGTTCGCGCAGAACTGCACCGCTATGCTGCCCGATTGGTCGGCTCGGTGATCGATGGCGAAGATGTGATACAGGACGCGTTAGCCAGCGCGTTCGCGATGGTCGGCTCGATCTCGCCGGGCACGCCGCTGCGACCATGGCTCTTTCGAATTGTTCACAATCGAGCCATTGATACGCTGCGCCAGCGCAGTACCCGCCGGTCAGAGCCGCTGGAGACGGCCTTTGATCTTGCAGATGTCAGCGCGGTGGATCCGGAGGACGCGCTGATCCGGCAGGACACGGTGCGGATCGCTTTGGCCCACTTTGCCAGATTGCCGGTGCCGCAGCGTAGTGCCGTCATCCTCAAGGATGTGTTGGGGGAGTCGCTCGTCGATATCGCTGCACTGCTGGAATTGAGTGTCGATGCTGTCAAAGCCCATCTGTCACGGGGTCGGGCAGGGTTGCGGTCCGTCTCCGAATCGCGGTCGGAAGTTCCGCTGCCGCCAACTGCCGAGGTCCTGAACTTCGCGGCGTTGTTCAATGCAAGGGACTGGGTCGCCCTGCGCCGACTGCTCGCTGAGGATGTCCGGCTTCGTCAGGCGCGACGGCCGGAGGTCTCTGGTCCCGCGGAAGTTGGTCGATTCTTTACCTACTATGCGGAATACCCACGGGTCTGGATCGAACCTGGTCGGTTGGAAGGCCGGGAAATATTGCTGGTCTCGGCCGAGCCGTCCGGCGCTCCTACTTACTTCATGCTGCTCGAATGGAGGGACCAAAAGATAACCCTGATCCGCGACCATCGTTACGCGGCCTATGTCATGGAGAATGCGGCCGTGACACCGGCCGCATAACGACGTGGACCTTAAGCTCTCGTCTTCTCCCCGCAACTCCCATCACTGTTCATCTGCATCGTCTCAGTGCAGTCGCTCATTGGAAGGCCGTGATTTGGCCAAGCGCCTGACGTACCAACGAGACCACCTCGCCCTGAAAACCTGACATCACCAAGCCAGTTCATGGGATCTATCATTTCTGCACAATGCAGAAAAGATTGCCGTCCGGGTCTTGCAAGACCACGTAGTCGGCGTTCTGCGGGTAGCGCCACGGGTATTGCTTCGCTCCAATCGTCAGCAAACGGCGAACCTCCTCCTGCGGGCGATCGGTATAAAGGTCCATGTGCAGCCAGCTTCTCCGCCAACTCCTGCGATCGCGAGCCTGAAAGGAAATATTTGGACCGTGGCCCTCGGGATCGAAAAGCACAATCCAGTCACTGCTGGCGGGCGCACGCGGAACATAATGCAAGGCTTCCTGCCAAAACGCGACCATGCGTTCAAATTCGTAGCAGTGGATCACGATCGAACCGATTTTGATCATTCTGTACACTCCGCTATATGGGCGTTATCTGCGCCTCGCCGTCGGCCATACGGAATATTTCTGCGAGCACTTATAGCCGCTTCGACCACTGCGATCACAGGAGTGGCTTGCGATTGAAGCCCCTCACTTCTTTCCGTTAACAAACGCAAAAGTCAGCGGGGCCGAGGCCTTTCCCAAGAGCTCGACTAGCAGGCGGCCCGTTTCAGCGCTGTTGTCGCGCGTTGGATTGTTTCCAGACCAACCGCTGCATCGCTCTTGAGCGCGACGTTCGCGACCCTGGCCATTCGCCGCGGGGAAGAGCCCTCGCCACACGAAAATCCTCGGCTGGCATCATAGCGTTGTCGAGCACATCGGCGTCGAGATGAACGAAAATAGCCATCGAGCTCGGCGCGACCGAGGCTTTGGACGGCCATGCGCGCTGCAGTTTCTGGTCCCTGTGCGCGGATGCGATGAATATCGAACGCAGTCAATTCGGCGGGTAGGGGCTGGCTTCCTGCCTGCCTCATGCTGGTCCTCGTGATCCCTGAAGCCGAAGGCGACGGCCCTTCGTCGAGCCTTTCCAGCGTCCGAGGCCTTCGAGGGTTGCAAGGGGCGGTTCGGGCCAGAACTGCTGCGGTCAAGGGCCTAAGAAAAATCCGCTTTGAACTGTAAGCGAACACAACGAGTCGAGACCGGCATCTCGTCTCTCGCCTCAACTGGAGGAATAACCGTGAAGGCACGCATCTCTGTTCTGACGCTTGGCGTAGCCGACCTCGAGCGGTCGCTCGCCTTTTACCGCGACGGTCTGAAACTGCCCACGCAAGGCAGCGTCGGCCGCGAGTTCGAGCATGGCGCCGTCGCGTTCTTCGACCTCGCGAGCGGCATGAAACTGGCGATCTGGGCGCAGGAGGACCTGGCGCATGACAGCGGTCTGCCGATGACCCCAACCAGCGCGACGTCTTTCTCGGTCGGCCACAACGTCTCCAGCCGAAGCGAGGTAGACGAGGTCATGGAACAGGCGCGTCGTGCCGGGGCTCGCATTGTGAAACCCGCGCAGGAATCCTTCTACGGTGGTTATGCGGGATATTTCACCGACCCGGACGGTCATTTGTGGGAGGTCGTGTGGAACCCGGCGAATCTGCCGCGAGACTAAGAGAACGACTTCGACCGGCGGAGACGGATTGGATGACTGATGCGCTGACCGGTAGCACATGAGCGGCGGCCGAATAACTGAGCACGACAGCGCCGGCTTGCTCGATCTCTGTTGCCGCAATCACGGCCGATGCTTGCGCAAATGCGCCCAAAACATCGATCGATGTAGCACAACACGTAAGTGAGTGTCGTTCAGGCGGTGGTCCACGTCGACAAGGAGATCGTCAGCGCTGCACGTCGTCTGCTTGACTTTTCCGAAAGCGGCCGCCCTGGCCGGATTGCCGGAACTCGAGTGCTTGCCATCCCCTGACGCCTTATGTTGCAGCCTACATGCTGGCGGATAGGATTCGGATTCTGCCTGTCCTGCATGGCGCCCAGATGTGGCCCAGCGAGTTCGATGACGAGTAGAAGCGGCCCCACTTCCTACTTCGTGGATCCCTGCAATGTCCTGAGCACGCCGATGGCGCCGACCGGCTTGTCGCGGAACTTTCGGGGTGGCTTTTGCCCCGATCTTGGCGTTGCCGACGCGTAGCGAGTTACTCGGATAGGCTCGGCGATTTTGGCAAGTAAGTGGCCGCTGCTCGACGTTTCCACATACGAAGCTATCTACCTCCTGAAAAGCGGGACGCCTTATGTCCCGTACCGCCGCTCTGTTACGTGGCCTTTCGATCGGAGGGAGGACCGATATGCTGTTCCGTCCTGGAGCTCTCGTCGCAGCGACCATGCTCCTTGGCTTGCCGGCGTCTGCTGAGGAGACTGTGCGGATATCCGGCTGGGGTGGGTCCGAGGTCGCCATTGTCAACGGGTTACTGACGAACGTTCTTGCCGAAAAGCTGGCGAAAGAGGGAATCAGGGTAAAGTACGAGCCTGTTGATGGCGACTATTCGCAATTCATCATCAACAGCCTGTCGGCGGGCACCGCCCCGGATCTTTTTTACGTCGATACCTTTTGGGCGCGGTCAGTATTCAGCGCCGGTCAAGCCGCGCCGGTAACAAACGACGTTTCTGGTTTTGCAGCCAATCTCCTCACGGCCTTCACCTACGATGGGAAGCTTTACTCAATCCCCAAGGACTTCAATACGCTGGCCATACATTTCAACAAGGACATCTTCGATGACGCGGGGGTCGGCTATCCGAGCGACGACGACACGTGGACGACGCTGCAAGACAAATTAGTGGCCGTGCACAAGTCGCTTCCGGAGGTCGACGGTCTCTGTGTTGTTCCGGAATATGCCCGGTTCGGCGCCTTTGCATTGTCGACAGGCTGGTCTCCCTTTGATACTCGGGGAAAAACCGTACTGGATGAGCGCTTTCGTCGGGCTTTCGATTTCTATACCGGCCTCGTGAAGTCCGGGGCCGCCGTTATGGCCGCCGACGCGGGGCACAGCTGGACCGGCGGTTGCTTGGCGTCCGAGCGGGCTGCCGTAGCGATAGAGGGTGCTTGGATACTCAGCGCGCTGCGCGATAGTGCTCCAAACATGAATCTCGGCACTGTCCGGATGCCGAAAGACCCTGAAAGCGGCAAACGAGGCAATATCGTCTTCTCCGTCGGTTGGACCGTCAACGCGGCCTCGAAGGTCAGTAAGGCTGCTGCAAAAGTCGCCGAGCTCCTAACCACCGAGGAGGCCCAGCAATGGGTTTTGGAGCAGGGGCTGGCGCTCCCGAGCCGGATAAGTTTGACTGACAACCCCTGGCTGCGGGGCGGCCAGCCTGAACAGATCGCAAGCCGAGTGATCCTTGAAGGCCTCTCAGACGATCACGTTACGCCGTATTTTTTCAGAGACGTCGGAGGGAGTTGGATGCAGCCGATCAATGCTGCGCTCAATTCTGTCATCCTCGGGGAGGAGGATGCGAACACAGCTTTGCCATCGGCACAAAGCGCCTTTGATCGGATGCTCGCCAAGTAAGTTGCTCTCGGGCTAGCAACGGAACGCGCGAAGCAGCCGCCCGCGGGAGGAGCATGCATGTCACGAGCAAGGTCAGAAGAGAGGAGCGGCTGGCTCTTCGTATTGCCCTTTACAATCTCGATGATGCTGTTTTTCGTCTACGCGATTGTTCGGACAGCTTACTACAGCTTTACTGATTTCGACTTGTTCGAGGCTTCAAGCTTTGTCGGGATGTCCAATTACACTGCACTGGTCTCCGACGAACTTTTCCTCCTCGCCTTGCGCAACACTATCGGCTTCTCGCTCGTCGTCACAACCGCCCAAACCGCGCTCGCACTTACTCTGGCGGTTCTCGTGAACCATGCCGTCCGGGCGAGGGGACTCATTCGAACGGTGTTTTACCTGCCATCTATCATGTCCAGTGCGGCCATGACGCTTATCTTCCTGTGGCTCTTTCAGAGGAATGGCTTCATGACCGCAATCGTCAGCGTCGTGCTTGCTTACCGCCAGCACATCCTTTTCTTCCTCGTGGGCATGGCTGCTCTGCAGGGCGCGCTCGTTCTCAACGCGCGACGCAGCTACGAAGGTGTTTCGATCTTCGATCCATTCTTTCTGCTCGTCGCCGCCGTCGGCGCGCTGGCCCTTGCTGTTTCCTGTGCCCTCGCGGGATTACTGTCTGTTTTCGACAACAATCTGGCTATTTCCTGGCTAAATACGCAGCGCCGCTTCCTTTTCATGCCGGTCACGCTCTGGTCGGTGGCGTTGATGAACGTTTTTACGACGGTCCCGACGCTGATGCTGTTGTTCCTGGCGGGCCTGCAGTCGATCCCGAGCAGCTTATACGACGCGGCCGAGGTCGACGGAGCCAACGCTTTCCAGCGATTTCGCCACATAACCGTGCCGGCGCTCCGGCCGGTAACCTTTGCCGTCGTGACGATGGGCGTCATTGGTACCCTACAAATGTTCGACCAGGTTGCGATTCTAGGAGATGCGGCTCCCCTCGCAAGTCGAGTAACGCTTGCCTACTACGTTTATGAGAACGCCTTTCCAGCAGGCGCCTCCTCGAGAATCGGTATGGCAAGTGCTGCGGCCCTCGTCCTTGGCGTTCTTACAATCGCAGCCGTCTACGTGCAAAAAACGGTCGGCGTGAAGGAAAAGGGCGAATGATGGCGAGCACGCCGGCTGCCAAAGTCCCGCCCTCGCGCCGCCGTTTGCCGGCTGGCGCGCTTCGTCGGCGGCAGCTTGCGGCGAGTGCCTGGGTATATTTGGCCTTTCTTGCGGTCGCGACCATCATGGCGGGGACATTCGTTCTTGCCTTTATAGCGAGCTTGAAGGTCGATCCACTCGAGAGACCGTTCCGCATCTATTTCGATCAACTCAATCCGGCCGCATGGATCGCCGCCGCTCGCTTGGGGCAGGAGGGTGCGGGTGACGCTTTGTGGGGAGGGCTTGCTCCTGGCGCCAAAGTTGACTTCAGTGTGACGTACGCGGCACCCGCCGATGCTACGATTGTTGAACCCAGAGCCGAGATTCCTCGCCGCCGCCCGGGCTCGGGCATCGCCGCTGCGCTCATGCGGCATTATGCGGCGGATTATGCGTCAATCGCATTGAGAAGCTCCAGTTCGGCAACGGTGCAGGCTCGTGACGGGAGGGGAATTCGGCAGGGTTGGCAGACGCGGACATTCGTCTATGAGATCGCCTACCGCACCGACCGCCAGAATGGCCCCTGGATAGAACGTACGCCCCTCAATCTTACCGCTCCGACCTCTCAAACGCTTATCGACAGCCCGATTTCGCCATCCCGAACCGAGCGTCGCGGACGTTTGCTGAGCTGGGACAACATCACACCAGGCGCTCTCGGGTTGATCTTCAACAACTACCGGAGGGTGATAAGCGAGACGGCTGACTTGCAGACCGGGAAGAGCCTGCTTGGAAGCTGGCTGGGCAATAGTCTTGCGATCGCCACTGGGCGCCTGGTCCTGACGCTCGTCGTCGCTAGCCTTGCGGGGTATGCGCTCGCGCGGCTCAAGTTCAGGGGTAGCCGCATACTGTTCGCTGCAGCACTCTTCTCAATGACGATCCCGGCGCAAGTGACCTTCGTGTCAAACTATCTGATTTTCAGGGATCTGTCGCTTCTGAACACACCCTGGAGCGTAATCGTCGTTTTCGTCGCCTCAGCCAACGTCCTCTTGATGAAACAGTTTTTCGAGGGGTTTCCAAGAGAGATAGAGGAAGCTGCAATTGTCGACGGCGCCAGCCGTTTTCAAGTGTTCTACAAGATCGTTCTGCCAAACGCCAAACCGGCCTTGTTGGTTAACGCGATTCTCGCGTTTCAAGGCGCCTGGAACGACTTCTTTTGGCCCCTCGTCCTCATCACCAGCCCACCCGAAGCGCTGACGGTCCAAGTCGGGCTTCTCAGCCTACGTCGTGCGTTCGGGGGTGTGCAGGGTGATTGGGGGCTCGTTTTGGCAGGTGCGTTCATCTCGATCGTGCCAGTCGTTATCCTTTTCGTGCTCTTCCAGCGGCACATTGTCTCCACTCAGTTCGCCAAGGGCACCACATAGCGATACAACCCACAGCCGTCCTTTGTGAGTGCCGGAGTGCGAATTGCTGGTACATGCTTTATTCATAACGGAGTGCTTCCAACGGCGACTTTTGCGATGCGCGGATCGCCAGATAAGCCTAGAAACGAGGCCAACCAGTGCCGAGAAAAAGAAAGCAAGCAGAACCAGGGCAGCCGAAAGCTCGACCGCTCGACCCGCATTCCGAGCTGCTGTTCGGCGAAGACTGCCCCGCCGAGGCCGATCGCGGCCCCTGCATTCAAACTCTCCTGTTTACACGCTTTCAAATGTCACAGCGCCAGCTCCTTATCGCGCCTGCGCTCGAGCGTGCCGATGTGTTTGGGTAGAAGCCTGGTGGTCGTGATGGCAGGAGGCGCGGAACCTGCGATTCCCGTCTGCGTTGTTCGTCAGTCAATGGAAGGAGGCCTTGGATGGCAGACGACAAGACTAAGACGGCAGCTGACCGCCGACTGGTATCAGGCACCCAGAAATACGAGGTCGACTACTTCGCGCGGAAGCACGGCATCGCTGCTGCAGATGCACGCCGCATCATCAAACAGCACGGCAACGACCGCGACGCTGCCGACAAAGCGGCCAGCCGGCTGAAGGGCTAGAGGCGGGTGTGTCGCGACCACAAAGGAAGCCTAGGCTGAAAGCCCGCTTCTATCTCTCTTAGCGGGACGGCCCGTCCTCTCGCAGCCATCCGGATGCTCTCCTGCACTGTGGGACTGAGCGGTTGCCGTTGTATTATGTCCGAACACCAACTGCGGATAAAAAAATAGTCAGCACATGTCTTAGTTTATTTGTAGCTAAATTAGACTTTGGTAGTGTTTCCGCGTCATGGGATGGAGGATTTCTATGGAGCGCATTCAGCCGCAAGCCGCAATCACAGAGGCTGCAACCACAATGTGGTCAGTGACGGAGTTTTGCCGAGGGCAAAACATGTGCGAGGAAGAAAAACGGCGCTTGACCCGCCTCTTCGGCCGGTTCGCCACGGCTCGCGAGTTGCTTCACAACGCTAAACGCGCTCCTAAGTGGAGATATTGAGGGTTAGGGCGAGGGCGTCCCGGGCGCACACCGAACGAAAAAGACCCGGCGCTAAGGCCGGACAGCGACAGGTTTAGCTCGACACGTCAATTCACGCGACGGTGCCGGCCTCGAGCGGGCGCGGTCGAAAGCGCCTTCGCCGCAGAAATGAATGCACACGGTGGAATGAGCGACCCGCAACGCGCGTGACTACCAGTTATAGTAGGAAAATCGTGAGAACGCTGCGCGCTTACAGAAGAATCGGTATCTGGCGGCGCGATGCAAGAAGCCGCCGAGGCATCGTCGGCGGCCCTTGGACGGCCAGTACGCCGCCGATCGTAACCCCCACTGCAAGGGATGGGGTGATGGCCCCCGGCCCGTGGGAATGATGCGAGACGATCAGGTCACACTCTTACAGTGTTGCAACGGGGCCTATAAACTGAACTGATAAGAAATCGGCAGCCAACGATAGCCTCTATCCTTCCGCTCAACAAACCCGAGCGAGGGGAATGACGTATGGTATCCGGCGACAGGAAGCCGATCGGTTGCAACCATGTCATAGATGTGCCGCCGGGTCTCCGCGCCTTTGGCCTTATCCATGTCGAAAAAAGCGTGCCACTCGGGATGCGCAAGCGATGCTACCTCGTGATGGGCGCAATCGCCCCAGACGAGCAGTTGTTTGCCCTCGCTTTCGACGTGAAACGCGAGGTGGCCAGGTGTATGCCCATAGGCCTCAACCGCACGAATGCCGGGAACTACCTCACCACCCGGTTTGAGGAAGCTTGTACGTTCGGCCAAGGGAACGACATTGCTGGCGAAGAGCTTTGCCGACACATACTCGTTGTCGCTGGGAGGAGCCGCGAGACGGTCCTCGGACGACCAGAAATCGAACTCCACATCCCCGATTGCATATCGCGCGTTCGGGAATAGTGGTCTTCCACCCTCGACGAGGCCGCCGATATGATCAGCATGGCCGTGGGTCAGTACCACGACGTCGATCTGCTCCGGCGTGAACCCGGCCGGGCCTAACAGGTTTGCGAGCCAGCCGCCATTGGGCCGCGGGACGAAACCGTTTTCGCCGTTGCCGGTATCGAAGAGCACGAGCTCTTTGCCCGTGTTCACGATTGTGGGGGTAAAGCCTGGCCGAAATTTCCTTTCGGGAAGTAGGCTCTGCCGCATCAACTCTTCGACTTCGGTCTGCGGGCGATCTTGCCCGACGATCGGCCACGGTCCATCGAGCACGGGGCCGGCATCGAGGATATTGGTCACTTCAAATCTTCCGAGCTTGAAACGATAGTGGGTTGGCATTGACGGGCCGAGCGGCATGCCAGCACCTTGTGCCGCCGACCCGAACAGGCCGGTTATTGCCGGAGCTGCTATCAGCGCAGCGGCCGAGGCCAGCACTTGTCGTCGAGATAACTGGGGTAGAAGCATCATGCGGCATCCTCCTCCACGTGGGTACTTATCTCAGCTGCTCCCACTGCGCTCGAAGCAATGAGCCGCGTCCGCCGCAGCCGATCTGACTCCGGAACGCTCCAGCACAGGTCATTCCATTTCTGCGAGGTTCACCTACACTGCAGTCCCGCGATCGAGATGAGACTAGGTGGTCGCAAGCATTGTGAGGTTAGCTATGTCGGCACCGGATGGCTTGTATGAACGTGCTGCTCCGGACGGCATGCTCCGCCCCTTTTGGCACGTGGATGAAGCGCATACGTTCTTTGTAGGACCCCTCGAGTACAACAGGCCCCACCAGCATGGCGCTCCCGTTTTCCTGGCTGGAATCTACAGTGAATTCTGGCTGCGAATCCATGGGGGTCATTGGCATTCGTGCCGTACGGCGGTCATTCCCGCTGGTGTGCTTCACGAGCTTGATCTCGGCGGCTATCCACTGGCAGTATTTTATATCGAACCAACGCATGGCGGCACAGAAGCACTGGTGCCGCTGTCCCGCAATGGTTGGGAAGTGGACGGTGTTCTCATGGGGCGTAGCGGCGAGGTTTCGGTCATGCGCGAGCTGTGGGAGGATAGTGCCGCCGCCAGATGGGCCGGCTTGGCTCTGGAGGACTTGCTCGGCTTTTCCGCACGGCGGGCCTCTAGAAGCAGAGACACGCGCATAGCGGCGGCTGTTGATTACCTGCGAACGCACTCGGACGAACTCACCTCGGTATCGCCGCTCGCAAAGAGCCTAGGCCTGTCAGCGTCGCAGTTTCAGCGCGTATTCACCCGAGAGGTGGGTGTGCCTTTCCGTCGCTACCGCGCTTGGAACAGGATGCGTGTGGCCATAAGTGAGATCGTGAACGGCAGCAACTTTACGACGGCCGCGCACACCGCTGGCTTCTCGGATCAAGCGCATTTCACCAATGATTTCCGCCGGACTTTCGGTGCGCCGCCTTCAGTCAGTCTTCTGGCTTTGAGGAAGCCTCCTTCCCGGTGAACATAACAGTGGGTTACGGGATCGGATCGAAGTTCGCCTCGAAACCCGTCCCCAAGAGCGCGCTGCGGCCCGGCTTTGAACGCCCGATGTTGACGTCTCGCTGTGGTTCTTCGGCCATCACCAGACGGCGCGTGGCGAGCGGCGGCCACAACCCGGCACGAACTTTGGTAGAGACGGTGTCGCTCAAGCGCGCCAAAGCTTGCCCTGGACGCCGTCGCTGAAGTGCATTGATGCCTGTCAAAGCAAGGACCAAAAGCCAACGGTGCAAGGGTTGCGCAATGAGCGGGTCTGCGGCTCGGATCTGCTCAAGAGCCTTTACTTGGGGCCGCATTCGAGACCTTGACCGAGGGTCTGACCGAGTCAGGGCGTTCATCCAGCGGATCGGCTTTCGGGGCGGAAACCGATGCTCAACGTTTGCCATGAGGGCGGCCGCAGGTAGGCGAAGCGCCCTTGTGGATGCCTTTCGACGGCAGGATTAGGCCTCAGGTTCGTGGCACACCACTTCGATGTTGTGCCCGTCCGGACCAATGACGAAAGCTGCATAGTAGTTCGCGTGGTAGTGCGGGCGCAGACCGGGGGCGCCATTGTCTTTGCCGCCCGCCTCGAGAGCCGCCCGATAGAAAGCTTCGACTTGCTGCCGGTTCTCGGCCGTGAACGCCAAGTGAAGATGCGCCGGCTTCTCCTCGGTTTGGTACAGGCACAATGAAGCCTTGCCCTTTGGGCTAAGCTCGACACCGTACGTCGGCAGACCCTCCGAGACTACGGCCACGCCGAGCGGTTCGAGTGCCTTGAGGAAGAACGCTTTGCTCGCTGCATAGTCGCTGACGCCGAATTTGACATGGTCAAACATGAGTTCTCCTGAAGTGTGTGGGGCTTCCTGACGAAGATGCGCCCGGAGCGTACCCTCTGCTGCGCGCCTTGCAATGTCTGCTTGCGCTGCAAAGGTCTTCGCGGTCACTTGTGTCTCACACTTGATGGCATGTCTCAGCCATTGATGGCAAGGAACAGAGGGTGGGGGTGCCGTATGGCAACACCCTTAGATTTCCCATGACAAGCGGCTGTTCGGGCAAGGCCCGGGCGTCGAAAACGATCTTGTCGCGGGTGCTCGCCTGTGGCCGGCCGAGAGCTTGGATCGAACCACGACAACCTTCCGGCAGGTCGTGCGTTAGTAGACGAAGAAAATTGGAGCGCGGAGAGCACGATGCCCTCAAGATTTCGTTTCGGCCTACTTGCGAAAGCAGGCTACACGGCCCGTGGTGTCGTGTTCCTTCTCGTTGCCGGACTCGCTCTTTTCTCCGGAGTGACAGGCGGTCGGCCCGAAATGAAATCAGCGCTCTTGACGCTGCTCGGACAGCCCTTTGGCCGGGTCTGGGTGGGATTGATCGGGCTCGGCCTGCTCGGGTTTGTCGCCTGGAGATTGGCCCAGTCCCTTGCCGATAGTGACGGCCACGGATCCGATCGCAAGGGGCTCTCTGTGCGCAGTGCACTGTTCGGCAGCGCCGTAGTGTACCTTGGGCTGGCCGGCTACTCCCTCGGACATGCACTATTTCTTGCGGGAGGAAACCAGGAATCAGGCGAGAAAGGGCTGGCGGAATGGATCATGTCGAAGCCGTTCGGCTCGTACCTGGCAATCGCGGTCGGGATCGGCTTCATCGTCGGTGGCGTCGTCACCGCCTACAAAGGCCTCACACGAAAGTTCGAGCGATATCTCCGCATTGCCGACCGGAACCGCGTCCTTACCTCAATCTGCATTTACGGCCTCGTCGCGCGTGGCGCTGTCTTCGTGATTGTCGGTATCCTGTTCGCCTATGCCGGATTCCGGGTTGACCCGGAACAGGCTGGCAGCATGAGCGATGCCCTGGAGTGGCTTCGACAACTGCCGTTTGGCTCGATCCTGTACATCGCCGTCGCTGTCGGTATTGCTGCTTTCGGCATCTATAACCTCGTTGAAGCGCGGTATCGGGTCGTCCGCGGCCCTGATCTGGCAGCGGTGAAGCAGCCGATCTCGCTGCAGAAAACCTGACCCAACTCAGTCGGCTGAGACCGACTCGGCCGCCGGTCTCCGGCAGGTCCGCTGTAACGTTGGTGAGCGGCGCCACACAGGCTATTTCAACTGGAGCTGCTATGATTTCGTCCGGAAGGCCGGGTCTGTCATGCCGCTGCCTTCCATCCGTCCCGGATGTGACAGTATCCATCGCGATAGACCACTTCCGGCGTCTCGGAGAAATCGCGCCAGACCTTCGTCGCGGCCGCGAGGTCTTTCAATGCGCGACCGAAGGCCTCGATTGTCAGCCAGCCGTCATAGCCGCTCGCACGGATTGCCTTGAAGGTCTCCGGCCATGGAATGTTGCCACGGCCCGGTACCCCGCGGTCGTTTTCCGAGATGTGGACATGAACGATGCGGTCCGCATTGCGGGTGAAGGCCCCCACGGGATCGGCTTCCTCGATATTGCTGTGGAAGGTGTCGTACATGGCGCGAATATTCGGACGCCCGATTGCATCAATATGAGCAGCAAGGTCGTCCATTGTGTTGACGAGATAACACTCGAAGCGGTTCAGCGCCTCGAGCGCAACGGTGACACCGCGCTGAGCGGCATAATCGCCGATCGTGCGCTGCGAAGAGATGGACCGCCTCAGTTCTGCGGCGGTGGGCCCCGTACCGGAGAACTGGCCGAGCGTAGAATGCAGTGGACCGCTTAACGTCTGCGCGCCGAGGGCGGCCGCGCAATCGATAGCCCATTGCATGTAAGCGATGCCGCGCTTGCGTGTCGCATTTTCAGGCGAAATCAGGTTCATGGATGGGTCGCTCATGGCAGACACAGCGGTGCGCTCCAGACCTATGCCATCGAGCAATGCGCCGAGGCGGCGGTAATCGTCCGGAGTGCCCTCGAAGATCGGTATTTCTACCCCGTCGAAGCCGGTCGCCCTGATGTCCCGGAGTAACTTTTCATGTTTCCGGCCGACGCTCGTCGTCCAAAGAAACATGCACATACCGATCTTCATGGTTCCTTCCTCCGGTTTCTCACTGCCGCGGTAATGCCTCCCCACGCCGGCCGCATCTGGTAATACCAAATCCGGCGATCTGGTCAAGTTGGCAACGTCAATGATTTCGGACCGAAGCTCAGCGATACGCCGCACGCTTGGAGAAAAGCCCGCAAATGCATGGCTGCGTAAGCGCCTTGCCGGCAGAGGCAATTTGGGATAGACCTTTTAGGAAGTAGAATTGGCCAAACCAGAATAGGTTCGGACGGAGTGGAGGAGATGCTCCGGCACCCCTCGAGTGCCGCGGCAGTAACGATAGTTTGGGAGGACGTTTATGCACCTTTCGACGCACAACTGGATGCGGGCGGAACCTCTCGCCGTCACGCTGAAGCGCATCAAGAAGTACGGCTACGAGAGCATCGAGATTTCAGGCGAGCCGGCCCAGTACGACATAAAGGACACGCGCGCACTGCTCAAAGAGCACGGCATTCGCTGCTGGGGCGCGGTGACGCTAACGCTCGGTGAGCGCAACCTCGCAGCCAAAGATGAGGGCCAGCGAGCAAAGTCAGTGGATTACGTGAAGAGTGTTGTAACGATGGTGAGTGAACTCGAAGGCGAGATCGTCACCCTTGTACCTGCGACCGTCGGCAAGGTTGTTCCCGATGGCACCGAGGAGGAGGAATGGCAATGGGTCGTGGATGCGACGAAGGAATGCTTCGCCCACGCCCGGGAAAAGGGCGTCCGGCTGGCGATTGAACCGCTCAACCGATTCGAGACTTATCTCTTCAACCGTGCTGCCCAAGCGCTCGCGCTAGCCGAGGCAGTTGATCCCGATTGCGGCGTTTGCCTCGACGCTTTTCACCTCAACATCGAGGAGGAGGACATATACGACGCGATCAGACTCGCCGGAAACCGGCTTTTCGATTTCCATGTGGCGGACAACAACCGCTTTGCGGCGGGCCTCGGTCATCTCGACTGGCCGAAGATCGTCGCCACTTTGAAAGAGATCGGATACGACGGCGCGCTCACCAATGAGTTCGTGGCTCCGGTAGATCGCACGCCGGCGGCGAAATACCGCGACATGGTCGAGCGCAACCCGGTCGATATCCCGCCGGAGCAGCTGAAATTCATCCAGGATCACGGATCGAGCCTGCTGACCGAGAAGTTCTACGATGACCAGATGCGGATCACCGCAGAGACCATCCTGCCGCTGATCAAGTGAGGACGGGTCGCGAGCATGCCCCGTGGCCGGCGTGCTGCGAGGTTGGGAGGCGAAATGCGTATCAAGACCGTCCAAGCCTGGTGGGTTCGCATACCTATCGAAGCCAAACGGCAGCATCGCAGCGATTTCGGGCGCCTGACAACCTTCGACGCGGCGATCCTGCGCATAGAAACAGATGACGGGATCGTGGGGTGGGGTGAGGGCAAGAATGCTGCGGGCAGCGCGGGTACTTACGGCACGCTCGTGCACATGCTCAACCATGAGGTGGGGCCGAGGCTCGTCGGTCGCGACGCCGCCGATATCTCCGCCATCTGGGAGATGCTCTACAATGGCGTGCGCCACGAAACGGCGGCGATGTCGGGTCATGCTATGCCGGAGCTCTCACGCCGGGGCCTCTCGATTGCCGCGATCAGTGCGGTCGATATCGCATTGTGGGACATCCTCGGCAAATCGCTGGGCGTGCCGGTATGGAAGCTGCTCGGCGGGCGTAAGGCGGATCGGCTGCCTGCTTATGCTTCCGGCGGGTGGGAGAGTGCCGAAAAGATCGGCACCCAACTGCAGTCCTACCTAGCCAGTGGCGGTTTCAAGGCGGTCAAGATGAGGGTCGGCGCGATGGACCGCGCACCGCATGTCTCGGCCGCCCGCGTGCGTGCTGCCCGCAAGGCGCTTGGCCCCTCGGTGGACATCATGGTCGATGCGCATGGCACCTATACGGTTGCCGACGCGAAACGTTTCATCCAGCTCGTCCGGGATTGCGATCTTGCCTGGTTCGAGGAGCCGGTGATCGCAGACGACAAGGCCGGCATGGCGGAAGTGCGCGCCGCTGGAAACGTGCCGATCGCAGCCGGCGAGAGCGAGGCCACTCGCTTCGCTTTCCGCGACCTTGCGGTGCTGCGCTCAGCCGATATTTTCCAGCCCGATCCGGCGTTCTGCGGCGGCATTACGGAGGCCATGCGCATCGGTGCGATCGCCAGTGCCTTCAACCTCCGTCTTGCCCCGCATTTATGGGCCGGTGCGCCGTGCTTCTTCTCTGGCCTGCACATCTGCGCGGCCTCCCCGGCGAGCTTCGTCATCGAATACTCGGTCGGCGCGAACCCAATGATCCACGACCTCGTCGAGGAGACTGTCGCCGTGATAGACGGGATGCTAGAGATTCCCGATAAACCCGGCCTGGGATTTACGATAAATGAGCGCGTCCTGGAGACTCATGCGCAAAGACTGTAATCATGAAAGAAAACAATCTGCTTTCGGATCTGGCGGCCCATCTATTTTCGACTTCGAGCGGCAATGGGCGAACACCCTCGGAGCGGGAGCTCGCCGAGCACTTCGCCGTCAGCCGGGGACAGATCCGGGAGGCTCTGGCAATCCTGGAAGCCATGCGCATCGTGGAGCGCCGGCCGAAGTCGGGCATCTATCTGACGACGACAGAGGCCAGTGTCGAGGCCATAGCACTCTTCGCGCGCGCCGGCGTGCCACTGGACCCGATCGTGATCTACGAGACGGTGGAACTCCGCAAGATCCACGAAATCAAGGCTGCGGAGCTCGCCTGCGCGCGGGCGACGGAGGAGAACTACGAACGGCTGCGCGAAATTCTCGCCGCTTCCGAGGCGAAGATCGCTGCAGGCGAGGGCCTCGCGCGCGAAGACCGGGACTTTCATCTGGAGATCGTGCGGGCTACGAAGAACAGCGTGTTCCACCGGATCTGCAGCGTCTATTACACCATGGGCGAACAGCGACTGCCTATCTACTTCGCTGATATCGCCCGCAGCCGCCGCTCGCATGAAGAACATATCCGTATCTACGAGGCGCTGCTCGCACGCGACGGCAATCTCGCCCAAGCTTTGATGAACGCGCATCTTCAGGGCGCGGAAAGCTACTGGAAGGGCCTCATCGGCGGGCCTGCGACAGCCGCGGAGTAGTCCCCGGTCGGCAATGAGGAGGCCGATGAGTTTCATTTTCTCGACCCACCGCCTGCACCCCGACGCCGAAGCGATGCTGAAGGCGGCGGGCGATCTCCGCGTCGCCTCCGCCCCCGATCCCGAGACGTTGCTTCGTGAAGGTGAGGGTGCGGAGATTGTCATCGTGCGCGCGCCGATACCGCCGGCCTTCTTCGGAAATGTACCGGCCCTGCGCGCCTTAGTCCGGCACGGTGCGGGGCTCGACATGATTCCCTATGACGCGGCCACGGCCGCCGGTGTGCTTATCGCCAACGTGCCGGCCGTCAACGCACCGACCGTTGCGGAGCACGTCTTCATGGTGACGCTTGCGTTGCTGCGCCAGTTCCGTCCTATGGACCGCGATCTCAGAAACATGGGTTGGAGTGCTGGGCGAGCCCACTCCGACCGAGCACTTGATCTCGCCGGCCGCATCATCGGCGTCATCGGCATGGGCAATGTGGGAAAGGCGGTCTTCCGTATCGCGAAGTACGGGTTCCAGCTGGAGATCGTTGCGAACAGCCGCTCGCCGGAAAGCCTGCCGGACGGTGTCCGGTTTCTCTCAGTCGACGACCTGGTTTCGACGGCGGATATCATCGTTCTCTGTTGCCCGCTCACGCCCAAGACGACCGGGCTTTTAAGTCGCGAGCGAATTGCGCGCATGAAGCCGGGCGCGATCCTCGTCAACGTGTCGCGCGGTCCGGTCGTGGATGATGCTGCGTTGATCGAGGCGCTAGAGATGGGGCGTATCGGCGGCGCTGCCCTTGACGTGTTCTCTACACAGCCCCTGCCACCCGAACATTCCTACTTCCGGCAGGACAATGTGATCGTGACGCCTCATCTCGCCGGGATCACCGAGGAAAGCATGATGCGCATGGGAATAGGAGCTGCGGCCGAAGCGATCCGCGTCATGGAAGGGGGATTGCCCGTTAATCTCCGCAACCCTGAGGTCGTGGAACATTACAGGCGGCGGTTCCCGGCATAGGGCTTCGCCCATTCCGGATGGACGCGTCCTGGTGGCCATGTGAATGACGGGCAAATAAGCGGAAAGTCACGACCAGGATGGAATCGGTTTTTGCCGTCAATGAAGCCTCAGCCAGCGTGGCGCAGGCTCATCCCGCTTCCGCCGTCGAAGAGCACGACTTTCTCCGGATTCCAGGAAAAGCGAACAGACTCCTCGATCTCGAGGTCGGTCTGAGCTGGCACCGTCGCCTGCAAGAAGCGGTTGCCTGTACGAAGCGTGACGATCTTCTCGACACCGTGGTTCTCGACGTCGTGCACGCGGGCCTCGCCGGGTGCGCCGCTTTCGAGGAAGAGATCCTCAGGCCGGATGCCGAAGGTGAGGGGCCGCCCGTCGAGCGCAGCGCCGAACGCCGCGTCAAAAGGCAAGCGGTAGCCTTCGTCCGCGATAGCCTCGCTGGCCGCGAGCTTGCCGGAGATCAGGTTCATCGGCGGCGATCCGACTGCACGTGCAACGAAAGTGTTGACTGGATTGCGATAGATCTCCTGTGGAGTGCCTGTCTGAACGAGCTGGCCGTTGTTGAGTACGCCGATCTTGTCGCCCATCGACATGGCTTCGATCTGATCGTGGGTGACGAAGAGGAAGGTCGCGCCGAGATTCATCTGAAGGTTTTTGAGTTCAGTGCGCAGCGCCTCGCGAAGTTTGGCGTCGAGGGCGGAAAGGGGCTCGTCCATCAGAAAGACGCGCGGCTTGCGCACGATGGCTCGGCCGATGGACACGCGCTGCATCTCGCCACCCGATAGGCGGTCCGTTTTGCGGTCGAGCAGATGCTCGATGCGGAGCGTCCTCGCGACACGGGCGACACGCTCCTTGATCTCGACCGCTTCGACGCGCCGGATGCGAGATTTCAGGGGGAATTCGAGGTTCTCGCGGACGGTATAGCGGGGATAGAGCGAATACTGCTGCAGCACAAGCGCCACGTCGCGCTCGGCGGCGCCCCAGTCGGCGACATCCTCACCGTCGATGAAGATCTGTCCGCCCGTCGGCTTTTCGAGCCCGGCAATCAGCCTGAGGGTCGTCGTCTTGCCGGCGCCCGTCTCGCCGAGGAGCACGAAAAACTCTCCGTCGGCAATTTCAAAACTGAGATCCTTCAGCGCGGTGTGGGTTCCGAAGGTCTTGGTGATGCCTTTGAGTTCGATATGCGCCATCAGAGCCTGATCCCGAAAGATGTGCCAGTCGAGCTGTCGAAGAAATGCGCCTGAGCCGGATCTATGCGAGCCCAGACGGCCTCGCCGGGCCGGGGCACGAAACCACTTTTTGTCCGCGCGCGCAGCATCTGGTTGCCAACCTGCAGGTCTATGATGTCATGCGAGCCGAGCGGTTCGATGATATGGGCCTCGACGGGCACGTAGCCCTCACGTGCTTCCCTCGACAGGAGAACCCCTTCTGGTCGTACGCCGAGGGTGAGATTGCCGTTTTGAGCCCCAGCGACAGCGAGCTGGGCCGTGAGATTCGACGGAAAATCGAAGGAAGTTGGAGCACCTCGGACCACGACCCGCGCATGCCCCGCGTCCTCTGAAACCGTCACGTCAGACATGTTCATGACCGGACTCCCGACAAACTGCGCGACGAACATGTTGGCAGGACGAGCGTACACCTCATGGGGGCTGCCGACTTGCTGCAGCACACCTTCGTGCATGACGACAATGCGATCGGCGAGGGACATCGCTTCGACCTGGTCATGGGTTACGTAGATCGTTGTCGAGCCCTGTTTGATGTGAAGTCGCTTGATTTCAGCGCGCATCTCTTCGCGGAGCTTCGCGTCAAGCGCGCCGATCGGCTCATCCATAAGCATCGCCTTGGGACGCCGGACGAGTGCCCGGCCGATCGCCACGCGCTGCATGTCGCCCCCGGAAAGAGCGGAGGGCTTTTTGACGAGGAGGTGGGTGATCTGGAGCGTTTTTGCAACCGCCTGAACCTCGCGCTCAATATCGGCACGGTTGCCGCGCGTTGCGCGCAGCGGGAAGGCGATATTCTCGAAGACCGTCATGTGCGGGTAGAGCGAGAAGGACTGGAACACAAAGGCGATGTCTCGGTGCGCCGCCTTTATGTGCTGCACCGGCTGGCCGTCTATTAGGATGTCGCCTTCATCAATCGTTTCGAGCCCGGCGATCGCGCGTAGAGTGGTCGTCTTGCCGCAGCCGGACTGGCCAAGCAGAACAATGAACTCGTTGTCAGCGATGGTGAGATTGAGGTCCTTGATGACCTGAACGGCACCAAAGTGCTTCTCAATCCCGCGTAATTCAATCTGCGTCATGGCCTGCTCTCGTCAGCTTTCTGTTCCGGCGGGACCTTCGACGTGATCATGAAGGCAATCAGCCCAACTAACGTCATCGTCAGTCCATAGCGATGAAGGAACAGGTTCCATGGCTGGCACAGCGCGATGATCCCGAATATCATCAGGAGCTGCGCGCCCGGCGCGAGATACTTCTGGTTTATCGCACGAAACGTCATTTGCGGATCGCTCCGAAGCTCATGCCACGCAGGAGATGGTTCCTGAGCAGGAAGGTGAAGATTGCGACCGGTAGCAGGAACAGGAAGGTACCTGCGGCGATGACGGTCCAATCCGGAAGGCCAGAGCCGACCTGGCTTGGGATGAAGGGCGGTGCCGTTTGCGCGCGCCGGTTCGTCATAATCAGCGCGAAAGCATATTCATTCCACGCTGTGATGAAGCAAAAGACGGCGGTCGCGGCGATTCCTGTGGCGGCCTCTGGCAGCACAATCTTGAAGAAGGCTTGCAAGCGCGTGTAGCCGTCGACAAGCGCCGCTTCCTCATATTCCTTCGGAATCTCGTCGATGAAGCCCTTCATCAGCCAGACCGAGAAGGACAGATTGAAGGCGGTGTAGAGAATAATAAGACCCCAGTGAGTGTCGTTCAGCCCGACAGCCCGGTACATCAGGAACATGGGGATTGCCACGACCACCGGCGGCAGCATGCGTGTAGATAAAATGAAGAACAACAGGTCCGCTTCGCCCTTCACTTTGAAACGCGAGAAGCCGTAGGCCGTGAAGGTGCCCATGCCAACGGCGAGCACCGTAGAGGTGATCGCCACGATGAGCGAATTCATGAAGCGGTTGGGGTAGCCGGATAGCTGCACCTCACCGCGTCCCGAACGCACGACCTTTTCCCCCCCGTCGAAGACCAACCGTTCCCACCAGGGAGCGGCAGCATAGACCTCTGGCTCCGGTGCTGACCGCAACTGAGAGCGCTTCGTGAAGAGCTTGACGAAGGGCGAAATCTCCGGCTCGAAGATGACCGTCGGTGGGATGGTCGTCGCGAGGTTACGCGGTTTGAAGGCCGTAGACGTGATCCAATAGATCGGTGCGAGGAACAGCAGCGTGATTACGAGCACGGCGGCGATCGCTACCCGGTTCAGCGCGCGCTCGGAGCGAGTTTGGACGGCCGCCATCTCAGCGCTCCTTCACCCTGTTGAGATATTTGACGTAAATGTTGGTGATCGCGAGCACCATGATCAGCACTATGTAGGCAAGTGCGCAGGACCGCCCGGTCTGCCATTCCTGAAACGCCATCTTGTAGAGGCGGATGGAGATCACCTCCGTGGTCGGTTGGCTGGTGAGAATGTAGGCGAGATCGAAAGTCTTGAAAGCCTCCATCGTGCGAAAGATGATGGCGATCATGAGTATCGGCGCAACGAGCGGCAGAGTGATACGGAAGAACGTGTAGAACGGTCCCGCTCGATCAATGGCAGCCGCCTCGTAAAGGTGCCTCGGTACGGCCGAGAGACCTGCGAGCGAGAGCAGCATCACGAAGGGTGACCACATCCAGATGTCGGTGATGGCGACAGCGTAGAGTGCCATTTCGGGGTTCGCCAGCCACTCGAAAGAGCCGAGGCCGAGCGCGTAGTTGATAATGCCGAAGGAAGGATCGTAGAGCAGCTTCCAGAAGAGGCCGACCACCGCCATCGACAGCATCATCGGCAGCAGAAGCAGTGTCGTGATGAAACCCTTGAACGGAATTTCACGGTTGAGCAGCATCGCCGTGCCGAAGCCGACGACAACCTGACCGGTAACCGACACGATCACGTATTTCGCCGTAATGGCGAAGTTTGCCCAGATGAAGGGGTCGTTTAACAGTTCCCGGTAGTTCTGCAGGCCGACGAAGGTGGCCGGCGCGTTCGTCGAAGCACGAAAGTCCGTGAAAGAATAGCCGAGCGAGTAGATCAACGGGAAGATGTTGAAGACGATCAGGAACAGGATCGTCGGAATAATGAAAAGATTGCGAATTTTGATGTCGCTCAAGCCGCGCGAAGCCGCGCGCGACTTCGAATCCAGCGATGTCATAACCACGGTGGCCAATGTGCTCCTCCTCCCAGAGCCCGACGCCGGGCGCACTTGCGCCATCTGTTGCGTATTGCCTGAGCGCGTCGCCGCGTCCGGCGCGAGCCCTGTCCGGTGCCAAGTTGAAGAACGGGAGGGAGCCGGGCACCCTCCCGCAGTGTCTTACAGTTATTGGCGGCCGTACTTCTTGAAGGTCGCGTTCCAGTCCTTGGCGAGAGCGTCGAGCACCTCCTTTGCTGTACCCTGGCCGGCCGTCACATAGGGATAAATGCGTTGGTTCATCTGGATCAGCAGCTCGGCATATTCGGGCGTTGCCCAGAAGTCCTTCACTCTGAACATGGTCTCGTAGAAGGCCTTGTTGTAGGGCGTCGCGTTTTGGAACTCTTCGGACTCCAACACCTTGGCGCTTGCCGTGTAACCGCCGAGCTCGGCCCAGCGCTTCTGTGTCTCGTCCTTGACGAACCACTCAAGGAACTTCATCGCCTCTTCCTTGTTTTCCGAATAGGAGACGATGGAGATGCCCTGGCCGCCGAGCGCGGCGTACTGGTCGCCCTCCGGGCCGGCAGGGTTGGCAAAGAAGCCGGTGACCTTCGCGTTCGGGTTTGATGCTTCATTGACCAGCGCCGGGAAGAAGGCGAAGTAGTTCATGCTCATCGCCGCCAGATTTTCGGTGATCGCCTGGTTGTTTTCGACGAAGAAGGACTTGGCCCAGCCAGGAGGCGTAAAACCGTAAAGCTCGCGGTAGGCTTCGAGAGCCTTGACGTTCTTCTCCGAGTTGATGATCCCATCGACCTTGTAAGTGCTGTAGTCTCCGAGTTCTCCTCCGAAAGAGAAGATGGCGTTCTCCACGCCCATAACGAGGCCGTCATAGGAGTTGTCGGTGTAGATCGCGATGCCGTAGCGCTTCTGGTCCGGACGATGGAAGAACTCGGCGATGTCGCGCAACTGCTTCCAGTCCTTGGGCGGAGCGAGGTCATAGCCATACTTCGCCTTGAAGGCCTCCATCTCCTTCGGGTCCTCGAACCAATCCTTGCGGTATGACCACCCGACAGCGTCACCCTCGGCAGGGATCGACCAGTACTTGCCGGAGTTCGCAGGATACTCCGAGTAGTACTTCACCGTGGCAGGAGCCATCACCTCGTTTAGCTTGTGCTGGTTGAAGAACTCGGTGAGGTCGACGTAGTGGCCGGCCTCCGATGCGGCGCCGATCCACTGTGAGTCGCCGACGACCATGTCATAGGCCGAGCCCTTGGCGTTAAATTCGGTAAAGGCCTTCGTTTGAAAGTCGGCCCATGGAGTCGTTTCGACCGTGACCTTCACGCCGGTCTCGGCCTCGTATTCGTTTACAAGCTCCTGGAGATAATTGGCCGGGTCCCATTCCGCCCAGAAAATCGTCAGTTCTTGTGATTGCGCGGACGTCCCGCAGGCGAACATAAAGCTGATACCAGCCAACAGGCCGGCCACTGTCTTGCGCATAATTTTTCCTCCCCTTTTTTGCATCCCGCCCACCTTACCACGGCGGTCCGTCTGTCAAATCCTCCTGATTGGCGCTTCTGCGGCGGGTCCTCCTCCGACCCTTGCGGTTGGGACAGATATCAAGCCCCAAACGAACGCAGCACCAATCTGGTAGTACCAAAGCTGACGAGCGTCAAGATTACTGTTTCATCGCAGTCTGCCGCAGATCACCGCTCACAATGCCGGCCTCGCTACGGAATTTAACCTGCATGCCTTACCTCAGTTCAATCAGGAAAGAGCTGTCGCTAAGTCGTTATGCACGCGCATCATCTAAATTGGTCAAACCAGTTTCCATGCGGGCAAGAGTGCGCGAGATCATGCCGCGGTTTGCGCATCCCGGACCGCCGCCTCGACCAAGGCTGCTGCCGCCCATTCTGCAACGGCTTGCGCGCGTTCGGCCGAGAGGCCCCAAATATCCTTGAGCACGACCAGCACCTCGACACCGAAAACAAGCGAGAGCGCCTGAGCCAACTGCTCGCGGGCCTCAACTGACACCTTGCCCTCAAGTGGAACGGTGACTTGTCGAAGGAGTTCGACGCGGTGCCCTCGCGTGAGCTGTGGTTCGTTACCGAGCGTGCCTGCCTGGCGCTGGGCCCACTGGTCGAGCGAGAGCTTCAGCGCAGCCTTGAATGTCGCCTCGAACTCGTCGATGCGCGGCATGGCGGTCGCGAGCAGATCGCCAACGCGGGTGAGCGCATCGGGCGCTTCGGATCTCCAGTCGAGGATCGGGCCGAGCGCCTCGTGCACCACCGCATGAACCAGCGCCGCCTGGCTCGGAAAGTATCGGTAGGCAGTGGCGCGCGAAACTTCGGCGGCTTCGGCGACCTCACTCACCGAGGGGGTGATACCGGACTGCATCAACCGTGTGGCGGTATCCAACATGAGTTTGCGTGTGCGGGCTCGGGGACCGCGTTCGGCGCGTGAGGAGGATTCGCTCTGTTGACGTGAGACATCCATATCTTTACGATACGCGCATCTCATAAATTTGCAAGTGCCGGCAAACCGGCCGGCATGAGGCGGCTTTTCACGGCAGAGGAGGGCCAGGGTCGCCGGGGAGGAGAGATGAAGCACATCTACGTCGTCGGCACGGCCGACACGAAGGGGGAGGAACTCGTTTATCTTGCGTCCTGCGTCGAGGCAGCGGGCGGCCGGCCTGTTTTGGTCGATGTCGGCACGCGTCGCCCCACGGTTATGGTTGACATCTCCGCCGAAACCGTCGCCGCCGCGCATCCAGGCGGTGCCGCCGCGGTACTTTCCGGCGACGACCGGGGAACAGCGATTGCTGCGATGGGCGAGGCATTCGCGAGGTTCCTTCCCCGCCGGGGCGACGTCGCCGGCGTGGTGGGCATGGGTGGCGGCGGCGGGACGTCGATCATCACCGCCGGCATGCGCAGGCTGCCGCTCGGGCTACCGAAGGTCATGGTCTCGACGCTCGCGTCCGGCGACGTGGCACCTTATGTTGACGTCTCAGACATCATCATGATGCCGTCGGTTACCGACATGGCCGGGCTCAACCGCGTGAGCCGCGTGATCTTACAAAACGCGGCCGAGGCGATTACCGCCATGGCGAACAGGCCGGCGCAGGAAACGTCCTCGAAGCCCGCTCTCGGCCTGACCATGTTCGGCGTGACGACGCCCTGTGTGACTGCCATCGTTGAACGACTGAAGGCCGACCATGACTGTTTAGTTTTCCACGCGACGGGCACCGGCGGACGAGCAATGGAGAAGCTTGCAGACAGCGGGCTTCTATCGGGTGTGCTCGATATCACGACGACGGAGGTGTGCGATCTTCTCTTCGGCGGCGTGCTGCCGGCGACCGAGGATCGTTTCGGCGCCATTGCGCGCACCGATTTGCCCTATGTCGGCTCCGTCGGGGCTTTGGATATGGTCAATTTCTGGGCGCCAGAGACGGTACCGGAGCGATATTCCGGCCGGCTCTTGTACCGCCACAACCCAAACGTCACCCTCATGCGCACGACTCCGGACGAATGCGCTGCGATCGGAAGGTGGATTGGCGCAAAGCTGAACCTCTGCAGCGGACCTCTCCGGTTCCTGATCCCGGAGCGAGGCGTGTCGGCGCTCGATATCGAGGGCGGCGCTTTCTTCGATCCTGCGGCGGATGCGGCGCTCTTCGAGGCATTGGAAGCCACCGTCGATAGCAATGACCGGCGCCGCATCGAACGCCTTCCGCTCCACATCAACGATCCGCAGTTCGCCGAGGCCGCAGTCGCCGCCTACCGAGACATTGCCAACCCTGAAAGAGACACCGATGCCACTAATCCCCCGCAAGACCATTCTTGAAAAGTTCCACGCCATGATCGCCGCCGGCAAGCCGATCATCGGAGGTGGGGCCGGCACGGGGATTTCGGCCAAGGCCGAGGAGGCTGGGGGCATCGACCTCATTATCATCTATAACTCCGGCCGCTACCGAATGGCGGGCCGTGGCTCGGCGGCCGGTCTGCTCGCCTATGGAAACGCCAATGAGATCGTGAAGGAAATGGCCTTGGAGGTGCTGCCGGTCGTGAAGGCGACACCGGTACTCGCCGGCGTCAATGGCACCGACCCATTCGTTTTCATGCCCCAGTTTCTTGCGGAACTGAAGGCCATGGGCTTTTCCGGCGTACAGAACTTCCCCACCATCGGCCTCTTCGATGGACGGATGCGGCGGAGCTTCGAGGAGACCGGGATGGGCTATGGTCTCGAGGTGGACATGGTCGCCGAGGCCCACCGGCTCGACCTGCTGACGACACCCTATGTCTTCAACGAGGAAGAAGCGATCGCGATGACGAAGGCGGGTGCAGACATCGTCGTCGCTCATATGGGCGTTACCACGGGAGGCGCGATCGGCGCCACTTCCGCGATCTCGCTCGACGACTGCGTGAGCGAAATCGACGCGATCGCAGCGGCCGCGCGCTCGGTACGCAAGGACGTCATTGTGCTCTGCCACGGGGGGCCGATTTCGATGCCGGAGGATGCACGCTACATCCTGGATCGTTGCCCAGGCTGCAATGGTTTTTATGGCGCAAGTTCCCTGGAACGCCTGCCTGCCGAGGTGGCGATCCGCAAGCAGACGGAAGAGTTCAAGGCGCTTGCCATCAGTACGGTGGTCTGACGCGAGCAAGATGCGGAGGAGGCCGCGGCATGGCAAAGGACAAATATTTTCTCTACCCGATTGATGTTGACAGCTTCGGCTTCGACTGGGGCCGGCTAGCGCTGACGGTCGCGCCGGAGGTGAACGGGGCGGAGCGCTTCTCGGGTGGTGTGGTCGATTTGCCGAGCGGAGAGGGGCATACGCGTCACAATCATCCGGGCGCCGAAGAGATTATTTTCGTCATCTCGGGAGAGGGCGAGCAGATGGTGGAGGACGAGAACGGCGATCCGGTGACGCAGAGGGTTGGACCCGGTTGCACTATTTATGTACCGGAAAGCCGGTTCCACTCGACAAGGAACACGGGTCCCGGCCCGATGCAGCTTTTCGTGGTCTATTCACCGGCAGGCCCTGAGCGTGCGCTTCGGGATCTGCCGGATTTCCGTCTAATCCCGCCCGGTACCTGAGGGCGCACGACAACGGCTTTGTGGGAGAAATTCCGTGGATACCAGCCCAAGACAAAAGCGGGCGGCGGGGCCGCCCTTCGATGCGGCGAAACTCGACAAGCTCATGGAGGAGGCGGGCATCGACGTTCTGCTCGCCACATCCAAGCACAACACGCAGTACCTGCTGGGCGGTTACAAATTCATCTTCTTCGCCGCAATGGATGCGATCGGCCACAGCCGTTATCTGCCGATCGTCGTCTATGAGAAGGGCTCCCCCGATCACTCGGCGTATATTGGCAACCGCATGGAAGGGGGAGAACACCAGAACAACCCTTTTTGGACACCCGCCGTTCATACGGCGACATGGGGTACACTCGACGCAGCAGCGCTTGCGGCCGAGCACCTGAGGAAGATCGGTAAGGCGGGTGCTCGCGTCGGCATCGAACCGCCCTTCCTGCCCGCTGATGCGCGGGATCTCTTGGCTTCTCGCCTCGAAGATGCGCGTTTCGTGGACGCGACGCACGCGCTCGAGCGACTGCGCTCGATCAAGACACCGCAAGAGCTGGCGAAGCTCAAGGTTGCCTCCGAACTGATCACCGATTCAATGCTCGCTACCATCGCGGCTGCACGAGAGGGATCCACCAAGGGCGAGATCATTGAACGACTCAGGCGAGAAGAGACCAATCGCGGGCTGCATTTCGAGTATTGCCTGCTGACCCTGGGTGCTAGTCACAACCGTGCGGCCTCGCCGCAGGCATGGGCGAAGGGTGAGGTGCTTTCGATTGATTCCGGCGGCAACTACCAGGGCTATATCGGTGACCTTTGCCGGATGGGCGTGCTCGGCGAGCCCGATGCGGAGCTCGAGGACCTGCTAGCTGAAGTCGATTCGATCCAGCAGGCGGCATTTGCCAGGATCAAGGCCGGGGCACCAGGCAGTGAGATGATTGCTTCGGCGGGAGAGGTTTTGAAAAGCTCGCCTTCGGCCGCCTTTACCGACTTCTTCTGCCACGGCATGGGTCTAATCAGCCACGAAGCACCATTCCTGATGACCAACCACCCCGTCGCCTATGAAGGCGTAGATGCGGATCGGCCCCTGGAAGCAGGCATGGTCATTTCCGTCGAGACGACGATGCTTCATCCGCAACGCGGTTTCATCAAGCTCGAGGATACGCTCGCCGTCACGAAGGACGGATACGAAATGTTCGGCGACAGAGGGCGCGGCTGGAACCCTGGGGCGGTTTAGCGAGCGGCGAAACTTCTGCGAAAGCGGAGCCCTGTGCACGATGGTGTGCCGGGCCCGTAGTCTATCAGGTGTGATGGCTCTCGTGCCGCGAACCTCAACGCACTCCCGCATGAAGGCGGCTGGGCGACCCAGCCCCTTGCCGATACCAATCTTGCCGTCGACATCGGCCTCGGTGGGAAACGTCGATACGGGTGCCGCCAACCATCGTGACTTCCGGCTCAAAGAAGCTGGGAGCGGTGGGCCGCGCACGACATCGACGGCGATCAGAATTTGTGCGCGGTGGCGGACTTCCCGATGACTTGGAGAACGCTGAAGGCGATGGTGCTTTCGCGCGAGGGGCACGACTCCGGCAAATCATCAAGGAGTTGCAGCGGCGTATCTCACATCTCTGGAAAGCTGCACTCCTGCGATCGAGGCCGTCGCTGTCACGGACTAGCAGTCCAAGGGTCGCCGCCTCCGAACTGATTGTTTAGGAAGTGCCGGGCGCGTGGATGTGCGGCTCCCATCGCCGCCATTGCGAACCTCTACCGATCATAGCCCCTCCGCTCGTAAAATTTCGAACATTTCACGAAGTGAGCGTGATCGTCGCGGGAGTGAAGCCGCGAGCTCATCGGTGTCGAGGGGGTATTTCTTAAGGCGGAATGTGCCGGAGAGCTCCCGCATCTCGAAGGATCCGTAGCATGATAGCGGATCTCTTCAAGAAGCCGGGCGGCCTCCTTCTGACTATGTGTGCTATGTGGTCGATGGTTTGGGGCCGCGATATCTCAGCGATTTTGCGGCTGCCTGCATTTCGGCGAGGACACGCTGTTCGCGCAGACGGCTAAGAGCTAGTTCCAACTGATCGTTGGGTAGGTTGGCGTCCAGGCTTGGGCGACAATCGAGGGGGTCGTTCGAGGTCCATGCCGGGTGGGCCGTTAAGGCAGATCAACCCGGCATGGATGGCGACGTCGGCATATTGTCCCTAGTCGCCCCTTAAGATGATCGGTTTGAGTTCCCAGTCCTTGCGGCCGGCCAGTTTCATCCAGACGACATGACTGGCTTCGCCGTAACCTTTTTCCATTGCCATTTTGGCCAGTTCAGGACTGAGGCACTCATCGATCAGAAACTTCATCCCGTCTTCCTGCGACGGGGACGCGACGATCTGTGATAATGAGCGAGCCTTCGGGAAGGTCGCCGAAAACGCGCGGCCGGCCACGCAAGGGGTTGGCTTCAGCATAGATTGAGGCGAGCCTGATCTTCTCTGCGTCGAGGCTAGGCCAGGTTTCGAGGATACGCTCCGTCGAGCGGCCGGCCACTACGGATGCGGCAACATCATAGACCGGAACGCGGGTGCCCCGAATGACTGGCGTACCGCCAAGGATGTCTGGCGAGGATGTGACAATCTCTCGCGCTGCGGCAAGGTCGTCCAGCCGTTCGCTAGCACCTCTCATAAAGGGCATAAGATCGATCGTCAGAAACTCGTGATGCACAGTCCAGTCCTCGCGCAACAGGGCGGACCACGGGAGCGTGCGCGCCTTTGTTAGGCGATCCTCTGCCCTCCGGATGGCAAACAGTCGTTCTTCCGAGGTGAGGTGGCGGGCGCTCTCGAAATAGAAGGCGATGAGCGAGCAGGCCCCGGCCAGGACATGACGACCGTTGTCGAGCGAGACGAAGGCTTCTGGGAGAATGTGCTCGTCGATGACGCGATTGACGTCGCGTAGGCTCACGCGCGAGACAACGGCAGCCTCGCTCGCCTTCAGCATTTCGGCAACTGCGGGCATGGGAGCCTCCATCTTAATTCTTCCGATGTGTCGGAATATATAATTTGTAGGCGGAGATATCAAAGGCCTGACGAGGTACGGCCACCGCCGCACCGATGGCGGGATCCCCCGCGACACTGAAACGACTGCAGGTTCTTGCGATGGCTGACTTTGAGGTCCCATTGCCGCCTGCAAGTGGGTGCGACGAGACTATCTGACACCACAGGCGGAAATCGCGGTAGCGCATCAGGCAGGAATGCGTCATGGCGCACGTTCGCCAAAACATCTGAGATTGCCCAATTTGGCGGCGAGGTGTCTACGGTCAGAAGCAGCGCGACTAGCCCGTCATCCGATGTCCACTGCTTAGCCACCCTTAGGTTGCGACCAATGACTTCTCCAAACAGGGGCAGCGGAAGTTGTTCAGCTGGTGCAGGGGACGCGGAGATGCGGCGAGCTTCAACGCAGCATCCCCGCAGAATCGCACATCAGATACTGCCTGGGCGGGACGCGAACTCGGTACGGACTACATCGTCCTGCCCAAGATTTACCCGCGGGTCATGGAGACCTCCTTCGCGCTGCGACTGCTAGTTTGTGCGAGGTCAGCCGACCTGCTCCACTGCCAGTGTGCCTGCGGCAAGCGGTGTGATCAGCGATTGGGCTGAGATGGTCGGATCGAGGCAATCTGCCCACACGCTTCGATCTAGGATAACGATCTGCCGGTCGTGGTACGGCGCGATGTCCGGTCCAGGCTCTGTCGTCAGCATTGTGAAAGCTTGCCCGACCTCCGGCGTGTCGCGCCAGATGCCGGCGATGCAGAAGATCGGCTCGTCCTTCTTGGTGAACAGCCATTTGTCCTTGCGCTTCTTCTTTGGATCCTTCGGTTCGGTGAACTCGTAAAAGCCGTCGCCGATGATCAGGCAGCGGTTGGAATTGAACTCCCGTCCCTCCGACCGGAAATTATAAACCGGCCGCTTGTTCGGCCCCGGCCAGCTCCAGCGCCGCTGCACGAGCTCGGCCTGATCGCGGACGCCGTCGATCGTTCTGACGATGGGGCCTATGTCGGTGATCTTGATGTCCTCACGTGCTTCGAGGTTCGGGGCGCCTTCGCCGAACCGGATCTTGATCTTGAGGTCGGCGAAGTCCCCAATGATCGAGGCGACATCCACCATCAGCCGATAATCATTGCACATGCGTCCTCCGTCTCCGGTCTGGTTGTCTCTCAATAGTGTTCCTGATATGTTCTATTTATGACGAGTGCGACCGTTTTCCAATCCGACACCCCGTTCGATGAGCGCCGCGTCATCATAAGGCGCCATGACGGCGATGTGGAGATGGTGGAGCTGCCGTGGGGGCTGCGCCCCCGCGACGGCGGCGCGCGCGCCGTGACCGTAGTCAGGTCGGAAGGACGGACCTTTCCGACCCACCGCTGCCTGGTGCCGGCCTCGGAGTTTCGCCACAGGAGCTTCAGCTTTTCGCTCGCTAACGGTGACTGGTTCTACTTCGCGGGGATCTGGCGGCCGGCGACCGACGACTGGCCGGAGGCCTATGCCATCCTTACGATCGAGCCGAATGACGATCTCGCGCCGTTTCATAACCGCCAGATGGCGGTACTCACCCGCGATCAGCGCTTGGCGTGGCTCGACGGGCCGGTGCCCGAGGAGGAAATCCTCCGCCCGCTGCCGGCAAGGACATTCCGGGTCAAGCGCCATTCGATCGATCCTGTCCAGGCGACGCTGGCGGTCTAAAGCGCCAGCTGCAATTGCGCCGCCACTTCAGAGGTCTGCCGTTCCAGTGATGACAGCGAGACGCCGAGCAGGCGGATTCCCTTGCGCGGCGGAAAGATCGGCGCCGGCAGAGGCGCCGCAACCGTCTTGCTTCGCGTGATCTGGCTGAGGTCGGCATACTTGACCTTGAGCCTCACGGTCTTGGCTCCGATCTCATTGGCCTCGCAATAGCCCGAGACTGTCTCAACGGCTGAAGACCTTCGGGACCCGGCCCGTAGGAGTGGATGTCCTCAGAGAACGTGTCTTCGGCGCCAACGGATTTCCGCACCCGGTCCGGCTTGACCTGGCGATTGTCGATGCCGCGCGCAATTCCATAGCAATGGCCCCGATTTCCCGAAATGTTCGACCTGAAACTCGAGCGTCTTCTCCTTGAGTTCTGCGCCCGTCTCGATCCCGAGCCTACGCATCTTTTCGGCCGTTAAGGGGCCCACACCATGGAATTTTTTGATGGGGAGGGCCTCGACGAAGGCCGGGCCGTTCTTCGGCGTAATGACAGCCTGACCATTGGGCGCTTGTTGAGGTCGGATGCCATCTTGGCGAGGAACTTGTTGTACGAAATCCCGACCGACGCATTGAGGCCCGCGCGTATTTCCGCGGCAATCTCGGTGGCGATCTCCATGCCCTTCAGGTTTTCGGTGACGTCGAGATAGGCCTCGTCAAGCGAGAGCGGCTCGATCATTGGCGTGTACTCGGCGAAAATCGTGAGGATCTGCAACGAGACGGCCTTGTAGACGTCGAAGCGGGGTTGACGAAGATGAGGTCGGGGAGCATTTGCGCTTGGCCGTCACCGAAGGCATCCCCGAATGAACGCCGAACTTTCGCGCCTCGTAGATGGCCGCCGCCACGAGACCACGGGCGGCAGGATAGCCGACGGCTACCGGCAGAGCCCGCAGCTCTGGATTACCGCGCTGTTCGACCGATGCGTAGAAGGCATCCATGTCCACATGCACGATTTTGCGCGGCCGCTCGCTGCCTTCGTCGTTTGTCATGGCCTAGCTTTCATCAGGACCATCTGTACCGTCCAGACATGGGAAGTGCGCGCCGCATTTGTCACCCTCCGGCGCCTGCATGCGCTCGCAGCCCATGGCCATACGACGGCGAAGTATCGCGAAGTTTACACCGGCGCCGAATGCTTTCACCAACACCTTGCGCTCAAGCGCGCCGTGGCGATGACATGGGCGACAGATGAACTCGATGATCGGCTCGCGGTGATCCTTCAGTCTCGGACCCAGATTGTTCACAGGCTCCGGTCGCCTCAGGTGAAAAAATTCCCATTCCCGCCATCAATTTGAATCTCTTCATGGAATTCTTCAATGGGCCCTCTCGCTCAACCTCCGCGCGCCACATTCGCATTGACTCATTTTCGCTTTGAGAACAAATACAGAACATATTCCTGCTTCTCAGGCCGAAAACGGGCCGTAAAGGAGATCATGACCCCAACTGCCGCCACCTCGAACGCCGTCCTCGACGAACTGCGCGATAAAATCGCCAACTTGGAAGGGGGCAGCTTGCGCAAGCGAAGCGTTCTGCCGTTCGGCGTCAGCGAGATCGACGCGCAGCTGCCGGGAGGTGGGCTCGCTTATGGCGCGCTGCACGAAGTGGCCGGTGGTGGAAACGGCGCGATCGACGGGGCAGCTGCAGCACTCTTCATCGGCGGCATTGCAGCCCGCACGACTGGCAAGGTGGTCTGGTGCCTGACGCGGTTCGATCTTTTCTTTCCGGCGCTCGCCCAGGTCGGGCTTCATCCCGACCGCGTCATCTTCGTCGAGTGCGATAAGGAAGAGACGGTGCTCGCAAGCTTCGAGGAGGCCTTGCGTTATGGCGGCCTCGGCGCTGTCGTTGCCGAACTCGTGCGCCTGCCGATGGCGGCATCGCGCCGCCTGCAGCTTGCGGCGGAAAAGTCAGGAGCGTTGGGCCTGGTGATCCGCCGCTGGCGCCGGCAGACGGAGGCCTCGGACTTCGGCATGCCGACGGCGTCCGCGACCCGCTGGCGGATCTCAGTGCTGCCGTCAGAGCCGCTTACCGTGCCGGGGGTCGGGCGGGCGCGCTGGTTAGCGGAACTCATGAGGGTCAGGGCAGGAGAGGGAGGCGAATTCATCATCGGAGCATGCGATGGCCAGGGTCGTATCTGTCTTTCTTCGGACACTGCCGACCGACCGGATCAGACGGGCAGATCCTTCGCTGTCTCCTGACGCGCCCCTCGTGGTGATCGCCAGGAGCGGGTCGAAGCGGTGGATTGCGGCGGTCGATCGGGCAGCTGGCAAACTCGGCCTGCGCGTCGGAATGCCGGCTGCCAAGGCGCAGGCGATGGTCCAAGGCCTAATGATGATCGATGCGGATCCGGCCGCCGACCTCGCCGCGCTGGAACGGCTGACGCTGTGGGCCTTGTCGCAATATTCTCCAGTTGTCGCCATGGATCCTCCAGACGGTATCGTCATGGACACGGAAGGCGCGGATCATCTGCAGGGTGGCGAGGACTTGATGCTGTCCGGCCTCGTCAATCGTCTCCGCGGCCGCGGTCTCGCTGCCCATGCGGCGATCGCCGACACATGGGGTGCCGCCCATGCGCTCGCCCGCACCACGGATCGCGAGACGATTATCGTCACGCGGGGCGAGACCGATAAGGCCGTGAACCGATTGCCGCTCTCGTCGTTGCGATTGCCGGCCGAGACCGTCACTGGCCTGCGGACCCTCGGCTTCGCCACTGTCGGCGATCTGGCTGCCACACCTCGGGCGCCGCTAACTCTGCGCTTCGGTCCGGCGGTCGGGCGTCGTCTCGACCAGATATTCGGCTGTGTCGCCGAGCCGATAGATCCGATCCGGTCGACCGACCTCGTCGAGGTGCAGAAGCCCTTTGCCGAACCGATCGGAGCGCCGGAGACCATCGAGAAGTACGTCACCCGCCTTGTGCGCCTGCTCTGTCAGGACCTCGAGAAACGCGGGCTTGGCGTGAGGCGCGCCGATCTTATTGTTCACCGCGTCGACAACACTATTCAGGCATTGAGGGCCGGGACGGCGAAGCCGGTCCGCGACATCGCCTGGCTCACAAAGCTTTTCCGCGATCGCATCGAGAAGATCGAACCCGGCTTTGGCATCGAGAAACTTAGCCTGGCCGCAACCCTCGCCGAGCCGCTCATCGAAACACAGTCGGCCTCATCCCTGATCGAAGAACAGGTCACCGATGTGGCGCCGCTCATCGATGTGCTTGGCAACCGCGGCGGCCAGCGGCTTTTCCGTGTTGCCCCGGTTGCAAGCGACGTCCCGGAGCGCAGCGTCCAGCGGATCGCGCCGACGGCCGACGAGGACGGCGCCACGTGGCCGCTCCATTGGTCAAGACCGCCTCGGCTTCTGGCGCGTCCCGAACCGATAGAAGTGATTGCCCTTTTGCCGGATCATCCGCCGGTCTCGTTTACCTGGCGCGGCAAGCGGCGGCGGGTGAAGCGCGCCGATGGTCCGGAGCGGATCTTTGGGGAGTGGTGGAAACGCAGCTCCGAATGGGTCGCCGTCCGCGACTACTTCGTGGTCGAAGATGATACCGGCGAGCGTTTTTGGATTTTCCGATCCGGAGACGGCGTCGATGCTGAGACCGGATCGCACAAATGGTCCCTGCACGGGGTGTTTGCCTGATGCGCTATGCCGAACTCCAGGTCACAACGCATTTCTCGTTCCTCCGCGGCGCAAGCTCGGCGGAGGAACTGTTCGCAACCGCAAAGCTCATGGGCATCGAAGCGCTCGGCGTCGTCGACCGCAACAGTTTGGGCGGCATCGTTCGGGCGCTGGAGGCGTCGCGCGCTACCGGCCTTCGTCTCGTCGTCGGCTGCCGGCTCGATTTGGCTGACGGCATGTCGATACTCATCTACCCGACCGATCGCGCCGCCTATTCACGGCTGACGCGGCTGCTGACCTCGGGCAAGGGCAGGGGAGGGAAAGCGAAATGCATCCTGGGTCTCGATGACGTTGCGCAGTATGCCGAAGGTCTGATTGGCATCCTGGTGCCCGACTTGGCCGATGATGCCTGCGCCGTGCAGCTCAGGAAGATGGGCGAGGTCTTCGGCGATCGCGCCTATGTCTCGCTCTGCCTGCGCCGCCGTCCCAACGATCAGCTGCGGCTGCATGATCTTTCCAACCTGGCGGTGAAGCACCGGGTGAAGACGGTCGTCACCAACGACGTGCTGTTTCACGAGCCCGGCCGGCGGCAGTTGCAGGATGTCGTCACCTGCATCCGCACTGGCACCACGATCGACGATGTCGGGTTCGAGCGCGAGCGGCATGCCGATCGTTATTTGAAGCCGCCGGAAGAAATGGCGCGTCTGTTTCCCCATTACCCGGAAGCGCTGGCCCGAACGATGGAGATTGTCGAGCGCTGCAGGTTTTCGCTCGAGGAGCTCGTCTATCAATACCCGGAAGAAGCGCTCATCCCGGGGATGACCGCACAGCAGTCGCTGGAGCACTACACCTGGGAAGGTGTGAAGACGCGCTATCCCGAAGGGCTGCCGGCCCATGTCGAAAAGACGATCCACCACGAATTGGCGCTGATCGAAACGATGAAATACGCGCCCTACTTCCTGACTGTCTTCTCGATCGTCCGGTATGCCCGATCGCAGGGCATTTTATGCCAGGGCAGGGGATCGGCCGCCAATTCCGCCGTCTGCTATGTGCTCGGCATCACCTCGATCGATCCCGACACCAACGACCTGCTATTCGAGCGCTTCGTCTCCCAGGAACGCGACGAACCGCCCGACATCGATGTCGATTTCGAACATGAACGACGCGAAGAGGTGATCCAGTGGATCTACAAGACCTATGGCCACGACAAGGCGGCGCTTTGCTCCACCGTCACGCGCTATCGCGCCAAGGGCGCCATTCGCGATGTGGGCAAGGCGCTGGGCCTGCCGGAGGATCTGATCAAGGCGCTCTCCTCTGGCATCTGGTCCTGGTCGGAAACGGTCGGCGAGCGGCAGGTGCGCGACCTCGGCCTCAACCCCGAGGATCGGCGTCTCGCTTTGACGCTACGACTTGCCCAGCAGTTGATGGGAGCACCGCGACATCTGGGTCAGCATCCAGGAGGTTTCGTCCTCACCCATGACAGGCTCGACGATCTGGTGCCGATCGAGCCGGCCACAATGGCCGACCGCCAGGTTATCGAATGGGATAAGGACGACATCGAGGCTCTGAAATTCATGAAGGTCGACGTGCTGGCGCTCGGCATGCTGACCTGCATGGCCAAGGCCTTCGCGCTCATCAGCGAGCACAAACATCAGGACCTCGACCTTGCCACCATCCCGCAGGAGGATCCCGCGACCTATGCGATGATCCGCAACGCCGATACGCTCGGTACGTTCCAGATCGAAAGTCGCGCGCAGATGTCGATGCTGCCGCGCATGAAGCCGAAGACCTTCTATGATCTCGTCATCCAGGTGGCAATCGTCCGCCCCGGCCCGATCCAGGGCGATATGGTGCATCCCTATCTGCGCCGGCGCGAAGGCAAGGAGAAGGTCGAATATCCGACGCCGGAGCTGGAGGCTGTGCTTCACAAGACACTGGGCGTGCCACTGTTTCAGGAAAGCGCCATGAAAGTTGCCATGGTCTGTGCGGGGTTTACCGGCGGCGAAGCCGACCAGCTCCGGAAATCCATGGCAACGTTCAAGTTCACCGGCGGCGTCTCGAGGTTCAAGGACAAGCTAGTCTCGGGGATGGTCCGGAACGGCTATACGCCGGAATTCGCCGAAAAAACATTTTCGCAGCTGGAAGGTTTTGGCTCCTATGGATTTCCCGAAAGCCATGCCGCTTCCTTCGCGCTGATCGCCTATGCCTCCAACTACGTGAAATACCATTTCCCGGACGTCTTCTGCGCGGCGCTTCTGAACTCACAGCCGATGGGGTTCTATGCTCCCGCGCAAATCGTTGCCGATGCCCGCAAGCACGGCGTCGAAGTCCGTCCGATCTGCATCAACCGATCGCGCTGGGATTGCATGCTCGAGCCGATAGAGGGCACGGACCGGCATGCCGTGCGGCTCGGCATGCGTCTCGTGCGCGGATTGGCAACCGCCGACGCGGCGCGCATCGTCGCCGCACGCGCCGACGAACCTTTCGCATCGGTGGACGACATGTGGCGGCGGTCGGGTGTACCAGTCGCATCGCTGGTCGAGCTTGCCGAGGCCGATGCCTTCCTGCCGTCATTGCGTCTCGAGCGCCGCAATGCGCTCTGGGCGATTAAGGCGTTGCGCGATGAGCCACTTCCGCTCTTCACGGCCGCGGCGGAACGGGAGGCGCGGGCGATCGCCGAACAGCAGGAGCCAACAGTCGAACTGCGGCAGATGACCGACGGCCATAACGTCGTCGAGGACTACAGTCATACCGGCCTGACGCTCCGGCAGCACCCGTTGAGGTTCTTGCGGGGCGACCTCGCGCAGCGTCGGATCGTCACCTGTGCCGAGGCGATGACCGCCCGTGACGGACAATGGCTGATGACGGCCGGTCTGGTGCTAGTGCGCCAGCGACCGGGGTCGGCGAAAGGCGTGATGTTCATCACCATCGAGGACGAGACCGGTGTGGCCAATGTCGTCGTTTGGCCAAAGCTCTTCGAGCGCTCGCGCCGGGTGGTCCTCGGCGCCAGCATGATGGCGATCAACGGCAAGATCCAGCGGGAAGGCGACGTGGTACACCTCGTTGCCCAGCAGCTCTTCGATCTCTCGGCCGATCTGTCGAGCCTCGCCGAGCGCGACGGAACGTTCCGGCCGTCGACTGGCCGCGGCGACGAGTTTGCCCATGGCTCTCCCGGCAGCCCCGATTCCCGCGAAAAAGTGCCTCCGGGAGTTCGGGCGAGGGATATGTTCGTGCCAGATCTTCATATCGACAACCTGAAGATCAAGAGCCGGAATTTTCAGTAGGGTGTCGGGACCAAGCGTCCCTGAGCGGACATCTCGTTCATGGACGTCCTCCTTGCTGGTTCTAAGCACACCCCATTCTGGCACGTTTGATGCCGTCGGGGGTGTCCACACCACCGGGTCGCATTATTTGGTTCGAGAACCGCGGTCCCGCGCGGTCGCTTCGAGGTCCGGTGTGCCTTCACCGAAACGGATCTTAATCCTGAGGTCGGCGAAGTCCCGACCATCGAGGGTGAAATCCACCATTAGCCGATATTCGGCTGATGCCCCGGCCATGCCAATGAAGAGGTAATCGCCTTTCGGGCCGCGCTGATCGGCTTTTTTTAAAAGTCTGCGACTTTGCCCCAGACGGACCTTTGGAGGCGTTCCGGGTCATAGGCGCGGAGACCGACGATCGGCTCGTCGCCTGTGATCAAATCGGCAACCAGATGGCCGGCCCCTGGCCCAATGCCGAAGCCGTGGCCGCTGAAGCCGGCAGCGAGGATGAAGCCGGGTAACGCTGCAAATTCGCCGATCGCGGGCACGCCATCGGGAGTGCTGTCGATGTAGCCAGCCCAGGCGGCCGTCAGCTGAGTGTTCCTTAGGGCGGGTAGAAGTTCGAGCGCGCGGGAATGCGTAAGGCGAATGGTGGCCTTGTCGACGGCAGGATCGAGAATCCGCATGCGCTCCATGGGCGTGGGTGCGTCCAGCCGCCAGCGGCTCAAGCTCTCGTGGCCTGAACGGAAGCCTTCAAGGCCGCCCGGCGCGAGGCTTCGCCAACGCCGGACGAACATCGGCAAGAATTGCGGCGAGAATCTCAGCTGCTGGGGAGTCGGGTCGACGCGGCCGCGACCGCTGATCGCGAGCGTGTAACCGCCGTCGCTGCGGCGCGTTACCGATACGGCGGCCGTATGCAGTGCGTCCGGCACGCCGGCGGAACCTGGGGAGACGGCAAGGATTGACGAGCGAATCGCAGCCTGCGGAAAGCGGATGCCGAGCTGGTGGCAGAAGGAGGAGGCCCAGGCGCCACCGGCAAGGACGGCGGTCCTCGTTCGGATGGTGCCGTGCTCGGTGACGACACCGGAGAGGTGGCCTCCTTCGGTCTCAATGCCGCGAGCAGTGCAGGATTGATGGACGGTGCCGCCGAGCTTGAGGATCGCGCGGGCGACAGCCGGCGCGGCGCATGCCGGATCGGCGGTGCCGTCTGTCGGAGAAAAGACGCCGCCCTTCCATGGCCGGCCTGTCGCACGGCCGCGCTCCGTCGCCTGGGCACTGTCGAGCATGTGCGTCGTAACGCCGACCGTGCGGGCGAAGTCGCGCCAACGCGCCCAGCCGGCCAGTTCCTCCTCGCTATTGCTGAGATAAAAAAGTCCACAGCGCCTGAAGCCGGTATCTTCGCCGCTCTCGGCAGCGAAACGCTCCCAGAGATCGAGGCTTTTCGTCGCCATCGGCAACTCGCGAGCGTCGCGATTCTGTTGGCGGCACCAACCCCAGTTGCGGCTCGACTGCTCCGCACCGATGCGGCCCTTCTCGACGAGCGCCACCTTCAATCCGCGCCGGGCGAGATAATAGGCCGTAAATACGCCGACGATGCCGCCACCGATCACTACTGCGTCGGCGGCATCGGGCAGCTCCGGCGTTGTGTCGACGTATCTCAGCGGTGCGGGCATGGGTCTGTCTCCGTTATTTCATCGCAGTCTACAGCCTCCATGGCCACGTCGTTGCCGGAGAGCGTCAACCGGGCAGCAGAAGATTCCGTATTATCGCAGCAGCGCGGTCCTTTCTGCTCCCGCCGATCGAGCGAAACGAAGCCGACACGCCGGCCAATGTGCTAACGTCATTGTCGGATATCGCGGCATGATCTGCTGCGTCGGTGAGGCCTCTCAGCAAGCGGAGTGACGCGATGAAACTCGACCGGATCGACATAAAGATTCTTCACGAGCTGCAGAAGAACGGCCGCATCACGAATGTGGAGCTTGCCGAGCTCGTTAATCTTTCGCCGAGCCCTTGCCTCATGCGGGTCAAGAAGCTGCAGTCTGAGGGTTATATTGAGGGCTATTCGGCCCAGATCAACGTCGGCAAGCTGGGACAGACGCTGACGGTTTTCACCGAGATCACGCTGAAGAACCACCGGCAGATAGACTTCGCGCGCTTCCTTGCAGCGATCGGGAAGGTGGACCAGGTCATCGAGTGCCATCTGGTCTCTGGCGGTTATGATTATCTCTTGAAATTCGTAACTGCGGGCATCAGCGAGTACCAGACCATCATGGAGCGCCTGACCGACATGGACGTGGGGATCGATAAGTACTTCAGCTTCGTAGTCCTGAAATCGCCAATCGTTAAAGCGCACATGCCGCTGACGAGCCTGTTTCCGCTTTAAGCGCGTTGTGTCTAAACGCATTCACGTGACGCGTTTTGATGCTTCGTCTTCGGCCAGCTGTATCCCGCACTTACGGAACCACCGACTAGGGGTTACAAGCGCGGGCGTCGCAGCGCGTCTCCTTCATCCCGCCCACCGGTGTGCCGACGGCCGCTGGATGACACGCCTCGCGTGACGTAGAACCTTAATGTCGGCAATAGGCCCGCACCAGTTCCGGATCCTGCTCGAGGCCGTCGAGCCAGGCGGGGTCGAGCTTCGGTACCGACGCGAAGAGCAGTTGCGAATAGGGGTGCTGCGGTGCCTTGGCCTTTGCGGGGGTGATTTCTTCGATTTTCTTGCCGGCATACATCACCACGATCTCGTCGCAGATCGCCTCCACGACCGAAAGATCGTGACTGATGAAGATGTAGGAAAGTCCAAGCTCGCGCTGCAACTCTTTGAGGAGTTCGATAACGGCTGCGGCGACCACCGTATCGAGAGCCGAGGTGATCTCGTCGCAGAGGATCAGCTTCGGGTCAGCGGCGAGTGCACGGGCGAAGTTGACGCGCTGCTTCTGCCCGCCGGAAAGTTCTGCCGGTCGGCGGTGACGGAGGTTGCGGGGCAGGCGCACCATGTCCAGGAGCTCGTCGATGCGGGCGCTGCGCTCCTTTGAATTCATCCCATGATAGAAGACGAGTGGCCGGTCAAGGATATCCTCCACCGATTTGGCCGGATTGAGCGCGGTGTCGGCGTATTGGAAGACGATCTGCATCTCCCGCAACTGATCGCGCGAGCGCTCGCGGGCGCTACGCCCGAGCTCCTTGCCGTCGAAGAAGATCTTGCCGACGGCGGCCGGTAGGATGCCGGCAATGGCGCGGGCGAGCGTCGACTTCCCGCAACCCGACTCGCCGATGATCCCAAGGTTGCGTCCCTTCTCCACCTCGAGGCTAACGTGCTCGACTGCGCGCACGAAGGGCAGGCCATCCTCCTGGGCTGGGCCGTAACCCGCCACGAGGTTTTCGATCTTCAGAAGCGGAGCCGGAGAGGTCTGCGCAGGGCCGGCAGCCCCGCGCGGCCTGGGTTCGAAGGCTGCAAGCAGCTCGCGCGTGTAGGGGTGCTGCGCATTATTGAGGATTTCTTCGGTGCTTCCGACTTCCTGAACTTCGCCACCCTTGAGAACGACGATCTGATCGGCGATCTGAGCGACCACGGCAAGGTCGTGTGAGACATAGACGCCAGCGATGCTTCCGTTCTTCATGACCGACTTGAAAGCGCGCAGCACCTCGATTTGAGTCGTCACGTCGAGCGCCGTCGTCGGCTCGTCGAAGATGACGAGTTTTGGGTCAGCGATAAGGGCCATGGCAGCCGACAGGCGCTGCAATTGCCCGCCGGAGACCTGGTGCGGGTAGCGGCTGCCGATCGTCTCGGGGTCAGGCAGTGACAGCGCGCGGAACAGTTCCACCGCGCGGGCGCGCGCCTCTTTGGGCGACATTAGCTCATGGATACGCGTAACTTCGATCACCTGGTCCATGATGGTGGCGGCCGGGTTGAAGGCGGCAGCCGCCGATTGGGGCACATACGCGACCTCGGTGCCGCGCACCTTGGCGCGCTGCTTTTCCGTGAGCCTGACCATGTCCTTGCCCGCGACCGAGACGCTGCCGCCGGCAATGCGGCAGCCAGGGCGTGCGTGGCCCATCAGCGTCAGCGCGATCGTCGTCTTCCCTGAACCGCTTTCGCCGATCAGCGCGACGATCTCGCCCTCGGCGATCTCCAGGCTGACGCCTTTGATGATCTCGACACGGCGGCCGGAATCGGTGGTGGCTTCGACCTTCAGGTCGCGGATTTCTACGAGACTGGCCATTATTCGCTCCGATCGCGGATCTTCTTGGGCAAGTTATCGATCAGCAGGTTGACGCTGATAGTGAGGCTGGCGATCGCAAAGGAGGGAGCCATCACCGCCGGCGCGCCGAAGGGTAGACCGCCGATGTTCTCGCGCACCAATGCGCCCCAGTCGGCATAGGGCGGCTGGACGCCGAGGCCAAGGAAGGAGAGGCCGGAGAGCAGGAGAACGATGAAGACGAAACGGATTCCGAGATCGGCGAGCACCGGCCCGACGATATTCGGCAGGATTTCCGAACGGATCAGATAGAGAGTGCTTTCGCCGCGGATCCGGGCGACCGTGATGAAGTCCATCGCGTTGATGTTGACGGCAAGCGCGCGGGCGAAACGGTAGGCGCCTGGGATGTAGATCACCGACAGCGTCAGGATCAGGACAGGTATGGAGGAGCCGACAGCGGCGACGACGACAAGGCCGAAGAGCTTGCTCGGTATGGAGTTCAGCGCGTCGAGGAAGCGGCTCAGGATCGTGTCGAGCCAACCACCGGCGACCGCCGCAACCATGCCGAGGACCACGCCACTGAAGCAGGCGATCGTCACCGCCGCCAGTGAGATGCCGACGGTGTAGCGGGCGCCCATCAGGATGCGCGAGAGCATGTCGCGGCCGAGATAATCGGAGCCGAGCCAGAACTCCCGGCTCATCGGACCGAAGTAGTCGAGGTCGACGATCTCGCCGACGGGGTAGGGAATGATCAGGGGTGCGAATATCGCGACGAGCGCCCAAAAAAGGATGACCGCGAGGCCGACAATGCCGACGATGTTGAAGCGATAGGCAACCCGCGTTCCCGGGGTCCGGGCAGGAGCCGTCGAAGTGCTCGAAGTGGTCATTGTCATCGAAGCCTCGGATTGGAGAGAATGGCGATGATATCGGCCGTCGTGATCAAGAGCAGGTAGCCGAGGCAAAAGATCATCGCGCAGCTCTGGATCAGCGGCAGGTCGCGGGTGGCTACCGCATCGACCATCAGCTTGGCGATCCCCGGATAGTTGAAGATCGTCTCTACGATGATGACGCCGCCGAGCAGATAGGACAATGAGAGCGCAACGGCATTGACGACCGGTCCCAGCGCGTTGGGGAGCGCATGGCGAAACACCATACGCGGCCGCGAGGCGCCCTTCAGCAGTGCCATCTCGACATAGGGCGTATTGAGCGTCTCGATCACTGCTGCCCGTGTCATGCGGATCATCTGGGCCGAGATGACGAAGGTGAGGGTAATGACCGGCATGGCGTAGATGCGCAGCATGTCCGCCAGGCTGTGGACCTCGTTGGCGAAGGAGAGCGCCGGCAGCCACTTCAGATAGACGGCAAAGATCAGCACCGCGGAGGTCGCTATCATGAATTCTGGCACGGAGATGACGCCGATCGTCAGCACGGTGACGACTCGGTCGTAGAGTGAGCCGCGCAGCATCGCCGCGGTAATCCCGAGGGTGAGCGCGATCGGCACGGAGAAGAGCGCGGTGACGCCCGCAAGCTTCAGCGTATTGATGAAGCGCCCGGCAATCAGATCGGCGACCGGCATTTCGTTGGCATAGGAGGTACCGAGATCGCCCTGCAGCAGTCCAACGCTCCAGCGCAGAAAGCGGAAGATGGCCGGCTCGTCGAGATGCATTGCCTTGCGAAGACCTTCGACGGCCTCCGGTGTGGCGGCCTGGCCGAGCAGGATCGTTGCCGTGTCTCCCGGCAAGAGCGTTGTCGCGAAAAAGACGGCGAGGGAGACGATCACCAAGGTGATCACGGCGATGAGCAATCTGCTCAGCACAAGGGATAGGACCCGGTTGTTCACGCGCGCTCCCTTTCGTCGTTCGAGGCAAAGATAAAATCGGCCATGGGCTGCAGCGGCGCGGCTGCAGCCCCTGGACAGGTCATTCTATCAGGCTTCGAGCCAGACATACTCGGCGAAGGCATAGCCCATCTGGCCACCAAGCGGGTTGGCTTCCAAGCCCTTGAGCTTGACGTTCATCGCGTCGACGTTGGAGATGTAGGCCGGAATGATGGTGCCGGCTTCCTGGGCCACCATCACCTGCATCTCATTGTAGATCGCCTTGCGCTTCTCCTGGTCGAGCGAGCCGCGCGCCTCGATCAGCATCTTGTCGAACTTCTCCGACTTGTACTGGCTCTCGTTCCACGGTGCTTCGGACGTGTAAAGCAGCGAGAACAGGATGTCCGGCGTCGGTCGCGGATTGATGTTACCGAAGTGGACCGGGGCTTTCAGCCAGTAATTGTCCCAATAGCCGTCGGAGGGGACGCGCTGAACGTCAAGCTTCATGCCGATCTCGGCAGCCGAGGCCTGAATGATCATCGCCATGTCGATCGAGGCCGTGGCCGCCTCGGAGGCGACTATTGGGATCGACTGACCTAACACGCCCGCCTTTTCGAGGTGGAACTTCGCTTTCTCCGGATCGAAGCTACGCGCTTTCAGGTCCGGATTGTGATAGAAGTTCGCCGGGGATACCGGCTGGTCGTTGCCGACTTCGCCGAGCCCGCGCAGTGCCGACTTGACGATCTGCTCGCGGTTGACGAGGTACTTCATGCCTTCGACGAAGTCACGCTTGCCGCCCGGCTCCATGTCCAGTCGGATGTTGAGATTGGTGTAGTTGCCGGAGGTGGTCTTCGAGAGCACGAACCCGTCCCCCTGGCTCTCGACAAGGCGCATCGAGCGCGGATTGATCGAGGCGGCGAGATGGATGTCGCCGGATAGAAGCGCGTTGACGCGCGAGCTATCGTCGCTGATCGCGAAGTACTCGAAGGAATCGACGTTCGGGCCGGACTTCCAGTAGTTCTTGTTCTTGATCCCGACCGAGCGTACGCCCGGCTCGAAGACCTCCCGGACGAAGGCGCCGGTTCCGTTCCCCTTGGAGAAGTCGGTGGTGCCGTCGGCAACGATCATGAAGTGGTGCATTGAAAGGATGGTCGGCAGGTCGGCGTTCGGATCGGCAAGGGTGATCTCGACGGTCTGCTTGTCCACCGCCTTGAAGCCGGTCATCTGGGCGGCGATCTTTGCGACCTTCGAACCGACCGCCGGATCGAGATGGCGCTTCAGCGAGAAGACCACGTCGTCGGCGGTCAGCGGCTTGCCGTCGTGGAAGGTGACCCCGCTCCTCAGCTTGATGGTCCAGGTCTTTGCGTCCTTAGACTCGATCGCCTCGGCCAGCTCCATCTGCGGCGTGCCGCCCTTGTCGAGGAACGTGAGGCGGTTGTAGAAGGAGCAGCAGCGCACATAGTCGGTCGAGAGCGACGCCTTCGCCGGGTCGAGCGTATCGGCGGTCGAGGAAGACCAGCCGGCCGCCTTAAGCGTGCCGCCGGAGACGGGAGTTGCGGCGATCGCCTGGCCGGCACGGCCGAGGATCGTGCCGCTAGCCGCTGCCGCGACACCGCCGGCAAGCAGCATCTGGAGAAGCTCGCGGCGGGTCGCGCCGCGGCGGATGGCGCTCTCCACCCTCGCGTCGTCTGCGCTGGTCCAATTGGTGATTCTGTCGGTCATGTCATTCCCCTTTTCGTCTGATGGCGGGGTGCCCGTCTTCTGCAGGCTTCGGCCCAGTCCGGTGAATCGATCAGTTGCGTGCGACGGCGACGGCATCGGCAAGGCCGGCCATGGATGTGAAGTGATAGTCGGGTTTTGTGAATTCGGCCGGTTCGATCGTGCCGCCGTAGCCCCGTTGGGCGTGGCGCCGCTCGATCCAGCAATTGGTCATCCCGAGCTGCCGGGAGATGCCGATGTCATGATATTGGCTTTGCGCTACGTGGAGAATGTCCTCTTTGGAACTGCCTTCCAAGCCTACAAAATAGAATACCTTTTCGAAGAACGCCGGATCCGGCTTTTCCACGCCTGTGTCGTCGGCCGTGAAGGCCTCGTAAAAGGGATTGCCGAGCTCCTTGGCGAAAAAATCGAATGCCCAGCGGCGGGCATTGGTCATAGCGATGAGACGGTAATCCTTTGCAAGGCTTGCTAGCGCCTCGGCACTGTCGGGGAACGCTTTCCAGCTCTTTGCCGAATCCCGTAGGCGCTCACCATAGCTGCGTTCAGCCGGGAGCCCGAGTGCCGGCGCGAGGGCCAGGTAAACGCGTACGAGGTCATCGGGGAAGAGTCCGGCGTCATCGCGATAGCGCTCGGCGCGGTAGAGCGCCAGGGCCCTCTCTCCGTCAATCTCTACGCCAGCCTCGGCGGCAATGCCGGCAAGACATTCTTTGAGGCCGCCTTCGAAGTCGATCAGCGTACCGACGACATCGAAGGTCATGTATTTGAAGTCCGCTAGGTTCTTCAATTTCGTTTCCCCAGTTTTCGCGTCCGGCGAGGAGCGGCTCCGTGAAGAAGAATGTTCTGTTCCCATCGGCGGGGTATTTTCCCGCTCTTGCTGGATAAGGCCGTGTTTGCTGGGATCGGGCCGTCTCCTATTTTGAGTTTGGCAGCTATGCCGCACCGGAGTCTTCGAAAAGAGACCAAGGGGCGGCACAAAATTGCGAATATGACCGTTCCGCGATATATATCCCGCGCGCCTCCGGTCAGGTCCTCAGGGCGCACCGCACCTCCGGGTCATCAAGAGTCTCGTCGAGCGTCTTAAGGGTGCGTTCGACAATTGCATCGATCTCGGCATCCGTGCAGCAGAGCGGCGGTGCATAGCCGAGGACGCCGTTGGCAAAGGCGCGGATGACCAGGCCGTTTTCCCAGGCACGATCGAAGATGCGGCGCGCAGGCTCTGCGGCAGCCGGCAAGGGGGTCTTGTTCGCCTTGTCGACGACGAGCTCGACGGCAGCGAGCATGCCGCGGCCGCGGACATCGCCAACAAGCGGGTGATCCCTGAGGCTTTGAAGTCCATGCATCAGCCGGGAACCTGCCCTGACACCGTTTTCCAGGAGGCCGTTCTCATAGAGTTTCAACACCTCAAGCCCGACGGCAGCGCTCACCGGATGAGCCGAATAGGTATAGCCGTGGCCGACGGCGGAAGCGCCGGCACCGTCGGCGATCGTCTGGTAGACATGGTCGGACATGAAGACGGCACCCATCGGCACGTAACCTGACGTCAGGCCCTTCGCGACCGTCATCAAATCCGGAACGACTTCGTCCTCGTCACAGGCAAAGAGTGGGCCGGTGCGGCCGAACCCGGTGATCACCTCGTCGGCGACGAAGAGAATGCCGAGTTCACGGCAGAGCAAGCGCATGGATTTCATCCAGCCCTTCGGCGGTACCAATACGCCGCCCGAACCCTGGATTGGTTCGGCATAAAAAGCGGCCACGCGCTCGCGGCCGATCTCCTCGACCTTGCGCCGGAGTGCCGCGATCGATGCATTAATAATAGCCTGCGGTTCCTCGCCTACGGGATTGCGGTAGGCATAATGCGACGGAATTTTGTGCTGCCAGTCGAACGGAATGCCGAAGCCGGCATGAAAGGCTGGCAGCGCCGTCAGCCCAGCCCCGGCCGTCGAGGACCCGTGATACCCCTGCTCGACCGAGATGAACTGGTCGCGCTGTGGCTCGCCGCGGGCGTTCCAGTAGTAGCGGATGAAGCGGATCGTGCTGTCCACCGCATCGGATCCGCCAAGTGTGAAAAACACATGATTGAGGTCGCCTGGAGCGCGCTCGGCAAGTTCCGAGGCAAGCCGGATTGCCGGTTCAGAACCGAGGCCGAAATAGCCGGTAGCATAGGGAAGCTCCCGCAGCTGACGGGATGCGGCTTCGACGATGCTTTCGTGACCGTACCCGGCATTGACGCACCACAGGCCGGCAAAGCCATCGATCAGTTGTTTGCCGGAAGCATCGGTGACGGTCGCGCCCTTGCCCGAGGCGAGGACGCGCACGCCCTGCTTTTCATGGCTGCGATAGGAGGCGACCGGATGGATAAGGTGGGCGCGATCGAGTTCGATGAGGGAGTTGCTGTACATGACGATCTCCGGATCAGCCGAGCGCCTGATTGGCGAGGGCAAAGGTGGTGGCGACGGGGTCGGCCGGTTGCAGCGTCGGCGGCTTCATCATGGCGATGCCGCCGCCGACATGGGCGAGTCCCTGCTTGGCAAGCCAGTCGGAAAGACCGACGTCGGCGGTGGTATCGACCCTTAGGAACCGATCAGGCCGCTTGGCGATGAAATGCGCGACAAGCGCCTTGGCATCATCGAGACTGCCGGCGACGACCGGCCCGACGACTTCGCCGCGGCCGAATGGCCGCAAGGCAGCAAAGCCGGCGATCCGGCCGTCCCGCCTGATCACGGCAATATCGCCGACCTTAGCGAGATACGCGATCAGCCCCTCGCGGTCGGCGCCGAAGGCAAGCCGGTCTAGCTGGGTGATCGCCGCAAGATCACCGATCGTCGCGGGCGACGTTTCGCTCGGTGCGGCGATCTCGCCGGCAATCCCGTGGTGCTGCAACACTCGCCCGGTCTCCTGAAAGCCGAGCTTGTCATAGAGAGGGAGGCCCTCCGCCGTTGCTACCAGCCGAAGAGGCCGTTCGCCGGCGAGTCGCAATGCTTCTTCCATGAGCTTGCGCCCGAGACCGCGGCCCCGCACCGACTCGTCTACAATGACCATGTTGATCGTCGCGCAGTCCTGCTTGTAGGGCGTCACGAGTACCGTGCCTACGACGCGCCCGTCCTCGATTGCAACAAAGCCCTGACTGAGCGAGAGCGCCATCTGCCAATCTTCGAGGCGATGCGGCCAGCCGGCTTGCCGCGAGAGGCTAAGGGCGGCTTCCAGATGCTCGGGACCGAAGGTGGTTACGTCGATCTGATTTGTCTGCATGGCATTTCCTTCACTTCCTGTCGGGAAGTCTGACGGAGTGCCGGCCAGCAGATCGTCTGAAGGTTATCGCCCGGGCGGTATCTTATAGCTTTGCTCTCAGCGGCCGCCGCATCTTATGCTGGAAGGCACGGACGCGAGGGCTTTTGCGGTCGAGCGTGAGGGCGCCGGCACATTGGACCTGCACAACCTTCTGCCAAAGCCGGGTTTCGATACGGTACAATCTGCTTCGATCGCCGCCAAATCAGGCGAGCCGAGGGGCGGGTCGACGCCTATGATCGTTACACATACCCGGTCCCGCTCTTTTCAAGGATAGTGCACATGACGACCTTCCGTCCGAAATACGTAACCTTTGACTGCTACGGCACGCTCACCAACTTCCAAATGGCGGAAGCGGCGCGCGATCTTTACAGCGAGCAGCTGGACGAGCCCCGCATGGCCGAGTTCATCAAGAATTTCGCCGCCTATCGTCTCGACGAGATCCTCGGCGCTTGGAAGCCCTATGCGGAAGTGGTGCACAATTCGCTCGAACGGACCTGCAAGCGCAACGGAATTAAATTTCACGAGCAAGCCGCACGCATGGTCTATGAGCGAGTGCCGACCTGGGGTCCGCATGCGGACGTGCCGGCGGGTCTTGCCAGGGTCGCCAAGGAGATCCCGCTCGTCATCCTCTCCAACGCTATGAATGCGCAGATTTCCTCGAACGTCGAAAAACTCGGCGCCCCATTCCACGCCGTCTACACCGCAGAGCAGGCGCAAGCCTACAAGCCGCGCTTCAAGGCCTTCGAATATATGTTCGACATGCTTGGTTGTGGACCGGAGGACATTCTCCACTGCTCGTCCTCGTTCCGATATGACCTGATGTCGGCCCATGACCTCGGCATCAAGAACAAGGTCTGGGTCAATCGCGGCCACGAGCCTGCCAACCCGTATTACGGTTACGTTGAGATTGCCGGCATCTCCGGCCTGCCGGGTGTTGTTGGTCTCTAGCAGGACGAGGAAAAGGGATAGGGCTTTCCACCCGCATCCCGCGTCTCTTGGAAAAGGCAGTCCGCCATGAAATTCGTCTCCTACTGGCACGACACAGCCCCCGCCTTTGCCGGGGGCGCCCAAGGTCCGGTCGAAGGGCACTACGACGTCGCCGTGATCGGCGGCGGCTTCACGGGCCTCGGCGCCGCCCGCCAGCTCGCAAAGGCGGGCGCCAAGGTCGTCGTTCTGGAGGCTGAGAAGGTCGGCTGGGGCGCCTCCGGCCGCAATGGCGGGCACTTGAACAATGGGCTGGCGCACAGCTATCTCGCGGCAAGAGCGGAGCTCGGCAAGGAGCGAGCGATCGCGCTCTACAAGGCGCTCGACGACTCGATCGACACGCTCGAAGCGGTGATTGCAGAGGAGGGTATCGAATGCAATTTCCGGCGCGCCGGGAAGCTGAAACTCGCTTCAAAGCCCCAGCACTACCACGCGATCGCCCGCAACTTCGAGGCGGTCAATGCGGAGGTCGACTCCGACACGGCGCTCCTCAGCGCAGACGACCTCAAAGAGGAAGTCGGCTCCCCCTTCTTCGGCGCCATGCTGTCAAAGAAGAGCGCCATGATGCATATGGGCCGTTACGTTGTCGGGCTTGCCGAGGCAGCTAAGCGTCACGGCGCCACGCTGTTCGAACAGGCAGCTGTCACGGAACATCGACAGGCGGGCAGCCGCCACCATCTAAAGACGGAACGCGGCAGCGCCACCGCCGATGCGGTGCTCGTGGCCACCGGCGCCTACACGCCTTCGACCTTCGGCTATTTTCGCCGCCGCATCATCGCCGTCGGCAGTTTCATCATCGCAACGCGGCCGCTGACCGAGGCGGAGATCAGCGCGACGATGCCGGGCAATCGCACCTGCGTGACGTCGATGAATATCGGCAACTATTTCAGGCTCTCACCGGACAACCGGCTGATCTTCGGCGGCCGCGCCCGTTTCTCGGCCACTTCCGACCAGCGATCCGATGCCAAGAGCGGCGCCATCCTCAAGGCGAATCTCACCGAGATTTTCCCGCAGCTCGCCAGTGTCGAGATCGGCTATTGCTGGGGTGGCCTCGTCGACATGACCAAAGATCGTTTCCCGCGCGCCGGCTACCATGACGGCGTCTGGTACGCCATGGGCTATTCCGGCCATGGCGCGCAGCTTTCGACCCATCTCGGCATGATGATAGCCGACGCGATCCTCGACCGGCCCGACCGGAATCCGTTGAAGGGCCTCGAATGGCCGGCCGTACCGGGGCATTTCGGCAAGCCCTGGTTCCTGCCGCTGGTCGGCATGTATTATAAGATGCTCGACAAGATTCAGTAGGCTAGCCGCGATGGACATATCCAGAGGCGCTTTCCCGGCGCATGCTCAAGGCGTCGGGATTGCCCCTCAAGGATGCCCATGCCAGATCGCCAAGCATCCGGATGCCGCGTGAACTTGCTAGAAGTGTGTGATGATTTCAAGTCGGAAAACCGCGCATGCCTCACCTTGCTTTAACCTGCCTCGCACAGGCCTGCTGCTCCCGGGGCCATGCGGACAAAACTCTGCCGGCCGGCGTCATGGACCGCCCGGCAGAGATCATCCCGGCAAAGATCATCGTGCCGACAGCTGATAAACGTCGGCAGACTGCTAGGCGATGCGCCCACAACCGACGGGCTATTCTAGCCCGCCGATGTGGAAGCTCTTCATTTCCAGATATTCCTCGATGCCGACCTGAGCGCCCTCACGCCCAAGCCCCGATTGCTTCACGCCGCCGAAGGGTGCGACCTCGGTGGAAATAGCGCCAGTGTTGAGGCCGATCATGCCGAACTCGAGCGTTTCCCCTACGCGCCAGGAACGCTTCAGGCTTTCGGTGTAGAAATAAGCAGCAAGGCCGAAGGGAGTGCCGTTGGCGATCGCGACCGCTTCCTCTTCCGTCTCGAAGCGGAAGAGCGGGGCGACGGGGCCGAAGGTTTCCTCACTGGCAAGCAGCATGTCGGTCGTCGCGTCGGTCAACACGATAGGAGCGGTGTATTGCCGCCCCTCGGGCAGTGACCTGCCTCGTGCCGCCACTTTCGCGCCTTTGGCCAATGCATCCTCGACATGGCGTTCGATCTTGTCGATCGCCGCCGCGTTGATCATCGGGCCGATCGCGATGCCGGGCTCCGTGCCCGGGCCGACCTTCATGGCATTGACGCGGGCGCCGAGCTTTTCGGCGAAGGCGTCGTAGACGGCCGCCTGTACCAGGATGCGGTTGGCACAGACGCAGGTCTGGCCGCCATTACGGAACTTCGAAGCGATCGCGCCTTCGACCGCCAGATCGAGATCGGCATCGTCGAAGACGATGAACGGGGCATTGCCGCCGAGTTCGAGGGAGAGCCGCTTGATGCTGTCGGCGGCGCCGCGCATCAAGAGCGAACCGACCCGCGTCGAGCCGGTGAAGGAGATCTTGCGCACCGTCTCGTTTTCCATGAACTCGTTGCCGATCGCGGTCGGCATGCCGGTGACGATATTGATGACGCCGGCGGGGATCCCGGCGCGGTCGGCGAGCACGCCGAGGGCCAACGCCGAAAATGGCGTGAATTCCGAGGGCTTGATCACCACGGTACAACCGGCGGCCAAAGCGGGTGCCACCTTACGGGTGATCATCGCGTTCGGGAAATTCCAAGGAGTGACGATGGCGCAGACACCGACCGCTTCCTTGAGCACGAGGATACGGCGATCGGCCGTGGGAGAGGGAATGGTGTGGCCGCCGATGCGGCGCGCTTCTTCGGCGAACCACTTGACGAAGGCGGCGCCGTAGCGGATCTCGCCGCGCGCTTCCTCGAGCGGCTTGCCCTGTTCCAAAGTCAGCAGCAGCGCCAGATCCTCGAGGTTCTCGAGCATCAGCGCGTACCAGCGCTCGAGCAGCGCAGCGCGTTCGGTATGCGTCTTCTTCTTCCAAGGCCCAAAAGCGGCGTTGGCAGCGTCGATGGCCGCCCGCGTTTCGTCAGCTCCCATGTCCGGCACGCTACCGAGAACCGTCTGACTTGCCGGGTCGATCACCGCGACGATCTCGCCCGATGCCGCGCCAATCCAGGCGCCGTCGATCAGGCCCGATTGCCGGAAAAGTTCCTTGTCGTTCAGCCTCATGTGTTCCTCTTATGATCAGTGGAGAGCGGCGACAATCGCCGTCGTGATTGTTTCGGTTCTGTCTTTGCCCGGCACGGTACCAATGCCACGGGAGGTCGTTGTTTCGAGCGCGTCCATGACCCTGCGTGCTGCCTCTTTTTCTCCGATATGGTCCAACATCATCGCGCCGGACCAGACGGCGGCGATCGGGTTGGCGATGCCAAGATGGGCGATGTCGGGTGCGGAGCCGTGCACCGGCTCGAACATCGAAGGGGAGTTCCTGTCTGGGTTGATGTTGGCGGAGGCGGCAAAGCCCAATCCACCCTGAATGGCCGCGCCGAGATCGGTGAGGATGTCGCCGAAGAGGTTCGATGCGACGACCACATCAAGGGTTTCGGGCGCCATGACCATGCGCGCCGCCATGGCGTCGATGTGATAGCTCGTCACCTCCACGTCCGAATATTCAGCGGCGAGCTCTCGTGTAACCTCATCCCAGAACACCATCGAGTATTTCTGGGCGTTCGACTTCGTGACTGAAGCGAGCTTGCCGTGGCGTTGGCGGGCCTGTTCGAAGCCGAAGCGCAGAATCCGTTCGACGCCGGCGCGGGTGAAGACAGAGGTCTCGACAGCTACTTCATCTGCCGTTCCCTGGTGCACGCGGCCGCCGGCGCCGGAATATTCCCCCTCAGTGTTCTCACGAATGCAGAGGATGTCGAAGTTTTCGGCCCTCAGGGGTCCTTGGACGCCAGGCAGGAGCCGGTGCGGGCGGATATTGGCATACTGCACAAAGGCCTTGCGGATCGGCAGAAGGAGACCGTGCAGCGAAACGGAATCCGGCACCGCCGCGGGCCAGCCCACAGCGCCGAGTAGGATCGCATCGAAGCGACGAAGCGTTTCGATGCCGTCTGCCGGCATCATCGTTCCGATCTCCTTGTGGAAGGCGCAGGACCAGGGGAACGGCGTACCGGCAAGCGTAAAGCCGGAATGCCTGGCGATGGTCGAGAGGACCTGCCAGGCGGCGTCTGTCACGTCCCGGCCGATACCATCGCCCGGGATCAGTGCGATCGAATAGGATTTCATTGAGACTCCCTACAGGCTGATGAGCACGCTCTTGCTCTTGCGGTTGGCGTGGTAGGCCTCGCGGCCAAGATCCTTGCCGATGCCGGAGCGCTTGTAGCCGCCGGTCGGCAGGATGTGGTCGCGCGAGCGGCTGTAACGGTTGACCCAAATGGTGCCGGCCTGGAGCCGTCGCGTCACCCGCACGGCGCGTGACAGGTCACGGGTGAAAATGCCGGCGGCAAGGCCGTAGGTCGGATGATCAGCGAGCGCCAGCGCCTCTTCCTCCTCGGCGAAGGTTTGCAACGTCAGGACGGGCCCGAAGATTTCATCGACCACGGCCGGCGAGTTCTGGTGGACACCGACGATCAGCGTCGGTTCGTAGAAATAGCCGGCGAAGTCCATTGGCTTGCCCCCGGTGACGCATTCGGCGCCACTATCGACGGTCGACAGGACTATGTCGTGGATGCGGTTCAACTGGCGCTTCGAGATGATCGGTGAATATTGCGTCGTCTCATCCCAGGTCGGACCCGGCTTCGCAGCTTTCATCCGTGTGACGATCGCCTCGGCGAGCGGGGCGGCGACGCTTTCCTCGACTATCAAACGGGAACCCGCGACGCAGGCCTGGCCGGCATTGGAAAGCATGCTCTGAGCGATCGCCGCGGCCGCCTTGTCGAGATCGGCATCGGCAAAGACGAGTTGCGGGCTTTTACCTCCGAGCTCGAGCGTCATCGGCTTGATGCCGGTACGGGCGATATTGGCCATGATTGCAGCGCCGGCGCCGGTCGAGCCGGTGAAACTCACCTTTGCGATGTCCGGATGACCGGTGATCGCATTGCCGGTCACCGGCCCGTCGCCGAGAACTATGTTAATTAAGCCTGCCGGCAGGCCGGCGCGAATGGCGAGTTCGGCAAGGTAGACGGTCGAAAATGGCGTCAATTCCGAGGGTTTCAGCACCACCGCATTGCCGGCGGCAAGCGCCGGCCCAAGTTTCCAGGCAGCCATGGAAACGGGAAAGTTCCACGGCGTGATGGCGCCGACGACGCCGTAGGGTTCCGTCATCGTCATGCCCAGGTGGCTGTCGTCGGTCGGTACGACATCGCTTCCCTCTTTATCGGCGAACTCTGCGAAAAAGCGGATCTGCTCGGCGCTGATGGCAATGTCCCCGGCGACGAGATGGCCAACAGGGCGGGTCGAGGAAAGCGCTTCGAGCTTTGCAAGCGTTTCCGCTTCGCTTTCGATCAGGTCCGCCCAGCGCTGCAGCGCCACGGTACGCTCGCGCGGCCTGACGCCGCTCCAGTTGCTTGCCTTCAGCGCGTCCTTGGCGGTCTCGACGGCGCGGTCAACGAGTGCTTCGTCTGCGAGCGGGCAGCCCGCATAGGCCCTGCCGTCTGAGGGGCGATGCATCTCGATGACGCCTTCGGCCGGCACCAGCCGGTCCCCGATGAAGTGCCCGATAGGTAGGGGGAGGGTATCGGGATCAAAGCTGAGCGTCATCGCACGTCCTCGGTTAAGCTGACCTGAGGCTACCGGAGGAAGGCGAGCAGCATGCATCGACTGGAGACGTAGGGACGGCGTAAAATTACGTTTTCAGCGGTGCGGCAGTCAAATGTTCGGCGGCCGTGTGGGCGCCAGTTCGTGCGGCGTATCGACAAAGGCGCGCCTCAGGCAATCCGTGAATGCTTCCAGGAAACGTGACTGCGGCCGCGCCTCGTTCACCGAAAGCGATACGGGCGTTGGCACCGCCGGCCTGAAAGGGCGCGCCACGATGCTCTCGACCGGGTTCCACAAGACGAGACCGTCGATAAGCGCGATGCCCAGCCCTTGCCGCACCAAAGGCAGGGCATTGACCGATGAGGCAATCTGAATCGATATGTCGCGCAGTTCGCCTTGCGAAGCAAAGGCTTCGTCGAGCGCCGCGCCGAACTCGGCATGGGAGCCATAGGAAATGAGGGATCGACCCGAAAGTGTCGAAGGAGTTAAGACTTCCTCCGCCGCCAGCGGATCGCTCTCATGCATGACAGCAACGATCTTGGCGGCAAAGAGCGTTTCCACACGCACCGTCGGAGCGAGGATCGGCGATAGCGTGACCCCCACGTCTATGTCGCCCAGCGACAGCGCCTCGGCGATTCCCCGCTTCGGGAGCGTGTGCAGATGGATCTTCACCTCTGGCTGCTCGCTGCGGAAGGCTGCGAGCGCCACCGGCAGAACTGAATGGGCGATCGGCAGGCTCGCGCCGATGCGCAAGAGGCCTATCCGGTTGGCGCCGACATCGCGGGCAAGAGTGGAGAGCGCCTCCAATTGCCGGAAGACGCGATCGGCATCGCCGTAAAGGATATGCGCCTCCGTCGTCGGCACGAGCCGGCCGCCGATGCGCTCGAAGAGTTGATAGCCGAGTTGATCCTCAAGATAGGCGAGCAGCTTGCTGACTGCCGGCTGCGAAATGCCGAGCGAATTCGCGGCGGCGGTGATTGTACCGTCGCGCATGATCGCCCGGAAGACTTCGAGCTGGCGGATGTTCATGGCGCGGCGGCTCCGACGGGTTCCTCGTTCATTTCAAAGCGTAGCGGATTCGCATCTCGTCAAACAGCGCACGCATCTCTTCAGCCACGGGTCGCTGGTCGCCCACGCGCCGCTCAACCGCCTCGAAGAGGCGATGCTTCAGGAAATAGCGCCAGCCAATCGGCTGCGAGGCGAGAAAATCGCTCAGGAGATCATACCGCTCCCGGTTCCACTTGGCCTCGAAGGCGAGGCGTTCGGCGCCATGGGTGATACTCTCTCGCATTTCGGCGTTTGGGGACGCCCGGGCCGTGGCCGTCGCTTCTTCGTCGATCGTTCCATCACGAATAACGACGCCATAGTCCCTTTCGGCGCTTTCGAGGCCGACGACCCCCTGGCGGACGTCCCGAAGCACCTCTTCCGCGAGCCGTTTCCTCGGATCGCCATAGCCGCCCGCGCCAGGTCCGACAACGCGGATGACGTCGCCGGGGCCACAATGAACGACGTCCGTGTTTCCGAGCGAAACTTCGTCGGGTCGCCCCGGGTTGCGGATGAAGCGCGAAACGCCGCCGGCGTGGCCACCCTTGACGCCCCAGCCGGGCATGATCGACCGGTTGCGGTTGCGCGCAGTGACGACAGTTTCCGGCGAGGAGATCTCGAATTCCATCACTGCCGAAAGGCCGCCGCGATAGCGGCCGGGGGCGCCAGTTTCCGGCTCCAGTCCATAGCGCAAGAAGCGGATCGGCACCTCCGCTTCGCTGATTTCGATCGGCGTGTTGCGCAGGAACCCGGTGGCCCCGCCGGCTCCGTCGCTGCCGTCACAGAACGGCGTGCCACCACCACCGCCTCCGACGGGGCCGATCGAGGCCATAATTGGGCGACCGTTGCGGCTGGTCGTCTTGATGTTCATGATGGCGTTGCCACCGGGGGAGGCTGCAGGCATCAGGTCCGGCAGCGCTTGCACGAAGGCGCCAACCGTGACGATCTGGGTCATCGCACAGGTTAGCGAGCGCATGCCGACGGCAGCCGGCCGGGTGCAATTGACGACCGACCCCTCCGGCAGAATGGCCCGCGCGGGCCTCAAAGTGCCGGCATTTAGCAAAACGCTGCTGTCGAGCGTGAAGAGCACATAGGTGAGCCCGACCATCACCAGCGGATGGCGTTCGCGTCCTCCAGTCGGCATGTTGAGCGAGGAACCGAGTTGCGGGTCGGATCCGGTATAGTCGAGCACGACCTCATCGCCGCGCACCTTCAGTGTCAGCGCGATACGGCAGGGCCGGCCTCCGACGGAGTCCTCGTCGGCATAGTCGGCAAAGAAATAGTCCCCGTCCGGCACGCGCGAGAGGACGTTGCGGGCCTGCGCCTCGGCATAGTCGAGGATCTGCGCCACGCCCTCGAGGAAGGTCTGATAGCCGAAGCGGCCAATGATCTCCAGGACCTTGCGCTCGCCCACGTTGACGGACGCGATCTGAGCGTTCAAGTCACCAAGATTCTGCTCCGGCATCCGCACATTAGCGCGGATCATGTCGAGCACGAAGCGGTTCATCTCCCCGCTCGACACGAGTTTGGTCGGGGGGATGCGCAGCCCCTCCTGCTCGATCTCGCTCAGGCTGCGCGACAGAGAGGCGGGCACGGCGCCGCCGACATCCGTATTGTGGATGTGTCCGACGACGAAGCAGGCGATTTCTCCGTTGAAGAAAACCGGCTTCCAAATGTGAATGTCCGGGGAATGGGTGGCGACAAAGCCTGAATAGGGATCATTGGTGATCCCGATGTCGCCTTCCTCATAAGTCTCGAACGCTTCAAGCAGCGGCACATAGTCGATGCCGCAATACCAGGGTGCACCGAAGTGGCGTGGATTGGCGAAGGCAAGCCCCTCACGGGTGACGATCTGGCAGGAGAAATCTTCTGTCTCCTTGACGAAGGCGGAATGCGCGGTGCGCATCAGCGTGAAGGCCATCGCGTCGGCAGCAGCCGAGCAGAAATTGGCGAGCACCTTCAGATTGCGGCGGCCGATAGCCATGGTCAAAGCTCCGTTTTGGTGATCACAAGGTTGCCAAAGCGATCTACGAGGACTTCGAAGGCTGGCGGCACGACCGTTGTGGTGTCGTCCTGGACAACGATCGCCGGACCGCGGAAGCGGTGGCCCGAGGCAAGGTCGGTCCGATGGTAGACACCGGTCAACCAACTGCGCCCCGAGAACCACGCCTCGACTTCAAGGCGTGGCTCCGCGGGAGCAATGGCCGAGGCAATCGGATGGAGCGGCGGCTTTGGCGTGGCACCGGAAATGACGAGCCGCAGGCCGACCATCTGGACGTCCGCCTTTTCGTCGGCATGGCCATACAACCGCTCGTGCTCGCGATGGAAGGCGCGCCGCACCGATGTCGCGTTCCCCTCGCGCAACCACGCAGATTCGAGCGGCGTTTCTATCTCGAAGGACTGACCGAGGTAGCGCATCTCGGCCGAAAGGCGAATCCAGCCGCGCCCACTATGGCTCTGGGCCTCCAGCCAGCTGCGCGCCTCGTCTTCCAGCGCTTCCAAGGTGGGGCACAGGCCGGTTAGCGCCTCCGCGGTCACCTCGCAATAGGTGGTGCGGATAAAATCGTTCTTGAGGTCGGCCACCAGGCCGCCAAAAGCCGAGACGACGCCAGGCCTCGGCGGCACAACGACGCCGCGCATGTCGAGTTCCTGGGCGAGGAAGCAGGCGAGCATCGCGCCGGCGCCGCCGAAGGCGAAGAGGTGAAACTCACGCGGATCGATGGCGAAGCGCGAGACCAATGCACTCACTTCCGCATACATTTCTGAGACCGAGATATCGATGATGTTTCCGGCAAGCACCTCGACGCTGGTGCCCAGCCTGTCGGCAAGCGGAGCAAGCGCCGCCCTGGAGGCCGCCTGATCGACATTAACGGAGCCATAGCCGAGCGGCATATGGCCGATAAGGTTGGAGGCGGCCATTGCGTCGGTGGTTGTCGGCCTCGTACCGCCGCGCCGGTAACAGACGGGGCCGGGCGTGGAGCCCACGCTTTCAGGTCCGACATGTAGCACCCCAAGCGGATCGATCCAGGCGACCGACCCGCCGCCTTGGCCGACGGAGCTCACCGATACCGAGGGCACATGGATCTGGAATTCGCCGATCATCTCACCCGTGCCGTATTGTGCCTCGCCATCGATGATCACGGCGACGTCGGCGCTGGTACCGCCAATATCGAGGCTCAGGATTCGGTGGAAGCCGCTCACCTTGGCCAGATAGCCGGCACCAATCACGCCGGAGGCGGTGCCGGACAGGATCATTTGCGCGCATTCCGCCCGCGCTTGATCGATGCCCATGACGCCGCCATTGGATTTGGTGATCAGAAGCGGACAAACGACACCGCGCGCCCGCAGAACGCTCTCAAAGCGATCGAGATAGTTGGCGACACGAGGCTGGACAAAGCCGCTGATCACAGCCGTGATTGTGCGCTCATATTCACGGATGATGGGCCATGTGGAGGCAGAGGACACCACGGGCGTACCTGGCGCGAGCCGCTCGATCATCGCCTTGACGGCGTATTCATTGACCGGATTGCGGTATGAGTGGAGGAAGGCGAGCACGATACCTTTGCAGCCCGCTTCGAGCGCCATCTGAACCGCACGGGCTACGTCCTCTTCATCCGGGGCCTTGAGAACCTCGCCGGTCGCGAGCACGCGCTCGTCTATACCGAAGACGCGGTCGCGGCTGACTAACGGCTTGGGACGCGTCGAATATAGATTGTGGATCTGCGGGATCTTGAGACGTGCGACCTGAAGCACGTCCTCGAAATTCCTGGTGGTGAAGAGGGCGATCTCCGGGCCGTTACGCTGGACGACGGTGTTTACCCCGACCGTAGTTCCATGGGTGAAATAAGAGATTTCCTCCGCCTCGATGCCGTTGAGTCGGGAGAGAATGTCGAGCGCAGAGAGGATCTCTTCGCCAGGCGCATCCGGCCGCGAGAAGACCTTCAGTGTCGTGAGATTTTCGGCGTTCGTGTCGAAGACGGCAAAATCCGTGAAGGATCCGCCGACATCAACGCCAACTCGGTAGGCCATGGCGCATCTCCCTGTCGTGGTGGAGCAAGAATGTCTGATGGCACCGGTGCAGGCCACGAAGAAGATGATGGAAGTCCATAACCGTCGGTTATGGCTCCCGCCGTTGCGTCTCGTCCTTTGAAACGGTCATGTAATATTCGGGGTGGGGCGCCGGACGGTAACCGGCCTTTTCATAAACGGCGTGGGCATCGCGGGTGGCCAACATCCAGCTGGTCACGGCAGCAAGTTCGGGATGGTTGCGAATCTCGCGGGCAAGCCAACAGGCAAGCCCTTTTCCACGGTGGGCCGGCAAGGTGAAGACGTCGCGCAGGTATGCGAAGACGGCGTAGTCGGTCACGACTCGGCCGAAGGCGGCGAGTGTGCCGTCTTCGGCATAAATGCCTATGGGGAGGGAATTTTCCAGCGCGCGGTTGAGTTGCTCAGACGTCATGCCGCGCGCCCAATAGGACTCCTCCGTCAGGAACTTATGGACGGCGGCAGGATCGAGCCGAGCGCGATCAGTGCTCAGGAGATAGCCTCCGTATGACGCCTCGAAGACGATCGGGTCGCACGGCATGGACGTTACATCACCGTCACGTAGATCTTGCGGACCGTTTCGATCGTCTTCCAGACGCCAACGAAGCCCGGCTTCATCACGAAACTGTCCCCGGCTTTGTAAACAACCGGCTCGCCACCCTCTGGTGTGAGCTCGACCACACCCGAAAGGAGATGGCAGAACTCAAAGCTTTCACCCTTGATCGAGCGCGTCTCGCCGGGCGTCGCCTCCCAGACACCGGTATGGATCATCTCCCCGCGCGCGATGTCCTGGGCCCAGGTCTTGAACGAGGGATCGCCGGAGATCAGACGTTCGGGAAGAGGCCCCGACTCGCGAGGCGCGAAGGAGGGATTGGTGTCAATGGTCTTCAAGAGTTGCATGGTTTTCCTTTCCGGGATCGAGAAGTTAATAGCCAAGGCCGCGATCGACCAGCCCGATTGGATCGAGTCCGGCGCGATGACGCCTTATGTTTTCGATGACGGCATCGGCGGCGGTTTCCGGCTGAGTGACGCTTGCGATGTGCGGCGTCAGCACGATTTTAGGATGGCGCCAGAACGGATGACCCGGCGGCAGCGGCTCGGGCTCGGTGACGTCAATCACTGCGCCCGAGAGATGGCCGCTGTCGAGCGCCTGAAGTAGCGCCTCATGGTCGAGCTGCGGCCCGCGGCCGACATGGACCAGCGCCGCACCGGCTGGAAGCTTTGCGAAAAGTTCGGCGTTGAGGAGGCGGCGTGTCTCCTCGGTCAAGGGCAGGAGGCAGACCAGAATGTCGGTGGAGCCAAGCAGGGCATCCAACCCTTCTTGGCCGTTCAGGCATCGGACACCGTCGATCTCATGGGTGCGGCGGCTCCAGCCGGAGAGCTGGAAACCGAAGGGTTTCAGGCGTTCCAGGACGGCGATGCCGAGCATGCCGAGTCCAAGTACGCCGACGCGGCGGTCAACCGCCTGAACCTGTGCAATGGCATGCCAGATCTCGCGCCGCTGCTGGTTAAGATAAGCGGGCAGGCTGCGGTGCATCGCGAGCACGGCAAGCGTCGCATATTCCTGCATCATTCGGACGATACCGTCCTCCACCATCCGCACCACCTTCACATGGGGCGGCAGCGTGTCGATGCGGAACTGGTCGACGCCTGCACCAATGGAGAAAAGGAGTTCGAGATTGCGATAGCGGGAAAGGTCTTCAGGGATCGTCCAGGTGATCAGGTAGCGCACATCGTCCGGTTCGACGGTGGCCGGATCAATCGAGAAAGAAATATCGGGAAGTTCGCGGGCGAAGGCCTCCGCGAAGATCGCGCCGCGCTTCGGATCGGAGTTGAAGAGGAAGGTCATGGCGAATCTCCTCCGGTCAGCCGCTGCAGCGGGCGCCGAGTGTCTCGATCATGGCTTGGCAGGCGACGAGTTCGTCAATGTGGATGAACTCGTCCGGCTTGTGGGCGCGGGCGATGTCGCCGGGACCGCAGATGATTGCGTCGATACCCGCCCGCTGGAAGAGACCCGCCTCGGTGCCGTAACTGACGGCGGGGAGGGGTTCGGTGCCGGTGAGTTCTTCGAGCAGTGCCGCTAGCGGCGCGTCGGCGGGAAGCGAGAGCGCCGGATAGGTGCTGAGTTCCCTCCATTCGACGGCGAACCCATGCTCCGTCAGCCTCTCTGCGGCCTCTCGCACGGGCGCCAGCAGGTCGGCCGGATCGACGCCGGAAATGGCACGCGCCTCAAATTCCGCCTCGCAACACTCCGGAATGATGTTGACCGCCTGGCCACCCTTGACCGTGCCAATTTGCAGGGAAGAGTAGGATGGTTCAAAGACGTCTTCGGATGGGCCACGGGTCAACCGGTCGGCTTCCGCAACAGCAGAGGCAAGCACGTGTGCCATGGCATGGATGGCGTTCAGCCCTTGGTCCGGACGTGATGAATGGCCGGAGCGACCCTTAATCGCGAGCCTTGCTGCCGCCTTGCCCTTGTGTGCCCGGATCGCGCGCATGCCGCTTGGTTCGCCGATGATCGCGCCGAGAGGCTTTTGGCAGAGCTCCGGCAGGCGGGCGATCATATGGGGCACCCCGCGGCAGCCCGCCTCCTCGTCATAAGAGAAAGCCAGGTGGATCGGCCGGCGAAGCGGCACCTTCGCAAGCCCGGGCGCGGCGGCAAGGACGACGGCAAGAAATCCTTTCATGTCCGTCGACCCGCGTCCATAGAGTCGGTCTGACTGGTGGCGAAGCCGGAAGGGATCGCTAGTCCAGCCGCTCTCGGCCGCCGGAACGACATCCATGTGACCTGAAAGGAGATAGCCCGGCACCTCTTTCGGGCCGATCGTGGCGAAGAGATTAGATCGATCGCCCTCCGGACCGGGAAGAACAGTGACGGCGACGCCGTGGCCTTGCAGAAAGCCGCGGATCCAAGTGACCAACTCACCGTTCGGGCTGCCGACGACGGTGGGGAAAGCTACCAGTTTTTCGAGAATTTCCACTGCCTGCATTGTCGTCCTCACAGCATTCCCGGCTTGCCGAGGTGGGTGCCGTCGATCATGCGTTCGTAGCGATAGGGGTTCGGATCCACGCATGGCTGGTCGCCCCGGATCAGGTCGGCGGCAAGTCGCCCGGCGGCAGGGCCGATGCCGAAGCCGTGGCCACTGAAGCCGGAAGCGATGAAGAGCCCAGGCCGCGCCTTTACCGGGGCGATGACAGGAATCGCGTCGGGCGTCGAATCCACCATGCCGCCCCAGGCCTGCGCGACTTTGAGGCCGGCGAGTTGCGGATAGTTCTCTCGCAACCTTTCGAGCCCTGTCTGAACCAGGTGCCTGTCCGGTGCCGGGTCGAGGACGCGGATGCGCTCGAAGGGGGAGATTCCGTCGGCCCGCCAGCGGCAAGACGCTTCTGGACCTTCGAAGAACTGGCGTCCGATCGCGAAGCTCAGACCCTTACGGCGCGTCCGGAAGGTCGGCCAGAAGGCTTTCGCCTGCATGAGGCCCCAAGGCGTGATCTGCAATTGTGCCTGACCGCTCAGGCCGACCGTATAACCACCGTCAAGCCGCCGCCGCAACGCGACGTTCTGCATCGACAGGCCACCTTCGGTCACGGCTGTAGCCGGTTCTGTATAAAAGGATGTCGACTTCACGGAGGCTTGCAGGAAAGGGAAGCCTTGGTGGCGAAGCAGCATTCCGCTCCAGGCCCCTCCTGCGACGAGTACTGCGGAGCAGCGGATCGGACCCTGTTCCGTTACCACTTCCGAGATTCGCCCGGCCGAGGTTTCAAACGTCCGCACGGCGCAATTCTGCACGATCGTGGCGCCGGCGCGTTGTGCCGCACGAGCAAGCGCCGGCACCGCAAGCGCCGGCTCAGCACGCCCGTCTGTCGGAGAATGTACGCCACCGAGCCATTTGCGGCTGTTGCCCGGCAGATGGGCCTCCATCTCAGAGCCGGTCAGCATCCGCGTGTCGACGCCCAATGCGCGGGCGATGCTGCCCCACTTCTCCCAGGCGGCGATGTCGGCCGGATTGCTAGAGGCGTAGAAAAGCCCCGTGCGGCGGAAGCCAGTCTCTTCGCCTGTCTCTTCGTTGAGCTCCGCCCAGATGCGGATTGCCAGCTGGGCGAGGGGGAGTTCGCGTAGATCGCGGTTCTGTTGTCGGCACCAGCCCCAATTTCGGCTCGACTGCTCGCCAGCGACCACCCCCTTTTCGATCACGGCCACGGATGTACCACGGCGCGCAAGCTCATAGGCGGCAGCGATCCCGGCCATCCCGCCGCCGATGACAACGACATCGGCTTGATGAGGAATCTTCGGCGAAGTTGCAATGGGGCTGACCGGAGGCGACATCTTCGGGTTCTCAGGGCGGCTGGAAGGGGGACCGGCTCGCTTCTTGCCGCATACTTTAGAGGCCTGCTCAGGCTTTACCTGCCGAAAGCACGTCTGATTTGGAGAATTGTTGTGCGTGCTGCGCCTTCTCAAGCGAATTGTGCCGGGCGCGCCGTCTTAATCTAAAGAAGAAACACTTTCGCAGCTGCGCGGTTGGACGACTGCACGGGCGCGAGGAAGAGACGAAAAACGAGAGCAGATTGGGAGACAAGGAGTGGGCGCACCAATAGCCGGATCCAAAGTGATCGACAGTTTCGAAATGCGCATAGCCCCGATCGAAAGCGCCGATCTCGAGCAATTGCATGCGCTGTCGGTCTCCGTTGGGTGGCCGCTTCGGTCGGAGGATTTGCAGTTCCTGCGCGAGGTCGGCCGCGGCTACGTGGCGCTTGATGAAATCGGTAGGATGACAGGTTCGGCCATGTGGTTTCCCCATGGTGACGATTTCGCGACTATAGGCGTGGTGATCACCTCACCGAGACTGCAGACGAACGGCGCTGGCCGCTGGCTGATGGAGCACGTCCTTGCGGATTGCAAAGGGCGTGATCTCAGGCTGAATGCGACGAGGGCCGCCCGCCGGCTTTATGACTCGCTCGGTTTTGAGCCCGTGCGAACCATCTATCAGTGTCAGGGCATCGCCCGTCCGCTCGATCTGACTAGCCCGCCGCAGGCGTCTGAGATTCGCCGACTGCAGGACAGGGACCTAGCCGCCGTCACGGCGTTGGATGCACGCGCCTTTGGCGTAGCGAGGACGGCGCTTGTCGGCAAGCTCTTCACACACTCTAGGGGCTACGGGCTGTTTCGCTTCGGCCAGTTATGCGCTTTCGCGCTCTGCCGGCCCTTCGGCAGGGGCTATGTCGTGGGCCCAGTCGCCGCGGACACAGATGCGGACGCTATCGCGGTCGTCTTACCGCACATCGTCGCTCACGCGGATCACTTCCTCAGACTCGACACACCCGTCGAAGCGGGCCCGTTCGCCACACTTCTTGCTCAATCCGGTTTGGCTGTCTTCGACACCGTCGTTGCTATGTCCCGGTCGCACAAGAATGGGCCGGAGCCCCTACCGGGACCAGGCCTCTATGGACTCGCAAGCCACGCGCTCGGTTAAACCTCTGCCGACTTGGGACATGCCCGACGCGTTGCCAGCTCAGGAGCGACAGGCGCGACACGCGGAGCAGCTTCCAGGGTCGGCCGATGCCAGATCAGTTGCTCAACTGGTGATCGAGCAGTACCGCGAACCCGACGAGGTGATGGAGACACAGCGCAGCAGACGCCGTCGGAGCGCACGAAGTCGCGTTGAAAGCGTCGGCTCCGCGAAGGTCACTCTTGCCAGGCGCTGACAGACGCTGGAACAGCGGCAATCGCGGCGCGACCAGCCAGTAGCGGCGGCGCCCAAGAAGCGAGAAGTTCAGCTCTTCTCCTCGCTTGCTTCCGGGTGGGTTCCATCCGAAACGGAGCCTGGGTGAGGATCGCTGACGACGCTGTTGTCTTCGCTGTCCGTGCTTTCACCGGGCACTCTAGGCGGCGGGCGCCGCTTGCTTGTCTTCGCTTCCGGTTTGGTCCGTTTCAAAGGCACCTCCTCTGGCATTAACCTCGCTCCGCTGCAACTGTTCAAATAATCTTCGGCTCGGAACGTTCCGGCGAGAGGCGCCGGTGTGTCCACGTAGCTGCAACGGCGAGGAATGCCCTTGCGTGTATGGTTTCCCGCATGGGCACTGGCGCAGCGGTGAGCTTTCTCGGCGTCGCTTTGCGCCACGGCCAGCCATCGGCGCCCTTCTTCTTCGACGGACAGGTCAGCGACCAGTGCGGCCGCGATGATGTCGAGCGATGTTCTCAAAAGACCGCAAGATGCATCAACAGGAATTCGCGTCTGTATCTGCTGGCAATCAGGCGCAAGGCGGGGCGGTTCGTCCTCGGGCCGGCCCTGAGGGAGCGCTCTGGCTTGCGACACATCTGCGCGCGACCATGGACCACCGGTTCACATCTGTTCAAGACCTTCAGCATTGAAAAGGCTCTGGATCGATTCCTTTGAACGCAGTGAACCCTTCCGCTGAGTTTACGATGTGGAGAAAGCTTCCCCATCGGCATGGTGGCATGCTGTCAGCAGGCCTAGAGCGGGCGTCCTCTTCATCAACGTCGGTTCCTGTTCGGCGCAAATCGACGTCGCCTTCCAGCAGCGCGTTCGGAAGCGGCATCCGCTGGGAGGATTGACGGGGCTCGGAAGGTCGCCCTGCAGCACGATACGGTTGCGCTTCCCGCGAAGCCTCGGATCCGGGGTCGGTACCGCGGAGAGCAAGGCCTGCGTGTAAGGGTGGGCCGGCGCGCTGAAAATTGAATGCTTGGGCCCGGTCTCAATGATCTTGCCGAGATACATGACCATGACCCGATCGGAGATATGGCGCACCACGGCGAGATCATGCGCGACGAAGAGCATCGCCAGATTGCGTTCCCGTCTCAGCCTGCCCAGCAAGTTGACGACCTGCGCCTGGACGGACACGTCGAGGGCGGAAACCGGCTCGTCGCAAACGAGGAGCGCCGGATTGAGCGCAAGAGCGCGTGCAATTCCAAGGCGCTGCCGCTGGCCGCCTGAAAATTCGGAAGGGTAGCGGTCCGCATGTTCGGCACGCAGACCCACGGATTCCAGCAGCTTGGCCGTCTCTTCCCGCCAGCGGGCCTTCGGCACGACACCCGGGTGCAGCGCCCAGGGTTCCGAGATGAGCCGGTCGACCCGCATGCGGGGATTGAGCGACTGGTAGGGGTCCTGGAACACGACCTGCATTCTGCGGCGCAACTCGTGCAACTGCCGACCGCTGCTCGAGGTGATGTCAACGCCGTCGAGCAGGGCACTGCCGCCGGTTGCCGGTCCGAGCTTCAGCAGTGTGCGCACCAGCGACGTCTTGCCGCAACCGCTTTCGCCGACGAGGCCGAGCGTCTCGCCCTGGGCGATCTCGAAGCTGACATCATCGACGGCGCGCACCGGAGTCGACGTGCCGCCGAAGTGCCGGGAGAGGTTTTGGACTTTAAGAAGAGGTTCGGTCATGCTGGCGATACCGGAAAGTGACATGCGACCTGGCGGCCCGGTCCCACGGTTTCAAGGTGAGGAACATCCTCGGCACAGAGTTTCTCTGCGCGCAGACAGCGCGTTCTGAAGGCACAGCCGGAGGGGAGGGCGATAGGGTTTGGAGCGGAGCCGGGGATCGGCATGAGTTCGTCCTCGTCCGTATCCATGCGCGGCTGCGAGGCAAGCAGTCCGACGCTGTAGGGATGCCTGGCGTCCTCGAAGAGCTCGAAGACGCTTGCAGTTTCGACGATACGCCCGGCATACATGACCGCAACGCGGTCCGCGAGTTCGGCCACGACCCCCAGGTCGTGGGTGATGAAGATCATGCCGGCATCGCTGCGTTTGCGAACGGCCTCCAGAAGATCGACCACTTGCGCCTGGATCGTCACGTCGAGTGCCGTCGTCGGCTCGTCCGCGATGATGACGTCCGGTTCAAGCGCCACTGCCATGGCGATCATGATGCGCTGGCGCATGCCGCCGGAAAACTCGTGCGGATATTGCCGCGCCCGGCGCTCAGCGTCAGGAATGCCGATTGCTGTGAGGAGGTCAATGACCGCTTTTTCGACACCGCCCTCCGGGGTGCGGCCATGGATACGGAACATTTCGGCGATTTGCCAGCCGACGGGATAAACCGGATTGAGCGCCGCAAGCGCATCCTGGAAGATCAGGGCGATGCGGTCGCCGCAAAGATCACGCCGCTCCTTCCGCGAAAGCTGCAGCAGCTCGGTCCCATCGAAACGGATCGATCCCTGATCGATCGCGCCCGGAGGATTGGGAACGAGATCCATGATGGCCGACGCCGTAACCGATTTTCCCGAGCCGCTTTCGCCGAGAAGCGCCAGGACTTCGCCGCGATTGAGCGAAAAGGAGACCCCATTGAGGGCGAGGATGCGCCCGGCCGCCGTGTCGAAACTGACCCTCAGGTCCTCGACTTCGAGAAGTGCCATCAGCGCCTCCGGCTCACAAGCCGCCAGTGCTGCGACGGGTCGTTGACGATCCGGAACCAGTTGGCGAGGAAATTGAATGACATGGTGGTAAACATAACCGCGAGACCAGGGAAAAAGCCGAGCCACCAGGCGGACGACAGGTAGCCCTGGCCCTGGGCCACCATCAGCCCCCAGCTGACCGCAGGCGGCTGGATGCCGAGGCCGAGATAGCTCAGGCCGGATTCAAACAGCATGACCATGGCTAAATTGACGGAACCGAGCGTCAGCATCGTGGGTGCGACGCTTGGCAGGATATGATTGCGCAGAATCCACGCCGGTCCGCCGCCGAAGACACGCGCGGCATCGACGAAAAGCCTTTCCCGGACCTCCAACGTTTCTGCACGTGCTACACGGATATAAGCCGGCATGCGGGTGACGGCGAGCACGATCACCAGATTGCTGACGCTCGGGCCGAACAGATAGAGGCCGAAGAGGGCCACCAAAAGCGTCGGGAAGCCAAGAACGATGTCGCAGATCCGCATGATAACGTTGCCTACGATGCCGCCGAAATATGCTGCGATGACGCCAAGCAGCGTCCCGCCAACCAGGCTCGTCGACACGGTTACGAGGGCGATCCCGATCGTCGTCGATGCCGCCTGGATAAGGCGGACAAGGAGAGGGCGCCCGAGGGCGTCTGCCCCAAGCCACAATGTCCAGGACTGGCCGAAGTCGAAGGGCGGCAGATTGCGTGCTTTGAGGGAGATGCGGTTGTCGCCCAGAAGCGACAGGCTATCGGCGAGAATGGCAAGGACGACGATCAGTAGCCAGATCGTTCCCGCGATCGCCATCGGATCACCCGCGAGCGCGCGCATGAGCCACAGGATGCGGCGGCTGCGGCGCTCTCGGGCGGGGAGGAGTTCGGCGGACGCGTCGGTCATTCGATCCTCACGCGCGGATCGATCGAGGCATAAAGCATGTCGACCAGGATGTTGATGAAGAAGATGACGACGGCGACTGCGAAAATCGATGCCTGGACGATAGCGAAGTCGCGTTTGAGGATGCCGTCAATTAGGAGCTTGCCGATGCCGGGAAATCCGAAGACCACTTCGACAACACCACCGCCGCCGGCGAACTGGGCGGCAAGGTCGCCGGTGACGGTGACCGCGGGCAGGAGAGCGTTGCGGAGCGCATGCACGAAAGTAACCCGCCCGTCGCGAGCACCCTTGGCCCGTGCAGTCCGGACGAACGTTGCGTTCAGCGCCTCGATCATCGAGCCGCGGACGATCTGCACCAGCGTTCCGAAAGGCCTTGCAAAAAGACAGGCGGTCGGCAGGACCCAGTAGATCGGTCCGCCGAAGCCGGAGGTCGGCAGGATACGGAAGGTCACCGCGAACAAAAGGACGCCCATCAGGCCGAGCCAGAAATCCGGCACGCTGGCGGCTGCCTGCGACAGCACGTTGATGCTGCGATCGATCCAGCCCCCGGCATTCACGGCCGCGATGGATCCGATGACGATGGCGGCGACGAAAGCCAGGGTCAATGCGATGGCGCCGAGCGCCAGCGTGTTGGGCAAAGCTTCCAGTACCACCTCCATGGCCGGTCGATTATGCCAGAGCGACATCCCGAAGTTGAGGCTGATCATGTCTCCGGCCCAATCGAGGAACTGTGCCGGCAGCGAGCCATCAAGGCCGAGACGGACGCGCATGGCTTCGCGCGCCGCATCCGAGGCATCGACCGGCAGGTAGAGATCGACAGGATCGCCCGTCAGCCGCACCAGGAAGAAAGCGGATGTCATCAGCGCTGCAAGCGCAAGTACCGCAAAGCCTGCACGTTTCAGGAAATATTTGAAGGACATCCGCTCTCCTCAGTCGGCAGCCAGCTCGTCAGGCCGACTGTCAGCGATAGCTGACCGACTTCAGCTTGATTTCGTTGCCGGCTTGTACATCTGGAATGTAGTTCACGTCTTTGGCGACGCGGGCAATTGCCACCATGTGAAAGAGCGGCGCGATGTTGACTGCATCGATTGCGATGTATCTGAACGCTTCCTGGAACAGTTTCTTGCGCTCGTTGCCGGTCGCCTTCGAGGCGTCGGCGATTATTTTGTCGAGCTTGGCGTCTGCGATGGTCGACTGGTTGCCGTCGCTGGTGAAGCGGTTCGGCAGCGTGAACACCGCGTCGCCTTCGGTATTGTCGATTTGCGTCTGCAGGATCGACGGCTGGCGCTCCTTCTCCCACGGCTTCAGCAGCCGCTTCAGCCACGGGCTCGTCTCGAGCATTTCGAGTCTTGCGTTGAAGCCGGCATCTGCCAGCATCGCCTGAACGGCTTCCAGGCTTTCCGACGAGTTGGGGTAGATGCCGATACGGCCGTAGATGACGATTTCCTTATCAACCGGCACGCCATCGGCCTGGGCGGCGGCGAGCAGGGACTTCGCTTTTTCGGGATCGTATGTCCAGATGGGGATGTCAGGGTTGAAGCCGAATACCGACGGCGGCACGACCTGCATCGCTTTCTGGGCGTCCTCATGAAAGATGGTGCCGATAAGCCCGTCACGGTCGATCGCCAGGTTCAGGGCTTCGCGCACGCGCTTGTCGTTGAGGGGCGGGACCTGCGCGTCGATCCTCAGAAGCGAGGTCTCGGCGTTCGGAAAGGCGTGATCCTGTTTGGTCGTGCCGTCCTGAGGCGCTATTTCATAAGCGATCTGCGCTTCACCGGTGTCGACCATTGCGGCGCGGACGGCGGACTCGGCGCGCCAGATGATCGTCGCGTGCTTGATCGGCGGCTCGTCGCCCCAATAGCCCTCATAGGCCGCGAGAGTAACCGACTGGCCCGGCGTCCACGCCTTAAGCTTGTAAGGGCCCGTTCCAGCCGGAGAGCGCGTCTTGCTGTCGCTCGGTGTCGCGGGCGAGCCGATGTCCAGCGCGGACATCTTGTTCGGCAGGATCGGCTCGACGACGTCCGTCTTGATGAGGAGGGTGGTCGGGTCCACCGCCTCTGCGGTAAGTTTGACGCCCTTCAGCGTGGCAAGTCCAACTTCGCAGGCAAGTGGCGGGTCCTGTGCCCGCTTGAGGGCCGCAACAACGGCCGGGGCATCGAACGCCTTGCCGTCGTGGAACGTCACCCCTTCGCGCAGCTTAAACTCCCAGGTAAGGCTGTCCACTTGCCGCCAGCTGGTGGCGAGGCTCGGAACCACCGACCCGTCCTTGGGGCTCAGGTTGACGAGGGCCTCAGTGATATTGTTGTGCATCACGCGGGAATTGCCCGAAAGGTCGGTATCGCACGGGTCGAGCGACTTAGGCTCATCCGTGACAACGACCGTCAGCTTGTCCGACGCCGCATGTGCCGGTATTGCGGCGCCTAATAGCAACGCCACTCCTACGCTCAACGCGTTGGTCCTTTTCATGAAAGCCCTCCTCCTGTTCCGACGAGCGGCACCTCGCCCGCCACGATGCCGTCAGTTCAAAGCCATCGGCGCGCACGCCACTCCAGCGCGTTCAAATGACTTTACTTCCTCCTGTAAGCGCGTAGTGTCCAAATCTGACACTTCGGCTCGGAGCATGCGCGACCGGGCCGGCCAAGTCAAGACGATTAATTCACATTTGGAATTTGTGGTTCATGTCTGAACTGAAGCATGGCTCGCCCGTTGTTGAAAAGACCGCGCACCTGCTCCAGGCGGTCGCCGATGCCAAAACGGGCATTTCCCTGGGCGCATTGGTGGATCAGCTCGGAGTGCCTCGTTCGACGGTCTATCGGATCCTCAATTCGCTGACCGCACATGGGCTTGTGGCCCGGGTGAAAGGCGGAGCCTCCTACGAACTGGGGCCTAAATTTGTGGAGCTTGCGCGCCGTATTTCGCCTGGCGCGGATAGGGTAACGCTGGTCGAAGCCGCAAGGCCAATCCTGACGGCTGCGGCCGACCGGATTTATGAATCTTTTCGGCTGGCTGCTCCCGAAGGCGATGAAATGATGACGCTCTTTGCAGCCTCCAGCCCGGGCGACTACGCACTTTTCATAAAAGTCGGAGGACGTTCTAGAAAGCATGTCGGAGCGGCCGGCAAACTCGCTCTTGCTTATTCCGACTATAGCGAGGTCGAACTCTACTGCGCAGGCGGGCTCGAAGCCAGGACTCCCTATACCATCACTGATCCCGAGGCGCTGAAGGAGGCGCTCGTCGACATTCGCCGCAATGGCATTGCTGAGGACAACCAGGAATCCAACCTGGGTCTGCGGGCTTTTGCGGCTCCCGTGTTCGATTCCGGCGGCCATCTGGTGGCAACGATAAGCGTGCCGTTTATCGGAGAGGCCACGCCGGACCGGGCACGCTCGATCAAGCGTGAGGTCGTAGAAGGAGCCGCGGCGTTGACAAAGGCTATCAATGGGGTTCACCCGTTGTCCAAATAAGACGTACAATATTCTATATTGAACTATCGTCTCGTTATGTTAGAAGCCTCTATGCAGATACGGAGGATCTCATGACGGCTTTGGACCCATCGATTTACGCAAAACTCCTGCGCACAAATTCAGCGACCCTCAGCACACTGCTGTTGAAGCGCGGACTCAGGAACACCGCGGTTCGCGGCGTGCGGCCGCTCGCCGGCGCCGACAAGCCCATGGTCGGCCCGGCCGTCACGGTGCGTTACATTCCCGCACGCGAAGATATCGACGGTTCGACCTACAGTTCCGATCCGTCAAACCAGCAACGCAAGGCCATCGACACGATTCCGGAAGGCCATGTTCTCGTATTTGATTGCCGCTCGGTGGCCGAGATTGCAGGCATCGGTGCGATGCTCGCCCGTCGGCTGGTCTACCGCGGCTGCGCTGGCCTTGTTCTGGACGGAGGCGTCCGCGACACGGCCGACATCGCCCAGCTCGGACTTCCCACCTATTGCATGGGACCGGCGGCCCCCGCCAACCTGGTCGCGCACCACGCTTCGGATATGAACCAGCCAATCGCCTGCGGCGGCGTCGCCGTCTATCCGGACGATATCGTTTTCGGCGACAATGAAGCCGTGATTGTCATACCGCGGGAATATGTGGACGAAGTCGCCGATGAGGCAGTCGTGATGGAGGAGCAGGAAGAGTTTCTCAAGCTGGAAATCGTTTCCGGCAAGTCGACGCTGGGCATCTATCCTCCGAACGCGGAGACGCTAGAACGATTTGAAGCTTGGCGCAGAAGTCGCACCGCCTGACCCTGTTTGCACTGAAGGAGTCCTTGCGGGTAATGGGAAATCCGAAAAGCACTCATCGGGGGGGCGAAAAGCGCCTCCGAGATACCCGGGGTTAGCCTGTGGTGGAACAGACCTCAACCATATGTAGCCTCCGGTGGGATGGTGCGGCGCGTATTCGATCACTCTACAGCGTCATCGTCTCCCGCGCTGCAAGACGAGCCGCGCATGCAGCCCAACGCTCTGGAAGGCGGCTTTGGACAGATCAACCGTGGATCTGTAGCGCCCTTTATCGTGCTGCTATCGATGCTCAGGGGCTCGGCGGTTGTCGAACTAGGTTTGCCCGTCCCACTTTCGCTTCAACAGCTTTGTAGATGAGATCGAGGATGATCTGCCGCACCGCTTCGAAGGCAAAGGTGCGCTGTTGGTCATATCTTTCTGATCCCAGCCCACAGCTATCTGCCGATCCTGGTGCTGACGGCCGATCGGACGCTTCCCGCACGCCGGCGCGCCCTGTGGCTCGGCTCCAAGGTTGATTGAGCTTCGGAGCTGAATTGCCATTGCTCGGTTTACCCGAGAGTTTGTTTGCGAGCGCGAAAATCCGCGTGCCTGGCGGCATCATCGCGACGTCATCCGGCGTTTTCGTCACTTCCCGCACCGCAATACCATGCTTGGCCGTTGTCGCGACGCCGGAGGAGACAAATTTCCCCAAGCATGGCGGGTTTCAGGGATAGAAGACAAGGTCAGACGATTAGAGATCCATCAGCTTGTCCCGCACCGGGCCCGAAAGTCGAAAGATTTGGCGCGGTGAATCGCATGGCTGATGATTTCCGCAGGAAAGCGACGGCGCATGTAGAGCGTGTCGCGCAGTTCGGGACAGCCGTCAGTGCTTCCTCGGTCTCGTCGCGAGCGTGCGGGCGGTGCGAAGTTGCGAGCAGAGTGAGCGTAAAGACACGCGGCGTCTAAGCCGGGCCAAGCCGCAGCCCGATGCAGCCGAATTAGGCTCGCTGTCGAAGTCAGCGTACAATCAGTTCGCCGCGCCCACCTGATGATGGGTTCGGGGCAACAAAAGAGACGATGGCGGAAGCGATTTTGCCGCCGCCCTTCTCGGACGGTTCGATGGCATTGGCGAAATCGCTATCCTCGTCGCAGATAATGCGGAGGTCGATTACCGCAACCCCTCGCTCGGCAGCTGCACGGGTAATGCAGTCATTAAGGATCGAGAGGGCCGTGACCGCAACACGCCTTTGGTCGGGGTCGGTGTAGCGTACGTCGTAAATCGTGCAGATGGCCGTCGGAAGTTTGGCGGCTAGTACGGCATCTAGGATATCGAAATAGCTTGAGCAGAACTGCTCTCTTACGGACGCGAGCCTGAGCAGCGCGTCGCCGACCGACCGAGAGGGAGCGTTTAAGACATCGGAGACGCGGAGTGCATCGTTGCCGCCCACGCTTGCTACCAGGTGGGTGGCATCGGTCGGTAGGCGCTGCAGTTGCAGACGCACATCCTCCATCAGACTGCCGTCAGCGGCAAGCAAAGTGGCAGACCACCCCGCCGGCAGCCGACGCACAAGATGCTGCAGGACGTCTGCCCCGCCGGCGACATAAGCCCCGTTGTCGAACACCGAATCGCCCAGAAGCACGACCTTTTTCGCCACAGCCGTTTCCCCTGCCAAAGTGAGTGACATGCGTGCAGTAGCGGCCGAGATCGCAGCCGCCAGCAAGAGGCCTCTACGCGACAACGCCATCATCACCGCACTCGTCTCCTGCTAAATCAAATATCATAATTAGCGGTGGGAGCGTATGAGGCAAGCTTGCCGAAGCACTCGAAGTCTTCGGTTGGGGCCCATGCAAGGCGGGGGATTCAGAGCCGGCTTTCGAAGGGCGGTCGCTTCATCGGTCCGCCACCAACGGAGAGCGGAACTTAGTGAGCAACGCGCTTAGATCTATACGCTATGCCCCGAGAATGCGATCAGGATCCGGGTCCTGAACAATGAAGGTGCGCGCAACCCATGGCTCGGCTCCTGAGGAGCTTGATGGAAAATGACGCCCGCACCCTGGAACTCCAAAACAGCGGCTCGGCATCGTCACGCGTGAGTGTTCGTTCACGGGGACTCCCTTCGTCTTCAATGCCTAATCCTGGCGGCGCAATGCCGCGTTCCGTGAGCACAGCTCGATTTTGGCCAAGCGATTTTCGTGGTAAAGTATTGGATTGGAGCCATGTCTTAAAACGGGAGGAAGCAACATGGCTGTTCAAGTCCCGACGGATTTCCGCCGCGTGATCGTTGCGGCATCGGTGGGAAACATCATCGAATGGTATGACTTCTATATCTTCGGGAGCTTGGCTGCGGTTCTGTCCGTCAAGTTCTTCGAGCAATCACACCCGGTTGCGGCGCTACTGAGTACGATTGCGCTCTTCACGGCAGGATTCCTGATCCGCCCACTGGGCGCTTTCCTTTTCGGCTGGATGGGTGATCGGGTCGGCCGCAAATACACCTTCCTGATTACGCTAACGGGAATGGGGTTGGGCACCGGTGCGATCGGTTTAATCCCGACCTACGAGTCGATCGGTCTGACGGCTGCGTTCCTTCTTTTCAGCTTGCGGATGATCCAGGGCTTGTGCTTGGGCGGCGAGTATGGCGGTGCCATCACCTACGTCGCCGAGCACGTCCCCGACGAACGCCGCGGCTACTACACAGGCTGGCTTCAGACTTCTCCGACTCTCGGGATCGTGGTGTCGCTGGCGGTGATCATCGCGGCGCGAACCTATTTCGGCAGTGAAGCTTTCGACGCATGGGCGTGGCGCGTTCCATTCCTGGTGTCATTCCTGCTGGTAGGCATCGCAATCTACATCCGGCTCCAGCTGCAGGAGACACCGATCTTCCAGGAGATCAAGGCCAAGGGGCAGATGACCCAAAATCCCTGGAGGGAAGCTTTCCTCAGCTCCAACATCAAATATGTGGGCATCGCCACCATCGTGCTCATCGGGCAGGGCGTGGTCTGGTACAGCGGACAGTTCTGGGCGTTGTACTTTCTGCAGCAGGTCTCCAAAGTGGATCCGCTGACCTCCGCCTATATCGTCGGGGCGGCACTGCTTCTTGCAACGCCGAGCCTAATCCTCTTTGGCTGGCTTTCCGACATAATCGGCCGCAAGCCAGTGATTCTGGGAGGAATGCTGCTTGCCGCGCTCACCTATTATCCGCTGTATTTGTGGCTCGGCGCGGTCACGCAGCCTGACAACATCAACTATCCAATCGCGATCCTCATCATCTTCATCCTCGTTTGTTATGTCGGCATGGTCTACGGGCCGGTTGGGGCGTTTTTGGCGGAGTATTTTCCCGGAAGGATTCGGTACACGTCGGTATCAGTGCCGTACCACATCGGAAACGGCTGGGGTGGCGGATTGGTGCCGTTCATCACCTCGGCGGCTTTCGCAGCGACGGGTAGCATCGCGTACGCGCTGATCTACCCAATCGCAGTTCCTGCAGTGTGCTTCGTGCTCGCCATCTTCTTAATGCCAGAGACCCGCAGAATAAGCATTTGGCAGCCAATCGAGCCTCGAACGTAACAGGTCTATGATGCAGAAAATCGGCCGTCATCGCCATTGAGGCGGCTCGGGGCAGTGACGGCCCTAGTTGAACCCGTGATGGTGGTCTGCCCATCGGGGACACAGCACTGTGCCTCGTCGCATACACGCACCTTATCGGCGGCGACCTTGTAACTGGCTGTGAGCTCGGTCGAATTCCGACTTGCGCGTGTGAGGCTAACCCTCAACGTCAAGGCCACCATCAAGCCCTTCGACCGCGACAACGACCGCGCACCCGACTTCCGGGTCACAGCAACGGGTGTCGAGTTCGGAGCAGGCTGGAGCCGGACCGCGCGGGAAACGGGGGCCCGAATACCTCTCGCTCAAGCTCGACGATCCGTCCTTCCGGGCCCCGGTCTACGCATCCCTCGTCCAGGGTGACAAGGGCGAGCACAAGCTCATCTGGTCACGCTGACCAGCACCACGGCGCTCCGCTCAAAGCGGGGGCGCCCAGTTCTTCCCCCTCGCAATTATGCGGAGCAGAATCCGCTGCAACTGCCGGCAAATGCAGACTTCAGCGACCATAACTCCGCATAATCCCGCTCTCTGCATAATCGGTGGCGCCGGCGAAGATGCGGAAGTCGGGGCCGCGCTCGCTGTCGCCCTCGCTGGGGACGAACTTGGCCTTGACGTTGAGGGTCAGGGTCTTGACCGCGCCGGTGAAGCCTGCGCCGTTCTCGTTCTGGGTGAAGGTGCCGATGGCCGCCATTGTCGTGTTCCTTTTCCTGTCGGGCCGCTCCATTGCGACCTCGATGGTGGTCGTGAGACCGGAGACGATCGGCCCCGCACCCCTCGGGGCTGGAACACAAGTGGAAGGCGGCCGGCGACGGCTTTTTTGGTTCGCGATGCAGACCATCAAGGCCAGTTCGTATGATGCCAGCGGGGCGTTTGCGGACGAGGCTTCGTCTGACCTTGCCGATGCTGGCGTGCCCGGTGTGGCCGGAAGAAGACCGCTGCGGGACGGCATGCAATATCTCGCCAAGCGGATAACCGAGCTTACCGGCTCTGATCTGCCCGCCCGTCGAAGTGGACGGAAAGCCCAACCTCATCATGGGGCTGCCGTGGCGACCGTGACCGGCCCCGCGAGACTGCCTCCCCAGCCGGATGGAGCTTTCCGCGAAGTGTCCGCCGCCGCCCTTGCGTTATGGGATTGAAGCCGAATGGCGGAAACGCGCCTTTGGCGCGGTTACGGCGCAGCCGAAACCCCGGCCCGGAGGGCACATTCCTGTGACGTTCAACACCATTCGTCATGGATTCGGGGGCGAGGCTTTTTCCAGCCGGTCAACTGCGGCCTGATCGGATGCGGCCTTACGAAGCGCGGCCCAATCGTCAGGGGGGGTGCCGTCCTCAAGCATCCCTTTGAAGACTTTGTAGGCGTCGGTCTTCGCGCCATAGGTCCGCAAAGTCGTTTCATCATTCACCCAGGCGAAGATGATGATTTTCGCGGTCGAGTCATAGCGGAAGAACAGGCGGAAGCGACCATTGCCGAATTTCGCCCGGAACCAGTGCTTGTGCGCCTCGCCAAGCGTCGAGCCTTGCCGATAGACGGTTGCGGCCGGATCGGCAGGGATTGTCTGGAACACCAGCTTGTTCAAAGCGGCCAAGAGCTTCGTGCTCGCGTTCCTCTGGTATTCGTCGGGCTTCTTTGCCTTCAACGCCTCAACAGCGTCGGTCAGCTTTTCCAACTGATCGAGAAAGAGGGGATGCGCCAGAATGGTCCAGCCATTGATCGTAATCATGGCTAGAGCGCGACATCCCCGTCAATCTCGGCATCGACGTCAACGTCCATGTTCCCGACAAGCGCGGCCACACGATCGCGCAGGCTGGCGGGCAGCACGGCGACGGATGTGCCGGGGTGTTTGCTCATGTCCTGCGCCAGAAATTCGAGGAAACGATCTACGACCGGATCGCTTGCCTCTTCCGTCGCCTTCTCGACATAGACCCTGTGCTGATCGTCGACAAAGAAGGCGATGCGTCCGCCGTAGTCCACGCCCAAAGCCTGCCGGACGATCTTGGGCACGGTCGTCTGGCCCTTGGCGGTGATAGTGCTTTCTTCTTTCAGCAGCGCGCCCATGGGTTGGCTCCAAATTTGACCTCACGCATATGTAAGGAAATTTCCTTACCTTGTCAAGAAGACTATCCCTTCGCAGCGGCGGGAAGCGCCGCGCGGAAAGCTGCGCGTCAGCCTCCGCTCGTCGGTATGTTGTTGCTGCCAGCAATCGGGGCTTTTGTCCGCACCTACCCGGAGATTGAACTGGACGTTGATTTTACGGATCGGCTTGTGGATGTCATTGACGAAGGTTTCGACGCGGTAATCCGCACGGGCGAGGTCAGCGATTCCCGTCTGATGGCCCGTGTTATCGGCACGTTCCGGCACTACCTAGTGCCGCGCCTAGCTATTTTGAAGCCCGCGGCACGCCGCAGACGCCTGCCGATCTCCTCATCCATAGCTGCCTGCACCACAAGTTTCCGAGCACCGGCAAACTTGAACGCTGGCCGCTCCATGCCGATGGAGGGGCGTTCGACATAGTCGATATGCAGAGCATACCATCGCGGACTAAACCAGGCGACCTAGGAACGAGAATGGCCGATCTGTTTGCATTGCAGTCGCTCTGCATGCCGACTGCGGACCTCCGCTCACCACCCCTCTACAACACTAAGAAACCGTCCGTCAGTCTTGGTGGAATATTCGTCGCTGCGCCTATGTGGGGACTGACGAGTCGGCAAAAGACAAGGGATCCTCCTTGTCGGGCCGTGTTATGTGTGTTTTCCTGATACCTCCTTGGTTGTTTCCAAGGACGGGAGCCTCGGAACTCGCCGATGCAATCAGCAGACTGCTACTTAAAACGAGGGACTTCTGGAATGGGTATAATCTGGACCATCATTATTGGCTTTGTCGCCGGTATCGTGGCGAAGCTCATCGTGCCGGGCGAAAACGAGCCGAAAGGCTTCGTCCTGACGACGATCCTGGGCATTGTGGGCGCTTTCGTCGCCTCATACCTGGGGCAGGCACTGGGGTGGTACAACGCCAACGAGGGCGCCGGGTTCATCGGAGCCATCGTCGGCGCCGTGATCGTCCTGCTCGTATGGGGTGCCGTCGCCCGGCGCGCTTAAGGGTTCACCAAGCAGAAAGGTACTGACATGGCCTCATCTCGCAACACCATGCCGTCGCTCGCGGCGCTATTGGGGCTGCTCGCGGTCGCTGGCTACCAGAACCGGGATAAGCTGGGACAAATCTTTCAGGACGCAAAGGGGGGCGCTCAGAGCAGCGGTGGCATTCTCGGCGAACTCGGCAAGATGTTCGGCGGCTCCGGGGAAGGTTCGCTCAGCAAAGGCCTGGGAGAACTTGTCGATGCGTTCAAGAACGGTGGGAACCGGGAGGCGGCAGACTCCTGGGTAAGCGCCGAAAAGCCGTCTCAGGGTATTTCGGCCGAACAGGTCGAATCATCGATCGGGAAGGATACCCTTCAGGAATTGGCCGCGAAGACCGGGCTGGACTACGATGAGCTGCTGAAGCGCCTTTCGACATCGATACCGGACGCGGTGGACAAGATGACTCCGAACGGTCAGTTGCCGCAGAACGATGAGGAAGTCCTTGGGCGATCCGCGGGTCCCGCTTCCGCATAGGGAGGTCAGTGGAGGCGCAACGCGTCTCCCGCCTTTCGACTCCCACGCCTCGGCGCGCCCCTCGCGAACATTGACTGCATACCGGCAACTGTTTCGGCAGCATGGCGTGGCGGGTGGCCTTCGGCGTATTCTACTTCCTGCTTTCCGCAGCCTGGCTTCTCGTCGCCGCCTATCGCGCAACACGGATGCGTAGGCGTTGCTTGCCTCCGACCTCGAACGCGCTCACGACGAGGTAGAACGGCTATGAGGCGGGTGGTGAAGTCGCCTACCTCGGCCTTCCGCTCTTCACGAGGCGCGCGCACGGCTTGTTGCGAGGATGTTCACGTTCTGGGCTAAAAGAATCGCATGATGTATCGACTGGAAGTTCTCTAAGATTTTGGGGCCTTAACTTTGCCCTCGCTCAGCATCTTCTGTTCCTCGGCCCGCTTCTGCAGCCACTGAATAGTGGCGAGGTAGAGGGTATGGAAGACGATGAGCAGGGTGGCGACGGCGGCGATCGTCGGGCTCAGCGTCTCGCGTACGCCGCTCCACATCTGGCGGGGCAACGCGGGCTCCTCGGAGCCGGAGATGAAGAGGGCGACCACCGCTTCGTCGAAGGACGTGACGAAGGCGAAGAGGGCGCCGGAGGCGACGCCAGGGGCGATCAGTGGCAGCATGATTTGGAAGACCGCCTCGACCGGCGTGGCGCCGAGGCTCCAGGCGGCGCGCATGCGGTTGTGGTCGTAGCCGCGCAAGGCCGCGGTGACGGTCACAACAACGAAGGGTGCGTCGAGCATGGTATGGGCAAGCACCAGCCCCGTCAGACAATTGAACAGGCCGACGCCCGCAAAGGCATAGTAGATGCCGACGCGGCGACGACCACGGGTACGATTATCGGCGAAATCAGGATGGCGGTTAGCGTCACGCGGGCCGGGCAATCGGCCTTGCTGAGGCCGATTGCAGCGAGCGTTTCGAGCACGGTCGAAAGCAGCGTCGCGAAGATCGCGACGCTGATGCTATTGCCGACCGCCAGCTGCCAGAGCTCGGAGGAGAAGACCTGCCCTTACCAGGGCAGCGAGAGGCCGGGCATTGGGTAGGTGAAGAACGGCTCGGCGTTGAAGGAGAGCGGTACGATCGCGAGGATTGGCGCAATCAGGAAGAGGACGGTGCCCCCGCCAGCGATCCAGAGCCGATCGAAACGAGGCGGTTGAAGAGGGTGGGGTGTTCATCAGTCAATCCTCAGCCGGTCGATGCGGATCAGGCGGAACACGCGTGGCGATGATGATCGCCAGTTGTCGGATCACGTCTCGAATGGGACTGCCCGAGCAGCCGCTCGCGAATGTGGGGGCATGCGAGCTCTTCCGCAGGATCGCTTCGAATGCCGAAGCGATCATCGCGAGGCCTGCTGGACATCCGCTACGCGCCAGAATGGGCGTTTGATTTCGACGATTTGGCGACGGGGATCGCCAGCCTTCACTCTATCGCGGATAAGCGCAACGAAGTCGGCCTTAACAGCCGGATCGGACAAGAAATAGCTATGGCCAATGAAGCCGCCACCTGAAAACTCGATGAAATCGACCAACCCGCCCATCTGAGACCCTGCCCATCTGGACGCCGCCTCGCTCTTGTCCTTCGGAAGCCTTTCGACAGCGAGCTGCCCCAGCCGCAAGGCGCTGCCGAAGAGCAGCGTTGATGCTCCCAACGCTTTGTCCCTGGGAGACGAATAAACAGTCAGATGCAGAGGGCCTTGAGGCGGGACCGTGCTTGGCCTTGATTTACTGCCGAAGGCAAGGTCTGGATCCGATACCCACGCGAACATCTTGGAAGAAGCCACGTCGAGATCAATATCGGGAGCGAAAAACACCACATTCGCGAGCTTGTAGCGCTGCCACATTGAGGATCGGCTAACATAGGCTTCGATGCTGAGTTGCTGGACCACACTCGCGAGCACATCGGTTCCGCGGCTATGCGCCAATAGGTGAAGCCGCTCGACACCCTGAGCTTCGGCGATGATGCGAATGGCTTTCTTAAGGTCCGCGACTGAAAATTCGCTCGACTCGCGGTCGATGTTGTAGCCAAAGAACAAACCACCGGATCCTCCAGCAGGCCAAGTCAGGACAACACAGACAAACTGGTTCTGCAGCGACTTGCAAATTTCGCCTGTGGTGAGCGCGGCGGCGTCGAAGCTGTTACCGTAACCGTGAATGAAGACCACGACTTCTTTACGATCGGCTGCTGCGAGACGACGAGCGATCTCCGCTTGCAGCGATGCGGCGGCCTGGTCGTGGGCCGCGACTGCCGCCACCGGGCGGCGTAGCCCGTTTGAGGTCGCCTCAACGCCGTAGGGTGTCGCCGGAAACCGGCCAGTCTCGGAAACCGCGCTGACACGCGACCCACTTTTGCTGGTGGGCGAGTTGCGTGTCGGGGTGATCGACACCGATCCGAAGCTCAAGAACATGGCTCTTTCGGCACCATAAGACAACGTGCTGTCCGAAGCGGTTACAGGTGCGCGGTCGGTAATGTAGAGGAGGTCGAAGGTTCCGGAACTCGGGTGTGACCGAACGGCCTGAGTGCTTTGCGACGCTGGAGACTCGGTAACGGGCGGCCTTGCAAGCTCCACGCGCTGCGTAGCACAACCAGCAAGGCAGCCAAGCAAGAGGAACCCTGCGATCGCTCGATAAAAATCCATTAATCCGACCGGTCCAAAATAGCTGGTGAATTTGCGGCCAAGACCAAGTCCAGCAGCGCAATAGCTATTTGCCACACGGTTTCCCCCTCAACGCTGTTCTACCGTGTTTGGCAGCGTGCGTAAATCCGCTCCGCGCTCGGGTGATCGTACTTTGACCGATCTTGGCGCAAAGCCGACTCCTGGCGCGCAATTATGTTTGTAGAATCTATCCAGGTGCAACAATGACGAGTGAAAGGTAGGGGATTACCCGCAATCTCGCAAATGCGCCATGAACACCTCGGCGGGCGTGCGATAGCCAAGGCACTTCCTGGGCAGCGAATTGAGATGGTGGGCAAAGGCGGGCAGCGGTGCGAAGGCATCGACGATCTTGTCGATGATCGGCTGCGAGTGGCGGCAGCCATTCTTGATCATCACCGTGTAGCGGCTCTCGCGCTCGATCAGCGACGTGGCATTGGCGGTCCCAAGCGCGCACTCGATGATCAGGAGATCACCTTCTCAACGGCCAAATTGCGTAGATCGGCAATAAAATCAGGCTGTTGGTCAATCCTGCAGTCAAATGGGATTAAGCCATCGCGGGGCTTGCGGGAGCTGCGGCGGCAGCGCTTGCGGCGGCCTTCCGGCAGATGCCGATAGAGCTCCAGCGCATAGTCATCCTTGCCATAGATGAAGCGATAAATCGTCTCGGTGCAGACGCGGACTGCGCTCACACCATCAGCAAGCAGGCGACCGGCGATCTGCTCCGGCGACCAAAGTGCATCCAGTCGATCGATGACCAGCTCGCGCAGCTGCGGATGGCAGTTGAGCCGCGCAGGCGTCGACGACGCTCCTTGCTGATGTCGTAGGCAATGCCGCTATAATCGTCGACGCGGTCCTCGATAAACAGCGACCCCATGCGGCTGAAAAGACGCGCGGGCGCTGTAGTCCCTCGGCTCTCCGACAATGCAATGAGCCGCATCTAAGGACAACAACGGCCTTGAAGGAGTCTGCTTCTACTCCATACTCCAAGCGAACGTGGAGAAGATTGGTCTGATCCACGGCTCTTTAGCCCAGCTGGTAACAATCTTCGCCTCGGCCTCCTGCAATAGCGGCCGACATCTATAACCGGGATGGCCCGTGGAAGCTCACATCATCATACTGACACTGCTGGGGATCGTCATTCTGTTGACCGCGTGGCTTCCCATGGTGCTGCGGAAGCTCCCGCTGTCGCTCCCCATTTTCTGCATTGTCCTCGGCATAGTCATCGCCCAGTCTTCGCTCTCACCAATTACTGCCAATCCGTTCGATAACCGCCACTTAACCGAGCGCTTTTCCGAACTCGTCGTCATCGTTGCACTCATGGGCGCAGGACTGAAGCTCGACCGCCCCGTCGGGTGGTGGCGCTGGATGCCTACCTGGCGGTTGTTGGGCGTTGCAATGCCGCTTACCATAGCGGCGATCGCTGTCGTTGGCTGGGCCGTGCTTGGTCTGCCAGCCGCCTCTGCAATCCTGCTTGGCGCGGCACTTGCTCCCACCGATCCGGTTCTTGCCAGCGACGTCCAGGTAGGCCCTCCTCGCTCCGGCCAGGAAGACGACGTTCGTTTCTCGCTGACCTCGGAAGCAGGCCTGAACGACGGCCTGAGCTTTCCATTCGTCTATCTGGCAATCGCGATCGCCTCGGCCCAATCCTTCGATACTCACAGATTCGCCGAATGGTTTGCTGTCGACGTCGTTTGGAGGATCGCCGCAGGCTTGTTTTGCGGTTGGCTCACGGGCAGGGCGCTCGGTTTTTTGACCTTCAGCCTGCCGAAGAACACTCAACTTGCCAAATCGGGCGACGGGTTGGTTGCCATCGGCCTCACGTTCCTCTGTTATGGCGTGACAGAAATGGTCCATGGCTACGGCTTCGTTGCGGTCTTCGTCGCCGCCCTGACGCTGCGATCCGTTGAGCGCCAACACCAGTTCCATGAAAATTTGCACAACTTCACCGACCAGATCGAACGGCTGTTGATGATGGTGCTTATGGTCTTCTTCGGCATGATCATCGGCGATGGCGCGGTGGTCTCGGCGCTGACTTGGCCGATTGTGGTGACAGCACTTCTCACGATCTTCCTCATCCGGCCGATCCTCGGCTGGGCGAGTCTCGCCGGTCAGCCGCAGCCAACCGCGGAGAAGGCGATCATCGGCTTCTTCGGTATCAGGGGTGTAGGCTCCTTCTACTATATGGCCTTCGCTACGGGACAAGTCGAATTCGGGACCGAGCGAACGCTCTGGGTTACGGTATTCCTGATTGTGCTGATATCAGTCGTCACGCATGGTACGACGGTGACCCCGATCATGCGGCGGTTGGACAGGAAGCGAGCCGCGGTAACAGCGCCCCCTTCGAAGGACGCGTAGTCAGCAGTTTCTACAGCGCCGTGCGCCTTTTCGGACTTACAAAGGTCGCTGTGGTACTTGAATTGCTGCCAGCTTTTTCCTTGAACCGGCTCCGACCTAAGCAAAATTGCAGTATGCCAGTCTCAAGAAAATCCCTTAGGATGTCAAAATATTGCGGCTACCGGTCGGCCAAGCGCTATTGCGCCGGCGTAGCGTGCTTGTGGCCCGGCCTGTAGAGGGTGGAAGCGCGCAGCCGCATCTCCTTCACCAGGCGATCCTGCTGCGTCTGGTTGGCGCGTTCCATACGACCCTTGGCCTGCGGAGTGTTGGCGCAGATGATGTCGATGTTGAGTTCATATAGCGCCCGACCGAATTGTGTCAGGCCATTCGTGCGGTCCTTCTCCGACGCATGCGTGGAGCGGAAAACGCCGTGCTTGTCGCTATAGAAGGCCAGCGGCTTGCCCCATTGCTGCAGATAGGCCTTCGTCGCATGCAGATAGTCAAACGTATTCTCCGATCCGGCAAAGCGCAGATGCAAGAGCCTGCCGGTGGCATCGTCGATATAGACGAGCAGGGCGCATTTGGGGCCGCGGTTCTCGAACCACCAGTGATGCGACGCATCAATCTGCACCAGTTCACCAAAGCAATCGCGCCGGCCGCGTGGCTGGAAAACCCGCTGCTTGCGCTCGCGTCGCGACACCCAGATGCCAGCCTCGGTCATCCATTGCCGCAGCGTCTCCTTGGCAACAGAAATCCGGTGCAGCTCGATCAGCTTCTCGCGCGCCAGTATCGGACCGAAATCCAGATAGCGTTCGCGGATCAGATCCAGCGCCGCATTGCGGAAATCCTCGCTGTGACGCCGATTGCTCGGCCGGGATCGCTTCTTCGAAACAAGACCGGCCGGACGACCTTGATCATAGGCCTGCAGCAGTCTGTGGATCTGACTTCGACTGAGGTTGAGCAGTTCGGCAGCCTGGACAACGCTCAGGCGCTCGTCACGGATTCTGGATGACTTCGAGGCGATGCAACTCTTTCTGCGACATGGTGATCAAACAGGATATGACGACTCCGACCGCTCATAGTCTCGACCAGGCTGAAGGCCGTCATCCTTGCTCCCAACGTTGGCATTGACCAGAACGTCGAGAGGCGAGACTGTCGCATCTCTAACTGGCCCAACTGTCGCATTACTAAATAGCCCTGGAGAATCCTATTCAAGTGCAACAATGACGTGTGAAGCGTAGAGGGTTAGCCACTTTCGCGCAAATGGGCCATGAAGACCTCGGCGGGCGTGCGGTAACCAAGGCACTTCCTGGGCAGTGAATTGAGATGGTGGGCGAGGGCGACCAGCTGCTGCTGGTTGACGGCGGACAGGTCCGTATCGCTCGGCACAAAGCGACGGATGCGCTTGTTGGTGTTCTCGACCGCGCCTTTCTGCCACGGTGAATTCGGATCACAAAACCAGCTCCTGGCACCGATCCCGTCTTCTAAAGCCTTGAAATCGCGAAACTCGGTACCGCGGTCGAAGGTGAAGCTCTGACGGGCAAAGGCCGGCAGCGGTGCGAAGGCATCGACGATCTTTTCGATGAGCGGCCGCGAGTGGCGGCTGCCATTCTTGATCATCACCGTGTAGCGGCTCTTGCGCTCGACCAGCGAGGTAACATTGGCGTTCCCGAGCGCGCGCTCGAAGATCAGGAGATCGCCTTCCCAATGTCCGAGCTGCGAGCAGTCGGCAATGAAATCAGGGCGTTGTCCAATTCTGCAATCAAACGGGATTAAGCCGTCGCGGGGCTTGCGGGAGCGGCGTGGGCGGCGCTTACGACGGCCTTCCGGTAGATGCCGATAGAGCGTCACTGCATAATCCCGAACACCGTCGCTGATCCGATTGTTCGAGGCCGGCCAATCGCCTTGTGCCGGGCACCATCCGTCCGCGTCCACTCTCGAGTTGATCTCCGAGCTGTCAGGCTCGGACGATCAGGAAGCCCGGGAACAGGTAGCCGAGTTTCTCTGTGAGACGGCGCTGAAGGCAAACGCATCGCAGGCGAACGGAGATCATCGCGCAGATGCCACCTGGCGCGCTGGACGATTACCGCGAGGACGACTGAAAAAAGAACCCCGCAGGGTGAGCCGCGGGGTCAAGTTTCAGAGATAGAGGAACGGAAGATGCCCGAGGGCTTCAAGGCTGTCTCCCGCGGCCTGTCGAGAAACAGTTTTCCTGTCGGCGGCACCTAGCACAACCGGAATTTGCAGCCGACGGCCGAACGTCATATATTGAGGCTGGAATAGGAGATTGACGATGCTCTTGCGGAAATACCATGAGAATAAGGAAGCCCTGATGCAGATCGGCAAGGAAGCTCTTGCCGAGAGCCGTCGTTTGGGCCTGCCGATCTCGGCCAAGGATCTCGAAAACGAGGCCAAGGACCGTGCCGAACACGAGCATGAAGAGCGCATTCCCGCTGCCATGAGGCAGTAATCGCTTCATGCCGGAACTGTCGTGCATCATCCTTGGAGGGCCGAACGGCTCCGGCAAATCATCCGCCTTCGCGAAGCTCAAGCTCGAAGGTGCCTGGATTGACGCCGACGAAATCGCCAAGGCACTTCCTGCATCCGACGACGGCAAGTCAAAGGAACGGCGAGCGTCCGAGATCGCCCTTCGCCAGATCGCGGAGATGATCGAAACTCGGCAATCCTTCATTTTCGAGACGACGTTGAGCAGCCAGCAATCGCTCCGGTTGATGCGCGAGGCGAAGGTGGCCGGGTTCAAGGTCGGCCTCTACTACGTCGCCCTGGATTCGCGAATACATGGTCGACGAAAACATCCTCAGCGCTCTTGAGGATATGCGGGCAGTCGTCTCAGACTTGGCGAGCGTCATCCCGGAGAAGTCTGAACATTACCGGGCAGTGGGCAAGCGTCTGGCGAGCTTCCAGACCGAGATGAAACGTCGCTCCCGAAATTCCAACTTGGCTCGACAGATACTTCTCTGCGCTGCCTTTGCCTCGATCGTCTCCTTGCTGACGGCAATCCGGTGGCGTTCGAGCAGCTTCTCAGCCGCCAACGTTGGTCCGAAATCCGCATAATGCTCACGCACCAGGTCGAGCACCAGGTTGCGGAAATCCTCGCTATGACGCCGGTTGCTCGGCCGGCCGCGCTTCTTCGAGACCAGCCCGTCGGCGCCGGCCAGGTCATAGGCTTGCAACAGCCGGTGGACCTGACTGCGGCTAAGACGAAGCAACTCGGCCGCCTCGACGACGGTCAGGCTACGCCCACGAATCCGCTGGATCAGTTCAAGACGATGCAATTCTTTCTGCGACATGGTGATCAAACAAGACATGACGACTCCGAACGCTCATGGTCTCAACCACGCTTCACGTCGCCAGTCTTCCTTCCAAACGTTGACGTTTGACCAGCATCCCAAGAGGCGACGACTGTCGCATCTCTAACTGGCTCATATGTCGCATCTGTAAACTGCTGCTACACAAGTTGTGGCGGCAAGGTTGAAATGTCCGCCGTTGGGCAAAGTTGAAATGTCACTTTGAGTGCGTCACCAACCATTTAGAAATGCGACACGCGACATCCCCACTGGCACTGAGGCAAGCCCCCGACCGGACCGGCTGGATCGGGTTGCAAGGGAAGGGAGGGGGCGGGTGAAGGGCACCCTTCGGCTTTAGCTTTGAGACCTTGCGATGGCGGATCATTCCGCCGCATCGAGCTCAGAGAGCGCTTGTCGCCGTCGGGCAATGACCGCTGGATCGTTCGTGAAATCCGTCCGCTTACCCGGCTTGCGGCCACGCGGTTTGTAGCCAATCTTCTCGCTGTTCGTCTTCACGGCCGGCTTCGTCTGCTGCTCCTGACGTTCCTTGATGTAGGCCAGGACATCACCCAGCCGCTTGTTCTCGGTGATCGCCGCATGCGTCACCCGCTGGTTCTTATCGAACACCCGGTAGGGCAGGCAATGGCCTTTCCACCGCACGTCCAATCGACCATCCGCATAGGCATAGGTCTCGACATAGCGACCAGCCAAACCGCGCGTCACCTCGGTCTCCTCAAGCATGATCCGCTGGCGCTCGAACGAAAACGTCAGCTGCGATCCGACATAGCGCTGCTCGCGTTTGCACAGGATCTCGTTGAGCCGATCGGGCGCCAGATTCATTGGCCGATGCAGATCATCGGGTCGGGCAGGGACGATCGCAAACCGCGCGTTGTAGTGCTCTATGAAGCCAGGCAGAAATGCATTGCCAGCCTCCATGTCGTCGATACCCGCCAGCCTTAATTCCTTGACCAGGCGATCCTGCAGCGTCCGGTTCATCCGCTCTACGCGACCTTTGGCCTGACTGGAATTTGCGCAAAGAATCTCGATGTTTAGCTCGCAAAGTGCACGCCCGAACTGAGTCATGCTCTGGCCACCCTTGGCATCCTTCTTCGCCACCCGAAACACCGAATGCTTGTCGGAGTAAAAGGCGACAGGTGCCCCATGATGCCTAAGGTACAGCGCCAGCGCTTCGAAGTAAGTGAACGCGCTTTCCGAGCGCACAAACCGCAACTGCATCAACTTGCCCGTCGCATCATCGACGAACACCAAAAGCGAGCACGGCGGCCCGCGATCCTCAAACCAGCGATGCTCCGACCCGTCGATCTGCACCAGCTCGCCATAGGCCTCGCGTCGCAATCGTGGCTGATGGAACGTCCGTCGCTGCTTGCGCGACAACCAAAGTCCGGCATTCGCCATCCAGCTGCGCAGCGTCTCGCGCGATACCCGCAACCCATCGCGTTCAGCAAGCTTCTCTGCTGCCAAGCTCGGACCAAAGTCCGCATAGCGTTCGCGAACGAGCGTCACTGCATAATCCCGAACACCGTCGCTGATCCGATTGTTCGATGGCCGGCCAATCGCCTTGTGCCGGATCGACGCCGCGCCGCTCGTCTCAATCCGCTTCAGCAATCGGCGAACCTGGCGGGTGCTCAGCTCAAGCACATGCGCCGCCGAAACCAACGTCATGCGCCCGGCGATCACTTTCGACAAAACCTCAATCCGCTGCAGATCACGCTCGCTCATCGCAATCAATCCCATCCGCAATCTCCCAGGTCATCAAAACCCGGGGAGAGTGACATTCCAACTTTGCAGAAACAGGACAGTTTAACTTTGCGGCTACACAAGTGGATCACATAAGGATAATTATGGAACTGAGCGGTCATTTGAGACGTGTTGCTCTTTCGTCGGTCAAGCACTCCCGATTTTCCTGATGGACCAGCCGTTGTGATGGGTCGTGACCGTTCAGAAAGCAACAAGCAGCCTGCTTTTGCTTGCGCACCGGGCAGTTTGGCGATGACATCAATCAAGTACCTGTTTTCCAGAGCCATTCTTTCACTCACTCACTCACTCACCCAGCTTCACCGCCGAAACCGCACTCTTTGGAACTCACGAAAGCGGAAAGAATGCTCCAATCAAGGTGCGGTGGACCTAGGCTCAGGCCTCGCGGCATGTGAGAAGGTTTGTGAATCTCAACGGCCAATGGACAGTCTGAATCTCGTGGTTGCCGACGCTGCGTGGTAAGCAGATGAGCGTCTTGCATCAGTCTTTCCCAAGTGCCGTAGGCTACGTGTTGACCATCGCCGGGTGATCAGCGGGATCAACGAAGTTATTCGCAATGGCTTGCAATGGAAGGAGCGCATCGCATCCGCCGTCGCAGCTCATTTGCAGCAGCGCGTGACATTGTCGAGCACGCGGAGCGGAATTGAGTTCGGCAAGACTGATCTCGGTCGTAGCTCCCGTAGCCCTCCGCTCGATCAAGCGGTCTCAAGCACGGTTGCGCTTCAGGAAATCGAGAAGCACTGGGGAAATTTCATCGGGAGATTTGAGTGCTGAGTAATGGCCGGCATCAACGACCTTGAATTCGCTGTTGGGTATCAGCTTCGCGATATCTCGGATTTGGCTCTCGGGCCGTGTCCATTTCGATGTGTGCACGACAAGCGTCGGACATTTGATATTTGGAAGGACATCTTTGAAGCCACTCGCAAGCCAATACTTTGATCATTGCGACGACGCTTTGCTGGTCAGCAGAGAGCTCCATTCCATGGTATCTTGCCCATCGCTCGCTATCGGTACGCAGCGCTTTCCGACAAATTTCCTCACTCCATATCGCACCGGGTGGCCTGGGCTTTTCGCCCGTTCCCCGAATCCGCAGGTTGTCAGCCGAGGTCGACGAGCGCTACGTGCAAAAACAACTCGGCCGTGCCTCGGCCGAAATGACCCACCGATACCTGCGGCGAAGGGATAGATTCGGGTCAATCTGACGAAGGCTGTAGGGACCTTATCCCGCCAGCATACGTGCGAGCATATGTCTGATATGGTCCTGCGCGCCGTAGAAAATAGCAGCAATAGGGATCGTGCGACTACTTTCTACCGGCAAAAACCAAATAGCCGCCTTGTCCCGCCGAAGAAGCCGCATCCCAGGGTAAATATCGGCCCGCAATGTCCCGATATAAGGCGTATCGACGAGACGATCAATTTCGACACGCAATTTGCGGATCCGTTCAGCGGTACGCTCCAAAGCCTCGGCACGTGAGTCTCCGAGTTCGACATAGGCGTCGAAGAGATGATCAAAAATCAACTCGAAATCGCGTTCGGCATCCTCGGAATATTCAAGAGTCCACACGAACAGCTCGCCGCTTCCGATCGATCATCGCCTCGACGCGGCTTTCCATTTCCGTCGTGGAGATCACGGGGCCTTTCAATCGCCGCTGGACCAATTCGCGAAGCGCTGCCGTTTCGACGGTCTCAGTTTCCGTCTTTTGGCGGAGCAGTTCCAAACCCTGCTGAAGAACGGAACTCATACTGGAATACCGGCCGCTCTCCACCAGCGAACGGGCAAACGCGTCCTGCTGGTCGGTCAGCGAGATCGACGATTTGACACTCATCGGTTTATCTCCTTTGAGTCTGATTTGCTACTCAGTAGCACATTTTTCAATCTGCCGGAACCCCTCCCCTTTCGTCAAAGCGGCGTATCGGCGCAGGGTAACAAAATGGATCGATTCCGCACACACCCAGGTAGCGTCTTGGTCTGGGAGATCGAGCGTAACCTCTCCTGTATATGCATTAAATGTGTCGCGGCGCGGTGTCGGCCGAGCCGCGCGGACCATTGCGCGCCAGCGCATGGAAGCCGCCCTGCTCGAAAGTCTGACGGCCGAGCGACTGTCAGCGCTGACCACCGGCTCGTTGTCGGCCCGGCGCTTCGAATGACTCCGTTCGCTTGGTTGAGCGCGCTTCCAGAGGCCCTGAGCGAAAAAACATGGACGCACTGCTCGAGCGGCCGAGCTTGGTTCGCGAACTCGGCCTTGATGAGGGCCGCTGAAATCGCATTCATCCTGGTCGTTGGGCCCAACTCGTGCGCGGCAATGTCACCCGAGCTGGCTCGCGAATGATTTCAACGATGATCGCCGGAGTGCGACAATCGCAGTGCAGGTCATCGCACTCAACAGCATCCTGATCGATGCGTATCGGTGCCGAAGATCTGCACCTGCGGCACCTTTGAGAGTGTCTCCATGTGCTCACGCATGAGAATTCCGAGCGAATACACTTCTTCACCCGTCGCGCAGCCGGGAACCCAGACGCGTACGGTATCGCCCGCGCCGCGACCTTCAAACAGACGTGGAATGACCGTTTGCTGCACGGCATTGAACGCATCGGCGTCGCGGAAGAAGTTCGTGACGTTGATCAACAGATCTCGAAACAGGTTCATCACCTCGCCGGCTACCCTCCAGACGGTCGATGTAGTCAGCAAAGCTCTGGACTTGCAGGATCTGCATACGCCGCTTCACACGCCGAAGAAACGTCTTCGATTTATAGCCGTAAAAATCATGCCCTGAGTGGCTGCTGAGAAGTTCACAGATCTCGGACCGGACTCGCTGCAGCTCTGCTTCTTCAACCCCATTGCCAAGCGTAAAATTTCGAAGTGCGTCGAGGCTTTGCGCCAAGGCGATGAGCTTCTCGCCGATGCTGTGGACTGGCAGTTCCAGGTCGATCACGCCGCTCGATATCGCGCTTTGCGGCATACCGGATTACGGGGTCCCGAATCGTCCTTCACTTGTGCGATGGTGAAGCCACCATGCTCCTTGATCGCCTTCGCCCCCAACGTTCCGTCGGAGTCGCCACCCGAAAGTATGATGCCAACGGCGCGCTCTCCCTGGTCCTCCGCCAACGAACTCAGGAAAATATCGATTGGCTTGCGCTCACGGTTTGTGACATTGGGGCGGCGGATCCGCAATCGCCCCTCATGGATCGTCAGGATTGCATTCTGCGGCATCACGTAGACATGGTCCGGCTCAGTCGCCATCCCGTCCGCGGCGACCGCGACTGGCATTGTCGTGTAGCGACTCACGACCTGGTGAAGCAGGCTTTCGCGCTCGGGGCTCAGATGCGTTACTATAATGAAGGCCATGTTCGGTTTTTCAGGAAGGCCTTTGAAGAGGCCTTCCATCGCAGGTATGCCGCCGGCCGATGCGCCGATGCCGATGATCGGAAAGTTATCGGTCGCCAGGGGGCGTCCAAAGGAACCGGGGGAACCTCCAAATCGAGTTAGATGACAGGTGCAATATGAACCGAGTGGTTGGCGATGTAAAAAAGAAGCTGCTGTGTGCGGCCAATAACGCTGACTTGTACAAGTCGATATTTAGGGCGTGGAACCTGCCGGATCAGTGTGATGGCGACCTGTGGTCAAGCGAATCGGTTGCGCCTCCGTACTACTCAAATTTGACCACTCTCAATCCGGCCGCTGCCGCTAAGCAGCTGACCGAGATCTTACGGCTGCAGGCTACGCTTGGACGGCAATTCTCACTAAAGGACGGTTTTGGCCGGCTTGACCTCGCGAACTACGGTTTTCACGTGTTGTTTTCGGCCGAATGGATTTGGGCTGAGCGCAGCGACTTGACGATAACGTTGCAGCCGGGCTGGCACCAAATCCGCGATGCGGAAGCGCTGGTTCGTTGGGAGCGATCCTGGAAGAATGGTGGCAGCCCCACGGATGTGCAGGTCTTTCCGCCAGAGCTGCTTAGTGATGAAGATGTAGCAATCTTTGGCCGGCGGGCGGACGATGGCTATGATGCTGGCTGCATCGCCAACCGTTCCGCCCAGGTGGTCGGGATTTCCAACATCTTCAATTTGGAAGGAACCGCTCCTGCCATTCGGGAAGCGGTTTCGGTAACGGCTTTGGCCTTTGCGGCGAAGTTGCCGCTGGTTGGCTACGACAGAGGTGACTCACTGAAAGAAATGAAGACGCTCGGTTTCAATTCAGTGGGTGATTTACGCGTTTGGCTTTCGCAAGGTTCGGCAGATCGAGAATAGGCGAGACCCTCCCTAATGGATCGTCGGAGGGGGCTCTAAGATGTCCCGCCTAAGGGCATCCAGAAGGTTGAGCAGACCCACGACCTCATTGGCCTCCTCAGGGCTGAGCTGCGAGGAGAGCTTGTCGGGGCCCAAGACCGCTGGTTCCCCCGTGAAGACGTCGAAGACCGTCCAGGTCCCATCCTGCTCACGCTTCACGCTATATCTTTGATTGTGCATGGGAGTTTTCCGTCTCGATGGTCGGGAACGCACGGGACTCCACTCGGTTCCCCGAGGTGGCCGTAAAGGTCGCCCGAGGGAGCATCTGATGGCGTATAAAGGTCTGTGAAGTCATTGCGAACTCCCCAATCTTCTGGAATCAACTATGGTCTGGCAGGGAGGGTCACGACGACGTTCAAGGGCAGCTACAGACCAGACGACATTGCCGTTATGCGGGACGTGCTGAACGATTGGGCACGTTGCACGAACGAGACCCAAACAGTGCCGAGGGCGTCGTTGCCGCGTTGAAGTTACTTGACCTGATGCGAGATCGACCGCTGACGTCCCAGCAACTACTTCGGGGGCTGGAGGAATCCGGCGCTTTCCCGAACTGACTGAAATGTTTGCAACAAATTTCTGATACCCCCAACCGCCAGCGGCAGACCGAAAACTAAGTAGGCCAACTCTGGATAAGTTTCATTTGGACGCCCCATCGCCTGTCAAGCAAGCGGTGTGAACGAAAGAACGGCCATTACCAGAACACACGTCGCGCCCCATCGACCACGGCGCGACTATGGTGACGTGGCACCGGTATCGGCGTGCTCAAGAGCTATGGAAGCCAGACCACGCGACAGGCCGTCGGTGTAATTCCTGTCAGATGACCCGAGGCGGCACATCCTGTTCCATTTTCAGGCGGTCGGATGCCCTCGGCTCACAGTATAACAACGGGTTTTCCGACGAATCGCTAAAACTGAAATAAGCGGCTGAACCTGGCCGTAAGCTATCGCCGATAATGTCGCCCCGGGCTTGCAATGTATTTGCTGGGGGGTTCACAGATGCGAAGACGATCAACCATAGGCCGATCCTTCTTGGCGATGCTGCGGGATCGGGGCGGCAATTTCGGAATGATGACGGCGCTGATCGCGCCGCTGCTCCTGGCCGTCGGCGGAGTGTCCGTCGATGTCGCCAACATGCTGATGACCAAGAACCAACTTCAGGACGCAACCGACGCGGCAGCGCTCGCGGCGGCTTCCGCGCTCGTTTCCGATGCGAGACCGGACATCGAAGAAGCGAAGGCGATCGCACGCAAGTTCCTGAAGACGCAGATGGCTGCCACCAGTTCGGCAGACGTTCCGGGGGAGGCCGTGGGGACCATGGCCGCCGCAGGATCGACCGAACCGAGTTGGGACGACGTCAATACGTCGGAAGTGGTTATCGTCGAAACGACGAATGGCACGAAGGGGAAATCGTTCCAGGTGTCCGTGGCGAACAAGCACCTGCTGCAGTTCAACGCCATGACGCGCCTATTGGGCAAGGAATCCATTGAACTTGAGACCCGGTCGACGGCAGCAAGCGCAACCGAGAGCAAGAACGCCATTTCGATGTACCTCGTACTCGATCGCTCGGGCTCGATGGCATGGAAAACCGACACCGTCGATACGAGCCGCCCCAGATGCATCAACTGGACGGCGTCGAACTGGGGAAATTCGAACGTGAGGGCGACCAGCCCATGCTACGTCGACAAGATCACCACCCTGAAGTCGGCTGTTGAAAAACTGTTCACGCCCCTGGCAAAAATGGATCCTGGCAACGAGTACCTCCGCGCGGGCGCGGCGTCCTACAACGACAGGCAGGACAGGGCCTCGAAATTGACCTGGGGCACGAAGAATGCGTCAGCTCACGTTCAGGGCCTCGACGCAACCGGAGGGACCGATTCCAGCTCGGCCTTTGCTGCAGCCGTGGAGGAATTGCTGCTGGACGGCGAGAATGAGGCACATCTGGCCAAGAACGGGCAAACTCCGGAAAAGTACATCGTGTTCATGACCGACGGCGAAAACACGAGCTACAACGGCAAGACCTCGCCCCGTGACCTGGAAAAGGCGGACTCCGTCACCAAGGCGGCTTGCACGACGGCCAAAAACAACGGCATCGCGGTCTTCACCGTGGCCTTCATGGCGCCGCAACGGGGCAAGGATCTTTTGAAGGCCTGCGCTACTTCGCTGGATCATTACAAGGAAGCCGACGACGCGGCGGCGCTCGTTTCGGAATTCGAGAAGATCGGCCAAAAAGCTGCCGCGATGATTGCGCGCCTGACGAAGTAAGCGCCAAGTTTCAGCCCGTCTCGAACGCCGCCCGTCCACTCCGGGCGGCGCTTTGCTTTATTCGCCAATCCTGAAATATTGCGGCATTGGGGTCGACCGATAAGGCGGTGAACAGCGTGCATCCGAATACAGCATATCTGGAGACACCATCGGAACTGGTCGAGGGCACGATCGTGTGCAAGTACCATTCGCAAGCGTATCCTGAAGCCGTAGATTATCGACTTCATCGCTAAAGCAGACGAGGCTTTTCAACTCACCGAACGCGAGCGCATTGCCCTCGGCCTGCTAGCCCAACATGATGCACTGACAGCGCGCGAGCTTGCCGCACAGCTTGAGCTTCCTTCAACTGAGGCGCTGCGGCCGTGGATTAAGCGCTTATTGGAGTGGCAGCTGGTGCAAAGCGCTGGGCGAACACAAGCGACGCGCTACTTTGTAGATCCAGCCTTGCTGCGCAGCCACGATTTCATCGGCGGAACGACCCTGAAACGCATCGAACCGCACAGGTTGCTCGCCCTTATCATTGAAGACGTCGGGCGGTATCCGGAATCAAAGATAAGGGACATCCACAAACGGGTTGGCCTGGAGATCCCGCGGTCCCGGATTCGAAGAAGTGTAGAACAGTTGGTTAGGGACGGCAGATTGAAGCCGGAGGGTGTTCGGAGTGGTACACGTTACAGCCTCCCCTAGTTTGGCGCAAACAGGAGCCTATCCAGCAATCATGAGCCAAAAATCTTGCGCCAAATCGATAGAATAATCGCCCTAAGCCCTTGAACCGCGATGTACTTCGTTTGGCTCGTTCAACCTCTTGAACCAAGAGCTGAGCCAAACGCGGCAAAGCCGCAGCCTCCCGAGTTAACTCCGTTAACGATCATACGATCGCGAAAAGTTGCGAGAGCGGAACGAGGAAGAAGCGGCTTGGAGCCGTGAAGACCGCAAGTGTGCCCCAACGCCGATTGACATGCCCGGTTCTTTCGCGGGAGCCGGGCACCGCCATGCGCCTCAATAGTAGAACTCGGTGAAGGACAGGTTCTCGGCCGAAATCTCCGCGAGGGTGACGCCCTCGATCAGGATGCCGGCATCGTTGAACCGTCGAGCGTGACGACAACGCCGTCCTGCGTGTCATGCGAGGCCGCCAGGAACCCGCGTAGCTGCGGATTGAGGCGATCTCGCCATCGGCGTCGATGGCGAAGCTTAGGATGTCGCCCGCCAAAGCGCTGAATTCGGCGATGCGGTCGACGCTGTCGGTCTCAAGGGACGAGACGGACCACTGGAAGATGTCAGCATCGCCGCCGCCGCTCAGATCGTCGGCTCCAGCTTCGCCCCGCAGATCGTCAGCGCCGGCGCCGCCAAGCAGGCGGTCGTCACCAAAATCGCCGGACAGGAAGTCGTCGCCGTCGCCGCCCTCCCATTCCCTGGTCAGTCAGGTGCGCTCGTCAAGGTCACCGCGGCTGGTCGCTTGATGCGCCGCCATGGTGTCTTCTTCATCGTTGTCTCCAGCTTCTTCCTTCTCGGGAAATCCAGTTCGGTAGAGAGCCGCTCCTGTAGACTTGAGCCGATCCAATTGGGGCTTAGGCGCTTTTACCCTACGCAGCAGGTCTGGCAGCCGAGCTGCATTGTCCTCACTGGCCGAATGTTTCGAAGGGTATCCACCGGAGTGCCACCACTGTCGAGCTGAAATTGATTGACCAAGTCGCGCAACCTACTCGCTTCGGAGGACAACGAAGCGCAAGCAGCCGTTGACTCCTCAACCATTGCGGCGTTTTGCTGGGTCGACTGGTCCATCTGGTTCACGGCGGTGTTGATCTCTGCAAGGCCCGAAGATTGTTCACGCGCCGAGGTGGCGATAGCATCCATGAGACGATTAATCTGGTCCACGTGATCGCCGATCGACTTCAGGGACAAACCGGTATCAAGGACTAGCTTCACGCCACCGGCAACCTCGGCGGATGATGCCCGGATCAATCCCTTGATTTCCTTCGCGGCTGTCGCCGCACGCTGGGCGAGTTCACGCACCTCCTGCGCAACGACGGCAAAACCTTTGCCCGCTTCCCCGGCACGAGCGGCCTCTACACCGGCATTCAGTGCCAGCAGATTGGTCTGAAAGGCGATTTCGTCGATTACGCCGATGATATTGGAAATCTGCTGTGAGCTGTCCTCAATCCGCCGCATTGCTTGTTCGGCTTTCGTCACCACCATTGTCGACTGTTGAGCGCTGGCATTGGCCTCCACAGCTACCCTGCGTGCTTCGTCCGTGCGTTTGGTCGCAGTCGTAACGTTCGCGGAGATTTCATCGAGGGCCGCGGCCGTCTCTTCCAGCGCCGCGGCTTGTTGTTCGGTGCGTTTGGAAAGGTCCTGAGCACCGGAAGCAATCTCCCGTGTTCCATTGTCTATGCTGTGGACAGTCTGGAGCACTCTGCCAATCGTTGCACCGAGCTGCTTGAGTGAGTCATTGAAATCATCACGCAATGGCTCATATTCGGCCGCAAACGGTTCCGAGAGCTGGAACGAGACGTCGCCTGCCGCAAGCCGTTTCAGCCCGTCGCCGAGACTTGTCGTCGCAAACCGCAGCTGGTCGGCCTCACGTTGCGCCCGCTCCTGTGCGGCCGCGCGCGCCATTTCCGTTTGGCTCCTTGAGGCTGACGCCTCTTGCTCCAACCGAAGGACGTTGATGGCGTTCTGGCGGAACACCTCTACGGCACCCGCCATTTCGCCGACCTCATCCGAGCGACCAAAATACGGAACCTCGCTTTGCAAATTCCCATCAGACAGGTTCTTCATGGCCGACGCAATCCGGCGGATAGGGTTGGCGATGCCGCCGACAGCAAACGCAGTTCCGGCCAAGGCGACGAGAATCGCAAGAGTGGCAATCACTGCGGTCACTCTGAAAGCGTGGCTCGCCGTTGCGCTGCTCGTGTTTACATAGGCCTCAGTTTGCCCGACAATGAAGGCCACAAGCTCCGCAATCTCTTTGTTCATGAGATCTGCCTGCGGCTCCATCTTCTCTCGGAAGAAACTGATTGCCTGGGCGCTCCCACCATTCTCCTGCAGCTGCATCAGCTGCTGAGCAAGCTGCCGGTATTTATTGAGCTCCGTCTCCACTTTGGTGATCAACTCGCGGCCCCGCTCCGTCCGGACGCCTCTTACATATTCCTCGATCGAATGATCAACCGAAGCGCTTGCTTTTTCCGCGAGACTTGCCTCCATCAACCGGCGCTCCGAGCCTGTTTCCAGGAGATAGCGCGCATATGCCAGTTTCAGATCGGAAAAATCTCCCTTGACGTCCTTGGCAGTGACCAGACGTTTGATCCAGAAACCACCAATCTGGTCGGTGTTGGCGTTAAGTGTCGAAATCGTGCTGAGAGATGTGTAGGATAGGCCGACGAGGAAGGCGCAGATCACGCACAGCACGACAGTCAGGGCCTGCTTGATACTCGGGCGTTTCATTCAGGTCTCCGGTTCGAGAGCGGCACCACATTGACAACTCGCTGAAGCATTGACGCTAATAACTAAATTAGCGTTAACTGTAACTCGTCGTCCGCTTGACAGCCTGCTGGAGGCGAACTTAGTGATCGCCCTCCCCTCCGTGAGGCCTTCCAAGCGGACCAAGACCAGCACGGAAAGGATGCACCACGCGGCTAGGTCCCACGTTGGCGTTTGCTGCCGACGTGGTGCGAGGAGGGAGCATCCAGATCACAGGGGATCGCCGAACTACGCCGCCTTCATGTATTCGCGCAGGGCGTCCTCGCGTCTGATGCCTGATTGGAATAATTCTTAAGCTTACGTGCGAGATTCTCCGCGTGTTCGCTATTGACGCGGAGGTGCCTCGCGTCCACCTCCGCGTCGAAATTGCTCTGAAGCATAGAGAGGTCCTCTGGTCGGAGAGGTAGCTGGTGAAAGTCGCCGAAACCAGACATGCAGAGGCTCCCGTGCTGGGGCGAAAGCCGCCGTCTTTTAGCCAGCGGCGCCCTTATCAATAGCCGCTGGTGAAAACCATTCTATATCAAAAATTGGCCGCACGACGCACGCTGCGTTCGGGCTCCTGCTTCTCGGTCAGCCGCTCACGTGTGCGCCACGTCGGATCCGGTCTCAGCCATTCGCCTGTTGCGGCGAGCAGACTTGACCACCCCAGCCGTGGGCTCATGCAGACGCGCTCGGAGGAACAAAGCTACGGCCGAAAGATTAGGTGAACAAGCGGCGGTTGTCGAAGTTCTTACAGGAGTGGCGACCATGTTTCTACTCGCCAAGGACACAGTCAAATTTGCCGTTCTTGTCGGCCTTTGCGCGATCTTCATCGATGCTGTCATCGCCCACGGGCTTTTTTGGGATAACGACCCCTACTGGCCCTACTGGATAACCAAATCCTTTTTGATCACCAGCGTCTTCCTGTTTGGCACCACCTTTCTCGGCCTCGGCATCTTTCCGGGTCTGATCCTTACCGCTGTGCAACTGCAATTCTGGAGATCTCCTACCACTGGTTAGCACCTGTCGGATTGCCTCAGGAGCCTCATGGGAACGGGGGCCGTCGTAGCAGGAAAGGCCTGCGGCAGGCATCGCTCTGATGCCTGATAACGGCAAACAGGCCCTGACAGACGCCCTCGGCGTGGAAGTCAACGATCTCGGCAAAGGCTAACGCCATGACAGACGAAATCGCCCCTGCTGATTTCCCGGGCCCCGCGGGGCTTTGCTGGAATAGGGACCTGGCTCGCCTCATCGATCGCGAGACGGCGTGGGCGTTTGTATCGGGCCAACTGGCGGTTCATCTGGCAAGACGAGTTGACCAACGGCGAGCGGGCTTTGATCGAAAGCCTTGAGGTCGAATTCGGGAATGGAGAACGGCTGCTCGGCACGGATGGCCCGCCGCCTCCGTGCGCTCTTCGGGAGATCACACCGCAGCGAGCGGCTGAAATCCTCGGCATCGATCTCGTTCTCCTTGAACGGCGGATAAAAGCAGGGGGGCCTTCCCTACCGACAGATCGACGGCCAAATCACGTTCGACCTCTTCCCGTCCCGATGATCGGCTACGAGTGGCGGCTGCCATTCTTAATCATCACGTATAGCGGCTCTTGCCGCTCAACCAGCGAGGTGACATTGGCGTTCCCAAGGGCGTGCCCGAAGAAAGGGAGATCGCCTTCCCAATGGCCATTTTGCGACCGATCGGCAATAAAATCAGGCCGTTGGTCAATCCTGCAGTCAAATGGGATTAAGCCATCGCGGGGCTTGCGGGAGCTGCGGCGGAAACGGCAGCGCCGAAACGGGAGACCATTCCAGCTTCCATTGCCACCAGCTGCGACGCCGATAGCCGAGCGGCTTGACCAAATCAAGCTGATAACCTAATAGGAAATGATCGTTTCCTAATAGGTTATCAGATGAATTTCGGAAGCACCTCTCCTCGTCCCGTCGGGCGGCCGCGCGAATTCGACATGAAGGAGGCTCTGGATGCGGCGATCCGCATATTTTCGGAGAAGGGCTATCACGGGACCTCCATCGCTGAGCTGAAAGCCGAAATGGGACTGACCGCCGGCAGCATGTACAAGGCGTTTCGTGACAAGCGTAACGTCTTCCTCGCCGCCTACGACCGCTATAAACAGATCCGGACCGATCTTCTGGATCAGGCGCTGTCTTCAGCCTCCACCGGTCGCGAAAAGATCGCCCGCGTCGTCGATTTTTATACCCTGTCCGCCTGTGGCGAGACCGGCAGGCGTGGATGCCTGGCCATTGGCGCCGCAGTGGAACTGGTTCTGTCCGACGCCGAGATCGCCGACAGGGTCGGCGGACACAATCGCATGCTCGTCGCTCGGCTCGAAGGTTTCATCCGCGATGGCCACATCGACGGCTCAATCCGCCAGGACGTCGATCCTGCGGGGACCGCGCTTGCACTGTTTTCCTATCTACAGGGCGTCCGCATCGCCGGCAAAACCGGAGAGTTGGAGAACCAGATGCTCCCTTCCGCCGAAGCCGTCTTGCGCATTCTCGACTGATTGAACCGCCCACCTCCTTTCTCCCAAGGCATCTTCAATGACAACTCCCGCTTCTATCGCCCAGACGCAGCACCCGGCCGGGCTCTCTGCCGGCATGACATTTCTGATGGCCGCCGCCTGCGGCCTGATTGCCGCCAACCTCTACTATACCCAGCCACTCGCCGGGCCGATCGCACTCGACATCGGCCTGCCAGCAGAGGCAACCGGCCTGATCGTGACCGTGACCCAGATCGGCTACGGCCTCGGGTTGTTGCTGCTCGTGCCGCTGGGTGACCTGCTGGAAAATCGTCGGCTGATCGTGACCATGATCTGCCTGGTTACTCTTGCCTTGATCGCGGCCGGCCTCTCAACCACACCCGGACCCTTCCTCACCGCTTCGCTCGCCATCGGGCTAGGCTCGGTTGCAGTCCAGATGATCGTGCCCTTCGCTGCCAACCTTGCTCCGGATGCGGCTCGGGGCCGCGTCGTCGGCAATATCATGAGCGGGTTGATGGTCGGGATCATGATGGCGCGGCCGATTTCCGGGCTGATCGCCGGCCTCAGCTCTTGGCATGCCGTCTTCTATCTTTCCGCTATCGTCATGGTCGGGCTTGGAGCCCTGCTATGGGTGCAACTGCCGACCCGCATGCCGGCGGCCCGGCTGAGTTACGGCCAGCTGCTCAAGTCGATGGCCCAGCTTCTCGCGACGCAGCCGGTCCTGCAGCGCCGCGCCGCTTATCAGGCCTGTCAGTTCGCCGCATTCAGCCTCTTCTGGACCGTCACGCCGCTCTATCTTGCAGGCCCGCGCTTTGGGCTGGGTCATAATGGCATTGCGCTTTTCGCCCTGGCCGGTGTTGCGGGTGCAATTGCTTCCCCCATCGCTGGGCGCCTCGCGGATAAGGGGTTGGTTCGGCCGGCAACGGCATTCGGCCTTCTCAGTGTCGCAGCCGCTTTTCTGATGACGCAAATCGCTTCTGAAGGTTCAACCATTGCGCTCACGCTTCTGACGCTTGCTGCAATCCTGCTCGACTTCGGCGTCACCATGACGTTGGTGACCGGGTAGCGCTCGATTTACGAACTCGGCGCGGAGTTGCGCAGCCGGCTCAACGGCCTGTTCATGGCTATCTTCTTCACTGGCGGCGCCATTGGCTCTGCCTTGGGTGCCTGGGCATTTGCCTCTGGTGGATGGTGGTTCGCCTCCATGATCGGCTTGGCACTGCCCGCCACAGCGACCGCCATCTTCCTGACCGAGACACGATCAGGAAGAAGCTTGAAGCATTGAACGAATTTCAGCGTCGCCTCCATCGCCGATCTGCACCGGCGCCCGGTGGTCGATGCCGATGGGAAGCGCTTTCTCGATGTTGCGTTCATGGTCATCAGCGCAGCCTTGAGCCTGCCACCGTTATGGGTCAGCACGCCTGAGTTCCGCCTGACGCGGCGCTGCCCCGAACTTTCTCACCTTCGGTCAGCCCAGCCGATATGGATAATCATGATCGAAAATGCGCAAAGCGACCCACACCGCCATAGTGCCCAAAACAGCGGCGGCAGATATGACGAGCAGTAATTGCAAAAAGCTACCGTATTCCACTGCCTCGATCCCAATCGCAGCCAACGCCACTCCGATCGAATTGATAAAAACAGCGGCAAAAATCTCAACGACGCTTCTGATCATCGAGCGCCCTTTCCGGTAATAAGTTACTGGTAAAATTTAGGGGTATTAATCCACCACAGGTAGCGAAGCGCTTGACGGAAGTCAACCGGCAGCTTTCCATCACCGGTCCAGCGCAATCACTCTTTGCACGGGAAATCGGTCGCAGCGACGGGATTGGAAACCACGACACCTTGCCTCAGGAGAGAGGTTTTGATTTCTGGACGCCCTAGGCTTTACGGCATGCCCAAAAGGTCGGTTCGGGATTATTTTGGGACGGGGTGACTCGGATTTGCATTTGGGCTTTCTGAGCTCAGGATCAACGCCGCCTCCTGGTCCTCTCTCGCGGCGTTGTTCCCACTGCAACCGTTCCGTCCGACAGCGTACCGAGGCTCGCGTTTCTCCAGATTGGGCGTATACTATCTCCATCATCGGCTCATTTCCACGGGCACCGATGGCTGGGAGATCATCGCGCTTTCGCCCTAACGGTGGAGATTGCGCTATGCACTCCGATATAACTTTCCACGTCAATCCAATCAGTCCTTATGACCTGGACGTGATAGATTCTGTCTTTCGGGCTGAGTTACGCAAACGAAAGCTGTCCCGCTGCAGCGAAGAAGCAGAGCAACTCGCTGCGAGGCTGATCAGTCTCTATCAGGCAGGTCGACGGGATGCTCATGAACTCTCGGCCGCTGTGGCAGACGCCAAGACGACCGGCATCTCTGTTAATGGGTCGTCACAGCAGGAAAAGTCAGGCACATCCTGCTGAGGCGTCGAATATCTCCCCCCCCCGGTCTTCCCGCTCTCGGATGCCTTTGAAAGATGCGTGCCGCAGCTTTCCGTCTCTGTCCAGGCGCGGTACTCGACCTCAGCGACAACCATCGGATCGAAGAAGACGGCGCCTTTCCTCTTAGCGCGACGGCCGGCGCTTTCGCCACGATCCCCTCGAGCAGCTTGCGTTGTCACGCGGCAGTGCGCGTAGATTAGCTCCTTGCCTAAAGTGCTGGAACCGTCACAGCCTGCCGATGCAAGCCGCGCGACAGTCTGCACGATGAGCTCTTCGGGCTGCCAACCGCAAATGGACCGAGGGTTGAAGCGGTAACGCAGAACGGTGCTATTACCCAGAGGGGTACCGCGACTACATTCTCGACCTCCGAGGGGCGGCTCAACCCGGCCTTCATGACCGATTGGCCTGCGGTCACGCTCTTGTTCCTCTATGTCGTCGCCTTGGAAAGCTTACGCGGTGCGACATTCGGCAAGTGGCTTATGCACATCCGCACCGTATTAAAGAAGACACCGGAGCAGATAGGAATGCCCTTCGGACTTGCTTTGGGACAGGAAATCGCCAACCAGGCGGGCGCCCTACCCGCATTGTCGGTTCTCTTCATGCTCCTCGTCGGCTATGGACCGGACAATCCTCACGCCACCCGGATATTCTACCCCTTATGTGCACTGGCTATCGCTTTTGCCTGTGGCCGGATTCCCACAGCCCTGGCGTGTAAGCGTGACCCCATCAATGACGGCTTGCGGGCACAGCCGTCATTGTTCAGTCGCGATCTGAGCTTCTAGACGCAAGCCGCGGAACAAGCTCGCAATTTCGGTTTCCTTATTCAAATCATTCTTATAGCGGCGTCTCTCAACACGTCCTCCGCTTCATGGCGAGCATGAGGTGCCTCGGCACCGGCTGGTCCTGTTCGTGAGGTACGACGTTATCTTGGCGTATAACGCATTCCATGCCGTCTTCTCCAGCATCTGACGCAGATAGCCGGCCGAACGCGCAAAGCGCTGATACAGCCCGATCATGAGCGGCCAATCTCCAGCGTGGCAGGTTTATGTTCGAGCACCCTGTTCCCGTCGGCTATCTCCGAGCGCCATTCCAGCAGAGTTGAAAACCGTTCAACTTTAACCGGTGAACTATGCCCATGGCGGCGCCATCGACGCCCGCCGAAGTCACAAGCCTATCGAGGCGCTGGTCGCCGCCGTCCATCGATCCCAGACCAACGCGCAAGAAAATCCCCAAGCCGCCGGCTCGCCGATGAATACGACGGCGCGCACAGCGGGGCGAGGTGGCACGCGCGGCGAACGTTCTGGCCGGGAACATTCGACCCACCACTATCCGCCGCCAATACCCGTCTTTCCCACAAGGAAGTGTATGGGCCCGGATCATTCGCGATCGGAATCGTAGGCTGGGAGAGCTAGTCCATCCGGCTAGATATTTCCCGTGTGTCTGCGCGGTTACAATCCTCGCGGAAAACGAAGGAGATCGGGCATGCGTTACGGTGATCGCAATCTACAGAAGAGGCTAGTGCTTTTCACGGCACCGGGATTGGTCGTCGGCGCTCTTGCTGTTGGTGCGGCCGGCGGCATGACCTTGAGCGATCTGCTCGCCTCAGGGGGCGGAGCGGGCGGCACCTGCAACATCAAGGGGAACATTGACATCAACCGGGAGCGAATCTTCCACATTCCCGGGCAACTGTACTATTCGCCAACAAAGATCAGTCCTCATTTCGGCGAGCGCTGGTTCTGCTCGGAAGTTGAAGCATTGGCAGCAGGCTGGCGGAAGTCAAAGATCTGATTGCGAACCGGAACGCCTTAGGGCCGCGCAACTCGCGATCGCGCGGACGATGCTAGGGACACAAATGCCCGGCGCTGCAGCAAGCCGAAGCCTACAATTTCGATTGGATTGCCATCGCTTGAGGTTTCATAACGGGGGAGAGTTCACCGACGGCGTGCTGCATCACGGCGGCATGATCCTGTACCGCCGGGACTAGGTGTCCGACAAGGCGCGAGCAGACGCGGCCACCCAAGCCGCAGATGGCGGGGCGGCTGCTCGGCCGTCCGGTCAAGGCTCTTGCTTCCGCAACTCGCCCACGACATCGAGAAAGGCTCGAAGCGCCGGCGGCACGGCGCGATGTCCGGGGTAATAGACTGCAACTCCTTCCGGAGCGGGCATCCATGCGGCGAGGACTCTGCGCAGCCGGCCATCGGACAGGGCCACTTCGGCGGCCCAATCGGCCACATAGCCAATGCCCAGACCCTCTTTCGCCGCCTCCACCATCAACTCCTCGTCATCGAGAATGACGGGCCCGTTAGCGTCGATGACGATCTCCTGAGCGGCGCGCTCGAACTCCCATCGATAAAGTTTGCCGCTGGGCATACGGTGGCCGATCAAACGGTGACGCCGCAACTCCTCGGGGATTCCTGGCTCGCCGAACTGGTCGAGATAGCCGGGTGACGCGACGCAGATGAATGTCAAAGGACGCGCAAACGGCACCGCGATCATGTCCTTGGGAACCGATCCCAGGAGGCGCACGCCGGCATCGAAACCGCTGGACACGATGTCGATGAGCCGTCCCTCGACGACGATGTCTATCGTCACCTCCGGATAGAGTTTCGCCATTAATGGAAGCACCCTGCGGACGAGAAGCCCGGCCAGCAACCGTGGCGTATTGATGCGAACCGTTCCCGCGACCTGCCCCCGGAACCCAGCGATACTATCGAGCGCCTCATCCAATGAGGCGAGCGCCGGCTGAAGCCGATCAAGCAACTGGAAACCAGCTTCCGTGGGCGAGACGCTGCGTGTGGTGCGGTTGAGGAGGCGCACGCCCATGCGCTCCTCCAGCCCCCGTATGGCATGGCTCAGAGTGGAAGGCGCAGTGCCGATCTCATCAGCCGCGCGGCGGAAGCTGCGGTGCGTGGCGACGGCCATGAAGGCAGCGAGATCGTTGAGCGACGGGCGGGACATTGATGGGAAATTTGCATGAGCTCATGCCGATTTCAAGGGCTAATGATCGTAATGCGGCCGCCCTATCTCCCGTCTGCAATCAACTTGGAGATATGGAAATGGAGAAGACCTGGCTCATAACAGGTGTGTCGTCCGGCTTGGGCCGGCTGTTGGTGGAGAAGGCCCTGATCAGAGGGGACCGCGTCGTCGGCGCCAGCCGCAGCGAGGACGGGCTTGCCGACCTGCGGTCACGTTACCCGCAACGGCTCAGCATCATCGCCATGGACCTCAAGGATCAGCGTTCGGTCCGCGCCGGGGTCGACCGCGCCTTCGCGGCGTCAGCGCACATCGACATCGTCGCCAGCAATGCGGGATATGGTCTGCTCGGTGCGGCCGAAGAAGCCAGCGATGCGCAGGTGCGGGACATTATCGACACGAATCTCATCGGCTCGATCACACTCATCCAGGCGGCATTGCCGCATCTGCGCGACCAGGGCGGCGCCCGGATTCTGCAGGTGTCGAGCGAGGGAGGCCAGATCGCCTACCCGGCTTTCAGCCTCTATCACGCGACCAAGTGGGGCATCGAGGGCTTTGTCGAGTCCGTGGTGCAGGAGACGGCTCCCTTCGGCATCGAGTTCACTTTGGTAGAACCGGGGCCGGCGCGAACCGCCTTCGGCCGCAATCTTGCGCAGGCCGAGCCGCTCGCGATCTATGAGGGAACCCCTGCCGATCGGATTCGCGAAGCCGCCCGCGGCTCCTGGGTCATCAAGGGCGATCCCGACCGCATGACGGACGCGATGATCAGGCTTGCCGATCAAGAGGGTCCGCTTCCGAAGCGGCTGGTGCTTGGTGCCGGCGCCTATGTGGGGATCCGCAAGGCACTGAGTGGCCGCATCGAGGAGCTCGACAGGCAGAAGGACGTCGCGATCGCCGCGGATTTCACGGACGAGGAGTTGGCGCGGCTGTGATCTGCGCGCCCGCTTGTCACGAGGGAGCGACGCCGTCGCGCAACTCAGCCTCTTCGCCCTGAATGCGATCCCAGGAGTCCGGCCACTGCCGATCTTTCCTCAACCAACACAGAAAGAAAATGAGATGCCTACACGTGAAGCCGTCTATCCGGCCAACCGCCACGCCTTGTACGATCTCCACCGTTATTCAGCAGCCATTCGCTCCGGCGATCTTCTCTTCGTATCGGGTCAGGTCGGCAGCCGTGAAGACGGCTCGCCCGAGCCCCTCTTCGAGGATCAGGTTCGGCGAGCCTTCGCCAATCTGCGCGCGGTCCTGGCGGCCGCCGGCTGTAGCCTGGACGATGTCGTCGACGTCACCACCTTCCACACCAACCCGGGCGAGCAACTCGAAACAGTGATGGCTATCCGGGCTGAAGAGATCGGCGGACCTCCCTATCCGAACTGGACGGCGGTGGGCGTCAGTTGGCTCGCGGGCTTCGATTTCGAGATTAAGGTGATTGCCCGCATTCCTTGAGGATCGGCAACGAACTGGCTGACAAGCGCTGATGGCCCTGGATCAGTTATCGTCCGTAACCGCTTGATTTAGCCTCCAAGATGCCGACTCGGGGCTTTCATCGCTCAACTGGGTCGCCCGGCGGCATGGCCCTGATGAAGTCGATGAAGGCCCGCAGGGGCGCCGGCACCAGCCGGCGCCCGGGATAGTAAAGGTAGGGGCCGGAAAAGCTCAGCCACCACGGCTCCAGCACGGGCTCAAGCGCTCCGGTTTCGAAGTGCGGATGCAGCCAGTCCTCGAAGATCGACACGATGCCGGTTCCGGCAATGGCCGCTGCGATGCCGAGATCGGAGCCGCCGCCCGCCTGCACCACGAGGGACGTGGGCGGGTCAATCGTGACCGCCTCGCCGTCGCGTTCGAACTCCCAGGGACTGATTGGCCGGCCCGCGAAACGGCCGCGGATGCAGCTGTGAGAAAGCAGGTCGCGCGGATGCTGCGGCCGGCCATGCGCGTCTAGATAGGCCGGCGACGCACCGCTCGCATAGCGCTGGATGCGAGGCCCGATCGGCACAGCGATCATGTCCTGCTGCAGCCGCTCGTCGTAACGGATGCCGGCGTCGCAGCCAGCGGCGATCACATCGACGAAGCTTTCGTCAGTCATGATCTCCAGCCTGATGTCAGGATAGGCCGCAAGGAAGGGTGGCACGATGGACGGCAAGACCAGCCTTGCGGCGCTGACCGGCACGTTCAGTCTCAGCACGCCCACCGGGCGGTCACGGAAACCGCGGGCGAAATCGAGCGCCGCATCGATCTCGCCGAATGCCGGTCCGAGCCGCTCCATCAGCCCCCGGCCAGCCTCGGTCGGTACCACGCTGCGCGTCGTGCGGTTGAGAAGCCTGACGCCGAGTTCCGCCTCGAGGCGCCGCACGGCGTCACTCAGCGCTGACGCGCTAATGTCGCTCGCCCGAGCCGCCTCTCGGAACCCACCGGCCCGGGCCACCTTCATGAAAGCGCCCACATCCGCCATGTCGGGCCTGTCCCGTTCCATATTCCCGCTCCAACCAATTGTCCGGCATGCCGTACAGCCCATCCGGATTGTAGCTAATTGTCCTGCCAATGAAACAGGCTTAATCCCGTTTTCGTGGCTCAAAACGGAGATCAGCGCATGTCCAATGTCGCAAAATCAGGAACTTTCATGCTCGGCGACCGGGTGGTGAACCGGCTCGGCTATGGCGCGATGCAGCTCGCCGGCAAAGGTGTCTTCGGTCCGCCGCGCGACCGCGCGGAAGCGGTCGCCGTCGTGCGCGAAGCGGTTGAGAGCGGCGTCAACCATATCGACACCAGCGACTTCTATGGCCCGCACGTGACGAACGAGATCATACGGGAAGCGCTCCACCCCTACCGGGAAGACCTCGTCATCGTCACCAAGGTGGGCGCCAGGCGCGGCGCGGATGCCTCATGGATCCCGGCCTTCACGAAGGAAGAACTGACGCAGGCTGTGTATGATAATCTGCGGAATCTCGGACTTGACGTCATCGAGGTCGTGAACCTGCGCGCCATGTTCAGCGTGCACGGCCCGGCCGAGGGTTCGCTCGAGGAGCCGCTCACGGTGCTGGCCGATCTCAAGCGGCAGGGGCTGATCCGGCACATAGGCCTTTCGAACGTGACCGCGAGGCAAATCGAGGAAGGCCGCAGTATCACGAGAATCGTCTGCGTGCAGAACATGTACAACCTCGCAAACCGCGCCGACGACGCCATGATCGACCGGCTCGCCGCCGAAGGCACCGCCTATGTTCCCTTTTTCCCGCTCGGCGGCTTTTCGCCCTTGCAGTCCTCGACGCTGTCCGACGTGGCGGCCCGGCTCGGCGCGACTCCGATGCAGGCAGCGCTCGCCTGGCTGCTGAAACGCGCACCGAACATCCTGCTGATCCCCGGCACCTCCTCGCGCGTGCATCTGAGGGAGAACCTCGCCGCCGCCGAAGTCGATCTCCCGGAAGAAGCAATGCCCGAACTCGACGGAATGGTGCCCGCCTGAAGGTGAACCTGCGAATGGACCACGGCGCGTTCGGGCGACCGCGGCGCTCCGCCTTTTGTACCGGCCGAGCCTGCGGCAGCGGCGGGGATCCTTGCGTGGCCTTTCTGGACGGCCGCAAAAGAAACCTGGACTTTGACACATTGTCGGCGCTGCCCGTCGCGGATACCTTCCACGAAATCAGTCAGGGCGTCCTGCTCGCCGGCTGAGCGACCGGAACCTCACCCGGACCTCCGGCGGTCGACGGACCTGACGTCCCCGATTCATCCGACCACACTCGACAGGAGGATGGTGTGACGCAGGAAGAAACCGAGAAAACACTGCAAGCCTTGGCGGAAGGCTTCCGCACATGGCCGAGGGCGCCCATCTTGCACTGGCCGCACGAGGAGGGCCTGGAATACGAGGATGTCTTCTTTCCCTCGGAGGATGGCATTCCGCTTGAAGGATGGTTCATCCCGCGATCTGGATCGGACAAGATTATCGTCGCCAACCACCCGCGCTGGTTCAACCGGGCCGGACTGCCGTCACATCTCGAGCCATGGAAGTCGTTGGGCGGCTCTGCCGGCAACGACTTCGAGGTCAATTTCGTGCCGGACTACAAGATCCTTCACGACGCCGGCTACAATGTGCTGGCCTATGACCTGCGCAATTTCGGCCATAGCAGCGCGGCCAATGGCGGCGTCTTCACAGCCGGCCGCTATGAATCCCGCGATGTCATCGGTTCGCTGAACTATGCTCGCAGCCGTCCCGACACGCGCGACATGACCATCGGGCTTTTCAGCCGGTGCGTGGGCTGCAACGCCACGATGTTCGCCATGACGCGCCGCCCCGAAGCTTTCGACGGTGTCCGCTGCATGGTGTCGCCGCAGCCATTGTCGAGCGGCGTCGCCCTTGGTCGCGCGCTGGAGCGGTTCGGCATTCCCGCCAGCTATATCGACGATCTGAACGAACGCGTCCGGCTGCAGACGAGCTTTACGCTTGATCAGTTCTCGCCGGTTCCCTGGGCAAAGAGCGTCACGATCCCGGCGTTCCTATACCAGGTACGGGATGATCTCTATACGAGGCCGGACGACATCCAGGCCATGTTTGACAATATCCCGATCGCCGAAAAGAAGCTGTACTGGATCGAGGGTACGACGCGGCGGTGGGACGGCTATACCTTTTTCCAGCGCGAGCCGGAACAGATGCTCGACTGGTTCGCCCGCTTCATGTCCTGACGGGCGACGTATCCGGCCGGCTCAAGGCGGCAGACCTCCGGCAGGCCGAAAAGTCGGGCCGGGCGATGCCATGGGCTTTCGCAATCGCGAGAGCCGGCGCGGAACGTCCGCGTCGACTCTCGATGAGCTTCAGAATCAACCGCTTTCCTCCGCACGGTAGGCGTCGGGAACGATGAAGATCTCATCGGCACGGCCGTATCCACCATCCTTCACTTCCTCGATCAGCACCATTGTGTGCGGCCTTGCCGCTTCGGAGAAATACTCCACGAGCATGTCGGTCATGCGGTGCATGATTTCTTCCTTCTGGGCGCCGCTGAGCGCAGCTTCAGGCGTCTTGATGTTCACGAATGGCATGGGATTCTCCCTTCTTGAGGTCTGCTTCAGATCATGCCGCCATTGGCGCGGAGCACCTGGCCGTTCACCCAGCCACCTTCGGGGCTGGCAAGGAAGGAAACGACCGAGGCAATGTCGTGCGGCTGACCCAGGCGCCCCAGCGGAACCGTGCCGACAATCCTTTGGACTAATTCATCGGACTTGCCAGTCATGAAAAGCTTGGTCTCGACCGGGCCGGGCGCGACAGCATTAACTGTGGTACCCCGGCGGCCGAGTTCCTTCGAGGCAACGTGGGTCATCGCCTCGACGGCGGCCTTGCTGGCAGCATAGACCCCGTAGGTCGGCCCATAGGAGCCGACGACGCTGGACGAGAAATTGATGATGCGGCCACCGTCCCGGAGCCGACCGGCCGCTTCGCGAATGGCGCGGAACGTGCCGGTGAGGTTGATCGCGATCTGCTCGTCAAAGCTGGCGTCGTCGGTATCGGCAAGCTGCGCCAACTTAAGGACACCCGCATTGTTGACGAGGATGTCGACCCCACCGAAGCCTTCTTCGGCAGCATTGAACAGGTCAGCAGCGGCGGTCGGGCTGCTTATGTCAGCCTGTACCGCGATGGCCTTACCGCCGCCGCTCTCGATCTCCGCAACCACGGAGGCCGCAGCTTCACTGCTGCTGGAATAATTCACCACGACGGCGATGCCGTCCTTTGCGAGCTGCAGTGCGATGGCCCGGCCGATACCCTTGGATGCTCCGGTGACGATCGCGACGCGTTGTCCTTTGATGGTCATGTCATACTCTCCTGTTTGACGAACAGGAGATATTGCCGACACCGCGTCAGAACAATCGGGCAAAGATTGACATAAGAATTCGGCTGTGGTGAACAAAGGCATGGACCGGCTGGACCGCATGCAGCTCTTCATCCGGATTGTCGAGCGGGGCAGCTTCGCTGCTGCGGCGTCCGACCTCGGCCTTGCCCGATCCACCGCCACGGAAGCGATCAAGCAGCTGGAAGACGATCTTGGCGTTCGGCTTCTCGAGCGAACGACCCGGCATGTCGCGCAGACGCTGGACGGCGCTGCCTTCTACCGGCGCTGCATTGCGATTCTTGCCGACGTGGACGAGGCCGAAAACGCCTTCCGCGACATGCAGCCCCGCGGCCTGCTGCGCGTCGATCTGCATCCCCTGCTGACACGCACGTTCCTGCTGCCGCGGCTTAACGAATTCCTCGATCGTTATCCTCTGCTGGACCTGCAGATCGGTCAGGGCGACCGCCTGGTGGATCTTGTCAGGGAGGGCATCGACTGCGTCATCCGCGCCGGAGAGGTTGCCGATAGTGGCCTGATCATGCGCCGCCTCGGGATGATCACTGAAATTACCTGCGCCAGCCCGGCCTACATAGAGAGGCACGGAACACCCCGCTCACCTGACGCGATGGATGGGCATCGCGCAGTCGGATTCATCTCATCCCGCACCGGGCAGATCATGCCGCTCGAATTTGCGGTCGGGAGCAACGTCCGCTACGTGGCCTTGCCGTGCCGGCTGACGGTCAACGACTCGGATACAATGACCGATCTCGCCCGCCGCGGCTTCGGCCTGATTCAGGCGCCGCGCTACCGCCTGCAGCGGGATCTTGACGAAGGCACCCTGGTCGAGGTCCTTGCCGAGTTCCCTCCCCCGCCGACACCGCTTTCGGCGCTTTACCCCCAGAACCGCCAGCTTTCGCCGCGGGTGCGCGTCTTTATCGACTGGGTCGTCAAACTGTTTTCCGAAGCCGAGTTGTAACTGCTAGCCGAATGCCTGTTCAGCTGTGTCGCTCGCCGGGCCTAGGCTCCGGTAGAGCTGCCTGCTCAAGCGTCGCCCAATTCGCGACCATCGCGATCTGTCGGCCCGGCGTCGCTTTGGACCGAGGCCCAAATGGAACGCCATTTTTGTTGCGGCCGTATTGCCGCGGCGAGCAGCCCATGATCCGCTTGAAGGCCGCGCTGAATGAACTCTCGGACTCGTAGCCGAGCGAAAAGGCGATGGCCGAAACCGGATCGCTCGAGTTCTCGAGCCTATCCGCCCCCAGCGTCATGCGCCAGCGGGTCAGATAGTCCATCGGCGTCTCTCCCACCGTTGCCTTGAATTTCATGGCGAAGGCCGATCGCGACATTGCGGCGCGTTCGGCCAGTTCTTGCAATGTCCAGCGATAGGCGGGCTGCGCATGCATCGCGGTGATCGCAGCGCACATCTGCTTGTCGGCGAGCGCCGAGAACCACCCCACCTGATTTCTCACCCCATCCGTAAGATGCAGCCGCAGCGCCTGAAGCAGCATCATATGGGCAAGATGCTGGGCAACCAGAAAGCCGCCCGGCTGAGGTTCGCGGAGTTCCAGCATCATCCGCTCGACGGCCCAGCGCAGCGCCGCCTGATCGGACTCCTTCTTGATATGGACGATCGGCGGCAGCGTTCGCAGCAAGGTGTGGGCATACTGCCCGCTGACAGAGAACCGGCTTCCCACGAGAAAGAAGTCGCCGCCGCCGTTCACCGTGACGACGCCGCCCGCCCGCGCCGGCGGGAAGATGGTGCCGGCGTCGACCGGCGTCAGGCCCATGTCGCTTCCAAGCCGAAACGGCCTGCCGCTCGGCAGCACGAAGCAATCTCCGGCCTGCAAGCGAACGGGATCGGCTACGTCCTCGACCGACAGCCAGCACCCGCCGGAGACGACCGCGTAACACTTGATGCGCTCATGCAGGTCGGAGAACTGGATCAGCCAGTCCCCGCCGGCATCGAAGCCGGACGAGATGTGGCTGCGCGGTTTCAGCAGGGAGAGCACGTCTGAAAGAGGATCCATCAAAGCCATCCTGGACGATCGAAGAGATATTCTGGATTTCGAAGCATAGCTCGTATTCCAGCGGCTGCTTATCGTGGTCACAAATCAATGAGGCAATCAAATGATCTACGGCAGACTTCATGATCCGTCGGCATATGGGAGGCCCCAGCCTGGCAGACAAGTGCGGGCGCTGCTGGCGGCCCTTTCGGCAGCTGCGCGCCTGCTCATGCCACTCCCCGCCACGCCCCAGGAGGCCGATGGAGAACGCTTGTTCCGGCAGCGTTGTGCCAGCTGCCACGCAGTTGGTCGGGCCAGAACAAGGCAGCCCCGCATCTCGCCGGCCTCCTCGGCAGACCCGCCGCCAGCGTCGATGGCGGTCGCTATTCGAACGCGTTGCAGTCCGCAGCCATCACCTGGGACACGCAATCGCTCGACACTTTCCTCGCCGGGCCGGGCCGTCTGGTCCCCGGCGCGCGGATGACGGTCCGCGTGCCCGATGCCGCCGATCGGGCGGCGATTATCGGCTACCTGGAGCGCCAGGCACCGAATTAGGGAGAAGCCTTATGACAGCATTCACGATCAACGGCCGTGCGGTCGATGTCGCCGCCGAACCCGATACCCCTCTTCTTTGGGTCATTCGTGAGCACCTGAAGCTCACAGGCACCAAATTCGGCTGCGGCATCGCGCAGTGCGGCGCCTGCACCGTCCACGTCGACGGCGAGCCGGTCCGCTCCTGCCAGACTTTCCTCGAGGATGTAGCCGGCCGGGAAGTTACCACCATCGAAGGCCTCTCGCCGGACGCCAGCCATCCGCTACAGAAGGCCTGGATCACCGAACAGGTGCCGCAATGCGGCTACTGCCAGTCCGGCCAGATCATGCAAGCGGCGGCGCTCCTCGGGAGCAATCCCAAGCCGACGCGGCAGGAGATCGTCGAGTACATGGACGGCAATCTCTGCCGCTGCGGAACGTATGTGCGGATTATCAGCGCGATCGAGCGCGCCGCCCAGGAGGCCTGAACCATGACCAGAAGTTTCCGACCTGGTGACGCCGCGCTCTCGCGGCGGAGTTTCCTCATCACCCTCGGTGGGGCTGGCCTGACGGTCGCCTTCGGCGGACTGCCCGGCACCGCCCTCAGCGCCACCGTCGCGCCCGCGATCGAAAATGACTACCGGCCGAATGCCTGGGTGGCAATCGGCAGCGACGGAGCGGTCAGCATCGTCTCGCCTGCCTCGGAGATGGGGCAAGGCATCATGACGACCCTGCCGCTGATCTTCGCCGAAGAGATGGACGCCGACTGGGACAAAGTCCGGGTCGTGCAGGCGCCGTCCGAAGCGGAGAAATACGGCAACCCAGGCTTTTACGGGGTTCAACTCACCGGCGGCAGCGAGTCCACCCGGGGCTATTACAAAATGCTGCGCCTCGTCGGCGCCCAAACCCGCATGGTGATCCTGGCGGGTGCGGCCAACATGCTGCGTGTGCCGGTGGGCGAGCTCACGAGCGACCTCGGCAAGGTCGTGCATAAGCCCTCCGGCCGCGTGCTTGACTACGGCGAGGTGGCGGCGGCGGGCCGCCTTCCCGATCCTCTGCCGCAGGCGACGGAAGCCGATCTCAAGTCGCCGGACAAATGGCGATACATCGGACGTCGGGACATTCCACGTGTGGACGTGCCGCCAAAGGTCAACGGGACCGCGATCTACGGCATGGACGTGCAGCTTCCCGGCATGCTCTACGGCACGGTGCTACGGGCGCCGGTTCAGGGCGAGCGGCCGAAATCCATAGAAGACACCGACGCCAGAGCAGCGCGTGGCGTCCTGCACATCGTTCCGCTTTCCTATGGCGTCGGCATCATCGGCGAGACGGTCGAGGCGACGTTGCGGGCCAGGGAACTGCTCCAGGTGACATGGAGCGCCTCGTCCCGGGTGCGCAACTACACGAGCGATCGCCTGCTGGAAGAATATCGCGCCGCCGCGCGCGATCTTGGCCGGGCGGGGGTAGCCGCCCACATGGAAGGCGATGCCGCCGACGCTATCGCCGCCGCAGCAAGAGTCATCGAAGCCGACTATATGAGCGACCACGTCGCCCACGCCGCGATGGAACCGATGAACGCCACAGCGCTCGTGCACGGCGACACGATCGAGCTCTGGGCCCCGACGCAAGGTCCCACAGGTACTCAGGCATTTGCCGCCGAGGTGGTCGGAACCACGCCCGACAAGGTCAAGGTGAACACCACGCTGCTCGGCGGCGGCTTTGGCCGCAAGGCCGAGGCCGACTTCATCGTCGACGCGGTGTCCCTCGCTAAGGCGGTTGAAGGTCGCCCGGTGAAGGTGATCTGGAGCCGCGAGGACGACATCCGGCACGACAAGTTCCGGCCTCTCGAATCACAGCACATACAGGTCGGGCTCGACGCAGAAGGGAACATCGTCGGCTGGCGACACCGTATCGCGGCGGATTCCATCTTCGCCAGGACCATGCCCGAATTGTTCAAGGAGCAGCATGGGCATGACGACGTCGTGACGGAGGGCGCCCGCGTCAACTATGCCGTGCCGGCGCATCGCATCGACTATATCCGCCAGGACAATGGCCTCGACGTCGGCTTCTGGTTCGCGGTCGGGGTCGGCTATACCCGGTTTGCCATCGAGTGCATGATCGATGAAGTCGCGGCGGCAAAAGGCGCCGATCCGCTGCAGCTTCGGCTGGACCTCCTGCGGGATCAGCCGCGGTCGCGCAAGGTCATCGAGACCGTTGCGCAAATGGCCGAATGGGACCGCAGGCGCGACGGGCGCGCGCTGGGCCTTGCCTACTCCGATGCCTTCGGCACCCATTGCGCCCAGATTGCCGAAGTCTCGCTTGATCGTGAGACCGGCGAGATCCGCGTGCATAAGGTCTGGTGCGCGGTGGATCCGGGCGTGGCGATCCAGCCGGTTCATATCGAAGCCATGATGATTGTGGGCATTACGAACGGAACCAGCCAGGCCCTGTTCGAGCGGATCGACATCACCGATGGCGAAGTGCAGGAAGCAAACTTCGACACATATCGCGTGATACGTATGTCGGAGGCTCCAGAAATTGAAGTGGCGGTGGTTCCCACGCCCGGAAGTCCGGTCGGAGGCATGGGCCAGGTCGGCCTGCCGCCCATCGGCCCGGCGATTGCCAATGCCGTGGCGCGGCTGACCGGCGGCGTGCGGCTTCGGCACTATCCGTTTTTGCCGGACCGTGTGAAGGCGGCGCTGGAAGCCTGAACCGCAATGTTGTAGGCGGAACCGGTCGAGAAGTCGCGTCGACCGACCCCAGCCTTCCCTCCCCTCCGGAGCGGAGCCGGGAGTCCGGGATGAGCATGAAGAGGCCCAATCATGACAGGGCTTAACATCGACAAAGCGACTGCTGCGGCAGCGATCGGTGTTTCCGTTTCAGGAACAGCGGTGCTCGCCTACGTCGAGTTCCGCGGCGGATGCGCTACCAGCATGCCGGTCACGGCCTCGTGACGGGGCGGCGTTCTCACGGCATCTCGTTCTCTCGGCATGGTCGAGGACCCCACGCGGACGCGTTCCCCTTTTTCGCCCGGCCGGAGACGTCGGCGTGAGATCGAGTCTCCTCGGTCCGGACGTTCTTCGAGTTCAACAAACGATTGCGAGTCGTCGACCGGTGCTATTGCTCGCGCTCAACAATTGCCTTCCGCCGCACCAACTCCGCAGCTCTTGGAGCTTCGCTGGTTTGGTCTTGCTCGCATTGCGGCAGGAACGATTCTGTCACGGCTTCTGGCGGGTTGAAGGTTTTCATTGCTCTGACGCAGCGCTGGCGCCTGCGGGCCTTGCTCGTCGTCTCGAAGCACTTGCGGAGGAGGAAGCCACGACTCACTCAGCGCAGCAGATATCGCTGGCAACCGTAGTTCTCGCGACGAATTGTAACAACTGATGTTGCAATTAAGACTGCATGCTCTATGCTCGAGACCCGAATGAAGTTCAGGGCGAAAGCGATATGAAACTTGTCATAGACACGGCAGTCATAGGCGCCGGTGTTGGGGGCCTAAGCGTTGCTTTGTTCCTCGGCAGAGCAGGCAGGTCGGTCATGGTATTCGACGGAGGAAAAACCCGCATTGAAAGCGTTGAGCAAGTCCGCGAATATCTCGGCTTCGATGGGTTGTCGCCCCGGGAGCTCCTTTCCCGAGCCCGCGCCGAGGTTCTCAAGTATGGGATCGAGATCAAACCCCAGAGCGTAACCTCCGTAACGCCACGCGCCGATGGACTTTTCGAGGTGTATCACGGCCATTCGGTAAGCATTGCCCGCACCGTTGTTCTTGCAACCGGGCTGATCGACAAGCTGCCTCCACTTTCCGGGCTGCCCGAGGTCTGGGGTAGAGATCTTCGCGTCTGTCCGTGCTTCGACGGCTATGAGGTGCAGGGAAAGCGCTTCGTCGTCTTCGGAGTGCCGACGAGGCTGGTCCATATGGCATCATGGGTCTGGATGTGGTCCCGGGATGTGACCGTGGTTTCGGAACATGCGTTCACCGACGCCGAGCTCCATCGCCTGCGGCTTCTGGATATCGACGTGATAGTCGACGAGGTGACGGGACTGGTCCACAGCGGCGAGCGCCTTGAAGCGCTGACGACGCGCAAGGGGAAATCGATCGCTTGCGACGCTGCGTGGATTGCCGCTGACATCGTCGCGGCCTCAGATCTCGCCGCAATCTTGTGCGACGTCGACGCAATGGGCTTGGCGCGGGTCGATAGCGCCGGCCGTACAAGCAGGCCGGGCGTTTTTGCCGTCGGAAACGCCGCCGATCCCGCCGCTCATCTGGCTCACGCATCCGCTGCCGGCACCAATGTCGGACCGCATGTCGTCATGTACCTGCTGGAAAGAGAAATAGAGCGGCGAACGGGCAATCAGAAAAACGCCGATCTGGCGTATCTTTCGCAGGGAGTATCATGAGAGCCGACAGCCGGTTGTCCCGCATGCTCCACGTCCTGCTGCACATGGCACGGCATGACCGCCCCTATACGTCCGAGCAGATCGCCGGAATGCTCCAGACGAATGCTGTTGTCGTTCGTCGGACCATGGCTGGCTTGCGCGCCAGCGGCTATGTTCGATCTGTCACTGGGCAGGGAGGTGGCTGGACGATTGCCTGCGACCTGAACAGGACGACGTTGCTGGATATTCATCGGGCGGTTGGCGGTCGTCACATCTTCGCGATTGGCATCGACAACGCCAATCCATCCTGCGCAGTCGAACGGGTCGTCAACAGCTCGGTCGCCGATGCACTGAACCGAGCCGAACAGCTGCTAATCGGCAGATTGGGTGAGATCACACTCGCCGAGCTGGCGGAACAGTTCGATGCCATCTGCCGGGCTGAACTATAGCAGAAGCGCCAAGCCAATTGCTCCACCGCTAAACTCATGAATAGCTCAGGGCCGGCATTCGTCGCGCCACGGCCAAAAGCCCACACGCTTAGGCTATTGAATGGACGTCTCTTTTGTACGTCATCCAGATGGGCCATGAAGGGAGGCCTATAGCCTCAGAGCTGACTAGGGCTTTGTCGTGCACGGCAGCCCGTCCCGTGCCAGCTGCAGCGGGCGACCGCTCGCCACCCATCCACGACGCTGATGAAGGCGAATTCTCGACCCGTTGCAGTCGTTGGTGCCCGGGACGACGAATGGCTCGAATGGGTCCTAAGCGAACGTCACGTTAAGCTTGATCTTCGAGTTGCATGTGAGCGCCTGCACCGGCACTGTCCTCTCCTAGACTACTAAGGAGAAACCCATGCCGAAGGTCGTTGGGATTGGTGGTGTGTTCTTCAGGGCGGCGGACCCGGCTGGGCTCGCCGAATGGTACGAGAAGCATCTTGGGATTGACGACCTACACAAGTCCGTATGGCAGCAAGAGGCAGGGACGACAATTTTCGGGCCGTTCTCTGAGAATTCCGACTATTTTGGACGAGCGGAACAGCAGTGGATGATTAACTTCCGCGTCGATGATCTTGCTGGGCTCATGGCAAAACTGAGAGCAAGCGGGATCGCGGTGGAAACTCGGGCCGAGTGGAACTCAGAAGTTGGTCGCTTTGCCCGCATTCACGATCCCGAAGGCAATCCGGTCGAACTCTGGGAGCCGACGAAAGAGTGATGGCGAACGCGCCATTTAGGCTCCGATGGCGGAGCTGAGGTCCGATCTCATCGTCGCCGCGTTTTGCAGAATGGACCCTGTGGCGCAATTCGACCGTCGCGCGTGCCAGCTTGGGTGACGGTTCCCGACCCGGCTGAGGCGATCGGAAGCCGGCAACATGCCGCCCAGTCCGAAATTGCGGTCGCTCCCCGGTCACAGTTTTTGGCCGACAATGTGAGCTTTGTCGGGTCAGGCGATATCGCTCCCACGAAAATCTTAACTTCGGGTCAGGTGACTGACACCTACCTGCTTGCGCTCGCCAAGGCGCGTGGCGGGCAGCTGGCGACATTCGATCGCAAGCTGTCAACAGCGACGGTCACAAGGGGCAATTCTGCCTTGCACCTGATTACTGCAAATAGGTCGTGAGTTCCCGTCGATACTGCAGCGATCGCCGAGATGTCGATCCTGCCGTTTATGTCGACGCCGGAGGATAGAAGGAACTCGCTGTTGCGCCCGCCCTGGCCAGCACCGACCACGGCGGCGCGGCCTTTAGGGCGCGGCGGCACCAAAGTGCGGTCAGAAACCGGCGGCGCTCGTCAGGGGTCAACGTGTCTCACTCCTCCGCCGGCCCGTAGAGACCGAGCTGCTCCAGCAGCACCCGCTGCCGGTCGACACTTTCGACGAGGAGGCCAGTATACCGATCGATCATCCGGCCGCGGTGGTTCGGATCGGAAACGCCAGAGAGCGCCCCCAGGATCGCCGCGACCTTTTCCGACGTCTGCCGCACTTCCTCCAAAAGCTCCGCCCTGCTGCCGACCTCGGTCACGACTTGCTTCGTCACCCGGCCGATGCCGGCTGGCGCACGGCTGCCGGCCGACACGTAACCGTCCGGCAGATCGCCCTTGAGATTGGTGACCGACTTGAAGCGGATGACGTCGAAGATCTGGTCGACCGCCTGCTTCGCACCGGTTACCCGCGAAGGATGGTCTGTGTCGGCAGCCGCATGCGGCAGCAGTTCGAGCTTGCCCTTGTGCTTCTCTTCGAGCGGCAGATAAGGCAGCATCGGTCCGCTGAGCTTGCCGGTGGCGGCATCCTTGAAGAGGTCGGCGTCGATAGCCGCGTGCGCGATCTTGCCGGACGAGAGCGCCTCGTCGAGGGCCGCGGCATCGACGACCTCGCCCCGGTCGTAGTTGACCAGCACCGCGCGGTCGTTCATAGCGCCGAGCACCTTCGCATCGACTGCTCCGGCGTTGGAATAGACGCCGGTCGCCGCGTCAAGGCGGCCGAGGCCGATATGGACGGAGAGCACGTCGGCACCCCTCGCCGCCGCGACCGGGCTTGCGGAGTATCGGAAGCCTTCCGCCTCGATCCAGCGCTTGTGACGCTCGCGAGCGTAGATCGCCACCTTCATGCCGAAGGCCTTGGCGAGCTTGGCGACTTCGCGACCGATATTGCCGTAGCCGAGAACGGCGATCTTGCGGCCCTCGAGCTTGGCCGTCGGAAAATCCTTGAGCTGGCGGCCTGTGTCGAAGTCACCCTCGGCGACCATGCGGTGCAGCCTGTCGACCGGCAGGTCGGGAACGACCTTCAAAATCGCCTTCATCGCCATTTGGGCGGTCGCCCGGCTGTTGATGCCCGGCGTGTTCATCAGCGGCGCGTCCCCGCCCTCGCCGTTGCCGCCGCCCCAGGAGGCCGAGCCCATGTTGCCGGTACCAGCGCCGATGCGCACGCCGCCGAGCGGGAAGAGGGAGGCCTCCGGAATGAAGGTCGCCGCCGCTATCAGCGCGTCGTACTGGCCCTTGTCGGTCTGCGGCAGGATCTCCGCCTCGGTGCTGAGGTTCGGTTGGTAGAAGAAGTGGATGCGGCCCTTCTCGAGCGCGGAGCGGTCGCCGAGCGGTCCGACATGGAAGACGCCGCCCTTTTCCTCGATATAGGCTTTAATCTCGCTATGATCCGGCTGGCCGTCGGCGCCGAAACGCAGTCCGACCAGATCGGCGATCAGCACAGTATAGGCGCGGGAGGGATCGTCCTTGCGGATAGCGCCGTCGGCCCTGGCCGCGGCCTCGAAAGTGACGCCGTTCTTCGCCAGTTCCTCTTCGAGAACAACGATCTTGGCGCGCAGATAGGCGTATTGGAGATTCTCCAGCAGCGCGACGACATCTTCCGGCTCGCGGATGCCGCCGACCCAGGCGCGATAGTCGCCGGGTGTGCCTGGAAAGGCATTGACGTACCGGGCCGCGTCGAGGCCGGGCTCGTACTCGCCGTTTGGATGGGTAATGCCCTCATACCCGAGCAGTTGCTTCGAACGGGCGATGATGCGGGCATGGATGTCGGGATCGGTGATGCCGTCGTCTTCGACCTTCAGCAGCGTCACCGCCGCGCCGCGCCGCTCGGAATCGCTGACAGTCAGCGACAGAAGCGGATGCGACGCGACCCATTCGTCGATCACCTTGCGGTTGGCGGCGGAGCGGCGGTTGAGGTCAACAACGGAGCCTACGCGCGCCTCCGACTCCAACAGGCCAAAGGTGGTCTCGGCAAAGGCGAGCGCGCTGTACGTGTTGATAACGCCGCCAAGCATGCGGTCTTCGGCGGCATCGTAGAACGGCCCGGCATCGACGGAGCGTTTGGCCGAAAACGGCTGCCTGGGATCGATCGGCGGCGCGATCTTCAGCTGGCGCGGGATCGCCCAGGCAGGGTCTTGCTGGTTCCGCTCGACCAATGCCAAGGCATGCGGCGTGAAGGAGGCGACAAAATAGCCGGAGACCCCGCCGATTGCCTTCTGGAACGGCATGAAAAGGCAGCACTTCACCATGACGGCCGCAACCAGTTCAGGCTCCCACGGCATGGCGCCGAGCATCGAGGTGGCATCGAACACCGCGTGGCGGTTTGCCGGATCACCGTCTATCCAGCTCAAGAGTTCGCGGATCTCGCGGCTGGTATAGGCATTGGCTCCGGTCGTCTCGTGGCCGACACCGACGAAGATCGAGACGCCGAGGGCCGAGAGCTCGGCTGCCGTCGGGATCACGCCTTCTGAAACTGCGAAATGGATGCGGCTCTCGCAGCCGTTTTCGGCAAAGCGCTGCATCTCGATCAGCTGAGTGGCCCAGGACTGGCGGAAGAAGCCGGCGGCCTTTGACGAATCGCTCTCCGGCCGCGGCGTATCGACATAGATGCGTTGGGAAGCGTCGTTGGCGTTCATCAGGTGCTGGACGCAGACGGTGAAGCCGCTGTGGCCACCGCCAAGGCCCACCGCTATGCGATTCGTCTTCGGGAAACCGAAATAGCGATGGATCGCCCGCATCATGTCAGTCAGAATCTTATCCGCCGGATAGCCGCGGTGCATGCTGCGCGAAATCTCGGCAGTGGTGAAACCGCCGATGTCGTTGCCCCTGTCGTCGAATTTGCGATAGGTCTTCTCGATCCAGGCGTCGAAGGCGATGCGTCGCAGGCGGCTGTCCACTTCGTCGGTAGTCGCATCGGTGATCGGGCCGACGCCGAAGAACGGATTGGAAGGCAGCCTCGGCGCGCCCGATCTGGTCAGTTGGAGTGCCTTCAGTCGCTGTTCCTGCATCTGCGCGATATTCATCATGATCTGCCTATCTGTTTCGAGGCGTGAGGATGCGCGGATAGTGGATCGAACACTTCAGAAAGAAGACCTCATATGCGCCGAACAGCACGCGGAATGCGTCATGGGTTTGCCTGCTGTCAAGGATTGCTGCCGCGCCGGCGCTGGCAACGCATCGACGGCCTCGACGGGAACTAATGGGGAAAGGGACGCCGCGGGACGCCCAAGTTCGGCGACTGCGGTAAGCGACCTATCGTGGGCCGCGCAAAAACAATACGCAAAACCGACGCTTCAATCGGGAGTCTTTCTCTTGCCGCCCTAAGACTCCAAGGACGCGCGGAAATAGTGCGGTGTGCTTGCGAACCGCCTCCGGAACATCCGGCTGAGGTGCGAGGAATCGCAGAAACCGCTTTCCGCTGCGATCATAGCAATCGACTTGTCGGTATTCTCGAGCATGTGACGCGCCACCGAAAGCCGCATTTCGATGAACGCGGACAGAGGCGAGATCCCAAGTGCCTTCCTGAAATGCCGTTCAAGAGATCGTTTCCCAACGTCCAGAAGCCTCGCAACCTCGGCCACGGAGAGTGGCGCGTCCAGACGTTGCTGCATCAGGAGAAGTGCTTTCCTGACAAGTGGATCCTTGGTTCGGAAGTCGAGCGTCAGACCAGGCTGGGGTGTTCCCCCCTCCTCCGCCCCGCTGATCATCATGATGTTCAAACTCTTCGTGGATTGAGCCTTGCCGATGTGCCTGTCGACCAGGAATGCCGCAAGCTGAGCCGTGCTAGTGCCACCCGAGCAAGTCAGGCGGTCGCGGTCGACGACGAAGATCTGGTCGGATACTGGCTTCAGCCCGTCGAACCGCGAGAGAAAATCCTGATGATGGAACCAACTCACACAGCCGCGGTAGCCCTCCATTAATCCGGCACGATGAAGGATGAATGTGCCGGTGCAAAGGCCCACGAGTGGAACTCCGACGGCGGCAGCCTGCCGCAAGAAACCTCCCACCCTGTCGTCAGGCCGGTCCATTTCGCTAATAAGGCCGCCGACCACGACGATATAGTCGAACAGTTTGGGGTCGCCGAACACCTCCTGAGGCTGAACGGAAACGCCGCAGCTAGCAGTGATCGGCCTCATGTCGGGGGCAAGAACTTTCCATTGACATTGAATCTGCCGGCTACGGTCGCCTTCATCCGCGGCGAGGCGCAACACGTCCACGAAGTTGGCGAAGGCGCAAAGCGTAAATCGCTGCACCAGAACGAACCCCACCGTCAGACGCGTATTCTGGTCGCGCGGCACGCTCCTCGGGAGAAACTGGTTTGCAGCCATCGTTTGATGTCTCATTTCTACTGCCGGTATGACGCAATCATTCTTTTCAGGATTCTAACTACGGGTCAATACTCCAAGCAGCTGGGAAAGATTGCCATGCGCCGCTGCCGGAACGCGAGGTTGCTCAGCCGTCCAGGGAGGATTGTGCATGAAAGTGGTGAGCGCAGAACAGCGTTTGTTCGCATTCTACCTTGTGCCGGATTTCACAATGCTGGCGTTCTCATCGGCGCTCGATGCCTTGCGCTTGGCAAACGCCGTCGTCGGTTACGAAGCCTATTCGTGGCGCGTGGTCACTTCCGACGGCGCCAAGGTCCGTGCAAGCTGCGGCCTCACCCTTGAAGCCGATAGTTCTGTGGCGGCCGAGAGGCAGCATCTCAACGGCCGGCTACGGCCGTCCATATCAGTCGTTTGCGGGGGAAAGCACATCGAGCGGCATTGTGACCGTGGGGCCGACGCATGGCTGCGCGAGTGTCGAAATCGAGGCGTCGCAGTCGCCGGCCTGTGCACGGGTGCCTATGTTCTGGCTAGAGCCGGGCTGCTCGACGAGAGAAAATGCGCCATGCATTGGGAGAATCAACCCGGGTTTACCGAGCGCTTTCCCGCGGTAAACGTCAGCACCGGGATCTACGAAGTCGATGGCAGCATCTATACCTGCGCCGGCGGGGCCGCTTCCTTCGACATGATGCTCCACATCATTGAGCGCGATTTCGACGAGGATGTTGTGAGCGGCATATGCGGACTCGCTCTTGTCGACCGCGTGCGCAATCCCGGAGAGCGGCAGCGTCTTCCATTCGCCCGACGCGTTGGCGTTCAGGATCCCACCGTGATGAAGCTGGTCGAAAAGATGGAGAAGAGCCTGACCGAGCCCATGCAAGTGGAGGAGCTGACCGCGTCGATCGGGCTCTCGCGGCGCCAGATCGAGCGACTGTTCCGCACCGAACTGCGTTGTTCCCCGGCCCGCTACTACCTGAAGCTCCGTCTCGAGCGCGCCCAACTGCTACTGGCCCAGTCAACGATACCTGTCGTGGAAGTCGCTATCGCGTGCGGCTTTGTGTCGGCTTCCCATTTCTCCAAGTGCTATCGCGAAATGTTTGGGTGCTCGCCGCAGGAAGCGCGGGGTCGCAGCATGAAAGCGCCGGCGGCGCGTTCGGACGCATGTGCGCCGGCCGCATAATGTGCCTCGACGACGTCTCTCGCATGACTGCACAATTCCTAGATCCTGAACACGCCGTTGTAGTAACTCGCAATTGCCGGAACCGGGTTTGTGCCGTCTGAAAGACCTCGCTACGGTTGCTGCACGACTGAAGTGCAGTTCCACTCAAATCGTGCCGCAGCGAGTAGCCAACAGGCCCGACATAAAATCCCCTAGCGGCGACAGGGCTGTCACGGGCGGTCCTTTGGCGGTTTAGTTAGAGACCACTTCTGCACGGCCGGCCCGTGGACCGGCCGTGCAGCTGAACGATCCCAGATCACGACACTACTTCAGGGACAAGCCCGGAAGCTTCGACATTTCCCGTTTCCGGCGTAGCGGATGCTGTCACCGGCCGACGCCCGCTTCCTTCTTCGAGCTCATCGAGAAGGGCATGCCATAGCGAAATGCAAAGCCCGACCATCACCAACAGGAACGGTGCGGCCGCAATGATCGACGCGGTCTGGAGGCCCTGAAGCCCGCCCATCACCAGAAGCACCGCGGCCGAGGCACCGGCAAGCACACCCCAAAGGACGACAACACCGGGCTTTGGCTCCAGGGCTCCCCGTGATGAAAGCATTCCCATCACAACCGCGCCTGCATCCGCGCCTGAGATGAAGAAGATCGCGACAAGAAAGATGGCGATCAACGATGTCAGCCAGGCGAATGGATACTGCGCCAGAAGGGCAAAGAGCGAGACGGCCGCACCCTGGTTGTTAACAGCGTCGACGATGCCGCCGGCGCCGAACAGTTCCGAATGGAGCGCCGTACCGCCCATGATCGTGAACCAGATGAAGGTCACGCCACTCGGGATCAGCAGCACGCCGATGATGAATTCGCGGATTGTGCGTCCGCGCGAGATGCGGGCGATGAACACGCCGACGAATGGCGCCCAGGAGACCCACCAGGCCCAGTAGAAGATAGTCCAGCTCCCCAGCCACTTGCCGTCACTGAAGGCAGCCGTGCGGAACGACATGGTCACCAGGTCGCTCAGATAGAAGCCCAGCGATTCCGTGAAGGTGTTGAAGATGAAGATCGTCGGTCCGATGCACACCAGGAAAATCAGCAGCACCATCGCGATGATCATGTTCATGTTGGAGAGGAATTGGATCCCCTTGCCCACGCCAGACACCGCAGAGAGTATGAACAGCACCGTCATGACGCCGATGATGGTCAGCGCGATGGCATTGGAAACGCCCGTTCCCCAGAGGAAGTTAATGCCGCTGTTGATCTGCTGCGCGCCGAGACCGAGTGACGTAGCTGTTCCGAACAGTGTCGCGATGAGCGCAAGCACATCGATCGCCTTGCCGATTGGCCCGCTTGCGGCCTCGCCGAGGATCGGCGTGAAGGCAGCGGAGATCAGGTTCGGCTTTCCCTTACGGAAGGTGAAATAGGCGATGGCGAGGCCAACTACCGCGTAAATGGCCCAGGGGTGAAGCGCCCAGTGGAAGTAGGAATACTTCATCGCGACGAGGGCCGCTTCGAGGCTTCTCGGGACGGCCTGCCCATGAGGCGGGCTGTCGAAATGATAGATGGGTTCGGCGACGCCCCAAAACATCAGGCCGATGCCCATGCCGACGCTGAACATCATGCAGATCCACGAGGCAGTTCGGAATTCCGGCCGTTCGCCGTCCTGTCCGAGCCGGATCTTGCCGAAGCGGCTGACGGCTAGGAAGAGTGCAAAGATCAGAAAGCCGGCCGAAGAAACGACGAAACCCCAACCGAAGCCGTCGATGATGCTGTTGAGAACCACCTTGGAACTCGAGGACAGGCTTTCAGGAAACACCGTGCCCCAGCCGACGAACCCCAGGATGATGAACATGGCTGGCCAGAATACGGCCGGATCGATTTGACTAGGTCGTGATTGCTGCATTTTTGGTCCTCCCAGTTAAACTATTGGCCACCATCTACCGAGCAGCCGAACCAGCCATACGATCCTCCGACGGTCGTGATATTCTCGGCGACCTTGATCCCCATCGCTGTCCGCGCCCTGCTTTGTCGCGCTGGCGACAGGGTTCTCCCATTCAGGCGGCCTTGCCTATGGCGGACAGCACTTCCGCCACGGTCTCGCCAAAGGACGACGGGGTCGGAACGATCGCGACACCCGCACTCTTCAGTATCTCGACCTTTTCCTGTGCCGATTCCCCGAAGGCGGAGATGATCGCGCCGGCATGACCCATACGGCGGCCCTTCGGGGCCGAAAGGCCTGCGATATAGGCGATCAGCGGCTTCTTCATATGGTCGCGCGCCCAAAGCGCAGCCTCCGCCTCCTGCGGGCCACCGATCTCGCCGATCATCAGGACCGCATCGGTGTTCGGATCCTTTTCGAACAGTTCCAGCATGTCTTTGAAGGACGACCCGTTGACCGGGTCGCCGCCGATGCCGACCGAAGTCGACACGCCGATCCCGAGCGCCTTCATCTGGCTTGCGGCCTCATAGCCGAGCGTCCCCGACCGGCCGACGATGCCGATGCGGCCGGGCAGATAGATCGACCCCGGCATGATGCCCATCATCGCCTCTCCAGGCGTGATCATCCCCGCGCAGTTCGGCCCGATCAGGGTCATGCGATCCTCGAAGCGATAGCGCCTCATGTATCGCTTGACCCTGATCATGTCTTGGGAGGGAATGCCGTCGGTGATGCAAACGCAGAGCCGGATACCGGCATCCGCCGCCTCATTGATGGAGTCGGCAGCAAAGGGCGGCGGCACGAAGACGATCGAGGCATCCGCACCGGTTTCCTGCACGGCGCCCTTCACCGTGTTGAAGACCGGCATGCCGAGATGGGTCTGGCCGCCCTTGCCGGGAGTGACGCCACCGACGACATTGGTGCCGTAGCGCTTCATGTCCTCGGCGTGGAAGCTGCCGATCTTGCCGGTGAAGCCCTGGACAATGACGCGGGTGTTCTTGTCAAGCAGAATGGACATAACTTGGATTTCCTCAGGCAGCTTTGCCGGCAGTGAACGAACGCCAGGCGGCGACCGCCTTGTCGGCCGCTTCGGCCAGCGTTTCCGCGATGATGATGTTCTCGCCTGAATCGGCGAGGATGCGCCGCCCCTCTTCCATATTGGTGCCGGACAGGCGGACGACGAGCGGAACCGGAACGCCGACTTCACGTAATGCCTTGATCACGCCTTCCGCCACCCAGTCACAGCGGTTGATGCCGGCGAAGATGTTGACGAGGATGGTCTCGACGTTTTTGTCCGTCAGGACGGCCCGGAAAGACTTCGCCACCCGCTCGGGCGAGGCGCCACCACCGATATCGAGGAAGTTCGCGGGCTCGCCGCCGGCGATCTTGATCATGTCCATGGTGGCCATGGCCAAGCCCGCACCGTTGATGATGCAGCCGATATTGCCATCGAGGCCGACATAGGAGAGGCCGCGATCCGATGCGTATGTCTCGCGCGGATCTTCCTGGCTCTTGTCGCGCATCTCCGAGATATGCGGTCGTCGGAAGAGGGCGTTTTCGTCGAAACTCATCTTGGCGTCGAGAGCCACGAGGTCACCTCCGCGCGTCACCACAAACGGGTTGATCTCCAGCATTGAGGCGTCGTAGTCGACGAAGGCGCGGTAGCAACCGAGCAGCGCCTGGGTGGCGCGGCCGATCAAGGCATTGTCGATGCCCAGTCCGAACGCGATCTCGCGGGCCTGGAAATCCTGCATGCCGACCCCCGGATCGACGGTCGCGCGGATGATCGAGTCCGGCTCGGCTTCGGCGATCTCCTCGATCTCCATGCCGCCCGAAGACGAGGCAACGATCATGATGCGTTCTGATTTTCGGTCGAGCACGAAGCCGATGTAAATCTCGCGCGCAATATCCATCGCCTCCTCGACATAGAGGCGGCTGACTAGCTTTCCCTGCGGCCCGGTTTGGTGCGTCACAAGCGTGCGGCCGAGCATGGAATCGGCGGCCTCGACGATCTCGTGGTCAGACGAGCAGATCTTGATACCGCCCGCCTTGCCGCGCGCACCGGAGTGGACCTGCGCCTTCACCACCCACCGGTCGCCGCCGATCTCCCTGGCGCGATAAGCCGCCTGCTCGGGACTATAGGCCAGGCCGCCGCGCGGGATATGGATGTGGTAGCGGGAGAGTAGTTCCTTGGCCTGATATTCGTGAATGTCCATGGGTCCCTCCTGTCAGCGGCGGCCGGTGATTGCGTCATGGGTGGCGAGCACGTTGCGAGCCATGCGTTCCGAGGCGGCATCGATCATTTTGCCGTCGAGCGATGCCGCGCCCTTTCCCTGGCTCTCGGCAAGCTTCAGCGCATCGATGATGCGGCGGGCCCGGTCGACCTCCTTCTCCGGCGGAGAGAAGATATCGTTGGCCAAGGCGATCTGGCTCGGATGGATCGCCCACTTGCCTTCGATGCCAAGGGCCGCGGCACGACGGGCAGCGGCCTTGTAGCCGTCGGGATCGGAAAAATCTCCGAAGGGGCCGTCGATGGCGCGCAGACCGTAGGCGCGGCAGGCAACCGTCATCCGCGACAGGCCGAAGTGCCACTGGTCACCGGGATAGTCAGGGTTGAGACCGCCGATATTGACGGTGCGGGCTTTCAGGCTCGCGGCGTAGTCGGCGACGCCGAAATGCAGCGCTTCGAGCCTGCCGCCAAAGGATGCAATGGCCTCGACATTGGCCATACCGAGCGCGGTCTCGATCAGCGCCTCGAGGCCGACGCGGGTCTTGTAGCCCTTGGCAATCTCGATCTGGTTGACCATGGCCTCGACCATGTAGAGATCGGCCGGCACGCCGACCTTCGGCACCAGCAGCGTGTCGATCCGGTCGCCTGCCTGTTCCATAAGATCGACGACGTCACGATACATGTAGTGGGTGTCGAGCCCGTTGATGCGGACCGAGATCGTCTTGCCGCGGCCGGGCCAGTCGATCTGATTGAGGGCAGCGACGATGTTAGCACGAGCGCGCTCCTTGTCCGCCGGCGCCACCGCATCCTCGATATCGAGGAAGATGTAGTCGGCCTCGGAACTGGCGGCTTTCTCGATCATCTCCGGATTAGAGCCCGGGACGGCGAGTTCGCTTCGCTGCAGGCGCAGCCGGCTGAGATGATGTATCGTGTGGCTCACGGAGTTTTCCCCTTCCGGTCTCTTCAGGCTGCCTTGGCGGTCGACGCCGTGGCGGCAGAGCGAAACTGCTTGATCGCTGCGCCCACGCCGGAGCCCGGCTCGATCTTCAAGCCGCAATCGAGCAGCGTGAGTTCAGCGGCCGAAAGCGCACCCAGAACCATGACCTCATTCAGCGAGCCGAGGTGGCCGATGCGGAAGACCTTGCCCGCCACCTTGGAGAGGCCGCTGCCCAGCGAGGTGTTGTAGGTGCTGTAGGCATGTTTGATGACCTGGACGCCATCAATGCCGTCGGGCAGGCGGACCGCCGAGACGGTATCGGAATGCCACTTCGGCTCGGTCGCGCAGAGTTTCAGGCCCCAGGCAGAAACCGCGGCACGGACGCCGTTCGCGAGATGATGATGGCGGGCGAAGATCGTTTCGAGGTCTTCCTCGAAGATCAGGTCGAGCGAGGCACGCAGGCCGCGCAGGAGCTGCGTCGGCGGTGTATAGGGGAAGTAACCCGTGTCATTGGTCTTGATCATGTCCTCGAAGGAGAAGTAGCAGCGCATGTGGCGCGCGGTCCTGGACACCTCGAGCGCCTTCTGGCTGACCGAGAGGAAGCCGAGGCCGGCTGGCAGCATGAAGCCCTTCTGCGAACCGGAAACGGCGCAATCCACGCCCCATTCGTCCTGGCGGAAGTCGATCGAGCCGATCGAGGAGACCCCATCGACGAAAAGCAATGCCGGATGACCGACGGCGTCGAGCGCCGCGCGCACGGCGGCGACATCAGAGGTCACGCCAGTCGCGGTCTCGTTATGCGTGACGAAGACGGCCTTGATCTGGTGCGTCCTATCGGCGGCAAGACGTTCGGCATAGAGGTCGACCGGCACGCCGGTGCCCCATTCCATGTCGAGGCAATCAACCTCGAAGCCCAGTCGCTCTGCCATGTCCACCCAGAGATGCGAGAACTGGCCGAAACGGCTCATGAGAACCTTGTCGCCGGGTGAAAGCACGTTGGTCATCGCCGCTTCCCAGGCGCCGGTGCCCGAGGATGGATAGATGAAAACGCGGCCGTTCTGGTTCTTGAAGACCTTCTTGACGTCGGCGAAGAGCGGCAATGTCAACTCGGGAAATCGAGGGGAGCGCATATCTTCCATCGGCAGGTTCATCGCCTGGCGAACCTGTTCGGGAATGTTGGTGGGGCCGGGAATGAAAAGATGATTGTAGCCTGACATCGTTCCTCCAATGGCTGCGTCCGCGGACGGCGTTTCCTCGGTGCCAAAGCTGCCTTCCGGACCATGTCCGCACAACACTCACTCAGGCAAAAAAGAATGCCCGACGAGCAGCGCACGAGCGGCCCTAACGGGTGGTCACTTGTAAAAGATGAGTAGTGAAAGACTACCCGCAGGTAGTCACTTCGGATTGCGCCGGCGTTCCTTGGCGTAAAGGGCGACCGCCATGGCGCGGTTGCGCACCTCGAGCTTGTCGTAAAGATTTTTGAGGTGGTACTTCACGGTATTCTCGGAAATGCCTGTTCGTGCGGCGATTTGAATATTGGTCCAACCGTTGGCCAGCATGCCGAGCAGCTCACTTTCCCGAGAGGTGAGCTGTTGGAATGGCGTGTTCGAGATTTTCGAGAGCACCGTATAGGGAATGCAGATCCGACCCTGCATTACGGCGGTGAGCGTCGCGAACAGGATTTCAGGATCTTCGAATTGGTAGCAGAGACCGTTTACACCAAGCCGGATCGTCTCGTTGAGGACCGAAGGATTGCTGGTATCGGCGAAGAGAACAATCCGTGGATCGAACCCCAGCCGGCTGAGTTCCGCAAGCACCTCGGGCGCCTCTGCATCGTCGAGCTGCCAACTGAGCAGCACGCAGTCCGTCTCGATGGAGGCAAGCTTCTCGCAAAGTTCGGCTGATGTCCGCGCCGTATCGATGATCGAAAACCGGGCATTTTCGGAGAAAAGTCCGCGAAGAGCGGCAATCACCAGTGGGTTGCGCTCCGCGATCAAAACCCGGCCTCGGACCTCCTGCGACATGTGCCTCCCTGCGTCCTATGCGGTGACACGCACCCATCCAGCGACGGTCCGAACAGTAACATCACACATTGCGTACATTTCACCGTTGAGCGACGAAACGTGTCTTAAAACGCCATTTATGAGAGTAATGTGCGAAGGGTTCCGCGCATATTTAGGGCCGACGAGCGGCCCCGACGGCGGTCCGGGCCGGGGGCGATGGACGTTCCCTTGCCAAGTCCTTAGCCGAATTGGATGTTCAGCATTGCGAGGGGCTCCAACAGACGCGTACCGTCGAGAACCGGCGACGCGTTCGGTCGCAATACCTGCCTTTTCCACCAGGTCGGCCGCCACATCTGGCGGCTCCTCCGTGTCGCAATGCCATTGGGAATCGCCGTAATGGCCGTTGGCGCCTCCTGGATACTTGAGCTTGGAGCTGCTTCGGCGATCCTTCTGGCGGCCTGTCTTGCGCCGACCGATCCTGTGCTCGCCAGTGACGTCCAGGTGGGGCCGCCGCAGACTGGCACAGAGGACGAAGTCCGCTTCGCACTCACATCTGAAGCTGGCTTGGACGATGGACTCAGCTTCCCTTTCGTATACCTTGCGATCGCAATCGCACTTGCCCACGGGGAACCTGACTGGTTTTCTCATTGGCTACTTCTAGACGTAGTATGGCGGCTCTTCGCAGGCGTCGTGATGGGATGGATAATCGGCAAGTTGCTTGGTTTTGCCACGTTCCGTCTCCCAAAGGGGGCCGCGCTCGTGCGCACCGGCGACGGTTTTGTCGCCTTGGGGATCACCTGCCTCGCTTATAGCTTTACCGAACTCGTCCACGGCTACGGGTTTGTGGCCGTCTTCGTCGCGGCCCTCTCCTTCCGTACCGTTGACCGGCACCACGAATTTCACAAGGAGCTTCATGACTTCTCCGAGCAAATCGAAAGACTGCTGATGATGGTGCTTCTCGTCTGCTTCGGAGCGGCCGTCAGTGTTGGCCAGCTCGTCGACGAACTCGACTGGCGCTTGGTTTCATTCGCGCTTTTCATCTTATTGATTGTCAGACCGGCCGCCGGTTGGCTTAGCATGCCCTCAACCCTACCGCAGGAAGACAGAGCCGCGATCGCCATTTTCGGTATTCGCGGGCTCGGTTCGATATATTATCTTGCGTTCGCAACGGGGATGGCCAATTTCGAAGAGGTGAGCAGGCTCTGGTCTGCTGTTGCTCTGATCGTCCTTATATCCATCATCACCCATGGGCTGACCGTCACGCCAACGATGCGCTGGCTCGACCGTCGCCGAAGAATTGCCGGTCAGCCGGAGCTTCGACCCAAACGAGATCAGTGAGATCTTCCTTAGCCGATGGCCTACGAGCGTGTGGCCGAGCCGTCGAAGGCCGTTCAGCTCCCGTCCCAAGACCTTACCTTTAGCATCGGACTAAGGTCCTATCGACATAAGAGGGCAACAGCCCTAGCTCCAGCTCGGACCATGTGAACATCGCAAAGCTAAGCTCCCGGAGCGCCGCTACAGATGACCGAAAAAGCAGTCGAGCGAATAGCGATCGCGATGATCATTATCTCTGCCGGTGCGCTCGTTTGGCTTTCTCTTGCGTTCAGTTGAGCATTGCCAGAAAAGCTAGGAACAGGACATGGCCACGAGAGATTGAGACCTGCCAATCACCCCTAAATGGCTGAGACGACAGGATGTTTTCTTATTTTCGACATTTTGACCACAGCGCTGCATTCCGCACGATACATTGTGCGATCCTTTGAGCAAAGAACGAGAACATCGCCGTGCACAACTCAGGCTGCAGGTTCGGAGTTCGGCAAAGGCTCGCAGTCTGACCAATTGCTGGAATATTCAGCCTCCAAGATCCGTCCAGAGAGATCTCGACAAGCAGTCGAGCGCTCCAGACCAAAGCGTGGCCCCGGGCCATGGTTGGTGTCGGGCTGATGCCGTGACAGTGACCACCACAGCTCAGGTTTTTCTTGGGGAGAACATTCCGCGCATATTCCGGTCGCGTGCTCAAGTCGCAATGCTGCCACCGGTAATTCTTCCGGAGCGGGCCGTGATACGAAAAAACGCGACTGTCGTAATTGGTGCGGGCGCGAGTGCGGAGTTTGGCCCGCCTCTGGGAACGCAGTTGGCTGCCGAAATCAAAAAGTCTGCCAATTTACGGACGCTCGATTCATCGTCCTCGTTTAGCGGCTACATGCGGGAAATTCGTCGGCGGAAAGTTCCCAACCGACAAAGAGCGGAGCGAATTTGTCAAAGCCCTCCATGATAGCCAGCGTCCACACGGCGATTAGTATCGACGCTTTGATTCATCGGCACCGATCATCGGAAAAGATTAAGCGGCAGGAAAGGCGCTAATCGCGCTTGAAGTTCTCAAGGCGGAAAACAAATCGACGCTCGGGCCGACCATTGCGGCATTGAGGCTGCGCCCGTCCTGTTGTTTCATCACGGAACCATCGGCGAAGCGGAATGTTTATTCGGCTCAGCCTTATGGGAGTTCTGCATGTTCATTGTGATCGGTGCAAATGGCCATGTCGGCTCGGCCGTAGTGACGACGTTGCTGAATGGAGGCCATCCAGTCACGGCCGTCCTTCACAGCAGAGGCAGCGTTGCCAGTTGGCGCAAACGCGGCGCACAGACCGCGGTCGTGGACGTGCGCGACAGCGACGAGTTAAGCGCGGTGTTCAGGACGGGCACGCGTGCTTTCCTGCTGAACCCGAACGCCGATGTCTCGACCGACACCGATCGTGAGGAACATGCTACTGTTCGGAGCATCGTTGCCGCGCTCGATGAAGCCGGGCTTGAGAAGGTCGTAGTCGCATCCACCTATGGCGCTCAACCGGGCGAGCGCTGCGGCGATCTCAACGTCCTCTACGATTTCGAGCAGGCGCTGGCCGCGCAACCGATACCAGCAACCGTTCAGCGCGGCGCCTACTACATGAGCAACTGGGACAACCTGCTCGATGCGGCGAAGGATGGCGTGTTGCCGACCATGTTGCCGGCAGACATGAAGATCCCAATGGTCGCCCCCGCTGATCTTGGCAAAGCGGCCGCGCGCCATCTGCTGGAGCCGCCCCACGATCACGATGTGCATTACGTCGAAGGACCCGAGCGGTATTCGCCCCAGGATGTCGCGAATGCCTTCGCGGCCGCGCTCGGCAATCCGGTGAGGGTCGAGGTTACGCCGCGCGATCAATGGATCGCGGCTTATAGGGAGCTGGGCTTCTCTGCCGCAGCGGCCGAGTCTTATGCGCGAATGACCGCGGTCAGCGTGGATAGCGGCTTTGCCATGTCGGAGCCCTTCGACCGCGGCGAGACCACGCTCGAAGACTATGTCGGCGCGCTTGTCGCCAAGTCGCGAAATATGCAGGATAATATATAGAGAGTGGCGCGGCCTGTGGTTGATACGCGCGGTCTACCAACCAACCGCCAGTTCCGGTCGATCCATCATGCGATCTTGAAAACACAAAACCCGAACATGCCAAGATCGAGATCGTCCCTGCTGGCACGCGTTCCCCTCGCCCGCGCACATCGACCGGTTTGCTGCTGTTGCATCTGACGTGCTGGCGGACCCACGCTACGATATGCCGCCGAGGAGCGATGGTACGCCTCTGGAGCGCCTGACCGGACAGTGTTAGACGATGGGCTGTGCAAAGTGTGAGTTGACCGTTTTAAATGGCGAGGCAACACTTGCAACTGCAGCAAGGCAGGAGGAAGAATGATGGCCGAGCCAGACCCCTGGCGCCACATGGCAAGCGCGCCGAAAGACGGCAGTCGGATCCTCGTCACGATCCGCCCGTCCGAACAGGGGGCGGCAGAAGTTGACCTCGTATATTGGTCGAATGGCGATCAGTTCGGTGCAGATGGCTGGCGCGCCTCTGATTCCTCGCCCGGCCGCATCATCGAATACGCCGAGCCGGAATTGAAGTGCTGGATGCCGATGCCCTTGGCCAATCTCAATCGCACCTCTATGCCCTCACCCTGGGAAGGCGAAGACGAGCGAGAGCTCGACGGGTCAGGGATTTAAGAACTAGCGCTGCCCTGTTGCGAAGAGAATACGCAGCGGGTGGCGAAACCCGGTTGAGCTATCCACTCGTCCTTGCTGCCTTAGGGAAAGCAAGGGTAAGCTTATTGTCCGCTCATGGCGCACTCGTGCCGTCGGATAGCTGGTGACCTGACAGCTCGTTCCCACCCGATTGAGACGATCAGAAGTCGGGAACATGCCACCCTGTCCGGATGTCGACTCCTGTCCCTCGCCTTGACCGGATTCGTACCGCGGGCCGGCTAAATCTTCCGCACCAGCGCCGGTGGAGGTATCTTTCGTCCTTCGAACAAGCACGCGATCAGCGACAACCTAGTTCGTAGCCCGGGGCAAGTTATTTCTGACGACAGAGTCGGTCGAGTGTCTCGCGAAGAGCGGTCACCGCGACTTCGCGCTCGCCGGTCGACATGAGTTCCGGTTCCGCCTCGATCCTCAGATGGGGCAGCTCGGTTCGAATGGCACTGCAGCCCTTGGCCAGATTCGCCTTCAGGTCGACGACGCGATAGGTCGCGACCGGATAGGCTATTCCCCTGATCTGGACACGTCCCATCTCCTCGCAGTGGATCAGCGCCGCGTGTAGATCTCCTTCTCCTCGATCGGGAGATCGCCCACGAGACCATCGCGCCTATCACGCAGGACCGCTTCCAGGAAGCAGACCTTGAGTGTGTCGCCCAAATAGACGACGCCAAACCGCCTTCCCGGGTCACGCCATCACTGAACCGGCTCGGCGTCTTTCCATATCCTAACGGGTCGGGAAAGGCGCTCGCATAGATACGTCCAAATCGACGACCGGCAGGAATGGTTTCGATGTCGAGACGGGAATTCTCGAAACCTGGAGGCGGCTTTATTGCGGTCATTCAGAGAAAATCACCGCGGGCGACACTCTCAGCCGCTGCAACCACTTCATCGTCCTGACCGCGTTTCAGCGCATCGAGAGCCTTCCGGCCATCCAAAGCGCCATGCGGCGTGACAAGGAAGCGATAAACCGCCCATGCACCGCCGAGGATCTCGTGCAGTTTCGGAAGTACGGCATAGGGCCGACCGTCCCGGTCGAGTTGCCATGACGGAAAACGAAAGCCCCGCTTGGCTCCGTTGAGACCAAGAACCTGCCCGTTCTGGCGCTTTGTATTGACCGTGACCCGCGAAACGCCGAGCAGGTCCGCGAACGTTTCGGCGCTCAGCATATCATTCTCCGCGAGAATCTCCGCCACCCGACGCCGGCCGCGCTCCCGTGCAGCAGTCAACGCTGCCTGGAGCTCGTCATTCGGCTCTGGCACCTCTTCTACCGGAAAAGCATCCTGATGAGACTGCGGTTCTTCTTCAACAACTGAAATCGTCTGCGCTCCGGCCGGCGGATCCACGACGACACGGAAACTGACCTGATGGCCGGCCTTTCGGCTCAGCTTAATCGCCTTAGCGTATTGCCTGATCAACGCCTTCTCGAAATCTGCCTTCCGGGGTAGCTTCATCGAGAGCGCAATGTTGGAAGAACCGGTTCGGGGCTCGTTGGCAACAGTTTTCGTAGTGGGCATGGTCTTCAGCCTCCTGCGCTACAATCTAGGCAAGATGCAGAAGTTCGTCAAGTTTGTTAAGTTCGTAAATATCCAGCAGCATCCGGGCCGTGCAGGTTCGAGTCCTGCCGGCCCACCATACCACCATACTGATCGCCAACGGCCCAACGGCCATCGCTTAGTTGTTCAAAAAGAGCCACCAGACCTGGAGAAGCGGGTCAGTGCCAGTGGATACATTATGCGATCTTTTCAGCCCAGACGTGAACATCCTCGCAACAAGCCGTGCGCAGGCCTCGTGAAGAACTGAAGAACGGCTCCCTTCGACCCGTTGCTGCCATCCGAACTTGCACGCGCTACGGCGCAAGTTCGCCCATGGCGAACGTTGTTGTCAGATGGGAATGATCCGCATTTGTGTTAGCCTTACGCCGCTCTCGCTAAACTCTTCGCGAGCCGAGCCATAGACACCGGCAGAAAACTCTGCCGGCGCGGCTCGGGGCGATTAAGTCAATGGCTCGGAACCTCTGCGCCGTGCGGTCCAGCGAGCAATTGCAGTTCCCATGCCAGGCTCGTGCCAATAGCTCCACCATGCTCGAGGATGATCTCGGCAATCTGGGCAGCGCTCTCGGCACGCGCCCAATCGCGCTGCAATTCGGCCATGAACACACCAGATGTCAATGGCACGGCACCTGCCTGAATCATGCGAGCAATGCCCATTTCGTGGGCTTCAACACTGGTGCCACCTGAGGCGTCGGTGACGAAATAGACCTCATAGCCGTCGCCAAGGGCATGGATGACGGGAAATGCAAGGCAGACTTCGGTCCAAAGAGCGGCGATGACCACTTTTTTGCGGCCGGTGGCCTTCACCCACTCGACGCAGCGTTCGTCTTCCCAGGTGTTGATGAACGTGCGGTCGATTGGCGTCTGCTCCGGAAAAACGTCTGTGATCTGTTTGAAGATCAAGCCGCCTCTATCCTTGAGAACGCTTGTAAGAAGGGTCGGGACACCAAAGGACTTGGCCGTTTTCGCAAGCGATACCGTGTTGTTGATCATTGTACCGACGTCGATGTTTTTGACCGCCGCAGCCTGAAAAGGTTGGTGATCGATAAGCATCAGAACACAATTGTCCGGAGTCAGCAGGGCCTTAAGGCCGCTCTTCGAGAAAGATGCGCTTGTCATTCCTATTCCTAATCAAGACAGAGGGTTACGCGTGCAGTTCTTCGCGGAGGCAAGTTGCCACGAGCTCGCTTTTTGAAAAAGCGAGATAAAATCGTTCGTCGCGTGCGATAAAATCGAACGTCCAGAGCCGAAAGGCTCTCATCGAGCTCCAGCCAACTCACCTAGAGAGCCTGAACATCGCGGGCGTTTAACGCCCAGTCCGGGACCTGTTTCGCAAACTTCTGGATGAGGAATGATCCGGCTGGTCCCGGTGGCGCATCAGATCGATGGATAGCAAAGAAGCGATAATTCCCACCTTTGATGTCGGGCAATTCGATCCTTACGAGGCGGCCCGACAACAGGTCCTCTCGAATCATAGGCACGGGCATGTTGCCCCAGCCGAGACCCTCCAAGAGCAACATGTGCTTTGTCGAAAGATCGGCAACACGCCAGGTATGGGTTGCAACTACCCCTAAATCTATGCCCTTCGTGCGCTCCGACCTGTCCGTCAAAACAATCTGGATATGCTCTCGGCCAGCACCGATGCGCTTGTCGCTGACAAGGGCCAGCGGGTGATCGGGCGCAGCGACAGGAATCAGTTCGACACTGCCGATCCCCATCCTGTCGAGCCCGTCGATGTCCACGTCGGGCGGGCCGCAAACACCGATAGACGCAGCTCCATTCAACACGAGATCGGTAACGGCCCCCAGACCTTCCGTGCGGATTTGCAGCGGAATCGTAGGAAACTCGCTGCGGAAGTTTTTCAAGGCATCAAGCACGCGGGAGGCCGGCAACATCGCGTCGAGAGCGATCGACAAGCTAGGCTCGAGCCCCTGCAAAAGACCCTGCGCCTTGGCCCGGAGACGGTTCACTCCGTTGGCAACCGAGCGGGTCTCGGAAAGCACAATCCTTCCCGCCTCCGTAAGACAGGGACGGCGTGTGGAATCGCGGTCGAACAACGCAAAACCAAGCTGCGCCTCCAGGTTCGCGATGGTGTAGCTGACCACGGATGTAGCCCGATTCAGCTTGCGAGCAGCCCCCGCAAAGCTCCCTACGTCAACCACGGTAAGAAAGACTTTCAGCTGATCAAACGTGGGTGTCCCCGGACCCTTCATGCAAACCCCACTATCGCTGCTGCGTTTTACCCTCCCTGGTCCCGATTTGATCGGTCTGAGTCGAAATTGCAACAGCGAGATGATCAGATGTGACCCATCGTTCACGGATCATTCGGGCTGCCCGCTAATCGTGGCTGCGCCTTTTAGCAGCTAGCCATCCCGGTGAAGGCGCAATCTACCAAGCCGTAACAGGCGTTTTTGCGTCCTGAGCTTGAAAATGTTCAATCAGAAAGCCGCCGGCAGGACCCGGCGGGGTATCCGTTCGGTAGATCGCCTGCAGGCGGTATGGCCCCCCCTTGCAATCGGGCAGATCGAGTTGAACGAGACGACCGTCCGCCAGATCGTCACGCACCATCGGCTCTGGCATATTCCCCCAGCCGATCCCCTCCTTCAGAAGCATGTGCTTGGCGCCGAGGTCGGCAAGCCGCCATGTATGAGTGCCGACCACTGCGAATTCATGGCCTTGAGTGAGTGGAGAGCGATCGGTGAGCACGAGCTGGATATGATTGCGGGCAGCACCCGGGGCATGAGAGCCACCTGCAAGGGGATGGTCAGGCGCGGCAACCGGGACGAGCTGGACGAAGCCGACGCCAATACGCTCCAGACCCAAGACGTCGACATCCAGTGGTCCGCTAATTCCGACCGTAGCCGTGCGGTTCAGAACGATTTGCGTTACCGCTCCAAGTGCCTCGACGTATAGCCTCAGCGACACGCTCGGGAATTCCTTACGGAAGGCCTTCAGTGCATCCATCACGCGTGAGGCCGGCAACATGACATCGAGAGCAAGGTGAACCTCCGGTTCTATGCCACGCAGCATGCTTTTGACCTTGGCACGCAGATTATCGATTCCATTCGAAACGCTCCGCGCTTCAGCAAGGACCGTCCGCCCCTCGAGCGTGAGTTGCGGTTTCTTTGTCGACAGCCGATCAAACAGTGTCACGCCGAGCTGGGCCTCGAGATTGGCGATCGTGTAGCTGATGACGGAGGTCGCACGATTGAGCTTGCGGGCGGCCGCCGCGAAGCTGCCGGTCTCCACGACCGCGATGAAGACGCGCAGTTGATCAAGCGTTGGCTGCCCCGGGTCAGACATTTCGAATTCCTCGACCGTTTTGAGCGAAATTATCTGAGTTTTCCGAAACGTCCAGTGCTCCTACCCTCAAATCATCAAACCCACCAAGCCAAGGAGCTGACGATGTCTCATGTCTCGACAGCCGATATCGAGCAGGTCATCTTACCCTCAAGCCGCGATCTCGGCGGTTTCTCGGTTCGCCGGGCACTGCCGGCGCCGATGCGACAGATGGTCGGCCCCTTCATCTTCCTCGACAGTTTCGGCCCGGTACGCTTCGGCGAGGGCGAAGGTATCGATACCCGACCTCACCCGCATATCGGTCTTTCCACCTTGACCTATCTGTTGGAGGGCGAACTCACGCACCGCGACAGCGAGCGGTCTGTGCAATCGATCCGCCCCGGCGAAGTCAACGTGATGGTCGCGGGCGCCGGTATCGTCCATTCCGAGCGGACTCCAGAGCATCAACGTGCGACTGGCGGGAAGCTGGCCGGGTTGCAGAGCTGGATTGCCCTCCCAAAGAAATCAGAACAAACGGCCCCGCTTTTCCAGCATCTCGACGCAGGCTCGCTGCCAACCGTTAGCGGCGAAGGCATTGGCATGAAGCTGTTGGCTGGCAACTTGCATGGTCGTCAGTCGCCAGCCACGGTGTTCTCCGACCTCTTCGCCGCTGAGGTCCATCTTGAGGCGGGTGCCCGGTATCGGATCGATGGCGAGCATGTCGAGCGGGCGATCTTTGTTGTCGCCGGCGACCTCGAGGTCGTGGGGCAGGACGGCAAGTTCGGCCAGGATCGTCTTCTTGTCTTCAAGCCTGGGTCGGAGATCGTCGTTAAGGCGACCGAGCCCGCCCGTTTTCTCGCCTTCGGCGGCGAGCCGCTTCCCGAGAAGCGATTTATTCGCTGGAACTTCGTTGCAACCGATCGGGAGCGCATCCGACATGCGGCCGATCTCTGGCGCGAGCGCCGCTTTCCCGGCGTGCCCGACGACGACGAATTCATACCACTTCCTGAAAACTTCCGCTGACTTGATCCATCCAACCACCCCACAGGAGATTTCGCATGACCACTTATGCAATCATCGGCGCCGGCGCCAGTGGTTCGGCTCTCGCAGAACGCTTCACTGCCGTTCAAATCCCGGCCATCATCGCAAACAGCCGCGGCCCCGCTTCGCTCTCCTCTGTCACCGACCGGTTTGGCGCCTCAGTCAAGGCGGTGGAGCTGAAGGATGCCTTGCAGGCTGATGTCGTCATTCTTGCCGTTCCATACGACTCCATCCCGGATATCGTTACACAAGTCAGCGACTGGGGTGGCCGGATCGTCGTGGACGCATCGAACGCCATTGATTTTCCGGCGTTCAAACCGCGTGATCTCGGCGGCCGACTATCTACGGAGATCGTGTCGGAGCTCGTGCCTGGGGCAAAGGTGGTGAAGGCTTTCAATACCCTGCCTGCCGCTGTTCTTGCCGCAGACCCGGATAAGGGAACTGGCAGTCGCGTGCTGTTCCTGTCCGGAAACCATTCCGATGCCAACAGACAGGTTGCGGAGTTGATTTCATCTCTCGGCTTTGCCCCTGTCGATCTCGGCACGCTGGCAGCATCCGGTCCTATCCAGCAATTTGGAAGGCCGCTCGTCGCGCTCAATTTGCTGAAAGACTGAAGTTACGCGGCTCGCCTGTGTTCAGACCGGCGAGCCGTCTTGACGATTTCATCAAGATTGAATGCGGCATTTGGGGGCCGCCTCCACCAGCTTCTATCGGCTGTTTTGTATGGTCACGATGAAAGCACTCCTTCGTTGCGAGTACAGATGACGTGGCACGCCGCTGAGACATAATCCCCTGCCCGGGTAAAGGACTTGAGAGGCGTGGAACAGGGGAAGCAGGATCACCGTCACAAGTCGGGCAGCACGGTCAACCAGCCGTCAGCTGTTGGGTGGAGTTTCTCGCGCTCTTCAGGGTTATTGCCGTTTCAGCGCAGGAGGGCGCCAAGTATGCGCGCAACATGCTGGAGGGCAGCATCCTTCGCGCGCCGTCTGTGCCAGGCCATGTGCAGCTGGAAGCCGGGGACGGGAATCGGTGGAAGGAAAGAGACAAGGCTGCCGCCACTCGGCGTGGCGCGTGAAGGCAACATGGCAATCATGTCGGAGTCTTGCAGGAGCGAGGGCACCATTTGAAAGTTGGGAACCACCAAGCCGACGCGCCGCGACAAACCAAAGCGGGATAATTCGGCATCAAGCGGCGTTGTCGTATCACCGCGGCCGGAAACGAGGATGTGCGGATAGCTGAGCCAAGCATTAAGATCAAAGGCTTCCGCAGCGGGATGGCCGGCGCGCATGGCAACGACGTAGTGCTCAGTGAGGAGTTCCTCACGATGGAGGTCGTCATCAGGTGCGGTGAACACCGAGACGGCGAGATCGGCCGTGCCGTCCACCAGTGCGCTGCGGGCAGCATCCCCCCCGTGCCATGACTGAATAACGAGATCAATGCCCGGTGCTGACGGTTGTAACTCCCGCTGCAGTTGCGCGATCACGAATAGCGCAGGATAATCCGCCATGGTGATGCGCAGAACCTGGCGGATTTCGGTCAGGGGTATTTCCGGCGGGTCGATCAGCCCCATCATACTGGCTAGCAACGACTTCAGTGGGGCGCGCAGCGCCTCTGCCCTGGACGTGAGGCGCATCGTACCTCGGCCCCGTTCCAGAAGCTCATCGCGGAAGAGGTGGCGGCAACGTTGCAACGCGGCCGACGCTGCGGGCTGGGATAGGCCGAGCCTATCGGCGGCGCGGCTGACGTGTGCCTCGTCGAGGAGTGCGTCGAGCACGACCAGCAGGTTTAGATCAAGCGAACGTAAATTCATGCGGCAAATAATAGAACATATCAGCAATCGATTGGAATAATTTATTGATGCGTCGCAACCTCCTCCTAGTCGCAACGCAGGAGACCACCGTGACCAAGACCCTCATCCTCCTTTTCCACCCCCATCTTAGACGCTCGAAGGCCAACGCGGCGCTGGCCGGCGCGGCCGCCAAGCTTGACGGCGTCGAGGTCGTCGACATGCAGGCTGCCTATCCCGACAGCATGGATATGTTCCGGGACGGCGAGCGCGAGGCGCGGAGGCTGCTTGCGGCCGACCGTATCGTGCTGCAGTTCCCCATCCAGTGGTATTCCACCCCGCCACTGATGAAGGCGTGGCAGGATGCTGTGCTCACGCGCATGTTCTACGTCACCTACGAGACGGAAGGGCGCGCGCTCGAAGGCACACCGCTGATGCTGGCGGCGACCGCAGGCAACGTGCCAGAATCGTACCGCCCCGGCGGGCGCAACATGTTCACGATGGAGGCACTACTCGCTCCTTTACGCGCTACCGCGCACCGCTGCGGGCTCAGCTGTACCGCGCCGTTCATCATCTACCAGGCCGACAAACTCGAGGCGGAAGAGCTGGAGGCGGCGGCCTCCAACTATGCCGCCACTCTCAAGAACTGGATCGCGGCCCCATTGGTAACTCGCCAGGAGGCCGTCTGAGCGATGGAGAAAACCCCTGACACGTTCGTAGATCTGGGTCGAGGGACGCCTGCGTGGTTCACGTTCGCGGCTCGGATTCTGCCGGTCGGCATCCTTGGCCAGTTTCTCAGCGCTGGCCTAGCGCTCTTCCGCGACAGCAGCCTATGGGGTCTGCACGCCGCGCTTGGTGGCGCGTTGTCGTTTCCCGCCGTCAGCCTTGTGGCCGGAGCGCTCTTCGTTTCCCGGCTGAGGGGCTTCGGCTGGTGGGCAGGCCTGACCTTCCTGCTGTACCTCCTCCAGGTCATCCTGGCAGCGGGCAGTATGCCGTTGCTCCTTTCCTTCCATCCGGTCAACGGCGCGTTTCTGCTGGCGGCGAGCCTGGTGCTCCTCGCCAACGTCGAACGCCGCCGCTCCCAATCCTTGGCTGAAGACAATGCAACGGCCAAGCCGGGCAAGTAGGGGGCGCTCCTTGCTGCAAAGGAAAGTCTGGTTGCCGAAACCCTCGTCGAGGACGGCTGCCTGCGTCGCGAACTACACCCGCACTGGTCCGACTTCCCGAGGAGCGGGCAACGCGAGGCTGAGGGCAGCCCCGCGGACAAGCGCGGACAAGTTATTAATCTACGCCGTGGGCCGGAGACTCGCCTTTCACTTCAAGCGCTTCAGCAATTCCTGGGCAACGGCCGGAGCCGATGCCGGATTTTGGCCGGTGATCAGTTCCCGATCGGTGACGACATGTGCGCTAAAAGGTGCATCGGACTGACTAAAGCGTCCACCTGCTTGAGTGAGAGCATCCTGCGGATAGAACTTCATCTCGCCGCCGCCGAGCAATCCCTTAGCCAATTCCTCTTCCTCATTGCTGATGACAGTGAGATTGTAGCCGGCATAGATCCATTCACCGTCTGTTTTCGCCGTAGCTGCGATTTCCAGGTGACTGGTGAAAGCCTTCGGGTCCCGCAGTGTCGAGATGAGCGCGACGGGGCCATGGCAGGCCAGTGCGGTCGTCTTGCCTTGTTCATGGAAATGCGTCAGCAGCTTGCCAAGCTCCGGGCTGACGAGAAGATCCTGCATCGGGGCATGGCCGCCGGGGACATAGACCGCGTCGAAATGATCGTAGCCGATCTGCTCGACCCGCGCGAGACTGATCACAGGCGACGCAGTGCGAGACAGCAAGCCGAGTTCATCAAGCTGCGCTTGGCTCGCCTTCATGACCGTTTCGTCGCCGCCAAAATACATCTTGTCGATGGATGTCTTGTCGACGGATGGAGCCGTTCCCTTGGGGGTGGCGAAGGTGATCTCATGACCGGCATCTAGCAGGGCTTTGACTGGCTGCATCAGTTCGTTGAGGTAAAAACCGGTCTCGAAGACCTTGCCATCCTTCAGATCGAGATGGTCGGTATCGGAAAGAACCACCAGCACGTTTGCCGCATGGGCACTGACGGCGCTGAAACTGAGAGCAAGGGTGATGGCGAGGTTGATAAGAGGCTTCATCGGTCTGTCTCCGGATACTTGGAAATCGAGCTGTGAAAGAAGAGTGATGCGGCTGTTTCAGCCCGCGACCTTCACCAGGCGGTGCAGCGAGAAATCGGCGAAATGGTCGCCGACGCCTCTTGCCAGAAATCGCTGCATGGCAGCGCCTTCCATGTGGGCACGCCACTGGGCTTCACTCTCCCAGCTTTCGACGAAGATGCGCACGCGGCCGTCGTCGAGGGACTGGTGCAGTTCGTAGCGCAGGCAGCCATCCTCCATGAGTGTTTCGGCGACCAGCTTCTCCTGGGCATCCCCAAGCGCCGTCTCCATACCGGGCTTGGCGGTGGTGATGGCAATGATAGTAAGCGGGGAGTTGGACATTGAACGCTCTCCTCTCAGGCGATCGTGTTGACGAGGCCGCCTTCGGCGCGCAGGGCTGCGCCATTGGTGGCCGATGACCGCGGGCTGGCGAGATAGGTAACGAGATTCGCGACTTCTTCTGCCTCCACCATCCGTTGGACGATCGAAGCGGAGCGCGCAGTGGCAAAGAATTCCGCCTCGATCTCTTTGATCGGAGCGGATGGATCGTTGGCTTGGCTGCGCAGGAAGGCTTCGATGCCTTCCGAACGGGTCGGCCCCGGCAGCACCGTATTGACGGTCACGTTGGTGCCGCGTGTCAATTGCGCCAACCCGCGCGAGACCGACAGCTGCGCCGTCTTGGTAGTCGCGTAGTGGATCATATCGGGCGGGATGGCCAAGCCCGACTCGCTCGAGATAAAGATGATCCGACCCCAGTTCAGCTCCAGCATGCCGGGTAGGTAAGCGCGCGACAGGCGCACGCCGCTCATCACGTTCACCTCGAAGATGTGGTTCCAGTCCGCATCGGAGATAGCGGCGAAGTCCTTGCTTTCGTAAATTCCGAGATTGTTGACCAGGATATCGACCGACGGTGCGGCCTTGGCGATGATCGCTGCGCCTTCAGCGGTGGCAGCGTCTGCGAGAACGCCGGTGACAGTCTCACCGCCGGCCATCCTGATATCGGTGATGGCGTTGTCGAGCTTTAGCCGGTCGCGGCCGGTGATGATCACTTCTGCGCCTTCGAGGGAAAGAGCGCGAGCGATTGCGAGCCCGATCCCCGCGGTGGCGCCGGTGACGAGAGCGGTTTTTTCGGTCAGTTGCAAGTCCATAACGTGGCTCCAGATTGTGTCCGAACGCAATCTATGATCTGAGAACTAGCGGAACTATTGCCCCGGTTGGACATGCACCTGTGAATGGAGATCATCAGTGCCGCGAATTATGATGGAACGGTCTGGCGAGATGGAGGTGTTTGCGCGGGTCGTACAGGAGGGCGGTTTCTCGGCAGCCGCGCGCAGCCTCGACATCACGCCGTCGGCGGTCAGCAAACTGATCGCGCGTCTGGAAGCAAGGCTTGGCACACGCCTTCTGATGCGCACAACGCGCGCGCTGACGCTGACCGAAGAAGGCGAGGCCTATCATCACGCCGCACTCAAGATCTTGCAGGCTCTGGACGATGCTGATCAGGAAGCGTCCGGTGGCGCCGTTCGTGGCCGGCTTCGGGTGAACGCCACCATTCCATTCGGCACCATGTTTGTGGCACCGGCCATGCCCGCTTTTATCGAGCGCAACCCTGATTTGATCGTCGATCTGAGCTTCACAGATGGCATCGTCGATCTCGTGGCCGAGAAGACGGACGTGGCCATTCGCATGGGTAACCTGCCGGACAGCGGATTGATCGCGCGAAAGCTCGGGCAGAGCAGGCGTGTGGTATGCGCCGCTCCCTCTTACCTCGAACGCAAAGGAAGTCCCGCGACGCCGGCCGACTTAGATCGTCATGACTGTCTGACCTTTAACTTTCGCCGCGAACGCCCGTCCTGGTCCTTCCTGTGGCAGGGCCGGGAGATCGCCCAGCCGGTCACCGGAAGCCTGGTCGTGAACAATGGCGAGACGATGAAGCAGATGGTGCTTGCCGGAGCCGGCATCGCCCGGCTGGGACTGTTTCACGTCGCGACGGATATTGCCGCCGGAAGGCTCGTGCCTCTGCTTGAGACCTGCAATCCAGGTGATCTCGAATTGATCCACGCCATCTATGTAGGTGGCGGACCGCTACCACATCGGGTTCGAGCCTTCATTGAGTACATGATCGAGACGTTGGAGCAATCGCCGCTCCTGAAGGGGCATCCTAACGAAGCCTAATGTCGGGATTTCATAGTTTAAGACGTCAGTAGCGCTCGAGCCGCTAGGCCACGCAGATGGACTGCCGAACACCGTGCACCGTATTAGAGCGCTCAAGGCCTGAAGAAGGCAGTCGCCACGTAATTGTTGGGAAACCCAGCGCGTCGAAAGAAGCCCGGGTCGCAATGGTCCGGACGCCTTGGGGTTAGACGGGCTGAGCATCCCCGGCGTCGAGGGAGCCAGGCCAGTCCAGCCTGTTTCTCCGAAGCTCGCGACCGGCTAGCAGGCGGCAACATGCCAATCTGATCGAACATAACAGAAGAGATTATCCGTCTATTCCGAAATGTCGAAAAACGGGAAGTTGTCTCCATCGAGTTCATCATCAACCGACGGAGACCAAATAATGACCAGAGTACTCGTTCTTTATTATTCCTCTTATGGCCATATCGAAACCATGGCCGGCGCGGTTGCTGAAGGCGCGCGCAGCACCGGCGCCGAGGTGACGGTCAAGCGAGTGCCTGAGACCGTGCCTATCGAAGTTGCCGACAAGGCCCACTTCAAGCTCAACCAGGCCGCACCCGTGGCGACCGTGGCGGAGCTGGCCGACTATGACGCCATCATCGTCGGAACTGGCACGCGCTTCGGCCGTATGTCGTCTCAGATGGCAGCCTTCCTCGATCAGGCCGGCGGCCTCTGGGCCCGCGGCGCCCTCAATGGCAAGGTTGGTGGTGCGTTTGTTTCGACAGGAACCCAGCATGGCGGCCAGGAAACCACCCTGTTTTCGATCATCACCAACCTCATGCATTTCGGTATGGTGATCGTCGGTCTGCCCTACAGCCATCAGGGGCAGATGAGCATGGACGAAATCGTGGGCGGTGCTCCTTATGGCGCTACGACGATTGCCGGCGGCGATGGTTCACGCCAACCGACTGAGATTGACCTCGCCGGCGCCTACCACCAGGGCGAGGGTGTCGCCCGCACCGCCGCGGCTCTGGTTGCCGCACGCGGCTGATCCTCTCCAGTTCTTTCAACATCAAACAAACGAGTAAAGCCGGCCAGCCTCCTTCGGCTGGCGAGGAGAAGTCATGTCTCAATCACTTGCCAACAAGGTTGCGGTCGTCACGGGCGCCGGTTCAGGCATTGGCCGCGCGATTGCCCTGGGTCTCGCTCGCGAGGGTGCCGCGGTGCACATCGCCGACCTGAACGCCAATGCGCTGTTCGAAACGGCCAAAGTGCTTGGGAAAGAGGCCGGCCAAGTTTTCAGCAAAGAAGTCGATGTATCGAGCGAGGCACAGGTTATCGCCTGGATCGAGCAGGTGGCAGAGATTTCCGGCCGATTGGATCTCGCATTCAACAATGCTGGCATTACCGGATCGACACATCGGATCGAGGACTATCCACTCGCGGATTTCCAGCGCGTCATTGCGGTGAATCTCGAGAGCGTATTCCTCGGGATGAAGTACCAGATCCCGCTGATGAAGACCGCAGGTGGTGGCGCGATCGTCAACACTGCCTCGGTTGCGGCACTGACCGGACCAGGAGGAATGAGCGCCTACGCCGCGTCCAAACATGGTGTGCAGGGCCTCACCCGTGTGGTGGCCATGGAAAATGCCGCCCATGGCATCCGTGTGAACGCTGTCGCGCCGGGCTGGACCGAGACCCCGATGGTGGTCGCCAATAGTCTTCAGAATCCTGCATTCGCTGAGCTGGCACGAAAGGCGATCCCCGCAAAGCGCGGTGGCAAACCCGAAGAAATCGCAGCCGCAGCCCTTTGGCTTGGCTCTGACGCAGCAAGCTACGTTACGGGACACATGCTGACCGTCGATGGCGGGATGACCATCGGTGGCTTCGAATTCTGAAAACCCTCAACACACACGAAAGGAGTACATGATGTCGGACTCTCGCGAGGCCCTGATGGCCGTCGTCCGCCGCAACACGATGGAAGTGCAATCCGGCGGCAATTTTGAACTGTTCGACGATCTCTTCGCCGACGATTTCCTCGACCATACGCCTCAGCCGGGCGGCACTCCTGACAAGGAGGGCGCGCGGCGGCTCTACCAGGCTCTTCGAACCGCGTTTCCGGATTTTCATGCCGAGATCCATTGGCAGACCGTCGATGGCGATATCGTCACGACCTATAAGACGTACCACGGTACCCATCATGGTCCCGTTCTCGGAATCGAGCCGACCGGCCGCAAGATCAAGTTCGAAACCGTCGACGCCATGCGCATCCGCGACGGCCGTATCATCGAGCACTGGGGCGTGGCCAACCTCTACTACCTGCTGCAGCAACTCGGAGCCTTGCCGCCGTCAGCTCCCAAAGTGCCGGAACTCTGAAGGATCACGATCATGAGCGATATTCTGAAAGGCAAGGTCGTTATCGTCACCGGCTCGTCAAGCGGCATAGGCAGAGCCATCGCCATCCGCGCTGCCGAACATGGCGCGGAAGCCGTAATTGTTTCCGATGTGACAGAGGAACCACGAGAGGGCGGAGAGCCGACGGCGTCGGAGGTCAGAAGACGTGGCTCCGAAGCACTGTTCGTCAAAGCCGATGTCAGCCGCAGGGAAGACAATGACGCTCTCGTTGCAGCCGCCGAGGCTTTTGGTGGCGTGGACGTAATGGTCGCCAACGCCGGCATCACCCTCAAGACCGATGGGGCGGACGTTCCAGAACAGGATTACCGCAGGCTGATGTCCGTCAACCTGGACGGTCCACTTTTCGGCACACAGGCCGCTGCGCGGCAGATGAAGGCTTTGAGGAAGCAGGGCAGCATCGTGCTCATGGCCAGCATGGGCGGAATTGCCGGTGCCGGCATCACCGTCGCCTATTCAACCAGCAAAGGCGGCGTCGTGCTGATGGCAAAATCGCTCGCTGATGCTCTGGGGCCTGACGGCATTCGCGTCAATGCCGTTGCCCCGGGCACGATCGACACGGTTCTCCTCCGGACGAGCCCCGGCATCGCACAGGCATCCGAGGGCTTTCGCCATCGCACACCCTTGCGCCGCCTGGGGCAGCCATCGGAAGTCGGCGACGCGGTTGCCTTCCTCGGATCGGACCTATCCAGCTACATCACGGGCACCGCGTTGCTGGTTGATGGCGGTCTGCTGTCGGTAATATAAGGCACCACCATAGTGAACATCGGAAAGCCCGCGCCCTCAGAAGCGCGGGTTTTTCTTTGCGGGTTCGTTCTATTTCATCGACCGTAATCGCCGATATTATCCAGCTGTTTCGTCAAGACCGCCGATGTCACTCTCACTCCATCGACGCGGTCATGGAGGCCGCCGCAGCAAACAATGGAGAGTGGCAATGTCTTATTCCGATACGCTGGCACAACGCGCCCAAACGCCTTCGCAGTCCTCTTTGATCAATGGTGCATTGCCGCTCGCCGGCCGCATGTTGATCGCCGCAATCTTCGTTCTCTCGGGCTTTAGCAAGATTTCGGATCCGGTCGGTACAATCGGATATATCCAGATGGTCGGCCTGCCTTTCCCGACGCTCGCCTACGGCGCAGCGGTACTTACGGAAGTCGTTGGTGGCATTGCGCTGATCCTTGGTTTTTACACCCGCCTTGTCGCCCTTGGACTCGCCCTCTTCAGTGTCGCGACCGCTCTGACGTTCCACAATAATCTCGGCGATCTCAACCAGTTCATCCACTTTTTCAAGAACGTCGCGATGGCCGGTGGCCTGCTCCAGGTCGTCGCTTTCGGCGCTGGACGTTACAGCTTGGACGCCCGCCGCTAACCACTTTGACCAGCAAAGAAAACGCCTGGACAGACCTCCGGGCGTTTTCTGTTTGTCGCCGCCCCAGCCCGTCGTTTTTGATGCGGGACGGTCAACGGGGCTCATGCAGAGCACTGTTGTGGAGAACGCTGCTGATAGCCGCGGATCTCCACCTCTTCGACGCAAAGGTCATCGACTTTTTTCATGAAAGCCGACACGTAACCGGTCGCCAGATGCAGTTCAAAATCGGATGGATGTCGCCAATCCTCAAGAACCAACCACGAATCCGAATCCTCCTTTGACTGATGGACTTCATAGCGGAGGCAACCGGCTTCCTGCCGCGAAGGCGTCACGAGTCTTAAAAGCTCGAAACCAAGCTCTTCCGATCGCCCGGGTTTTGCGCTGAAGAACGCTATATTGGTCAATTCCGCCATTTCATTCATCCTTCGAATTAATCGCAAAGCGCAGTGATACGTGCCGACTCCCCAGTCGGCATCCCGCTGTTCGGCTCACACGCCATTGAGTGCGATGATCCTCGATTCGGCCGCCGCCTGCCGCTGACGTGCTAGCGGTGCATACTCCGGCGAAGCGAACAGGCGCCGGACAGCCTCCATGGTCGGAAACTCGATGATGAGCATGTTGGTGGCCTGCCATCCTTCGAGCCCAACAGGCGCATCATCAATTGCGATGAGACGACCACCCGCTTTCGCGACAAGTGGTAGAGCCTTTGAGCGATAATCGGCGATGGAATCCGGGTCATGAATATCGAGATCGACGACGAGAAAGGCTGACATAACTGTCTCCTCTAAAAGGTTGATGATTAGGGATTGGCGGCAGTGGCTACAGCCGCCTCAGGGCAAGTGGCGCCACTTCACCATGCGGTCATTCAGATCAAGAATGCCGCCATCGACGGTGAAAGTACCGTCCCCTTGGTGGTGCATGGTCCGGCGCTCTTTGCGATGCTCATCGATCCAAATTCTCTTCGCTTCCAGCACGAACAGATTGTATTTCGCGACGAGGCTCGTATCGGAAACATGGCATTCGATGTTGGCCAGACAGCCCTCGATCAATGGCGCCGCCACATCTTTCGCAGGGCGCGTTCGCACACCAAAGCGCTGGAACTTATCCAGCCGATCACCGGAGCAATTGCCGATATCGACGACCGTCTCGGCAAGGTCCCGAGCCGGAACGGCAATGACGCATTCACCGGTCTTTCTGATCGTGTTGTAGCTGTGATCCCAGGGACCGATGACGCAGCCGATGAGGGGCGGCGTGTGCTGGATCATCATATGGAAGCCCATCGTCATGACGTTGGACGTTCCATTGTCGCTTGTCGTCACCAGAACGATTGGACCGGGTTCCAACAAGCGGTACGCCTGAGAAGCGGGTAATTCCTTCATCACTAGACTCCGTTGAGCTGGCCTCCCCGCTATGCGCGAGGAAGCCGAGAGGGTGGGCGATTACCAGGCTTGCTCGACCGGCAGAAGGAAGAGTTCCGCGACGTTGACATGGCTCGGGGCCTGGGCTGCAAAGACGATGGTGTCGCCGATATCGCCGCCCTGAAGGAAGGTCATCTGCTTGGCCAGATCGTCCATCTGCTGACGATAGTCGGGATCGGTAATGTGGTCGTAGAGCTCAGTGGCGACCGCGCCGGGCTGGACGCAGGTGACGCGGATGTTGTGCTTTTGACCAACCTCCATACGCAGACCGTCGGAGAAGGCTGTTACCGCGTGCTTCGTTGCGCAATAGACCGACAGTCCCTTGAAGACCTTGCGACCAGCGATCGAGGACATGTTGAAGATATGACCGGAGCGCTGTTTGATCATCTGCGGCAGAACAGCCGCTGTCGTATTCAAGAGGCCCTTCACGTTGACATCGACCATTCGATGCCACTCATCGACCTTGAACTGGTCGATATCCGAAAGCGGCATGAGACCGGCATTGTTCACCAGAATGTCGATGGAGCCATAGGCGTCGACTAGCTTCTTTACGCCGGCTTCGATCGAAGCAGGCTCGACAACGTCCATCTCAAGGACGATGGCTTCGCCGCCCTTTGCCTCGATCTCTTCCTTGAGCTCCTGCAGCTTGTCGGCGCGGCGAGCCGCGATACCAACCTTGGCTCCAGCCGCTGCAAGCTTGAGGGCGGTTGCCGCACCAATGCCGCTCGAGGCGCCGGTGACCAGTGCGATTTTTCCAGTGATGCTTGTCATTGTTCATCTCCTTGTCCTGCCGCCCATCCGTTCCGGAGGAGCGGTTGCGATTGACAAGGAGGAACCTAAGACCACGCGCTGGAGCGTTCTCCCGCTGGTTTGCGCGTCCTGTCGGGATCTTGCGCGAATACGCGTCAGATCGAAAAACTTTGGCCGCGGCGATAGTGGCTGGGGGATACGCCGGTTTCCCGGCGAAAGATCTGAGCGAAATGGCTGGGACTCGAATAGCCAACGGACAGACCGATTTCGATGACCGTCTTATCGGTTTCCTGCAAAAGCTGCTGGGCCTTGGCCACCCGCTGTCGAATGAAGTAGAGCGATGGAGAAAGGCCTGTCGCCTTCTTGAAGAGTCGGCTGAAATGGAATTCGCTCATACCGACCGCATGAGCCAGGCCGCGGAGATCAAATGGCTGATCAAGCTGGGCTGCCATGAAGGCGATCGCCCGCCGCAGTTTCGAGCCGGGTAACGCGTTTTGGGCGCGCCGCTCGGAATCTGCAACCACGTACTGTCGCACGAGATGCACGGCCAGACTCTGCGCCAGTCCTTCGACGAACAGGGCGCTGCCGTCGCTTTCCGCGACCAATTCACCATGAAGGAGGGTCAGGATACGCGAGATCGTCGTGTCGCGGCCACCAGAGACATCCTTCAAGGTGACGTTGCCACCGAGCTTGCCCAGCATCTCTCCCACCACCTTTTCGAACAATGTGACCGAGACATAGAGGTGCATCACCTGAAATGGCTGATCCCCGTCGGCCTGCCATCGCATTTCATAGGGAGCAGGCGACCGGGTCAGGAAGAAATCGCCGACACCGACCCGGTTCGCTGTCCATTCACCGCCGAGATCGCGTTCCTCAACGGTGGCATTGCCCGACACGACCCAGACGATAAGGGGCTCCGCGACGGCGGGAACCAGGAATGGGTGTTGAACGCGATCACGCGAGAAGATCTGGACGAAGACGTCTTTCCACGCTGGTCCATCGCCGCTGATCAACGTGGTCCCGCTGATATAGCTTTCGAGTCCTATTGGGGAGGTCCGCTCAGGACTAGGCGGCGGAGTGGGCAGGTTCATTCAAAGCAGCTTCCCTCATAGCAATGTGACGCCAACGATATTGATAGCATTCAGCGCCACATAGGACAGAGTGCTCGCGTCGAGTTTGTCGCAGGACTTTCCCGTCTGCTCGGCAGCATAGGCGTGATTTTAAGATGGCAATGAGACCCATAAAGTTCGACGCAACCTTCGGGGCTAAGTTCACCAAGCGGGGAGTCAGTGGGAGGTCCCTGGCGAGAATCACCAGGTTTGGCTATTGTTCCAGTCATCGAGATCACGACGCGCCCGGTCCTTCTCAATGCCGTACCGTTCCTGGATCTTGCGTCGGAGCCGATGAGCTCGCGAAATCACGAATAATTATACTATCAAATACCTGATAGTTTGAGTGATGGCAAGCACACTCAGACCGGATTTGCAGGAGCAACAATTTTCCGCGCTCGCGCTGCAGGAAGTTCTCGATAAGCCGATCGAAGGTGAGACGCCGCAGTCGCGGCTGAAGCAGGTAGGAATGATGACCGTGCTCTATATGATGCACCAGCGGGGGGGAGAGGCTAACCCTCGCAAACATCAAGGAATTAACGGGGATGACGCGCAACACAGTAAAGGAGTCGATTGATCCACTGGTCGCGCGCGGCATTCTGCAGGAGACGATAGTGAAAAATTCGTTAGGGCGTGAAACTGCTTGGCAGTATGAGTTTTGCCCGACGTTCTTTGAGCAACTCAGGCGCGCCGCAGTCTACGCCCTGAAGTCAAGGCCAGCAGAAACTGACAAGAATACCCGCCGCCTCGAGCTTTCTACTCGGCAATCACCGCCGGATCGCGCTGCAACCACTTCGGCTGCGGGACGGCCCGCAGCAGAGCTTGCGTGTATTCGTGTCGAGGAGAGGCGAAAAGGGCTTCTGTTTCGCTTTCCTCGACGATCTTGCCGCGCTGCATCACCAGGATCCGGTCGGCGAATTGGCGCACGATGGGCAAATCGTGGGTGATGAAGACATAAGAGAGGCCGAGACGGCGGCGCAGATCAGCCAGAAGCTCGATGACCTGCATTTGGATCGACACATCGAGCGCTGAAACCGCCTCGTCGCAGACGATCAGCTCGGGTTCGCTGGCGAGCGCCCGGGCAATGGCGATGCGTTGCCGCTGCCCGCCCGAAAACTGGTGGGGATGCCGTTCAGCATGCTCTGCCTTCAGGCCGACAAGCTCCAGCAGCTCCACGACCCGGTCGTTCCAGCGTTCGCGCGGCAGGATGTCCCTGTGGATCGCCCAGGGTTCGGAAATGATCGAGCGGACGTTCATGCGCGGGTTCATCGACCCGAACGGGTCCTGGAACACCATCTGCACCCTTCGGCGGAAGCCGTCGAGCGCCCTGCCTTTGAGTTTGAAAATGTCCTCGCCGGCAAAGAGTGCCGCGCCCGATGTCGGCTCATTCAGTCTCAGCAGCATGCGTGCGATGCTCGATTTACCCGAACCGGACTCGCCAACGATCCCCACCGTTTCCCCACGATGAAGCGTGAAACTGACGTCGTCCACGGCCCTGAACTCCCGCTTGGGCGAGAACGGGCCGGACCCCAGCTTGTAATGCTTGCTCAAATGGGCGACCTGCAACAGGACCTCGCCTTGTGCGGCATTCCGGGGCGCTTTCGGCGCATCGGCATGGGGCACGGCCGCCATCAGCCGGCGGGTATAGGCGTGGCTCGGATTGGTAAAGACGTCCTCGGCCTTGCCGCTCTCCACCACCTTGCCGCCGTTCATCACGATGATCCGATCCGCCATGGCCGCGGCGACCTCGAGATCGTGGGTGATCATGATCAGCGCCATGCCGGTCTCGCGCTGCAGGTCCCGCAGGAGTTCCAGGATCTGTGCCTGAACGCTGACGTCGAGTGCCGTAGTCGGCTCGTCGGCGATCAGAATGTCCGGCTTCAGCGCGATCGCCATGGCGATCATCACGCGCTGCCTCTGCCCGCCCGAGAACTGGTGCGGGTAATAGTCGATCCGCTCGTCCGCTTCGGGAATTCCGACCCGCTCGAGCAGCCGAACGACCTTGTCGCGCACCGCAGCGCCCTCGCCTTCCCCATGGCTCTCGAACACCTCGGCAATCTGCCGGCCGACCGTGTAGACCGGGTTGAGATAGGCCAGCGGATCCTGGAAGATCATGGCGATGCGGCGGCCGTTCAGTTCACGCCGGCGTTCGTCATCGAGGCGGGAAAGATCAGTGCCGTCGAACACCAGCGAGCCCGAGACGATGTCGCCCGGCGGGCAATCGATCAGCCCCATGACCGTTCCGGTGCTGACGCTCTTTCCCGATCCGCTCTCGCCCAGGATGACGAGGGTTTCGCCCGGGCAGACATCGAACGAAACGTCATCGACGGCACGCACGGGGTCGCCTTCAGACAGGAAGTCGACCGTGAGTTTGTCGATCCGCAGTATGGGTTTGTCCGGCGCGTTCATCGCGGGGCCTTTCGCAGCGATTGCAGACGCCAGCGCTGGAGCGGATCGGCGACGGTCCGGGCCCAGCTGGCGAGAATGTTTAAGGAAAGCGTCGTCAGCAGGATAGCGAGCCCCGGCCAGAATGCGATCCACCACGCCGTCTTCAGATAACCGCGGCCGTTGGCCACCATGGCGCCCCAGGTGAAATCCGGAGGCTGAATACCGAGCCCGAGGAAACTCAAGGAGGATTCGGCCAAAATGACGGTGGCGAAATCGATGGCCGCGATCGTCACCAGCGTCGGCAGCACGAGCGGCGCGATATGCCGGAACAGGATGCGTCCCGTACTCGCGCCCATGGAGCGCGCGGCACTCACGAACATGCGTTCGCGCAGTTCGAGCACTTCGGCCCGCGCCGTGCGGATGAAGATGGGCATGCGGGTAATCGCCAGCACGATCACCAGGTTCGTCATGCTGGGACCGAGCGTATAGAGCACGATCAGCGCAAGCAGCAGCGAGGGAAAGCTCATCACCACATCGGCAAGGCGCAGGATGACGTGGCTATACCAGCGCTCCGAATAGCCGGCAGCAAGGCCGAGGATGCCGCCTAAAGCCATGGAGCAGAAGACGGCAGCGGCCGCGATGCCGAGCGTGTTCTGCGCCCCGACGATCAGCCGCGCCAGGATCGGCCGCCCGAGCGTATCGGCTCCGAGAATGTAGATGAACCCGTGCTCCAGTGCGAAGGGCGGCAGGTTGCGTTGCCTGAGCCCGAGCTTGCCGGCGAGTTCGCCGACGAAGAGCGGCCCGACAAGCACGCAGACGATGAGCACGAGCAGAAATACGGCTGCGCAGAGTGCCAGCTTGTCCCGGGTGAGATAGATTGCGAGCTGCCGCAGCGCTCCGGGCGATCTTACGGATGGCAATGCCAAGTCGGTCATTGTCGCCCTTCCTCAGTAGCGGATGCGCGGATCGAGCACTGCGTAGAGCAGGTCGATCGCGATGTTGACGATGAAGATGGCAATTGCCGTGACGAGGATCGTCGATTGCACCACCGCAAAATCGCGCTGGATGATCGAATCGATCATCAGCTTGCCGATGCCCGGCCAGCCGAAGATCGTCTCGACGACGACAGCACCGTTGATCAACCCGGTCGCCAGGTCACCGGCGACGGTGATCACCGGCAGCAGCGAGTTCCTGAGCGCGTGGCCGAAGATGATCTTGCGACGCTTCATGCCCTTGGCGTGGGCGGTCTTGATAAAGGGAGAGGCGAGCGCGGAGATCATCGTGCCACGCACCACCTGGACCAGCAGCCCGAAAGGACGCAGCATCAGCACGACGATCGGCATGATCCAGTGCAGGGCAGTGCCCGTACCCGACGTCGGCAACATGCCGAGCCCGACCGCGAAGACGAGAATGCCGACGATCGCGATCCAGAAATCGGGGGTGCTTGCACCCGCCAGCGAAACGAGGCCGGCGACGCGGTCGAACAGGCTCCCGGGACGGGCAGCGGCCAGCGCGCCGACGACGATGGCCAGAGCGGTCGCGAGCGTCATCGCGACCAAAGCGAGCTTCAGCGTGGCCGGAAAGGCCTCGAGAGCCACCTCGATCGCCGACCGGTTCTGTCGCAAGGACTGGCCGAAATCCAGGGACATGAGGTTTTGCAGGTACTGGAAGAACTGCACGTAAATCGGCTGGTCCAGACCGTTCAGGCGGGCGAAGGCCTGGCGCGCCTCGAGACTTGAATCGAGCGGCAGGTAGAGCGCCGACGGATCGCCGGTCAAACGCGTGAGGAAGAAGACGAGCGTCAGCAGGCCGATCACCGAAATTACGCTGTGATATGCCCGCCGGCCGATATAGCCGAGCATCATGCGGAGCCTCTGGATTCCCTTGCAGTTCATGCGAGCGCGCGAATGTGTCGCGCGCTCGCCCGGATGGTGACACTCAGTCCTTGAGGGCGATATTGGCGAGCGGGATCTCGCTGTTGGTCGTGATGTCCGGCTTCCACTCTAGGCGGCTGCCGACCCGGGTGTAGCCGATCATGTGGAACATCGGGATATCGACCGCGAGATCGTCATGCACCTTCGCGAAGATCGCCTTGAACTTTGTCGTACGGTCCTCACCGGTGGCGGCCATGGCATCGGCGACCTCCTTGTCGAGGCCCGCGTCGTTGAAGGTCGAATAGCTTCCGCCCGACGTGTAGAAGATCGGAATGGTGAAGGCGGCATCACCCTTGTTGTTGTCGTGCATCATCTGCAGCAGGTTCGGCCCACGGCTCTCCGGGAAAGGCTTCTGCAGGTAGCGCAGCCAATCGTTCACGTCGAGCATCGTCAGCTTCACGTTCAGGCCGACATCCTGCCACATAGCCATCATGGCTTCCATGGCTTCCGTACCATTGGGGTAGATGCCGTTGCGGCCGATCAGTTCTATTTCGGTATCGACCGGAACGCCCGCGGCCTTGGCCTCGGCGATGAGCGCACGCGCCTTTTCGGCATCGAAGGCCCAGGGCGCCAGCTTGTCGTCGTGGCCGTTGATGCCGGTGACGACCATCTGCGAAGCCCGCTGCACGTCCTCGCCGAAGAGCTGCGCGAGACCATCCCAGTCGATCGCGAGATTCAGGGCCTTGCGGATTCGGACGTCGTCGAGCGGAGCAAAGCCTGCGTCGATGCGGATCGCGGTGGTTTCGGAGTTCAGATAGGCGAAGTCCGTTTCCGGATTGGTCGCATCCTGGATCGCAATGGACGGCGTCAGGTCGGCCTCGCCGGTCTCCACCATGGCGGCGCGTATCGAGGACTCCGGACGCCAGACATAGCTGGCCTTGGCAATGGCCGGCTTCTCGCCCCAGTAGCCGTCGAAGGCTTCCAGCACGACTGTCTGCGGTGTGAAGCTCGAAAGCTTGAACGGCCCCGTCCCGACCGGATCGTTTACGGCCTTGTCCGCCGGCGTGTTCGGCGAGACGATCATGACCACGCTGAGCAGTGTCGGCAGAATAGGCTGTGGCTTGTCCGACTTGATCTCGACCGTCTGGTCATCGATCGGCGTGACCGTCAGCTTGGCATCGCCGAACTTGGCGATGTTGCTGCAGGTCAGCTTGCCGCCGGTCATCCGCTCGATCGAGAATTTGACCGCCTCCGCATTGAAGGCGGCTCCGTCCTGGAACTTGACGCCTTCACGCAGCTTGAGCTGCCAGGTGTTCGGATCGGTCTGCTTCCACTCGGTCGCAAGACCGGGTGTCGGCTGACCACTTTTCGGATCGATGATGGTCAGCGGCTCGACCACGTTGCGGCTCAATATCTGACCGACATTGGTGATGATGGTACCGCATGGCTCAAGATTGGCCGGCTGCTCCGGCAGGACGATCTTGATTTCCGAAGCACTTTGCGCAGCGGCATAGCCGGTCCAGCCGGCGACCACCATTGCGCCCGCGATGACGCGAACAGATTTGTTTCCCATTGCACTCCTCCCCAGTTGAACGACGACGTTAGTGGCGGGCGCCATCCTCCTGGCGCCCGCCCGATGTTTCTTTTCAGCGGCGCGATGCCTCTATCAGTCCCTGCAGGATCTCCCGCTCCTCGCCGGTCAGATCGACCAGGGGCGGGCGAACCGGGCCGGGCGCAAAACCGGCAAGCTCGACGCCCGCCTTGATGATCGAGACCGGATAGCCGGCCTTGCGGTCGCGAAGGGCTGCGAAGGGGAAGAAGAACGTATGAAGAATGCCTTCCATCACCGCCCTGTCGCCGGCCCGCATGGCCCGGTAGAAGCGCTGCGCCAGTTCCGGCACGAAATTGAATACCGCCGACGAATAGGTCGTGACGCCGACGCCGTTGAAGCCTTCCGCGAAGAGCTCATGGGTCGGCATGCCGCCGATATAGCAGAGCCGGTCGCCGAGCTTGGCCGTCACGTGACGCACGAGGTCCACCTTGCCGGTCCCGTCCTTGAAGCCGATCAGGTTGGGGCAGGCCTCGGCAAGGCGCGCGACCGTGTCGGCATTGGCGACTGAATTGGCGCGGTTGTAGAGAATGACGCCGAGGCCCGTCGAATCGCAGACGGCCTTCACATGAGCATAGATGCCTTCCTGCGGCGCTTCCGTCAGGTAGTGCGGCAGCAGGAGAATGCCGTCGGCACCCGCCTCCTCGACGATCTTCGCCGTCTCGACGGCAAGGGACGTGCCATAGCCGCAACCCGCAATGATCGGCACCTCGCCCGATACATCCTTTGCCGCGCGGGTGACCTGGCCCACTTCGTTCGGCGAGAGCGAAAAGAACTCGCCGGTGCCGCCGGCGGCGAACAGGGCCGCGGCCTCGAAGCCGGAAAGCCACTCCACATGACGCCGGTAGCTCTCCAGATTGAGCTTGTAGTCCGACGTGAAGTGAGTGACCGGAAAGGACAAGAGCCCCGAACCGACACGCGACTTGATTTCTTCAGGCGACAATGAATTCCCTCCGGCTGCGAGCTTAAGACGCGGAAATTCATATGATGACTTTTAAGACGAGTCAATCGACCTTGTCGGTTTTTTCGCTCAGACGCCAGGTCGTCAGCGAGCGATACCGCTTTATCCCGGTGACGAGATGGCGACGCATCGCCTCCCGAGCCCGGTCCGGATCCCGCGCAAGGATCGCCTCGGCGATTTCGCGGTGCTCGAGGAGAATGGGCTCGTCCCGGCTCGGCAACGGATCCACGCCGCCCATGACCGTGCGAAACTTCACGCGCGGGATCATGCGGCGCCCCACATGCTCCAGAAATGTGCGGAAGCGGGTGTTGTTGGTGGCCGTCGCAATAGCCATGTGAAACTGGAAATCCGCCTCGTCCGTAGGCTTCCCTTCGGCGACCAGATGGGCAAAGCGCTCGACCTGAGCCTGGATTTCGGCCTCCTGCGCCGGGGAACTGCGTGCCGCCGCCAGACCTGCCGCTTCGACCTCGATACCGATACGCAGTTCCAGCTCCTCGATGATATCGGAAATCTTGTCGGTCTCGCCGGTGAAAAGTTTGAAGCCCGGGTCGCTCTGCCGCGGCCCTATCACGAAGACGCCCGACCCCTGCCGCGACTCCACCAGACCGTCGGCCCTAAGCGCCGCAATCGCCTCCCTCACCACCGTCCGACTGAAGCCGAACTTGTCGATCAAGGCCGGCTCCGTCGGCAACTTGTCGCCCGGTGCATAGTATCCCGCCTCGATCTGCGCCTTTATAGCGTCTGCCACCTGCGAGGACAGCGACGGGCGACCGCCCCCTTTTTTTGTACTCGGCATGAATATTCCCATACCCCACATTTTAAATCATCATACGACTGCGACCGATAGTTGTCGCAGACATCTTATGGCATTATCGAACGGCGGTACAGCAGATTTCGAACCGGCTACTCGGGGACGAGATGTGTCGCAAGCCGGAGACGAAGTCGGATAAGGGGCGCAGCAAGCATGTTCCGGAACATTTCGCCTCGTCCAATGTTCGAGAGAGTTGGCCCGCACCTGAGGAGCCAAGACTGACGCCGGGCGGGCTTCAAGGAGGAAGCCATGATCCGTCCAATGCCCTCAATTTTCCTTCCGCGCCGTCGCCTTTTACAGCTTGGCCTCGGGGCGACCCTCGTTTCAACCGCAGGCTTCCCCTCGATATCGCAGGCCGACGAGCCGAGTGACATCGAGGACGAGGACATATTCCAATTTGCGCTCAACCTCGAATACATGGAAGCTGAGTACTATCTGCGTGGCACGACCGGGAAAGGCATCGATGATTCCGATGCAGGTTCTGACGCCGGCCCGGTGACCGGCGGCAAGCAAGTTTCCTTCGATACCCCTGCAATCGGCGCGTTCATGCAGGAGGTAGCCGAAAACGAACTGGCGCACGTCAGGTTCTATCGCAAGACGCTCGCAGATCAGGCTGTGCCGAGGCCGGCCATTGATTTCGACGCCGGCTTTGCCGCGGTTGCGAAAGCGGCGGGGCTCGGCGAGGACTTTGATCCGTTCGGTAATGAGACGAACTTCGTGCTTGGCGGCATGCTATTCGAAGATGTTGGCGTTAGGCCTATGCCGGAGCAGCCACCGTTCTCAAGAACAAGGACTTTCTCGCCGCCGCCGCGGGCATTCTGGCAGTCGAGGCCTACCACATGGGAATGGCGCGATCCACCCTTTATCGAAAGGGCGAAGAAGCCTGGAAAGCCGCGCAAGCGGTATCCGACGCCCGGGACAAAATCGATGGCGCGGAAGACAAGGATCAAGGCATTCAGGTGGATGGCAAGGCCAACATCGTTCCCTCGACGCCAGATGCGATCGCGTTCACCCGGACCCCGCAAGAGGTCCTACGCATTGTGTATCTCTCCGACAAGGAAGGTGCCAGCAAGGGCGGCTTTTACCCCAATGGAATGAACGGCAAGATAAAAAGTACCTGAATCGGGAGCAAGTCTCTGTGTGCCGACGCGTCCCCGGGCGAGCACGCGTGGTTGCCATTTGATCGCGTTCTTCCTCGTTTTGTTTGGGTCCCGCCTCAACACGATGCCGCCGTGGGCATGAGGAACGGCATCCTGGGATACGCAAGAGATCTCACATCGTTGCGGAGATCTCAGGCGAGCGATACCCGGCGCGTCTCGGCGTCGATCAGAAAGGCCGCAACGGCAGCCACGAGCAGAAGGCCGGCAAAGATGCCTATGGCCAGACCGAAACTCTGCGCCACCACGAGCCCCATCAGCGACGGGGCGAGCAAGCCTCCCAGCCGGGCCATGGCGCCTGCCGCGCCCATGCCTGTCGCCCGCGATGCGGTGGGATAGAGTTCCGGCGTATAGGCATAAAGCGCACCCCATGTGCCGAGCAGGGCGAAGCTCATGATCAAGAGCGAGACGCCGATCAGCATGGCCGTTTCCGCCGCCACGAAGAGCAGGCAACCGAGCGCCGACAGCAAGCAGAAGCCTATCAGGGTCGGCCGGCGGCCCCATTTCTCGACACCGTAGGCAGCCAGCGCATAGCCGGGGATCTGGGCCAATGCCAAGACAACGAGGAAGCCGTAGCCTCGAACGAAGCCGAAGCCCTCGCCTGCGAGCCTCGGAGGCATCCAGGTGAAGACGCCGTAATAGGATATCGAGACCAGAAACCAGATAGCCAAGATCATCAGACTGCGCTTGCGCAAATCCGCAGAAAAAATACCGGCACTTACCGCCGGCGGCGGCGACACCAGGGATGTGTCGGCGCCAAGTTGCATTTTGCCGTTGATCACGAGGATCTGGTCGACAATGGCCTTCGCCTCGGACGTCTTCCCCAGGCGGAGCAGATAGAGCGGCGATTCCGGCACAAGGAAACGCAGGCCGACGCCGATCAGTGCCGGGATCGCCGTCACTGCAAAGATGTATCGCCAGGCATCCGCGACGCCTGCGAGGCTCGCAGCCCATGCGGCGAGCGCCACGATGAGCGTGCCGACAGCCCAGAAGCCTTCCAGCATGACCAGCCAGCGGCCGCGATTCCGGGCCGGCAGAAACTCCGCCATCATCGCGTAGTCGACCGGCAGTGTGCCACCGACAGCCGCGCCTGTGAGAAACCGCAGCAGAAGCAAAACGGTAAAGTTCTGCGCGAAGACAGACAGCAGACCGAAGACGGCATCGCAAAGGACGGTGGCGATCAGGACGCGCCGGCGGCCGATCCGGTCCGCGAGCCTGCCGAAGCCCGCGGCGCCGAACAGCATTCTGAGAAAGAAAAGCGTCCCCGTCTGCAGTGCCTGCGGAACCGTCAGGCCGAAAGTGGCGGCGATCGATGCGGCCGTGAAGCCAACCGCCAGCACCTGCATGGCATCGGCAGCCCAAACCAGACCGAATATGGCGATGAGGCGGCGCTGGTAGGCGCCGATTCCGGCGCGATCGAGCGCATCGTCCACTGTGATTGTCGTCATTCGACCTTTCTCCAAGGTGGCGAGCCTCTGCAATCAGCACCTCGTCCTTGCTGCGCCGGGTCGGGGCCATGCTGGTGGCCGCAGCGTGCCGCAGCCGCATCATCAACCGGCATATCCGTCGTTGCGCAGTTTGGAAACGACCCGCTGTCCAGCAAATACCTCAAGACAAGTCCACATCGCGGCGCCAGATCTCGACGCGGTGGAGCACGAAATCGATTGCCGACAGGCCGGTCAGGGCGAGAGAGTCGCCAAGGCTGCGTTGCTTGCCGGTCAAGCGCCCGAATTCGTCATAGGTCGCCAGGGCATCGGAAGGCTTGCCGCGGTCGGTGATGATTACCGGACCGTTTTTCGTAATGTTCACGGCTCAGCTCCATATAGGTAGTTACCTACGTTTATCATTGGCAGAAGCGATCGCAAGCCGACCGGACGCCGGTGAACCCGGATCAACGTGAACCCCGCCACACGTGGCCGGGCCGACACGGGCGCCCCGTCATCCAATCAGCCCGATATCTCCACCGCCATTGCGGTCGCCTCGCCGCCGCCGATGCACACGGAGGCGATGCCGCGTCTGAGTCCACGGCGGCGCAGCGCATTGACGAGCGTGACGATCACCCGGGCGCCCGAGGCGCCGATTGGATGGCCCAACGCGCAGGCCCCGCCGTGGACGTTCACCTTTTCCGCATCAAGGCCGAGCTCGCGCATTGCCGCCATCGGCACGACGGCAAAGGCCTCGTTGATTTCGAAGAGATCTACCTCGCCGATGTCCCAGCCGATGCGCCGGCAGAGTGTCTTGATCGCTCCGATCGGCGCCGTCGGAAAGAGACTGGGGGCGTCCGCATGGGTGGCATGACCGCAGATCATCGCCAGAGGCCCAATGCCCTGTTTATCCGCCGCCGACCGGCGCATCAGCACCAGCGCCGCCGCCCCGTCGGAAATCGAAGAGGCGTTCGCGGCCGTGATCGTGCCGCCGTCGCGAAAAGCCGGTTTCAACAAAGGAATCTTGTCGAGCCGCGCCTTCTGCGGCTGCTCGTCCAGGCTGACGGTCCGTTCCCCCTTGCCCGAGGAGATGCTCAAGGGGACGATCTCCTCCGCAAAGCTGCCGTCGGCACTTGCCTTTTGCGCCTTCTCGAGGGACGCAATGGCATACGCATCCTGGGCGCCGCGGGTGAATTGATAGGCTTCCGCGCAATCCTCGGCAAAGGTGCCCATCAGGCGCCCCTTGTCATAGGCATCCTCCAGCCCATCGAGGAACATGTGGTCCAGAACCTTCTGGTGCCCGATGCGATAGCCCTGCCGCGCGCGGTCGAGCAGATAGGGGGCATTGGTCATGCTTTCCATGCCGCCCGCAACCACGATCGAGGCCGATTCCGCCTTGATCAGGTCATGCGCCAGCATCGCCGCCTTCATGCCCGAACCACACATCTTGTTCACGGTGGTCGCGCCGACGCCGGGCGGAAGACCCGCACCGAGCGCAGCCTGACGGGCTGGCGCCTGTCCCTGTCCCGCGGTCAGGACACAACCGAACATCACCTCATCGACCGCATCCGGCGCAAGTCCGGCGCGCTTCAGAGCATCGGCAATCGCGGCCGCGCCGAGGTCGGCGGCGGAAAGGTCCTTCAACCCACCTTGGAAACTGCCAAGCGGGGTTCGGGCCTGCCCGACGATGACCACAGGATCCTGCTTGTTCATTCGAACCTCCCTGCATGGCCATGCTTACCGGGGCGCCATGCGCAAAGCCCCGTCGAGGCGGATGACCTCGCCATTGAGCATCGTATTCTCGCAAATATGCTTCACGAGGGCGGCATACTCCTCGGCCCGACCAAGGCGCTGGGGAAAGGGCACGCTTGCCGCGAGCGCATCCTGAACATCCTGAGGCATGCCGGCCATCATCGGCGTATCGAAGATGCCCGGCGCAATGGTGACGACGCGAATTCCGAAACGCGCGAGCTCGCGCGCGGCCGGAAGCGTCAGGGCGGCGACGCCGCCCTTCGACGCAGCGTAGGCGGCCTGGCCGATTTGCCCGTCGAAAGCGGCGATAGAGGCGGTATTGACGATCACCCCCCGCTCGCCGTCGGCGTCCGGCTCTCCCTGCGACATGACCTCGGCGGCAAGCCGTATCATGTTGAATGTCCCGATCAGGTTGACGGCGACCGTGCGGGCGAAACTGTCCAGTGCGTGCGGGCCGCTCCTGCCGAGAATCTTCTCGCCGGGCGCTGTGCCGGCACAATTCACCAAACCGTGGACGTGCCCGAATTCCTGTTTCGCAAATGCCAGAGCGGCGGTGGCGTCGGCCTCATTCGTCACGTCGGCATTTCGGAAGCGCACCGCCGCGCCGAGCTCGGCGGCAGGCTCTTCCCCCGGTGGCGGCTTCAGGTCCAGCCCCAGCACTGTCGCGCCCTCCTGAGCCAGCATGCGCGTCACAGCCGCGCCGAGTCCGGAACTGGCCCCAGTGACGATAAAGACGCGGCTCTTGAGTTGCATAGGCTCCAGCTCCAACTGTTTCCAACCGGGATGATGCAGAGGAAAAATATGGTATGCAATGACCGAATGGCTCAGCTTATGTGATCGCTTTTGCAATATTCGCCGAGAAGGGACCGTCGCCCATGGAACGCCGGATGATCGCCCCATGTTTCATGGACGACACGCTCGAATGCCTCCGGCGCCACGGAGTGGATGCCGGACCCCTCCTTGCACAAGTCGGCCTGCCATCCATCGTCACCGGGCCAGTTCCGGCCGAACAATACGGCGCCTTTTGGCATGCGGTCGCGCAGGCGATGGATGACGAGTTTTTCGGCGAGGGCGCACGGCCGATGCGCGCCGGCAGCTTCGCATTGCTGTGCCACGCCATTCTTTCGACCGTGACGCTCGAACATGCGCTCCGGCGAGCACTGCGCTTCCTAAGGGTGGTCCTCGAGGATCCGCATGGCGAGCTGGTCGTCGAAAACGGACTGGCACAGATTGTCCTGAAGGACGCCGGGGCGACGCGCTCCGCCTTCGCCTACCGTACCTTCTGGATCATCGTGCATGGCGTCAATTGCTGGCTGATCGGGCGCCGGCTTCCGATCCGCTGGGTCGACTTCCGCTGCAGTGCGCCACCCGCCGGAACCGATTATCGGCTCTTCTTCGGCGCGCCCGTCCACTTCGATCAGCCCCGGACGCGGCTTGTCTTCGATGCCGAGTACCTGAAACTGCCGCCCATCCGTGACGAGCGGGCGCTGAAGCAGTTCCTCCGGCATGCGCCTGCAAATATTCTCGTGCGCTATCGCCACGACGCGGGATTGTCCGCGGCAATACGCCAGCGGCTCCATGCCACGGCTCCATCCGCCTGGCCCGGTTTCGAGGCGCTTGCCGCGCGCATGCGGATTGCAGCGCCGACCCTTCGGCGGAGATTGAAGCAGGAGGGCCAGACCTATCGATCGATCAAGGAGGACCTGCGCCGGGCGCTTGCGATGGAAGCCCTCGCTGATGGCCGGACGAATGTGGCCCAGCTTGCCGTCGAGCTCGGCTTTTCCGAGCCGAGCGCCTTTCACCGTGCATTCCGGAAATGGACCGGAAAGTCCCCGGCGCAATTCCGGCGTAATGCCACACTCAACCCCAGGAGAGCTGATCCCTAGGAAGCCGGCCACTTGGATCATACACGTCGACGCGATGCGGCAGATCCGGTCCCCACGTCCAAAGGACGAGATTCCGGTCTCCCGGTTCGCTCCCCGGTGCGAAACTCGGAACCAGGATGCCGGCGGTCCCGCGCGGATGGAGACGGTCGTAAATGGCCCAGGAAGCCGGACGCCTCCCTTCGGCAAGCGCGCCCGCCCAGCTGCAGGCCATCTCCTCCAGCGATACCCCGTGTTCCGCCCTCCCCCTCTCCGTCGTAAGATCAGCGATGTCAGCGCAATCGATGTCGTAGGAGCAAAGAACGCAAGGATCGATACGATGGGCGAAGCCCTGATTGGCCTCCTTGACCGCTGTCATGATGCTGAGTGCAAGGTAAAGCGTCTTCACGCCCTTCGGATTGAAGCGCGCGCCCTTTATTGCCGCGCCCTCGCCGGATGCAGGTTTGAAAGCCCAGCGAGGGTCATGCGCGCGATAGCAGGTTCCCCTGAACCTCAAGCAAAGCCCCCGAGGGCCATGTGATCGAGATAATCGCGCACGGCCGCCGCCTTGCCGTCCTTCACCAGAGCTTCGGCCGTTCGCCCGCCGAATGCCGGGAGCGGCTGGGCGCGATACCACGCCATTGCCTGCTCCTTGCCGCCCGCCCAGTCGGTGACCCGGCTGATGATCTCGAGCATTTCGCGCAGGCGGTTCTGCGTCTTCGTCCCCCGGCTGCGCTCCAGCCGGTAGAGCGTTTCACGCGCAAGCCCGGCCGTTTCGGCAAGTTGCGTTTTCGACATGCCGAAGCCGTCCGCGACCTGCTGAACCGCGATCTTTCCGCCCTTGTCCATGTAGGACAGTATCAGCGGTCCGCCATCGCTTTGGATCTTTTGAGCCTGAGCCATAGTGCGTCATATCCAGGAACATATTTCCTGTGCAAAATATATGGCAGTGTATGCGATTTCGCAAGACCGACACGACCGCCCATCGATGATGAGCTGACTTTTTACCTCGATCCAGGCTCCTGGCGGTTCTTCGACTTCGAAAGCAAAACGGCCTCCTTCCAGAGATCGGCATCGACGCAAACGGGCTGCTTTCGTCCGGAGTGGCCGGGAAGCCTTACGCCGGCGGCCTCATGGGAGGCGACCAGATTATCCATCGCTTCGGAGAAGTGACCGGCGGCGAAGTGACCGGGGTCGATGGCGATCAGGAATTGGCCGACATGCGGCGGCCCACCCTCGTCGTTTCCGAAGGCGCTCGCCTCCGTGCTGAGGGCCGAACCGGTCAGGGCGCCAGCAAGGATTTCCACGAGAAGGGCGACATTGGCGCCCTTGCGACCGCCGGCGGGCAGCAGCGAACCTTCCAGCCCGGTGGCCGCGTCGGTCGTCGGCTGTCCGTTCCCGTCCTGCGCCCAGCCGATCGGGATTGCCTCGCCGCGATCGCGGCGCAGGATCATCTCCGTCTTGGTGACGGCGCTCATGCTCTGATCGACGACGACTGCCGGAGCCCCTTCTTTCGAAGGTACGGCGAAGGCAAGCGGATTCGTGCCGAAGAGCGCCCGCGTCGCACCGGGCGGCGCAACGGAGGCAGGCGCATTCGAAACGCAGATGCCGATCAGGCCGGCGTCGGCAAGGGGCCGGACGTGATGGCCGAGCGCGAGGCAATTATAGGAGTTGCGCACCGCCATTGCCGCGAGGCCCGCCTGGCGTGCGAGGTCGATCAGGGCCGGCGTGCCGGCGGCTATGGCGGGATGTGCGAAGCCGGATCTTGCGTCGACCGTGACCGTCACACCGCACGTCCTCACCTCAGGAACGGCTTCTCCATCGACCTTTCCGACCGCCAGGTGCCCGCAGAAGATCGGCAGGTAGTAAAGGCCGCAGACGCGATTGCCGTCGGCCTCCGCCGTGGCGATCGCGCTCGCCACGGCGCGTGCGTTTTCGGCTGCCGCACCATGGACCGTCAGCGCCTCGAGGCAAACTGCCTCGATCTCTTCCCGGGAGGTCTCGACCGGCGTCATCGGCTTGCCGCGTAGCGCCCTTCGCCTTCGGCGACCAGGTCTTCGGAGAGCTGGAAACCCAGTCCGGGCTTCCTGAAGGCATCGAGCCAGCCCTTTTTGGGCGCCAGATCGGGCGAGGAGACGATATCCTTCTGGACGAGCTGCCACATGATCTGGTTGCCGTCGTCGAGATTGGGAATGGCAAGCCCGATATGGTGCTCCGCGCAGGTGGTGATGCCGGTGGTGAAGGAAGAGTGGATGCAGATCTTCAGTCCGGCGGCCTCCGCCACGGCTGCCGCCTTCATCATCGGCTGTATGCCGCCGATCTCGCGCGGGCCGATGCAGATCATGTCCGCAGCACGCTGGCGGCATATCTCATAGACGTCGTAGAGCGTGAAGGCAGCCTGATCCGCAATGATCGGAATACCGACTTTTTCGCGTACATGCGCCATGGCCGGAATGCTCCAGCTGACGGTCGGCTGCTCGATGAATTCGATGTCGTATTTTTCGAGCTTGCGGCACATGTTGATCGCATCATGGACGCTCCAGCCTTCGTTCGCATCGAGGCGCAGGCGCGCATCGCCGATCTCGCGGCGAACCGCCGCGGTGATCTCGAGGTCGAGCTTCTCTCCGCGGCCGACCTTGAGATAGAAGACCCGCTCGCCCTGGGCGTGGCCGACGGCGGCATCGCGCGCAAGCTCCTCGGCGGTTTCGCCCTGCAGGAAATAGAAGTAGCCGACCGCCTTCCGGTGAGCGCCCCCAAGCAGCTGGTGAACCGGCAGGCCGGCGAGCTTGCCTTGAAGATCCCACATGGCCATGTCGATGCCGGAAAATATCTGGTTGGCCGCCCGCATGATATTGGCGCCATGCCCGAGATATTCCTGGTGGAAGATGCGCGCGATGAGCGGTGCCACGTCGTGAGGCGAATGGCCGACGAGATGTTTGGCGAGGCGATAAAGGATCGCCGCCGTACCGGTCTGGTCCGGCGCGACCGTGCATTCGCCGATGCCGACCGTGCCGTCATCCGCCTCGATCTCGATAAGGTTGACCGCAAAAGATTCGCGGGTGCCGTAGGACCAGTGGTAAGGCTGCTTGAGCGGCAGAACCAGCGGGCGGACGCGGACGCTTGATATTTTGACCATTCTCGCTCCTCGAAAAGACGGCCGGCACGGCCGAGCCGGTATATCTGCGCCGGGTTCTCCGGCACGCATCCTTCCCGCCCGCCGGCAGGAAACCTGCAGGCGGGACGAGACGTTCGTCGATAAATGCGGCGCGTTTTACATGCCGAGCGACTTCAGATAGTCGGCGGCGACCGTTTCGATGGTCTTCTTCTCCACATCGACCTGGCTGTTCAAACGCTGCATCGTGGCGTCATCGAGCTTCTTCGAGACCGCTTCGAGCGTTTCCTTGAGATCCGGATTCGCGTCGAGCACTTCCTTGCGGACGACCGGGGTCAGCGCATAGTTGGGGAAGAAGCCCTTGTCGTCCTTCAGCGTCTTCAAGCCGAGTGCCGCGATCTGGCCGTCGGTGGCCTGCGCGGCAATGGTGTCGAGATCGCCGTTGGCCAGCGCATTATAGGCGAGACCAAGGTCCATCGGCCGCACATTGGCGCGCCCGGTCTCGAAGCCGTAGACCTCTTGCAGGCCGATCAGGCCGTCCGGACGCTTCGGAAATTCGGCCGTCGTGCCCATGAGTATATCCTTGCCGTCGTTATACGCCTTGGCGAGGTCGGAGATCGTCTCCATGCCGTCCGTCTTGGCGTTGCCCGGCTTGATGACATAGGCGTAGGTGTTGTTCGCCGCGGACGGCGCCAGCCAGACGAGGCCTTTTTCGCCGTCGAGTTCCTTGACGCGGTTATAAGTCTCCTCCGGCGAAAGCCGTTCCGTCACCTTGTTGAAGGTGATGAGCGACGTCCCCGTATATTCCCAGTAGAGATCGACCTCGCCGTTCTCCAGTGCGGCGCGGACGATCTTCGTGCCCATGCCGTCCTTCTTGTCGACGGTGTGTCCCTTGCTCTCGAGGAGCTGCTTGGTGATCTCTGCGATGATCAGCTGCTCGGTGAAGTTTTTCCCGCCGACGGTAAGGGTGGCGGCCCAGGCGGTCGTCGTGACGAGCGCGATGGCGGCCGCCGACAGAAGGGTCTTGGCAATTTTCGGTGCGAAGTTCATTTCAGTTCCTCTCTCTCATTTTGTTATCGCAGCGGATTGATGCCCCGTGGAACGAGGTAGTACTGAATCTGGCCGACGATGAAATCGACCAGGACCGCGAGCATTGCCGTGGGAATTGCCCCGGCCATCATCATCGGGAGTTCGTCCAGCGAGATCCCGGTGAAGATCAGTTCGCCAAGCCCGCCCGCGCCGATCAGAAAGACCAAGGGCGCTGAGCCGACGCAGATCGCGAGCGCGGTGCGGATGCCGCCAAAGATCACGAAGAGGGCGTTTGGAAGTTCGACGCGCCACAGCACCTGGCCCGGCGTCATGCCCATGCCGGTTGCGGCCTCCACAAGGTGCGGCGGCACGGCGCGCAGGCCGGCATAGGTGTTGCGCACGATCGGCAGGAGGGTGGCCGCCCAGAGACCGAAGACCGCGGGCACCGTACCGATCCCGAGCAGCGTCATGGAAAGCGCCAGGATCGCAAGCGTCGGCACGGTGCTGCCGATATTGAAGACCTGCATCACCGCCTCCGAAAAAAGGCGGAAGGCGGGCCGCGAAAGCACGATGCCGACCGGTACGGCCACAAGGATGGCGAGCCCTCCAGCCCAGGCGACCAGCTCCAGATGCTGCACGATGAGATATGAGATGTCGTCGGAATAGGCGAGGATTTCCTCTGCCATGCCGCTCCACCACAGCCAGGCGACGGTTCCGGCCAGCACGATGAGCACGATCAACGGCGCGGTCTCTATCCGGCGGCTTTGCTGCGGTGCGGCCGGGCTGACGAGAGCGCTCATGCCTTTGCTCCATGGCCGAGATTGTGCACGATGGAACGGTAGCTCATCACGCCCGCCATCCGGCCGCTCTCGTCAACGCAGGGCAGCAGCGGCATGTCGTGGGCGAACATTATCGATACGGCCTGCCTAAGATCGCCAGTGGTCGGGACGGCAGACTTTACCGGTTCCGCATGATCGCCCACGGTACCGGAGCGCAACTCCGCCACTTGCTCGCTCAAGAGAGACTGCGGTGCGCCGTCGGCGTTCAGCACAAAGACTGCAGCGCTGCGCGACGATCGCATGCGCTCGAGCGCATGCTCGACCGAGTCCTCGCTCCGGACCGTGATGAAACCCGTCTCCATGGCGTCGCGCACCGAGACGAGCCTCAGCCGCTTGAGTGCCCGGTCCGAGCCGAGGAAGTCTTCGATGAAGCTGTTGGCGGGACGGGCGAGCAATTCGTCGGGCGCGGCATATTGTTCGAGCCTGCCGCTGCGGAAGATCGCGATCTTGTCCGCCATCTTCACCGCTTCGTCGAGATCGTGCGAGACGAAGATGATCGTCTTGCGAATCTCCCGCTGCATCTTCAGGAACTCCTCCTGAATGGCTTCGCGGTTGATCGGATCGATCGCCCCGAACGGCTCGTCCATCAGCATGACCGGCGGATCGGCCGCCAGCGCGCGCAGAACGCCGACACGCTGCTGCTGGCCGCCTGAAAGTTCCTTCGGGTAGCGTTTAAGGAAAAGGTCGGGCTGGAGGCCGACAAGCTCGAGGAGCTCTTTGGCGCGGGCGCGCGACTTGCGGCGATCCCAGCCGAGGAGGTCCGGCACGACACAGATATTTTCCTCAATCGTCTTGTTCGGGAAAAGGCCGATCTGCTGGATCACATAGCCGATGGTCCGCCGCAGCTTGATCGGATCAATGGTGCTCGTGTCCTTGCCGTTGATGAAGACCTTGCCGCTGGTGGGCTGGATCAGCCGGTTGATCATCTTCATCGTCGTCGTCTTGCCGCATCCCGAGGGACCGAGCAGCACGCAGATCTCTCCGGTTGGTAAGTCGAGGCTTACATTGTCGACCGCAATAAGCGGAGCATGCGCCGGGCCGTAGTGTTTCGTCAGATTCTCGAGCCGGATCATGGCGTGACCTCCCCCTGAATACCGCGAGACGTGAGAAGGCGCTGCACGAGCGCGAGGAAAAGGTCGGCTGCGATCGCAAGCAGCGAGACCGCCAGCGCCCCCGTCACCAGCTGACGGGGATCGGACTGGCTGATGCCGCGCGAGATGAACGTGCCGAGGCCGCCTGCGCCGATATAGGCCGCAATCGCCGTTACGCCGATATTCATGACGACGGCAGTCCTGACGCCGGCCATGATGACCGGAATGGCAAGCGGGATTTCGACCTGGCGCAGACGTTGCCAAGTGCTCATCCCCATCCCTTTCGCAGCCTCCCGAAGCGCCGGATCGACATTGGTGATGGCGGTGTAGGTGTTGCGGATGATGGGAAGCTGGGAATAGAGAATGACGGCTACGACCGCCGGGACATAGCCGATGCCATGCCCGATCGGCGAGAGCAGCGGGATCATCAGGCCGAACAGCGCAATCGAGGGAACGGTGATCATCATCGAGGCGAGATAGAGAACGGTGTCGGCCGTGCTCTTCGACTGCGTGATCGCAATCCCGATCGGCACGGCCGTCGCGATCGCAATTCCGACCGCCAGGAAGACGATCGAAATGTGCTCGATGGTCCGCGTGCCTATGATGTCCAGATTGTCGATGATGAACCGTACGATCTCCATTCGTTGCGGCCTGCCTTTCCTAAACTGGGTCACGATGTCTCAGGCCGATCCGACCTGAAACCATGCGCGTGACCGATCCCAATAAATCAGAGCGGGATCCCGCCGGGACACCCGGCCCTCCGCTCTGATGCGTGCCCCTATCAACGCTCGTCAGAGTTCGCCGTAAAGTTTAGCGGCATTCTCGAAAGTGTAGCGCAGGGGCACCGATCCCTCGACCCGCCATGCTTCGACCGTGTCTCCTTCCAGAAGGGCGCAAGCGGCTTCGGTGTCGACGACCGCGCCGCCATAGAGCCGGTTCGCCAGGTTGAGAATGCCGGTCTGGTGCATCGCAGGGCCGCCGCTGCCGCATGCATCCTTGACGAGCAAGACATGCAGCCCAAGGTTGATCGCGTCCTTTACCGTTGCATCGACACAAGCCTCGGTCCAGACGCCGGCGATCACCAGCCATTCCACGGCTGCGTCCCGCAATTCGCCGATCAATGGGCTCCTGCCGAAGGCGCTCGCTTCGTTTTTGACGAGCAGCCGCTCCGACGGAAGCGGAGCGACCTCCGGGCAGATCGCCGTGAGCGGATCGTCCTTGTCGCTAAAGGCGGAACGTCCATCCGGTCCGATCGGATGGAACGGGCGAAGATTGTCGGCGAGATCGACGATATAGGCGCAGTGAAAGACGGGGATGCCGCTTCGGCGGGCCGCCTCCTGAAGGCGTGCGGCATTGCCGAGCACCATATCGTAACCGTCGACGAGATAGCGCTCGTCGTGGCGATGCTCCTCCTGGAGATCGATAAAAAGGGCGGCGGCTTTCGCACGGTCGATCCGCAACGGTTTCTTCATCAAGTCTCCCCGCTCAGGAATTCGTCCTCATAGGGAAAGCGCGACAGGAGCTCCGTGCCGTTCTCCGTGATGAGGATCTCGTCTTCGAGTTTCACGCCCTCGCGGCCGCCCTTTTCGCCGATGTAGCTTTCCACCGAGACGACCATTCCGGGCACGAGATGTCCATCGCGACCGTAGGTCTCGTAGTCCATCGCATGGGCGATGAACGGCGTCTCGCCGTGCATGCCGACGCCGTGCATCACGGAGGTGTAACGCTGATCGACGAAGCGGTCTGGTATCTTCCAGGCCTTTTCGGCGATCTCGCGGAAGGCCATGCCCGGCTTGACGATGTCGATATTGTGCTGAACCTGGTCGTAGGCCATCCGGTAGAGCGATTTCTGGTAAGGGGTCGGCTTGCCAGGACCGCAGCGGAAGGTTCGCGAGAAATCGGAATAGTAGCCGTAGCAGCCGATCGTATCGGTATCGAGGGCCACGAGTTCGCCCGGCCTGATCTTGCGGCCGCTTGCCTCGTTGAACCAGGGATTGGTTCGCTGGCCGGAACTCAGCAGCCGGGTCTCGATGAACTCCCCGCCCTGCCGGATCACTTCATGATACATGATCGCGAAGAGCTCGTTTTCGGAAACGCCCGGCTTGATCGCTTCGCGTACGGCGGCCACGGCAGCTTCGGCGCCGGCCATGGATACCTGAAGGCATTTGATCTCTTCAGGAGTCTTGACGGCCCTGACGGCGAGAATTTCGCCCTGACAGTCCTTCACCTCGCACCCGCGCTTTTCGAGTGCCAGTGCCTGGAGGTGGCTGCAGCGGTCCATGCCGAGCTTCATCGACCCGCCGCCATGCTGCTTTAGCAAATCGGTAATCTCGTCCGCGAACGGCCCGGCGGTCTCGTCGTCCTTACCGGAGACGGAGGACCAGACAAGCTTGGAAGGGCGGGCCTCGTCGATCGTGTCGAGGACCATCGAGACGTGATAGCTCTGCGGATATTCGAAGAGGACGACCGGACCTTCAGCGGGGATGAAGAAATAGCGGGTGGAGTTGCGCAGGAAATACCCGAACATGTTTCGGGAGCCCGTCGCGTAGCGCTGGTTATAGGGGTCGAAAAGGACCACCGCGCCGTAACCGGCCGCGCGCATCCAGTCGCGAAGCTTCTTCAGCCTCCCCTTGCGCAGGGCGTCGGCGTCGATGAAGGACGGTTCCGTGTCCGAAAGCCACATGCCGCCGGCCGGATCGGCTGCCTGCGGATGGCGCATCCGGTCCTTGAAGTCCACGTCATCCACGCTGTCGGGATCGAATACAACAATGCTCATGACATTCTCCTTTTCCAGCAGGATGGAGAAGAGTCGGAGCGCGCATTTGCGCAGATTCCGCAGTATCTATGCCAAAATCCGCGAAGTTTCATTATTTCAGCCCCGCGACTGCGCGGGGCGCCTCGCCCGCCCGCGAGACGCGGCGGCGAACGCTGTGCGGGACATAACCGAACTGCTCTTTGAAGGCGCGGGAGAAGTTGGCGGCATTTCCGAAACCGCAGGCGACGGCGACTTCATTCACCTTGAGGCTGGAATGCGTCAGCATGTCTGCCGCATGACCAAGCCTAAGATTGCGGTAATAGCTGTTGGGCGACACGCCAAGTTCGGCCTTGAAGGCGCGTTCGAGCTTATCGGACGAGACATTCAGCCGGCCGGCCATATCCTCGATCCGCAATACGTCCTCGATCGCATCCTCCATCATAGCCACCGCGGAAAGGACGAGGCCGTCGGCGATGCCGCTCCGGATGCGCAAGGTCAGCTTCCGCCGATCGGCGTCAGGCCGCAACGGGCTGTGCATGAACCAGCCGGCGACGCCGTCGGCGAGCTCGGCGCCATAATCCCGTCCGATCATGTCCAGCATCATGTCGAGGCTGCCGATGCCGCCGACGGAGGTGAAGCGGCGGCGGTCGATCACATAAAGATCCGAGCGCATGTCGAGATGCGGGAACGCTTCCTTGAAGGCCGGCTGGCTGGTCCAATGGAGCGTACAGGAGTGGCCGTCGAGTAGCCCTTTGCGCGCCAGGAAGAAGGCGGCGTCGGCCACCGCACCAAGTTGCGCACCGGATCGGAGATTCTTGCGGATCCACGCCATCTCCTCGTCCGCAACGAGATGCTCTGCATCACCGCCCGAACATACGACGATCCGGTCGACCTCAGGTGCGTTGCGCACATGGAAGTCCGGCTCGATACCGATGCCGTTCGACGCGGTGATCTTCTCGCCGGCGGCCACCGTAACCCAGGAATAGCAGCGCTTGCCGGACAGCGTATTGGCAGCCCGCAGCGGCTCGATGACGGAACTGAAGGCCATCAGCGGAAAATTCGGAAACATCAAAACCGCAAAGCGGATTTCCTGCGTATCCCTCATCTGCCCCTCAAGGTTCGCCCGCGCCGATCTCGGCGCGCCGCTTGATCATGTAGGCATCGAGCTCTTCCCGGATCGCCGGGTCGACTACCGGTTCCTCGTACTCGCGCAACGCCTGCTGCCAGATGCCGGTCGCGCGCTCCAGCGCGTCGTGCCCGCCGGCCTCCTGCCAGCTGCCGTAATTCTGCCAGTTGGACAGCATCGGCTGGTAGAAAGCAGTTTCGTATCGCGCCATCGTATGTTCGGAACCGAAGAAGTGTCCTCCGGCCGGTACCGATTTTATGGCGTCGAAACCGAGATCGTCCTCGGAGAATGGCATGGGCTCAAGAAAGCTCATCATGTTCTGCAGGATCTCCACGTCTAGCACCAGCTTCTCATAGGAGGCCGTCAGGCCACCTTCGAGCCATCCGGCAGCGTGATAGATGAGGTTGGCACCCCCGAGCACCGCACCCCAGGTTGCCATCTCCGTCTCGTAGGCCGCCTGAAGGTCGACTGCGTTGGAGGCATTGGCATTCGACGTGCGATAGGGAAGCTTGTAGCGCCGCGCGAGCTGGCCCGCGATGATGTTGGCCTTGGCGTTTTCCGGCGTGCCGAAGGCGGGGGCGCCGGAACGCATGTCCACATTGGACGTGAATGCGCCATACATGACCGGCGTACCCGGATTGACGAGCTGCGCAAGCGTGACGCCGAACAGCGCCTCGGCATTCTGCTGGCAGAGTGCAGCCGCAAGCGTCACCGGTGTCATCGCGCCCATCAGCGTGAAGGGCGTGATGGTCACCGGCTGCCCGTGCTCGGCCATGGCGATAAGCCCATCCGCCATCGCATCGTCGAAAAGCCGCGGCGAGTTCACCGAGATGATCGTGATGACGCCAGGCGATTGGCGCATCTCCTCGACACTGATGCCGCGCGCGATCGCCATCATGTTGATGCCGTCCACGGCCCGCCCCCGCCCGATGGCGGTGCAGTGGAAGCAGAGATCGCTAAGCGTGATATTCGCCTTGTAGGTATCGAGGTGCCGGGAATTGGCCGGCAGCTCCATCGGCGCGCAGACCTGGTTCCCGAGAATGTGGATCGCGTTGAAGTGGTGGGCGAGACGCGTGAAGTTCTGGTAATCCGCGAGATTGCCCTGCCGCCGGCCGTTGACCCGGTCGTGCACGTTCGGAGGACCTGCCACGAGGCCGAAGGCGATCGTGTTGCCGCCGATCGTCAGCCGTTTCTCGGGATTGCGGCTGGTCAGCGTGAAGGAAGACGGCGTCGTGGCGAGCGCCGCCTCGACGATGGATTCGTCGATGCGGATCATCAGGTTCTCGCGGTCGACGATTGCGCCCGCCTTCTCGAACAGCGCCATCGCCTTTTCGCTCATGACGCGGATACCGATTTCGGAGAGGATGCGCATCGAATTGCGATGAAGCGCCTCGAGACGCTCCTCGTCGAGAAGCTGCATCGGGGCATAGGTGTTGACGACCTCCTGCCATGGCAGCTGCGAAATACCGTCGCCGCCCCGGATTGCCCGCGATCGTCTTCCGCCGCCGCGTCTGCCGCTCATCGAGAACTGCCTTTCATCCCCTGATCCGCGCAGCTGGGCATAAAAAGCCCTGCTCCGGGTACTGGTGCTTTTTCTGTTCCGCTCACCGAAACTATGGCCAATCATGCACCGGTCTTCACATGATAAGTTCGGCGGCAATGGCCAAAAAAAACCATGTCATGGCACGCTTGCACCTTGCAAGTCCCCGACCGGCCTGACTAGCATGGAGCAAAAGGGGAACTCTCAAATGAAGCCGCCGCCGCCATTGAACTACATCCGCTCCTTCGAATGCTCTGCCCGGCATCTCAGCTTCACCGAGGCGGCCAACGAACTGGGCTATACGCAGGCCGCCATCAGCAATCATGTGCGGGCACTCGAGCAATATCTTGGGCGTCAGCTCTTCATCCGCTATCCGCGCAGCCTCAAGCTGACCGAGATGGGAGAGGCTTTTCTTCCCACCCTGCGCCAGGCTCTGAACCAGATCGACTTCGCCACCGAAGCGGTCCTTGCGTCGGCGCGCAACAAGACCGTCGTTATCTCCTGCCCGACGAGCCTTGCCGAAAACTGGCTGGCAAGGTGCGTCGCCGGGTTCAGCAGGAAACATCCGGACGTGGAAATCCTTCTGCACGGCACGATCTGGGAGGATTCGACCGAGCAGATCGCCGACATCCTGATTTCGATCCGCCGCTTCGACAACATGCCGGCAAGCGGCATGCAATTGTGGAACGACCGGCTTGTGCTTCTATGCGCGCCCCAGCTCGTCCATGGCCAGAATGCGATCAGGACGCCGGCCGACGTTCTTAAAACGAACTGGATCGCCGTGCACGGGCGGCAGGAGTTCTGGCAGGAAATGGCCGATGCGCTCGGCATAGACGCATCCGCGAACGACAAGCGGCTTTCCACCAATTCCACCAATATCGCGCTGGAAATGGCGGCGAGCGGCGCCGGCTGCATCGTGACCACCCAGTCGCTCGCGCGGACCTATGTGGATCGCGGCCTGCTTGTCGAGCCGTTTCAGATCCGCACCAGAAGCGCGTGGAACTATTACCTCGCCGAAGGACAGGCATCCAAAGGAACGACCGTCTCGAAGGTGCGCGACTGGATCGTCGCCGAGGCTCAGAAGGTGATCGGCTGACCGGTGACCCATTGGCTCGATGCCGGAAAGGGCCGATTTCAGACTAGCCGGAACCCATCCGGCAACAAACGAAAATTGCGAGATCAATGACCTCGTTTTATTTGTCCATCGGATGACAAAAGGGGCCGATTTCCCGCTTTGCGCCGCTTTGCAAACAACGGCCCGTCCCTAAACTGAAGCCGGCCGGCAGACATCCGCCGGCGGCAGAGGTCATCGTTTCAAGGCTGGATTTCCATGCGCTCCCACGCTCAAGCGGTCGTCATCGGCGGCGGTCTCATCGGCTGCTCCATTCTCTACCATCTCACCAAGCTCGGCTGGTCCGACGTCGTGCTTCTCGAGCGCAGCGAACTGACGTCGGGATCGACCTGGCATGCGGCCGCCAACATCCACGGCCTGCACGACTCCACCAACATCAGCCTGCTTCAGCATTATACGATGGCGCTCTACAAGGAGCTGGAGGTCGAGACCGGGCAAGGCTGCGGCATCTTCCAGCCAGGATCGCTCTATCTTGCGCAGACCGAGGCGCGCGAGCACCAGCTAAGGCTCCAGGAGGCCAAGGCGCGCCGCTATAAGATGAACTTCTACGAGATCGGCCGTGATGAAGCGGAGCGTCTTCATCCACTCGTCAACTTCGACGGCATCCGCTGCATCATGTACGAGCCGGAGGGCGGCAATGTCGACCCCTCCGGCGTGACGATGGCTTATGCCGCAGGCGCGCGCAAGCGCGGCGCCGAAATACACCGCTTCACGCCCGTCACCGGTACGGAGGCGCAAGCGGACGGCAGCTGGATCGTGCGCACCCCGAAGGGCGACATCCGCACCCGTTGGGTCGTCAACGCTGCGGGACTATGGGGCCGTGAAGTCGCCGCCATGGCCGGCCTCGAACTTCCGCTGATGCCGACGGAACACCAGTATTTCGTGACCGAGACCATAGCGGAGATCGCCGCCCTCGACCGGCGGCTGCCCTCCGTCGCGGACCGCGACGGCGAGTATTACCTCCGGCAGGAGGGCCTGGGCCTGCTGATCGGCGCCTATGAGCGCGACATGCGCTTCTGGGCCGAGGAGGGCACGCCGCTCGGCTTCGGTCACGAACTCTTCCCCGATGACCTCGAACGCATCGAGGAAAACATGATGCGCGCGATCGACCGCGTGCCGGTGGTCGGAACGGCGGGCATCAAGCGCGTCATCAACGGGCCGATGATCTGGTCGCCCGATAGCGCGGTCCTCTTCGGCCCCGTGCCGGAAATGGCGAACTACTTCTGCTGCAACGGCATCATCCCCGGCTTCTCGCAGTCGGGCGGCATGGGCAAGCTTGCGGCGGAATGGATGATCGAGGGCGAGCCGTCGCTCGACATGTTCGGCTGGGACATGGCCCGCTTCGGCCACTGGGCGAACAAGGCCTTCACCAAGGCGCGCGTTCAGGACCAGTACAGCCACCGGTTCAAGATCCATTTCCCCAATGAGGAGCGGGCGGCCGGGCGCCCGGTTCGCACCCGGCCGGCTTATGAGAAACAGAAGGCGATGGGCGCCGTCTTCGGCCTGAATTTCGGCTGGGAACATCCCCTCTGGTTCTCCGCCGATGGTGAGCCGAAGGAAGAAACGATCGGTTTCACCCGCCAGAACTGGTGGGCGCCCGTCGGCCGCGAGGCCCGCATGCTGCGCGAAAGCGCCGGAATCATCGACATTTCCAACTTTGCGAAATACGCAGTGAAGGGGCCGGGTGCCTCCGACTGGCTGAACGCGCTTTTCGCCAATCGCATGCCCACTGGTGTCGGCCGCTCGTGCCTGACGCCTCTCATTGGCAAGCGGGGCGGCATTGCGGGCGATTTCACGGTGACGAAGCTCGGCGACGACGAGTTCATGATCTTCGGCTCAGGCATGGCGGAACGCTACCATCAGCGCTTCTTCAATGCGGTTCCGCTTCCCGAGGGAACGACCTTCACCTCGCTCACGGAGCGTCTTTGCGCCTTCAACATCGCCGGGCCGAAATCGCGCGAATTGCTGATGCGCCTGACGAATGACGACCTTTCAAACGAGAACTTCCCCTTCATGCGGTCGCGCAGGATGCGCGTTGGCGGCGTCGAGGTCGTCGCGCTGCGCGTCTCCTTCACCGGCGATCTCGGCTGGGAACTCTACTGCGACGCCGAAAGGCAGGTCGCGCTCTACGACGCCTTGCTGGAGGCCGGTGCGGATCTCGGCGCGGGCCCGGTCGGCTCACGCGCACTCGCCTCGCTGCGCATCGAAAAGGGCTATGGCAGCTGGAGCCGCGAGTATTCGCCGGAATACTGGCCGCAGGAATGCGCTCTCGACCGGCTGATCAAGCTCGACAAGGACGCGTTCCTGAACAAGGCCCCCTATCAGGAAATCGCAGGCAAGCGTGCGAGGCAGAAGCTCGCCATGATATCGATCGACGCCACGGATGCGGATGCTACCGGCGGCGAGCCGATCTTTCTCCATGACGGCACCCCGATCGGCCAGGTTTCATCCGGCGCCTACGGCTATACGGTCGGCATGTCGCTGGCGCTCTGCTACATCAAGGCTGAAATGGCGAAACCGGGCGACAAGGTGAGTGTCGCCATCCTCGGCCGCCCCCATGACGCAGTCATCCTGGAACGGCCGCCATTCGACCCGGAAGGCGAACGGCTTCGAATGTGACGGACAGCCGTTGCCTGAAGGCGGCAGCGCAGAACAGCTGCGAGCATGACCTTCAGGACACGCGCTCGATGCGGAGCGGAAACTTTCCCCGTGTGCACAAGGGCTCGACGCCGCCATCCAGACGGCCAAGCCGGATCAGGCCAGCCGAATAGCGATAGCCGGCGTAGAAGAAACGCCAGATTGCCCCAGGGAGCATAGTAGCAGAGAGGCAAGATGTGGCTTACCGGCTGCATCGGTGTCGCGTCGAAGTTGAACCCGGCAGCGCGGACGAAAATTAGATTGCCAGCTGGACGATATGAGCAAAGGGAGTCATCGCCCATTTGCCGCTACCATCCTTTGCAGTCCTGTAGATTATAAAGTCACTGCCGACTGTGAACCTTCCATGCATCGTAATTTCGTTTCCGGTTGACAGCACGGCTCGCAGCTCTGTTGCATGACGCTGCTCAATTTGTTCGCTGATCAGCTCAGCCAAGGTTAGGTGGAGCCTTTCGGGTTTTGGATCGCTCATTGGAAGCCCCGCCTTTGCCGTGGTTTGCTGGTCAAAGTCCATACATTTTCGAGCTTAGCAGAAACGAGCGGGCGACGCTCCCTACCATTCTCTTCGCCCCTGACCGAAAACCGATTGGAGAGGCGGATGCGCCCTGATCCTTGCGCTTAATGTATATTCCAACCGATATATTCGAATATTTCACACTGCATATACACGAGGAACAGGTCATGTCTCTCTACATTCGCGATGACGATGTCGATGCGCTGGCAAAGAAGGTGCAGCAGGTCACCAAAGCCCCGACGAAGACCGAAGCGGTCAGACGCGCTCTGGAAAATGAGTTGGCGCGAGTGGAACAAGCTGTGCCGCTGAAAGAGCGCGTCAGGAAGATTCAGGACAGTGTGCGAGCCAAGATGGGACCAAACAAGCCAGACTTCGACATGAAGAAATTTACCGGCGACACGTGGGAGATATGATGGTCTTGGACGCGTCGGCAATCGTGGCCATCCTGGCCGGTGAAGAAGAAGCAGGTTACCTCCTCGCCAAGATCGAAATGTCGGAAAATCCTAAGATTTACTCGGCGCTTTCGATGTTCGAGACGGTGATCAGCTTAGCCCGTATATAGTCTCGATCTCGCAGTTCGGCGATCGGGCCCCTACTCCGCCCGAGTTGATCGATGAGGTTCAAGAGGACGTAGCGAAGTTTATGGAGACGATCGGCGCGCGCGAAGTGTCCGTGAGTGGCTCCCTACATGACAAGGCCATTGAAGCGGCTCGCAACTATGGCCGTTTTGTCGCGCACCCGGCGCGACTGAATTTTGGTGACTGCTTCTCCTATGCCTGCGCCAAGGAAAACCGCCTTCCCCTTCTGTTCAAAGGCGATGATTTCTCGAAAACGGATATCGACACTGCCTGAAAGTGCGCACCTTGGCAGGCCTCGCCGAGGGGCCCGTCCTTCGATCTCGCACTCGGACAGTTCCCCTGCTTTAGTCTGGAAGTGCTCCGGAAAAACGTCCAGTCAGCCGGGATGTTTGTGGATCGGATCCACCCAGTAGACTTCCTCTGGCTTTTCGACCGGGTCGACATCGGTGATGTTGACCACGACCGCCTCGTTATCGGACCGGACCAGCACGCATTCGAGCGGATTTTCCGGATCCGCATTGATTTCCTGGTGCGGCACGTATGGCGGCACGTAGATGAAGTCACCGGGTCCGGCTTCGGCCACATATTCGAGCCTGTCGCCCCAACGCATGCGCGCCTTGCCGCGGAGCACGAAGATCACGCTTTCAAGCGGCCCGTGATGATGCACGCCGGTCTTGGCATTGGGCTCGATCGCAACCGTTCCGGCCCAGATCTTCTGGGCGCCGACGCGGGCATGGTTGATGGCCGCCTGCCGATACATGCCCGGCGTCTGAGCCGTGTTGGCGTCGAGCTGGTCGCCCTTGATGACCCGAACGCCGTTATGCTTCCAGCGGTCCTCTCCCTGATGATCGTGATCGTGCTGATGGTGTTTGTCGGCCATTCTCCGTCTCCTGCTTTAAGCTACCGTTCTGGACTAGATCACGATGATTTAAGCTCGATCCGACCTAAAATCAGAACGTGAACGTTTCATAAGTTGCGACGCGGGCTGCGGGCGGAAAACCTGACGCACCTCTCCTGATCCCGCCCTAGGCAGCATGCGATGACCCTTGAAATATACTATTGCGCGACTGCGCCTGATGCGGTGAAAGAATTTTTCGCCGAACGGCTGCTTGGACGTCGAAAATATCGGTGAGGACGATCGACTGAAAATCTTCGACGAGCACTGTGACGCGAACCACCCAGAAGCCGTCGAGGGGCAGCACGAAACCTTCCGCCGCAAATCGCTCCCCCTGTTTCGCCGCCTTGCGGCTGAACGGACCGATGCCATGGGACGGCTTGGAGAGTTCGATGGTTACCGAGAGCGGCGCGAAGGCCTTGCCATCGAGCCGGAAGCCCTCGGCCGACACGGCAGCTCGCCCGACACGCGCGGGCGTCAGCGTCAGTCTTGCTTCCAAGCCGCCGCTGCGCGGCAGGATCGTAGCCGTTGGCGATGCGGCGGCGGCGAGCGCGCGGGGCGGCGGCGTGAATCGCCACAGCCCCAGGATTGCGACGACGGCTACGGACAGTGCGATCTCGGCCTGGATGCTGCGCCTGAGCCGCTTGCGCGCAGGCGATCCGCCCGCGAGAGCAGGACCCGTCAGGAGGAATCGATTGACCGCCGCGGCAAGGAAAAGAAAAGCCGCGACGCCGAGTTTGGCCATCAGCGTGAAACCATAGTCCGTCGTCCAGAGCGCCGACATTCGCTCGAGCTGAATTGCCGCAAGGAAAAAACCGCTTGCCGAAAGGGCGAAGATCACCGGCAGGATCATATTCGAGAAGCTCGTGAGCGCCTGCCGCGCAACCCCCTCTTGCCTGCGTGCCAATACGTCCGCCAATGGAATGAAGGCGCCAAACCAGGCAATGAGGCTGAGCGCATGGAGGAAAACTGCCGGCGTGGTGAGGAAACGGGGCGAAGCCGCCGCCGCATGGCCGGCGGCCGCAAACGACAGGCCGGCGAAAAGGAAGGCGACGAAGGCCCAATGCCTTTGCACCGCCGCAGGGCCCGCAAGAGCAAGGGCCGCGCTTGTCACGCCGAACACCGCGAGAAGCGTGGCGCGTCCATAGGACGTGGCGTGCAGCCCGGCCGACCAGATCTCCGTCTTCCCGATCGCCGACATCGGTTCGCCCAGGGCGTCCAGGCCCTGGAACGCAATAACTGCCGGCGCTGCGATCAGTCCAAGGGACAGCAGGACGATGAGTGCTCTGCGCAGGCGTGGATCTGGAGCGATGCCGCAGAACCTGTAGAAGAAGACGCTACCCAATCCGAAAGCGATCGAGAGCGTCAAGGCGAAGCGCGACGCCCAGAGGCCCAGATGGACGCTTCCGTCCGCTGAAGGATCGGGACGGGCCGCCGTTGTGCTCGCCTCTCCGATTGAAAAGGTCTGGCCGCCGCCGATCGGATGACCATCGGACGAGGTGACGCGCCAGGAAAGCACATAGGTTCCGCGGCCAAGCCCGGGTGCCGCATAGATGACGGAAAACCCTTCGACCGCCGGCGCGGACAGGACATCGGTCCGGCCGTCTGGATGGATCAACCGGGCGACAAGCGGGGTGACCGCCTCGGAGAAGCGCAGGACAATCCGCGCCGGCGATTCCGGCAGGACCGCCGCATCATGAGGATCGGCAGAGACGAGGTTCGCATGCGCGGTCGCATGACCGGCGAAGAGACCGGCGACGGCGAAGAGGAAGAGCGCCGCGATGAGGACCGGCCTCACGGCTCGACGCCGACGGATGGCGCAGGGTATTTCAGGTCATCGGACGATCCACCTGCAGCGGGAATTTCGATCCAGCGCTCGATACCGATCTCGCACTGCTGCACGACGGACACGAAGATGCGGCCGGTAGCCGTCTTGTTTACGGATGCGCGGAAGACGAATGTGTCCCGGACGGCGTCCTCCAGCCGCCCGTTAGACCAGACGAGCTCCTTCACCTGCGGTTCACCGCCATTGGAATGGGCGGTATTTGCGTCTGCGCTCACCTGATGGAGGCCATCGGTGACGACCGAGAGCTTCCAGCCGGGCTTTGGCAGGGCCTCGACACCTTCGAGTTCCTTCGGCACCGCGACCCGAACCGCCACTGTCGGCGATCCGCCGCAGCCATGCGGAACGCGCAGCACGAACTCTGTCGTAGTGCCCGCCGCAACCGCCCCGTTCTCGAACATGATATGCGCCATGGCCGGCGCGGCGAAGAGGCTTGTCCCGAGCGCCGCCGTGCCGACCGCGATGCCGAGAGCCATTGTCCGAAACTTCATGATGGTTTCCTTGTTGGATTACCAGGTGGCCGCCAAGCCGAGATGCTGCAGCGCCTTCTGGCGAAGCTCGGCAAGACGCGCATCGCCGCGATGGCGCGGATAAGGGAGGTCGACAGCGATATCGGCGACGATGCGCGCCGGCCGCGGACCGAAGACGATCACCCGCTCCGCCAGGAAGATTGCTTCCTCCACGTCATGCGTCACCAGAAGCGCCGTCAGCCGGGCGCGCTTCCAAAGCGAGACGAGCTCGGTCTGCATGGCGAGCCGTGTGAGCGAGTCGAGCTTGCCGAGCGGCTCGTCCAGGAGCAGCAGCCGTGGCTCGTTGACGAGCGCTCTCGCTAACGCGACGCGTTGCGCCATACCGCCTGAAAGCTGGTGCGGATAGGCTTTGTCGAAACCCTTCAGCCCGACGAGCTCAAGGACCCTGTCGACCCGGGCGCGATTGCTCCTGAGGATGCCCTGCGCCTCCAGACCGAGCGCGACATTGTCCCAGACCGTGCGCCAGGGGAAGAGAGTAGGGTCCTGGAAGACCAGGATGCGGGAAGGGTCCGGCTCTGCGACCGGCACCCCGCCGACCGCCACGCCTCCCGAACGCGGGTGATCGAGCCCGGCGAGCAGACGCAAAAGCGTCGACTTCCCGCAGCCAGAAGGCCCGAGCAATGCCACGAAGGAGCCGGGCTCGGCCGTGAAACTTACCCGATCCAGCACCGGCAGCGGGGCTCCTTCCAGTTCGAAGCTGTGGGAGACATCGCGTATGTCGACCTGCACTCCCGCCGGCTCCACATCTCCGCCGGCAGCGGGGCCTGTCGATCTCAAAGCAGCAGTTACCATCTGACGAGTCCCTTCTGCCAGGAAAGCGTCCAGTCGCGGATGCGGAAAAGCGCGGTGATGAGCGTCGAGCACATCAGGGCCATTACCAGCAGCGCCGCATACATGTTGTTGTAGGCTGCCCAACCTTGCGCCCATTGCAGGTACCAGCCGAGCCCTGCCTTGACGCCCAGCATTTCCGCGACCACGAGCACCGCAAAGGAAGTGCCAAGGCCCATGAACAGGCCGACGAAGACGTGCGGCAGTGCCGCCGGGATCGCAACTTTCAGGATCAGGAACGAAGACTTCGCCCCGAGTGTACGCGCAATGTCGTAGTAGTCGCGGTTAACGCTCGCGATGCCGGACCAGGTGAGGATCGTTACCGGAAAGGCCGTGGCGAGCGCGATCAGGAAGACGCTGGCGGAACCCGACGTCGGGAAGATGAAGAAGGCGAGAGGCAGCCAGGCCGTCGCCGGCAGAGGGCCGATCAGGCGCAAAAGCGGATGCACCCAATAGCTAGCCGTACGCGACCAGCCGATTGTAACGCCGGTGACGAACCCGGCCAACGCGCCGAAGAAGTAGCCCTTGGCAAGCAACAGAACGGAATAGGCGACACTGGTGCCAAGCCGCTCCCAATCATCGAAGAACACTTCCAGCATGCTCTGGGGAGAGGAGAAAAATGGCACCGGCAGAATGCCCGTCTTTGCGGTCACGATTTCCCAAACGGCAAGGATCACGGCCGCGACGATGAGCCACGGTCCGTAATAGCGCAGGATGGATGCGACACGGCCGAAGACAGTGCCGCTCAATGCGGTCAGCGCGGCGATAACCGCGATACCGAGGCAGATCGCAGCCAGTTCGCGGCCATAGGGTTGCGGAATGATCTCCGCCCAGTATTCAATTAGCCCGGCCGTGGCAGCCCAGGCCAGCGCCGCCGCGAGCAGGACCGGAGAAATGTTTCGGCCGTAATTGGTAGTGGCGGCGGCATCGCCGGCCTCCGCCACCGTCGGATCGATGGTGCTCATGACGCCCCCCTTCAAGCGGTCAGGACGTCGGCGAAGACGCGCTCGGCGAAATCCTTCGGATCGGTCGACTGCTTGAAGACCTGCACGTCGCGCAGTTCCTGCGCGTAGAGTGCGATCTCGGTCTTGAGGTCCGCGCCGACCGGATTGTGGTTATGCGTCTGGCTCTGCAGGACGCCGACGAGTTCCTCGACCGTCTTGCCCTTGGGCGCGTTGGGCAGGAAAGCCCTGGCAGCATCCTGCGGCTTGGCGACGGTCCAGTCTTGGGCTTCCAGGAGGGCGCGCGTCAGGGCGGCGGCGGTTGGCTGGTCGTCGCGGATGAGGCTGCCGCGTAATCCGACGATGCAGCAGACGCGGTTCTCGAAACCGTGGTCGAGATTCGATGCGATCTGGATGTACTTTGGATCCTGCAGCCAGAAATAGGCTTTCGGGTCGCCGTCGGCGATTGCGTGGATCTCTCCCTTGTCGGCGGCAAGCTGCAGGAGCTCGCCAGGATATTGCCGCCATTCGACATCGGAGATTGGATCGATGCCTTCCTTGTGCAGGAGGATGGAGAAGAAATTCTTGCCGGGGCTGGCAAGGTCCGAGATCCCGATCGTCTTGCCTTTGAGCTCGGTGAGTTTGGTGATGCCGGCCGACTTCAGCGCGACGAGCCGCGAGCAGCCCCCATGGGTACCGGCGGTGATCTTGACGTCGAAGCCTTGCTCCAGCGCTTTCAGCCACCGAAGCGCCATGCCGACCCCGCCATCTGCCTTACCGGTCGCGATCGCTTCGAGAAGGGCCTCGGTTGAAGCGCCGAAATTCACCAGCTCCACGTCGAGACCGTATTTTTTGAAGATGCCGTGCTCCTGCGCCACGAAGACCGGCGCAAGGCAAATGGCACTGGCATTCGTCGCGAATTTGATCTTCTTCAGCTCTCCCGCCGCGGCCGGTGGCGAGGCGGTCGCGGCGAAGCTGCCGAGCGAAATGGCGCCCAAGGGCGCTGCAACGCCCACCAGCCCGACCGTCTTCAGGAAAGCCCGGCGGTCGAAACCCCGGGAGTGATCATCGCCTGCTCCAAAGAGCGTCTTTGCATTCCATGCCATCATCCGTCTCCTGATCCTCTGAAAAATGAGCGCGCTGGGAAGAAGCGGATCGCGCCAGGCGACCCGCGATGCATTTCAAGGTTTACTCGGCTGCCTGGGCATGGCCGCTGCGGTCGCGCTCGGCGATGAGCTCGCGTACCAGCGGGATGAGGTCACGGCCGTAGTGGAACGCATCCTCGATGGGATCGAAGCCGCGGATGAGGAACGTGGTGATGCCGAGATCGTAATAGTCGATGAGCGCTTCTGCCACCTGTTCGGGTGTCCCGACGAGCGAGGTCGAGTTGCCGCTTGCGCCGGTCAGTGCCGCCATTTCCGTCCACAGGCGCTTGTCGAGCCGAGCCCCGCGGGAGGCGGCGGCAAGCAGCCGTCTGGAGCCTTCGTTCTGCGGGCCGTTGCCGCTATGTGCGTTGGTGTCGATCAGCCGTTCGGTCCCGGGTGCGCCGCGAAGAGCCTTGGCACGGGAAAGCAGGCTGGCCGCCTTCTCCCAGGCCGCGTCCTCGGTCTCGGCCAGAATCGGGCGCAGCGACAGGCTGAAACGGAGCTTACGGCCGTGCACCGCAGCTGCGGCGCGGACGTTCCGCAAGGTTTCGGCCACCTGCTCCAGTGTCTCGCCCCAGAGCGCATAGACGTCCGCATGTTTTCCCGCGACCGCGATCGCCGGATCGGAGGACCCACCGAAATAGATCGGGATACCTTCCGGGCCCTGCGGCTTCACGGCAGCGAAGGCTTGCTTTACCTTGTAGTGTTTTCCCGCATAGTCGAACGGCGTCTCGCTCGTCCATTCCTTACGCACGATATCGAGATACTCGCTGGTGCGGGCATAGCGCTCGTCCTTGCTCAGGTCATCGCCGTCTTGCGCGAGCTCCTTGTCGTTGCCGCCGGTGATGATATGGACGGCGACCCGTCCGCCCGTCAGGTTGTCGAGCGTTGCGAGCTGCCGCGCGGCAAGCGTGGGGGCGGTGAAGCCAGGCCGATGCGCAATCATCAGCTTGAGCTTGCGAGTGTTATTGGCGACGTGCTGCGCGATCAGGATGCTTTCGGGCGAGGTCGAGTGGAAAGCGAAGAGGACACGGTCGAAACCGGCATTTTCGTGGATCGAGGCGGCGGCGGCGATATGGTCGAGATCGATGATAGGTCCCTTCCGGGCTATCGTCTCAGAAGCATTGTGATTGCCGATGTAACCGATGAATTCGACAGGCATGACACCCTCCGTTGCTGAGTTCGAGATCAGATGCCGAGCGCGATGCGGCCCACTTCGACCCGCACCGTGTCTTCCTGCGGGCTGTGGATGCGGCCGCAAAGGACATCGCGATGATGGCGCTCCAGTGGATTGTTGCGGGAAATCCCGTGATTGCCGGTCAGCTTGAGCGCCTTCTCGACGGCAGCGATCGCGTTTTCCGTGGTGACCGTTTTGATGAGATTGGCTTCCGTAGCGGGAAGCGGCAGCCCGCGATCGATATCGCCGGCGGCCGACGCGATCAGCCGCCGGTTGACCGCGATCAATTCTTCGATTTCGCCGACGGCATGCTGGATTCGGGGCACGCTCGCGAGCGGCTGGCCGAGATTGGTGGGCACACGGTTCCTGAGAAAGGTGACCAGCCAGTCGCGTGCCGCTTCCGCAACGCCCGTATAAAGTGCGCCCGGCAAAAGGCCGAACCAGGCTGCCTGGCCTTCGCCCCGGCCGCCCCATTCCGATGGCAGCCGGATATCTACCGCATGGTCCGACGGCACGCGTACGTCTTCGAAGACGATGTCGTGACTGCCCGTTGCACGCATGCCGAGCGGGTTCCACGTCTTTTCGATGGCAAGACCCGCCGCCTCAAGCGGTACGAGGAAGGCGCCTACTCTCGGATCCGCCTCGTCGGTACGCGCCCAGACGACCGCATAGGTCAGACCTTCCACACCGGTCGAATAGATTTTCCGCCCGCTGATGGACCATCCGCCCTTCACCCGACGGGCCGTGGTCTTCGGCAGCCCGCCGCGCACGGGCGTCCCAAGTTCCGGCTCTACTCGGAAGGCGTTGATCAACGAACCCTTCCTCGCAGCATCTCCAAGCACGCGTTGAATGAGGTTTTGAGGCCAGCCGGAGTTCGGAATCGTCGCTAGATTGATGTACTGCATGATGAGGATTAGGGCCGTCGACGGTTCGCCTCGGGCGACATGGCGGATAACCTCGGCGGCCACGGCAAGCCCTGCTCCCGCTCCGCCATGTTCCACCGGCGCCGTGAGAGCGATCAGGCCGGCCTCATGTGCAAGCCGGATATTCTCGAATGGAAAGGATGCGCTCTCGTCATAGCTCGCCGCCGTTTGCGCAAACCGGACCGAAAGCTCGGCGGCGATCCTGACGGGATCAAAAGGCGAAATTGTTTTCTGCTGATTGCCGAAAGCAGCCATGGTGATCGCCTCCTCTGCTCATTCTGCTGCGATGACGTGCCGGGCGGACGGCGCGGCAAAAAAGGCGGAGAGCTCGCCGACCGCATGTGCGATGCGCCGGCCGAATGACAAACCGGCATCACTTCCGGCGAGACCGACGAGCTTGGGAGACCACATGGATTTTTCCTTTCGGCGGATGGAACGAAGCCTGCAGCGAGGCATCCAGTGCAACTTACTTGATATTATCTACTGATTTTGTGTACTAAAGGAATAATGCTGTCGCCGCCTCGCCAAGAACCGGAAAAATTCTCCCTCGTCTGCGAACACCCGTGCAAAGCCTTGGCTCGCTGCAGCTGCTACCGGCACCTATCATCCGTGGAAGATCACGCTTGTCCGACAGCAGGAGCCCAGGGATGACCGAAGAATCCACCCTCAACGAAACGCTCGCAGATTTCCAAGCAAGGCGCGCCGAGACGATGACGCCTGCCGCGCTGAAGATCAATGTCGAGCAACGCAGGCTCCTCGTGGAAACCGCCGATCACGCCGGGTTCATCAAGGCCGGTGATCGCGTGGAGTCATTTCAGCTGACGGAGGTGGGGGGCGCGCAACTCACGCTGCACGAACTGCTTCGGAAGGGTCCCCTCGTGCTGATCTTTTTCCATTTTGCGGGATGTCCGGCCTGCAACATCGCCCTGCCCTATTACAACCGGTTCCTCGCGCCGGAACTCGAAAGGCTGGGTACCACTTTGGTCGGTATCAGCCCGCAGGTGCCGGATCGATTGAAGGAGATCAAGGAACGCCACGGCCTGGATTTCCTGATCGCCAGCGACGCCGGCAATGCATTGGGGCGCCGCTTCAGCATTCTGTATACGTTCGACGAACCCTCTCGCCGTGCCTCTATAACAAGCGGAAATCCGATCGGTGAGGTGACGGTACCGGAACCTTCGAACTCCCCATGCCGGCCACGATCGTGATAGGCATGGATGCCGTGGTAAGGTTCGCCGACGTGAGCCCGGATTGGTTAGTCCGCACTGAACCGGCCGACGTCCTCGCCGCCGTGCGAAGCATCGCTACAGCGTCCGCTGCCTGATGTCCCGAGCTACTCCCTTGTGTAGGGGACGCCGAGGCGGGCCGGCTGCCCGGGGCGCCAGCGCAACCCCATCAGAAGCCCAATGGACGCAATATACGGGAGCGACAGGAGGAGCTGATGCGGTACCTTTGCGCCTAGCACCTGCAAATGCGTGGCGAGCGCTTCCAGGAAGGCAAAGGCAGCGACCGCAATGAACACGCCTTTCGGCTTCCAATTGCCGGCGATCAGCGCAACCACTACGATCCAGCCGCGACCTGCGGTGAAATCCGCGAGAAAGCGATCGGAAAAGCCGAGCATGAGGAAGCCGCCGCCGAGCCCGGTCATGGCGCTGCCGAACATAACGGCCGCAAACTGACGACCCGTGACGCTCAGGCCCTTGACGTCCAGGGCTTTCGGATTTTCGCCGAGACAGCGAAGTTCGAGCCCGTGGCGGCTGCGGTAAAGCAGGAACCATATTGCCGGCACCGCAAGCAGCGCCACATAGGTGAGCGCGCGCTGTGAAAACAGGATCGGCCCGATGAACGGAATGTCCGACAGCAGCGGAATGTCTACATCCTCGAACCCCGAAAATGTCGGCTGCGCGCGCCCCCGGATATAGCTCTGGAACCAATAGAGCGTAAAGCCGCCCGCCAGGAGGTTCAGCCCAAGCCCTGCGATGAAATGATCGACCCTGAGGACCGCCGTCATGAAGGCGATGATCGCGCCCATCAATATCCCGGCAAGCACGGCCGCGATCACGGCCAACCATAGGGAGCCGCTAAGCGTGGCGGCCAGATAGGCAGCGAAGGCGCCGGTCAGCATCGTACCCTCGACACCCATGTTCCAGATGCCCGAGCGCTGAATGACCAGTTCGCCCATAGAGGAGAACAGGAGTGGCGTCATGATGCGAAGCGTGGAGGCGAGAATGCTGATGATGATCGCTTCGTGGAACAGCTGGCTCATTGGACGACGACCCTGACGATGCGGTAACGCGCCAGAACACCGGCGCAAAGGAAGAAGAAAAGGGTGATGCCCTGGATTGCAGGCACCAGCGCGGCCGGGACGTCGCCCAGGACGCGCATGTAGACCGCGCCGCTTGCAAGTGCGCCGAAGAAGAGCCCGGCCAGCACCGTTCCCCAGGCGCTAAGGCCGCCGATCATTCCGACGATAATGCCGGCATAGCCGAGGCCGATGAGATTGTCGGCTCGCAGCCGGTGCGTCACGCCGAAAAGCTCGATGGCGCCCGCAAGGGCCGCAAGCGCGCCGCTGAAAAGCATGATCACGGTGACCGTGCGGCCGATATTCACGCCTTTGTGCCGTAGTGCCTCCGGATTGTACCCAAGCCCGCGTATCTCAAAGCCCAGCGGTGTCCGTGCCATTACCAAGGCGCAGATTGCGGCGGCTAGGAAAGGCAGAAGCACGCCGGCGTGTAACCGGCTGCTGCCCATGAGCGCCGGCAGGAATGCCGCATCGGGCAACATCGGCGACTGATGATAGGAAATCGTCCCCCCGGTTTCCCCCCAGGGGCCGCCCTGAAGTAGCCACGACAGCAAGTAGACAGCCAGATAGTTGAGCATCACCGTCGAGATGATCTCGTTGACGCCGAAGCGGTTGCGCAAGAGTGCAGAAAGCCAGGCTACCGCCATACCCCCCGCTATCCCGAAGGCAAGCACACCGGGGAAAAAAAGAAGTGCCGGCAACCCGGCGAGCAATTGAGCCCCGAGATAGCCGCCCATGGCGCCGGCGAAGACCTGCCCCTCCTGTCCGATGCTCCAAATCTGAGCCCGAAAGGCAACGACCGTCGCAAGGCCGGTCAGGATGAGTGGCGTCGCCTTCACCAGCGTCGTTGCAAGCGCCTTCGGAGAGCCTACCGCGCCTTTCACCAGAGCGCCGAAGACCTGCAGCACATCGGCACCGGTCGATGCGAGCAGCACTGCCGTCGCGGCAAGGCCGGCAAGAATTGCCACTGTGAAGGATATCGTGGTCCAGGTGCGGCTCGTTTCCGTTCTGCGTTCGAACAGGATCATGACCTGCCTCCTTCCCTGCCGCCTGCCATCAGCACGCCTACCTCTGCGATGGTGGTCGTCCTCGGATCGACAATCCCCATTATCTCCCCCTTGAACATCACGGCGATGCGGTCGGCGAGACTGAACAGATCGCTCAGCTCCTCCGAGGCGAGCACGATCGCAAAGCCCTCCCCCCGTTTCTTCAGCAGCTGTCTCTGGACATATTCGATCACACCGACGTCGAGCCCGCGTGTCGGCTGATTGGCAAGGATCAAACCGGAGGCATGCAGGAATTCGCGGGCGATGATGACCTTCTGCGCGTTGCCACCGGAAAGTTTGCCGGCCGCCACGGTCTCGCTGCGCGCAGCTATCTGGTATTGCGCGATCATGTCCCGCGCCAGATCCGCAATGGCTCTTCGGTTCATCATCAGCCCGGCCCGGTATTTCGGACTGCGTTGCCATCCGAGAACGAGATTCTCCGCGATGCTGAATTCCGGCACCAGGCCCTCGCGGAACCGGTCGTCGGGAATGTGGCCGACCCCGCGATCCATCAGAGCGCGCGGCTTGAGGCCGGCGACATCCTCGCCCCTCAGCCGGATCGCCCCGGCGTCCGGTTTCCTGACGCCGCACAGAAGCTCGAAAAGCTCCTTCTGGCCGTTTCCGGCAACCCCGGCAATGCCGAGAATTTCGTGACGCCCCACCGAGAAGGAGATATTCTTGAGTACCGTCTCTCCCCAGTGACCGCGGGCTGTGAGCCCTTCTACGGCCAATACCTCTTCACCCGGCTCGAGCGCCGGCTTGGCGACCGAGAAGGACACGTCGCGCCCGACCATCAGCCGCGCCAGTTCATCCGGCGAGGTCTCGGACGTCTTGAGGGTCGCGACGACTCTGCCCTTGCGCAGCACGGTGACCCGGTTCGACTGCATCACTTCCGCTAGCTTGTGGGTGATGAGGATGATCGACAGCCCTCGGGCGCACATTTCGCCTATAATATTGAACAGGATACGCGATTCACCTGGCGTCAGTACCGCCGTCGGTTCGTCGAGGATGAGGATCCGCGCATCGAGATAAAGCGCTTTGAGGATTTCCACCCATTGCTGCCGACCGACCGGCAATTGCCAGACATAGGCATCAAGATCGACCTCGATACCGTAGCTCTCGCAGATGCGCCTGAGCTTCTTGCGCGCCTCGGCAGCTTTCAGCCCGATGCCGGAGCGCTGGGTGCCGACGATAATGTTTTCGAGCACCGTGAATTCCGGCACCAACACGAAATGCTGGTGCACCATACCGATGCCGTGCCGGATGGCGTCAATCGGCGAGCCGACGTGGACCGGCTCGCCGCCGACGAAAATCTGACCTCTGTCTGGCCGATAGAATCCAAAAATACAGGAGGAGAGCGTGGACTTACCGGCACCGTTCTCTCCGAAGAGACAATGGATTTCGCCAGGCAGAAGATCGAAGTTGACGTCATCGTTCGCGATCGTGCCCGCGAAGCGCTTCGTCAATCCTTCGACGCGCAGGGCTGTGGTCATGGCAATACCGAAAAAGCTGGAGCTTGAAGCGATGGCCGCGGCGGGCGGAACGCCCATCGCGGCCGATGAGCCTGTGGCCGTCAGTCGGCCTTAGGGTCTGACACATCGATCGGCACTTCAAATGTTCCCGCAAGGATTTTCGTCTTCAAATCCTCGACCTCGGCCCGCACATCGGCCGGCAGCCTGGCTTCGAGATCGCGGTAAGGAGCGATCGTGGCACCGCCGTCCTTCATCGAAAACCAATGCTTCTCGGTGTTGCCGGCATAGGGCTTGCCCTCGGACTTGTGCGCCCACCAGGCGTCGATGACCCACAGAACGTCCGGGTCCCACTGTGCCACGGCGCTCGACAGGACGGTCGAGGGAGAGAAGGAGTGCTGATCCTGGAAATTGCCGAAGCAGAGGATTTTCGCCTCCTCGCAGGGCTTGAAGTTGCCGGTCAGCTGGAAGATGAGGTCGGCGCCGGTTGCGATCTGCGCACTCGTGTATTCCGCGGCCTTGGCCGGATCGTACCAGGACTCGATGAAGGCAACCGTCCGCTCGATCTTGGGATTCGCCGCCTTGGCGCCGGCAAAGAAGGCATTGATTTCGTCGTTCACGTCATCGGCGGGAAAGGTGCCGACGGCACCGAGCTTGTTCGACTTGGACAACTTTCCGGCGATATGACCGAGCAGATAGGCCGGCTCATGCACGCGCTTGTAGACCCAGTACTGATTGCCGCCAAGGCCCTCGTTGCCAGAGCCGACAACGACGAACAGGATGTCCGGGAACTCGTCCTTCAGTCTCTTCACCTGATCGGAATAGGTGCTGTGCGCCCAGATGATGTCGTACTCGCCGCTTTCGGCGAAAAGCCGCATCGCGTCGCCCGCGTCGTCGCCCCAAAGAGGGTCGGTATATTTCCAGGTGATCTCTAGGCCATGCGGCTTGGCCGCCTTGATGCGCTCGAGCGCCTCGATCAGCGTCCCGTCCCAGGCGTTATCGATGCCGGCAGAAAGGATGATGGCGATATTGAGCTTGTCCGGGTCGGCAGCGAGCGACCTAACAGGGCTCGAAATGACGACAGCGACGACAAGCGCCACCATCGCCACCAGTCTCTTGGCGAAGCGTGTGAACATAGGAGTCTACCTTCCCTCTGGAGTCATTCTGGGTTGATCCCGTCCGTTTATTATTGTCTTCGAGCGCCGCCCCTCCCGGGCGGAGCCGATCTCATGCATTCTTTCAGGCGTCTGCCTCAGCCGCCAGGAGGCGGTCGACCTCGACTTCCCATGCGGCCCGCCATTCGCGCTTGAGGCTTTCGTCGAGCCACGCGGCGTCGAGCGAATTGAGCGCAAGTTGCGCCAGTGTCCTTCTGTCGAGCGACATGGCCTCTCCCAGCAACCGGTATTCCTTGGCAAGGTCGGTCTGCAGCATCGGCGGATCGTCCGTGTCGATGACCAGTTTGAGTCCGGCATCCAGCATCGCGCGTATCGGATGATCGCCTGCGGCGAGATCGCGCCAGCGAGTTAGGATTACGGTCGAACTCGGACAAACGGTGAAGGCGATGTCATCGGCGATGCAACGCGCCACCAGGTCGGCATCCTCCATCACCCGGTAGCCGTGGTCTATCCGCTCGGCGCCGAGCAGGTCGAGCGCATCCCGGACATTTGCGGCAGGGCCGCCTTCGCCTGCATGCGCCGTCAGCCGCATGCCGGCGCGCTTCGCCTTGTCGTAGACCGCCTTGAAGGGAGCGGGCGGGAACGGCTCCTCGTCGTAATCGAGGCCGATGCCGATTACCTTGTCCGAGCGGAATGGCAGAACCAGGTCGAGGAATTCGAAACCGCGTTCGATGCTGAGTTCGCGGTTCAGCGCCGGTATGACACGGGACACGAGACCAAAGTCGTGTTCGACATCGTCCATCGCCTTCAGAATGCCGGCAAACATCGTCTCATAGGCGACCCCGGCATCCTGATGAACCTGTGGACTGAAGAAGAATTCCGCATAGCGGCCGCCGGCATTGGCGACGTGCGCGAGCGCCTCGTAGGTGATGAGGTGGAAATCATCGGCATCCACCACGGATTTCGCGACGAGATCATAGACCTGCAGGAAGTCGACCAGGTTCTCGTATCTATAGAGTTCCTCCACCTCTGCGAACTTGGGCAGAGTGGTGCCGTTCTTGCGCGCAAGTTTGAGGAATGTCCGGGCGTTGACGGCACCTTCGAGATGAAGGTGCAACTCGGCCTTCGGCAACGCCTGCACAAAAGTTTCAAGGTTCATCGACTCTCCCTTCAATATGCTCGCCTCCGCCTTACCGGCTACAGATCCAATACCAGCTCATCCGAGAGCGCCCGCGAACAGCATGGGGTGATCAAGTTCCCCGCCGCATGCTGCTTTTCCGTCAGGACCAGATCGCGGTGATCCGGGACCCCGGAGACGACACGCGTCACACAGGTGCCACAAATGCCCTCTTCGCAAGACACCGGGACGTCGATGCCGTTCTCGCCGAGCACTTCGACGATGCTGCGGCCCGGCGCGATGGTGAAACCGCGGCCGTCGCTGGCAAGCTTCACAGTGAAGGCCCGGTCGCCTGTCGCCGCAGACCTCATCGCGTTTACGAAGTATTCGCGGTGCACCGCCTCGGATGGCCAAGCCGGCCGGGCAGCCGCAATGACGGCGTCGAGAAAACCTGCAGGCCCGCAAGCATACAGGTGCGCTCCCGGAGGTCGGTGCGAAAGCAAGCCAGCAAGATCGAGCCTTTGGTCGACCGGTCCATCATCCAGATGAAAACGCATTCGTGGCGCAAAGGCAGACGCCTCGAGCTCGGGGCGGAAGGCCATGCGCGACGCGCTGCGTGCGCAGTAGTGGAAGGTGAAATCCCGGCCGAGCGCGGTCAGCCGATGCGCCATTGACAGGATCGGCGTGACACCGATGCCGCCCGCCAGCAATAACGAAAACAGGGCGCTCTCTTCCAATGGGAAGGCGTTGAGCGGGAGGCTTGCCTCGATGGTATCGCCGACCTCGACGCGATCATGCATGTAGGCCGAACCGCCGCGACCCGCCACCTCGCGCAGCACACCGATTCGATACCGATGTCGTTCGCGCGGATCGTTGCAGAGCGAATACTGCCGTGTCGGTCCCGTCGGCAGATGCACGTCGATGTGCGAGCCGGCGGTGAACGGCGGCAGTTCCTCGCCCTCCACACCGACGAACTCGAAAGCGGCTATTTCGTCCGCACAAATCCGCTTCCCGGCCACGCGCAGACGCAGGCTTCGCTCCGTTTCCGCGGCTTGCCGGGTTGCCGGGCGGTTTGCAAGCGCCACGGTCACGAACGCGGCTTTCTCAAACCGGCCGGGCCGCATGCCGACGCTGTCTCGCCACCAGGCCGGAAGGCTGAAGACGAGGCAACGATGCGGCTGGGGAGGAACATTGGGCAGCGGACAGTCATGAACGTCTCCTGATATCTCCAGTTGCGGCGGCCGTCCGGATCAACTCGCAAAGGGCGCCCCGAGTCCGAAATGCCTGACCAGGCCGCGGCGATATTCGAGCGACATGCGATCCGAGGGTACGTGAATCTCCTCGGTAAGATCGAGCGGCAGTTCCTCCGGATGCTGCTCCTCGACCATGGGCTTATCCTCGTCATTTATGAGCAGCGAGTCCTCGATCCAGTATTCGCTGTCCGGTTCGCCGGTCGTGTCGGTCATCAATTGGAAGATGCGCGTCTCGCGTGCCGAAACCGGGCACACCGTATCGGCAAAATAAACGACATAGTCGGAACCTTGCGGCGCGATCTTGATGAGCGTGGAGAACGGATAGGTCAGCTCGTAGGTGTACACCACATCGCGTTCATCGCCATCGATCCCGTCATCGAAGCGGTTGAACCCCTCATGGTACGGCAGTTCGAACCGCAGCCCGTAATCGGTCTGCTCGACGTCGTATGGCGGTATCGGTTCGGCCGTGCTCCCGCCAAAGCTCTTCGTGTGCACCCACGGAAAATGGGCGACGTCATTGAAGTTCTCCACGTGCCGGCTTGCGGCGGCGTACCAGGTGCCGCTCGGCACATAAACCTTTCTGAAAGCGGGGTTTGAGATGCCTTCCCATTCCGGGAGTTGCCAGACCGGCGCGTTCTTGATGCAGGTCCAGACGATCCCATAACGCTCGACCGAGGCGTAGGTCTGGAGCCGGAGCCGCGGCGGAATACGGGCTCCGGGATTGGCTATCGATGGAATCTTCGAACAGGCGCCGTCGGCGCCGAAATGCAGTCCGTGCATCGGACAGACGATCTGGTTGTCGGCTATCCAACCGGCGCTGATGCGTGTGCCGCGATGGGGACAGAGATCGCGGGCGACGGTGATCCCTGCGGACGTCCTGTAGATCACCAGGTCGACGTCCAGCAGCCGGGCTCGCACCGGCTTATCGCCAATGTCGTGGACAAAGGCGACCGGATGCCAGAAGGAAGCGAGCACATGCCAATCGCCGGGTGTGAAAGTGCAGCCGCGCGGCAACTCGTCCCTGGTCTTGGAATGATCGGTTGGCAGAAACACCTGTTGCTCCTCGTAAGTCCTTGAGGGCTCGTCCGTAGAGCGCCGTCAAATCCGTTCCCGGTATGGAGTGAGTATTCCGCAGCCTCGTTTTTCAAGGAATGCCTGTGGCGACAGAATGCATATCTGAAATTCAGATCGGCTGAGAGCAAGCTTCTATCTCCCGACCGCCCGTGCTACGAACGAACGCGGCATTCCAACGGGAAACCGGCTATGCACGCATTCATCGACGGCAGTCGCGGCTTCGCATTCGGCGAGGCAATTTATCCGGCCGGCGGGGTGTATGGCCCGCTGAAGGACCGGTACGTCACCCTGCTCATCATTCATGAGGGCCAAGCGCGCGTCTTTTGCGACGAGGACGAAACCATCCTGGGGCCGCGCAGTTGCGGTTTCTTCCGCAACGAGCGTCATCTCTTCATCGAATATGGCGATGGCCATGCGGCCACACGCGTAAGCTGGTGCGAGGGACACGCGGGCGAGCTTGCCGAGCCGGTAACAATGCGGTTGAGATCGCTGCCTCCGCGCATTCCGCTCTCGCAGCGGATCGAAACGATACAGCGTCTCGGCGTCGAGCTCGGCGCAGGCTCCAGCTCCAACCTGAACATGCTGCGCAATTCACTGGGGGAGGCGATTTTCCTTGCCTATTTTCACGAGGCGCAAATGTCCGAGCAGGAACGGCTGACGCCGCGCTCGGTCCTGAGAGCACGCTTCTATATCGACGAGAACTACGAAAAAGAAATCACTGTCGCGCGGCTCGCCTCGCTGGTGGGAGTGACGCCTCAGCATCTCGTATCGTCTTTTCGCAAGCATATCGGCACAACGCCGGTGCGCTACTTATGGCAGGTTCGCGCCCACCGCGGGCATTTTCTGTTGCTGCAGACCGGACTCGCGATCTCCGATATTGCCTATCAGTGCGGCTACAAGAATCCGTTCCACTTCTCGCGGCAGATTTCCGAGCAGTTCGGGATGTCGCCGCGCGAGGTACGCGCCAACAAGGGCTACCGCATGCCAAGCGACATTTCGGAAGGCGCCGCGGATACGGCCTATGGCATGGCACTCCCCGATACCAATCCTATCCGGAGGGAGTGATCCGCCCCGGCTCACCGGACTCTCGTCCGCTCCCATGATCGCCGGTCATGGCGCGTCGAGACATATCCGCAGGAAAGATCGGCGCGGCGGTATCGGCCTTCTTGTTCACTGAAACAGTGAAGCCCTTTAAGCCGCACGCGCCGGCCCGGCAGGAAAGATCCCCGACATGACGGTGAAGCCCTTGATCCGCTTAAGGCGATCGCACCAACGACGGATTGCCGGATAATCCTGCCGGGGAATGCCCCCCTCTTCCGAGAGCATGATGTAAGGGAAACAGGCGATATCGGCCACGGTCGGGTGTGGCGCCGAGCAGATCCAGTCGCGCCCTTCCTGCTCGCCGAACCAGAGATGCTCGTCGAGGATGCGAAACAGCCTGTGAGCACCGGTCCGGGCCGCCTCGACATCCAGTTCGTAGAACAGGCCGTCATGGAGACGCGCGGCCGAACTGGTGCCGGTGATGCCGTCCGCAAAGGCGAGCCACTGGCTGATCTCGCCCAAAAGCGTCGGATCGCTGCACGGGTACCAGGTGCCTGAAGGATCGTATTTGGAGGCGAGATAGACGAGGATCGCCTGCGCGTCGCGCAGCACCAGTCCGTCATCCTCGATCACCGGCAACTGTCCAAGCGGATTGAGCTTCAGGAACCAATCCGACTTGTGTTCGCGGCCGGGGTAGAAATCGACTGGCACCGTCTTGTACTCGATGCCGAGCATGCTCATCAGAAGTCTGAGCTTGTAGCAATTGCCCGAGAGTTCGTAATCGTAGAGGGTGATCATCGGGCAGCTCCTAGAGATCCAGGACGAGGCGCGCGGATTTGGCGCGCGACACGCAGGTCATCATTTTGGTGCCGGACTTGCGCTCGGCATCGTTGAGATAGACGTCCTGGTGATCGGGCTCACCCTCGATCACGGTCGCGAGACAGGTGCCGCAGGCACCCTGCTCGCAGGACGACGGCATGTCGATTCCGGCTTCGCGCATCACGTCGAGGATGGTCCTACCGGCCGGCACCTTCAGTGTCACGCAGGAGCGCGCCAGCGCGACCTCGAAGCTCGAACTGTCGTCTATCGTATTGGTGTTCTTGAAATACTCGAAATGCACCGCCGTTTCCGGCCAGCCGAGCTCAGCAGCGATCCGGCGCGCCGCCTCGAGCATAGGCCCCGGACCGCAGAGATAGACATGCATGCCGGGCCGATACTCGGAAAGAATGTCCTTGAGCTTAGCGGCAGTCGCTTCCGGGTCGAGCCCGAGCTGAGGCTTCAGCGCCTCGCCGAGGAGAGCGGTCTTTTCCGGAAAGGCGAGCTGCCCCTGGTTCTGGGCGAAGTAATGGAAGGCGAAGTCCAGGCTCTGGTTCTTAAGGGCCTGGGCCATGGCAATCAGCGGCGTCACGCCGATGCCGCCGGCGACGAAAATCGTCTTCTCGGCATCGCGACGCAGCGGGAAATTGTTGCGCGGCTCCGAAATCGCCAGGACGTCGCCCTCGCGAAGCGTCTCATGCATGCAGAGCGAGCCGCCCTTCGAGTCCCGCTCCAGCTTGACGCCGATGACGTAGCTGTCGCTTTCGCCCGGGCCATTGGTAATCGAATATTGCCGGATCAGCCCGTTCGGCATGTGCACGTCGATATGCGCGCCGGGCTGGAAGGTCGGCAGCAGGCCCTTGATCGGGCGAAGCTCGAACGCAGCGATCCCCTCGGCAGCCATCCACTTCCGCGCGACCGTTACACGGATCGTCGCCTTACGCCCGTGGGCGGTCATTTCCGGCATCTCCGCAAGTTCCGGCGAGACGCGCTCGATCACCGGCTCGAGCGGCGCCGGCTGCGGTGCGGCAGCTGCCTCGCGCTCCACGATCTCGCGAAGCTTCGAAAGCCTTTCGTTGTGGTGGCGAAGGACGGCGAGCCGTTCGGCGCCGCGCGGCGAGCCACCGAGTACGCCGCGGATGACCGAGCGGTTGGAGTCGACCGGCTGGACGAAGAAGACGGCAAGCGTCTCGGTGCCCTGTTCGCGGGCCGTCAGCGCCACCGAGAAGCCGTCGCTCGCCTTAAGCGACATATCCGCCGCTGTGCCTTCGAGGCGGCCGTTCGGCTGAAAGCGATAGCCTTTCAGCGCCGCCACCACGACATCGGCCGGCGCATTGACCGGAATGCCGCGAAGGGTGAGAAGATCGCCTTCGGCGAGGCCCGCAACTTCCGGCACGTCCCCCAGAGGCTCCTCCGCCGTCCAGATGAGGCCATAGCGCTCGACGCCCGCAAAAGTACGGTTAGTAATGGTGCGGGCCGGAGCGTCGGCCGGGTGCGCCGGGATATAGGTACAGCCGGCGGTGCGGTTGGAATAGCGCCAGCCGTGATACTGGCACTTCAACTCACGGCCGTCGTTGATGCCGATCGAGAGGCGGACGCCGCGGTGCAGGCAGCGGTTCTCCCAGATATTGACGTAGCCGTCGTCGGCACGCCAGACGGCGAACTCGCGGCCGAGCAACTGGGCATGAAAGACGTGGCGGAACGGCAGATCATAGAATGCGGCAACGGGATGCCATCTGGTCTTGGCGGTATCGAGCATCGTTCTCTCCAGAATTCTGAAACGTCAGGTGGCGGCCGGAATGACCCCGTAGGTCACGCCCTTCTGGCTGAGCCAACGGCGGTAGGCGATCGCCGATTTGTCGGCGCGGATCGGCGTCTCGGCCCGGGGGTCGAGCGGCAGACGCTTCGGAAACTGGTTCTCCAGGATCGGCTTGTCCTGGCCGAAGATCGTTTGCTGGAAGCGTTTGATCACCTTGTCTTCGTTCTCTTCGTCGAGGACACAGAGCATCATATGCGCGCGGACATGCTCCTGATCGACCGGCTGAAGGAAAACGGCGATGACGTCGAGGCGGCTCTCGTCGACGGGGCTGGATTTGTAAAGCACCGAACAGTAGGGATGCGGCACTCGATAGATGTACTCGACATCGGCGCCGCCGGTCGATGCGGTCGAGGCCATCGGCTGAAAGAAGCGACAGCGCGTGGCGACGATCTCATCGCGCTCGACCGAAAGCTCGACGTCGTACTCCTTGACCTCCGTATGGGGCTCGGCTCCCAGAATATCAGTGTGGACATAAGGAAAGTGGCCCATGTCGAGGAAATTCTCGATCGCGCGCGGTGCCGAAACGTTGACGCCGACGGTGGCGGCGTTGAGCTTGCGGCGATCGGCCTCCGCATATTCCGGAATCGGGAACAGCTCAGCCGGCGGCGTGCCCAGCGAGGTCCAGATATAGCCGTAGGCCAGCTTGATCGGAAGACCGCCGTCGAGCGTATCGATATCGACCGGGCTGCCGGCAGGGAGCTCCGGGCGCGAACGCCAGGCGGCCGCCTTGCCTTCGCCGTCCGAAACATAGCTGATGCGTTCCTCGAGCAGCATCGTGGCCTGAACCGTCCTCGCCGGCATCTCCTCGAGCGCCGCCAGCGGGTGCCACAGATCGAGAACCACCTGGTCCTGGCATTTGGTCGGGCTCATGTCGTTCATCTCCGTGAATGGCGTCTGATCATAAGGCGGTTACATCCGGACCGGGATCGCGCCGAAGGTGACCGCGCGATCGCGCAACCATCGGCGGTAATAGACGGAAACGGCATCGGCACGGATCGGGGTTTCGGCACGCGGGTCAAGCGGCAGCCTTTTCGGCAGCTGATTTTCCAGGACCGGCTTGTCCTGGGCGAAGATCAATTGCATGAAGCTGCGGATCGAGGCCTCGCTGACGCCTTCCTTCAGGTAGCAGAGGAACGGATGGGCGATGCAACGTTCCTCGTCGACCGGCTGCACGAAGAGCGTGATTACGTCGAGCCGCGCCTTGTGAACAGGATTGCTCTTGTAGAGCGCCACCGTGTAGGGACGGATCACCTTGTAGATGTAATCGACGACGAAGCCTTCCTTCGCTGTTGGCGATGCGACCGGCTGGTAGAACCTGCATTCGGTCGCCATGACCTCGTCGGCGTTTGTAAGCTCGACCTTGTAGGGCGCGACCTCGGTGTGCGGCTCCTCACCGAGCCAGCCCGTGTGAATGAACGGAAAGTGCCCCATGTCGAGGAAGTTCTCGACCGCGCGCAGCCCCGAGACGTTCACGGCGATCGATCCACCGGTCACGAGATAACGGTCCGCCTCGTTCGCCTCCGGCACGAAGACGATGTCGCGCTCGGGCTTGCCGAGACAAGCCCAGAGGAAACCGTAGCGGCTGTCGGAATTCACCGACTCGCCGCTATCGCTGCGAACCACCTGTCGGCGATAGCGCCCACGACAGTGGATGGTGAGGTCAACACCGAGGAGGCGGGTGTGAAAGGGCGCGGCCGACGACAGGTTCGTCAGGTCAGCGACGACATGCCAATCATTAAGAAGAACTCGATCGCTACAAAGGGCAGTTCTGCTCATCGCATCCTCCCTGGCTAGCACTTCCCTATGAACCTAGCTCCTTGATGGACCATTGGAACCACAAGATTGGATACCAATCAATAAAAAATTGCATGGCAAAACGCGTTTTTTGATTGACAGCTTGATTTGATTGAATACCGATATGGAATTCGTAATGCCGGATATGTGGCCATGCAACATTCCGGTGCGACCGTCCCGCAGATTGTCTGCGGGAGATGGAGAGATCTGTCATGAGCAGCCGTTCGCAGGCGATTGCCGACATCCTGACCCGGGCGATCATCGATCACCGGCTCGTACCCGGATGCAAGCTCGGCGAGCGTGAACTGGCGGAAATCTTCGAGGTCAGCCGCATCGTCATCCGCCAGGCGCTGATCAGGCTTGCGGACGATGGGCTGGCGCAGATCGAGCGCAATCGCGGCGCCTTTGTCGCACGCCCGAGCATGCAAGAGGCGATGGAGATCTACGACGCGCTGACGCTCGTGGAACAGGGCGTTGCCGCCCAGCTCTGCGATCGACTCGGGCCCGCGGGCTTCGCCGAGTTGCGCCAGCACGTGGAGCGGCAGCGCCAAGCCGTCGCATCCGGCAACGATGCGCTCGCCGACGTTCTTGGCCAGGAGTTTCATACTCTCTTCGTCCGCCTCAGCCGTAACAAGGTAATGCAGGAAATTCACGCGCAGCTCGTGCGGCGCACCACGCTCCTGCGCTCATTGATCTCCGCCGATTTCGACTATTGCAATCTGCTGGACGACCACCAGCGCGTGATCGACCTGCTCGAAAAGGGCCGGCTGAAGCCTGTCATGGAACTGATCGACACCCATCACCGCAGCGTCGTGCGCGGTTATATCATGGATCGGCAGGTCTTTCCGGAGCTGACGCCACGGGAGGCGCTTCAGCCCTATCTCGAGGGCAAAGCCGACGAGGCGCCCAAGCCGGCGCCGCGCAAGAAAACGGAAGAAAGCGGCGGGGCCGGCGCGCGTCGCCACGTCCACGCCACGAAATAGATCCGGCGGCCACAAGCCGGAGAAACGACACGAACCGACAAAGGGGTTACTGCCATGTTCAACCTGACCAGACGACAATTCCTTCAATATTCCGGCGCGACCGGTGTGGCACTCGGAACCGGAAGCCTTGCCAGCTTCGTCAGCGCAGAGGAGCCGCTCAAGATCGGCGTCGTCTATGTCTCGCCGATTGCCGAGATCGGCTGGACCAAACAGCACAGCCTCGGTGTCGACGCGATCAAGAAGGAATTCGGCGACAAGGTCGCCATAACGGTCATCGACAACATCTTCATGCCCCAGGATGCCGAGCGCGTGTTCCGCGAGCTCGCCGCCTCCGGAAACCAGCTGATTTTCGGAACCAGCTTCTCGCACGGCACGCCGATGCAGAAGGTGGCGCCGCGCTTCCCCAAGACGGCCTTCGAACACTGTTCGGGCATCGTGCACCGCGCAAACCTCGGCACCTTCGAGGCCAAATATTACGAGGGCACCTTCGTCGCGGGCGCTGCCGGCGGGCATATGAGCAAGTCCGGCAAGATCGGCTTCATCGGCGGCTTCCCGATCCCGGACATTGTCGGGCCGGCGAATGCGCTTCTTCTCGGCGCGCAGAGCGTCAATCCGGGGGCCACCTGCAATGCCATCTTCCTCAACTCCTGGTTCGATCCGGGCAAGGAGAAGGAAGCCGCCAATACGCTCCTGTCGCAAGGCTGCGACGTGATCTGTTCGATGACCGATACGGCGACCGGCGTACAGGTGGCCGGCGAAGGCGGCGCCTGGTCGATCGGCTACGCCAGCGACATGGCCAAGTTCGGCTCCGGCAAACAACTCACGGCCTTTACGCTCGACTGGTCCAGTGAATATCTGCGTGCCGCAAAAGGCGTCGCGGAGGGCACCTGGAAGGCCGAGGCGCGTTGGGACGGGCTTGCCGCCGGCGTCGTCAAGATGGCCCCCTATAACGAGGCGATCCCTGCCGACATCCAAGCCAAATTGAAGCAGCTCGAAGCCGATATCGCAGCGGGCAAGATCCATCCATATGCCGGCGAGCTCAAGGATCAGGACGGCAAAGTCAAGGTCGCTGCCGGATCGGTTCTTTCGGATACCGATATCCGGGGCATGAACTGGTTCGTCAGGGGAATGATCGGCAAGCTCAGCTGAGTCGCGTCCTGAAATCGACGTGACCGCGGTGAAATCACGCGCCGCGGACACGTCGTCCCCAATGCACAACCACGGCAGGAGCGGCCATGATCCCCCGCCTCGAACTGCGCAGCATTACCAAGAGTTATCCCGGCACCGTCGCGAACGACGCCGTCTCGCTGTCGATCCTGCCGGGAGAGATACACGCGGTCCTCGGAGAGAACGGCGCCGGCAAATCGACGCTGATGAAGATCATCTATGGCGCGGCTCAAGCCGACTCGGGCGAGATCTATTGCGACGGCAGACGGATCGAAGCGCACAATCCCGCAATCTCGCGTTCGCTCGGGATCGAGATGGTCTACCAGCATTTCGCGCTCTTCGAATCCGTCTCGGTGGTCGAGAATATCGCCCTGGCGGTCAAAGGCACTTTCGACCTCGACCGGCTCGCGGCCGAGATCAAGACCTTGTCGGCGCGCTACGGCATGCCCATCGATCCGCACCGCAGGGTGCACGATCTCTCCGTCGGCGAGCGGCAGCGAGTGGAGATCGTACGTTGCCTCCTGCAGTCACCCAAGCTTCTGATCCTGGACGAGCCAACCTCGGTGCTTACGCCGCAAGCCGTGGTGAAGCTCTTCGAAACGCTTCGCCAGCTGGCAAGCGAAGGCTGCAGCATCGTCTATATCAGCCACAAGCTCGATGAAGTGCAGGAACTTTGCGACACCGCCACGGTGCTGCGCAACGGCAAGGTGACCGGCACGGCAAAACCCAAGGAATCGACGTCGCTGGAGCTCGCCCGGATGATGGTCGGCTCTCAGCTTCCGCAAATGCATGTCAGTCCTTCAGCCCCGAGCGCCAAGCCGCTGCTGGAAGTCCGCGGGCTGTCCGCTCCCGCGCGGGACAAGTACGGCACCGAGCTGACGGATGTATCCCTCGAGGTGCATGGCGGCGAGATCGTCGGACTGGCCGGTGTGTCGGGCAATGGCCAGGCGGAGTTGATCGCGCTGTTGAGCGGCGAGCGGACCCATCCGCGTGCCGAGACGATCCTCATCGGCGGCAGACCGTCCGGCCACCTCAACGCCGGCGAACGGCGCAAGCTCGGCATGGCCTTCGTCCCGGAGGAACGCCTCGGCCGTGGCGCGGTCCCGCCCCATTCCCTATGGGAAAACGCAGTGCTGACGGCCCACCGGGCGGGCCTCGTGCGCAACGCTCTCGTCGACCGCAGGCGGGCCGGCGAGTTCGCGAGGCACATTATCGAGCGCTTCAAGGTGAAGGCGAATGGACCGCAAGCGAGCGCGCAAAGCCTCTCCGGCGGCAACCTGCAGAAATTCATCGTCGGCCGCGAGCTCACCCTGGAGCCGAAGATTCTTCTCGTGTCCCAGCCGACCTGGGGCGTGGATGTCGGTGCAGCCGCCTTCATCCGTCAGACGCTCGTCGATCTCAGCCGCGCCGGCGCTGCGGTGCTCGTCGTTTCGGAGGAGCTCGATGAACTGTTCGAGATTTGCGACCGATTGCTGGTCATTTCCAACGGCCGTGTTTCGCCGCCATTGATCAGAAAGCAAACCAATCGCGAAGAGATCGGCCTCTTAATGACCCGGGTCGGCCATGGCGAAACGAGGAGAACCGAAGTTGCGCTTGAGGATTGAACAAAGGCAGGAACCATCCGCGCAGATGCGGATCGCCGCTCCGGTGATCGCCACGGCGCTGACCTTTCTTGCCGGGTCCGTACTGTTTGCCGCGCTCGGCTATGATCCGCTGGCGACGCTGCACGCCTTCTTCGTGTCGCCCATCAATTCCATCAACGGCCTTTCGGAGTGGCTGCTCAAGGCCTCGCCTCTGATCCTGATCGCCTGCGGACTGGCGGTCGGATTCCGTGCCAACATCTGGAACATCGGCGCCGAGGGGCAACTGATCATCGGTGCTATCGCAGCCTGTGGCGTCGGCCTTTTCTATCCCGATCCCGAGAGCCCGCTCCTCATTCCCCTGATGTTTCTCGCCGGCGCAGGCGCCGGCATGGTATGGGCGGCGATCCCGGCATTTCTCAGAGCCCGCATGAACACCAACGAGATCCTCGTCACGCTCATGCTGACCTATATCGCGACGCTGTTGCTGTCCTTTCTGGTGCACGGCCCGTGGCGCGATCCGGCGGGCTTCAACTATCCGCAAACGGCGCTCCTGCCCGCAGCGGCAATGTTCGAGCCCTTCGATTATTCCTACCGGCTCAATCCGTCGATCTTCATCACGGCCGTAGCGGTCGTCATGATGTGGCTCTTCACCGATCGCAGCTTCCTCGGCTACAAGATGTCGGTGAGCGGCGCCGCTCCCCTTGCGGCACGCTATGCGGGCTTTCGCGAGTCCTCCTCAGTCTGGACAGGGCTGCTTGCGGGTGGCGCGGCGGCCGGCATCGCCGGTATGGCGGAAGTCGCCGGCCCGCTCGGGCAATTGTCGCCCCAGATCTCGCCGGGTTACGGCTTTGCCGCCATCATCGTCGCCTTCATCGGACGGCTGAACGCCTTTGGCATCGTGCTCGGGGGGCTGCTGATGTCGCTCCTCTTCCTCGGCGGCGAAACCGTCCAGATGACCCTCGGCCTGCCGGCGGCGCTCACCCGCATCTTCCAGGGCATCCTCCTGTTCTTCCTGCTCGCTGCCGACTTCTTCATCTACTATCGTCTTCGTCTTCCGGAGCACGCCTGATGGATCTTTTCATTGCCATTTTCACCGGGACAATCATCGCCGCGACGCCATTGATATTCGCAGCCCTTGGCGAGCTCGTCGTCGAGAAGTCTGGCGTGCTCAACCTGGGGCTCGAGGGCATGATGCTGATGGGGGCGGCCTTCGCCTTCTGGGCGGTGATCGCTGGCCTGCCGATGCCGGTGGCCATCGCCGCCGGCGCACTCGCCGGCGCCGCCACCTCGCTTCTCTTCGGGGTGCTGGCGCTGACGTTTCTGACCAACCAATATGCCGCCGGCCTGGCGCTCGCCATATTCGGATCGGGGGTTTCGGCGTTTCTCGGCCGCGGGTTCGGCAGTGCGCCTATCGATGCGCTGAAGCGCGTCCATATCCCCTTCCTCTCCGATATCCCGGTGGTCGGGCCGATGTTCTTCCGCTTCGATCCGATGGTCTATCTGGCAATCGGGATGTTCGGCCTCATCACCTGGTTCTTCTACCGCACCAAGGGAGGCCTCATCTTGCGCACGGTCGGCGAGTCGCCCGAGACGTCGCACGCGATCGGCTATCCTGTCATCAAGATCAGATATCTGGCGGTGCTTTTCGGTGGTCTGATGGCTGGCCTTGCCGGGGCATACCTGTCGGTCGCCTACACGCCGCTCTGGGTGGAAAACATGACGGCCGGCAAGGGCTGGATCTCGCTCGCACTCGTCGTCTTTGCGACATGGCGGCCGTTGCGCGTGCTGATCGGCGCCTGGCTGTTCGGCGGCATGACGATCCTGCAGCTGCAGGGCCAGGCTCTCGGCATCGCGGTCCCTTCGGAGCTGCTCTCGGCACTTCCCTATCTCGCGACGATCATAGTTCTCGTGATCATCTCGCAAAATCGCCAATTGCTCACGCTGCACTTCCCGGCGTCGCTCGCAAAGCCATTCCGGGCGGCGAGCTAGCGTTCCAGGAAAGGTGGCTGTGATGCTGGAGCTTCCTGCTCTCGGGTTATGGAAGCTCTATATCACCCTCCACTACGTGATTGAGTTTGGTGCCTTCCGCCGTCAGCGTCATGCGGACTTTCAACGTCTTGCCGCCGATCTGCCCCTTGCGCACCGTCTCCTCGATCTCTCTCTGCGACGTGACTCCGACTTCTTTCAGGAACTTGCGGATCGACATATTGAAGGCATCTTCGCTCATGGCAGGACTCCTCTGTGTCTGGAAGTGATTGTAGGAGAAGGGGCGTGAACAAGGAAGCAAACGGCCGCGCGGATTGTTGAAAACCAGATCAGCCGCGCGGCCCCCTCCGGCATGCGGAGATCGGTTCAGCATACCGCCGGCAGATGCTGTCGACGCCGGTTCCTTGCCGCCTCATTGCAAGTGGAGCGTGACGGCTGTACCGTGAGGCTGACAGGTGCGCAAAACGCGCGCTGCTGCATGTTGCCTTAAGAACCTGGCCGAGCCAAGGATGAAGTCATGCAGCGATCCAGAGTGCCACATCTCGCTTTGCGCGTCCGACAACACGCGCGGGCTGGGCAACGGACGCAAAGTCATGGAACTTATCGTCGCCCTCGGCGTGATCGTCTTCAAGGTCGCCTTGGTGATCGCGATCCTGCTGTTGCTGCCCCTGCCGCTGACGTGGTTGGAACGCAAAATCGCCGGGCACATGCAGCAGAGGATGGGGCCGATGCGCGTGGGCTGGCACGGACTGCTGCAGCCGGTGGCGGACGGGATCAAGCTCCTGACCAAAGAGGATCATATACCGGCCGAAGCCGACCGCTTCCTGTTCAAACTGGCTCCGATCCTGGCGCTTGCCCCGCCCTTCGTGGTGTTTGCCGCAATCCCGTTCGGCGAAAGCGTTTCGGTCCTCGGCAACGAGATCACGCTCTACATTTCCAACCTGAACGTAGCGCTGCTTTTCGTCTTCGCGGTGATCGGGCTGGAGGTCTATGGCGTCATCTTCGGCGGCTGGGCGGCAAACAGCAAATATGCGGTCCTTGGTTCTCTGCGGACCTGCGCGCAAATGATCAGCTACGAAATTCCGATGGGGTTCGCGGTCATCGGCGTCGTCATGCTGGCGCAATCCATGAGCCTGCTGGACATCGTGCGGGCGCAAAGCGACGTCTGGAATGTCGTTTATCAGCCGATCGGATTTTTCGTGTTCTTCGTCGCAGGCCTTGCCGAAGCGCAGCGAATTCCTTTCGATCTTGCGGAAGCCGAAGGCGATCTGGGAGCCGGGTTCCATACCGAATATAGCGGCATCCGCTTCGCCTTGTTCATGGTCAGCGAATATGTCGTCATGGTGCTGGTGTCGGTCCTCACCGTGATCCTGTTCTTCGGCGGGTGGAACGGCGTGCTCATCCCGCTGCCGCCACTCCTCTGGTTTTTGCTGAAGGTTGCCTTCTTCGTCTATCTGTTTATGTGGTTCCGCTTTACCTTCCCCCGCTACCGCTACGACCAACTGATGGCGATCGGATGGAAGGTCTTGCTTCCCCTGTCTTTGGCGAACATAATCATAAGCGGTGTTGTTTTCTCTTGATGCATGCCGCCCACAAGCTCTGGGTACGGACATGCAAGACGACTCTCAGGAGCCGCAGCGAGGCGACCATGTCGCGCGCACTCGACAAAGCTGGAAGATGGATCGGCTGGGCCTTCTTCGCCGATCTGGCGAATGGTTTGGCTTTAACCTTCGGCTACATGTTCTCCAGACCCGTCACCATGCAATATCCGGACAAGGAGAAATGGCTGCCCTATTCGCGTTATCGCGGGCATCATTTCCTCAAACGTGACGCCGAGGGCGAGATCAAATGCGTCGCTTGCGAACTTTGCGCGCGGATCTGTCCCTGCGACTGCATCGAAGTGGTCCCCTACGAGGACGAGAAGGGCAACCGGCGCCCGGCCATATTCGAAATCGACACGGCCCGCTGTCTCTTCTGCGGGCTCTGCGAGGACGCCTGTCCGGCGGACGCGATCGCTCTTGGCCAACAATATGAATTTTCGAGTTTCTCCTCGCGCGACTTGGTGATCGGCCGTGACGATCTCCTCGCCAAGCCGGGCAAGGCGATGACCGGCGGCGGTGTCGTCGCTGCGCGCCTGAACACCGAACGGGATGTTCTGGTCGAGACCAGCGAGCCGCGCGGGTACAACTGGTGGCGGAATATTCGACGAAAGTGAAGGCGCGCCGGGCGTCGCGCCGAAGCGGGGACTGGAGGTTCAGATGCACATCTGCCAAATCCTGGGGAGCAAGTCTCCCGAAATCTTCTCGGTCACGCCGGACCATACGATGGTGGAAGTATTGCGGCTGTTTCGCGATAAGAATATCGGCTTCGTCGTCGTCGGCCGTTCGCCAGGGGAATGCCTGGGCACGCTCTCGGAGCGGGACTGCTGCCATGCCGTGGCCGAGTACGGCACCGAAGCACCCCTGATGCGGGTCGGAGAAATCATGAACCGCACTGTCGCGACCTGTTCGACGGAGGATTTCCTTCCCTTCGTGATGTCGATCATGACCGAGCGGCGCACGCGCCATGTACTGGTCATGGACGGCAACGATGCCGTCGGCGTGGTCAGCATCGGCGACGTGGTCAAACACCGGCTCGAAGAGGCATTGCAAGCGGAGCGGGACATGCACGATTACATTTGCGGAGCCAACTATCGCTGACGCAATCGCCTGCCGCAGATTGCCTGAGAGTGGACCCGATCAACAGCAAGGCTGCAGCAAATGCCCCCCTCTGCTCCGCAGATCCGGATGCAATCAGACCCGGTCTTCCTCCAGAGCAGATTCTACGCGCTTCGCGCACTCTTGGACCTCCACCGAACATGGATACTCGCCCCGCCGCATCAGACTGTTGAGCCGCAGGGCGCGGTAGTTTTCGGGAACGAACACGAGCCCGTCTGGAAAGCGCCTGTTGACCTTGAGCTTCGCCGTCAGCTCGCCCCGGGCGGATCGCACGAGCACCTGATCGCCGTCTGAAAGGCTAAGACCAGCGGCATCCTGAGCGCTCATCTCGACAAACGGGTCATCCGCGACCGAATTCAGGGTTTCCGAGCGCTCGGAAACATAGCCATTGTGGAACAGACAGTTGCCGGTGATCAGCTGGAGCACGTCCGTCACCCCAGGCGCAGACGGAGGAGCGAAGAACCCGCGTGCCCAAGGCTGCAGGGCTGACGTGGTGAAGGCACCGTCGGCACCAAGCCCTTCCCACGTCAAGCCTTCATAGGCGGGAACCAACCGGGTCATCTCGTCGAAGATGACGGTCTCGGTCGATGGCTGCAGCGGCTGCTCCCGAAGCGCAGCGATAAAGCCGAAGATCGCCAGATTGCTCCTGGCGTCAAAAGCCGGATCGCGGAATTTGCGGAGCTCCTGGGTCCGGCCTTCATTGTTGGTGAACGTGCCGGATTCTTCGCCGTAACCGGCTGCGGGCAGCACGACGTCGGCCAGTCCCGCCGTATCGGTGAGAAACGCGTCCTGCACGATCAGAAGATTGGCGGCACCCAGTGCGCTCTCGACGAACTCCCGGTCGGGATAGGACATCAGCGGGTCGCTTCCGACCACATAGAGCACACCCATCCGCCCGCTTTCGCAGAGTTCCAGCATCGCGTCGAAATCGGCACCCGGTTCGCGAGGGATCTCCGCGCCCCAGCTCCGTTCGAACTTCGTGCGCATCGCCTCATCGGAGACAGGGCCCAGCCCCGGCAAAACCCCCGGCAGAACACCCATGTCCCAGGCGCCCATTTGATTGGCACGATCGAAGAGGAACTGCAGCGAGGGTTCCTTGCCGAGCAGGCGCAGGAGCTGCAGAAGGTTGCCGAGCTGCTGCAGCGTCTCCCGCGCCAGCGGTGATCTCAGCAGATCGACGCTTACCAGGAGAGTGACGCTCCGACCTTCCTTGAGCGTTAAGACCAGACGGTCCAACGCATCATTGGCGCCGGAACTGGCGATCGTCCCGCTGGTCTTCGCAAGAATGTCTCCCGGGAAACCCTCATCGGCCACGGCCGCGAGAGCAGCCACGACTGCGGCAAGGCTCTGAGCCTCGCCGCCGGGACGGGCGCGAAGGACCGCCCGGGCATCGGCATCGAGCCGAGATGGCCGTGCCGAAAGCATGAGCAAGCGGGTATGCCGCCGCCGCGCGGCATCGCGCAGGAGGTATTCGGTGACCGGATTCTCCTCGGTCACATTGCCGCCGATGATAAGGACGCAGTCCTTGCCGATCACCTGTTCGAGAGGGTCGCGGCTGTAAAAGCTTGCCACTACGGGGGCCAGAATGTCGAGGGGCGTGGACCAGCGCGACGAGCAGTCGATATTATTGGTGCGGAACACCGTCCGCATCAGCTTCTGGAACTGGTAGAGCACCTCGTTCGGCAGGCGCGGCGAGATGAGGCCGCCGGCGGCCGTGCCCTCCACTACCGCGAGGCGCTGGCGGAGAAATTCGCCCGCCTCCTCCCATGACACCGCAGTCAGCGCTCCGTCGCGGCGGATCATCGGCCGCTTGATGCGATCCCGGCTTTCGATGAAGTCGAGGCCGAAGCGGCCGCGCACGCAGAGCGTTTCGCGGTTCACGCCATGTTCCCAGTCCGAGCGGACCCGCATGAACTCGCCTTTGCGCGCTCCGACGGTTAGCTGGCATCCGGTGCCGCAATGCGGGCAGATCGTGTCGGTCTCGGCGAGATCCCAGGGCCGTGCTCTGTAGCGATAGGGGAAACTCATCAGCGCGCCGACCGGGCAGACCTCGACGCAATTGCCGCACTGGTCGCAGCTTGCAAGACTCCCCTCGAAACCGGTGACGGCGGTGTCCATTCCCTTTTCGACCGTGCCTAGCGCCACCGCGCCAACGACCTCCTCGCACATGCGCACGCAGCGCTGGCACTGGATGCACCGGTTGACATTCATGATGATGACTGGGCTCAGACGGATGTCCTTCGAATGGAACACGCGTTTTGGGTCGCGGAACCGGCTTTCGCCGGGTCCATACGCCATGACCATGTCCTGCAGTTCGCACTCGCCGCCCTTGTCGCAGATCGGGCAATCGAGCGGGTGATTGGCCAGCAGCATGTCGAGCATGGACGAGCGCGTTTCCTCGATCAGCGGCGTATTTGTCCGAACCACCATGCCGTCCGCTGCCACAGTGGCGCAGGCCGGCTGCAGCCGCCGCAGTCCCTCGATCTCCACCAGACACATGCGGCACGAGGCGAGTGGCGGCAGCCGCTTCCAATAGCAGAAGGTGGGGATCTCGATGCCCAGTCGCTCGGCGGCGGCGAGCACCGTGGAGCCAGCCTCGACCTCCAGCGATTGTTCGTCGATCGTGATCTTGACCATACTTCCTCCCAGACCGGCCCGGTTCCCTTTCAGTGGAAGGGGCACCTCCGCTCTTCGATATGGGCGACGAACTCCGCGCGGAAATGCTTGAGCGCGGCCCGCAATCCCATGGCCGCGCCGTCGCCCAGGGCACAAAACGTGTTGCCGAAAATGCCCTTGCAGAGCATCTCCAACTGCTCCAGGTCGCCGGTTTCACCCTCGCCTGCCTCGATGCGCCGCAGGACTTTCACGGTCCAGTCCAAACCTTCCCGGCATGGCGTGCACTTGCCGCAGGACTCATGGTGGAAGAACTCGATGATCCGCGTGGCGAGCTTGACCATGCAGGTCGAGTCGTCGATCACGACCACGCCTGCCGAGCCGAGCATCGAACCGGCCGCGGCAAGCGAGTCGAAATCCATGCCCACCTCGAGCTCGCTCTCCGGTATAACCGGCGCCGATACCCCGCCGGGAATCACCGCCTTGACCTTTCGCCCCGGCAGGGGCCCGCCGGCGTGTTCCTCTACGAGTTCCCGCAGCGATATGCCCATCGGCAACTCATAAAGGCCGGGTTTGCGCACCTGACCGCTGAGACAGTAGAGCTTCGGGCCGGGGCTCCTGTCCGGCCCTATGCCGCGGAACCATGCCGATCCGCGCATCACGATATGCGGCACGCAGGCAAGCGTCTCGACATTGTTGATGACTGTCGGGCTGGCGTAGAGCCCGGCCACGGCCGGAAACGGCGGCTTCAGTCGCGGCTGCGCCCGCTTGCCCTCGAGAGACTCGAGCATTGCGGTCTCCTCGCCGCAGATATAGGCGCCGGCTCCGCGATGGATGTGGACCATGAAACTGAAATTCGAGCCAAGAATGCCGGCGCCCAGATAGCCGTTTTCATGCGCCTCGGCGATCGCCTGTTCCAGGCGGCGAATAGCCGTCACATACTCTCCGCGAATGTAGACATAAGCCGTCTCGGCCCCGATTGCATAGGCGCTGACCGCCAGCCCCTCGATGAGCTGATGCGGGTCGCGCTCCATGATGATGCGGTCCTTGAAGGTACCGGGTTCGCCTTCATCGGCATTGCAGCAGAGGTATTTCGGCTTGCCGGCCGCTTTCGGCACGAAGCTCCACTTCATGCCCGTCGGGAAGCCGGCCCCTCCGCGGCCGCGCAGGTTGGATTCCTTGACAAGCTCGACAATCTCGTCGGGCGTGTATTCGCCGAGCGCCTTCCTGAGCGCCCGGTAGCCGCCGCCGGCCTCATAGGTCGACAGCCGATGACCGTCCAGCACATCGACATTCCTGAGCAGGACCGGCTCGAACATAGCTTACTCTCCTGGCGCCGGCGCAGCGCGCTCGTCGCTCGTCACCCGCTCCGCCGCGCGGAAGCTCTCCAGCAGCGCATCGAGCCGCGCGGTATCAAGGTTGCCGTAGTAATCGTCGCCGACCTGCATCACCGGAGCCATTTCGCAGGCCCCGAGACATTCGACGGTCGAAAGCGTGAACAGCTCGTCCGGGGTGGTCTCGCCCTTATTAATCCCCAATGTCGTTTCCAGGTGATTGAGCAGCGCCTCGGATCCGCACAGCATGCAGGAGACGTTGTCACAGAGTTGCAGGTGGAACCTGCCGATCGGTTCGGTATGGAAGAGCGTGTAGAAGGTCGCCAGTTCATAGACCCAAACCCGCTCGACGCCGAGGATCTCGGCGACGTCTTCGAGAACCGGGCCGGGCAGATGACCATGCTCCTTCTGCGCGATCATGAGCGCGGGCATGATCGCCGACCGCCGGTCGGGGTATCGTGTCGCCGCCGCCTCGATCTCTTCGCGCATCGACATCGCGTCCCATCCTCCCTGCTACTTGTCCACCTCCGCCATCACCGGGTCGAGACTGCCGAGCACCGCGATCATGTCGGCGAGGTAGCGTGCATTGGTGACGCCGAAGAGCGCCTGAAGATTGACGAAGGAAGGCGCCCTCACCTTCATGCGGAACGGCTTCGGCGATCCGTCGCTGATGATGTAGAAGCCGAGTTCCCCCTTGGGCGCCTCGATTACCGAATAGACCTCGCCCGCGGGTACGTCGAAGCCATAGGCGGAGAGATCGAAATGCTGGATCAGGGCCTCCATCGAGCAATGCACGCGCTCTTTATCGACGGGGAAGGCGATCGTCGGAATATCGACCTGAAACGGCCCGTCCGGCATCTGCTCCATGCATTGTTCGATAAGGCGGATGCTCTCGCGCATCTCGTCGACCCGGCAAAGCCAGCGCGCATAGCAATCGCCCTCCTCGCGCGTGATGACGTTGAAGTCGAGCCGATCGTAGATTTCATAGGGTTCGTCGCGCCGGATGTCCCAGTCGACGCCGGAGGCACGCAGGTTCGGACCGCTCAAGCCGAGGTCGATCGCGTCCGTTGCGGAGATCACACCGACGCCTTGCGTACGGCTGAGAAACACCCGATTGTTCTCTATCAGGCGCTCATAGTCGCGGATCCTGTTCGGGAATATCTCGCAGAACTCCCTGATCTTCGGAAGGAACCCGTCGGGCAGGTCCTCGCGCACCCCGCCGACGCGGCAGTAGGACGTGTGCATGCGTGCACCGGTGATCATTTCCAATAGGTCCATGATCATTTCGCGCTCGCGCATGGCGTAAAGAAGCGCGGTCATGGCGCCCAGGTCCATCGGCAGCGCGCCGGTGATCAGGAGATGGCCGGAAATCCGTGCGAGTTCGGCCATCATCACGCGGATATATTGCGCCCGGATCGGGGCCTCTATGCCGAGCAGCTTCTCCACGGCGAGCGCGAAGGCCAGGTTGTTCGAAGGCGGACAGAGATAGTCGAGCCGGTCGGTCAGCGGGAAGATCTGCGTATAGGTGAAGCTCTCCGCCAGCTTTTCGGTGCCACGGTGCAGATAGCCGATATGCGGGTCGACGCGCTCGACATATTCGCCGTCGAGTTGGAGCACGAGCCGCAGAACCCCATGGGTGCTGGGGTGTTGCGGACCGAGATTGAGAAGCACCTCCTTGGTATTGAGCGCTTCGCCTTCCGGCCTCATGAGCTCGGTGACTTCGGTCATCTCAACTCTCCGGCGTCTAACTAGCTCCTTGGGGTATATCTCTAGTGGCGAGGTCCGGCTGCGTCGGCGGCGGTCCCTCGGCACCGAAGGGGTTCAGCTTGTCCTTGTAGCCCCTCAACGGGAAATCCTTCCGTTGCGGAAAGCCCTCGAAACCTTCCCACATGTAGATCCGGCGCAAATCGGGATGCCCCTCGAAGCTGATGCCGTACATGTCCCAGGCCTCGCGCTCATGCCAGTTGGCGGTTCGCCAGACTCCCGTGACAGAGGGAACATGCGGTACGTCGCCGAGCCGGCACTTGATGCGAACGCGCCATTTGTTGTTCAGCGAATAGAGGTGGTAAACCGTCTCGAAACGAGGCATTTCGGGAAAGTGATCGACGCCGCAGATGTCAGAGAGGAAATTGAACTCAAGCGCCGGGTGTTCTTTCAGGAACCGACAGAACTCGACGATCTGCTCCGGTGGGACGGCAAAGGCGTAAATACCATTCGCAAGGCCGAGATTCTCGACTGCTCCTGCGAAGCTCCCGATGATCGCCGCGAGATCGACAGGCCGCTCCCCGGTCATGACGCTACAACCCGTCCCAGGGGCGTCCCGGTGAGTGCGCGGGACCTCTTGATCTTCTCCTGAAGCAGGAGAAAGCCGTGCATCAGCGCCTCCGGCCTCGGCGGACAGCCGGGCACATGCACGTCGACTGGGACGAAGGTTTCCGATCCCTGCACCACGGCATAGGTGTTGTAGACTCCGCCCGAAATCGCGCAGGTCCCCATCGCAATCACCCAGCGCGGTTCCGGCATCTGATCGTAAAGCCGCCGCACGACGGGCGCAAATTTCCGCGTGACCGTGCCGGCGATGATCATCACATCGGACTGCCGCGGAGAAGGCCGGAACACCACGCCGAACCGGTCCAGGTCGTAGCGCGCACAGCCGGCCGAGATCATTTCGATGGCGCAGCAGGCAATGCCGAAGGTTTCGGGCCACAGGGCCGACCTCCGGCTCCAACTGATGATGCTGTCGGCCGTGGTGAACAGTACACTGTCGCGGATCGCGTCGTTTACTCCTGCCATTCCAGCGCCCCCTTCAGCCAGGCATAGGCGAAGCCCACAAGTAGCAGCAACATGAAGACGAACATCTCGATATAGCCGACAATGCCGATCTCCTTCAGGACGACCGCCCAGGGAAAGAGGAACATCGCTTCGACATCGAAGACCACGAGGAGGATAGCGAGGATAAAGAACGGAACCCGGAAGCGGCCGCCTGCGGCCTCGCCCGCCGCTTCCATACCGCATTCGTAAGGGGCGTTCTTCTCGGGATAGGGATTGGACGGACGCAACAGCGATGAGACGAAAAGCGTCGCCGCCGCCACCAGGACTATCCCGGCGACCATGAACAGAACCGGCAGGAACTCCATTGCCGTCATAGCGTTGGCCTTGGCCAACCAGCGGCTTTTCTCAGCCGCGATCGGCCCCTTCGGAACCCGGGATGCCGGCGCCTCGATAGGCGGCCTGGGCAATCCTTTTCCTCCAAGGCGAGTCTATGCCGTCGGGCGGATCAATGCAAATCCAATTGATTAGTAATGCATGATCCGAATTGGCCCGCCTGTAGCGAACGACGATACAGCAGCGAAAACCCGCCTTACCCACCGAAAGCCGACTGTTGAGCTAACCTCAGGAACCACGCCGGAAACAGGCCGATGCCGATGGTGCCGGCGGCGGTGAAGGCGAGCGTGGCGCGGACGAGCGGCGTCAGCGCAGGTTCGAACGCCCTTTCCGGCTCGCGCATGTAGATCACCATCACGATGCGGATATAGAAGTAGGCGGCGACGACGCTGAGCAGGACTGCGATCACCGCCAGCGCGACGAAACCGCGCTCGACCAGCGCGACCAGCACATAGAACTTGGCGAAGAACCCGGCTGTCGGCGGGATGCCCGCGAGCGAGAAGAGATAGAGGAGCATCAGAAGCGCGAGCCCGGGATGGAACTTGGCGAAACCTGCGTAGTCTTCGATGACTTCGCCGGAAAAATCTCCGTTCCGCATCATGATCACGGCGCCGAAAATGCCGAGATTCATGAAGGTATAGATGAGCAGATAGAGCATCACGCTGGCGATCCCGTCCTGGCCGCCGGCCACCACGCCGAAAATAGCGAAACCGGCATGGGCGATGCTGGAATAGGCGAGCAGGCGCTTGAAATTATCCTGCACCAGCGCCACGAAACTGCCGAGCGCCATCGTTGCCACCGCAATGGCCGCGACGATGATCCAGGCGTTCGAGGCTTCGACAAGCGGATTAAGGAACACCCTGAGGATCACCGCGAACCCGGCCGCCTTGGGCGCGACCGACATGAAGGCAGTGATCGTCGTCGGCGCGCCTTCATAGACGTCCGGCACCCACATATGGAAGGGCACGGCGCCGATCTTGAAGACGAGCCCCGCAACGATGAAAACGACCGCCAGCAGCAGGGCGGGATCGAGCGGACCGCCGCTCACCGCCTCAGCCATCCGGTCCAGTTGGGTCGTACCGGTGAGCCCGTATATCAGCGAGACGCCATAAAGGAAAATCGCCGTCGAGACCGCGCCGAGGATCACATATTTCAACGCCGCCTCGTTCGACCGCCGCTCTTTGCGCAGGAAGCCTGTCAGCACATAAGTGCAGAGCACCATCAGCTCGAGACCCACATAGATCGAAAGGAGGTCGATCGCCGAGGCCATGATCATCATTCCCACAAGGGCGAAGAGCAGCAGGACATAATATTCGCTCCTGCCGATCCCCTCTATCTCGGCGTATTTCCGCGAGAGGAAGAAGGTCAGGACAGTCGCCAGATAAAACACCAACTTGAAGAAGACGGCGAAGCGGTCGGAAATGAACATGCCCGCATAGGCTGGCCGCATCTCGCCTGCCAGCATGAGCGTGGCCACCGCGGCGAGGAGCACGATCGCGACTGAAGCCCACAGGAGCAGATCGTCCCGTCCCTTGCGCACAAGCTCTCCAACAATCAGCAGGATGCAGGCACCGGTGACCACGATGATCTCGGGGACGCTCGCGAAGACCCATTGGAGAAGCGCGGCAGCAGTCATTGACCGCTCCCTTCACCGTGCACCTGCACCAGCAGATTTCGCACCGAGGCATCGATGATCCCGAGGAACGGTCTCGGATAAAGCCCGACCCAGAGCACGAAAATGGCGAGCGGCAGGATGGCAGCCATCTCGCGCCCGTTCACGTCGTGTATCTTGTACTTGGCACTTACACTCGCCGGACCAAGCGCCACTTTCCCGTACATGCCGAGCAGGTAGGCAGCACTCAGCAACGCACCCACCACGGCCGCTGCACCCGCGGCCAAGTTTGCCGCAAACCCGCCGGACAGCACCAGCAATTCGCCCACGAAAGCGTTCGTCCCCGGCAGCGCCATCGAAGACAGGGTGAAGAGCGCAAGAAAGGCGGTATAGACAGGCGCCGCCTTCATCAGCCCGCCGTAATTCGCGATGCTGCGGGTATGCGTGCGCTCGTAGATCAGGCCCACGAACAGGAACAATGCGCCAGTCGTTATCCCGTGGTTGAACATCTGCAGGATGCTGCCCTCGAGCCCGCGCAGGTTCAGCGCGAAAATCCCGAGCGTCACAAATCCCATATGGCTGATGCTGGAATAGGCGACCAGCTTTTTCAGGTCGTCCTGTGCCAACGCCAGCAAACCGCCATAAACGATCGCAAGAGCCGAAAGCACGAGCATGAGCGTCGAATAATAGAGCGATGCTTCCGGCAGCATCGGCAGCGAGAAGCGCAGGAATCCGTAAGCACCCATCTTCAGGAGCACGCCGGCGAGAATGATGCTGCCCGCCGTCGGCGCCTGGACATGTGCGTCTGGCAGCCAGGTGTGCACCGGCACCATCGGCACCTTGACAGCGAAGGCCACCAGGAAGGCGAAGAACAGCCAGGACTGGACGCCGAAGGGCAGATCCTGCGCTGTCAGGGCGAGTATGTCGAAGGTCTCGCCCCCCTGGAAATAGAGCACGATGACGCCGATCAGGAAGAGGATGCTGCCGGCCAGCGTGTAGAGGAAGAACTTGAATGCAGCATAGACCCGGCCTTCGCCGCCCCAGACGCCGATGATCAGGTACATTGGAATCAGCATAGCCTCCCAGAAGACGTAGAACAGGAACAGGTCGAGCGCGCAGAAGACACCGAGCATCAGCGCCTGCATGACCAGCAGGCTGACCATGAACTCCTTGACCTTGCGGTCGACCGCCACCCAGGAAGCGAGCACGGAGATCAAGCTCAACAGCGCCGTCAGGAACAGAAAGAGAGCGCTGATGCCGTCTACGCCGAGCGCATAAGTGATCCCGAGCGCCGGCACCCAGGGACGGCTCTCGGTGAACTGCATTTCGTGGGTCGTGGTGTCGAAGCCGGCCAGCATCACGATGCAGAGAGCGAGATCGGCAATACCGAAACCGAGCGCCGTCCACCGCACCGCATCGTCGCTGCGCATGAACATCAGAACGGCCGCCCCGGCGACGGGCACGAAGACGATGAGGCTCAGCAGCGGGATCGACATCGTGCGCTACCTCCACACCACCGCGAAGACGAGGATGGCCGCGATCAGACCGCCGATCATCGCCAGCACGTAGTGAGTGACGACGCCGGTCTGCAAGCGTCGCAATACGCCGCCGCCGTCAAGGATCGATCGGGCGACACCATTCACGACACCATCCACGCCATTGAGATCAAGCCGCATGCCGGCGCGCGCCGAGCCGTGCAGGAAGGGCAGCACCGCAGTCTCCGACACGTCGCTGACCGCCTTCTCGTACCGCGCCAACGGTTTTTCTGCGAACCACATGAAGGCGCGGGCTCCCTTGCGATAGAACCAGTCGGTGTCGAGACTGATCGTGCGCTCGGGATCGAGCGCCCGGAGGAAGATCACAAAGCCCAAAGCCGTAAACATCAGGATTCCGAGGCTCTCGGTCACGTGGACGCCGGTATAGGGCTCGAAATCGACAGGATAGGGCAGAAGCCCGTAGAGCGGCCCGGGGAATATGCCAATGGCAATGCAGAGCGCCGCGGCCATGCCCATCGCGACCAGCATGTTGCCGGGCGGCTCCCGTGCCTGCAGCCCGCGGTCGGTACCGAAAAACATGTAATAGGGGAGCTTGAGCCCGGTGTGCAGGAACGTCCCGGACGACGCCATCGTCAGCGCCAGCATTACCAGCGCGCGGTGATCCTGCCCTGCTGCGGCTATCACCATCGATTTGCTGACAAAACCCGAGAAGAACGGAAATGCCGAGATTGCGAACGCGCCGATCATATAGAGCGCTACCGTCAGCGGCATTGCCTTGTAGAGCCCGCCAAGCTCCGTGAGCTTGCGCCGGCCTGTGACGTAGATCACCGCCCCGGCGCCCATGAACAGGAGACCCTTGTAAAGGATGTGCGCGAAGGCGTGACTGGTGGCTCCGTTCACCGCCAGCTCGGTGCCGATGCCGATGCCCGCGACCATGTAGCCCACCTGACTGACGATATGATAGGCAAGAAGGCGGCGGCAGTCGTTTTCCAGCACCGCGTAAATGACGCCATAGAGCGCCATCACCGTGCCGAGCCAGACCAGCAGTTCGATACCCGGAAACGCGCGCGCCAGCACGTAGACGGCAGTCTTGGTCGTGAAGGCGCTCATGAACACCGCGCCGGTGACGGTCGCCTCCGGGTAGGCATCGGTCAGCCAGGCATTGAGCGGCGGCACCGCGGCGTTGAGCAGGAAACCGGCAAGAACGAGGTAGGCACCCGCGTCCAAAGCGCCCTCGACCGGGCCGAAGAGCAGCGAGCCAGCGGTTGCCCCATGGAGCAGAATTCCGCCGAGCAGGACGACGCCGCCGGTGACGTGGACCATGAGATACCGAAAAGCAGCGCGGATCGCCTCTCCCCCTCCCTGAGCGAAGACCAGATAAGCCGACGCGAATGCCATGCCCTCCCAGAACAGGTAGAGGGTCAGATAGTCGCCTGCGAACACCACCCCGAGCGCGCTGCCGACGTAGACGAAGGCGGCTACATGCTGGCCGGCGCCGGAAAGGTGCAATGCATAGACCGTCCCGATCAGCGCCATGACAGTGAAGACAGTAGCGAAGACGATGCTAAGCTTGTCGACCTTCGCAATCAGAATTTCCTGGCCGAGGAACCGCGTCTCGCTATAACTGCCGGGCTCTATCGCCATGACGGCGACGACCGCCAGTACGGGGACCAGCACGAGATAGGCTTTACGCACCGGTCCCGTGAAGAACGGGATCGGCAGAGCGCCTAGAATGAAGATGAGAGCCGGATGGACGAAATCAGTCATAATAATCCTCGCGCCGCATCAGCCCGGCGCGATGGCCGAGAAACTTGGAAACGAAGATGAGCAGCACGCAGGAGCCGAAGCCGTACGCCGCCGACCAGCCCGGCAAGCGCTCCCACAGGTATTCGGTATGGTCGCGGGGAACCAGGAAATCGGCGACGATGATCATGACGAGCACCAGATAGAACAGCCGCCGGCGCGGCCTCGCATATTGCGCGTCACCAAAGAAATCGACGACAGGCTTGATCATCGGATCACTCCGTCCGCGAGGGTGAGGAAATAGTAGGGGAAGATGCCCATCAGCACTGAAAGGATCGCGGTCGCGACCAGCGGGATCACAACAAGCGGGATTTCGCGGACCGGCGCCCGGTTCTCCTTGGTCTCCGCCTCGAAAAAGGCGGTGTAGCTGACCGGCAGAAAATAGGCGGCGTTGAGGACCGAACTTGCGAGCAGCACGGCCAGGAAAGCGATCTGCCCGGCCTCTACCGAGCCCTCCGCCAGATACCACTTGCTGACGAAACCTGCCGTCGGCGGAATCCCGATCATGCTCAGCGACGCGACGAAGAATGCCCCCATCGTCCAGGGAAGCCTGCGGCCGATGCCCGCCATGTCGCTGATATTGCGTTTTCCGGACGCGCAATAGATCGACCCCGCGCAGAAAAAGAGCGTGATCTTGGAGAATGCATGCGCGGCGATGTGGATGATCCCGCCGACCATGGCCAGCGGCGATAGGAGTACCGCGCCCAACACGATGTAGGAGAGCTGGCTGACGGTCGAATAGGCGAGCCTCGCCTTCAGGTCGTCCCGCGTCAGCGCGTAGATCGACGCCATCAGGATGGTGAACGAGACCAGATAGGCCGTGGCGATGCCGAGGCCCAGTTCCCCGACCATGCTGACACCAAAGACATGGAAGATCACCCGCAGCACGCAGAAGACGCCCATCTTGACGACCGCCACGGCATGCAGGAGCGCGCTGACCGGCGTCGGCGCCACCATTGCGGCGGGTAGCCAGGCGTGCATCGGCATCACCGCCGCCTTGGCGAAGCCGAACAGATAGCAGAAATAGACGACCGCGAGCAGCGTCGCCGATGCATTGGCGCCCGCCAGCAGCCCGCCCGCCACGAAGTCGAGCGACCCCGCGATGTGATAGGTTAGCGCCAAGGCTGCGAGAAGCACGCTTTTCGAGGCGCCCATCAGATAGACGAGATACTTTCGGCTGCCCCGCCATCCTTCTTCGTCCTCGTGGTGGTAGACGAGCGGATAGGTGACGAGGCTCAGCACCTCGTAGAAGATAACCAGCGTGAACAGATTTGCGGCGAAGGCTCCGCCCACTGCGGCAGCGAGGCTGGTGGCGAAGCAGGCGAAAAAGCGGGTCTGCGCGTGCTCGTGCAAGTGCCGCATATAACCAATGGAGTAGACCGCGGCCACGATCCACAGAAGCGACGAGACGGTGGCGAACACCATGCCGAGCGCATCGGCGCGGAAAGCGAAGTCGATCCCCGGCAGGACCTCGAACAGGCGCAGTTCGACGGTGCCGCCGGCCAGCACCGTCGGCGCCATGGAGACGACGATCGCAAACATGGCGACCGCCGCGATTGGCGATACCGCGTCGCGGAGTTTCTCGCGTTTGTTGAAAAAGAGAATGGCGAGAGCCGCCAGTCCGGCGACGGCGACGGCGAGCAGCGGCCGGGTCGATATCACCGGGTCCAAGCCGCTATCCTTTCATAATGGTGACGTCGTCTACCTTGAGGGTGGACTTGTTCCTCACGAGCGCGACCAATATGCCGAGGGCCACGGCAACCTCCGCCGCGGTGATCGCGATGACGAAGATCGCAAAGATCTGTCCGCGGAAGTCGTCGTAGTACTGGGCGAAGGCGATGAAATTGATGTTGACCGAATTGAGCAGAAGCTCCAGCGACATCAGCACGATCAGGATATTGCGCCTCAGCAGGACGCCCCCCGCTCCTATCACGAACAGGGCCACTCCGAGCAAGATCGACCACCAGAGCGGGACCATCAGCCAGGCTCCTTCCGCGCCAGCACAATGGCGCCGACAAGGGCCGCCAACAGGATGACGGAGGCGACTTCGAACGGAAGGAGATAGTCGGAGAAGAGCGTCTTGCTGAGATCTCTGATCGCATCGCCGCCGCGCTCGGCGACGGGGGGCGATTCAATAAAGCGATCGCTCCAGAGCACCAGCACGACCATCTCGGCTCCGAGCAGGACGAGCAACGTGAGCGCCGGCAGGTTGCCGCCAGGCATGAAGCGCTGCAGCACCGCTTCGCGCACGTCGACCATCATGATCACGAACAGGAACAGGACCATGATCGCGCCAACATAGACGAAGATCTGGATGACCACGAGCAGCGGAGCACCGAGCATGACGAAGATTGCGGAAATCTGAAGGAAGCACGCCATCAGCGCCAATGCGCTGTGAACCGGATTTCGCGCCAGGACGAGCGTCAGGGCTGTGACCACGGACACCGTAGCGAACAGAAGAAAGAACCCCTGATGCATCGACGCCGACCTTTCGCCCACGAACTCTCGGCGCAAGACGGCCGGAGTCGAGATAGCGCCGCACTCACAAATTGTGCCCTAGTATCGGATTTTTCACAAGATTATTGTCGCTCCGACAAATTCCCGATGCTCTAGCGGTGCTTGTGCGGCCGTTGGCTCACACCCCTAAGTCCTTGCCTGTGTGGCGCCGGATCGCTAGCGCATTGTTCGCACCATTTGGTCTTGCTATTGCATGCTCGTCACCCTTTAATGTTCTAGACGCCATTTGCCGGCCAACTGGCTGAGGAGAGCGCGTTCTCATGAAGCCAATGAACGAAGAGCACCTCGCCGTTCTGCGCAGGCACATGGTCGAGGTGATCGCAATCTATGCCGACCTTGCAAGCAAGGAACTCGGCAAGGCGGCGCTCGATGAACGGGTGATGGCAGCAATGCTGCGAGTACCCCGGCATCTGTTCGTCCCGGCGCCGGCTGCGCCCTTTGCCTACCAGGACATGCCGCTTCCGATCGGCTTCGACAAAACCGTGTCGCAGCCCTTCATGGTCGCTCTCATGACCGATCTCCTTGCTCCCCAACCGCATGAGACCGTGCTCGAGATCGGCACCGGCCTAGGCTACCAAACCGCAATCCTCGCGCAACTCGCCGGGCGAATTTGGAGCGTCGAGATCATTGAGGAATTCGCAAGCCATGCCGAGGCTCTCCTGCACGGCCTCGGCATGTCTAATGTCGGCATTCGTATTGGCGACGGTTCCCGCGGCTGGCCTGAGCACGCTCCGTTCGACAAGATCCTGGTCACGGCGGCGGCTGAGGAGCCGCCCCCGGCTTTGCTTGAGCAGCTCAAGCCAATGGGCCGCCTTGTTCTTCCTGTGGGCTCGGAAGAACAGGTGCTGACTGTCATCGACAAGGATTCGGAAGGGCAGTTCGAGGCGCGGCAACTCATCCCGGTTCGGTTCAGCCGACTCGAGGGGGTCTAAGGCGCGTGTACCGGTGCCGCAGGAGAGGCTGTATCTTTCTCCGGGAACAATTCGCAGCCGCGATCAGTTGACCAAGGTTGCACAACCTATCGGGGACTTCTTACAATGCGCTACAGCGCCTCACCGGTCTAAGTGTCGTGTCATGAACGCACCGACGCCCGAACCGCCCTCCCCTAGACCCCATGATCTCTTTCACCGGCTTATGGATGGCATTGCCGAACCGGTGATTGTCAAGGACGATGCGTCACGGTTCGTCTTCATCAACGACGCGGCATGCGACCTTCTGGGCAAAGACCGGAACCAGCTCATCGGACGGACCGACCACGACATATTACCGGGGGAGCAGGCAGACAGGATCGTCTCGCTCGACAGGGTCGTTCTTTCGACAGGCGAAGGCCACGAGCTCGAAGAGCAAATCACGACGCCAGATGGGACACAGCGCACGCTCCTGACGAAAAAACGGTGCGTGAGCATTCCCGCCGGTCCGACCGAGGAGAAGTTTGTGGTCGTGACGATCGTGGATATCACCGGCCTGCGCAGGACCGAAGAGACTCTCCGAGCGAGCGAGGAGCACTATCGCTCTCTGGTTGACCTTCACCCGCAAGTTCCCTGGACCGCAAACACGGCGGGAGAGGTCCTGGAGGTTGGCCCGCGATGGAGCGAACTGACTGGTCTGGGCGAAAATGAAACGCTCGGCAGAGGATGGGCCAAAGCCGTTCATCCGCAGGACGCGGACTCTTTGGAAGAGGAATGGCGCCACTCCCTGGCAAGCGGTGCACCATTCGACTGCGACTACAGGCTGTTGACCAGGACCGGCCATTATCGCTGGTTCCGCGCTCGCGCAGCCGCAAAGCGAGACGCGGATGGAAAAATCGTGCGCTGGTACGGCCTCTTGGAAGATATCGATGAAAGGCGACGCGCTGCCGACGCCTTGCGCGAAAGCGAGGCCCGCTTTCGCGCCATCGCGGACAATGCGCCCGTGATGATCTGGGTCGCGGACCCCACCGGCGACACGAGCTTCTTCAATCGCTTGTGGTTGGAAACGACGGGGCAAACAGAGGCCGAGGCGCTCGGTTTCGGTTGGGTCGACGTCATCCATCCCGATGATCGGCAGGCAGTCCAGGAGATATTCTTCAGGGCGACTGCTGGGAAAGAACCGGTGCGTAGCGAGTACCGGTTGCGACGAGCCGACGGAAGCTGGGCATGGGTCATCGACGTCGGGCAACCGCGCTTCTCCGCCGACGGAACGTTCCTCGGATATGTTGGGTCCGTTCTCGACATCACGGAACGGCGAGCCGCGGAGATAGCTGAACAGGAAGCTCAGGCTTTTATCAGAAGCATTTTCGACAGCAGCCCCGACTGCGTGCGCGTGCTCGACATGGAAGGACGACCGCTGCTCATGAACGAGGCCGGCCGGCGTATCTTCGGACTGAACGAAGGCGCGCCGGTGACGGGCCAGACATGGGACTCCATCGGGCTAGCTTCCGACGCCGGCAAGGTCGAGGCGGCCTGGGAAAGCGTCAGACGCGGCAAGACAGCGCGTTTCGAGATTTCCGTTCGGGATGCCGGCGGTGAAGAAAGATGCATGGACGTGATCTCGGCCCCGATCACGGACCATCGAGGAAAACCGTTCAGAATCCTTTCCATCTGGCGCGACATTACCGATGCGAAACGAGCAAGCGACGAAATCAGTCGCGAGCAAAGGCGCGCCGAAGCGGCTGCCGATCAGCTTTCTTCGGTTCTCGAAAGCACCATGGACAGCGTCTTGCTGCTCGACGCCGACTGGCGCGTGCGCTATCTCAACGAGAATGCCAGGAAGCTCCTGCAGGTCGGAGACGAGGCCCTCGGAAGAGTGTTCTGGAAGCTCTTCCCCGAAGAGGAAAAGGGGAGCTTCGCCAAACATTGCCGCGAAGTGATGGACCGACGGGTCCGCTCCTTTTTCGAGGACCATTTGTCGTCCCTCGGCCGTTGGGTCGAAGCGAACGCCTCCCCGACGCAAGACGGCATTTCCATTTTCTGCCGAGACATAACCGAGCGGCGTCGCGCGGAAGAGGACACGCTGCTCGCCCAGAAGCAGATCGCGCATATGGCCCGGCACGACATGCTTACGGGCCTGGCGAACCGGATGTTCTTCCGCGAATGCTTCGAGCAAGCGCTGAACGAGAGCAGTCACGCGCGCATGGCAGTCCTGTGCCTGGACCTTGACGGCTTCAAGGCCGTCAACGACACGCTCGGCCATCCGGCCGGCGACGCTTTACTGCGCCAGGTTTCCGCAAGACTGATCCAGTCGGTTAGGAGCACGGAAACCGTCGCGCGACTTGGGGGCGACGAATTCGCCATAATACAACCTCTGACGACGTCCCGTGACGAAGCTTTCCGCCTCGCACAGCGGCTGATCGATACCCTTTCCGAACCCTTCAGCATCGAGGGCGCCGCCGCAACGGTCGGGACGAGTATCGGAATTGCGTTTGCGCCGGAAGATGGAACCTCTGCAGATGAGCTGATCAAGGCGGCCGATATCGCACTCTACAGTGCGAAATCTAGCGGGCGCGGCACCTACAAGCTCTTCGACGTGGCGATGCATGCGCAGCTGCAAGCACACCAGCAGATGAAGATCACAATGCGGGACGCGCTGGCGAAGGGAGAGTTCGAGCTGCACTATCAGCCGTTGGTGAGCTTGGAGTCGCGCTGCGTGAGCTGCTGCGAGGCATTGTTGCGATGGCGGCACCCTGAGCGTGGAATGATCGCACCGTCCGAATTCATTCCAATTGCCGAAGAGACCGGCTTGATCGTTCCGATTGGCGAGTGGATCCTCGGCGAGGCATGCGGCCAGGCCGCGCTCTGGCCGGAACGTGTGAGCGTCGCCGTGAACCTCTCCCCTGTCCAGTTCAAGCATCGCAACCTGGTGGGGGCCGTCGCCAACGCCCTCTCGGCCACTCGCCTTGATCCCGCTCGTCTGCAACTGGAGATCACGGAGACGGTTCTCCTGGACGAGAGCGAGCATAATCTCGAGCTGCTACAGGACTTGCGAAGGCTCGGCGTCAAGATCGCGATGGACGATTTCGGAACGGGTTATTCGTCACTTGGGTACCTGCGCAGCTTTCCGTTCGACAAGATCAAGGTCGATCAGGCCTTCGTCCGCGACCTGCCGCATGGCAAGGAGTCGCTCGCGATCGTCAAGGCCGTCGCCGGCCTTGGACAGAGCCTTGGCATGACGACAACGGTCGAGGGCGTCGAAACGGAGGATCAGCTGGCGGTCGTGAATTCGGAAGGCTTCAATGAGGTGCAGGGCTACCTCTTTTCGCGCCCCCTGCCCGCCGCGGAAATTTCCAAGCTGATCGCGGCCGGCTCCCTCTGACTCGATTGCCGCAGTTGCCAACAGGGCAGGAATTAGCCCTACACGTCGCGCGGCGTGTGTGGCACAATCCAATTACTACCGCTCATTGATCGAAATGGCGGGAACTCATTCGCTGAGACGATCGTTAGTTGCAAGTCGACGAGCCGGATACGGAAGCCCTTGGCGTGAGCCAGCGAGCGAGGATAGCGTAATGAATGCCTCAGGCGTCGCACTTATTGCCGATGACGATGAATTCTTCAGGATTGCGCTTGGCTTCATTTTGAAGAGCAAATTGCGCTTTACCGAGATTATCGAGACTGGGTCACTCGATGAGGCGATCGAAAGGCTTTCCGAACGCGAAGACGTCTCGCTGGCATTATTCGATCTGGCGATGCCGGGTATGCAAAGCGTCGCCAGCCTTGCTGCCGTGCGCGACGTCCACCCGGATTTGAAAGTCGCGGTCGTTTCGGCATCGTCGCGTCGATCGGATATCCTCTCCGCCCTGACGGCAGGCATAAACGGTTATGTCCCCAAGGGGCTTGGCGCGACCGATCTCGCCGAAGCGGTTCGCGCCATTCTCAACGGGTCCGTCTACGTCCCACCCTCCATCGCAGGCCGCGCCTCCCCTTCCGAAGCAGACACGCCCGCGCCTGGCGGGGGAGACCAGAACGAACGCCACCGTACGATCGAATTCCTCACGCCGAGGCAGCGCGAGGTCTTGCAGCTCCTTGTACAGGGGTTCTCGAACAAGGAAATCGCCCGCAAGCTGAAACTCGGCGAAGGCACTGTGAAGATCCACATGGCAGCACTATTCCGAAGCCTGCGGGTCAGGAACCGCCAGGAGGCGGCGGCGGCCGGGGCGCGCCTTTTGCCGATGACCGAAAACCGACAGTAGTCCGCTTGGATAGGCCGCCCTCTAGGTCATCCGGACGAATAGCGCAAATGCACGCCAGGACGTAGTGACGACAGCAGTCAATGTATGTGGAACGAAAATGCGCCAGCCGGTTTCGACAGAGAGCTTCATCCCGACGCGGCTTCGCGCCTGTCTGGCAAACGGGCAGCGAGGTGTCCAGTGACCAGGCGGGTGGTGTCGTTGCAGCTCGCTGAGCAGGTTGCAGGCAGGGTCGGCCTGACCTTCTCGGCATCCCGGAAAGAAGCCGTCGCTTCGGCGATAGACCGGGTCATGGTGCGGCGCGGCATTGCCGAAGGTCGCTCGCTTCTCGACCTGCTGGGATCGGACGAGGATTTGACCGACGACGTGATCTCCGCGATTACAGTTGCCGAAACGCATTTCTTCCGGGGGCCCGAGCAGTTCGAGCTGATACGGCGAACAATTCTTCCGGAACTGCTGCGACGGCGGCCCGACGGGTCTCCTCTGCGAATCTGGAGCGTGGGCTGCGCGACGGGTGAGGAACCGTATTCGCTTGCGATTCTATGCGAAGAGGACGGCCTCCTGAACGGTGTCCGAATCGATGCAGCCGACATTTCGAGGAGGGCCCTCGCCGCGGCCAAGGCTGCCGAATACGGCGAGTGGGCCTTGAGGAATACGGGCCCGAGGCTGAAGCAACGATATTTCACTTCGTGCGAGGGGCGTTTTCAACTGCACGAGCGATTGCGCCGGAGAGTCGACTTCGCTCACCTGAATCTCGGCGCAGACGCGCTTCCATCGCCGGAAAAGCGATTGGCCGACTTCGATTTGATCCTTTGCCGCAACGTGCTCGTCTATCTCGAGGCGAGCGCCGTGCACCGGATTGCCTGTCAGCTTCTCGCCTGCCTTTCCGATGGCGGCTGGCTGCTGACGGCGCCGACCGACCCGCCCCTGTGGAGATACGCCCCCTTCGAGACGTCGATCACGCCCGCGGGCGTTGTCTACCGCCGCATCATGGCTCCGCACACACGTAAGAGCTCGACTGCGTGCATCGCTCCTGTTCGACGCGCACCCGGCAAACCAGCCGCGGGCGTTCCGCTCGCTCGGGCACGCGTCGTGCCCGCGCAAAGAACGCCCGGCGACGATGCCGCCAAGGCCATTGCCCGGCAAATCCGATCGCGTTTAGACCTGGGTGAGACCCGTCAGGCCGCGCGCCTTGCCGCGCAGGCAATCGAAGCGCATCCGCTATCAGCAGAACTGCACTTCCTTGAAGGCCTCTCCCGGATGGCCAGCGGCGAGACCGACGCGGCCACGGCGGCACTCCGGCGCGTGGCCTATCTCAACGGCAAATTGGCGGCCGCACAGTTCTTCCTCGGTATCTGCCTCAAGGACAGCGATCCGCACGCGGCTCTGCGCGCCCTCGAAAATGCGCTCTCGTCTTGTCTCTCTCGTCCGCCGCGCGAACACGTCACGCTGATGCCCGAGGCAACGGCCGGACATCTCGCGCAGCGCGCACGGCGAGAGATCGGCACGATCCGACGACTTCTCGGGAGCGAAGCCGGATGAGGACACCTTCCCGCCCCGCCGCCCGTTCGCTCGATTGGACCGCCGTCAGAAGCCGTATGGGAGCAGCGATAGAACAGACGGAAGCGCTTCTGAAGGCGGCACAACAGGATTCCGAAGCGCAACACAAGCAACGATCACCCCGCGCGGCCGTCGATGTATCCGCCGGGCAAAACGAAGAACAGGCCGTCAGTCTCGTGACCTTCGTGCTGGCTGACCGCCAGTTTGCCTTGGAGATCCGCTACGTTTGCGAAATCGTTTCGAGGGCACGCGTCAGCCCGCTCCCCGGAATGCCCCCGCATGCCTGTGGCGTTTGCGACCTGCGCGGTCAACTGCTTCCCGTGTTCGATCTGCGCGGACTGCTCGAACTCCCGCAAGCGGCCGGTATCGCGAATGACTGGGCGATCGTGTGCGGGCACGAGCGTCCCGAATTCCTGATACTTTCCGAAGCCGCCCCGGAAATCCTGGCGGTCTCCCTGGAGGAGACCGGCGCAGCGGAGAGCGCTCCAGCTCCAGCCACAGCATGGCACGGAGCGACGACGAAAGCCGGCACAGTCATTCTCGATGGCCGCCGCCTTTTGGATGACCGCCGCTTCTTTCTTGATGATGAGCAGATCACCGCCAGCGACGAGACGGAAAGGACCGAGTTCCATGAATCCCCGACCAGCGAATAGCCTCTATGGCGCATTGGGATTGGCAATGCTCCTATTCGTGGCAGCATCGGCGCTGCTCGTCGGGTCCAGCTTCATTGCTCTGGAACGCGTGCGGGCCGATCTTGGAGCTACGTCCTCGCTCGGCAAGGAACGACTCGCCTATCAGATGATCTACACGGCCAGTCACCTGGAACGGGCGGATGGTCCGGATCGCGCCGCTGCTGCCGATGAACTGCGCCGCTTGATGGCTCGCAATGAGCGGCTCCTTGCGAGTCTGGCGAATAGCGAAGAAGGGATCGGACTGGCGGCAGCGAACGATCCTGATGCTCTCACGCAGCTTGAACAAGCCCGCCAGCAATGGCGGGATGAAGTCAGGCCCGCTCTGGAAAGCGCTATTGCTAGCGCACCGCTCAGTCGCGGCGCACTGGACGCGCTCGATCCGAAGGTCAGGGCGTTTGCGGCGCGCCTGGACGGATTGATCAGCCGCATTGAGCAGGCCGGAGTCACCCGACTCCAGCGCTCCCAGTTGCTGCAGTTTGGTTTTTCGGCTCTCGCCCTGCTGCTGCTCCTTCACGTGCTGAGGGTCGGGCGCCGTCTGGCCCACCGTACGCGCGCGCTCGCGGTGCTGGCGGAAAAGGTCAGCGCCGGTGACCTGGCGCAGAAGGCGTCGGTCGAGGGCAGCGACGAGCTCGCAATTCTGGGCGACTCCTTCAACGGGATGACCGCAAGGCTTGCCGGGATGATCGACAACGAGCGGGGCAGCAGGGAGAGGCTCGAGAAGTTGCTCGCCACGATCTCTGAAACGGCGCAACACCTCTCATCATCGGCTGCCGAAATTCTCGCCGGCACAACGCAGCAGGTCGAAGGCATGCGCGAGCAGTCCTCGGCCGTTGCCCAGACGGTCACGAGCGTGGATGAGGTGTTGCAGACGTCAGAACAGGCAGCGCAGCGCGCGCAGCAGGTTGCCGCCTCCTACGACAACGCCGTCAAGATCAGTAATGAAGGCCGCAGAGCGCTCGACGACACGGTGCAGGTGATGAATGCCGTCAGCGCGCGGACGGAAACGATCGCTGCCGATATTCTGTCGCTTGCGGAAAACAGCCTCGAGATCGGCGAAATCGTCTCGGTCGTTGCCGAGATCGCGGACCAGACGAACCTCCTGGCATTGAATGCTGCAATCGAGGCATCGCGTGCCGGCGAACACGGCAGGGGCTTCAACGTTGTCGCCAGCGAGATCCGTACGCTTGCCGACCAGTCGAAATCTGCGACCACCAGGGTCCGCCGCATCCTCATGGAAATCCAGAAATCGACAAACTCCGCAGTCATCGGCGCCGAGGATGGATCCAAGAGCGTCAGCCGTGCGCTCGAGACTGTTAGCGAAGCGGGCGAAACCATCCGGCAACTGGAGGCGATCGTCGCCGATTCCGCGCGATCGGTCGCTCAAATCGCCGCCTCGGCGGGTCAGCAACGCGCCGGCATGAAGCAGATTCACGAAGCGATGCATTACATCGAACAGACCAGCAGCCAGAACCTCTCGGCTATACGCCAGGCAGAGGAGGCCGCGAAGGATCTGAACGAACTCGGCTCGAGGCTGAAGGAAATGCTCACAGACCACGGCAGCGAACATGATAACACCTGAAGAACTCGACCCCGGTTTGCTGAACATGTTCACTCAGGAGGTGCGGGAACGCGCGTCGGAGATGGAGAACGCCGTGCTGGCAATCGAGGCGTCCGGCGACGCAGATCGGAAACGGCATCTGCAGGAACAGCTTCTCAGGGTGGCGCATAGCCTCAAGGGTGCCGCCGGCCTGCTTCAGGTGCGCGGCGTGGAAACGATTTGTCACTGGATGGAGGAAATTCTCTCTATCGCTGCGAATGAAGGACTTGTTCTCGAACGACCGAGGCTGGACCTGCTGCTATCGGCTGCGGACGCAATCCGGGACGCGGCCATTCTGCTCGAGAGCGGCGAGATCCCCTCTCCCGCGCATGGCGAGGACGTAGTCGAAAAGCTGAAGTCCGTCGCAGCCGCGGGTTCCGTAGACGGCTCAGAGGAGGCGCAGCACCGTCCGCCCATGGCGGAGCCGGAGATCGCCATTCGCGCCACCGACACCGACGGGTCCATGCGGGTCTCCGCCGCGCGCTTGGACGCGCTCCTTTACAGGAGCGGTGAAATGCTGACCTTCAATGCCGTCATGCGGCGTCATGCCGAGCAGGCCTCTTCGTTGCGAGAGGAAGCAAGGAAAATGCGCGCACCGGGTTCTGATCCCACCGGGCGGGTGGCGAGTGTCGAAGGCGGCCTGCGTCAGTTCGCGGCATTCCTCCGCCAGGACGTTCGCCTGATGCAAAGTGCCGCGACAGCACTCGACGAGGAGATCAGACTTGCGCGCACGCAGCCCTTTGCAGAGGCCTGCAAGGGTCTTGGCCGCATCGTCCGCGACGTGTCGGCGGCATCGGGCAAACGCGCAGAGCTGGAGATCAGGGGCGGAGAGATCGAGGTCGATCGCTCCATTGTTTCAGCGCTGCAGGATTCGCTTCGCCACCTCGTCCGCAATGCAGTTGCGCATGGAATCCAGACGCCGGAGGAGCGTCGGGCGGCAGGACGGCCGGAAAAGGGCAGGATTCTGGTTTCGGCCGCGATGCGCGGGAACCGGATCGAGGTTCGTGTCGAAGACGACGGCCGCGGCCTGAATTTGGCTTTGCTGAGTGCGGCGACAGGCGAAAGCACAAAAAGCAAGCAGGCCGAAGCGGATATCCTGCGGCGTGTCTTCGAGCCGGGCGTGTCCACCTCGGCCACCGTCACGAGGCTCTCAGGGCGCGGAATAGGTCTCGACATCGTCAAAGGCAATGTGGAAAAGCTACGCGGTGCGGTCGACGTATCGCAGGTACCAACCGGCGGTGCTGCTTTCACCCTCACCCTGCCTTTGACCCTTGCAACGGTTCGCGTGCTGGAAGTCCTCGCGGGGGGACATGTGTTCACGATCGACACCGCGTCCGTCCAGCGCGTCATCCGGATCGACCGGGGGAACTTCACGCTGACAGAGGGCAGGAATTTCGTCGGCACCCCCACCGGTCCGATGCCCTTCGTCGATCTTTCGCTTTGGCTCCACCTCCAGCCGAACCGCAGCGATGCGAGCGAAACCATCCCGGCAGTGGTCGTCGACTCGCCGGGCGGGCCAACGGCAGTGCTCGTCGACGAAATCACCGGGGAACAGGAATTGCTCACACGATCGCTCGGTCCGCGCCTGGCAAATGTCCGGCGTTACAGCGGTGGAATGGTGCTCCCCGACGGGCGCATCGCCCTCCTCCTGAACGTCGCAGCACTCGCCGAAGCTGCCGCCGAGGTGCGGCCTCGCGACAACGTCGTCGCGCGCCAGACCGCCGCGACCGTTCGTCGGAAGGTCCTTGTCGTCGACGATTCGAAATATGTGCGAACATTGGTGAAGCTCATACTGGAAGGCGCAGGATACGATGTGACGATGGCGACCGACGGCACGGAAGCGTTGAAGCAGCTTTGCGACCATGGAGCCGACGTGGTCGTAGCCGACGTCGATATGCCGTCCATGAATGGCTTTGAGCTAACCCAGGCCATTCGCCAGTCGGACCGCTTTACCGGCACGCCCGTCGTACTCGTCACCGGGCGGGAATCCCTAGAGGACAAGGTGAAAGGACTACGCGCCGGCGCAAACGCCTATCTGAGGAAGGATCAGTTCGACGCGCATGACTTCCTGGAAACAATGCGGCAAGTCGTTTGAGGGAAGAGGATGGTACGCATTCTTCTCTCGACATCGACAGTCGAGCTCGAGGATCTCGTAAGGAGGGCGATCGAGGGGGACGCCTCCGCGGAGCTCGTACTGATCGCAAGAAGCGGGAGAGAAGCCGTGAGAATGACCGGCGAACTCTTGCCGGACATTGTCGCCGTGGAGCTCTGCCTTTCCGGGGATGACAGCGCAGAAACGGTCAGGGAGATAATGATCACGGCACCGACGCCGGTCGTTTTGCTCTCCCATAAGGACGGCTCGCAGCTCGGGACCATCTCAGCGCAGGCGCTCGAAGCGGGCGCTCTCGCGGTCATCCCGGCTCCGGCCGCGCACGGCATGCCGCTCGAACAGCCGGCAATCGAAAAGTTCCTCTCGACGATCAAGGCCATGTCGCAGGTAAAGGTCGTCCGCCAATGGCGCCAGAAAGTCCGCGGAGATCGCACGGCCAAAGATCAACCGCCAGCAGCAAGGACGCCGATCGGGATCGTGGCAATCGCGGCCTCGACCGGTGGGCCGGCGGCGATCCGTGCGATACTGAAAGACCTTTCAGCCGAGTTCCCGGTGCCGATCCTCATCGTCCAGCACATGTCGAGCGGCTTCATCGACGGCGTTGCCGCCTCTCTCGACGCGACCGTGCCGCTCACGGTGAAGGTCGCCAGGAATGGAGAGCTTCTCAAACCCGGCACGGCCTACCTCGCACCGGATAATTACCAGCTCGGCGTCTCGGGCAGGTCGCGCCTACGCGTCTCGGACGATGCTCCCGTCAACGGCTTCAAGCCGTCCGGATCCTACCTCTTCGGCTCGATCGCGCGTGCCTTCAAGGGGGAGTCTCTCGCGGTCATCCTGACCGGAATGGGCGATGACGGAACCGAGGGGCTTCGGGCACTGCGCATGGCGGGCGGCAAGGCAATCGCGCAGGATGAGAAGAGCTCGGTCGTCTTCGGCATGCCGAAGTCGGCGATCGGTGCCGGCCTCGTGGACCTGGTCCTGCCGCTGGAAGGCATGGCCGAGAACATCACTGCCATCGCCCGCGGACGGCGCGTACCGGAAAAGGAAACAAGGACATGAAAGTCGTGGCGCCCACGCGTCGGATTTGACACGCAGGCGCCAGACCGCCCCCTCTAGGTGCTCATGATCTGAATGACCGCCGGTGTAAGGATTACCGCAAAGAGGACCGGCAGGAAGAACAGGATCATCGGCACGGTGAGCTTTGGCGGTAGGGCAGCCGCCCTTTTCTCGGCCTCGCTCATGCGCATGTCCCGGTTCTCCTGTGCCATCACGCGCAACGCCTGACCGAGCGGCGTGCCGTATTTCTCCGCCTGGATGAGGCTGGTGACGACGGCGCGCACGCCCTCTACCCCGGTTCTCTGCCCCAGATTCTCGAAGGCCTGCCGCCGGTCCTGCAGGTAGGAAAGCTCCGCAGTCGTCAGCAGGATCTCCTCCGCAGTTTCCGGCGATTGCGTGCCGATCTCCTCCCCAACCTTGCGGAAGGCGCTTTCGATCCCCATGCCGGCTTCGACGGTGATCAACAGAAGGTCCAGCGCCTCCGGCCAGGAACGCCGGATCGACTGCTGCCGCTTGGTGATCCTGTTCCTGACGAAGATCGCCGGAGAGAAATATCCGAGCGCGCCCATGGCGGCGGCCATCGCCACCACGAAAAACAGCGGCGTCTCCGGGCGGACGACCAACAGGATGTAAAGCAAGCAGGCCGCGAAGATAGCAACCGGCGCAATCAGCCGGAAAGCAAGAAAGGCCGTCACTGCGGCATGGCCACGATAGCCCGCCATGCTCAACTTGCGGATGATCTCGCCGTCCTCCGCCTGCTTGGCAAGCCGGAAGCGGTCGACGATCGCCTGAAAGAGGCGTTTCGGTTCCACACGCAAGGATACCTTGCTCTTCTCTTCCAGCCGAGCGCGTTCGCGCTGGCGGATCTGCTCGCGTTCGCCCTCCACCCTTCGCATACGCTCCGACAGCGTGTCCCGGAAGACGTAGGGCCAGGATATGACGACGACCGCTGAAAAGGCGGAGAAGCCGGCCATTATGGCCGCCAACTGTTCCGGGTCTGGGATATGGACGCCAAGGTTCATCTCAAGTTCTCAGAAGTCGAAGTTGATCATCTTGCGCATGACGAGAATGCCGATGCCCATCCACAGGCCGCAGCAAACGAGTACGACCTTGCCGATCGTCGTCGTGAACAGGAGCGCCATGTAGTCCGGGCTCATGAAATAAACGGCGCCCGCGACGAGAAACGGCAAGGCACCTATGATGCCGGCAGAAGACTTCGCCTCCGAACTCATCGCCTTTATCTTGCCCTTCATCTTCTTGCGCTCCCGCAGCACCTTGGAAAGGTTCCCGAGCGCCTCAGAAAGGCTGCCGCCGGTGCGGCTCTGAATGGCGACGACGATGGCAAAGAAGTTGGCTTCGGCAAGCGGCATGCGTTCGCTCATGCGCTTCACGGCCTCGTCCACCGGGATTCCCAGCGTCTGATCCTGAACGATCGCGAGGAACTCGCCCCTGACCGGCTCCTGCGCCTCCATGGCAATCACCCTAAGGCAATCCGGCATAGGCAGGCCTGCCTTGAGCCCTCTGACGATGACGTCCACGGCGTTCGGAAACTCGGCAGTGAAGCGGGCGAAGCGCGCAGTGCGTTTGATGTTCACGTAGAGGTGCGGCAGGAGCAGCCCGCCGGCGATGGCGAAACCGACCGAGACCAGCGGGCCGAGGCCCAGCAGCAGCAGCATCCCGGCCCAGGTGGCCAGCGCGGCGCCGGCACAGATGAGGAAATAAGCTTTGCGCGACCAATGAAGGCCGGACTGACGCAGCCTGGCCGAAAGCGTCACCTTGCCCTTGCGCGCATTCGCCTGGCGCTTCTCCTCAATCTCGCGCAGCGTCTTTTCCACCGAGCGGCGCCGGTCGCGCCCTTCCGTCTCGGCCGGCTCGCTTCGCTTGTCTTCCGCCCGCGCCGAAATGCGCTCGAACCTCTGGCGATAGGCGCTTGCCTTGGAGACACGCGGATAGAACGCCGCCACCATTACGCCGCCGATGCTGGTGGACGCCAGGAGGAAGACGAAGGCGGGAAACAGCAAAGAAGTTGCCATCTGTTTGGCCCTGTGTCAGCGTTTGGTTCAGGCGGCGGCCTTCAATTCCGCCGCGTCGAGGGCCGCGGCAAGCCGGGCCTCTTCGCCGTAATAGCGTGCGCGATCCCAGAATGCCGGGCGCCCTATGCCGGTCGAACGGTGTCTTCCGATGATGTTCCCCTTCTCGTCTTCGCCGAGGATGTCGTAGACGAAGAGGTCCTGCGTCGTGACCACGTCGCCCTCCATGCCGAGGACTTCGGTGATGTGGGTGATCCGGCGCGAACCATCGCGAAGGCGCGCTGCCTGCACGATCACGTCGACGGACGAAACGAGCATCTCCCGGATCGTTTTGGCCGGCAGCGAGCTCCCGCCCATGGTGATCATCGCCTCGATGCGTGCCATCGCTTCGCGCGGGGAGTTGGCGTGGAGCGTTCCCATCGAGCCGTCGTGGCCGGTGTTCATCGCCTGCAGCAGGTCGAACGCCTCGGGCCCGCGCACCTCGCCGACGATGATCCGCTCGGGCCTCATGCGCAGGCAGTTTTTTACGAGGTTGCGCATGGTGATCTCACCCTGCCCCTCGATGTTCGGCGGCCGCGTTTCGAGGCGCACGACATGCGGCTGCTGCAGTTGAAGCTCTGCCGCATCCTCGCAAGTTATGACGCGCTCGCCGTGGTCTATATAGCCGGTCAGGCAGTTCAGAAGCGTCGTCTTGCCGGAGCCGGTGCCGCCGGAAATGAGAACGTTGCAGCGCACGCGTCCGATGATCTTGAGAACCTCGGCGCCCTCTGGCGAGATCGAGCCGAACCGGACCAGCTGGTCGAGGGTCAGCTTTTCCTTCTTGAACTTGCGGATCGTCAGCGTGGGGCCGTCGATTGCCAGTGGAGGCGCGATGACGTTAACACGGGAACCGTCGCCCAGACGCGCGTCGCAAATCGGGCTCGATTCATCGACGCGCCGACCAACCTGGCTGACGATGCGCTGGCAAATATTGAGAAGCTGTTCGTTGTCGCGGAAACGGATTCCCGTCTCCTGCACCCGGCCGTTGACTTCGATAAAGACCTGGTTTGCGCCATTGACCATGATGTCGGCGATGTCGTCACGTGCGAGCAGGGGCTCGAGCGGGCCGTAACCCAAGATGTCGTTGCAGATGTCGCTGAGAAGGTCGTTCTGTTCGGCCATCGAAATGCCGGCCTTCTTGGCCGCGACGATGTCATTGATAATCGCGCCGATTTCCTTGCGCGCCTGCTCGCCATCCATGTTGGAGAGTGCTGCAACGTCGATCGTTGCGATGAGGGCGCTGAAGATTTCCTTCTTCAGGCTGTAATACTGTTCGGCCTTCTCGGGTTTCGCCGTTGCCGGAACCGGGGTCGGCTTCTGAACCTGGACAAGGGCAGGCGCCCGCGGTTCGTTTTCGACTACGCGCTGGACCGCTGCTTCGGGCGTCCGTTCCTCCGAAATGGATTTCTTGCCGAACATCGTTGTCGCCCTGTTCCCGAGATAGAGAAGTTTGAGATCGTTGGATGCGAAAGCGGAAGGCTATGCCTTCCGCTTCGCTTGGCAACCGGCGCGTGTTGTCGAGAGCGTCAGCCCCCGGTGAGCGCGGTTCCGATAGCGGTGAATCTGGTGGTCAACCCCGTGCCTATGGTCCCCATAACGGTGATGAGCACGACAGAGATCAGGCCAGCGATCAGGCCGTATTCGATGGCGGTTGCGCCGGACTCATTGCGAGCAAAACGCGCGAGAAGATTTTTCATGGTTCGGTCCTTCAATGGGTTGGAGAAAGTGCCGAAACCAGGTTCGGCGTCACAGGGCCGGGCCAGGTTGTGCCTCGAGTCCCGCTTGCTGTGTGGCCCTTATATAGACTTTGTTAACCCTCTTGATCCATTCAGCCTGATGGCCGAGCCGGCGGAGCAAATGGCTCGTCCGGTTGGTCTAGTCCGATCGCCAGAACCGCAATTTGCGGCAGCTTGAAATTGCGATGCGCCGCGGCCCATGGGTTATCCGAACACTGTGCCCCGCTCCAGATAGCCGTCACCGCCGCCAAGAGATCGTTGCAAACACGGCAGTTGAAATTCGCCGGCCTTGACTGGAAGTTCAATCACCCGATCGGGATGCGCCGCGACAGATTGAGGCTGACGGGGCTTTGGGCGAGACCGGGAACGACGAAGGTGAAGGGATAGCGGATCGAGAGCACGCGGAAGGCTATGCCGTCCACCGTTTCCTTGGTGACGGCGATAGTGAGCAGCGTCGGATCCCCGCTGTGAAAGCTCTCGCGCACCGCGCCGGCCAGCTTCGTTAGTGCTTCGCTGTCCGTCGCATCACGCGCGATCTGCCCGATCAGCACGCGGCGGGCAGCAACGTCGGCGGCGTGCGACAGTTCATTGCGCACGTAAAAGGCGCGGCCGAACTCGATGATGCCGAACACGAGCAGCAGCAAAGGCAGGCAGACGAGCGCGAATTCCACCGCCGCTGCACCTGATTGACTGCGCCACAGGTGGCGCATGATGGCGGGTGGAGCCCTCATTGGACTTGCACCTGCATGGAGGAGCCGAGTTCGAACACGGGAAGTACCGCCGGCAGCGACATGGGCTGATAGGACTTTGCAGCCGCCAGGCGATAGTACACGAATTGCGGTCTCGCGTTCGCGCAGGTCACAGTTCCGCATTGCGGCGCGGCCTCAGGTGCGACATCGGCATTTTCCGGGCAGGCGCAGTAGCGTTTCACTGCCGGCAGCGTGGCACTCGCCAGACGCGGGCTCTGGGCCAAGGTGGAAACGAGCACCTTTTGGACCTGCGCCGCGCCGGGATCGGCCAGGGCGGCCTGCGCACCGGCCCGCAGAACATGGTCGATCGTCATCCGCTCATGGATCGCAAGGCCGAGATCGGCCGTCGCCACGACGCCGAGAGCGAGCACCGGCGCAATCAGCGCGAATTCGACCGCCGAAGCACCGGCCTCGGACGTCTTCAATTCGCCGACCTTCTTGCGCAACGTGGAAGGAGCCTTCGGCTTGCCGCGTTTGAAGATCTTCTGCAGCAAAGCTTTGATGCCTTTCTGCCGCGTCCGTCTCTCCCGCGTCCCGCCGACCCGCCAGGCGAGCGAAACTATGGCTTTCCCCGCCTTCGAATCCGGTGCCGACTCGATGACCAATCGGCCATTATTGGCCGCCGCGCCGAACAAGGACGGTTCGAACGCCAGAGAGACGCTCTCTTCGAGACCGACAGCCGCCACGAAATCCTTCGGCTTGATTTCCTGAAGTTTGGGGGTGCCAACCTTGTTGAGCACAAGCCGCGGCGGCGGATCGTTCGGCCGCGCCTTCTTCAGGAAATCGATCAGGTTCTTGGCACTGCGCATGCCAGCCAGATCGGGCGTGGCCGTCACGACGATTTCGTCGGCCTCGAGCAGGATCTTCCGGGTCCACTGCGTCAGGACGTATGGCAAATCGACTACAACATGCCACGAGCTCGAGCGCGCCACGTCGAGGAGATGATCGACATCCTCCTCCCGCAAATTGATGAACTTGTCGAGATCCGTGGTTGCCGGAAGCAGGTGCAGGCGATCGGTGTAGGTTACCGCCAGGCGCCGCAGCAGCACGTCGTCGAGACGATCGGGACTCTGAAGCACATCCACCATACCGTGCTTTGCCTCGATATCGAAGTTCAGGCCGAGAGTACCGGACTGCAGATCGAGATCCGCCAGAAGAACATCGGCATCCACCCTCTTGGACATGGCGTATGCCACATTGTGTGCGAGCGTGGAGGAGCCGGTTCCGCCCTTGGCACCGACGAATGCGACGATGCGCCCCAGCTTTTCCTCGGTGGAGTCACGAAAGCAACGGTGCACCGCCGCGACGAAGTCCATCGGCTCGAGCGGCATGACGAGATAGTCGCTAACACCGGCGTCCAGAAGCTTCTTGTAGAGACCCACATCGTTGGAGCGGCCGATGACGATGACCTTGGTCCCCGTGACGCACTCCATTGCGAGCGTCTCCAGGGTGGCCATCAGCCGGGCCTCGCCCTCGTCGCTCTCCACGACGACGAGGTTCGGCGATGTGACGCCGCCATAAAGCGCAGTAGCCTCTTTCATACCTCCGGCCTTCACCGTCACGGTGGCACGCGCCATGCGACGGTCGATCGCCGCCGTGCCGATAGCCTCCCTCACCTCTTCTGACTGGCAGAAGACGGCGATGTCCACTTTCGGTATGGGCAATAGCGGTGCAGCGGCCATCGGCTGCGGTGCTTCCTTGGTTTCGCTATCGAGCTGTTTCATCGTCGGGATTTTCCATAAAAGGATCAGCTACCGTCGGAACGGGAGGGAACTTCCACGATCGACATACGTCCGCCGTTGAAAAAGCGCACCATGCCGCGGCGGGTTCCCTCGGCTTCCACGACCGAGGCTTCGTGATTATCTGTAATCGCACGAAGTGCGAGCGAAACCGTGCCGGAGGCTTCCGCCGCCGCAACGGCTGCGATCTGTTCGGGATCCACTTCGAGCGTTGCGGTCTTCCCGATGACCGAGGCTCCATCGGACGCCTGCGAAACGGTCTGATCGACCGCGAGAACGCGAATGTTGGATAGAATCGCTCGGCTGACGACCTTACCGGCGTCCCCGGAGGCGTCAGGTCGGGCAACGGTGTGAATGACGTCGACATGGTCGTTCGGCAGGATGAAGCCACCGGCGGTGCTCTCGGCCGTAACGCGAACGGCAATCGCCCGCTTTCCCGAAGGCAGCAAGCTGGACAGATAACCCGTGCCGCCCTGCGCAAGCTTGTCCTCGCGGATGGGTTCTCCCGCTACGAAGCCGCTTAGAGCGAGCGAACCCTTGAGCGCTGTCGTCGCATCGGGTCGGGAGCTGCGGCTGATGAAGACAGGGGGGATTTCGCCCTCCCACTGCTGCCATCGCAGCTGGCTCTCTTCGATCGCCGCACCGCGCTTGAGTTCCGCCGCGGCGACGAGCACCTCCTGCGCCGGCGTTTCTTGAAGCTCTGCAACCTCGACCGCAGGCTGATCGCCGGCGCCGAGCGCCAGCCAGGAGGCGGCTCCACCGGATGCCAGTGCGAGCAGGAGAATGACGATACGGATCATGGGTCAAACCTCGTCTTGTGCCAGGGGAGCGTGGCGCCGTCGATCAAAGAAGGGCGAAGCACCAGTGGCTTTCCGGCAGCAGCAGAAGCGCGGCCGGCGCCATTGCTGCGCCATAGGGAATCCCCATCTCGCGGTCGAGCAGTCGCTTCGACCAGGCGTTCTTCTTCAGGACGAGCGGTAGAGGCACCCGTCGAAGCTGAAGAAGCCCAAGCGTCAGGGCCGCTCCGATCACCGACGTGTAGAGGATGAAAGGAAGCGCAAGGTCGGCGCCGAGCCAGAGCACGGCGACGGGCAGGAGCTTTGCGTCACCGCCGCCGATCCAGCCGGCAGCAAAGAGTGCAAAAGTGCAGACGAGCACGCCTGAGGCAACGAGAACACTCGACGAGATAGTGGCGATGTCCAGCCCCGCAGCGGGCGCAAGAATGGCGAAGGCGATCACCAGGAAGACGACCAGGCGGTTGGATATGGTCATCGTCGCCACGTCCCTGATGCCGGCGTAAGTCATCGCTCCGGCAAAGACGAGAAAAGCGAGCCAAGCTGCGGAAGTCGAGATCATCTTCGATGCCTCATGCACAAGGGCCGATGGGGGCCGGTTGGAATGTCCGGAATGTGCCTATTGCGCCATGGAATATCCATTCGACCTGATGGACTAAGCACGCCACGCGAACGGCTGGGATCTGGACTAGGCCAACTGGTCGAATCGCCGGCAAGCGGCGGGCGGGATATATCGTCCCACCGGAAAGCCCTGTTGCATCTCGCCCAAAGAATGCAGCGGTTCCGAGTAACGACATGCCTCCGGCTTCGGGAAACGTCCATGAGCAAGAGAATTGACGCAATCGATGACGCAAGCCGTTCGCCTCGGCGACAAGGGCTCGCGTGGCGATTCCTGAAGGCCGAAGGCGGCGCCGTCGCGGTCATCGCTGCGGTCGCTTTTCCCGTGCTCGTCGGTGCGATGGGCTTGGGAGCCGAGACGGGATACTGGTATCTGGAAAAGCGTAAACTGCAACATGCGGCGGACGTATCGGCCTATGCCGCAGCCGTGCGCCATCGCGCAGGTGATCAACAATCCGCACTTGAGGCCGCCGCACGCAGGGTCGCAGGCGGCTCGGGTTTTTCGCCGGGGGGTCTCACCGTGTCCACCGCCCCGGGCTCTGCCGGTGGATCGAACAAGGTGACGGTCGAACTGACCGAGACACATCCGCGCTTGTTTTCTTCCGTGTTCGGCACTGGGACCATCACCATGAAGGCGCGTGCAGTCGCTCAGGTCACTGGCGGCTCGAAGGCTTGCGTGCTTGCGCTGTCGAACTCCGCATCGGGCGCCGTGACCGTAACCGGCTCGACCGAAGTCCTTTTGTCCGGCTGCAGTGTGGTCTCCAATTCTAATGCCGCCGACGCCTTTCTGATGAAGAACGGCAGCGCGCTCATGTCGACCGATTGCGTGTATACCGTCGGCGAAGCCGTAACGACGACGGGTCTCACCCTCACGGGTTGCAGCAAACCCGTCCAGCAGATTCCGCCGACGCCGGATCCTTTTGCATCCGTCGCCGAGCCGGACAAGCTGCACATTCAGCAGCTTCCTTGTCGAGATCTGACCTATGTCTCGAACTCCACCTACGTCTTCGACCGGCTTGCAAGCGGGGTCGAGGCAATCCGTTTCTGCGGCGGAGTGGACATCAAGGGAACGATCACACTGAAGCCTGGTCTCTATATCATAGACGGCGGCGAACTGAAGATAACAGCCGGGGCAAAACTCACCGGCGAAGGCGTTACCTTCTTCTTCACCAATTCGGCGGTCGCCAATCTGCTCGGCAACGGCGACATCGATCTGGCCGCTCCGACCAGCGGACCCTTTGCCGGCCTGCTGTTTTTCTCAAGTCGCCAAAGTGCCGGCGTAATCCATCAGATAACAGGCAATTCCGAGTCGACGCTGGTTGGAAACCTCTACGCGCCGACGGGCCAAATCGACTTCACCGGAAACTCGACCGTTTCCGGAGGATGTACGCAGATTATTGCCGATCAGGTCACTTTCACGGGCAATTCGACAATGGAGACCTGCGCCTCGCCGACGGACGAGATCCTGGTCGGTCGGACGGTGTCGCTGATCGAGTGAGGCGACACGCCGCCATGTCCGCAAGCGGAGCGGTAACTTCTTTGTAGCTGGCCGGAACGCAAGGGACGTCCAGCCGTTGACCTCAACTGTCATCAATGCAGGAGTTTTCCCATGTCCAGGCGCTCAACGGGGGCCGTCTTGTTGCTGGCGATGTCAGCTCTGGTCAGGCCCGCAGCAGCGGACGAGCAAAAAACGGCTATAGTTCCGGTTCAGCAAAGAAGCATGGGAGCCGAAGGGGTGGAGCGGCTTGTCGTTGACTTTGCCAAGGCGGTTGCGCTTCCTCGGCCGGCGAGCACAGTCATCATCGGCAACACGGGAATAGCACAGGCAAGCCTGAGCGACGACAGGACCGTGATCCTCACCGGCAAGACACCCGGCTCTACGAACCTGATCGTGATCGACAGCGACGGCGCCGAAGTGGCGAACCTCGTTCTGGATGTCGTTGCGAGCAGCGGCCGTCTGGTCACGGTTCATCAGGGCGTGCGGCGGACAACCTTCACATGCGCGAGGCGCTGCGACCCGGTTCTGCTCGTCGGAGACGACGCTGACCACTTCAACGCCACGGCCTCGCAAATTGCCGCGCGCAACGGCTTTTCCGCCCCCTCCCCGGATAACCAGCCGTGACGGCATTCTTCCCCCAGGGCGTTTCACGGTTTCATTGAAACAGTGAAACGCTCTAAGGCTTGAAACTACGCAGTTCCACACAGAAGAACCGTGAGCGTCCGGTGAGCGGATTTTGCTGAACGAGCCAGTTAGGCGATGTTCTGGCATTAGAACCAGCATTAGTGCTGACACTAATATCAGATCTGGGAGGTTGGCATGGCTCGCATGGAGATCATTTCCGGCGTTGAGCGTAGGCGGCGGTGGTCGAAGGAAGCGAAGCTGGCGATATTGGCTGAAGCCGATCAACCGGGCGTTCGCATTGGTGATGTCGCTCGTCACCATGACATTTATCCTGCGCAGATCCGTTTATGGCGGAAAACGCTTAGCCACTTCGATGTGTCAGCATCGTTCCTTCCGGTCCACCTGGTCAACGAAATAAGCCTCGGGCAGATGCCGGCAGCCGGCGGGGCGCCGGTGCTTATCAAGATCCAGCTACGAAATGGTCGCAGTTTGAAAGTTCCGGCGGACATTGAACGCAAGACGCTGTCATCGTTGATCGCGTGTGTTGAGGCTGCATGATCGGGCCGACAGGAAATGTGCGGGTCTACTTGGCTTGCGGGGTGACCGATATGCGGCGCGGTATCGATGGTCTGTCTGCAATGGTCGAGGCGGTGATCAAGGAAGCGCCGGGGTCCGGAGCGATCTTCGGGTTCCGTGGAAAGCGCGCCGACCGGATCAAGCTTCTATGGTGGGACGGCCAAGGGTTCTGCCTATTCTACAAGATTCTCGAGCGCGGATACTTTCCTTGGCCGACGGCGAAAGATGGTGTTGCGCATCTGACGCAGGCTCAGTTGTCGATGCTTGTTGAAGGGATTGACTGGCGCCGACCAGCGTGGACTTCCGCCCCTGGCCGCACGGGATAAAAGCTATATTTTACAGGGACATCCTGGGCAAAACGCTAGTGCTTTCGCTGCAAATCGGCTATGTTTTTGGGCATGAAAGCACCGCCGCTGGACAGTCATGACGAGCTATTGGCATTGCGCGCGCTCGTCGCTGAACAGGCGGCGAAACTCAGCGCGCAAGAAGCCGAAGTCATCAAACGCGACTCGATCATCGGTCTTCTGCGCGCGCAGCTGGAACTGCTCCGACATCGGCAGCACGGCGCTTCTTCGGAAAAGATCGATCGGAAGATTGAGCAATTCGAACTGATGCTCGAGGAGATCGAAGCCTCTCGCGCCGAAGCTGATGCTCGTTCCGGAAAAGGCCTGCTGCCAGATCTGGATGATACCCCCGACAAGCCGAAACGCAGACCTCTGCCGGATGGCCTTCCAACTGAAGAGCGGGTGTACATAGCGCCCTGCAGTTGCCCGACTTGTGGTGGCATGTCCTTCCTGAAGGCGGCCGACAAGGTGGTCCAGGTGTTGGAGCATGTGCCGGCTTCTGTGAAGATCGTCCGGCATATCGAGAAGCGCATGGTCTGTAAGGACTGCGATACGACGGTGTCTGGCGAAATGCCGACCTTGCCGATCGGGCGAGGCAAGCCCGGTCCGGGGTTGCTCGCGCATATCATGGTCGCCAAGTTCGACGATCACATCCCGCTCTACCGTCTCTCCGAGATGTACGACCGCCTGGGAATAGACATCTCCCGGTCTGTCATGGCGGACTGGGTTGGCCGTGTGTCCGTTCTGCTTTCGCCCCTCATCTTGCTGATCAGAGCCCATATCGCCGCGGTCGACCGAATACACACGGACGATACCCCGGTCGATGTTCTCGACCCTGGACGAGGAAAGACGAAAACCGGCAGGGTCTGGGTCTATGTCTTCGATGGCAGCGGCTACCAGGATCCCACGCCCGGAGCGATCGCCTATTACTATAGCCCCGACCGAAAGGGCGTGCATCCGGCTGAACACCTCGCTCACTTCAGCGGCGTAATGCATGCGGATGGGTATGCTGGCTATAGCAAGCTTTACGGCAACCAGATCATCGAAGCTGCCTGCATGGCGCATGTGCGCCGCAAGTTCCATGATGTGATCAAGCTCAAGCCATCTCCGATCGCCGACGAGGCTCTGTCGCGCATCGGTGCACTCTACGATATCGAGGATCGTATCCGCGGCATGTCGGCTGACGAGAGGCGAACACTGCGCCAGCAACACGCCAGACCCATCCTGGCGGACCTTAAGGCCTGGATTGAAACGACGCTTTCGACGCTGCCGCAGAAACAGAAGCTTGCAGAAGCGATGCGATACGCTCTCTCGCGATGGGCAGCTTTGAGCGTCTACATTGACGATGGCCGTGTCGAAATCGATAACAACATAGCTGAGCGCGCCATGAGGCCACTCGGAATTGGAAGAAAAAATTGGCTCTTTGCCGGGTCAGACAAGGGCGGCGAGCGCATGGCCAATATCCTGACTATCATCGAGACAGCTAAACTCCATGGCCACAATCCAGAGGCCTATCTGGCAGACGTCCTGACCAGGATCCAGAGCCATCCGAAGGATCGACTTGAGGAACTGCTCCCGTGGCAGTGGACTCCGGCAAAAGACCGGTGCGAGGCTGCGTGATGGCACGCTCAAGGATCATCTATACCCTCAAAGAGGTCGCTGAGATGATCGGCGAGAACCTCGAGTTGATCGAAGAGGTGACCGCCAACTCGGATAATATCAGCGAGGGCGAATTGCTTTATGTCCGCGACGGCACCGAATACGGCACAAAGGGTCTGACCGAGAACGGCGTGGACGAACTCCAAAATCTCCTCGCCGACATACGGACATGGGATGGTGGAATCCGCCAGTTTCTCGTCGATGAACAATGCGATCCGGATGTGGTCGAACGCGTTATGGCCGACGAGATGAAACGCGGCCTATAATATCGGCCTCTCGACCAAGCGAAAATGCCTTCGCCGGACGCTCACGAAGAACCGGCACCGATCAGGCTGTAAATCTATCCTCGCGGCGGCCGCTGAATCTCCACCGGCGTCTTCATGATGATTTCTCGATGCGGAAACGGGATGGATACCCCCGCATCTTTGAACGCATCCCATAAGGCCATCAGAACTTGGCCGCGCACATTCGTCAGACCGTTGGCGGGATCCGAGATCCAGAAGCGGAGGCGGAAATCCAGCGAGGAGGCACCAAAGGCGGTCATCCAGCAGACCGGCGCCTTGTAGTCATTGACGACGCGGGGAACGGCCGATGCGGTTTCGATGGCGATCCGTACCACCTGATGCGGATCGCTGTCGTAGGATGTGCCGAAATCGACATCGATACGGACGTAGTCGCTCGAAAACGACCAGTTCACCACCTGTTGCGAGATGAAGTCCTCATTCGGGATGAGGTATTCCTTCCCGTCGCGGGTAATGACCGACACGAAACGTGCGCGGAGGTCGCGGATGGATCCGAACGTGTCGCCAAGCGTGATCGTGTCGCCGGGCTTGATCGATTTGTCGAGCAGGATGATGATCCCGGAAATAAAATTGGACACGACCTTCTGCAGTCCGAAGCCAACGCCGACACCGACAGCACCCGAAAAGACCGTCAGCGCCGTGAGATCGATACCCGTCGCGGACAATGCGATTGCACCGGCGATCACGATCAGAACGATCTTGATGACTTTGCTGATCAGCACTTTGAACGATGGCGAAAGGTCACCCGAACGCTGAACCCAATGGGCAAGCACATTGCCGACGAGCACTGCGACCCAGATGAGGGCGACTGTCAGAACAATCGCCTTCAGCACGATCAGCAGTGAAAGACGCATCACGCCCAGATTGACTGCGGCAGCATCGAGCGCCGACAGGATAGGGCCGTCGAGGCCGGTGGCATATACGGCGAGGTATCCCCAGCTTACTATGGCCACCAAACGCGACAGGGTCGGGTTGCGGATGATCTTGGTCAGCGCGGAAATTATAAACCAGGCGGCCGCCAGGGAAAGCGCCGTAGCGACCAGCCATCGTTGCGACGGCCAGGTACCCTGTTGGAGAATGACGTTCGCAAGCCACAGCCAAAGGGTCAGAAAAAGCCATTTCAGGCGGCGCATGAAGGCGATGATGACGCGCAGCAGATCTGGATTGCCCTTGATGCGCCGAGCCCTGGTTTCCATCGCCGGCTCGGTTCTGGATGCGACTAAGGAGGCGAAAAGATAACCGGCGGCGATAATCCCAAGCTGGTAGAATGTCCATTCGCTGAGCACGAATGTCCTGAACCAGATTTCAAGCGGTCGAACCATCTGCATGAAATCCACGGCGAAGCCTCTTGACTAGATCTGCAAAACCCCCTGTTCCAAAATGTTAGCCCGAAGCGGCCCAGTGGAAAATAGTTCACTTCCGCAGTGCCGTGTTGCACAAGGCCCTACTGCATGTTTCCTTTGATCGTAGCCGATTAACGGGACAACAACATGCAGCAGATCAAAGTGCTACAGTGATCTTTGCGCGTCTGATAAGACGCGTCGCTGTGGATCACGATCATCTTAGGTCGGGTTGACCGCGTATCGTCCCTCTTACACTTTGAAAGTACGCACTTCCGCACGGAAAACCGTTACACACTTTTCCTGGAAGTGCTCTAGCTAGATGGAGACTCCCGCCTCGCGGAGCCCCTCCACCAGCCGGTCCATCAGATGGGCATCTTGGTAGGGTAAAGATCGCCTCAGGTGATCTACGGAAAAGCTCGGGTTGACCCCCAATAGTTCCCGCCAATAGCCCCGCGCTTCTTCGTGGCGCCCGGTACGACCATAGAGGCAGGCAAGATAAAAGCGCGTCATGTCCGACCGGGGCGCAAGCATTAGCCGACGTTTGAAGGCGACCTCGGCCTCGTCAAAGCGGCCGAGATTCAACAAAGCCCTCCCCTGGAAGTGCAGCGACAGATCGAATTGCGGGTCCAGCCGGTGGGCTCGTGTGTACAGCGTCAGGGCTTCTTCGTGCCGGCCCTGGAAATCCCGTATGGTGCCGAGTGCCGTATAGGCGTTGGCGGAATTGGGGTCGAGTTCGATCGCCCGCTCTGCAGCGTGCTCCGCCTCGTCCAGACGCCGCATCCAGGAAAGGGCAAGCGCGAGTGTGTAATGGCCTTGCGGCTCGGAACTGTCGGTATCGATTGCCTTTTGGGCCAGTCCGAGTGCCTGTGTGAGATTGTCAGGCGTCGCGCCGTTCCACTGATTGATGAAGTCGGTCAAGGCGATGATCGAAAGCGAAGCATGGGCAGCCGCCATCCCTGGATCGATCTCGAGGACGCGGTGCAGCATGCGGCGGGCCTCCATGGACGACAGCGCGTTGAACTGCAGGATCGCCTGACGGGAGCGGACGAGCAGGTCATAGGCCTCTGGATCGACCTTGCCGCGGCTCTCGCGCCGCTCCTCCTCGCCGGCCGTCAGCTTGACGCGCAGCGCATTGACGATGGTGCGCGTCACCTCGTCCTGCACGGCGAAGATATCTTCAAGCCCGCGATCGTAACGTTCGGCCCACAAATGGCCGCCGGTCGTGCCGTCGATCATCTGGGCGTTGATGCGGATGCGGTTGGCCGCCCTTCGTACGCTGCCTTCCAGGACGTAGCGTACACCGAGTTCCCGGCTCACCTTGCGGATGTCGGGCGTCTTGCCTTTGTAGGCGAAAGAGGAGTTCCGGGCGATTACGAAAAGGCCGGAAACCTTCGAGAGATCCGTGATGATGTCTTCGGTGATGCCATCGGCGAAGTAACTTTGCTCCGGGTCGCCAGACATGTTGTCAAATGGAAGGACGGCTATAGACGGCTTCGCCGGAAGCTGCGGGGGCGGTTCGGCAGCAATCTTGGGGGGCTCCCTCGGGTCCTTAGGCGACCAGGTCCAGATGTGCACCGGCCGCTCGATGTTCTTGACTTCATGATAACCGCTGTCGACGAAGTCGATGTCGGTGCGACCATGCACATATTCATGAATTCCATCCGAAATCGCCACGCCGCCGGGGTCGGCAAGCGCCTCGATACGGGCAGCTACATTGACTCCATCGCCGAAAAGATCGCTGTCCTCAACCATGATGTCGCCGAGATTGACACCGACGCGCAGGACGATGGCACGGTCTTCCGGCAGGTCTCTGTTTGCGGCCGCCATGGCCTGCTGAAGTGCTGCAGCGCATTCGACGGCGTTGACCGCGCTGCCGAACTCGACGAGCACGCCGTCACCAGTTCTCTTGAAGACACGGCCCTGATGAATACCGACGAGCGGCTCCAGCACCTCTTTCCACCGAGCCATAAGCAAGGTGTGGGTGCTCTTTTCGTCACGCTCCATGAGTCGGCTGTAACCGACCGCGTCAGCGGCCAGAATGGCTGCAAGCCGGCGTCTGATGGATTCCTTGGCCATATGCAATGGCGCCTTCCCGGTGCCCGCAGATCAAAAACACTGCCGTCCTTTTCCCGTCCATTCGGCGGTTCGCGCATTGATGCGCTCTAACATCAAAACATGCAGAACCACTTCGCGAAGAGCAGAGCTCAGCCTTGCTCCAAAAGTGCCCGTGCGAGCTCTTCCCATTCTTCATCGACCGTCGAGGTCGATGGTGCGATACCGCATCGGCGATACCAATATTCGGCGTTCGATTGATCGCCTTCCTTGCGATGGAGGTAGGCATGCACATGCATGCCCGCCCTATTCTCGTGCTCCTGCGCGCGTTCGTGCGCCTTGTTCCAATCGCCCTTTCCATCCCACCACAGCGCCTGCAGTGCAGGGCTTAAACCGACGGGCGGCTGTGGCTTGGCGAGCGATTTTCTGAAGGCCTGCAAATCCAAATCATCCATCCTCGTGAAACTCGAAACTCCGATAATACGCTCGCCCAGGCCCGAGCGGTAGCATGCATCGGGCAATATTCGGAGTATGCCGACGTTGTCGGAAATGATCAAAACACGCGCCACACCTTCTACTCGAGCTCATCAAGGAAGATCGGATCCGCGACCGCCCTCGTTTGCGCCTTTGGATCTTCGTGCTCGCCCTTCGAGCTCTGCGCGATTATCTGGGTGGGAGCACGCCTAATGCGCTTTCGAGGAGTGCCCCTAGATCTTGTTCGAGCCTGCCATCCTGGCGGACGCTCCTGCTGCCTCGCCGCGTCAAGCTCTGCTCCGCCGGTGGACGGCATCACTGCTCGTGCAATGTCGACGTCGCCCGCATCTTCGCTGGTGGTATCTGAATTTGTCGGAGTGGCCGGCACGATGTCAGCCGAGGAAGGAGTTGCGGGTGCTTCAGTCAAACCGAACAGATGCGAGGCCTTCTCCTCCACTTCGCGCGCCAGAGCCCTCCGGTCGGTGTCTCCCTAGACTGAGTTTTTGGGGCTTTTGGCTGTCGTCGCGCCGACTTGAATTCAACACCGAATCTCCGTTGTGGTGTCTTCATGGACTTTCGGTCCCAAGCAAAGCCTGAAAAGGACAACGCCGGTCGGCGCCGCGGCATCCTGATGACCGCACCAATACAGCCCCCTTACCGCGCGCTTTAACTTCTCCACGCGCGAGGCGGCTCTGTGCTTTACGTGCCCACTCGCAGCTCGCGTGCCTTTCGCGAGGTGACGGCGGGAATCAGCAGCGCACCGTTTTGCCGGCCCAATTAGAAATCGGAAGCAAATTCGAGCTGTTGGCGTCACGCAGTAGGCTGCCGAAGGGACCGTCGAGCCGGCGCATTCCGGTCGTGACATTAATCCAGCCCAAGCCTCTTGCGCAGTTCGGCATTTTCCGATCGCAACTTTTCCGCCAGAAGCTTGCGGAGCCTCTGGTTTTCTTCTTCGAGCCGAACGAGATCCGCCAGCTCCTGGCCGCCGGGCAGAGGCTTCTCGGCCTTTTGCTCAATCGGCTTTACGGTCCGCTTCCACTGATAGTAGGTTTGCTCCGAAATGCCGGCGCGCTTAATAGCGTCCTTGAGTGTAACTTTGCCTTCGGTGACTTGCGTCTCTATCAGCTTGAGCTTCTCTTTTCTCTCTTGTTCGCTATACCGCCTCGGTTTAGCGGCCGGCGTCTCTGATACAGCTCGCTTTGGTTCGGCAACCGCCTTCTGGCGCCGTGGCGACCTCTTCTTCTTAGCCGCTGGTGCTTCCACGTCGGCGTTTGGCGCTACAGCCGCAGCAATTGACCCGGTGTTACTCTCGTCAGCCATCAGTAATATCCTCCTTAGTCATCATTTTGTTTTCTGCTGAGTGCACCACAGAGTCAACACAGCCATCGAACATCTGCTTTACAGATAGTTGATGTTGGACCCCCGTACTAGGGAGCCATGGGTGCTTGCTGGTAGTCGTACCTGTCAGCTACTGCACCGCGCACCAGTCGCGGATGTGGGCCATGCAAAGGTCACCTCCATCCTGCTCGGTTAAGGCATGCACGATCCGATGTACATGCTTGTCAATCTTGCGATCGGCGGGATGGCGGGACCGCCAACCGACGGGCTCATGGACGGCGCCGCAAATGACGGTCGACTATGTCAAAGCCTATTCGCTCGACGCCGACTGGCACATCTGAGCTAGGAAAGCAGATTTGAGCCAGGAAAGAAATTTCCAGCGGCCGGCAGCGCCAAGGGTCTGCCGGTCAGGATGGATCGACCGAACCCGCTTCCGCTAAACATTGTTTACACTGTCCATCCGTCCTCTTCGATGAAGGACCAGCTCCCCATCAAGGCATCCGACTTGCCGCGAAGACGTCGGTGCATTCAGGATTTTCGCAACGGGCAAAACGCCCGCTTGCGGCATCACCCAGCAGACCGGGAGCGGCCGTTGACACATTCATGGGCCACGGGAGGAAACGGGACGAAGCGCCCAATCGAGATCTCCGGGAAATCGCCAAACTTGTTCCCTTAGGAACTGCGGGGATTTCCAGTGACAGTCATAAATCAGAGGCTGGAACCGAAACCTGCGAAAACAACTCGTGCACCAAAGGGAAGGCGCATATGGCGTGAATGGGTTCCTAATTCATCAATACGGTCATTGACGCTATCCGCGTGTGCTTAATTTCAACGCAGGAGGGGATTATCATGGGGCCGGTAACGCTTGTACTGACGGTATGCCTTATGTCGGCACCCGAAAGGTGTCGTGAGGAGCGCCTCGAGCTCGAGATCCAAGACTCGTTGACGCAATGTATGTTCCGTTCCGTTATGTATGTCAGCAACTGGTCTGGGCAGCATCCAGGCCTAAGCGTCAGAAAATGGCGTTGCGAGGTACCCGTTGCCAGCCGAGATGCCTGAATGCGTTCCGTCACCCTCGGCGCTGATCAGCATCGGTGGGTCATACACTGCAACCCGTCGCCACCAGATGCCTTCGAGCGAGATACAATTGTTGCGATGATCCTCGGTGACACGGTCGTGCCTTGCTCGCGTGCAAACTTGTCTCTTCTCCAAGGACGGCGTTGAAGTCCTGATGCCGACATCGGTGCCCGACCGTGCAGTCTCGAACGGGCTAAGGGCTGTCGATGGCCGCCTGAAAACTAGAGCACGTCCACTTTAAACCGGGTCATAACCTGCTGCTGCGAAGTAGTTCGCACACTCTTGCGGCTCGAAGAGTTTGACGATGTCGCCAACGGTGTTCCACAGGGCGTCGACGGAGCGTTCGGCCTGTGCCCGCAGAAGCGCTTTGAGCTTTGAGAAGGCGTTTTCGATCGGGTTGAAGTCGGGGCTGTAGGGCGGGAGATAGAGCAGCGTGCAGCCGGCGGTTTCTATGGCCTGTCGGATGCCATCTGCCTTGTGGGCCGGCAGGTTGTCCATGACGACGATGTCGCCGGGCGTGAGGGTCGGCACGAGAACCTGCTCGACATAGGCCCGGAAAGCCACTCCATTCATCGCCCCGTCAAGGACCATCGGCGCGGTCATGCCGGAGAGCCTGAGCGCCCCGGTGAACGTCGTAGTTTTCCAATGACCGTGCGGAACGCCCGATCGGCAACGCTCTCCGCGCGGCGCGCGACCGCGAAGCCGGGACATCTTCGTGGAAAGACCCGTCTCGTCTATGAAGACGAGGCGGGCTGGATCGAGATCAAGCTGGGCATCGAACCAGTCCTGACGCCGCTTCAGGAGGTCTGGCCGCTCCTGCTCCAATGCATGTGCGGTCTTTTTTTGAATGTGAAGCCGCGCTTGCGCAGCCAGACGTCGAGGGTGCTGCGGCCGATAGAGACGGATCGGTCCTCTTCCAGACGCAAAACCATCTCGTTCAGCGTGATGTCCTTCGACGCCTCGATCATGCCGATGATGAAAGCCTCATGATCGTCGAGACGGGAACCTCCAGGTCGACCCTGCTTGGCAGCGCTCACCTGACCCTGCCGGGCGCTCGCGATCCAGGCAATCGCCGTCGAAATCCCGATCCCGAACCGCGCTGCAGCCGACCGCGCGGACATCCCACCAGCCGACGCAGCCAGAACCCGGTGGCGAAGATCATCACTCAATGCTCGGGCCATGTTCCCTCCGACAAATCAAAGACAGGAGGAGGGAATCACAGAACGCTCTGAAAAGGAATCCTCGCGCCGATTCCGCTTTCATCGGACGCGCTCTAGTGCGGGTACCCTCGCCGCAGCGTAGAGCGCGATCAGGAGCTGTATGCCCAGCGTGGAGAGGTAACGCTGATTGCGCCTCAGAAAGAGCCACAATCCAGCCAGCTCACTTGATCTGCTTCGGCCTCGCCCGAGAAAATTCTCATGAACAGCCCTCCTCGCGCGCTGCGACTTACCGCTTCGTGGGGACGGCGTCGTCCCGGCCGTTGAACAGCCGTTTGACGCTTCGGGCGAGCTCCTCCATGTAGAGATAGATCACCGGTGTCACGAAGAGTGTCAGCGGTTGGGAGACGAGCAGGCCGCCGACCACGGCAACGCCGAGCGGCTGGCGCAATTCCGCGCTCGCGCCGCTGCCGAGCGCGATGGGGAGCGTTCCCATCAGGGCGGCCAGAGAGGTCATCAGAATCGGCCGGAAACGCATCCGGCATGCGCGGTGGATCGCCTCATCGGCAGGCATACCGGTGCGCTGCAACGAGAGCGCCACGTCAATCATCATGATGGCATTCTTCTTCACGATGCCGATGAGCATCAGAAGCCCGATGACCGCGATGATCGAAAGGTCGAAGCCGGCAAGGTGGATCGCCACAAGAGCCCCCGAGGCCGCCGCGGGCAGGCCTGAGAGGATTGTCAGCGGATGGACAAAGCTCTCGTAGAGAATGCCGAGGACGATGTAGATGGTGAGGATCGCTCCGAGGATGAGCCACGCCTGATTGGACATCGCATCCTGGAAGAGCTGTGCCGTGCCGTAGTAGCGCGTCGTCACCTCCGAAGGCATGCCGATTGCGGTCTTCAGGCGGCTGATCTCCTCGACGCTGTTGCCGAGCGCGGTGCCGGCGGGGAGATTGTAGGAGATGGTGACTGCCGGCAGCTGCCCGAGCTGGTTGACGGTGAGCGGCCCGGGTGTCGTGTCGACCCGCGCAAATGCGCCGAGCGGAACCAGCTTGTTGCCCGCGGTTGGCACCTGCAACTCGGCAAGTGCGGCCGGAGACCAGCTCTTGGCCGGATCAAGCTCCATGATCACCTCGTAGCTGTCGCCGGAGGTGTAGATTGTCGAAATCTGTTCCGAGCCGAAACCGCCGTAAAGAGTCGAGCGCAGCACGTCCGCCGTGATCCCGAGTGCCGAGGCCTTGTCGCGATCGATAACGAGCCGCGCCTGCGGCGCGTTGTCCTCGAGGTCAGTATTGACGTCGGCGAAGAAGGCACTGTCCTCGTGCATTGCTTCGACCAGCTTGTCCGCCCATTCGTTCATCGCTGTTTGATCCAGGCTCTGGATGACGAGCTGATATTGGCTAGCGGAGATGCGCGCCCCGACGGAAAGGTTCTGGACTGGCGTGATGTAGCTCCTAATGCCGGCAATATCTCCGAGTTCTGAACGCAGTTCGGAAAGGATCTTGGGCAAAGCCGGGCGTTCGCTCTTCGGCTTCAATTCAACGAAGAGCCTCCCGGAATTCAGCGCCGACGAGCCGCCGACACCGGTCGAGCTTGCCACATGCGCGACATAAGGCGAGCGGGCGAATACGTCCTCGACCTTTGCCTGTAATGCCGACATGGCGGCAAAGGAAATATCCGGCCGCGCCTGCGTCGTCACCTGAAGCTGGCCGATATCCTCCTGCGGGAAAAAGCCCTTCGGCGTCGTTCGCACCTGATAGATGGTCAGCCCGATCGTCGCGAAGAAGAAAACCAGGACGGCGAAGCGATGGCTAATGCAGAGCTTCAGCAAACGCTCGTATCCACCGAGGAGCGCCTCGAAACCGCCCTCGAGCAGAGCATCCAGACCCCGTCTTTTGCCGTCATGCGCAGCCGCCTCGGGCAGGCGCGCTGCGAGCATCGGCGTCAGCGTCAGGGAGACAAATGCGGAAGCGAGGATGGCTATGGTGACGACCACAGCGAACTCGTTGAAGATCCGGCCGATAACGCCGCCCATCAGGAGAATCGGAATGAACACCGCCACAAGCGACAGCGAAATCGCGATGATGGTGAAGCCGATCTCTCGCGAAGCCGAGATCGCCGCCTGGAACGCGTCCTGTCCCGTCTCTTCCATGTGCCGGACGATGTTCTCCGACATGACGATGGCGTCGTCGACCACGAGACCGACCGAGAGAGTCAACGCCATCAGCGAGATATTGTCGATGGCGAAGCCGAACGGATACATCACCGCGAACGTGGCGATGATCGAGATCGGTACGGCAAAGGCCGGGATGAGCGTTGCCCAGAGGCGACGTACGAAGAGGAAGATTACCAGGATCACCAGCCCGATGGTCACGCCGAGAGTGAATTCCACGTCCTCGACGGAGCCGCGAACCGACTGCGAGCGGTCGTTGAGCGTCTCCAGCGACGCCGCCGCCGGCAGGGACTGGCGGAAGGACGGCAGCATCGCCTTCACCTTGTCTACCACGGCCACCGTGTTCGCATCCGGCTGACGCTGGACGGCGAGGATAATCGCGCGCGAGCCGTCGTGCCAGCTTGCGGTCTGAGTGTTCGCAACCGAGTCGATGACCTTGGTGACGTCGCCGAGCCGAACGGCCTTGCCGTCCGCACTCTTGACGATCAGCTTGGAGAAGGCGGCGGCATTCTCCAGTTGCGTGTCGGCGACGATCGTCATCTGCCGCCCGGTCGACTGCACCGTGCCAAGCGGCGAATCGTCGTTTGCCGCCGCAATGGCCGCCTTGAGTTCTGGAAGCGAGATGCCGCGGGCGGCGAGTGCATTGGGATCGATCTCGATACGGACGGCAAATTGCTGGCTGCCAAAAATCGAGACTTCCGCAACGCCATCGAGGGTCGAAAGCGCCGGCGAGATCACCTGCTCCGCCAAGGCATCGAGCTTTGTGAGCGGCACCGTCTCGCTCTTCAACGCCAGGAGCAGCACCGGCGCATCCGCTGGATTGACTTTGCGAAAGCTCGGCGGCGAGGGCATGTCCTGCGGCAGTACACGCAGCGTTCGAGTAATGGCCGCTTGCACGTCGGCGGCGGCGGCATCGATGTCCCGATTGAGGGCGAACTGGATGGATATTGACGTCGAACCCAGCGCGTTCGTCGTCGATATGCTGTCGATCCCGGCGATCGTGTTGAACTGTTTGATGAGCGGAGTTGCAACGGATGTCGCCATCGTCTCGGGGGATGCGCCGGGCAGGGTTGCCGAGACGTTGATCACCGGAAAATCGGTGCGCGGCAGCGCCGCGACCGGGAGCGCGGTATAGGCAAAGAGGCCTGCCGCCACGAGTGCTAACGACATCAGCAGCGTAGCGACCGGGCGGCGGATGCAAAATTCGGAGATCGGCATAATCGTCTTCCAGGTCAGGCTGCGGCGGGCTTCGCGGGTGCAGCCGCATCACTAGTCAGCTTCGCTGCAGGCTCGGCGTATTTGTTGGTGATGGAGACCTTGTCACCCGCATTGAGCTTCAGTTGACCTTCCGTCACCACCCTGTCGCCGGCGGAAAGGCCGGAGGTGATTGCAGCGCTTTCTCCATTCTCGGCCGCCACGACGACGGGACATACCTCCACCGTATCGTCTGCTTTGACCCGATAAACGAAGGAGCCATTCTGGCCCGGCTGGACAGCGACGGCTGGAATCACGGCCGCATGTGGGAGAGTGCTCTCCGCGATGTCGATGTCGAGATATTGACCTGGCCAAAGCTTCTGCTTCCCATTGTCGAACCTGGCCCGCATCATGACCGTGCCCGAGGCCGTATCGACCGCCGAATCGATGAAATCGAGTACACCCTCGCCGATCACCTCGTCCGTGCCGCTGACCCGCGCAGTGACGTGAGACGGCGTCCCGGCATCGAGCCGGGCCTTGAACGCTTGCAGCTGTTCCTCCGGCAGATTGAACGCGACCTCGATCGGATCGACGGCCGTAATCGTGACGAGGCTAGCCGGCGAGCCGCTGGTCGAGGTGCCTACGAGATCTCCGACCGCCACCTGTACCGCACCGAGGCGACCGCCTATAGGGGCGAGGATGCTGGTCAGGCTGAGTGCAACCTTGTCGGCGTCAACCGTCGCCTGGTCGGCCTTCACTGTCGCATTCGCGGACCGCTGCGTCGAAAGAGCAGTATCATAGGCTTGCTCGGTGCCAGTCTTGTCGTCGCGCAGCGTTTTCGCACGCTCTAACTCGACTTCGGCATCGGAAAGCAAAGCTGAATCTCTTGCAAGAATCGCTTCGTCACGGCTGAGCTCGGCCCGCAGAGCTCGGTCATCGAGCGAGAACAGGAGATCGCCGGCTTTCACCGACTGCCCGTCCTTCACATGAATGGCCGTGATCTGGCTTGATACGCGTGCACTGATTGCAACGGTTTCGGGCGCCTGTACATTGGCGAAAGTGCTGATCAGGATCGGAAAGGTTTCCGTCTTGGCCTCGGCAATCTCGACGGCCGTTGTGGCCCCAGGGGAGCCGCCGGCCGCCTTGCCCGCAGCGTCGTTCGTCCCGCCGGAAGGGACGATGCTTGCATCGGCAGGGATGTCGGATAGCGCGAATGCGGGCAATTTGGCCACGAGCGGCGAAATGGCAATTCCCACCAAGGTGCAGGCAAAAGCGACTATGGCTATGACAATCCGGTTAGACATTGCATGCACTCCGCTTTCCCGGGGGCGAGACATGAGGCGACTGGACCCGCAGAGCGAGCCGGTGGTACAGCTCGCTGCTGCGCTGCTGCGCTGCGGCTCCTGGAGTCCCGTTCAAACCAAGGCAACTGGCCCGAAATCGGCTCGTCCTGGAATGAGCCGACGACTGCCTTACACGTCCTGCAGTGGCAGTGCGACGAAACGGGTCGTGGCGCCCGACTGGAGCCGTACGAGCGCCTCAGTCTTGCCTTCCTTGCGAAGCGACACCAGATCCTGGCGGAAGTCCTTGGCGTTCGAAACTGCCCTGCCGCCAACGTCGAGAATGATGTCGCCAGTGGAGAGACCATGCTGAGCGGCCGCACCATTGGGATCGATCGCAACGACGACCATGCCCTCTTGGCCAGGACCCGCGACCTTGCTAGCCGGCGCAAGCAGCAGGCCGAGATTTTGCTGGTTCGGGCGTGCGCCGTTTGTCGCCACGACCTCGGCAGGACGATCGATAGGCATCGTTCCGAGCGTCAATGAGATGTCCTTGGTTGCGCCATCGCGCAGCACGCTCAACCTGGCCGAAGTGCCTGGCGCCATATTGGCGATCTTCTGTGCTAATTCGCGCGGATCGCTGATTGCTTTGCCGTCGAGCGCGGTGATGACATCGCCCGGCTCGATGCCCGCCTTCGCGGCTGGCCCATTCGGCTCGGCCTCGTCGACCAGGGCGCCGCTGGCTTGCTTCAGCCCAAGGCTGTCGGCAATATCGGGGGAGATCTGCTGTTGCTGGATGCCGATCCAGCCGCGCGTGACATAGCCCTTGTCCTTCAGTTCGGCGATTACGGCTTTGGCGGTGTCGGCAGGAATGTCGAAGCCGATGCCGACCGAGCCCCCGGAGGGCGAGAAGATAGCCGTGTTCACGCCGATCACGTCGCCATTGATGTCGAATGCCGGCCCGCCCGAATTGCCGCGGTTGATAGACGCGTCGATCTGGATGAAGTCGTCATAGGGCCCGGCGCCGATGTCGCGTCCCTCAGCGGAGACAATCCCGGTGGTGACCGTGCCGCCCAGACCATAGGGATTGCCGATCGCGATCACCCAGTTGCCGACACGCGGACGCCCGTCGGCAAATTTGACGTGAGGAAAGTCGTTCCCGTCAACCTTGATCAGAGCGAGGTCGGTCTTTGGATCGACACCGACCACCTTTGCCCTGTAGCTCTGGCCGTCGTTCGTCGCGACCTCCACTGATTTCGCTTTATCGACGACATGATTGTTGGTGACCGCATAGCCGTCCGCCGAGATGAAGAAGCCGGAGCCCAGCCCGATCAAGGCTCCGCCTTCGCCGCTGTCGGGAGAGCCGTCTTGACGGTCATCTGCGGTCTGTTGCGTTCCGTCAAGCTCAACCCGCACGGAAATGACCGCAGGCTTCACCCGTGCGATGATATCGGCAAAATCGGGCTCGGCCGCAGCTTGCGGCTGGGCTGGGCCGGTCGCCGCCCGGGCAGCAGCGTTCCAGCCTTGCGCAGTCGGATGGTGCAGGGCGACGGGTTCCATCACGATCGCCGCCAAGCTCAGGGCGGATACGGAGGAAAGGGCCGCCAGAGCCGCCGTTAACCGGCGAGCCCGCGAGTTCTTGGCTTCTACAGATCTGGCCATGACGTGTTTCCTTCTAGTAAGTCGAAGTTGCCGATCGCGGCATCACTGGCAATGCACACGGTGTGCCAGATGCTAGGTGTTTGATTTAACAGTATGTTTCCCGTCTGTGGGCTAATAGCAGTGGATATCAACCACTCAGAACCGGCTAATCCACCACCCGTTTGGCCTCGGCTTTCATGAAATCGACAACCACCCGCGTCCCGCGGTCGCGTGCGTGGACGGTGACAACGGCTCCGAGCTTCGCGGCCATGGCCTCTATGATGAGCTGCCCAAGCCCCGTCGAGCCTTCTGCGGGCGGCGATCGGCTACCTAGTCCATCATCCTCCACGCACAGGCGAACGCCGCTTCCTGCCGGCGCATGTAGAGCAACACGAACGGGCCCCTCCCCGTTGGGGTATGCGTGTTTCATCGCATTGATGATCAATTCGGTGACAATAACGCCGACTGCCACGGCACGGTCTGGGTCTATCGCGACGGGATCGGCCGCAAACGAGAGCCATCCGTTCCCGCCGGCTGCGGAGGCGCCAATGTCGGCGACGAGCGCATGGAGATAGTTGTCGAGCGCGACTGTGCGCACATCGTCTGAGGTGTAGAGGCGTTTGTGCACCTGGGCGACGGCAAGCACACGGCCATAAGCGGAGGCGAGCGCCGCCTTTACATGAGGCTCACGGCTCGTGTCGCTTTGCATCAGGAGGAAGGAGGAGACGAGTTGCAGACTGTTTCCGACCCGATGGTTCACTTCGCGAAGCAACATAGCTCTTTCGGCCGCGAGCGCCTCGAAGCGGTCGCGGGCCAGCCGCACTTCGGTTTCTACCGCCGCTTTCTCCCTCCGCAGCCTCGCTTGTGCCAGGGCGCCTTCGATCGCTACTCGCAACAGCGCGAGAAACTCGCCACCGACATCCTTGATCACGTAGTCTGCCGCGCCTGCCTTCAGTGCTGCGATCGCCACACGCCCCTCCTCCGAGCCGGTAACATAGACTACTGGCGGCGCATCGGGATCAGCGCGGATGGAAGCAAGGGTATGAAGCCCGTCCTGGCCCGGCATATAGTGGTCGAGCGCCACGACATCGATGCCGCCTGTGCGCAAGCGGCGAAGCCCCTCCTCACCTGACGTCGCAAGCTGGACACGGTAGCCGTGCCGTTCGAACTCCTTGCTGACGAGGCGCTGAAGAGCGGGATCGTCGTCTATGTAAAGCAGCCGGATCGGCGCCATCATGAATTTGCCGCCACTTGGATGACCGAGAAAAAAAGTCCCAATTGCCGGATGGAATGGGCGAAGCTTTCATACTCAACCGGCTTGGTGATGTAGACGTTGCAGCCAAGATCATAGCACCGCCTAATCTCGTCCTGATCGTCAGTCGTGGTCAGAATCACCACGGGCGAGCGTCTCAGACGCTGGTCTGCCTTTATCCGTTTCAAAATGTCGACGCCTGTCATGTCCGGCAGGTTGAGGTCGAGCAATATGAGGAGTGCTCGGCCAGCGTGCGACGTCCCCGCTCCATCCGCGCCGAACAGATAGGCAATCGCGCTCGTGCCGTCGCGAAACGCAACAATCTCGTTGCGTATGCCGGCCCGCCTGATGTTTTTTTCGATGAGGCGGGCGTGGCCCTCATCGTCCTCAATCATGACGATCGTGACGTGCGTAGTCATTGGTTTTTCTCCGGCAGAGCGTCCGCTGCGTGGCGCGGCAACGTCACCGTGAAGGTGCTCCCGCGGCCAGGATCGGAACGGACGGTAATGGCACCGCCAAGCCGGCGGGCAAGAGTTCTTACGTACGTGAGGCCAATTCCCTCCCCTGGCCGGTCCTGCGGGCCTGAGCGGCGGAATATCTCGAAGATACGTTCCTGGTCCTTCGGGTCAATGCCGCGTCCGTTGTCAATCACCTCGTAGATGACCTCTGACCCAGTCGCTCGACCGGTCACCCGGATTTGGCCGGGCGTGTCGTCGCGCAGATACTTCAAGGCGTTCTCCAAAAGATTGGCGAAAATCTGCTCGAGAGCAAGGCGGTCGCCGACGCAGGACGGCAAAGGCTCGATGATGACCGAGGCTCCGGACTCCTGGGCCTGGTAGCTGAAGCCGTCGGCCGCTGTTCGGGCCAGCTCCGCCATATCGATCAATTCCATACGGAGCTCGCGGCGACCTTCGCGGGTGAGCTTGAGAATGGCCTTGATCAGCCTGTCCATGCGCGTGATCGAGTTCTTGATGAAGCCAAGTGCTTCATCGAATTCCTGCGCAAGCCGCTCGTCCGGTCCCGGGTCGACTTCGAGGTGCGTCCTGAGCAGGGCAATGCGTCCGAAGAGTTCCTTGCGCAGAACCTCCAGTTCACCAGTAAAGCCCATTATGTTGACGAGCGGCGAGCGCAAGTCGTGACTGACGATATGGGCGAAGTGTTGGATTTCTTCGTTGGCTTCCCGCAGTTCAGCAGTGCGTTTCGCCACCGTGGCTTCCAGGGACTCATTTGCCTCTTCCAGCGCTCTCTGGGCGGACTTCAGCCGGCTCGTCGAGTGCCGCACCAGTGCAACCGACGTCGCCGCCAGGGCAATGATTAGCGATGCCCCGAAAAGGCTGGCGACCAGGAGCAAGTGCGCGGTGCTCTGCGAAGCGCCGATCGCTTGTGAAAGCAACCGCTGTTCGTGTCGCACAAGCTGCGCAATATTGCTCCTGATGTCCTCGGCTCGCGACTGCACAAGTGCATCAGTTCCAACAGAAGGAGAACGCTCAACGTCGCCATTTTCCCATTGGGCAACGGCCGCTTCGAGAAAAGAGACTTCCGCCGATACGGCCGCGTCAAGCTTTGCGACGAGAGGAAGGCGGGTTTCCTCCCCCATATGACTGGATAAGGCCGCCTTGGCTTCAGCCATTGCTTTCTTCACCGCATCTACGTCGGCGAGAAAGGCATCCCGATAGCGGTCGGCTCCGGTAAGTAGCAATCCGCGCTGATCGCTCTCAGCCCGCCAAATCTGACCCTGCAAATTGAGAAGTTTTTCCTTTGCGTTGAGAGTCCAGATTACTCGGCTGGAATCGCCGCGGGCCTGTGCAACCAACCATACGGAAGTTCCGCTGATCATTGCCAGAATCGCGAAGCCGAGCGCGAGAAGAGCAGGCTGGCCCACGGTGAGAGATGGAGAAAGTCTCGACGTCATGTTGGCACTCGCCCTTCAAATCGCCCAATGCAACCTACCGCGCGCGTCACTGTTGATCGCGGGCGGGCCGCTCCACCGGCGATAGGTTGACCGGGCATCATAGCAAATATGTTCCGCGACTGGTTCTATAATCAGGGCGATCCAACGGCGTCCTTCTCCAGCCAGCCAATGTCCCCGCTCCTGCCTTCATCCTGCGCTTTTCCGAATTCCACCCCTTTCGCCTCCACACCGAAGCCCGCCAAAAGCGCAACAGTGACGGCGGTAACGCCGACGACCGTGGCAAGGGCGAAAGCATAGTCACCGTTATAGCGCTCGGCCAGCCCGGCCTGCAGGATTGCGTTGGCGGAGGCGAGGAGGTTGCCTAGTTGATAGGTGAAGCCTGGGAACGTGCCGCGGATCTTGTCGGGCGAGAGTTCATTGAGGTGCGCGGGGATAATGCCCCATGCGCCCTGGACAGCGAACTGCATGAGGAAGGCACCGAGCGCCAGCAACGGCGGACCGGACGAGTACGCCCACAGTGGTATGACGGGGATGGTTAACAGGGCTGCAAGCACGATAGCGCGCCTGCGGCCGATCCTCTCCGACAAGAGGCCGAAGGTGATGCCGCCGAGGATGGCGCCGACGTTGTAAACGACGGCAATCATTGCAACGGTCGTAGTTGAGAACTTATGCTGCACCTCCAGGAATGTCGGGTAGAGGTCCTGCGTGCCGTGGCTAAAGAAATTGAAGGCCGTCATCAGGAGGACCGCATAGATGGTAAGGCCTGCGTGCCGCCGCAGTGTGCGCCACAACGCGCCGCGATCAGGCGTTTGGCGGCGCGCCAGAAAGACCGGCGACTCGTCGATATTTGAGCGGACATAGGCCACGACAAGCGCCGGCAGGGCTCCGAGCATGAACATACCCCGCCAGCCGATCAGCGGAAAAAGCAGGAAGAAGGCGAATGAGGCGAGGAGATATCCCGCCGGGTAGCCCGCCTGGAGGAGCCCGGAAACGAGGCCGCGCGACTTCGGCGGGACCGTCTCCATCGTCAGCGAAGCCCCGACACCCCATTCGCCACCCATCGCAATGCCGTAGAGCGCGCGCAAAATGATGAGCACGGTCAAGGTCGGCGCGAAACCGGACGCAAATTCGAGGGCCGAATAGGACAGAATGTTGACCATCAGTGTCGGCCGGCGGCCGAAACGGTCTGCGGCGTAGCCGAAGATGAGCGCTCCCAAGGGGCGCATGGCCAGCGTGAGCGTGAGAGTGATAGTGACCCGTGCAATATCGGTCCCGAATTCCTCAGCCACATACTTCATGACAAAGACAAGGATGAAGAAGTCGAACGCGTCGAGTGTCCAACCAAGAAAACTCGCAATGACGGCGTTGCGCTGCGGCGAAGTCAGCGAGCGTAGATCCAAAATTATAGGCATGCCTTCCTCCTGTCCTTGGGCGGTCAGACTTGGTACGGTCGCTCGAGATCATGCGGTGCAGACCCGGCGCGCCCGGTTTCGCCCGCACGGTCGCGCGCAGCACTTTTGCGTTCGTCCGCGCCACCGGGGGCCATGACCATCAATCAAGGAACGGGCCAACGGCGAGGATCGGGGCTTTCGAGCTGCTCTTCCAAGGAAACTGGCGTCTGCCAGCCTTCCCTGTTCGAGTGAATCGGTTAGTGTGAATTGCCGGGTGGTTTCGCTGCTGGGCCACTTCAGCCACTTGGTGATTTTCAACCACCTCTGCAGGAGGTAGCGTAGACAAGCCACGGCCAGATTCGCGCAGCCGCCGAAAGTTCAAGTACGATGAGTGACGAGCTTCTGATCATCGAAGACGACGCCATGCTCGGCATCGATCTCAAACGATATTTCGAACGCGTTGGCTGGAGGACGCGCCTCGTCCGCAGCCTCGAAGAAGCGGGCTCTTTCGTCTTCGGATCTGGTTATGAAGGACTTGTCGTGCTGTCGGATCTGCACTTGCCCGACGGCAACGCGCTTGACCTTTTGGAGCGCGCCCGCGGCGAGGGCGATGGCCGGGAGTGGATTTTTCTGACTGGCTTCGGCGAGGCGCCCGATGCCGAGCGGGCGAAACGTCTCGGTGCCTTCGACTTTCTTACCAAGCCAATGGATCGCGAACGGCTCCAGCGCATCGTTGCAGCGGCGCGACGCGGCGCGCGGGCCCAGAGGCGGCTCTCGGACGAAGCCTCGCAGCAGCGCAATCGCTATCGCCCGGCCGCCTTCATCGGTCGCAGCAAAGATGCCGCGCGCGTACGCGATACACTGGAAAGGCTCTGTCAAATCCCACTCAGCAGTATCATCATTTCAGGAGAGACGGGCACCGGCAAAGGCCTCGCGGCGCGAATCCTGCATCACAGCGGCACGCGCGCCGATGGTCCTCTCGTCGAGGTTAACTGCGCAGCCTTGCCGCGCGACCTCGTGGAGTCCGAACTTTTCGGCCATGAGGCCGGTGCGTTTACCGGAGCCAAGAGCAGCCATCGCGGCTTCATGGAACAGGCGAGTGAAGGCACGCTGTTTCTCGACGAGATCGGCGACCTCAATCTAGACCTTCAGGCAAAACTCCTAAAGGCGCTCGAGGACAAGGCGATCCGTCGAGTCGGTGGCGAGCGTATGATACCCGTCGACGTGCATGTCGTGGCAGCGAGCAACCGAAATCTGCCGGAACTCGTGGCCGATAAAGCGTTTCGGGCAGATCTCTATCACCGGCTCAGCGTCTTTCAGCTCGAACTGCCGCCGTTGCGGGTCCGCAAAGCGGATATCGACGAGATCGTCGATGGTCTCATCCGCGAATTCAACGCGATCGCCGGCAAGCGGGTCAAACGCGTTCCCGAAGCCGTGCGCGCGCTCCTTGCCGCGTACGACTGGCCGGGAAACGTGCGCGAATTGCGCAACGTTGTTGAGCGGTCGGTGCTTCTCTCTGAAGACGAAGAGCTGCCGGGCGAATGGCTGCAGATCGCGCCAGGTGGTGCCCTGGCGACGACGATGACCTCAAGCGACGCCATCTCTCTTCCGTTGGACGGCTCAATGACATTCGATGCCATGGAAAAATTGATCGTTGAGTCGGCCCTGCAGCGCGAAGGCTACAATGTCGTGGCGGCAGCGCGCAGGCTTGGCCTCACGCGCGAAACCCTGCGCTACCGCATGGCTCGCCATGACCTGCAGCGGAAGAACGCGCCGCGCTGAGTGCGAGCGCAAGTCAGGTGGATGGTGGGTATCCACCTTCCACTCTCGGGTTCTTCCCGAATAGCTGAGCCCAATAAAAACTTACGCCTTGGCGCGGCGCTTGCTTCTATCCCTGTGGCGCCGATCCGGTTGTCCGGTCGCGTTGGCCAAGTTGGAAGGGGCATTGGCTCGCGGCAATTCCAACTGACACCTGGCTATAAACTATTAAGGAGGGTTCGATGCGTTTGAGCGAACTTCACTACCTCCCCCTACCGGCGGCGCTCTTTTCCATCCTGGCGCTGTCGTTCCTTGCCCTGGTGGCGCTGATTCAGGTCGGAATGCTGCAGTATGCGTATAGACGCCTCGGCATCAGCGCCCGCCTTGCGCTGCTCCTTCTCCTTGCCTCGCTCCTCGGCAGCTATCTCAATCTGCCGCTGGCGGAATTGCCTGCGCAGGAAGTCCTATCCGGACGAGTTGTCGATTACTTCGGCATGCCTTACGTCGTCCCAGTCGTCGTCGATTGGCCGGGGACCATCATCGCGATGAATGTCGGGGGAGCATTGATCCCGACCTTGATGTCAGTCTATCTGCTTTCCAAGAATGGACTATGGGGCCGCGGCTTACTGGCGACCGCCTCCGTCGCCGCCGTATGCCACTGGCTCGCGCGACCAGTACCCGGCCTCGGCATTGCATTGCCGGTATTCGTTCCCGCGATCAGCGCCGGTCTAGTGGCCCTGCTGCTTTCCAGGCAACATGCCGCGCCACTTGCTTACATCGGCGGTAGCCTCGGCACGCTCGTCGGCGCGGACCTGCTAAATCTCGGAAATTTGCAAGGACTAGGCGCGCCCGTCGCTTCGATCGGTGGCGCTGGAACATTCGACGGGGTCTTCGTCACTGCGATCCTTGCCGTACTCATCGCAAGCATTCCCCAGGCTCTGCGCGATCCGCAGACGAACCGACATTCGTCAGCGGCGACAGTACCGAAAGTGCCGACAAACAACGACCACTGAGGCTGGTCGTTGTCACCCATGGCATGGGCGCAATCCCCCAGTCAGAAAGGGCCTGGCGATGTGAATAATGCTGAACGCCCAATATAAACAGGGTGTTCCTGTAATGGCACGCGGCTTGCTTCATCGTGATGAGGCCAAATCCTATTACCTGGCAGGAGCCATCATGCGAGCTTTAGGACGTTCAGAAGGGTGCATCCCGTGGGCTTCGATCGAGCAGCATTGGCACTCGGGCCGCGAAAACGGAAAACGCACGCTTGAACAGTCACTCTGGCGCTCGCCGCCGGCGGAGACGGTGTTCGGATCATCGACGCCACCTGGACGGACCCCGAGTGAAGACGGATTGAGACAAGGATGTGCTTGTCTCCCAGCAAGCCGCCAATTGCATGCGGAACGATCGCATCACGTCGTCGGCGACTAACATCGCTACCTCCAAAGCGCGGAGAAGAGAATGCAAAACAAGACTATTGCCGAACTCGCCGACCGATGGCTCGATGAGGACCCAGGCGACCTCACTGAACTCGAACAGACAGTGTTGCGAAGCGCCATTGAGAAGCGGGCGGTTTCGAGGGACCGCAATGAAGCCTATGAGAAGGAGCTTACATTTGGCGAACGAGTGGCGGACGAAATCGCCCGGGTAGGCGGCTCGTGGACGTTCATCTTCACCGCCTTCGCATTATTGTTGTTGTGGACCGTCGGAAATAGCCTGCTGCTCGGGCGCAATCAGTTCGATCCGTATCCTTACATCCTGCTCAACCTCGTGCTGTCGATGCTCGCTGCACTTCAGGCGCCGGTGATCATGATGTCGCAGAACCGGCAGGCAGCGCGCGACCGTCTGGACGCCGCACACGATTATCAGGTCAATCTCAAGGCTGAGATCGAGATTTTAGCGATGCACGACAAACTCGATGAACTGCGTCGAAATGAGATCCTGCCGATTCGCGACCAACTGACTGAACTAGCGAGGCATCTGCAGCGCATCGAGAAAAGTACGCTCGCGGGGAGCCGTCCGGAATAATGAAGAGGGCTTCAACGAGTGGAGCCCCTACCATATTTGTTTCGCTGCAGACGTAGGCACGACTAGTGGTTCAAGGTGAGACAGACATGGGCGATCTTCGGATGAAGCATCCTCCGTCTCAGCTGCAATCTCTCCTAACCATTGCGCTAGCCAAACAACCGCCTCTCAGTAACTATCATACATTTTCGGTCATGTTTCAGCTTATCCTGAATAATGCTCTGCCGCTCGATACTTATTATGGTGTCGCCTTTGGTAAACATGGCGAATGTGCTGGTGTAATCACAACCGATAATATTAATTATTATTAATGTGACAGAGTGGAGATTACCTACTATTCTTTTTCGTGAGGCTGAATATTGCTGCTGAACGAAGCTCGCGATGCAGTCGTATTAGACAGCCCCGACTGGAAGCTCATGCTTCCCCTATTCTAGGAGACTCGAAAATGCTCTCGTTCATCAAGACGTCTGCAATCGCCGCTCTCGCCCTGTCAATGGCCGCAGGCGGCGCCTTCGCAGCCAATCATCATGGGCACGAGGATCGTGGCATTTCCTCGCAGGGACCCGAAAACGGGGATTACTATCAGGGGTTATTTGGCGACGACGGTGCAATGCCACCGGTACCGGTATACCAAACCACAGCCTCCGCCGCGGTGCGTACACCACGGCTCAGCAATATTCTCGGAGAGCTTCGCGCCGCCAATCACCGCATGGACACCAAGCGCTCGGAGGGCGAACTCAACGCAGTGACCTTTAACCGGCTGCGGCGCGAGGAAGCCAATATTCGCGCACGAGCTGTCCAGGTAGCGGACCTGCACGGTGGCATGATTCCAAAGGAGTTCTATGCGCACCTGCAAAAGAACGTCCGTCGACTTGACCAAGAGATAGCCCGCTCAGCCTGATGGGCGAACGCCAATGCGGAATAACTCTGCTTGCGAAGCCGATCTGTTTCGGCGGAGCCCGGCATACAGAACCGCCGCAGCTTAGCTGCGGCGGTTCTGCTGATTCTCAGTTGCACTTGTGTGTCTCTTGCGCGAGGAGAACTCTGCCGCTGCGAACCCCACGCTCGTGGAGATGGATCGCTTTCGAGACGTTGATGATCTTTGGCCCGACGACAGCATCGCGTGGGACGCCTGCCGCCATTGGCCTTATTCAACGTGGAGCGCTCGCATCGACATCAATAACCTTGAATTGACAGACTCCGAAGCCCGCAGCCGCCATACATAATGCTGAGCGCCGCACAATACTTCAGCCCCGGGCCCGAGCGCGGGCCAGATCGGCACCGCCTCGACGCCCAAGACGACCATCAGCTTCTACAGCTTTCGCTGGAACTGCATGTACCCAGCTTCATCCCCTCGCGCCCGCAGGACATTTAAAAAAGCAGAAATATGATCGGCGCATCAAATGTGGAGGGCGCCACCTATCGAATACCTCTGTTAGCTTCTTGCGCGGCTCGCTCCGTCGCTTGATTAGGATCGAACCGTAATGCCTCTTTGCGATCGGCCGAATGCTCTTCACCTTCGATGCGATCAAGCCCATCTCGGAAGAGGTCGATTTCGATCATGGCTTCGCTGCCGGCCTCCGGTCCCGGCGAGAAGTGTGCGTCGTGAAGTTGGCATTGGATTGTTCCTGTGTATCCGATTTTTCTTGCGAAGCAGCAACGAGGCGGCTGACTTCGACAGCGAGATTGCCTTTCCCATTTAGATGAATCAAACGATATGATTTCAGTCATATGCTGATCTCAGTTGATCTCTCCCGCGTCGGTCTCAACCACCTCGTCCTGTTTGTGGCCGTGCTGGAAGAGCGCAATGTCGGGCGGGCGGCCGGGCGGCTTAACTTCCTCAGCCGTCAGCCATGGGCTCGGCCGGCTGCGGCGACTGCTCAATGATCCACTGTTTCTACGCACACCAAAAGGCGTCGTCCCGACCGACCGTGCAACGGATCTGACCGTGCCGATCGCAGACATTCTGGCTCGGGTAAGGAACGTGATCGCGACCGCTGAGCCGTTCGAGCCGGCAACCTCCACGCGCCGATTCACCATCGGTGCCCCGGACGGTGTTTCAGCTGTATTCCTGTTGCCGCTGCTCGCCGAGTTGCGGCCGGTCGCACCGGGCCTAGATATTGGTGTGCGTCAATTGATGCCCATGCAGGGGGAAACTGCACCCGTACGCGCCCGTGGCTTCGCCAAGCGGAAGCGCCACTTATGTTTTTGCGAAGACGTTCAGTTTCGACGATCGCTTCGGGCGGCTATACCGCCCAAAAAAGAGGCGCTGTCCGGGAGTCGTGACCTGGCTGCCCGTATCGAGCCTTCAGAGTGGGTCGAAAGAAGCCCGGATCGTTGAGATCCGGGCTTAATCAATGTTCAAACTGTATTCTGATGCAATATCAAGCGTCGACACCGCAATACTTCTTTCCCCCCGCCAATACAGAAAGTTCTAAGGGCAATTCAGGAAAGATGGGCCGCTGCAGCAAGGATATTATCCCAAAGTCGAAGAGAAACAATAAAAAATAATGGGTTTGTTGATTAATCATACTTTATATACGCTGCGCGGTCGCACGCTACACTGCGTCATGCCTCAAGTGTCGATACCGCGTGACCATTTTCGCCTCCGCCTGAGGCGTTTTCTGAATGCTCCCGACTTATCTCGCCCCGGAGCCTGTCCAGCTCGATAAAGTGATCGGCTTCGCGGCGCAGTGCGTCTGATATCATTGGCGGCTGCGTCACCAGGGTCGACACGACTGAGACCTTGCACCCCTTGCGTTGCAATGCCGCGACAAGATTCGTGAAGTTGCCATCGCCTGAGAAGATCACGAGATGATCGGCCGCCTTCGACATCTCGAGGGCGTCGATGGCCAACTCCACATCCATGTTGCCCTTGATCGTGCGACGTCCGAGCGAGTCCGTGAATTCTCGTACGGGTTTGGTCACCACCTGGTATCCGTTATAGTCGAGCCAGTCGATCAGCGGCCGGATTGTAGCCGTTTCCTGGTCCTCCACTAGCGCCGAATAGTAATTGGCACGGAGCAGATAGGCGCGCTTCCGAAAAGCTTGGAGCAGCTTGCGATAATCGATGTCGAAGCCGAGTGCCTTCGAGGCGGCAAAGAGATTGGCGCCGTCGATGAGGAGCGCGATCTTCTCCCGCTGATCGAACATGGCCGCTCTCTCCCTGGCGCGCTGGGCTCCGGACCGAAGCCAATCGGCTCGCGGGGCGGTACAGCCTCCCAAGGAGCATTATACGCGAAGTATGCACCACTTGCGCATAGTCCGTTCGGCGCATCCTTCTCCCGGATCTTCAAGGATGTGCCGTCGCAAAGACGTCGTGTGCATTACTGGCCACGCCGCGCGCCGACAACTGTCGAGGGAATTCTGCCAGGAGCCTTGACACCGCTTGCCATGGTCGGTCGCCCCGGTTTCTTTGTTGCGGCAGTTCAACTCGGATCATCATCAATGACGGTACAGCGGCGGCGCCTCATTGAGCGCCAACGAAGTTCTGTTGGGACCAGTGGTCCCTTGTAACGCCACTGTTTGGATCTATATTGCAGCGCAACATCAATGGCCCTGCCAGCCGGGATATCAATGGCTGCAGGCTCCCTTCAAGAGAAAAGGGCGCGCCCTTGGTGCATTATCGAAGGAGTCATTTCATGACAAATACTATGAGCAACCTAGACGTTGCCGCATGCCGAGGCCGCGTCGATATAGGTGGCGCTGTCAAGCAATCTCGCGAGGCGATGGGATACAGCGTCGAGGACCTCTCCATGACCTGTGGTCTCACCGCCGCCGAAATCACAAGGATCGAACTGGGTGCCGATGTCGACCCCGCCAGGCTCAGGCGCATCGCCGCTGCACTCCATGTGCCAACCTCCACGTTCCGCCTGGCTTAGCAATATGGGTTCGCGAGTCCATCGGACACCACTCCCGTCAGTAGTGCAAAGCCTCGAAACCCGGCAGGTCACACCGAGGTAGCGCCACCGGCGCGCTGCTATTGAACTCGCGCCTCAGCGGGTTTCATTCGCCAACGCAAGTGGTGCTACCTCGCCATTAGGCATATATCGTTCAAGCATCTTCTTCAGCCAAAAGTTCTGTGCTCGAAGCTGTTCAGCGAGCAACCTCTTGAGGCGCTTGTTGTCTGCGTCCAGTGCGGCAAGTTCGTCGAGGGAGATCGGGTCCCCGGTCTGCGCCTTTCGATCCTCGTGCTCAACATTCGAGTTGAGCGCGATCGTCTGGGCGGCGGCGCGGTTTCGAGGAGTGCCGGTTGATGTCGTCCGCGGCTGCGATGCCGGTTGGCTCTCCTCTACTTGCACAACCGTTTCGGCCGGATGCTCGGCCTGATGGTGTTTCGAGGTTCCGACCTCTGCGCCGTTGGGAGATGGTATCGCTGCTAATGCAAAGTCCACATCGTCCGCGCGTTCATTGACAGGCTCTGCATTGATCGGATCGACCGGCGCAGTTTCATCCGAGTCCGGCGTTCCAGCCGCTTCATTTGAATTGAACAGATGCGGCGTGGTCTCTTCCACTTCGCGGGCCAAAGCCTTGAGATCCGTGTCTCCCCAGATTGAGTTCGTCTGGGCTTTTGGCGGTCGTCGCCCGGACTTGAATTCAACAACGAATCTCCGTTGTGGCGTCTTCATCTACTTTCATCCCAAGCAAACGTGAAAAATGAACGCCGATTGGCGCCGCTGCATTCCTGCTGGCGCACCAATACAGCCGTTCCTCGCGCGCTTCAACTGCTCGCCAGCGTCGCAAGCGGGCGTGCCTTTCGCCCGAGAAGAGTCGGAAACAGCAGGGCGCTTCGTTGGTCGCGACAATGCCACCGGGAGAAAGATAAGATTCTGGCGTAACACGGAGAACGCCGAAGATAAGTTGCCCGAGCATTCCCGGTCCTGGTTAGTCCAGACCGAGCCTCTTGCGCAGTTCGGCATTTTCCGCTCTCAGCTTCTCCGCTAGTCGCTTGCGGAGCCTCTGGTTTTCCTCTTCGAGCTGGACAAGATCTGCCAACTCATCGCCGTCCGGTAGAGGGTTGGTGCTCTTGGTGTCCCTTTGTTTGACAGGCTTCGCAGCACCTTTCCAATGATAGTAGGTTTGCTCTGATATGCCTACGCTCTTGATCGCGTCCTTGAGGGTGTCGCCTTCGATGACTTGCGTCTCGATCAGCTTGAGCTTCTCGCTCTTTTCTTGCTCGGTATACCCCCTGCGTTTAGCGACCGGTCCCTTTGATTGAGCTGATTCGGGAGCCGCCTTCGGAGGCCGCGGCGACCTCTTCTTCTTAGCCGTTGGTGCTTTCACTTCTGCGTCCGTCGCTACAGCCGCAGCAACTGGTCCCGCATTACTCTCGTCAGCCATCAGCAATTCCCTCCTTTAGTCATCGCCTGTTTTCGGCTGAGTGCCCCGCAGAGTCAACACAACCATCAGGTCCTGCTTTACGGAGAGTTGATGTTGGCTTGTGCCTGGAACCTGACGATGACGGTTGAAGGCTCCCGGCCACCACCCGAAATAGAACGGCCCCCCGCTTACGACTACCCCCAAATGTAGACGATTGTGGCCACCCTACAGGTTGGCGCAGGTTCGGCGCGAGCGCGAACGGTTTCGCAGGATGATGCCGCTCGGGCACCGCCTCCTGGGTGATCACGCCCGCCTGTCACGGCCAGGCGGTCGTCATGCTACAATTTGCTTGGCCACCACTACTTATCACTTTCTACATACGCCGTTGGACGTGCAATATAAACAGCGCCTACGAAATCCTTCGAAAAGTAATACTTGAAAATAGACTCGACCGGAAAGACGTTCTCTGGTTCTATCCTGACGTACCGTTTCCGAATGCTTTTAGGGGCGTGCCAAATGGCTTACGATTGGGATGGAAAGCGCACACGTCGGCTTCAAATGCTCAGGTTCATGGGGGCTCTGGCTATACCTGCCCTGCTATTCGGGTCCGCCATGGCAGCTCTGGAGTGGACGGACGCGAATGGCCCCGCCTTAAGGGCGGCACACCTTCGATAAATTTCCAGCGAAGCTGCACCCGTTCAAATCAGACTAAAAACGCAGGGGCACAGATGGATTCCGTCGGATCGTGTGGCGGAGGGAGGGGAAATGATTAATTCAGCTCAGATCGCGAGCTTCGATCCAATTGGGCCTCATGAGTTGGAGATGATCGGAAAGGCCTTCCAAGCCGAGTTGCAAAGGCGAGCTTTGTCACGCAAGTCTAAAGAAGCCGAAGCGCTCGCCGCCAAGCTGATCAACGCTTATCAAACAGGGATCCGCGACGATCTGGGCTTGAGTATTGTCGCTGGGCTGTCCTGAGGCGCAGCGCCCGAGGCAGCGAATACGCGCCGAGCCGATTACTGGCTGCCTCAGCTGGCTCCCGCACCTATTCAATTGAGTGGCGGCGAGGATTTCGCCGCCAAGCAAAGATGGCGCAGTGCGCGTCAGGGAGCGCCGGCAAGCTCACGAAACTTCGAATCGCTCAAGCATCTTCTTAAGCTGGACGTTCTGCAGATGAAGCTTTTGGGCGAGTTGGGTCCTCAGTATTTTGATTTCTTTGTCGAGTACTGCCACTTCATCGAAAAAGTCACGTGACGACGAGGGTGGCACGCTTTGATGATGCTTTGGAGCTACAGCGCTCTGCGAAGCCACGTAGGCGTTGGCTCTCTTCCCACGTTCCCGACGCTTGATCCGCGGTTTGCCTTGCGGTTTTGTGCTTGCCTCGCTTTTCGGCACCAACGAATTCGCTTCAGCACCCGTATGGTCGGCTTCGTCACGCGCCGGTGTTTGAGCCGCTTCAGCATCGATCGGCGGTTTTAATGCGTGGGTGACATCGTCATCGCCTTTCGCCTCATCCGATGCGACCGCCCCTTGATCAACCGAGACGTCCTCCTCGTGAGGAGATGGGCTGGCAACCACCGTCCAATTGGGCGGAAGTGCGGACGTATGCTCCACTTCGCTCCCGAGAGCCTTGGGATCGGTGTCACTCCCAATCGAACTCTCTTGCGCATTCGCCGATGGTCGACGCGACGTCAGTCGGGCAAGGTATTTCCACGGTGCTTTCATAGTGTTCCAATCTTCAGGCAGATGGACTCGGCCTCCAGTGTCCTCGAGTTTCGGTGCACCAGCGGGTGCGGATCATGCGTCAGGATAGAAACCGAGGCAGACCCTGGCAATGCGAATGAGGTCGGCTGAAAAGGATACACCCCAGAAATCTGTCAGAATAACCGCCCAGCCGCCTTCCTTCCGGCCGAAATACCAGCACATTGATCAAACTGGGCTGAGCGACAGCAAGCAAAGGAGACGATATTGAACAAATCGGGTTCGATCAATGCGGAGCGGAAGCTGGAGCTGACAAGCCGGGTCGTCGCAGCCTATCTAAGCCGCAATGCGGTTTCTCCCGGCGATTTGCCGGATCTTATCCAGCAGATCTATTTCTCGCTGAGCGGCACATCTCCGCGACATCAGACTGAACCGGCCGTCGGAGAACAGCGCCCCGCCGTTCAGATCAAGAAGTCCGTAACAGTCGATTTCATCATCTGCCTGGAGGATGGTGAGAAGTTCAAGTCCCTGAGGCGCCACTTGATGGTAAAGTACGGCATCACTCCGGAGCAATACCGGGAAAAGTGGGGCCTCCCAGCTGACTACCCCATGATTGCTCCAAGCTATGCTCGACAACGCTCCGCGCTTGCGCGCGCGTCCGGGCTGGGCAGGAAACGGTAGAACCAGATCCAAAGCCGGCACCCTCTCGCAAGAAGATCGGCCTGACGTGTCGCTGAGTCTCGGAAAGAGCTGCCCCCGCCACCACGGGCGGGGCACGGCGGACGACGACATCGGATCCAGGCCGGAGACGTCAAGGGTGGTCAAGAGGTCAGCTTCGAGCACAAGTACATTCGCCAGTTTGGCGAAGAGCGGGCGCAAGTGAGCTGACGCACGTGCGCTTCAATCGCGAGAGGCTTGGCGACAGAGCGGTGAGCCGCCCCACGATCGCTTTTGACGCCGGCGTCAAGGGGCGGCCGAACCGGCTGTTCCGGCAAGGACTTCGTCCCCGTCGCAAACGACATGACCTTCCTACTTGGAGGAATGCTCTTCGAGGATGTTGGCGTCACGGCCTATGCTGTCGCTGCGCCGCTCGTTCAAAAGAAGGAGCACCTCGAGGCGGCAGCCGGCATCCTCGCGGTCGAAGCCTCTCACATGGGCAGGGCGCGCTCTCAGACGCTCGTGACGAGGTGGATGGTTCGGAAGAGATGGGCCAGGGAGTCCCCAAGTAAAAGGGCAGGCGAACTTCGTGCCGCGTGATCCTGTGGGGCGGGTTCCTGTAAGCAGGCGGCGCGCCGACTATTCGCGCGGATTTGTCGTGAAACCGTCTGTCGCTCACACTGCTACCGGTCACCTGTGAGACGTCGCTGCAAAGTGTTCCCCTCTGCACTGGAGAGAGGTATCGGGATCGGCGGTGCCGGCGAAGCCGGAATTAGAAACTGAAAAAAGCAATCCGCCGATGATCGCCGGCGGATCACAGACTTGCGAGCTACAGCGACGTTTTCACCTTCTCCGCTACGTCAGGAGAAAGCCACCTTGTCCAAATGTCCGGATTGTTCTCTAGGAAGTATCTTGCAGCATCCTCGCCCGTCGCCTGATTATCGGTCATCCAGGCTAGCAGGCTGTTCAGCGTTGCGTTGTCCCAGCGCCGCGCCTTGAGGTAATCCATCGCCGAACCGGCACGTTCGGCAAAGTTGCGGGTGACGAGCGTCTCCACCTTGTCGATGGGCCAAGCATTTACCTTGGGATCCTCGCAATCAGCCACAGTGTTGCAACGTTTCCATTCCGCAGCATCGTGTGGCGCGTCGAAATTCAGCTTGACCATCGGATATTTACCGAGCAACGACGTCGGTGACCAGTAATAGCCCAGCCAGCCGATTTTGCGTTCGTAGTTCTTGGCGATGGAACCGTCCAAACCCGCCGCCGAACCAGGATCGACCAGCACGAAGCCTTTCGCGTCGCCCTCGTAAGCCCTGTATAGCTGGCTGGTTGTGGTCGATGCGCCCCAACCCGACGGGCCATTGACGACTGCGCCTTTCGAACTGTCCTCCGGGGCGGGGAAAAGTTCCGGATGCTTCAGTGCGTCTGAAACCGTCTTGATCTCCGGATGGGCGTCGGCAATGTACTTCGGGATGTACCATCCCTGAATTCCGCCGTCGCTCAGCGCGTTTCCAGCCGATATCAACTTTCCTTCGGCAACGCCTCTCGAGACAATCTCAGGCAATGCATTGAGCCACGCCTCCGGCGCTATGTCTGGCTCTCCCTTTTCAACCATCGACGTCATTATCGAAACAGTGTCGCCAATGGATATTTCGGCCGAACACCCGTATCCGTTTTCGAGGATGATCTTGTCTATATTCGCCAGGACGTCTACCGATTGCCAATTCATGTTGGCGATAACGACATCCCCGCACTCCGCTGCAAAAGCTGCAGGTGAGAGGCTAACAAGACCAACGGCAATACAGCCGGACCTTAGGACTTTTCTGAACATTCTGATTCCCCTTGAACTGCGGCCTCTCCTGAATTCGACCGCACAGCGCGACCGCCATCGCTGTGGCCGTTAGCAAGAGCTCCGAAAGCCCGCCTTCCGCCGAACACCGCGCATATGCCCGGCGCGTATGCGTATTCATGAAACTCGGCAGATTGGTCTCAAGATTTCCGTGCCGACCCGCCGACTGTGCCACTTCTCGTGCTAGGTCTGCATGCTGACGAAGACGGATTTCAGCTGCGTATAGTGATCGACCGCCGCACGTCCGTTTTCGCGACCGATGCCTGATCGCTTAATCCCGCCGAACGCCATGCCGGCGGGAGTTAAGTTATACGCGTTGATCCACACTGTCCCGGCTTCCAGTTGCGCCGCCAAGCTGTGAGCGCGAACGAGATCTCGCGTGAAGATGCCTGCCGCCAACCCAAACTCCGTAGCGTTGGCCCTCGTCACGACATCTCTCTCGTCATCGAAGTCCAGGATGGACATAACCGGGCCGAAGACCTCTTCGCGCGCCAATGTCATCGAATCCGTAACTTTCGTGAAGACTACGGGCTCGTGCCAGGCATCCCCTGGTGGAAGCTTCCGAGGAGTCGTCATCCGACATGCTCCCTCGGCCTCGGCACGCGCGACATAGGCGGCGACCCGATTGCGATGGGCAGCGCTCACTAGCGGGCCGATGTCGGTTCTCTCGTCCAACGGGTTACCGATATTCAAAGCCTCGATCCGCTCCAGCAAGCGTGTAAGGAACGCTTCTCTTATGCCGTTCTGCAGGAACACGCGCGTTCCGTTGGAACAGATCTGGCCCGTCGAATAGAAGTTTCCGAGGATTGCGCCGCTGACGGCTGCCTCAATATCTGCATCGTCAAAAACGATCAGTGCGGACTTCCCTCCAAGCTCCATTGTCACGGGCCGAATGCCGGACATAGCGGCCGAGGCGACTCTTGCACCGGTTTCGACCGAACCCGTCAAAGACACTTTAGCGATTGCCGGGTGGGTCACGAGTTCGGCTCCGACGGCACCGGCACCTTGGACGACGTTGAAAGCGCCAGGGGGCACTCCCGCTTCAGTCAGAATTTCCGCGAGCCTGAGCGCAGATAATGGAGTGACCTCTAACGGCTTGAAAATCATTGCGTTCCCGCAGGCGAGAGCGGGGGCTGCCTTCCAGGCTGCAATCTGGATGGGATAGTTCCAGGCTCCGATCCCGAGACACACTCCGAGCGGCTCGCGCCGCGTGTAAAGCCAGTCTTCTCCGAACTGAATATGTTCTCCCGCAAGTGTTGCCGCGATTGCGCCGAAGTACTCTAGGCAATCGGCACCGCTGGCAGCGTCCGCGACCAGGGTTTCAGAAATTGGCTTGCCTGTATCGAGCGTTTCGAGAACCGAGAGTTCCCTGTTTCGCACCCGCAGGATCTCGGCGGCGCGGCGGAGGACGCGGCCGCGCTCGGCCGGCTCTTTCCGAGCCCATTCTTTCTGCGCCCGCTGCGCGGAACAAATGGCCTTCTCGAGGATGGCGGAAGTCGCGCCGTGTAACTTGGCAATGATCTGACCGTCTGCCGGATTGACGGAGAGGATCTCAGGACCGGTGCTATCCTCGATGAATGTGCCGTCGATGAAATGCGAAGCGATCGGCTGACAGAGCGGCGTCGCCCTGTCGCGAGTTTGATAACTGGACATAAGCGACGCCCTTTATCGCTATAGATGAACGAAGATGTCTTCGTTCTCGACGGAAACCGGAAACGTCCGGGCTTTCACACGCGGATCGACAAGGAACTCGCCCGTCCGGATATCAAATTCCCAGCCGTGCCAGGCGCAACGAACCAACTCGCCTGCCCGCTCATAAATGAACTCCGCCTTGTCCGTCTGCTTCGTGGTCCCGCAGACGGGACCCTGGCAAAGCGCTGCTCCCTTGTGAGGGCACACGTTCAGAAGCGCATGGTATGCGTTCTCAACTCTGAAGATGCCAAGTGACAAATTTCCGAATGTAATGATCTTGGCGGCATCGGCAGGAACCTCCGAGGCCTTGCATGCAAACTGCTTTGAAGCCATTTCCGGTTCCCCCTACTCTGCTGCGATGGCGGCCGGCCGGGGAATGCGTCGGTATACGTCGAGCGCATTGAGACCGAGCACTTTCTCGCGCCAGGCAGGCGGGATGTGCAGCTTGGTGACGTCGTCATAGTCCCAATGCGGATAATCGGACGCGAAGAGCAGTGTGTTTTCGCCGTCCATCGCCTCCAGGGTTGCCCAGAGGTGCTGAATATTCGCTGGCTGCTCGAGAGGTTGGGTAGACATGCGAATGTTCGATCTAAAATACTCCGAGGGTAACCGCTTCAACCAGGGTGTCTCCTTGCGCAAGGCCTTGTAGTTGGCGTCCAGCCTCCACAGCACCGACGGGACCCATGCCACCCCACACTCGATGATCACGACTTTGAGGCTCGGCCATTTCTCAAAAACGCCCTGAGCGATCAAGGAAGCCATATGTGTCATGGCGGACTGCGGGAGGATCGCGTGGGTTTCCCAGAAGAAGGTCGAAGGTCCCGCTCCGATGGGCGTCGAGTTCACCCCACCCTGACCACCAAGGTGCATGGCGAACGGCAGCCCCATTTCAGCACAAGCCTCGTAAATGGGATGATAGAATGGGTCGCCATAGGGGCGCTGGGCGCCATGGCTTACCAGAACCTGGACAATTCGAGGGTGCGAGCCGAGACGTCGAATTTCTTCGGCTGCCAGTTTCGGGTCCTGCGGTGCAACGATGATCGATCCCCAGAAACGGCTGTCCTTCGGGAGCCAATAGTCGATCATGTAATCGTTGTAAGCCCTACAGAGCGCACTGGCGTAATGGGGATTTGCTAAGGTAGAGGCCTCGATCGGCTCGTCGCCGGTCAGGATCGCCGCATCGATGTTGTACTTATCGAGGTGTTTCTCCTTCATGATCGCGTAGTTGTCGTCTTCCTCGACTGGGTTGACGTCGTGGCGCGAAAACCCCTCGGGATGAAACCACGGCCGATGACCGTGCGGAAATGCGCCGCGCGGACCTGTCTTTTCGCCACGAACAAACATGTCCTTGAAGAAGCCATCCATGTACGGCTCCAGGACGGTCGCGCTGCACCAGTAGTTATGGCAATCGCAATCGACGGTGAACAAGATATTTCTCCCTCCCCAAGTGGTCGACACTTCTATTTGCGTGAGTGACGCCGCAACATAAGACAGCAATTCTATCATTCGATAAACGCCACCAAACAAGAATTATTGATCGCAAACTCCGATCGAACAGAGCCGCGCATTCCGAAGGCAAGTCGCCTTGGCGGCACGCGTGGATACTGGGGGCAGACTGCTCGAGACAATCCTCAGAGTCCAAGGAGAGGCTGCGCGACGGCTTGACCGAGTTCGCCCCCCGTAATCCGGCGACGAGAATTGCCTCCCGACGGCAAGTCGCGGCTTTTGCAGAGCGCGACTGGAGTCCTCGCGCGTTTTTGTGCAAGGCGCTGCAAAGGCCCCTCGGTCGCCACAGTTGAGGCAAGACCTCACGATCGAGCCAAGCCGTTTCGGCATGGTGGCGTGATGATTTGAAACACCCGCAATGCCTGTCAGAAGATGGCAGCGGCCAGGGAATCACACCCAGATGATCGGATTTAACGATTGAAAAGGGAGATTTGCTCGCTCAATCCGCTCCGCGGAACTTGATATAGCTGTGGCACCAAGTCAGAGGTGCCCTTGATGCTTATGGAAACGAGCTTTCCCTTCTCCCTTTCCGCTGCCAACCAGCAACCATGCTACCGCGGCGGCCCGGCCACATTGGTGTGCAAGGCCGTGGTCGACGAGACGCATGATAGCAGGACGTTCGTGTTTGAAGATAGCCAGAGCCGGAGCTTCGATTTTAAACCGGGGCAATATGTCAGCTTCAAATTCAAGATCGACGGCAAACTCTGCCCCCGCGCCTATTCCATCTGCTCAACGCCCACCCGTCCTCACAATGTTCAGATTACCGTCAAGCGCGTCCCTGGCGGGCTCGTATCGAACTGGTTGAATGACCGGATGTGCCCCGGTATGTCCGTCGAAATTGCCGACATAAGCGGTCGCTTCAACTATTTTGACATTTCCTCCCGGAAACCGCTTTTCCTCTCCGGCGGGTCAGGCGTGACACCGGTCATGTCGATGCTGCAATATATCACCGACGTCGTCGATCAGACCGACGTTGAGTTCGTGCATTTCGCACGGACCCCGAAAGATATTATTTTCCGAGATCAGCTCGAATTCATTGCGAAGCGTTTTCGCAACATCAAAGTGCATCTGGTGGTGGGCGACCCCGGCGCGGAAGCTTGTTTCCATGGAAGAGTGGGAACGATAAGTGCCTCTTTGCTGCAGTCGCTTGTTCCTGACCTTTCACAACGCGAGATTTTCATGTGCGGACCGGAGGGATTCATGAAAGCCGCTCGGACCATAGCTGCGGAGGTGCCGATCGGAGCTCTGCACGAGGAGAGCTTCGGCGAGAAGATTTCAATTGAAGAACCGGATAGGTTAGGTGGCGAAGTTTACTTCTCACTCTCAGGCAGACACGGAACCTGCACGCCCGGCGAAACACTCCTGGAAGCGGCACTGAACGCCGGCATCTGGATTGAGAGCTCCTGCCACCAAGGCGTTTGTGGTAGCTGCAAGGTGAAATTGACGCAGGGCACCGTGGACATGCAGGATCTTGGCGGACTGTCGGCGTTCGAGAGGTCGGAAGGGTACGTGCTGGCCTGCTGCAGCCGCCCGATGGGCTCTGTATCCATAGATGCATGAGAAGGGACGTCTGCGGGATTGATCGAGGAGCCGGGACCGATCTTTTGGCAGATAATTTGTATAAGGCGCCCTTAGCGATCGAATTCTTGAAAATGGCGATCTGCAACGCTTTTGAGCGCGCGGATCGCCCGGTTCACCAACGGGTCGTGTTTGCGACGCCTCTGCGTCGCCACATAGACCGGCTGATGGATGTCGGGAGCGTCGTCGACGACCTTGGCCGAAACACCCGAACTTGCGAGATAGCTGAGCGCATGCTCCGGGAGGTAGGTCGTACCGCCGAAGCGTTTCATGATGCCGATGGCTAATTCCTCGTAGCCAACGGTCAGAGCCGGATGGGCGAGATGAGGCAGGAGCTCGGCATGCGCACGATCAATGTAGGCCGTGTAGGATGCGCGGATATAGCGGTCGGCGCTGACATCGCCGACGCTTTCGAATTCGGTGGATACCATCACCAGCCGCTGGGCACCTATTTCCTCGATGCTGAGATCAGGAAGGAACTTTGGAGCGAACACGACACCGATGTCGATCGCGCCGTTGGCCAGATCAGCGATGATCTGCGTCGAATAATCCGCCTCGAGGTGCAGCGCGAGGCGCTTGTTGGTCGCGTGCAGTTCCCCGATCCAGTCCAGGAAGAGGGTGCGCATTAAGCTGAACTGCCCCGAGACCCGCAGCGAGCCCTCGTAGCGCTCCAGACCTCCGATGTCCCGACGCGCATGCGCCCAACCAGCCTTTAGGGACCGCGCATGCTGCTCAAATCGAAGCCCGGACGGCGTCGGGATCGCTCCTGCCCGCCCACGCTGGAAGAGCTTCGCCCCGACAGCTTGCTCGAGCGCCTTGACGCGACCGCTGATGGTGGACTGCGTCGTTTCCAACCGCTCGGCGGTTCGATTGAAATTGCCGGTCTCGAGCAGGTCGAGGAATGTGTCGATGAGATCCAGGTTCATCTTTGATCGTCAGTCACGATTGATATCGTAGTTCTAAGCGCGTTTATCATATCAAAAAAATGTTGTCATCTCGGGTCGCAGCGGCTTTTGGCCGATACATTCCAGGAGAGAATATGTTCAGTAGCGGTTGTGACTACCGATATGACACGCTGCCGGCCCTTCGCCCAGCACGACGCCCTCTGTGGCCGAGCCGCGGACTGAACGATGGTTGATCGCACCGCACAGCCTGCCATGAGCACCGCGCCCCGGCCGAGTCGATCGTTGAGGACGTCTGTGGCGGAATACCTGCCCGGCTTTGCCGTGGCAGTGTTGATCGCAATCTCGGCGCAATTTCTTTCCGAGCACTATGGGGCTCCGGCGACGTTGATGGCGCTTCTGTTGGGCATGTCTCTCAGCTTTCTGTCGGAAAGCGGTACCAGGACCGCGCCGGGCATTCATCTGACGAGTCGGGTCGTGCTTCGTTTCGGCGTGGCATTGCTGGGCGCACGGGTGTCGTTGGAGGTGCTGGGTGATCTGGGGCTTAACCTGCTCTGTCTCGTCGTTGCCGCACTTGCTTGCACAATCTTGTTCGCGATTATCGTCGGCAAGATCTCCGGCATGGATTGGCGACTGTCACTTTTGATAGGTGGTGCCGTCGCAATCTGCGGAGCTTCGGCGGCCGTGGCTCTAAATGCGGTTCTTCCACCGCGACAGAACAGCGATAGAGAACTCGCGCTGACTATTGTGGCAATAACTCTACTGTCCACATCAGCGATGGTTCTCTATCCGGTGGTTGCGACCCAACTGCAGTTTGACTCCAGAGAGGCCGGCGTGTTCATCGGCGGAACGATCCATGATGTCGCCCAGGTCGTGGGCGCCGGTTTCGCGATGTCGGACGAGACCGGAGAGATCGCGACACTCGTCAAGATTGTTCGCGTGAGCTTGCTTGCGCCGACGATAATCGTCATGTCGGTCATGGTCACGGTGTTAGGAGCAGGCGCGGGTCAGGAGCCGCGAAAATTGGGTCAGCTGATACCCGGTTTCGTCCTGGGGTTCACATTCCTCGCAGCCCTCGCATCGATGGGATTTCTGCCGGCGGCAGCCGCAGACGTTGCTGCCGATCTTTCGCGTTGGATGCTTCTAACCGCGCTGGGAGCCGTCGGCTTGAAGACGTCCGTGAAGGAGTTCGCCAGCATCAGACCGTCACACGTCACGCTCGCCATGCTGGCAACAGGATTTCTTGCGGCCTTCATTGTGGTCGGCCTCCTCTGGCACAGAGGATAGCCGATCTAAGCCCCGTCATTCACCCTGCGCAATTGCTCCTTGGAGAGTCCCATGGGGGACTACCCAAGTCTCCCGACGGATTTCGGGCAACATTCTCCGCCGCCACGTTTGTCGGTAGCCGATCCTCAAAAGTTGGCATTCACGGCACCGTTCGGTGGCCGGCGATGCGCAGCAACGCGTCGCAAAACGCACGTGTGGCGGGGCCGAGATGCTCGTCGGTCCTATGCATCAGGTAGGCCTTTGCCAGCGTTTCGCCTTGCGGACCGAATTCTGCGGCGGGAACCCGCACGAGCCGGCCTTCCGCCAAATCGCGCTCGACCAGCCAGAGCGGCAGGTTTCCCCAGCCGATGCCCGCGAGGATGAGCGCATGCTTCGTCATGTTGTCGCCTACCCGCCATGTTCCAGGAGACAGAACGTTAAAGTCGCGACCCTGCGTAAGCGGAGATGGATCCTCCGCCACGACCTGCACATGGTCCGCCAGATCCGCCGCTGTGACCGGATCTCCCGCCGCAGCCAGGACAGCGAGCGGGTGGCTGGCGGCGACGACTGCAGCGCGGGGCACAAGAGCGAGCGCCTGCCGCTCTATGTGTGGATCGGGAAGATCGATCCCGCTGATGGCCAAAGCGCAACGGCGCTCCCGTAGCGCATGAACTGCTTCTCCGAGCGATGCCGTGAGTACCCGTATGGCAACCGAGGGATAGTCCCGGTGCATTTCCTCGAGTGCAGCACCTACGAGACCGGGCGGAAATTGCGGATCGAGCGCGATTGTCAGCCCAAGTTCGACTCCCTCGCCGAGCCCGCGAGCACGCGCACGCAGTGTGTCTGTCTTGAGAAGGATGGCGCGCGCGTCGCTCAGCAGCGACCGGCCTGCCGGCGTCAGTACCGGCCGGTGGCCGGAGCGATCCAAGAGACTCACTCCGAGCTCCGCCTCCAGATTGGCAATCGCATGACTGACTGCGGATTGAACCCGTGAAAGGCGCGCAGCGGCCGCGCGGAAGCTGCCGGTCTCCGCGATGGCGACGAAGATGCGCATTTGATCGAGTGTAAGGGCATCCAACATGATCTATTCCATAGATCGACTTGGCCAATTTTTTCACAATTACCCTGATCACTCTCTCATGTCATCTATCGACTCACTGATGCAACCGGTGCTGGCTGGCACGGCGGCAACCTCGTCGGTGTCCGGTCGCCCGCAACAAGGCAGGACGAAGACAGATGACCAAGATGCTCGTGCTCTACTATTCCTCATACGGTCACATCGAGGCGATGGCGAAAGCGGTCGCAGAAGGGGCCAAGCAGGCGGGCGCCACCGTGGCGCTCAAGCGCGTGCCGGAACTCGTGCCAGAGGCGGTCGCTCGGAGTTCAGGCTACCGGCTCGGCCAGGAATCGCCAATTGCAACTGTTGCGGAGCTTGCCGATTTTGATGCAATCGTCATCGGCACGCCGACCCGCTTCGGCAATATGGCGAGCCAGATGAAGAATTTTCTCGACCAGACCGGCGGCCTGTGGGCCGAAAACAAGCTGGTCGGCAAGGTTGGCAGCGTCTTCACGTCGACGGGTAGTCAACACGGAGGACAGGAGTCGACGATCCTCTCCACCCACATTGTCATGCTGCACCTCGGCATGGTGATTGTAGGCTTGCCGTACAGCTTCAAGGGCCAGATGCGTATGGACGAGATCACCGGCGGTTCGCCTTATGGCGCCTCGACTCTGGCCGAAGACGAAAACCACCGCGACCGCAGCCCGAGCGCCAATGAACTGGACGGCGCTCGGTTTCAGGGCAGACACGTCGCCGAGGTCGCATCTGCAATGGCGTTCGGTCGCAGGCACCTTCAGCCGGAGCTGGTCCGTTGATCGTCTCCCAATTCGCATCGGGTGGATCGGCATGGCCCCGGATTTTGCTCGTCGTGGGCGCCGGCGTGGTGTCTGCCTTCCAGGTAGGCAAGGCACCGGCCGCACTTGCTGCGGTACAGGAGGATCTGGCGCTCAGTCTCGCCGCGGCGTCGTGGCTCATCTCAGCTTTCGCCATTATCGGCGCTCTGATCGGTGCTCCGATCGGACTGGCTGTCGACCGCATCGGGCCCAGAACAATGGCTGTACTTGGACTTCTTCTGCAGGCAGTAGGTTCCTCCCTAGGCGCGCTATCTGTGGGCTTTGCCGCGCTGCTCGCGACCAGGATTATGGAAGGCCTCGGCTTTCTTTGCCTTGTCGTCGCGGCCCCCGCCCTAGTCGCCGTAGCTGCGCCGATTCAGATCCGCGACCGGGCGATGGCACTGTGGGCCAGCTTCATGCCGGTGGGCTTAACAGTGATCATGCTCGCCGCGCCGCTGCTAAGCATCATCACCTGGCGCGGGTTCTGGTTCTTAAATGCCGCGATCCTCATCGGTTACGCGCTGCTTCTCAGATGGGGCCTGCACCTGCCAGTCGCCCATCCGCGACCGGACCGCAAGATCCGTCAGGATATCTGCGAAGCCCTTGTTTCACCCGGGCCTTGGGTGCTGGGAGGTTTGTTCGCGGCTTTCTCGGCCGCTTTCTTTGCCGTGTTCGGTTTTCTGCCGTCGCTCCTTTCTCAACGCCTTGGGGTCAGCAATGAGGCGGCGAGCATGTTGAGCGCGCTGGCGATAGCGGCGAGCGGCATCGGCAACCTCGTGTGCGGACAGTTGCTCGCCCGCGGCTTCCTGCCGGCGCGCCTGCTGCATTTCAGCTTCGGCATCATGGCCCTTTGCGGGATTGGCATCTTCACCCACGCCCTATGGGCTGTTGCTGCCTATGCGCTCTGTGTCGTCTTCTCCTTCGCCGGTGGGCTGATCCCCGTCGTCATTTTTGATAGCGCGCCGCGACAAGCCCCGCGCCCGGAACTCGTCGGCGTGACCATCGGCTTCGCCATGCAAGGCAACAACCTCGGCTTCGTCATCGGCCCTGCCGCCGCCGGCGGCCTTTCCGGCGCATTCGGCTGGCCGATCGTCTCATTGGCTGTCGTGGCGATTGCCGTTGTGGCAGCGCTGCTCGTGCTCTGCTTCAATGACAGACCATCATGAAATCCGCACGGCGAAAGGGCGTCGATGTAAACTCTCGTCTATTTCGATGGTCTGAAGCCTGCGGAATGCTCGAGAAGATCGTCGTCACCTTCATTACCGAGCTGACAGTGCTCCAGAGGGCTCGATTGTAAAGCTTCGTCCATTTGCCCATTCCGCGGCAGCAATGGCAGAGCCTAACAACAACACGGGCAAAGCCAGTGCGGCAAGAAACCTAAGCACTTGAAGACGGCGGCGGCGCCTTCCCTCCCAATCGTGACCCATCTTCTTCTCCCAGCTCGCGTTTGGTGCATCCGAGAGCAGTCCGTCAGACAGCGAACCAGAGAAGCGTCGACCGGTCGAGTCTTTTCTACGGCCCAACGCCAGGGATGTAATAGCCAAGCGCAAGGCGGCCGCTAGAGCGCCGCCCAGAAGTGAGTGCCTCCTCATCGGAACCATCCTCCCGGTTACCGTTCGTGCTTTTGAAGAAGCCGCGTTGGTCAAGCATTTACGCAGCTGCCTTTCTGCTGCCGAGGGTTCACATTCGCAATTCCCCAGCCGAACCGACTTGGAAGGTCAGTTGCGGGCGAGCCGTCGAGCGACGACTCGCTTTGGTATCTACTGCTGTGCGCCCCCCGACGGCGCTGCCTCGCCGCCTGACGGCGCCTGTGTTTCCTGTCCCCCTGAAGGTGCCTGCGGCGCTTCAACGTTCGGTACATTTACATCGACGTCGGTATTACCACCGCCACCGCCGTCGAACAGATCGCCACCGAACAGGAACAAGGCTCCGACAATTAGCAGAACCACGATTACCGCGACGGCCCACCCACCGCCGCTGCCCCCGGTGTTGACTACTGTTGGTCCTCTATCAGCCATTTAGAGTTCTCCTTTGGGTTCTTTCCTCCAAACCATCACAGCAGAATTAAGTTCCAGCGTGAGAAATAAGAGTAAGTCAAGGCCGATGACAGTTCTCATGAGAAAATTGGGCAATGGATCTAGCGCAAGAAGGGCCGCCCATAAACCGGTTTAATAGGTTCCTGGCAGAACTCTCCTCTCGAGATCTTTCGATGTGGCCTTTGACAGTAACCTAGTTAACCACATTCGACTCTCTCACAGGAATACTATAACAACTGCAAGGAAATAGCGCCGCCATTCTAAACCGGAACTTAGTTTGCGACCAACGTCCGTTGCATAGCCAAAGGTCAGGACAGGTGAAGGAGCTGCCCACGCTTCGGCGTGGGCAGCTAATCTATCGATGGCGCGGCATAAAATTGATAGGTCATTGCAACTGGTAGAGCGCAGTTTAAGGGCGTCAGCAACCGCGATCCAGGGACCAAAGTCCGCTTCGGTCGCGCCATAAGTCCGGGCATTCGACCGGTCTGCGCCAAGCTAGTACCGATAGTACCCGCCGCGTTTGCACTTGATCTCTTCCTTGTACTCGTCGTCGTCCCATTTGCGCTCGATCTTGCAGCGGCCACGGCGGTATTCTTCCTTGAAGGCCCTTCGCTCATAGCGAGGCCCGTCGTAGTAGCCGCCCCCGCGCCAGCTGCCGCTTTCGTCTTTCCAGGGATCGGCAGAGGCCATACCAGTCATACCCGTGAGCGCGACGCCAATGGCAGTTGCCAAGGTTACGATCTTCATAGTCCTGCTCCTACTCACATCGGAATCTAACGTTCCTGCGGTGCCTTGGTTTTCCCGGGAGAGGGTTTTCCCACCTGGCAGCCGAGGACAGATCGGACCTTAGTCTGGCTCGTTGACAGCAATGGTCTGAAGCAGGCGGCCGCGCGAAACCTTTGATGCATATTGGAGTTTTCACCTCGAGCGGCCTCCTCGTCGGCCGCTCGCGTGAGTGATGGCCTCAGAGCTGCATGATTGTCCCTTCAACGCAGCCCTGAGGCTCCACCGCCTTACAGCGCACCGGCGTACGGGAACCGACGCCCGAAAGGACTTGATTGATGCGCGACAGAGACGACTACGGGCTGCCGGAACAAGGAGCATCCACCGGCCTACCCCTGAGCATTATGCTTTTATCGATTTTGACGATTGCCGTTTACCTGATTGTCGGAGGCACGTTCTTAGACAATGCGAGACGCGATGTCGCAGTTTACGTTCCGACCGCCGCCGCTTCTGGCCAGAACAACGTCTCCGAATAGCCCGTTCGCCGCAAGGCTCAGCCGATTTTTATGAGCAGCACGCGCCCAACAGCCGAAGATGCCGTGGGCGACACCAGCGACAAAGCCAGACACAGGAACTCGTATAGAGAAAGCTATATCCCATAACATTAGCAATCGCTGTATTATACAGCTAGCCAAGGGAGGGCGCGCGGATGGACAAACCTCGGGACGAACTGCCTCTCAGCGAAGGAGACAGACGCGAGTTTCTAAAAGCTTGCGGCCGATTCGCGGCCGTCACGCCGCCTGCCGTGACAATGTTGCTTTCAACCAGCCTCACCTCCAATGCCATCGCAGCGTCGGGCAGCGGCTCGAGTGGCGGCAAGGGCGGTAAGGGCGGGAATAGTACAAAGGGCGGCAAAGGCGGAAATAGTACCAAGGGTGGAAAGGGCGGAAACAACCTAAAAGGGAAAGCCAAACCGGGTAAATGAAATGCGCGCCCTGGCACACAGCCTCTCTTCTTCGGCTCGTCTGCAATCGGGACCCACAGTAGCCGGCGACACGTGCTCTCTCGAGGAGGACCGGACTCCTAGCGCCGGGATACTGGGTCCAGGAACGGAGGATGGAATGCAATCAGTTCGAAGTGAGGCCCCCCTCGGTCCGGCAGATGTCGATTTGCTCCAGCGGGTCTTCGATATCGCTCGCGAGCGCCTCGATATTCGGCAGGGGAGCGAAGACGCTGAGGCACTTGCTGCGCGCCTTCTTGCGCTGTTCCAATCCGGAATTCATACGGAGAACGAGCTGCTGGCCATGGCGGCAGCCGAAGAAAGATGAAGTCCGAGAGCTACCCAAAGGGACTATGGGGCTTGCTCTGGGACCTTCCGCGGGGTCAGTCGGTAGCGGCGGCTACCGCTGCTGGCCACCGCGAACCCTCATGCGAACGTCCCCCGGTCGCGCCGATCGGCGGCGTTGATCTCTGAACTCAGCCAGTCGTTTAGGCGGGTCGACAAATATCACCAGCAAAAACTCAGCAGCCATCAGCACATAGGCCGGAATTCCGGTCTTCGCACTCGCCACAAACGCGATCCAGACCGCGATTGCGATGTAGACGCCAATCGTGAAGGGGCTCGTTATAATGCGCCAAACGACCGTGGCTGCCCGATCTCTCCATCGTTTACGAGAAAGCACAGTCGAACACTCCGAAAGGTCCATTTGAATGGATGAATAGCCATTGTTCCCTCAGTTAGTTAGTATGTACCCCGCTTAGCACTCCCGCAACGGGTGTAGGACCTTTGCAAGCTTTTTGACGGACTAAGGTCCTATGAACCACACCAAAGGCTAATTCTTGGAGAACCTACCAAGTTGCTCCACATTCTGAACGGGTCTTTGACGGTCACCGATGCCACGCTCTTCCAAATCCACGTCTCGAAGTACCAATGGCTCCGATAAAGGTGGCAAGCCCGAAGCAACCGGGGACTTCGTTGATGACCACGGTGAAGCACAGGAATCCGTCTCGGGGTCCGGAGAATGCTCCCATGCATTCATCCAAGCTGACCAGCCGCAACACCCCCCCAGACCGTTCGAGCAGAGCAGACAGGCAGCGCACAATCTACTGCAGGCCCTGCGCCATGATTTGCATGCAATCTCCTTCTCGACGAAGGTTAGTGCCAAGGCGGCCGTTTCCTCTTTAAGGACAAAGTTCAACAAATCGAGCCGGCAGGCTGGTTCACCGAACATTAACACTATCAGCCAATGGTCTGCGACTGCTCTGGCCAATACAGGACGAGGTGTTCGTCATCTTATAAGGCCTCTGAAGTTCAGCCGATACGCATGGCAAAATACCAGCGGGTGGAAAGTCACAGCCGGATTGACCTTCGTGACCTGCATCATGCTTGCTGGAGCTGTATCGGTATGGGCGCTGAAGGACGTGCCCTGGAGCGAGATTCGCAACGGAACCCTGAAACCCGTCGTCGTGCTCGAAACAGCGGACGGGGGTCCGTTGGTAAGACAGGGGCCCTATCAAGGGCCCTACGCACAATATAACCAATTCCCGCCACATCTCATCGATGCCGTCCTGTCAATTGAGGATCGGCGGTTCATGGATCATTTCGGCATCGATGTCCGAGGCATCGGAAGGGCGCTCGTGCGAAACTTCGAAGCTGGTTCGGTGGTAGAGGGCGGCAGCACGATCACCCAGCAGCTAATCAAGCTGCAATACCTCGACAGCGACCGCACAATAAAACGAAAAATACAGGAGCTCGTTATCGCCCTTTGGCTGGAGTGGAAACTCGGCAAAAAGGAAATCCTGACGCGCTATCTCAACAGCGCCTATCTCGGCGCCGGCGCTACCGGCATGCCTGCTGCCGCGCGGGTCTACTTCAACAAGGATATTGGCGCGCTCAACCTGCAAGAATCGGCGATGCTGGCGGGCTTGCTGCGGGCCCCCAGCCAGTGGAATCCGATCGACAATTTCGAAGGCGCCCGGCAACGCACCTCCGTCGTCCTCGACACGATGGTGGCCAATGGCAAGATCACCGCCCCCGACGCAGAGCACGTCAAGGCGAGCTTTGCCACGCTAACCCCGACGATGCCGACGCCACGCTCCGGAAGCTGGTTTGCCGATTGGATCTCGCCACAGGCGAGTGAAATCGCCGGTCCCTCGCCGGGTTCGACCACGGTTCGCACGACGCTCGTCCCGCGCCTGCAACAGATCGCTGAAAGGGTGGTAAGAAATGCCTTGGATACCGAAGGAAAGGCTGTCGGCGCATCCCAGGCCGCGTTGGTTGCGATGACGCCGGATGGAGCGGTCGTTGCCATGGTCGGCGGCCGCGACTACAAGCAAAGTCAGTTTAACCGTGCGGTCACGGCAATGCGGCAACCTGGTTCCACCTTCAAGCTGTTCGTCTACTACGCAGCGCTGAAGGCCGGGTTCACCTTATCCGACCAGGTCCTTGATGCGCCGATCGACGTCAATGGTTGGTCGCCGGAGAATTCTAGCGGCCGCTATCGCGGATGGGTTTCCATTGCCGAGGCCTTCGCCAGGTCGCTGAATGCACCGACAGTGGCGCTTGCCCAGGAAGTCGGGCTCGACAATGTGATCGCAGCAGCGCGCGAGCTTGGAATCGATGCGCCGCTCGCTAATACCCCGTCTCTGGCCCTCGGCACTTCGGAAGTAAACTTACTTGAACTCACGAGCGCCTATGCGTCGGTCCGCTTCGGCAAGGCACCCATCGAGCCTTGGGGCATTATCGATTTTCAGGCGGCCGGGCAGCCGAAGGCCTTTCGGATTGGCGCACAAACCACGCCAACCATCGATCTTTCGGCCTATCAGTCCGATCTTCTTGGCCTTCTGCAGTTAGCGGTCGAGCGCGGAACTGGACGTGAAGCCGATCCGGGCGCATTCGCCGCCGGCAAGACCGGCACCAGCCAAAACAATCGCGACGCCTGGTTTGTCGGCTTCACGGAGCCACTCGTCGCCGGTGTGTGGGTAGGCAATGACGACGACACGCCGATGAAGGGGGTCACTGGTGGCGACCTGCCAGCGCATATTTGGCGGAACTTCATGCGGGAGGCTGTGTCCGCGCTTGCGGCAAATCGTGTGGGGCCGGAGGGCACGATTGTAGACAGCGAAGGCGCACCGCGGGCCTGCAACGTTACGGCTTGCTCCCGCAGCTATCGTTCCTTCCGGCCCTCGGACTGCAGCTATCAGCCCTATTCCGGCGGGCGGCGACTGTGCGAAAAGTAATGCTTGTCTGGATAAAAGGTCCAAAAAGTCCTGCCGCAGGACGCTGGTCCTGTCGGTCAAGTATGCGATGCTAGACGGAACATCCCCTGATACGCTGCGCCGAACGCTCAGTCATAGGCGCCAAACGCCTCAGATGGCTGCACTCGGTCTCCTTGCAGAGGCCAAATGGGTCCGTCAGCACCCTTGGGGAGTTGAGGGCGCGCTTGCCTCTCAATGAACAGAAACTCAGCCGTCAGTGAAACCTCAATTCGACGCTCGTGCAATGTTGCCCGCCTGAAACAGTTAGTATTTCTCCTGTCAACGACGCTAGGTGCGAGAGGCCAGGAAGATCGCGACGGGGCTCAAATCGGAGCGACGGCCGGGGCGCTTTCAAGAGGCGTAACGGCAAGGAGGTGGGCTTCCTGCTCACTTCCCTTCACACCGATCGCGCGCGCACCTTCGGTATCGAAGAAGCCGGCATGATCGCGTTCAGCCAAGGTCCACAGCGACGGCTCGCTCGACAACCAGTTGACGATGCTGGCTCGGCCGAAATTGCTGATCATCGACGAGCTCGGATATCTCCCCTCCGAGGCTATGCCACACACCTGTTCTTCCAGCTGGCTGCAGCGCGACAAACAGGGTGATCTCATCCAGATTGTCGCTCTATAAGCTGGCGTCCCGCCGCTACGCAAAGGAGTCGATCCTGATCACATCTAACCGCTCTGTTGGTGAATGGGGGGCGTATCTGGTGATCCCGTAGTGACCACGGCGATCCTGGATCGCTTACTTCACCATTCCACGGTGATCACCATCCGCAGTGACAGCGCCGCTCCGGACGGGACGCTCCCGGTTCAGCCTGAAAACTTCTCCTCAGCGCCAGCCGCCCTCAGCCGTTCAATCTGCGTCGTGTGGTCCTGTCCTGTCGAGCTAACCCGGGCGTAACCGATGATCATTAGGTGTCTCCATTCGTCTTAAGACAGAGAGGCGAATCACCCGCCCTCCTTCTCAATGATGCTTTGGCCCTCGGTGGTCACTCGGTCGGCAATGACGGAACGGAAGGGAACGCGCTCAGGTCGGCCGAAGGCAACGCGTCAGGGTCACCCTCTGGCGAAACCGAAGCGGTATCGGAGGTCTCCGCGCGTTCCTCTAGTCCGATGGGGGCCCCAGAAATTTGTTCCAAACATTTTGGTCAATGCGGCCACGCGCCAGACTCCTCCAGTCCCCGAAGGAGTTGCTGGTACGTCAGCGGTCGATCTCGCATCAGGTCGAGTAACTTCAACGCGGCAGCGATGCCCTCGGGACCCTTCGGGTCTCGTTCGTGCAAGGTGCACCAATCGCTCAGCACGTCGCGCATAACGGCAATGTCGTCTGGTCTGTAGCTGCCCTGAAACATCGTCGTGGCCCTCCCTGCCAGACCATAATTGATTCCAGAAGATCGGGGAGTTAGCAACGGACCTTAGTCCGCCGCTTCAAGCTCCCCTCAGGCGACCTTATGGCCACCTCGGGGGGAACCGAGTGGAGTCCCGTGCGTTCACGACCATCGACACGGAAAACTCGCATGCACGATCAAAGATATAGCGTGAAACGTGAGCAGGATGGGACCTGGACGGTCTTCGACGTCTTCACTGGGGAACCAGCGGTCTTAGGCCCCGACAAGCTCTCCTCGCAGCTCAGCCCTGAGGAGGCCGATGAGGTCGTCGGTCTGCTCAACCTTTTGGATGCTCTTAGGCGGGACATCTTAGAGCCCCCTCCGACGATCCATTAGGGAGGGTCTCTGCCTGTTCTCGATCGGCTGATCCTTCCAGATTTGTCTTAGACGGGGCGCCCTGACGTCGCCTGGGGGGAAACGCTAAGTAGGGCAGAAGCCCCAAGATTGAGGTCCCCCAGTCTTGCGCAACGTCTGATGCGGCGTGCAGGTGGCACAGTGCTCGTCGGCCTCGGCCTCCATGTTGCTTTTTCAACAGAGCTGAGGCGTGACTCCCAACAGCCCTGGCCCAGCCTCCCGTTAAAGCAAGTCGAGCGCGACTTGAATCGTCAGCCCCCGCGACAGATGCTACTCGGCAGCCAGTGCCGGTCGCAATTTCGCCTTCGCGGGCGGTTTTTCATGGAGCTCATCAGCGGTCGGCTTAATCCGGAACCACGCCGCATAGAGCGCCGGCAGGAAGAGCAGGATCAGCACCGTGCCGACCGCGGTGCCGCCGATCAGCGTATAGGCCATCGATCCCCAGAAGACGGAATGCGTGAGGGGAATGAAGGCCAGCACGGCGGCAAGTGCCGTCAGGATCACTGGCCTCGTGCGTTGCACCGTAGCCTCGATGACGGCGTGATAGTCGTCGAGGCCGGCAGCACGGTTCTCCTTGATCTGTTCGGTCAGGATCAACGTATTGCGCATCAGGATGCCGGCCAGTCCTATCATGCCCAGAATGGCGTTGAAACCGAAGGGCTGGTTAAAGGTGAGCAACATCGGCACGACGCCGACGAGGCCAAGCGGTGCCGTCAGCATGACCATGGCCATCGTCGAGAACGATCGCACCTGCAGCATGATGACGATCAGCATGGCGGCGATCATGGCCGGGAAGACCTTGCCGAGCGCGGTATTGGCCTTGGCTGCCTCCTCGATCGACCCGCCCATTTCGATCCGATAGCCGGCCGGAAGTGATGCGATCAGCGGCTGAAGGGCCGCCATGATCTGCATGGACACCTCCGGAGGCTGGGTCGCCTCGTTGATGTCCGAGCGGATCGTGATGACGGGTGTGCGATCACGGCGCTTCAAGATCGGCTCTTCCAGACGGATTTCCGAATGGCCAACCTGGTCGAGCGGTATCTGCCGGCCATCCCGGCTCATCAGCGAGAAATCCGCCAGACGCGCCGGGTCCAGGCGCTCGCCGCCGGCGCTGCGTGCCACGATGGGGACATTGCGGATGTCCTCGCGGACCTGCGTAACGGGGATGCCGGTGAGGAGGAATTGGAGTTGCTGGGCCGCTTCGGCCGACGAGAGGCCGATGAGGTTCAGTCGATCCTGATCCGGGACGAACCGGAGCACGGGCGTGCGATTGCCCCAGTCGCGGTTGGCCTGCCGCACATCCGGGACGCCCCGCATGATGTCGAGGGCCTTCTCGGAAATGCTGTAGAGTTGCACGGGATCAGGTCCCATGACCCGGAATTCGACGGGAAACGGCGTGTAGGGCCCGAACACAAGTTGGGTGACACGTACGTCGGCCTCGGGCGCGAGCCCTTGGGACACCGCCTCCCGGAGCCGGTGCTTCAATGCATCGCGCGCCTCCGCGTCCGGTGTCAGCACAACGATCTTGGCGAAGGCGGGATCGGGCAATTCCGGCGCCATTGCGAAAAAGAAGCGGGGAGCGCCCTGACCGACATAGCTCGTGACGATCTCAGCCTCGGGCTGGCCCTCCAGCCAACCTTCGAGCTTCTCGACTGTGGCAGTCGTCGTCTCAATGCTGGTGCCTTCCGGCAGGCGAACCTCTACGAGCACTTCGGGGCGGTCGGATGTCGGGAAGAACTGCTGTTTGAGGGAGCCCATGCCCACCACGGAAAGCGCGAAGGCGATGGCGACAATACCGGTGACTACGAACTTGTGCCGCACGGCAAAGGTGATAAGCCGCCGCAGGCGCCGATAGTTCGGTGTGTCGTAGATCGCGTGGTGACCGCCCTCGACCGGTTTGATCGCGGGCAGCATCTTGACGCCAAGATAAGGCGTGAAGATCACCGCGACGATCCACGAGACGATAAGGGCAAACCCGACGACCCAGAAGATGTTGCCGGCGTATTCGCCGGCCGTCGAGCGCGCGAAGCCCACCGGCAGGAACCCGGCGACCGTCACGAGTGTTCCCGACAGCATCGGCGCCGCGGTGTGGCTCCACGCATAGGCCGCCGCCTTGATGCGGTCCATGCCCTCTTCCATCTTCACCACCATCACCTCGATGGCGATGATGGCGTCGTCGACGAGAAGACCGAGCGCCAGGATGAGGGCACCCAGGGTGATGCGGTCGAAGAACCGGCCGGTTTCCAGCATGATGAGGAAGACGACGGCAAGCGTCAGCGGAACGGCGGCCGCCACGACGATGCCGACGCGCCAACCCATGCTGATCAGGGCGATCAGCAGCACCACGCCGAGCGCCATCGCGAACTTCATCATGAATTCGTCAACCGCGGAGGTGATGTTGACGGCTTGATCGCTCACCTTGTCGAGCGTCATCCCCAGCGGCAGCGTCTGCGCGATAGCCGCAGTCCTATCCTCCAGCGCTTTGCCGAGCGCGAGACCGTCCCAGCCCTCCTGCATAACGGCCGCCAGCATGATGGTGGGCTCCCCCTGGCGGCGGATGAGGTAGGTGGGTGGATCCTCGTAACCACGCCGGACCTCGGCGATGTCGGAGAGCTTCAGCGTCCGCCCCGAAGCCACGATCGGCGTGTCGGCGATCGCCTGCACGCTGTCATAAGCGCCGTCGACCCGGATGAAGACCCGCGGTCCCTGGGTATCGATGGAGCCCGCCGGCGTGACGGTGTTCTGCCGCTGCAACGCGGCAACGATGTCCTGAGCAGAAACGCCGAGGGTTGCCAGCTTGGCATAGGAGAACTCGACGAATATCCGTTCAGGACGTTCTCCGAGGATGTTGATTTTCTTGACGCCGGGCACGTGCAGGAGTTCCTGGCGGATCACCTCGGCCTTCCTGGCCAATTCACGCATCGCCATGCCGCTGGCCTTGAGTGCATAAAGGGCGAAGCTCACATCCGAATATTCATCATTGACGAAGGGGCCGAAGACGCCGGGCGGCAGGTTGCGGGCTTCATCTCCGAGCTTCTTGCGGGCTTGGTAAAACTCCTCCTCAACGGCGGATGGCGGCGTGTCGTCCCTCAGCGTGACCGTCATATAGGCATAGCCCGACCGTGTGGTTGTCTCCACCCGGTCGTACCAGGTCAGTTCCTGAAGCCGTTTCTCCAACGGTTCGGCGACGAGGTCTTGCATCTCGCGTGCTGTCGCACCCGGCCATGCTGTCGTGACCGTCATGGTCTTGATGGTGAAATTGGGATCCTCCGCCCGCCCGAGCATGACGAAGGCGTAGGCGCCGGCCGCCACTACCAAGAGGATAAAGAACAGGGTGACGGCGCGTTCGCGAACGGCGATCGCTGAGAGATTGAAATTCATCACTTGCCCCCGCTTTCGGACGCAGTCCTGACGATTGCGCCCTCCTGCAGGAGATGAGCGCCGAGCGAAACAATCGGATCGCCGGAGTTCAGTCCGGAGATCAAGGCGGTCTCGCTGGTCACACGAACAAGCTTGACAGGTCGAAAGTGTACGGTCGAGGTGGCGCTGTCCAAGACCCAAACGCCGGTCTTCTCGCCGTTGTCGAGCACGGCTCCCAGCGGCACCTGGACTTCCGGCTGACTACTCCGGCTTGCAAGCCGGATGGTCACCGTGGCCCCAAGCGGTGCTGTTGCCGCCTCGCCGTCGAGCACGTAGCGGGCCTCATAGGTACGCGTCTGGGGATCGGCTGAGTCCGACAACTGCCTAAGATGTGCTTTATAGCGGCGTTCGTCGTTTCCGTACAGGTTGGCCACGGCCATCGAGCCGATGGCGGGCCGGGTGGTTTCGGGGAGCGCGATCACCGCTTCGCGGGGGCCGGATTCAGCAATCCGGATTACGGTCTGGCCGGCGGAAACGACCTGTCCCGGCTCACCGAGCGTTTCGACCACCGTTCCATCCGCGCCCGCAACCAATACAGAATAGGTCGCTTCGTTCTCCGCAACCCGGGCTTCAGCTTCAGCGGCGGCAAGCTGCGCCGTCGCAGTGTCCAGCGTGGCCTTCGCCTGCTCGTAGCGCTGAGGCGTTGCAGCCAATCCGTTCTTTACCAGAACTGCATAGCGGCTCTCGTCCGCGCTCGCCTGAACCAGGACAGCGCGTGCCGCGGCTACAGCGTTGCGTCTTGCCGTGAGCGCAAGCCGCAGATCAGTCTCATCGATGCGCATAAGGAGCTGGCCCGCCTTGACGCTTTGCCCGGCATCAACGAGGCGCTGAATAATCTTGCCCGGTACGCGAAAACCAAGATTGCTCTGCACTCGGGCGGCGACTGTACCTGTGAAGGCACGCTCTGCTCTTTGCGGTGACTTAGCCTGCACCAGTCTCACCAGTGGAGGCGCGACACGTGGATCTGCCGCCTCCGCATCCTGTCCGGGTGCTTCGAAAACGAACGCGAACGCTGCGCCTCCGGCCGCAGCCACAAGTCCGATCGATGCGAAAAGATACTTGCGGTTCATTTCAAATGACCCTTGTTGCCGGGAGCCGCCTCTATTAGATTGCGATCTAAATCTAACAGTGCTATAGATGTCAAGTGAAATCTAAAAAGGGAGTCGTTTATGAGAGTCAGTCGCGCACAGGCGGAAGCAAATCGCGAAGCGGTCATCAACGTGGCGAGCCGGCTTTTTCGGGAGCACGGCTTTGATGGCATCGGGCTGAAGGATCTGATGAAGGGCGCCGGCCTGACCCAAGGTGCTTTCTACAAGCAGTTCGAATCCAAGGACGATCTTGCGGCGCTGGCGTCCAGGCGAGCGATGGAGCACGCGACCCGCAGATGGTCGGCTGTTGCTGGCGCAAGCCCTGATCCCCTCGAAGGCGTTATCAAGCTTTACCTTTCCACCGGGCATCGCGGAGAGAAGGGCGATGGTTGCCCACTGGTTGCGCTTGGCGCCGATGCGGCGCGACAAGGCGAGGAAGTGAGAGCCCCTTTCCAGGAGGGCATCCAAGCTCATCTTGAAATGCTCGACGAGTTGATCCCGGAGGTCGAAGGCCCGAAAACCTACAGCAGGGCCATGGCGATGCTGTCGCTCATGGTGGGTGCCGTGACGATCTCTCGCATCGTGAATGATGAAGAGATGTCGCAGCGCTTTCTCGGAGCAGCAGCCGAGGAAGTTCGGCGGATTGCCCGCTCCGACGGAAAATGAGACGGCCTCCCGCGTAATGGATGCGGGCGAATTGCCTTTGCCGAAACTCCGTGACTTCGCCGCCCACGCGTGGTGCTGAACTCAGCCGCGGCTTTTGAATACGCGGTGAGCGCAATCGGGCGTCTCACGGCGCGATTGCGCGGCCGGATCGAACAAAATGACGACTGGAGACAACATGCGTCGTATCGTTATTACAGGGATGGGAGCAGTCAGCCCCCTCGGAGCCAATGCGGCGACTTCCTGGTCTAGGCTCTTGTCTGGCCGCTCGGGCATCCGACGACTTTCGGACGATGTGGTCGGAGACCTGCCGGCGAAGATCGGCGGAGTCGTTCCCTCCCTGGAAGAAGATGCGGAGGCTGGCTTCGATCCTGACAAGGTTTTTGCTCCGAAGGACCAGCGCAAAGTGGACCGATTCATTCTCTTCGCGCTGAAGGCGGCCGAAGAGGCGCTTGCTCATGCAAGATGGAGGCCGGCCTCGGAAGCGGATCAAGCCCGCACCGCAACAATCATCGCCTCGGGCATCGGCGGGTTCCCCGCCATAACGGAAGCGGTGCGAACGGCCGACCAGCGCGGGGTCAGACGTCTTTCACCGTTCACGGTGCCATCCTTCCTGGTGAACTTGGCAGCGGGACAGATCTCCATCCGCTACGGCTTCAAAGGTCCGCTGGGTGCACCGGTAACGGCGTGCGCGGCCGGCATTCAGGCCATCGGTGACGCGGCTCGCCTTATCCGCGCGAATGAAGCCGACATCGCGGTTTGCGGCGGAACGGAAGCGTGCATGAACATCGTCAGCCTCGGTGGTTTTGCCGCGGCCCGCTCCCTTTCGACGGATTTCAACGAAACACCTGATCGGGCCTCCCGCCCCTTCGACATGTTGCGTGACGGCTTCGTCATGGGCGAAGGAGCAGGCATCCTGGTCATCGAGGCATTGAGCCACGCGCTTGCGCGCGGCGCCAAACCGCTCGCCGAACTCGTCGGCTACGGCACGACGGCGGACGCCCATCACGTAACTTCCGGTCCCGAGGACGGCGACGGTGCGCGCCGCGCTATGGAGATCGCGATTGCCCAAGCCGGAATTTCGGCGCGTGAGATTCGCCACCTCAATGCGCATGCGACCTCCACGCCAGTCGGCGACCTCGGAGAAATCGCGGCGATCAAGAGGGTCTTCGGCGCAGATTTCAGCGTGACTGTCAGCGGAACGAAGTCGGCCACCGGACACCTGCTCGGAGCTGCCGGAGGGCTTGAAGCGATCTTCACGATTCTTGCACTCAGGGATCAGGTGGCGCCGCCGACGCTCAACTTGAGCGCTCCTGATCCGGCCGGCGACGGGATCGACTTCGTTGCAAACCAGGCCCGGCCGACGGAGATGGAGTACGCGATCTCCAACGGCTTTGGCTTCGGAGGTGTCAACGCCAGCGCCGTGTTCAGACGATGGACCGACAAGATTGCCGCCTGAGACACTGAAGCTTGTTGGGCAGCATGAACGAGAGCGCGTGCGCTATTTCCAAACGAAATCCAGCATAGGGAAGGAAGTGAGTTCCATGAACAAAGCCAATCTTGGCGTCGCTCTGGTGACGGGGGCATCCACCGGCATCGGGCGCGCAACCGCCAGAGCCCTTCAGCGCGCGGGCTTTCGCGTCTTCGGGACCAGCCGTCGCGCGGCCACCGAAAGATCTGACGGCGTCACCATGCTGACCTGTGACGTGACCGATGACGCATCCGTGGCAAAACTCGTAGAAGAGGTGCTAGCGGAGACAGGGCGCATCGACCTGCTCGTCAATAATGCCGGCCAGGGACTGCTCGGCGGCGCAGAGGAGTCCTCAACTGCCCAGGCTCAGGCACTGTTCGACGTGAACGTCTTCGGCGTGCTTCGCATGACCAACGCGGTCTTGCCAACAATGCGCGGTCAAGGGGCGGGCAGGATCATCAATATCAGCTCCATCCTGGGGCTGATCCCGTCTCCCTACAATGCTCTCTATGCATCCACCAAGCATGCCGTCGAAGGCTATTCCGAATCGCTCGATCATGAGCTGCGGACTTTCGGAATTCGGGTGGCGCTGGTCGAGCCCGGCTTTACCCGCACAGCGTTCGAAGAGAACTTAACCGGGCCCGATCGCTCGCTTGCTGTCTACGACGCGGTGCGCGCTGACATGGAAGCACAGATGCGCAAGAGCGTCGGAAAAGGCGACGAGCCGGAGGTCGTGGCAGAGACCGTTGTCAAAGCCGCAATAGCCAAGGCGCCGAGAAGACGCTACACCGCGGGAAAACTGGCCGGCCAAGTTCGCTTGCTGCGCCGTTTCGTCCCCGAATCCGCTTTCGACAAGAGCTTGCGCAAGCAGGCCGGGCTGCCGGCCTGACGTCGACAATATGCGCGAGGCAAGAAGGGCCTCTGGGGTTGGGAGCCTGGCACTGCGCATTGCACGGCACTGACAACAAACGAGTTGAATTGGGCACTGCAATCGCCGATCGGTCGACTTCGGGGGCGACAGTTCCCGTCGATAGATTGTGCAATCCAGATCCTAGAACGGGAGTATTCTCGCGGTGAGCCGCGCACCCAAACCGGCAGCAATCATTCGTCGACAGCCGGCCGCAATTTCCGGTGATGGGCGCAAAGTTGTTCTTTCAGAATGCAAAATCCGCTTAGTTGCGGAACACCCGGTTAACTGCAGGCGTAACGAATGCCACGCCTGAGGACGTGGAACTGCTGCTCGAGCGCGACGTTGCGCGCCGCGCGAGCATTGTCGATTACGTCAGCTCAAACTGTGTCGTGGTTCAGCGAGCGCTCGAGAGGCGCTGAACCGGTGTCCTGAGAGCTTCACAGGATCGCTCACGACATTTCAACGGCACCGCCGTTTTTCTACGCGGGATGACCGACCTAACTGTACTGCAGCGCACAATATTTCATCGTAATTTGCTAATGTTCATTTTTTGGGCAGTACTTGGAACTTCCCTTTTTCTTTAGATTCAAAGCGATATCGCGGCCGCCTAGAACTGGCATGGGCCTTGCTTTTCCATCATTGCTTCGATCAACGGCGATAGAAGCGAGCTCAGGCGCCGATAGCGCCTGCCAAGGACACCGACGTCGCAAGGTCCTTGCCTCCAAGGGTTTCCTCCCAACCCAGGAGCGCAATGCCCAAGCGGCGTTTTTTTGTCGGCTTTCGACCGGCCAACACATTGAGGGAACGTACGCATGAAAAAGACTTTGTTCGGCGGCCTGACCCGCCGCAGCGTGCTGAAGACGACCGCGACGGCCGCCATAGTCGGCGCAGCGAAAACGCTTTTGCCCTCTGGGGCCTTCGCCCAGGGCGCCGGCCCCGAGACCGCGAAGGCCATCCTCGGCTTCATCGCGCTGACCGATTCCGCCCCGCTGATTATCGCTAAAGAGAAGGGTTTGTTCGACAAGTACGGCATGACCGAGGTCGAGGTGGTGAAGCAGGCCTCCTGGGGCACGACCCGCGACAATCTGGTGCTCGGCTCGGCCGGCGCCGGTATAGACGGCGCCCATATCCTGACGCCGATGCCCTACCTCATCTCGACCGGCAAGGTGACGCAGAACAACCAGCCGCTGCCGATGGCAATCCTCGCCCGCCTCAATCTCGATGCCCAGGCGATTTCAATTGGTGCTGCCTATGCCGACCTGAAGGTCGGCCTTGACGCCTCGGTGCTCAAGGACGCCTTTGCGAAGAAAAAGGCCGAGGGCGCCGCGGCGAAGGTCGCTATGACATTCCCGGGCGGCACGCACGACCTCTGGATCCGCTACTGGCTCGCCGCCGGCGGCATCGACCCGGACAAGGACGTCGAGACCATCGTCGTCCCTCCTCCGCAGATGGTCGCCAACATGAAGGTCGGCACCATGGACTGTTTCTGCGTCGGCGAGCCCTGGAACGAGCAGCTCGTCAACCAGAAGATCGGCTTCACCGCCGTTAACACCGCCGAGATCTGGGCGAAGCACCCCGAGAAATCCTTCGCCATGCGTGCCGACTGGGTCGAGAAGAACCCGCGGGCTGCCAAGGCCCTGTTGATGGCGGTCGAGGAAGCCGCTCAATGGTGCGACGACATGGCGAACAAGGAAGAACTTGCCAAAATCGTCGGCAAGCGCAGCTGGTTCAATGTGCCGCCGAAGGACATCGTCGACCGGCTCAAGGGCGAATATGACTACGGCAACGGCAAAATCGTGGAGAGCAGCCCGCATTTCATGAAGTTTTGGCGCGACCACGCTTCCTACCCCTTCCAGAGCCACGATGCCTGGTTCCTTACCGAGAACATCCGCTGGGGTAAGCTAGCACCGGATACGGACATCAAGGCCCTGATCGCCAAAGTCAATCGAGAGGACATCTGGCGCGAGGCGGCAAAGGACCTTGGCGTCGCCGACATCCCGGCCTCGACCTCGCGCGGTCCGGAGACGTTCTTCGACGGCAAGGTTTTCGATCCCGCTAATCCCGAGGCGTACCTGAAGAGCCTGACAATCAGCCGCATCGCGTGATGCCGAAATGGCAGCCGGGTCGCTGCCCGGCTGCCTTCGATTGTAACCCGTAGGAGAACGGCATGTCCGTCACTAATCTCGAGATCAAGCCGCAGGCGTCGCCGCAGTCATCCGCTCAAGTCATCGCTCTCGGGCACACGGCGAGCCCCGGCATCGATCGGCGGCTATCGCACTTTGCCGCTCAAGCTGTCGCGAATCTCTTGCCGCTGCTCTTTACGCTGACGCTCTTCATCCTCGCTTGGCAGCTCGTCTGTTCGTCGCCGGAGTCCAGCCTGCCGGCTCCGACGCGCGTCCTCGAGGAGAGCTGGGAACTGATCGCGCATCCCTTCTACACCGGCCAGGGTGTCGATCAGGGGCTGTTCTGGCACATCTTCGCCAGCTTGCAGCGCGTCGCGCTCGGCTATGCCTTGGCCGCCGCTGCCGGCGTGGCGCTCGGCACGCTCGTCGGCCAGAGCGCGCTGGCGATGCGCGGCCTCGATCCGATCTTCCAGGTGCTGCGCACCGTGCCGCCGCTCGCCTGGCTGCCGCTTTCGCTCGCCGCCTTCCAAGACGGCAATCCCTCGGCGATCTTCGTCATCTTCATCACGGCGATCTGGCCGATCATCATCAATACCGCGGTCGGCATCCGCAACATTCCACAGGACTACCAGAACGTCGCAAAGGTGCTGCGGCTGAACGGACTCGAATATTTCCAAAAGATTATGCTGCCGGCAGCCGCGCCTTACATCTTCACGGGCCTACGGATCGGCATCGGCCTCTCCTGGCTCGCGATCGTCGCCGCCGAGATGCTGATTGGCGGCGTCGGCATCGGCTTCTTCATCTGGGATGCGTGGAACTCGTCGCTGATCAGCGACATCATCGTGGCGCTCATCTATGTCGGCATTGTCGGCTTTCTCCTCGACCGCCTCATCGCACTCATCGGCCGCTTCGTCACCCGCGGCACTGCAAACGCTTAAATAGGGAAGCCTGATGACCAAGAGCTATCTTTCACTTGAACTCCTGGACAAGAGCTTCGAACGCGGCGGAATGCGCACCGAGGTTCTCAAACAGGTCTCACTTACAGTCGACAAGGGTGAATTCATCTCGATCATCGGCCATTCTGGCTGCGGCAAGTCGACCCTGCTTAACATCGTCGCTGGGCTGACACAGGCGACAACCGGCGTCGTGCTCCTCGACGGCAAGGTGGTCGACGAACCTGGACCCGACCGCGCCGTCGTCTTCCAGAACCACTCGCTGCTGCCGTGGCTGACGGTCTACGAAAACGTCCGGTTGGCCGTCGACAAGGTGTTTTCGAGAACCCGCAACAAGGGCGAACGCCATGAATGGACGATGCGCAACCTCGAGCTAGTGCAGATGGCGCATGCCGCCGAGAAGCACCCCTCAGAGGTCTCCGGCGGCATGAAGCAGCGCGTCGGCATCGCCCGGGCGCTTGCCATGGAACCGAAGGTGCTGCTTCTCGACGAGCCCTTCGGGGCGCTCGACGCGTTGACCCGCGCGCATCTGCAGGACCAGGTCATGCAGATCCACGCGACACTCGGCAATACGGTGCTGATGATCACGCATGACGTCGACGAAGCGGTCCTGCTTTCCGACCGCATCGTCATGATGACCAATGGACCCTCTGCACGAGTCGGTGAAATCCTCGACGTGCCGCTCGCGCGTCCACGTCGGCGCATTGAGCTCGCCTCCGATCGAACCTACCTAATATGTCGCGAAGCGGTGCTGAAGTTCCTCTACGAACGCCACCGCTTCGTCGAAGCTGCAGAGTGATGCGCGAACCGAAGCCGATCTCAGTAAAGGCTGTCATCAGCGGCCATGTTCTGCAGCTTGCGGTACCAATGGTTGCGACGTCGCCTTGCCCTGCCCTGCAACCTCCAACAGCGCGGCGGTTTGGGTCAGTTTTGCGTGGCGGGTCGAAGGCTTCCTTCCGGCTCCAATCGGGGTTGATCCAGCCGCGCTGCGAACTTCGATGGAGCGAGCTAAGGTCCGCTTGTCGGCGCAAAACAAACCCGAGCCGAGCAGCCGCCAGCAGTCGGCTCTCCGGTTTCGACCGAACGGCTTCATTCGCGGAGAGGGCCGCGCCTTATCCCCCCGCCTTTAAGGGATTCGAATTTGACCACGTCCTAGAATGGCGCTGGCCTTCTACGCAGCGGCGTCGCACGTTTAATCCCCCAAGAAGGACAGCTCAGTAGTACGCTGCTGTTTACCGAGCCGGGCGCAGCACGTGTCTGGCTATATCAATAAAGGCGCGCAACTTCGGTTGCGTCTGCGCTCGCTGAGGGAAGTAAAGGAAAAGGCCCGGCGTCGTCGGGAGAAAAGCTTCGAGAAGTCGAACAAGCTGGCCGTCATCCACCTCAGTCTCAACCGCGAGATCCGCGACATAGGCGAGACCGAGACCTGCACACGCCCACGAAACAAGCAACGCGCCGTCGTTCACGATCAGGTTGCCGGGCGGATCGACGGAGAAGGCGCGGCCGTCCCGCTCGAACTCCCACCTGTAGACGGCGCCCGAACGCGGGAATCGGTAGCGAATTGCATCGTGAGCCGTCAGGTCGTGCGGTGTCTGCGGCGTACTGCGCTTGGCGAGGTAGGCTGGACTCGCCACGACCGACCAAGTGATGTCCCGCGTAAGACGCACGGCGACCATATCGCGCTCGATATATTCACCAATGCGGATGCCCGCATCGAAGCCGCGCCCAGGCATGTCGATCGTCGCATCATCAACCGCGATCTCGATCGAGACTTTGGGGTGAGCGCGCCTCAAAGCGGGAACAACGGGTTCGATGATAAGCGGCACCGCCATTCGGGGTACGGTCAGCCGCAGCAATCCCGTGGGCTCGTCCGCTGCGGCCGCATCTTCGATAGCGGCGATGATCTCGGCCGCAGCCGGATTGACGCGCGCCAGCAGGGCCGCACCCGCCTCCGTCAGGCCGATACGCCTCGTGGTACGCACGAACAAGGGCGTGCCGAGCCTTTCCTCGAGAGCCTTTACCGCTTGGCTCACGGCCGCCGGCGACACATCCAGCCGCGCCGCGGCCGCGGTGAAGCTGCCGGCTTCTGCCGCCGCAAGAAAAGCCGAAAGGCCGGAAAAGGAATCCGATCGCAAACCCATGTGTCGATTATAAACCGGAAGTTTAAAATCTTGAAAGCTGACCCGTATTTTTCCGGCGAATGCTCTCGGTTAGCCTTTGCGAATTGATGACTGAGGAGACGAGACATGAACGACGAGGTCAAATTCGCCACGATGATGCTTCCCCGGCGGCAGCTTATCGCGGGCACTTTTGCTGCCGGCGCCGCGGGCATCGGTCTCACGGCGTCACCTGCGTGGGCGCAGACCCCTGGTATGCTGGAGGGAAAAGTCGCAATTGTTACCGGTGGCACGTCCGGCATCGGCGCGATCACTGCCGGCGCCCTTGCGCGGGCCGGCGCCAAGGTCGCGTTCAACGGCCGGCGGGACGCACTCGGGCGAGAGGTGGAGGGCCGCCTTCGCGCGGCTGGCGGCGACGTTGTCTACATCAGATCGGATGTACGGAATGCGTCCCAAGTGGAACGCTTCGTAGCCGAGACGATCGAGCGTTACGGCCGTCTTGATATTGCCTTCAATAATGCCGGCATTGACCTGCCACCAGCATCAATCGCCGACACCGACATCGCCGGCTTCGACGACCAGATCGCCACCAATCTGCGCGGGGTCTTTCTCTCGATGAAATACGAACTGCCGCATCTCGTGCAATCGGGAGGCGCGATGATCAACACCGCCTCGATCGGGGGCCGCCACGCTTTCCCGAACATAGTCGCCTACGGGGCTTCAAAGGCCGCCGTCATCCATATGACCCGCGCCGCGGCCCAGGAATATGGGCAGCACGTGCGTATCAACGCCATCGCACCCGGGCCGATCGAGACGCCAATGCTGGACCGCGTGCGGCGCGACTGGAAGTTGACCACCGAGCAACTCGTTGCCCCCTATCCCATGCGCCGCGTCGGCACTCCGGAGGAGGTAGCGTCGGTGGTACTTTTCCTCGCCAGTGACGCCAGTTCGTACTTAAGTGGACATGTCATCGGGATCGACGGTGGGGATCTTGCCTAGTCTCGCGGGCGGCGGCGATCGATTGAGGCCGCGGCCGGCCTCACGGCCATACTCACGTGGTCGCCTTGGGTGCCCCCATGCAAGTCTAGCGGCGCAATTGGGCCGGCCTCACCTCAGATCGCTCGAAGTGATACATTATGCCATCTTTGCCAGAACGAGAACATCCTCCCGACAAGTCGTGCACAGGGCTCGTGACGAACGGCTTCCCTGTGACCCTCGTTTGCGGGGGTGCAGCCAGCGTTGATGACTTTGAGGAGACCTCGCTCTCCTCAAAGGTTAAATGACCGCTTCGCGCCGCTTACCCGCCCTTCGCGCGAAGCGGGCCGCTCCCAAACCCGCCGCTGGAATTTGGCTCGCCTACTTCGGCCAGCCCATTCCGTTGGGAAGCCATAGCTTCTCACCGGGATGCGACGAAGCGCTCAAGTTTGCCCAGAGTTTGCAGCCCGAGTTCCACAGCACCGAAGCCCTTCGCCTCTTGGAACTCGGCAGCCGTGCTAAAGATCATGCCTAGCGTCACCTTCGTGCATCCGCCGTGATCCTCGAACGAGGCCCAGGCGTCGGCATGTTTCGGCCCATTCTCGCCCCAAAGAAGCGTGTAGCCGATCCTTTCATAGGCCCGGACCTCACCGTAACGATGGTGGTTCGGGTAGACCGTACCATCCGCCGCAATCATGTCGAAGACCCATTCGCCGCCCGTTCGCAGATCTATCCGCGTCGTCCGGCAGGAGAACCCGTCCGGTCCCCACCATTGCGGCAGCGTTTCGGGATTCATCCACGCACCCCAGACCAGGGTTCGCGGTGCCTGTATCACGCGCTCCAGTACCATTGTCCGCTCAGCCGCGCCCGCGAGATTGTCCAGCCCCGCGGCAAAGCCCTGCCGATATCCCGCCTCCATATTCTCGGCCAGCGAGGAAAGTTGTACCGTCACGACCAGCCGACTGCGCTCGTCCGTGCCTGAGAAATCCGAAGTCACCAGCGCGGCCGATTGCGTCACGCCCCCGGACGAAATCACCTCGTAATTCACGCTGCGCAGCGCAGGCTGCAATTCCAGCCAACCGACCTCGCAGCGGATATTTGGCTGCCCCTCCACCTTGCAGAGCGAGACCTCGCGTCCGCCCACCTTACTGTCGGCCTCCAGAAACTCCACGGTGACCGAGGGCGTGGGTGCAGCCCAAACCGCCCGCGCGGCCGGGGCTGTCCAGGCCTGCCACAGCACCGATAACGGCGCGGCCACGTCCCGCTCGAAGGCCAGCATCGCAAAACGGTCCTTCCTGTCATCTGGTGCCGTGCGGGCCATACTGCTTGAATTCGGGCTCCGTGTCATTTTGCGCGCTCCCTCATCACATTCATCACAAATGCGTCCAGCCGATCGAGCCGGGCTTCCCAGACGGCCCGCTGTTCATCCAGCCATGTCCGCACCGGGTCCAGTGCCTCCGGCACGATGGCGCAGGTACGTATCCGCCCATTCTTGGAGGTGGAGATCAACCCTGCCTCCTCCAGCACGGAAAGGTGCCGCATCACCGTGGGCAGACGCAGTCCCGTGGGACCGGCCAAATCCGTGACCCGCGCGGAATCTTCGGCGAGTCGAGTCAGGATTGACCGACGGGTCGGGTCGGCGAGAGCGTGGAAGAGTAGCGAAAGATCAGTATCATGCTTAGCCATAAAGCTAACTATCATCAGCACTATTGGCGACGCAAGAGAAAACTTCGTCAATCCGCTAAGTTTCTCGCTAAGCTTGTCAGGTCGCTAGACAAGTCCCCTTTCGTTGCAGGACCGCTGGAAAGGTCAGCGCAACGATGCTCGCACCGAACCGCGCAATCGAAGAACCAAATCCTGATGCTGCCTGTCGGCTTGCGCCCACAAACACGTCGCTCAGCGGTCGGCCTGACAACAACAGCTCCTGGTGTATCTTGCCCGTTACGTCACGCAATTCCGGGGCACGCATGCGACTTCATATCGGTTGCATCCGGACCGCTCATCCAAGGTCGTCCGGTAGAAGAGATGGACATGAACACCGCGCCGGCAGGCACGCTCAATCGCCGTTGTGATACGCTCACGGTTTTCGCGTCCATTTTCATCGTCCGCAGGTGCGATGAATGTCGAGAGGACAAACAGATCGTTCCGCTCCGCATTAGCTATTGTTTCGTAGCGCCTCCACGCCAACAACCAAGCCATCAGGATCAAACGTTGTCCGGAAAGCATCAGGGTCCGGCCGGTGAAGTACTTCAGCGCCGGAACGTTTCCAGTTTCAAGAATTTCGCTCGACATTCCTTCGAGCTCGTCGCACGATCCCCCGGGAAAGCGAGCACGACGCACGCCACTCCGACGTCCAGCTTCTCGGCCGCGTTCAGCCGTATCACGGTCCGCGGCCTTCGGTGGTTGCAAGTTCGACTGTGTTACCAGGCTCGAAACTCTGCCGAAGATGTCGTTCTTTGACGGATGGGCGACCCTGACTCTCCCCGACCGGTTATTTCAAGCGCGATGAAGGTTGCTGCAAGAATCGGCAGGAAAGCACAGAGGCGCAGGAGTACCCGGCGACTCTCCACATGATCGAAGTTCTGGCATCTTTCATCGCGTGGCGCAAAGATCTGTTTTGCAAGAACGACTTCAACAATATTCATGGCCGCCACTCCTCTTTGCACTGACGGCCTCTGGTCGAACGCGGGTGGCGAAGTTCGACACCCGGTCATCAGAATTCAAAAAAATTTCTCCCTCGCTGTCGAAATATGCCTAGCCTGCTCGTCTACCGGCTGTCGAAACAAGAGGAGGACACCCATCATGAAGTATCTCTGCTTGGTCTGGTGCGAGGAAGGAAAGTTCGAGACGTTGTCGAAAGTGGAACGGGAACAGATCGACCGCGATTCCCTTGCCTACGACCAGGACCTCGTCAGAAGCGGCCATATGATTGCGGCGGAAGCCCTGCAACCGCCGGCGAACTCGGTGGTGGTACGTGTGCGCCGTTCCGAGATTTCCATGACAGATGGCCCTTTCGCCGAATCCAAGGAACAGATCGGCGGCTTCATCCTGATCGAGGCACGAGACTTGAACGATGCGATCCGCATCGCGGCAGGAATTCCCCTCGCCAAGCTCGGCAGCATAGAGGTGCGGCCGGTTTATGACTTTGGTAAAGAGATTTAAGGAGAAGGCGATGAACTATCTCTGCCAGATTTGGTTCGAGACTTCGACAATCCGGGAACTGTCGGAGGAAGAACAGCAAAAGCTCACTGACGACTGCAGGGCCTACGACGACAGCCTGACCGAAAGCGGTCATCTGGTCCTCGCACAGGCCCTCCGGGCGCCGGCGACGGCAAAGACCGTGCGCATGAGCGACGGCAAAATCTCGGTGACCGACGGACCTTTCGCCGAGATAAAGGAACACCTCGGCGGCGTCATCCTCATCGATGCCGAGGATATGGAGGAGGCTCTTCGCATTGCGAGCCGTTCCCCGCTCGCAAGATTCGCGGCACTTGAGGTGCGGCCGGCCTATTCCATCAAGGAACAAACCTAAATCGCGCCTTGTGCGCAGGTCGACAGTGACGAGCCGGAATGAAGGTGATCTCTTGCAGAAGCTGATCGAGGACATCTACCGCTCACAATCACGCAAGGTGTTGGCGACACTCATCCGCCTGCTCGGCGATTTCGACCGGGCGGAGGAGGCGCTGCATGATGCCTTTGCCGAAGCGACGCGGAAATGGCCAAGAGATGGAGTTCCCGGGAACCCGTTCGCGTGGCTGATATCGACGGGGCGCTTCCGGGCTATCGATCATCTGAGAAGGCGGTCTCGCTTCGAGGCCGCGCTTACGGATATCGAGGACAGCCTTTATCCGGCGAGCGATGCGGAGTCCGGCGATATGAGTCTCATCGAAGACGACATGCTCCGGCTGATCTTCACCTGCTGTCACCCGATGATTCCGGCGGACGCGCAGATTGCGATGTCTCTTCGGGAAATATGTGGGCTGACGACTGAGGAAATTGCCCATGCTTTCCTGATCCCCGCACCGACGGTCGCGCAAAGGATCGTGCGAGCAAAGAACCGGATCCGCGTAGCCGCAATCCCTTACGAGGTGCCGGACAAGACCGAACTTCCGGGTCGCCTCGAGCGGGTCTTGCATGTGATCTATCTGGTGTTCAACGAGGGCTACTCGGCGTCCTTCGGTGCGGGAATCGTCAGGGCGGATTTGACCAGCGAGGCTATTCGTCTTTGTCGGACGCTCTTGGCCCTGCTTCCGGACCCTGAGGTCTCGGGACTGCTTGCGCTGATGCTGCTGCAGGATTCGCGGCGGGCGGCGCGACGGAGCGCGTCGGGCGAGTTGGTCCTGCTTGCCGATCAGGACCACTCCCTCTGGGACGGTGAGATGATTGGGGAAGGGTTAGCCCTAATTGACGCCGCGACGCTTGGTGGAACGGCTGGGTACTATACGCTGCAGGCGGCTATCGCCGCCGAACATGCCCGCGCGCGAACGGCCGGAGAAACCGACTGGCACCATATCGTCCAACTTTACGATCTGCTTCTGCTTGCCCGGCCCTCTTCGATCATCGAACTCAACCGTTCTGTCGCCGTTGCCATGTGCGAAGGACCGGCGGCAGGCCTGGCGATCGTCGACGCAATCCTGTCCAGGGGTGAACTGCGGGACTATCATCTCGCGCACGCGGCTCGCGCCGATTTCCTGCGCCAGCTCAAGCGTTTGCCCGATGCCCGCCGAGCGTACGAACACGCACTCGAACTATGCCGGCAAGCACCGGAGAAGGCCTTTATTCGCAAGAGGATCTCCGAGTTCGCGCGCGAACCCTTAGATCATCTTGGAGGCGATTTGTAGAATCGACCGTCCACCCAACCGTTGATCCCGCGTATCGTCCTCACGGTCGGGCTCAGCGCCGAGGTCAAACTTCCTGCAGGTCTCTTCGGGTTGGGCGGCTTCGTCAAACAGCGTCGGCTCGACAGTCTGAAGCTGACGCCATGTGCGAACCGGACCCGAACGAGCGCTCCGAAGCGCGACTATGCGCCGAAGCCTCGCGAAAAATGCATCCCAGCCGATTGAAAGCGGAACATTACCCATATCAGCCGATTTGGGCGCTGCGCTTTCGCGCGCCAACAAGAAGGACAATGCAGATGGCACACAAATATCTTCTAGTCGCCGCCATTTCCCTCGCAATGGCATCTGCGGCCATCGCTCAAAGCAGTTCGGGTTCGTCATCGGGCAGCACATCGGGCACTTCGGGTACATCGGGCACGTCCGGAAATACCTCCGCCACCACATCCGGAGGTAGCTCTGGCACGCCAGGGATGATGGAGATGAACGAAGCGGAAAGGAACACCACGTCGAACTGGCCAGAGTCAATTCGCAATGCCCTGTTCTCTGATGCCACTGGGTCGACTTTGCGCAGTCAGGATGAGCTCAAAGCGAACTGGTCGAAGCTCACAGCCGAACAGCAGGACCGGATCAAGCAGGATTGCAACACGATGCAAACCGCGTCGACAGCGGGAAGCGGCAGCACATCAGGTGACGCGAGCGGTTCGACAGCCGGAAGCACGCCATCCGGAGAAACCACTGCAAGTACCACAACCGGATCGACATCGCCTGGCTCAGCCGCTGGCACAACGGGCGCCGACAGCATGACGATCGCGCAGCTCTGCACCATGGTGAAAACAATGTAAGGGCGGCCAATGCCGGGTCGCGGGGGGTGATGCTCCCGCGACACGGCAAATTTTGCGATCAGGGTTCGACCACAGAGTGTTGTCAAAGTCTTGCAACAACCGCTTTCCGCGCCGATTCGTCCAGCTAGAACAGAGATAGGCAGCTGCTTCAGGATGTCGCGAGTAGCGGGGGCTCCTTCGCAAGAGAAATGCGGCTTTCTCCTTCCATATCGGCGCGCTGATCACCGCAGAAGCCCTTCCGCTTGAAGGCAGACCCCTCCCCCGTGGAAGCACGTTAAGCCTCCATTAGCGTAGCAGCATGTACGTTCACGACGCAGCGCGCCGCGGGCATGATGCCTCCTGCTTCCCCGGGCTGACGGACCGAGGAATTCTTTCAATAATCCCCCGCAGGTATCATCCCATGCACAGGAATACACTCTCGGAAAGCCGCCAGACACAGCTACTGGTGCTGCTTGTCGCTGCTGTGTTCATCTTGGTCGCAGCCGCACTCGCAGGATTGGTTGCGGGCTCGATCGCTACCCTCACGACGACGGCCGATGGCATCGATGACCAAAGAGCCCTGCAAGCCACGTCGGGAGCGGTGCAGGCGCTTCGCAAGCAGATGGCGGCAACCTTGCGCGACAACGCGTACTGGGACGATGCCTATGCCGAGGTGAACGCCGACACGCGCGCCGACTGGATTATCGAAAACTGGGCGTCGACCTCCGCCGACTACCCTCTTTATGACACCGCCATCGTTGTCGATAGCCGGAATCTGCCGGTTGTCGCGTACCGCAAAGGCGTTCCGATGGACGTCATGCCCAGCGAATTTGTTGACGAGTTCCAAGCATTGCTCGACGCGGCGAGACGGGTGAGGACGGCCGACGAGGTTCCTGTGCATTTCGCACGCTCCTCCGCCGGAACCGAACTTATCGGCGCGGCCGCGATCCAACCGTTCAAAAGCGATGAGTCGCTCGACCCGCGAGATTTCTATGTGCTCGTATTCGCCAAGCTGATTACCCCGGCCGTCGTGGCCGAGGTGTCCAACAGTTTCGCAATTGCGGACCTGCGTCTTGAATTGAAGCCTGCTGCGGGACGATTGGCCGTTCCATTGAAAGGTGTGTCGTCCAAGGATATCGCCTATTTCACCTGGCCCTCGATGGCCCCAGGCACAAAAAGCTACGAGAAGGTCGACGGCGATCTACGAACCGCAGGCGCGATTTTGGTCCTGTTTCTCTGCTCCATCGGATTTGCGGGTGGCATAACGGTTCGCAATCTGCGCAAGAGCGAACACGCTTCGCGACATCGCGCCCTGCATGATCCTCTGACGGGTCTCTTGAACCGCGCAGGACTACTTGAAAACGCTGCAGCTGTTTTCAACTGGGTGCGACTGAACGGGAAGCAGGTGAAGCTCCATTTCATCGATCTGGACGGATTTAAGGCGGTCAATGACGCCTGGGGGCACGCGGTTGGAGACGCCCTCATTGTCTCAGTTGCCCACCGGCTGCGCGACGCCTTGCCCGATGACGCATTTGCTGCTCGCTTGGGCGGTGACGAATTCGCGGTTGTGACCATCAACGAACTTGGTGCTGAGCTTGTCCCAGGCTTCGGCGGGCGGCTCCAAGAAGCCTTGGCGAGCGTATTCGAGATTGACGGACGGTCGATCGAGATCGGCTGTAGCATTGGCGTCGCGGTATCCGCGCTCGGCTCGGTGCAGATCAATGAACTCATGCGCCGCGCCGACATCGCACTTTACCGTGCGAAAAATCTCGGCCGCGGCATGACCATCGACTTCGACAACAGCTTTGACGATGACGCCCTCCAACAGGCGGAACTAGAGAGCCAGTTGCGCACTACGCTGTTGACGGGCGGCATATCGGTTCTATTCCAACCACTAATCGATGCTCGCTCCGGCGCGGTGACCGGCGTGGAAGCGCTAGCACGCTGGCGCAGGGAGGATGGCATCGAAATCGGTCCCGATGTGTTCATCCAGATCGCTGAGCGCGCCGGCATGATTGATTTTCTCGGCATGCAGGTATTGACGAAGTCGCTGAACGCCGCCGCGGCGTGGCCGGCGCTCAATCTCGGAGTTAACATTTCACCGCTGCAGCTTAAGAACCCGCGATTCGTCGAGCAGGTCACAGCCGCAATCAAAACTGCGGATTTTGACCCCCACCGACTGACGATCGAGGTGACGGAGGGTGTGCTAATTTCCAATCCAGATCAGGCGCGGCGCGCAATCGACGGGTTGAAGAAGATCGGCGTCAAAGTTGCGTTGGACGATTTCGGTGCCGGGTATGCCAGCATCGGATCACTCCGGCGTTTTGGGTTCGACCGGATGAAAGTGGATCGCTCGCTGGTGGCGGCGCTGGAAGTCGATCAAAATGCCGGCGCCGTCCTTCAGGCAACTGTGGCCCTCGCCAATGCGCTGCAGATCCCTGTCACGGCCGAGGGCATCGAGACGGAACAGCAGGCGACGGCCGTGCGGCTGTCGGGTTGCGACCAACTTCAGGGATACCTCTTCAGTCGACCGGTGAGTGCCGACGAAGTTACGGCAATCTATTGCGCAACCGAGGCGAGCTGCAGCGCGAGCCACAGCAGTCGATGACCTCTTAGGTCAATCGCGGCTGGTATGCGGCCTTTGGCCGGGGTCGCATCGCTATTGTTTGCCGCGGCTGCAAAGGAGCCCTTGGCACATGGACCCTCAATCAACCGGGTTCTTCGGCCGGGAATTGCCGTCTTACGAGGAGCGTGCAACGAAGTGCGTTCGCCGAGTGCTCCGACTGCTGGGCGTTGATGCGTTACGAAGTGCGGTCACGAGCTGTGCAGGGCGTCTGAGACGCCCGGTGCAAGTGAAGAGGAGTGAAGGGAACGGTTGCGCGAACGAAGAGCAGCATCCGTCGGCATTGTCCGCGAAGGCGATTATCTCGACCGTTTGGACGATGTTGTCAGGAAAACGCTATGATAACAAAGCGGTAGTTCGCCAAATCAGTACTCGTCGCAGCTGTCGCCAGCTTTAACGGCCGCGTTGCCGTTGAACGCCTGCGACCGTGACCGCCATATGAATGGCTGAATCTGGTCCTCTTACGACCCTTGAGTAACGTCAGGGGCTCGCCCCTTGAGCGGCAATTGGTCATCGAATGACCGGCTCGGGCAGCCTCGAGGATTTCTCTGTTTTCTCGGATCGAGCGCTTAACGAATTTTATCGATGATTAAGCGGCTATCGTTGGCCAATAGGTATCCGATGTGTCGACGTCGCTATTCCCGAATTCCTAAGGGCCTTGGCGAGAGAACTTGCCATGGTCTGCACGACGCTTGGCGAGCGATGCTCGCTCAGGGTCCCGTCAGCAGTCATTGGCGGCACTAGCGACCGGACAATTCCACGACAGGAGTTGTCGTTAACGATAGCGGTGAACGTGCTGGTCAGGTGTGTCGGCGGATCAACGCCGTTGAGCCTGCTGGGGTCGGTTGCCCGCTCCGTTCACAAGGGATCTCGCCCAGTGGATCCACAGAATAGCGGGGCATTCGCGGCAAGCAGCGCCGACAGTCGGTCCGCGACGGTGCGCACGGATTCCCGGTCCCGTTCGTCATCATGCATGACGATCCACAAGTAGTGGCTCAACTCGTCAATCACGTGCCCCGCCCGAAGGAAGCAGGGGTCGCGATCGCCGATGAAGCACGGCAGAACGCCGATGCCCGCTCCGGCCTTCACAAGATCGAACATCGATCGGGGTGCGTTTACCCAGTTTGTGATGAACTGGCCCCGCTGTTCAAACGCCCACCGCTTCCACCGCTGATTGGCGACGTCTGTGCCGAGCGACACCCAGTTGTTGTGGCGTCGCTGGTCAAAACCCTGGGCGCAGTAGGGCGCGTAGGCGACCCCGACGGAACGGCGGGCAGCGACATTACCAGTCTCCGGCCGGTCGGCGGCTAGTCCTATGTCTGCTTCCCGGTACGTCAGGTCAAGGGTGGCCTCGGAAGTCTTGAAACACACGCGAAATGAGTCGCTGGGCGTCCAGAGGTGGTCAAAGCTCGCGGCCGTGAAGCACGATAACGTGCTGTCCGACAGAAGCCGCACAATTGGGAGCGAATGTACCGACTCCTGCCACTCGTGGATATCCTGGGCAGCCTCATACATCGCCTTCACGCGCTCCAGCAGAACGTGCCCGTCCGGTGCAAGCTCGTATCCCGTACGCGCCCGTACGAACAACGCTCTCCCAATAGCGCGTTCAAGCGCCAGCATGCGCCGTCCGATTGTAGGCGCGCTGACGCCCGCCTTCTCGGCGGCACCCGCCAGTCCGCCTTGTTCAGCGACGTGCAGGAACAAACGAAGATCGTCCCAATTCTCGAGTTTCATCTCTGAAAGATGCCTTTCGTTTGTGCGTCTACATCTTCAAGCCGCCACGAACCACATTCTGGCCAGACAGCATGGCGGAGAAATGAGATGCTACTTCAATGGACGATTGTATATAGAGAGCTCGTAAGCCAGTACCGCAAGAAAAGAACCGATCCTTTTGCCGATCCGCTCGACAGTTGCGAATGGGAAGGCTTCGGCTGGATCGTTAAGTGGTTCGAGAAATCTGCGGAGCGCCGTTCGAAAGCGACGGAAGGCCTGCTCGGCGCAGCCGATAGCACGAAACGCGCCACCGCAGCATCACGGTCTGATGTGCACGGCTTCGCCAGGTCCTGCGGCTTTCGCTCCGCCGCAGGCCGGCGCATCCCCTAACAAGTAGAGTTATTTTGCGTCACAACATCAAGCACAATCAGGTGCTGCAAAGCACAACGTCATCCTGACCATCAAGACCGCCAGGTCCCGTACGTACCCGAAAAAGAGCGCTACACAATTACAAAGCTGTCTGACCGGTTCAGCCTGTTGGAGTTGAGATTCGGCTTCATGGACGATCAGAACGTCTCAAGAACCCTGGCGCGCTGTCAAAAGAAGGCTTTAAGTTCGACATAATGTCGACGTCCATCTATCCCGGCGGTGCAAACTGATAGCGGATTGATCAATCAGGATTGCCGCAGTGGCAGGACAAGCTCTTCACCGCCACGGCCAACTCGGCGATTGATCCAACCGAGTACTTCCATCTGCCCGCAAATAGCGTCGAGTTGGGAGAGCAAGTCATCATTTTGGGGGGCAGCCACTGCCGCTAAAGGAACATTTCGACAAACAAGCAGTTCGGTTAGCGTTCCTACTTCCAAAGGGAGTTCCCCTCTGGGTCGTCTAAATAGCGGACAATCGCACGTGTCGAACAACTGCAGCGCTCCGCCCGGTAGGCGAGCGCTCTTTTTTCCCAGCCTCTTTGTGGCGGCCATTACAATCCGGAACCTACGAAGGGCGTGCCTTTGCGCGCGCCTACCTGCCGCTCTCCACCTCCCCCGTACCACCGCATGAACAGCACCTCGGAGCCGGGGGCATGAGATGGGAACGCGCGGCGATTGACCTCTTCTGCACGCAAAGTCGCCGTTCGTCGCGTGGCATCAGACTTCGGCTCTCCTGAAGGTTTTTCGATGCGGGCCGCAGTGCGACGATTGCCGCTGGCGTTGGCGGCCCGCGTTGACAAACCTTGGAAGGAGGAAGCCGCGGAGGCTGGGTGGGACCTATGGGGAAAGTACGGGGCCGCGGACGTCTGTTGTGGACCTCGGCGCTGGCGGGAGAAGCAAAAGGGCCGACCTGAGGGCGTGGGATGACATGATCGGAAGCAGATCTGACGGTCTCGTTGCTGTCGATTTCGACGATTTTGCGAAGATCAGCGTTATTGGGCGCAAAGCGGTGCCAACTCGGAACGCAGAGTGTTTCCGGGTCGGCTTTGGCCAATGTGACGGGCACCTTGTCATGCGGCCTGCTTTCTCGGTGGCGCACGAGATCTGGGCTTCTGGCCGCGTCGGAAGATCTCGATGATGCGCATCGGGCCGCCGCAGTCGGGGCATGGCTCTCTCAGAGTGAGCGGGATGGTCTCAGCGCTTGGCGGATCATCGTGTTTGGCCGTTTCCGCTCCGAGCAGAGCGCGGATCTTTGCGACATTGGTCTTGCGGCCCGCACTGGCCAGCAGACCATAATGGCGGATGCGGTGGAAACCGTCGGGCAGCGCGTGGAGCAGGAAGCGGCGGATGAACTCGTCGGTGGCCAACCGCATGACCTTTTGTCGGTCGCCGGTCTTGATCCGGTAGTCCTTCCAGCGGAAAGTGACCGTCTCGGCATTCGCGCTGATCAGGCGGCTGTTCGAGATCGCCACGCGGTGGGTATAGCGGCTGAGATAGGCCAGCACGGCCTCGGGACCGCCGAACGGGGGCTTGGAGTAGACGACCCATTCGGATTTGCGGAGCGGCGCAAGCCAGGCGGCGAAGGCATCCGCCTCTGCGAGCCCGGCGAGATCCCCGAAGAAGGCGAGACCGCCGGATTGATGCAGTGCCATCAGGCCCTTAAGGAATAATCGCCGGAACAGACGCGACAGAACCTTTACGGGCAGGAAGAACCCGGGGCGACATGAGATCCAGCGCCTGCCATCCGGCGACAGCCCACCGCCGGGCACGATGATGTGCACATGTGGGTGATGCGTCAGCGCCGATCCCCAGGTGTGCAGCACGCTGGTCAGGCCGATCCGTGCGCCGAGGCGCTTGGGATCGGCGGCGATCGTGGTCAACGTCTCGGCCGATGCCCGAAACAGCAGGTCATAGACGGGCTTCTTGTTCCAGTAAGCGATCTGCGCGATCTCGGCAGGCAGGGTGAAGACCACGTGGAAATACTCGACCGGCAGCAGGTCTTCGGCGCGGGCGGCCATCCAGTCCCGGGCCGCGGGTCCCTGGCACTTCGGACAGTGCCGATTCTTACAGGAATTATAGGCGACGTGGTTATGGCCGCACTTGGTGCAAGCCGCCACATGCCCGCCGAGCGCCTCGGTTCGGCAGGCTTCGATCGCCGCCATGACCTTGAGCTGGGTCAGGCTGACATGCCCGGCATTGGCTCGCCGCCACGCAGGACCATAGGCCCGGAAGATGTCAGCAATCTCCAGCTTTTGCCGGGGCACCCCGGCGCACGCTTCATTCCAGCCCACGCCTCAGGGTCAGATCCTCCAGTTGCTTCAGGCGCTCGAACGGGCTGATGGTGTCGCGGATCAGCTTGGTGGCGACATGGGTGTAGCGGGCGGTGGTGCTCAGCTTGGCATGGCCGAGCAGAACCTGGATCACCCGCACATCGGTGTTCGCCTCCAGCAGATGCGTGGCGAAGCTGTGGCGCAAGGTGTGCAGCGTGGCGGGCTTGGCGATGCCCGCCATGTGCTTGGCCGCGGTGAAGGCCCGGTTGAGCTGGCGCGGCGTCAGCGGATTGATCTTCGGCTTGCCGGGAAACAGCCATCCCCGCGGACGCGCCTCCCGCCAGTAATCGCGCAGCAGATCCAGCAAGCCCGGCGACAGCATGGCCTTACGATCCTTGCCGCCCTTGCCTTCTTCGACGTGGATCAACATGCGCTCGCTATCGATGTCAGTGACCTTGAGGTGGCAGACCTCCGAGGCCCGCAGCCCGGCGCCATAGCTGATGCTGAGCGCCGCCCGATACTTCAGCCCGGGCCCGGGAGCGGCGGCCAGCAGGTCGGCGACCTCCTCGACGCTCAAGACGACCGGCAGCCTCTGCGGCTTGCGCTGGAACTGCATGTACCGCTTCATCTCCTCGCGCCCGCAGGTGATCCCGAAAAAGAACCTGAGCGCGATGATCCGGGCATTGAATGAGCAGGGCGTTACCCCGGCATTGGTCATGTGCAGCTGATAGGCCCGCAACTCCTCCGGCGTCGCCGTGTCGGGTGATCGCCCGAGAAACGCCGCGAAATCCTTGATCGCCCGGATATGGCCTTTCTGCGCCTTGTCGCCGATCCCGCGGATCCGCATGTCCTCGATCATCCGCTCACGCAGCGGGGTGGTCTTCTCCTCTGTCATCGGAACCTCCTGTCCATCAGATTGAGAAGCCTCAATCGTCAGGCCAGGAACCCGAGACACAAAGAACCGCCGTCGATCGGGAAACGCACCGCCAGCCACACGCGCGATTGCCGCGCGAGCGGCTTAGTCCATCCGCCCAACTGAGACGATCGGAGACTGGCAACAGACCGCCAGCCCGGAATGTCGACTGCTCATCCCTCGCATTGAGTTGGGTCGAACCCCCGGCCCCGTTGAAAAATCTCCAAGCACACGCCACTGATCCACTTCGTCGCGGCGCCTGCCCCAATATCCCCGATTCCACTCGAAGACGCCGGTTCGTACTCTGGCCGGCGCTACGCGGCTTCTGCGGCATCAGCCGACTGCCGTCCCTCGACGTATGCAATCAGATCTTCAATGGTGACAAGCGGCAACCCGTGCAACTCGGCGAAAGCGATCAGTTCGGGAAGCCGCGCCATCGTGCCGTCGTCGTTGGCGACCTCGCAGATTACGCCCGACGGAGCCCTGCCCGCGAGGCGCGCAAGATCGACGGCGGCCTCCGTATGGCCGGGACGGCTGCGCACACCGCGAGGATGCGCCCGCAAAGGGAAAATGTGGCCGGGACGGGCAAAATCTTCAGGCGCTGAAGCCGGATCCATGAGCGCTTTCACGGTCGCGGCCCGGTCGGCGGCGGAAATGCCGGTCGTCGTTCCCGGCAGATAATCGACGGAAACGGTGAAGGCCGTCTTAAAACCGTCGGTGTTCTGCGGAACCATGAGAGGGATATCGAGCGAGTCGAGACGCTCGCCCTCCATCGCCACGCAGATGAGGCCGCGGGCATGTTTCATCATGAACGCGATCGCTCCGGGCGTCACCGCATCCGAGGCGACGATGATGTCGCCCTCATTTTCGCGGCTTTCGTCGTCGACGACGACGATCATGCCGCCGCGTGCCAGCGCCGCGATTGCGTCTTCAATTTTCGAGATTGCCATTCCATTGCCTTTCAAGGGTTGCCGGTATCGGCGTTAAACCGCGACCTCTCGGCCGCTATTCATCCCTTGGGCGAACAGGCCTGCACCCGCTCCCTGAAAAGCGGTTGTGCAGACATGTCCTCTTCCATCCGGACTTTAACCGTCGGCCCCGGCCTCTCACCGGATCTGCTGACCTTCCACGTGCATGGAAGCGCTCGCGGGCTCCCGGATCGCTCCGGATACCGCCGGTGGGGAATTTCACCCCGCCCTGAGAACACGCGTAATTAAGAAATTTCCGCAGCAAAATGCAAGGGCCGGATTGCGCCGCCCCTACAATATTCACCAGCAGCAAAAACCGCCATCGACGAGAAGGTCGACGCCGGTCACGAAGCTCGCCGCGTCCGACAGGAGGAAAACGGCCGGGCCGACCATCTCGTCCACGCTCGCCATGCGCTGCATCGGCGTCTGCTCCTCGAAGAGCTTGGTCTGGTGCACCATTTCCGGCCGGGTGTTCATCGGCGTTGCCGTATAGCCCGGGCTGATCGTGTTCACGCGGATGCCGCGGCCGACCCATTCCATCGCCATGGACTTCGTCATGTGGATGACGCCCGCCTTGGAGGCGTTGTAGTGGCATTGGTTGAGGCCGCGATTTACGATGACGCCGGACATCGAGGCGATGTTGACGATCGACCCGCGGCCGTTCCTCAACATGGCGCGCGCTTCCGCCTGGCAGGAAAGGAAAACACCTTTCAGGTTGATGTCCATCATCGTCTGGAACTGACTTTCCTCCATCTCCTCGGCCGGATTGGCATTGGCGATGCCGGCAGCGTTGAGCGCAAGGGTCAGCGGGCCCAGTTCCGCTTCCGTACGCGCAACCGCGTCGTCGAGCGCCGCGCCGCTGGTGACGTCCGCGGCGATCTGGATGCTGCGACGTCCCGCCTTTTCGATGAAATCTGCCGTCTTCGCGAGGCCGTCATCGGTGCGACGGTCGAGCAGCCCGACATCTGCGCCGCACTGGGCGAGGCCGATAGCGATGCGTTGGCCAATGCCGCTGCCCGCGCCGGTCACGAGAGCCACGTTTCCGGCAAGATCGAACAATTTCGGCGCGTCGAGAGTGATTTCAGACATATGGATTCTTTCCTGCTTAGATCGTTGCCAATTCCATGACCGAGACGTCGTTCGCATCCTCGCGGTTCAGGATGCCGGCCTGCCTGCCCTGCGCCATGACCAGGATGCGGGTGGAGACGCCGAGCACCTCCTCGAGATCCGAGCTGACCACGATGACCGCAACGCCCTCGCGCGCGAGATCGATGATGAGATCGTAGATCGACGAGCGGGCGCCTACGTCGATGCCGCGCGTCGGTTCGTCCAGCACGACAACCTGAGGCTTTCTCGCCAGCCATTTGGCGAGCACCACTTTCTGCTGGTTGCCGCCGGAAAGCTCGCCTGCATTCTGCCCGCCGCGGCCCTTCACCCCGAACTTCTTGATGCAGTCCTCGGCGAATAGCTGGATGCGGCGCGACGAGACCCAGCCGCCGCGGGAGATTTCGCGGAGATTGGCATAGGCGATGTTTTCCGCGATCGAATGATCGAGCACGACGCCCTGGAGCTTTCGATCCTCCGGCACGAGAACGATACCATTGCGGATCGCATCGATCGGCGAGCGGGGCGTGACGGACCTGCCGTGCAGCAGGACCTCTCCGCCGGAGATGGGGTCGGCACCGCTGATGGCGCGCACGAGTTCGGTCCGGCCGGCTCCCATCAGGCCCGCAATCCCGAAAACCTCGCCTCTGCGAACCGAGAAGCTGATGTCCCGGAAAGCGTTGGACGGCGACGAGAGGTTTCGCACTTCCAGCGTCACCTGATCCGTGGGGGCCGGAAGAGCCGGGAACATGCGCTCAAGGGAGCGCCCGACCATGGCCTCGACGATCGTGCGTATCGGCACGTCGCCGCTCTCGAACTCCTGCACCTTGGAGCCGTCGCGCATCACGACGATGCGGTCGGCGATCTGGCGGATTTCTTCCAGGCGGTGCGAAATGTAGATGATGCCGACGCCTTCCGACTTCAGCCGTTCGATCTGCTGAAAGAGGAGTTGGCTCTCCTCGCCGCCGAGAGCGGCTGTCGGTTCGTCGAGGATGAGGAGGCGCGCATTGAGCGTCAGTGCCTTGGCGATCTCGATGAGCTGCTGCTTGCCGGTCGAAAGCCCCTCGACGAGGCGATCCGGGGAGATATCCAGACCCAGCCGGTGAAGGCCGCTGCGCGCTCGATCTTCCATCGTCTTGCGGTCGATCCGTCCCGCCTTCATCGGGTAGCGACCGACGAATACGTTCTCCGCGATGGAGAGCTTCGGAAGCAGTTTCAGTTCCTGATGGATCATGCCTACCCCCTCGTCCATCGCGGCACGGGGATCGGCGGGGGCGTAGGCCCTACCCAGCCAGGTCATCTCGCCCGCTGAGGGTTGCACGGTGCCGGAGATAATGTTCGACAGGGTCGATTTTCCGGCACCGTTTTCACCGAGCAGCGCCACGACCTCTCCCGGATAGATATCGAGATCGACACCGTGAAGAACCTTGATCGGACCGTAGGACTTCTGGATTCGACGGAGCGACAGGATTGGAGAGCGGGTCGTCATGGCGCTGCTGCCTTTCGGCTATCAAGTTACGGATGGTTCTTTACGAATTCCGGAGCGTTATCGCAGGTCGTCAGTACGGCATTCGGCGTCTGACGCTCTTCGACCTTCTCGCCCGCCGCGACGGCAAGCGCGGATTCGACGGCAAGAACGCCCATCTTCTGCGTGCTCTGCGTGGCGGTGGCGATGAACGGCCCCTTGCACTTGGCGAGGTATTCGAGGGCCGAGACGTCGCCGTCATAGCCGCCGATGATCACCTTGTCCGAGAGGTTGGCGACGTCGACCGCCTTGGCAGCCCCCATGGCGAGACCGTCGGCCTGGCCGAAGATGATCGTGATATCCGGATTTGCCTGCAGCATGTTCTGCGCGATCGAGAAGCCTTCGTCGGCCGACCACATGTTGCTCCACTGCTGGTCGACCAGCTCGACACCCTTGTTCTCGTCGATGGCGCGCTTGCAGCCGGTGAAGCGGTCTACTTCCGGCGTCGTGCCCTTCTGTCCGTGGATGATCGCCATCTTGCCCGAGCCACCGGCCTTCTCGATGATGTGCTTGCAGACGGCGTAGGCGGATTCGACGCTCTCGCCGGCGATGAAGGTGTCGCCCGGCGCACCATCCGGAACGCGGTCGACGTTGATCACCGGAATGCCGGCTTCGCGGGCAAGGCGCGTCGGCACGGCAGCGGCTGCGGCCCCGGCCGGGATATAGATGAAGGCGTCGATGTCCTGGATCATCAGGTCCTGCACCTGGCTGACCTGCGTGTTCGTGTCGTTCTTCGCGTCGACGACGACCACTTCCAGGCCCTTTTCCTTGGCGTGCTTTTCGACTCCGAGCTTGATCTGGTTGAAGAAGTCGGCTTGGAGGTTCGGAACGGCAAGGCCGATCTTCTTGACCTCGGCGGCGGATGCGGGAAGCGCAAGGCCCGAAGCGGCGGCTGCCGCCATCAGCAGTGTGGTAAGTTTCATGGTTTCTCCTCCGAGTTGCCCGGTGGCGCCCTGCCCTCGCAGGAGGTCACCTTCTCCTTTTCCGGCCTGCACCATTGCTGGCCGTTTTCAGCACCCCGCCGCACCTCGGCAGCGGGGCGAAAGACGTTATTTCCGCTTGCGGTAGGTTTCTGCCGTGACGGCGAGCACGATGACGGCACCGATAATCACCTGTTGCATGAACGGAGACACGCTCAGCAGGTTGAGACCGTTTCGCAGGACACCGATGATGAGCACGCCGATGATGGTGCCGCCGATCCCGCCGGTTCCGCCGGAAAGCGAGGTACCGCCGATGACGACCGCTGCGATGGCGTCGAGCTCGTAGGACACACCCGACGACGGCTGAACCGAGTCGAGACGAGCCGCGAGCACCATACCGGAAAGGCCCGCGAGGAAGCTGCTGACGACATAGACGAGCACGGTCGCGCGCTGGACGTTGATTCCAGCAAGGCGCGCCACTTCGGCATTGCCGCCGATGGCGTAGAGCACGCGCCCACCATGCCGATAGCGCTGGTAGAGAAGGCCGAGGATGAAGACCGCGATCATTACGGCAACCGTCAGCGTCACGAAGCCGCCGAAGCGCACGATGGCCATCATGTTGAACCAGGCCGGAAAGCCTATGATCTGCTGGCCGTCGGTGATCATATTCGCAACGCCGCGCGAGATCGACATCATCGCCAGCGTCGCGATGAAAGCCGGTACGTTGAAGCGCGTTATGAGGAGGCCCGCGATGAGGCCGTTGAGCGCGGCGGCGGCGAGCGACAGGGGAATGGCGAGCCCCATCGGTACCCCGGCCACGACGTTGAGGTAGCCGAGAACCATCATCGCCAGCGCCATGACCGAGCCCACCGCAAGGTCGATGCCTCCGATCAGGATGACGAAAGTCATGCCGACGGCCATGACCCCCAGCACCGTGATCTGGTCGAGCACGTTGAGGAAGTTCCGCAGCGATAGGAACTTGTCCGTCGCGAAGGTGAGGAAAAGACACAGCACGACGAGCCCGATCAGCGGGCCGGTCGCGCCCCTCAGTGACGGAAGCTGCCTCACGGCAGTTCCTTGCTTCTCTTGCACTGCAGCCCGCATGCGTCGTCCTCCCGCATAATCCGCCTCCCGTACGTTCGGCATAATTATTCATAGCTGTCTTTAAATGCGTACATGATAGATCCCTAAGCTGTCAATACGACCAGTCTCGCAAATTTGGACTGGCAGTGACGCATTCCCTCTTGACTTGCGGGATCGACATGCAACTATATGTGCAATAGCATATTTATTCAGTAAGAGGATTTCATGCAGCCGAACGATCTCGACCGCATCGCTCGACAGATCCGCCTTCGCGATCTGCAAGCGGTTTTCGAAGCCGGCGCCGGCCATATCGGCGGGGAGATGTCAGCCATAGACATTCTGACGGCGCTCTATTTTCGCGTGCTGCGCATCTGGCCAGAACAGCCGAAGCATCCGGAGCGCGACCGTTTCGTGCTGTCGAAAGGCCATGTGGCGCTGGCGCTCTATGTGACGTTGGCCAAGCGTGGCTTCATTCCGCAGGAAGAGATCAGCACCTTCCTGAAGCCGCATTCGCGCCTCAACGGGCATCCGAACTGCACCAAGGTACCGGGCGTCGAGACCAATACCGGCCCGCTCGGCCATGGCCTGCCGGTGGCGGTCGGCATGGCGAAGGCCGCGAAGCTGACGAACGCGAAATACCATACCTATGTGTTGACCGGTGACGGCGAGATGCAGGAAGGATCCAACTGGGAGGCCATCGCGGCTGCCGCGCAGTTCGGCCTCGACAACCTGACCCTGATCATCGACCACAACCGCTTCCAGCAGGGCGCGGCTCTGAAGGACACCAACAACCTCGCCCCATTCCCCGCCAAACTCGAAGCCTTCGGCTGGGATGTGACCGAGATCAACGGCAATGCCATGGATGAAGTCGTTCCGGCGCTGGAAAAGCGCGGTAGCCACCCGCACTGCATCGTCGCCCATACGAACAAGGGCCACGGCATTTCCTTCATGCAGGACAGGGTAGACTGGCACCACAAGGTGCCGAATGCCGAACAATACAAGATTGCCGTGGCTGAGCTTTCGGAGGCCCTGTGATGAACGCCGTGACACCTTCTGCCAAGCTGCACGATTGCCGCGACGCCTTCGTTGCCGTTCTTGAGCGCCTCGGCGCGGACAACCCCCGGATCGTGGCCGTCTGCAACGACTCCGTCGGTTCCTCCAAGCTCGGCGGTTTCAAATCCAAATGGCCGGAACGGCTGGTCAATGTCGGCATCGCCGAACAGACCATGGTCGGCGTCGGTGCAGGACTTGCCAATGGCGGGCTGCTGCCCTTCGTCTGCGGCGCCGCCTGCTTCCTCACGGGGCGGTCGCTGGAGCAGATCAAGGCCGACATCGCCTATTCAAACGCAAACGTGAAACTCATTGGCATTTCCTCCGGCATGGCCTATGGCGAGCTTGGGCCGACGCACCATTCCATCGAAGATTTCGCCTGGACCCGCGTATTGCCGAACCTTCCTGTCATCGCGCCATGCGACTCGATCGAGACCGCCGCGGCCGTCGAATGGGCCGCCCACTATGACGGTCCGGTCTTCCTGCGCCTGTCGCGCGTCGGCGTTCCGGACCTGCTGCCGGCCGGCCACACATTCGAACTGGGCAAGGCCAACCTGCTGCGCGACGGCGACGCGGTCACCCTCGTCGCCAACGGCACGGTGACACACCGCATGATGAAAGCCGCCGACCTGCTGGCGGCAAAGGGCATAGAGGCACGCGTGCTGAACATGGCGACGGTCCGTCCGCTCGACATCGATGCCGTCGTGGCCGCCGCCCGCGAGACCGGCGCGATCCTAACGGCGGAAGAGCACTCCACCTTCGGCGGCCTCGGTTCGGCCATCGCCGAGATCGTCGTGGCCGAAGCCCCCGTGCCGATGAAGATTCTCGGCGTTCCGGGAATTTTCGCGCCTACCGGATCGGCGGAATTCCTGCTCGACGAGTTCGGCATGTCCCCTGCCGCCATCGCCGAAGCGGCCGTTGCATTGATTGCACGGAAGCCTTCCCGCGCATGATCATGCGCGATTAGATTTTCGTGCCGGGCGCGGCAATCCTCCTGCCGCGCCCCCAATTCCTGCCTGCCGGAGCCGCCATGACGACTGCCATTCTCGCCATCGACCAGGGCACCACGAATTCCAAAGCCGTGCTCGTTTCGACGACCGGGGAGATCCTCTCGCGTGGCGCATCTCCGGTCGGCATCGAACATCCGCAGCCCGGCTGGGTGGAGCAAAACCCGCTTCGCATCTGGGAATCGGTTCTGGAGGCGATTGCCGCCTGCCTGCAAACGGGACCTTGCGCCGACATCCTCGGGATCGCGATCTCCAACCAGCGCGAGTCGGTCACCGTCTGGGATGCCGTCACGGGCAAGCCACTCGGCCCGGTGGTCAGTTGGCAATGCCGCCGCAGCGCGCCAGCCTGCGCCGAACTCAGCGCAGCGGGCCATGCCGGGCGCGTCCTGGCGCTCACGGGCCTCCCCATCGACCCGATGTTCCCCGGCCCCAAGATGAAGTGGCTGCTCGATCGCGTGCCGGCAGGACACGAGATCCGACTGGGCACGATCGACGCCTGGCTGATCCATTGCTTCACTGACGGCGCGATCCATGCCTGCGATGCCGCCAATGCCGCCCGCAGCCAGCTTTACGACCTCAACCACCAAGTCTGGAGCGACGAGCTTTGCGACTTGTTCGGCGTGCCGAAGTCCGCCCTGCCCGAGGTGCGCGACAGCGCCGCCCGCTTCGGCGTGACGAAGAATGTGCCGGGGTTGAAGGACGGCATCCCGATCGCCTCGGCGATCGGCGACAGCCATGCCGCGCTTTTCGGCCATGGCGCCTTCAATCCCGGCGACGGCAAGGTGACCTTCGGCACCGGCTCGTCGGTCATGACGACCCTGCCTCGCTTCATCGCACCCGAGCAGGGCATCACGACGACGATCGCCTGGTCGATTGCCGGCCGGCCGACCTATGCCTTCGAGGGCAATATTCTCGTTTCGGCCGCGGCCCTCCCGTGGATGGCCGAAATGCTCGGCCTTTCCGATGTGCAGGCCCTGATCGATCTCGCCGCCACCGCCGAGCCCGGCGGGCCGGGTTTCGTGCCGGGTTTCGTGGGTCTCGGCGCGCCCTATTGGCAGGCAGATGCACGAGCGCTGTTTTCCGGCATCACCTTCAACACGACGCGCGCCCAGATGGCGCGTTCGGTGACAGACTCAATGGCCTTCCAGGTCCATGACGTCTTCAAGGCGATGTCCGCGCAATCGCCGGCGCCGCTCGGCTGTCTCTATGCGGATGGCGGGCCGAGCAAGAACACCTTCCTGATGCAATGCGTCGCCGATACTCTGAACCACGTCATTATCCAATCCGACGCGCCTGAGGCCTCCGCTCTCGGCGCGGCCTATCTGGCGGGTCTCTCGCTGGGCGTTTGGCCCGATCTCCCCGCTGTCGCTTCCCTGCCGCGCGCCGGCAATCCCCTCCTTCCGCGCGCATGCGACGCCACAGATCGCCTTGTGGTTTGGCAGGACGCAATCTACCGCTCGACCGTTCGAGGCCCTTCAATTATGAGTGAATAAAAATTCACTGCTGGAGGACCCCAATGGGACGGCTCAACGAGCTTCGACTGATCGCCCGCGTTGCCCAGATGTACCATATCGAAAGCAAGAGGCAGGCGGAGATCGCCGAGATCATGCACATGTCGCAGGCCACTGTTTCGCGCATGCTGAAGCGCGCCGAGCAGGAAGACATCGTGCGCACGACGGTCATTCCCCCGGCCGGCACTTTCGCGGATCTGGAAACCGCGCTGCGAGAGCGCTACGGCCTGACCGAGGCTATCGTCATCGACTGTTCGGAAGATCGCGACGGGGCGATCATGGCGCGCATCGGCGAGGCGGCCGCCCATTTCCTCGAGGTCACGCTGAAGCAGGACGAGATTGTCGGGGTCTCGAGCTGGAGTCAGACCATTCTGCGCATGGTCGACAACATCCACCCGTTGAAGAACGCCAAGGCCAAGTACATCGTTCAGATCCTCGGCGGCATGGGCGACGCCTCGGTGCAGACCCATGCCACGCAGCTGACCGCGCGTCTTGCAAGACTCACCGGCGGCGAGCCGAGACTGCTTCTTGTCCAGGGCATCACCTCCTCACGCGAGGCGAAACTCGTCATGCTCGCCGACCCGGTCGTGCGCGAAACGATGGACCTCTTCGGCCGCCTCAGCCTTGCCATCGTCGGCATCGGCGCGGTGGAACCATCCGAGCTGCTCGCCCGCTCCGGCAACACCTTCTCCCGTCAGGAAATGGCGATGCTGCACGAGGCCGGGGCGGTTGGCGAGATTTCCTACCGATTCTACGACAAGGACGGAAAGCCGGTCGAAACCCCGCTTAACGACCGCGTAATCGGCATCTCGCTGGAAGACCTGCGCAAGACCGACCGCGTCATGGCGCTCGCGGGCGGAGAATCCAAAACACAAGCCATCGCCGGCGCCCTTAAACTGGGCGTTATCGATGTGCTCGTCACCGACAAGTTCACAGCAGCTCGGCTAACGGCCTGATCCGACGATCAGCCCTTGGCCTGTTGCGCATTATGGAGGGAAGACCATGAGACGTTTCGCAGGCCAAACGGTTTTCGTCACCGGCGGGAACAAGGGAATCGGACGTGGCATCGCCAAGCGCTTTGCCGAAGAGGGAGCAAAGGTCGCCATCGCCGCGATCGAGAAGGATACGTCCGCGGCCGCCGAGACGCTGGCTGAGGAGACCGGCGCCTATGTGATCGGGCTGATGCTGGATGTAACCGACGCTCGAGCAGTGCAGGAGGCCTATGGCGAGGCCGAGGCGAAGCTGGGCGCGATTTCCGTATCGGTCCAGAACGCAGGCGTCATCACCATCGCCAAGGTCGAAAACCTAACCGAGCGCGAGTGGGACCTCAACCTGGATGTGAACACGAAGGGCGTCTTCCTCTGCTGCCAGGAGGCCGTCCGCCGCTTTCGAGCCAGCGGCACCAAAGGCCGTCTCATCAACACCGCCTCCGGCCAGGCCCGTCAGGGCTTCATCTATACCCCGCACTATGCCGCCTCGAAGTTTGGCGTGGTCGGCCTCACGCAGAGCCTTGCCAAGGAGCTCGCGCGCGAAGGCATCACCGCCAACGCAATTTGCCCCGGAATCATTCACACCGAGATGTGGGATTACAATGACCGGGTCTGGGGTCAGATGCTGGGTGAATACGGCCCCGGCGAACTGATGGCCGAATGGGTTCGCGGTATCCCGATGCGCCGCGCCGGAACGCCGGCCGAAGTCGCGGCCCTGGTTGCATTCCTGGCATCGGACGATGCCGCCTACATTACCGGCCAGACCATCAATGTCGACGGCGGGCTGATCATGTCCTAGTCTATCAGTACTAACCGCACGATCTAATGAACGGACTGAGCGCGTCGGGTGTCGCGCGACTTTACGCAAAGGTGCGCTAGCCGACCTTCTTCTGATCGACGGGATCCGATCGCAAATATCGAGCTCATTACCGATCCCGACAAAAATTTCGTCGTCATCATGAAGGACGGGAAAATCTTCAAGGATCGGCTTACCAAATAGTGCGCGCCGGTTGCCGCGCAATAGTGCTTGTCGCAAAGAAACAGGCCCTTCCGTTCCGACGAGTGCGACACACGACGGACCTCGCAGGGCTGATCTCGTGGTCTCCGTACCCCAACAAAGCCGCCAATGTACGGGTTCGTTTCGAAACAAGCCGTTCCCCGATTGGACAACCGCTCATGGCGCGTCGTGCCGGTTCAGATCGACGGCAGCAGGGTGAACCTTCCAGCCATCGGAGACGGTGGTGAAGGCGAAGAATCGCCCCGACTGAGACAATCAGAAGTCGGCAACATGCCGCCCTGTCCGGATGGAATGGGCCTCAGCGGACCGGCGGCTTTCGGCCATCTGAACCTTCGGCTCCATTCCGTCCAGCGGGAGGATGCGACGCCTGAGCGTGCATCTTGTCGGGTCGACGCAGCTTAGATCTAAAACCTCATTGCGCTGGATCACTTCGACGACAACCGCGTTACCAACCATGATCTCACTCGCGTCTGAACATCAGTTCGTCAAAGCCGGAAGGATTCGGCTTCATGTCGTTCTGGCCGGGCCCGCCGGGGGTAAGCCGGTCATGCTCCTGCACGGCTTCCCCGACTTCTGGATCGGCTGGAGACGGCAGATCGATGCGCTCGCTTCCGCCGGATATCGGGTCATCGTCCCCGACCAGAGGGGCTACAACACCAGCGACAAGCCCAAGGGGATCCGCGAGTACACGCTCCCCAAGCTCCTCGGCGATGTCGTCGCCCTTGCCGACGCGCTGGGCATCGGAAGGTTTCACCTCGTCGGCCATGACTGGGGTGGTATCGTCGCTTGGGCGGCCGGGGCCAATTTGCCTCATCGCCTGGACAAGCTCGTCATCCTGAATGCGCCCCATCCCGATGTGCTATTTGTCCATGCCCTGCGATCTCCGACGCAGTTTCTGCGGAGCAGTTACGCGGTTTTCTTCCAGATCCCCTTGCTGCCCGAAGCCGTTTTGAGTGCGCGCCACTCGGCCTTGCTCGCACGGGCACTTATGGGATCCAGCCGGGACGGCGCCTTTGAAGAAGGGGAGATGGCGGAATATCGGCAGGCTTGGGAGCGGCCGGGGGCGCTCACCAGCATGCTCAACTGGTACCGCGCCTTGCGCTTTCGCCCGAGCCTGAAGGAGCGGATCATGACGCCTACTCTCGTCATGTGGGGGATGCAGGACCAGGCTCTGGAATTCGGGCTTGCGAGGCGTAGTCTCGGTCTTTGTGACGATGGCCGCCTGCAGACTTTTGAGAAGGCGACGCATTGGGTTCAACGCGAAGAAGGAAGTGCGGTGAATGGCTCGCTTTTGGAGTTCCTGGACGGCTGACATGGACGTACGCATCGCCGTTCATCTAAGACGACCCCTGTCGGCCCCCGCCACGGCAGGACATCCCCATTGTTCATTCATTGGCCAAGCGAGCATTCGGCGGCCGTTCACCACAGCGCAGTGCGAGCATTGATCGGTGAATTCCAGGCAATCCGGACTTGTTTCGATGAAGTCCTGCAGGGTGGCATTCTCCGCCTGCTGCGGTTTGTCAGCGCCTCAAGTTCCCGCTCAATCAGATACAATATAAACCTCGGCGAGCGCCTTCAGACACCGCCTTCGGCTGGCACCATCCAGTTATGGACATTCCGTCATCTGACGGCGACGGTTATGCCTCTCTGCGTGCCGAGCTTAAGGACAGGATCCGAACAGCCCGCCTGAAGGCGGTCGTCGCTGTCAATCGAGAACTCATCTTGCTCTACTGGAGCATCGGCCGGGAAATCTTGGCACGCCAGGTCGCCGAGCGATGGGGCGCGCGCGTCATCGATCGGCTCGCCACGGATCTTCGGCGCAATTTTCCCGAAATGACGGGCTTTCGCCGCGGAACCTTAAATAAATGCGCGCCTTTGCAGAGGCATTTCCCGATGAACAAAATCGTGCAACAACTTGTTGCACGATTGCCCTGGGGCCATGACGTCAAGCTCATCGAGGCATTGAACGGCTCAATTCGAGCCGAAAGCAGTCAGTCGAGGTGACCGTGATGCGAGCCCTTTTGGTCCTCACCTCATAAAACTGAAATTCACGTGCTTCTTTGAACCTGCGCCAGTGCGCAAATGGGGCGGCCAGCAGCGTTCGTGCTGGCGAAGTCCTCGGTTGGGGCGACCTATTTACAAGGTGCCGCCTTGCCGCTGTCCCCTCCTTGCTGTTTGTGAACCGAGGGCGTGACGGGTTCTCGGCGGTTCCCACGCTTGCGATACCCGCGGGTGAAGTTCTCGCATTTGCACCGTGCTTGGGCCGCACCCGTTAGGTTGTGCGCATGCCCTGCGATGAAAAGAGATGAATCCTTCTCATATCGGGAGCGACCTTGATGGCTTGGCCAGGCTGCAGGCCGACCCGATCGCGAAGCACGATGTTCACGTCCGAAGATCCGAGCTTCGCGAGCACATGCGTTTCCGATCCGGTCGGCTCAACCACGACCACGCTGGCCGGCGCACCCACATCGACAATGGAGAGATGTTCCGGACGGACGCCGTAGACCGCCGCCGTCGCGCCTTGATAGCCCTCAGGAATTGGAAGCGCCACCCCGCCATCGGTAACGAACTGCCCATTGTTGATCGCCCCGTCGAAAAGGTTCATGGCCGGCGAGCCGATGAAGGTCGCGACGAAGGTGTTGGCCGGACGGTCGTAAAGTTCAAGCGGTCTGCCGATCTGCTCGACCTTGCCGCCGCGCATGACGACGATCCTGTCCGCCATCGTCATCGCCTCGATCTGATCGTGCGTGACGTAGACCGTGGTCGTCCTCAGGCGCTGATGCAGGTCCTTGATCTCGGCGCGCATCGTGACCCGGAGCTTAGCGTCGAGGTTCGAAAGCGGCTCGTCGAATAGGTAGACCTGCGGCTGACGGACGATCGCCCGTCCCATTGCCACCCGCTGACGTTGGCCGCCGGAAAGCTGTTTCGGCAGGCGATCGAGCAGAGGCTCGAGCGCCAGGATGGCGGCCGCTTCTCGTACGCTCTTTTCGATGGTCGCCCTGTCCTTACCTTTGAGCTTGAGCGCGAAGCCCATATTTTCAGCGACGGTCATGTGCGGATAGAGCGCATAGCTCTGGAAGACCATGGCGATATCGCGCTCTTTCGGAGCTACGTCGTTGACGAGACGGCCGCCGATGCGGATCTCGCCGCCGCTGATGTCCTCAAGGCCGGCCAGCATGCGCAAGAGGGTCGACTTACCGCAGCCGGAGGGCCCGACCAGGGTGACGAACTCACCATCTTCGATGGTCATGGAAATATCATGAATTACCGGAACGGCGCCGTATTGCTTGCGAACCTGATCGATCGAGACGGATGCCATGAAACTCCTCCCTTTGATTGTTTGTTAGAGCTTGAGCTGCCAGATGCTGGCGGCGGCGACGTTGCTTCCGGGGGCCGTGAGGCGGGCGGAACGCACACTCGCAAATCCGGGCAAGCGCTTGGTCCCGGTCCAGCGGCCATGATCTGCAAAAACCTCGATCGAGCCGATGTCGAGGAATATGCGCAGCGTCGAGGGTCTCGCCCCGGCCGCGATGTAGCGGGGCAACAATTTGCCTTCCGGAACGTCGTAGAGGATGCTCAGGCCCTCTGCATCGAGCCGCACCCCGAGTTCCACGTCGGGATGTTCGAATTCAAGCTCGAAGGCGGCGCCTGCGGCCGTAAGATCCAGGACGATTTCAACGGCACCGTTGGCGAGATCGATTTTGTCACCGGAAAGCAGCCGGCAGTCGTCGATCAAATCTTGCCGCAAGCTATCGACCGCGTCGATCGGCGGCGTCAGCAAGGCACCGTCCTTGAGCACGGCCCGGCGGGGGAGCGTCATGGCTGTCGGGAAATCGACCCTCTTCGAAATTTCCGTCCAGTTCGCGAGCCACGCGATGCCTACGGGACCGGAATCCTCGACGAAAGCCTGGAAGGCATAGGCGTCGGTGGCGAAGTCGAGTTCCTGTTCGAATTGCTTGACGAAGGTACGGCCGTCGAAGCGGCCGACGGTTGCAAGGGTGACGTTGCGGCGAGCAGTTGACGGATCGCGGCTGGTGAGCAGTCCAAAGATCAACGCCCAACGGGTGTGCGGATCATCGGCAGGACCATCGAGTGGGACGATGCACGGGCATTCGGCCGCCGTCATGCCGAAGCGATTCTCACGGTGAAGAATTCCGACGAAGCTCCAGTCACCTGCGGCGTCCGAATCGGCGGTCTCGTAGAGTAGGATCACTCCTCCCGCGTGATCGCGACTGCCGACGAGCATCTTCCAGCGGCCATCCGGGCCTTTAATCACGTAGGGGTCACGGAAATCGAGCGTCAGGTCGAAGCCGGCCGGTCGTTCCGGGAGGATGGTCTCCGCCGGGCCGGCACTGATCTGGTCGCGGCTGACGGCGGTCAACTGGGTCTGCTCTTCCGGCTCGCGGTCTTTGACCTGTTCGGTGAAGAAGACACGGATCGCGGGCTCCTCTCCAGCAAGCGGAATTGCCGAGCCGGAGAAGGCGCCGCCGCGGCCATCCCCGCGGGCCGAAAGTTCCGCCGACGGAAACAGGAAGATCGGCAGGTGCTTCCAACGGAGATAGTCGTCGGAGACCGCATGGCCCCAATGCATGGTGTTCCAGCGCAGGCTGTGGGGATAGTGCTGGTAAAAGAGATGAACCTTGTCGCCGATGCGGCCGAACCCGTTCGGGTCGTTCATCCATCCGAAAGGTGGGCGGAAATGATAGCTGCCAGGCACGGCGGGTGTGGTATTGGCCCCGCCGCTGTAAAGAACAACGATGCCCTTTTCCAGAACGTCCGCCCCCGAAAAGGCGTAGACGACGGAGAGGCTCGTAGTCGCGGCGTCATAACTGAAAGAGGTTTCGCCGGCTGTTTCGATCACCAGCGCCCGAAACTCAAATTCCTCCGTGTTTCCCGCCGTTATGCGGCCGATTTGCTGCCCGTCCTGGCTCGCTGTGAGTTCGGCCGGCGTAACCGCATCGACCGCCTTTAGCCACGCATGGAGCGTAGTCCGAGCGGGGAGCGCGGCGCTGAACGCCTTCAGGCTGCCGCCGAGAAGGGAGGTGGGGCTTGCATTGCTTGTCATTGATCAACCTTTCACGGCGGAGCCAATAAAGGAACTCACGAACCAGCGCTGGAAGGCGAGGTAGAGGGCGAGGATCGGGATCATCATCAGGACCGAGGCTGCCATGGCGCGGTCCCAATAAATGCTGTCCTGACCAAAGAAGGTGGCGATGGCGACGGCGATCGGCCGGGCATAGTCGGTCTGCGTCACCAGGATCGGCCAGAGATACTGGTTCCAACTCTCGATCCCCATCAGAATCGAGACTGTGGCGAGCGCTGGCAGGCTCAAGGGCAGGAAGATCGAACGATAGATGCGGAACACCGAAGCACCGTCCATCTCGGCCGCTTCGAAGAGCTCCTTCGGAAGCTGGGCAAAGAACTGGTAGAACAGGAAGATATAAAGCGGGCTCGCAACCCAGGGCACGATCTGCACCGCGAAAGTGTCGGTCATACCGGCGCGCGACACCATGATGACGAGCGGCATGATGATGCTCTCCTGCGGGATCACATAGAGTGCGATGATCAGTGACAGGACCAGGGCGCGACCGCGCAACGTACCCCAGGCGAGCACGAAGCCGGCCATCGAGTTGACGATAAGCCCTGCGCCGACCGTGCAGGCGAGAATGAACAGCGAGTTCAGAAGGTAACGGCCAAAGGCGAGCTCACCTGAGAAATTGCTCACTTCGGCGAAGTTCGAGAGCGTCGGGCTCGAGACCCAAAAAGCCCGGAAGCTGCCCATATCGGCTAGAATCTGGAAGCGGTCGTCCTTCAAGCTCGCGATTAGCAGCATGAACAGCGGCGACACGATCACCAGTGCGATGATGAGAATACAGCCTGTTTGGACGAGGCGCAGCGAACCGATCGCGGAGCGCTCGCGCTTTGCCTCGGTGTGCAGTGTGGGGATGGCGACATCAGACATCGAAACGCCTCAGGAGCTGGCGCTGTACGAGCGCGATGACGAGAACGATGAGGAAGAGAATGACCGAAACGGCCGAGGCGTAGCCGAGCTTCTGCTCTTCGAAACCGGCACGTACCATATAGTGGACCACGGTTTCGGTGCTGCTCCTCGGACCGCCCTGGGTCAGGATCGCAACCTGGGTATAGAGCTTGAAGGCTTGTATGGTGGTGATGACAAGCACGAAGACATGCGTCGGTCTCAGGCCCGGCATGGTCACGTGCCAAAAGCGTTGGAAGGCATTGGCACCGTCAATCCTGGCGGCGTCGTAGAGCTCATCGGGAATACCCTGCAGCCCGGCGAGATAGACGATCATCTGAAATCCATAGGCCTGCCAGGCCGACAGAAGCACGATCGAGAACATCGCCCAATTTGGGTCACCGAGCCAATCGATCGGCTGGATGTGCCCGCCGGAGAGGAAGCCTATCACCTGATTAAACGGGCCGGTCGGATACTGGAAGAGCGTTCCCCAGATGACGCAGACGACGACCATCGACGTGATCGCCGGCAGGAAGAAAAGACCGCGGAAGAAATTGCGCAACGGCAGCTTCTGGTGGAGCAGCAGTGCGGTGGCGAAGGCCAGGCCGCATTGCACCGGCAGGATCCAGAAGGTGAAGCGCGAGACGTTCCAAAGGGACGTCCAGAACAGATCGTCCTTGAAGATGCGCAGGAAGTTGGTGAGCCCGATGAAGCGGACGGGCGTCGGTCGCGGCACCAGTGGCTGGTTCGTCATCGCCGTCCAGAACGACAGGAGGAAGGGCACGAGGAGGAAGATCGTCAGCAGCGCCACGGCTGGCGCAAGCATGCCGATCTCCTGGAACAGGCGGCCCCTGTCTCTTCGGCGGGCTGGGCGCGTCGCGCCAGCCGTCGCCGGCAGCGCCGGTTGCTGCAGGGTCATGATCTCCTCCTCAGTTAAGATGCGTCGCTTGTCGATCGGCTGCAGCGCCGCGCGGCATCGGCGCCGCGCGGCCACATGCGGGCGCTATTGCTGTTCGTCAAAAGGCGGGTAGCCGTCGTTTTCTTCGATGTCCTCGTCGATCTTCTCGGCTGCCGTCGTCAGAGCGGCCTTGACGTCGCCGCCATTGAAGATCTCATCGACTGCTCCCATGAAGGCCGAGGTGATGATCGGATAGGCCGGATGCGGCGGCCGTGCCATCGCCGTCTTTGACGCCTGCTCGAAAGCCACGGCCATCGGACCGCCGTCAGCGTAAAGGGGCGAATCGGCGGCGAAGCTCTTCAAACCAGGATAGGCGGAATCCTCCTTCGCATAGTCGCGGAGTGCCTTGTCCTTGAGCATGAAGCTGACGAACTGGCCGGCGATGTCGGGGTGCTCGGACGCAGTCGTGATGCCCCAGATCCAGGTGCCGTTGGGGCTCGCGCCTTTCGGCCCAAACTTCGGCAGCGGCATGACGACGATGTTGTCCTTCATCGAAGCCGCGGCTTCCGCATAGAACCAGTGGCCACCGAGCGCGAGCGCCGCGGGATGACCTTCCGCAAAGAACTGATTGGTGCCTGAGGACTGCGGCACGACCCAGCCGTTCTTCACCCATTTCTGCATCATCGTCAGCGCATCGACACAAGGATCGCTGTCAAGCGTTCCGACGGATTTCCAGGTTTTGCGATCGATCAGGTCGCAGCCCGCAGATTGCAGGATGGGGCCGTAGGCATAGGTGATCCACTCGGTCTTGATGCCGTAGCCACGGAACGTGTCGATCGGCCATTTGACGCCCTCAAGCTTCGAAAGCTTTTCGAGGTAGCCTTCGAACTCCTCGCGCGTCCAGGCGTCGTCCACGCCCTTCGGGATGCGGGCGCCGATCGCTTCCAGATATTCCCGGTTGCCGTAGAGCACGACGGAGGAGTCGGTGAGGCCGACGGCGTAGAGCTCCTTGTCGATCGGATAGGTACCCTGCGCGACGTTGGACTCGGTCATGTCGTCGAGGATGTCCTTGTCGATCAAAGGCTTGATCGACTGCAGATAGCCCGACCAGACGTAGTTTGCGAGGAACGGCGCGTCGAGCTCCATGACGTCCGGCAACTGCTTTGACATGACGGCGGCGCTGAACTTCTCGTTATAGGCGTCGTGGGGCGCATAGATGAGCTCGATGTCGACATCCGGGTTGGCGGCCTCGAAGCGCTTGGCGACTTCGCCATAGGTCGAAACCCAGCCAGGGTCTCCCTGATGCATCACGTGAATGACGGTTTTTGCTTCAGCCAGGCCTCCGAGCGCAACAGATGCCATTAAGATTGAAAGTAAACGATTACCCATCACTGTTTCTCCTCCTCAACGGGTTTTACGTGGCTACTGATTTATACGGATGACCGCTCTACCAATTGGAACGGAAGCTTGTGCAACTCGCCCGGTGTCGTATCGCCGCCAAGCAGGATCTCCGCGGCCAATCGGCCCATCGCCCGATGCGGCAGGCCCATGGTTGTCAATGGCGGATCGAGACGCGAGGCGATATCGACCTGGTTGTCGAAGCTGGCGACGGCGACGTCGTCGGGAATTTGCACGCCAACACGGCGCAGCGCCGCATAGACCTCCATCGCCACACGGTCGTTGCCGCAAAGGATGGCGTCCGGGTGGCCGGGTCCACTCATCAGCTCGGTGATGTGGGAAAGAACGAGGCTGTGCGCCCTGTCGCTGTAGACCCCTCGGCGAACAGCGGGCAACACGCGCGCGCCGGCGCCATCGAGGCCCCCCTCGGTGATCGCCTGTCGGAACCCGGCCTCGCGCAGTTCGCCGGCGAGCAGACCGGGCAGGTTGACGAAGGCAATATTCCTGCGTCCGGCACCTATGAGATAACTGGTGATCTCATGCGCCGCTCCGAACTCATCCGGCACTAGCGAGGTCACGCGGTCGTTCGCTTCGCGGCAATTGATCATCACGCCGACTGCCTCGGCGAACTCCTCCGGCAGCGCCACCGTCTTGTGGTACATGGCGGCATAGGCGATCGCCCGCGGCCGAAAGCGGCGCACTTCCTCGATCACCGCGCCAACGTCGCGGCTGCCGTTCAGGGTCATGGCGAAAACGGCCATGTCAGAGGCTCGCGCCGCGCCGTCGAGCCCACGGATGATTTCTGTCGCGAAGGGCGAGGTGATCAACTCGTCGGCAACGACGCCGATCAGAGGCATCCAACCCTGCCGCATGCTGCGCGCGGCCAGATTGGTGACGTAGCCGAGTTCCTCGGCGATCTCCTTGATGCGCTGCCTGGTCGCCTCGGCCATGCGGGCCGAGCCGCCATGCAGTGCGCCTGAGACCGTCTTTACGGAGACGCCCGCGCGCTCGGCTATGTCATTCAACGAGACGGTCAAAGTTTCACCTAGGGTTATCGATTACCCACATCTAACATTGGCAGGGGACTTAAGTCAAATAGCGGCTTTTCGAACAGGCGCCGCCATGGCTCAAATGTCAGCCATCGGCGTGTTTGGCTTCCGGCATGGATGAACGGCTTGGGTCGGCCCATTGGAGTCGTCCAAGTCTCCGTTCGACCCCTTTGCTAAGGTTGATCAAGGCAAGCTGATGGGCAGGTCCTGACGAGCATCGGTGTCAATAGAGCCGACGCGCGGGCGGCGCTAACGCGTCTCGTAAGACAAGCCGGCGGTTTGAATTCTTCGGAGCCTCTCGCGACACGAGCGCGACAAGGCATGCCAAATGAGAAGGGCCGTTGACTCTTGGTGGCAGCGGCTCAAAGCTGATTGGTTGCCTACTTTTTCAGAACGAGTTGGCTAGGGAGGAAGCAATGGAAGTCGTCAATCGCAGAACCACACTCGCGCTCGGTCTTTCAATGGCCGCCACACCTTTGATCGCTTGGCCAACACCAGCAGCCGCCCAAACTTACGGTCCAAATGAGGGTGAGGAGATTGGTCCCGGTGTCAGAGTTGTCGCGCTTGGTGAGAGGGCTTCGGTGATACCAGCTTACAAAATGGTCAAGCTGCGTGATGTCGTTATCCAACCGGGTGCGAAGACGCCCGACAACGTGATGCCGAACGATATGCTCTGCCACATGACTGAGGGAGAACTTTCGGTGGTTCAGAATGGGAAAAAATTCACCGTCAAGAAGGGTGATGTTTGGACCTGCGCTAATGCCGACACGACGGAAGGCACCCAGAACACGAGCAGTGCGGTGGCGGTCATGCGGATCATAGACTTGATGACCTCATAAGAGAGGCGACGCCCTGAAGTACGGCAACGGCGCCTTCAAAGAGGTAAGCGTCGTTGCTGTCGTGGAATGGCTACTGCTTGGCGCGTATCTGCCGTGCCGCATTTGCGTTTGGACCACCGCTTACACCCACTTGAGACGGCCGTTGATGACCGTTGTCACCGCCGCCCTCGGGAGGCGAACTGTGCATCCGTCGCGCCTTGAAGGGAGTCGAACGCATGCCCCATTCAGGGGAAGCGGTCCCGCAGGCTAGGCTTACACGCGTCTTGGCAACCATATTCCCGAACGACATGATGGTCATTTTCGATTCTCTGCACCGCTCACATCCGCGATGGGTCGTAAAGCTCGAAGAGATCGACGTGCACGCGGATGGCTTCGATTATGAGTCGCAGGAGGACACTCGCCGAGCACGGGCCGAACAGCGGCTGTGCTGCCTTGGAGAGACGTTCAATGTCCGGCATGGAATTGAGGCGGCGACAGAGTCGGTTCACGTCGCCTCGACCGTATCGGCAATATAGCCACCCGTCTGCCGCTTCCATAGCCGCGCGTAGAGCCCGTCTCGTTCGAGCAGCGCCGGCGGCACGCCTTCCTCAACGATGCGGCCTTGATCGAGCACGACGATGCGATCCATGCTGGCAATGGTGGACAGGCGATGTGCGATGGCGATCACCGTCTTTCCCTCCATCAGCAAGGCAAGCTTGTCCTGCACTGCTGCCTCGGCCTCGCTGTCCAACGCTGATGTTGCCTCGTCGAGCACAAGGATTGGCGCGTCCTTAAGAAGAACGCGAGCGATGGCGACGCGCTGGCGCTGGCCACCGGACAGCTTTACGCCGCGGTCGCCGACGAAAGCGTCGTAGCCGGTGCGGCCTTCGCTGTCCTTGATGTTGGCGATGAAGCCATCCGCCTCGGCCAGTATCGCAGCATGTTCCACCTCTTCCCACGACGCGCTTGGCCGGCCGTAGCGGATATTGTCGCCGACGGAGCGATGCAGCAGCGACACGTCCTGCGTAACGACACCAATGCTCTCACGCAGGCTCGCCTGCGTGACGCTGCGTATATCCTGTCCATCAATGTAGATCGCGCCGCCCTTTAAGTCGAAGAAGCGGAGGAGCAGGCTGACCAGGGTCGACTTGCCGGCGCCAGAGAGACCGACCAGCCCTACCTTCTCGCCGGCGCGCACGGTGAGTGACAAGTTTTCGATTACGCCTTGCCCCTGTCGGTATTCGAACTGCACGTTCCGGAACTCGACTTCACCTGCCATCACCGCGAGCGACCTGGCGTTCGGCGTGTCGGTGATTGTCGGCGGCGTGGTGACAACGGGCATGGCGTCGCGGATCGTTCCAACCGCCTGAAAAATCTGCTGACCCATCTGCAGGAAGGCCCGGGAATTGGCGTTAAGCCGCAGCACGATCGCGATCGATGCCACGAACTGGCCGACGGTGACGAAGCCACTCCCAAGTCCCCAAAAACCTATGATGGAAGTAGCGAGCGTGAGCACAGTATTGATCAGGATGACGCATGTGTCGGTCGTCAAGTGAATGCGCCTTTCGCGCTGTTGGCTCTCGACAGCGTTCTCCATGATCTTGCGCATCGCGCCCGCCTCGCTGTCTTCCGCCGCGAACAGCTTCACCATCTGGATGTTGCTGTAGAGGTCAGTCATGGCGCCGACAACGAGGCTTCGCGCGCGGGCGGTTCTGCGCGAACGCTGGGAAAAATGGGGCACCGCCGCCACTGCAAGCGCGATGTTGGCCGCGATCCAGACGAAAACCGGGAGCGCCAGTGGCCAGGAAAGCGCGGTGAGCAGCACGAGCGAGCCGACAAACTGTACCAGGAAGAGTGGGACCTGGTAGAAGGCCACGACGATCTGTTGCTGCACGGCAGACGCGACCTGTGAAATGCGCGTAGCCACCTGGCCTGCGAAGAGATCGTGGAAGAAGGCGAGGTCCTGGCGCTCCACCGCCTTGTGGCCCTGCCACTGCATCGCGGCCGGCATACATACGGCCACGGACTGCGAATTCAGCGTGTTGCCGAGGAAGATCAGCAGCGGCAGCACCGGGAAAATGAGCACGCCGAGGACGGCCAGCGTCGGCCAATCCTCTTCGAGGAAAGCGGCTGCGCCCTCAGCCGTCACCCCATCCACGACGAAGGAAATGCCCCAGATCGTAGCCAGATTGATGCCTTCGATGGCAATCATGAGGATGGCGACGGCCGCGAGCACGCCGCGGAACATCGAGGCGAAATGCACGAGCAGAGCGAAAGGCCCGCGTGACGGCAGTGGTGCGTAAGGAATATCAAGCGGGCGAATGAGCGTCTCGAAGGGACGATAGATAAGATCCGAAAACGACATGGCGGCTCCGACTAGGGGAGAAGAATGAGGCGGCGCGAACGGATCTTTGCGATTGGGCACGGATCCTAACTGCCGCGACAAATCGAGATTTGGATGAATCGGTGCATCAGCTGCGCCGTTCCGGACAGAATGCGAACGGAACGGGCGCAATGCAACCCCTGATGACAGAGGATCTTAGCTTCTCATCTGGGGGCTGTTTGCTATAGTTATGGGATGGTTCGATTTCAGGACGCGAGGGCTACTTACAGGACCCACCATGGCGAAGAAGCCGCCTTCACGGTGGCTTTCCTCACTGTACGCCCGGCATGGGCGCGCTCCTGCGGGTGTAAGTCCCGCCACGAGTTGGTTATGACGAATAAAGTGAAGCGCAACTGCGTAGGGGCGACCGACCGTCGGGAGGAAGCGTGTACCTTCATCGCCGTTTCGAAAGAATGCCGGTCGAGAGCACCACCCCTGTGGCGGTGATGAAGGCGGCGCTGATTTCCAGCTTTCCGACGGCTTCTCCCAAAAGAAGCCCGCTGCCCAGCGTCGCGAGAACCGGCGTCAGTGCCGTGAATGCGGCCGCTTGGATGCTGCCGAGTGCGCGGATCGCGACGCCGTAGGCGAAAGTAGCGACGAGACCCGAGAGTAGCCCCTGGCTGATGACCTGCAATCCGAGTTCAGGCAGCGGAACCGTGTGCAGGCTGAAGCCGAAGATTGCGGCGAGCACCAGATGAACGAGGAAGGACCAGATCGCGATGATCGCGGTACCCTCGATCGGCGGCAGCCCCGAGCGCCGGAACGCGTGCGTGAAGCCTGCCCAGAGAAGCGCACCAAGCGGCAGCAGAACGAATCCCGCCGCGGTCATTCCGCTCGTCAGCAGGCTGCCGACGAAAAGCAGCGCCGCGCCTGACACTATAGTTGCAAGTCCCAGCGCCCGCATCCGGTCCGGCCGTTCGCCAAAGATAAGAATGCCGATCAGCGCCGTGGCAAGCGGCATCGAGCCGCCGAGCAATATGCCGGCCGGCGCTGCGGGAGTCGCATGGAGAGCAAAAGCGGTGACCTGGAAGAACAGCGCACCGGCGCCGGCGACCATCAGCGCGAGAACCACGAGCGGCACGGATTTCGGCATGAGGCCGGTTCGCAGCCACACAGGCGACAGCACCAGTGCCGGTATGCCGAAGCGCAAGAGCCCGATGTCGATGGTTCCAAGCCCGGTCGAGGCCGTGTGGCGCGTCGCCAGAACCCAAGCCGCCCAGATGAGGACGGTCACGCTGGCTCCCGCATAGCCGGCGCCCTTTGAGGTCTTCGCATCGGGAGAAATCATCGTTGTGCTCATTGCCTGTCCTTCCGTGGACGGTCCGGCCGTGGTCCGTCTAAAGGAAGAATAGGTCCGCACACTCGGGCATGTCCTTGCTATTTATGGCGACGATCGTGCAATATCAGCAATTATCTGCCAATCATGGCCGCGAGACTTACCGGATATGCCGCACCTTGATAAATTCGACATCGCCATTCTGCGCGTTCTGCAGGAAGATGCCCGCGCCACCAACGTGGAGATTGCCGAGCGTGTGAACTTGTCGCCGTCACCGTGCCTGCGCCGCATCCGCAATCTGGAAAAGTCGGGCGTGTTGCGTGGCTATCGTGCCGATATCGACCGCAAGGAGGTGGGACTTGGGCTCACCGTTTTCGTCGAGATCAAAGTCGGGCACCACAGCCGCGAGAACGCCGAGGCGCAGCAAGCGGCCCTCCTTTCGATTCCGGAAGTCGTCTCCTGCTTCCTGATTTCCGGCAACGCCGATTTCCTCGCCGAAGTCGTCGTGAAGGACTTGTCCGCCTATGAGGAACTTCTGACCGAAACCCTTCTCGCACTGCCGGGCGTCAATGACATCCGCTCAAACTTCGCCATCCGCGCGGTTAAGATAGGCGGTGCGCTCAAGCTTCCGGAACGTTGAGGGAACCGGACAGGTCCTGATGACCTGTCGTGCCGCTGTCGCTCGGCCGTAGGATCTTCCTCAATTTGTATGGTTCACTCGCCGCTAGACATGCTACCGCTATGGGTGGGGATGGAACGAGAACGAAATGGTCGCCCGGCCCAGCGGTTAAGGTTCTGAGTATAGCGCTTACTGATGATGACCCTTGGGTTTCGATAGGGAGATCATCTGCTCGGCGCTGATCGGCTACCGAACGTGATAGTTTTCTGGTCTGGGGCCACGTACTATTTCTTTCTCTCGGTGCGGCAGGGATAACGGCTATGAGTCGGGCGCTGATCGAAGACACCACCAACTGTCTCGCTGCGTTCCTGAAAGTGGAGAACTGAGGACACATGAAAAAGCTGATCAATGACCCCCGCCACGTGGTGCGGGAGATGCTGGAAGGTCTGGCAGACATGACGCCGAACCTCGCACTCCTCGACACCGAAAACGTTGCGCTCAGGGCCGATTTGCCCGATCCTGAAGCTAGGCAGGTGGCGGTCATCTCCGGCGGCGGCGCGGGCCATGAACCTGCACACGCTGGATATGTCGGCAGGGGTCTGCTGGCGGCTGCGGTCACAGGCGACGTCTTCACGTCACCAAGCGTCGACGCCATTCTTGCGGCAATCCGCGCCTCGGCAGGACCAGCGGGCGCCTTGCTGATCGTCAAGAACTATACCGGCGACCGGCTGAATTTCGGCCTGGCCGCCGAACTTGCCGAGGTCGACGGAATTCCGGTCGAAATTGTCGTGGTCGCCGACGACGTAGCGCTTTCTCAACTAGTCGCACCGGAGCGCCGCCGCGGCATCGCTGGAACCGTCCTGGTCCACAAAATCGCTGGCGCCGCGGCCGCGTCGGGCAAACCGCTTAAGGTCGTTGCGGAGATCGGGCGGGCGGCAGCATCGCGGCTCGGAACCATGGGCGTTGCCCTCGGCGCCTGCACCGTGCCGGCTGCCGGTCGGCCCGGCTTCGAGCTCGGAGAGGGCGAAATCGAGCTTGGCCTGGGAATTCACGGCGAGAAGGGCGTGGAACGGGCGGGCCTTAAATCTGCGGACGAACTCGCCAACCACCTCGTCGCTGAAATAACGCAAGATCTCGAGCTGAGGCCTGGCGATCGCGTCGCGCTCCTTGTCAACGGCCTCGGTGCCACGCCCCCGATGGAACTCGCGATCATCGGCCGACGTGCGCTGACTGCCTTGCGCGAACACGGTATCTCTGTGGAAAGGGCCTGGAAGGGAAATTTCCTGACGGCTCTCGAGATGCCCGGTTGCTCGATCTCCCTCCTCAAAGTCGAGGACGAGGAATTGGCGCTGCTCGACGCAGAGGCGGAAGCTCCCGCTTGGCCCGGATCCGGGCGAATACCCAGGCAACGGACCGTAGTCGCGGCACCCGCCCGGTCGGTGCAAGGCCCTGCCAAGACCACCGAGGTCGGCAGCCATGCGCAACAGCATCGAATGATCGGCATCGCAGTTGCCGAGGCTTTGGAGGCTGCCGAGCCTTACCTTACTGAGCTAGACAGCAAGGCGGGTGACGGCGACCTAGGCGCTAGCATGGTTCGCGGCGCCGAAGCCATACGGGCCCTCCCCCTGGAGGCGTGGGCAAACCCCTCCTCGGCGCTCCTTGCCATCGCCAACGCGCTGCGTCGCGCCATTGCCGGGAGCTCAGGCCCGTTCTATGCAGTCGCACTCACGAGAGCCGGTCGGCATCTCGCCGGCCGCAATAACATCAGCCTCAGTGGTTTCCGCGAGGCATTCGCCATTGGCGTTGCCGCGGTCAGCGAAATCGGCGGTGCAAGGCCCGGCGATCGGACGATGCTCGACGCGCTCCATCCCGCCCTGGAGGCGCTCAAGCACGCCAATGGCGCTTCTGCGCGACAGACCTGGGCGGCCGCTGCAGAAGCGGCTGAAGCCGGCGCGCAATCGACGACGGTCATGAATCCTAAACTTGGCCGCGCCAGTTATATGGGCGATCGTGCCATCGGGGCTCCAGACGGTGGCGCCGCGGCCGTGGCCGTGTGGATGAAAGCTGTTGCCGAGGCGATCTGAAGCAGGCGGCCAAGTTGACAAGAGCAACAGCCCCCGTCCTTGTGTCATGGTGAAACTTCCGCTGAATCCTCTGCTACTCGCCTTGCGGAAAGAGAACGGTGGCCAATGGGCAGAGGACCAATGGCAGGCATGTCAGAAGCTTCTGGCAGACGGCTTCACGATGAAGGGTGTGTTCCAAAAAATTGCCGATATGCAGGCCAACGAAGCCATGCGACCGTTTTACGACTTCTCGGCGTGGCCGATGGCGAACAGCCAAGCACAGGCCGATCTGACCATCGGCACATCCAACGAGATCACGCAGATGCATCGGGACAGCAAGGCAATGATCAGCGACCTCCTGAGTGCTCTCGTGGTGGAGGCGACCGGGCAGCTGATTTTTGGCGCGTCCTCAGATCCCCTCCGGCCCCATCCAGTGGCTCAACCACGATATCGTGGCGCGTCGACTTAACGCTTCCCACCTGCAAAGCAAGGCTCCCGCGCCGTTGAGCGCGCAAGGGGCGAAAGACTCTCAGCTTGAGGTGGCCTGACAGCCTCCCAATCTAGGTTGGAAGCAGTTTTCTCTCAAGGGCCAGAAGGATAGGACGGTCCGGCAAGAATGCGCCAATTGCGGTTGTTTTCCAACAGTCTCAGCCTGCAGAAATGTTTTGTAGCAGGCGGTAGAGACGGGAGCGGTCCGGAACTTTCTGTTGAAGCACTGCGCGCAGACGCATGCTTAACCTTCCGCCAAGTACATCATTAGGGATTGCGTCTGCTGGCTGTAATCACAGGATGACGTCAGCACCTCGAGCGCGCGGCCAATCCCGTCCCTGGTGACTTTACATTAAACGGAGAGCATCTGGAGGCGCTTGTCCCCGCCGGGACAGCTTTGTCCTTGCGTAGCCGACGAAACCGATTCCTGCTGCTGATCAAATTGTAAGCAGATGCTGATTGGCGCGACGGCCGAGCGCTATGTGAAACGGCAGGATCGACGCAAATGGCTGAAAGACGAGCGGAGTTCATGTTGGCACAAGCCTTGCTTACACCGCTTGTATGCAAGATTTGTCGCCATCAAAGAACGCTCAGACCAGCATTGACGAGGCCGTCGTCTCCGGCATCCTGTCCGCGCGCATACGTCCGGGTACGCGCCTGAGCGAGAATGAGGTCGCCAGCCTTTTCAATGTCTCACGTACCAGGGTTCGCGAGGCGATGATGCGGCTCGAGCAGCGCGGTGTCGTCAAGGTCAGCGCGCGGCGAGGCTGGTTCGTTGTAGAGCCCTCGGCCGAAGAGGCGATCGGCGTTTACGCGGCACGCCGGGTCATCGAGGCGGGGCTTCTGCGCGGCATGGACGCGCTTACCGACAGCGGCCGCGAAAAGCTTCATGCGCATCTCGTGGAGGAGAAAGACGCGATCGCGGCCGGCGATCGCCAGCGCCTCACCTGTCTGATGGGCGACTTCCACATCCGCATAGCCGAACTCTCCGGCAACGCTATTCTCGTCGAGATCCTGCGTGACCTGACCGCACGCACGATCCTGATCTCCTTGCTCTACCAGTCCGAATTTCACGCGGTGCAATCGCATCTCGGTCATTGCCGAATTGTGGCGGCGATGGAGGAGGGGGACTTCGAGAAAGCGGCAGCACTTTCAGTCGAGCATCCCGACGAGGTGGAGACAGGGCTTGACCTCACACGACGCCCCGATCCGCTGGCCGACCTCAGGTACTCGCTTTCGCTTCCTCCGCAGAACGAGGCCACGAATACACCCCGAAAAGCAAAACAGCAGACCAACAGAGGAGAATGAACCAATGATTTCCAGGAGACTTTTCGTCGCTATGACGGCAATAGCAGTCGCGATCGGTTTTGGTAGCAGCGCCCATGCCGATGCGCTCAGCGACGTCACCGCACGTGGCACATTGCGCGTCGCGGTGCCTCAGGATTTCCCGCCCTTCGGCAGCGTCGGTACCGACATGGCGCCGGTCGGCTACGACATCGACATGGCAAATCTAATCGCTGAGAAACTCGGCGTGAAGGTGGAGCTTGTGCCGGTTACCAGTGCCAACCGCATTCCCTACCTGCAGACCAATAAGGTCGATCTCGTGATTTCGAGCCTCGGCAAAAATCCCGACCGTGAAAAGGTGATCGATTTCTCAATTGCCTATGCGCCCTTTTATAACGGCGTCTTCGCGCCAGCCGAATTCGCGGCCACGAAGCCGGAAGAGCTGGCCGGAAAGACCATCGGCGTAACCCGCGGCGCCGTCGAGGACCTCGAACTGACTGAGGTTGCGCCAGGCGACACCGTTATCAAGCGCTACGAAGATAATAATGGCACCATCTCCGCCTTCCTTTCCGGTCAAGTCGAGGCGGTTGCTACGGGAAACGTGGTCGCCGCCGCGATCCTCGCGAGGAACCCGCCGAAGCGGCCGGAACTCAAGTTCCTCATCAAGAACTCGCCCTGCTATATCGGCTTGAGCAAGGAACAGCCGGCGCTGCTCGAAAAGGTCAACGGCATCATCGCCGCTGCCAAGACCGACGGCAGCCTGAATGCCATTGCCCAGAAATGGCTCGGCACGGATCTACCCAAGGATCTCTGATCGATCGCCCTGGGCGCCACTACGCGAGAGCGGGGGTGGCGTCAGCCTCTCATGACAGGAGTGCGCCTTGAATTACCACTTCGAGTTCGGCTGGCTTTTCGAATACTACCCGCAGATCCTCAAGGGGATCGCGATCACTCTTCAATTGATCGCGGTCGGCGGCGTGGCCGGCATCCTGCTCGGCGTCGTCTGCGCCTGGGCCAGGGCTCTTGGACCGGCCTGGGCGGAGCCGTTTGTCGCCGCCTATGTCGAGCTAATCCGCAACACCCCGTTCTTGATCCAGCTCTTCTTCATCTTTTTCGGCCTGCCATCGCTTGGCCTCCAACTTAGCGAGTTGCAGGCGGCCAATCTCGCCATGGTCGTCAATCTCGGCGCCTATAGCTGCGAAATCATTCGCGCAGGTATCCAGGCGACGCCAAAGGGCCAATTCGAGGCGGGCGCGAGCCTTGCCATGACCCCGTTCGAGACTTTTCGCCACGTGGTGCTGGTACCGTCGCTTCAGCGCATCTGGCCAGCGCTATCTTCGCAGGTCGTGATTGTTATGCTCGGTTCCGCAGTCGTTTCCCAGATCGCGGCAGAAGACCTGACCTTCGCAGCGAACTTCATCCAATCGCGAACCTTCCGCGCTTTTGAGGCCTACATGGTCTCGACCGTCGTCTATCTCATTCTTGCGATCCTGCTTCGCCAGCTGCTGACGATGGTTGGTGACTACTTTTTCCCAAGGAGCGCGGTGCGATGATCGAGTTCACCCTCTGGGACATTCTGCGCAACCTGCTGCTCGCCACCCGCTGGACGATTGTACTTTCGCTTGTCTCCTTCGCCGGCGGCAGCATTGCCGGGTTGGTTCTACTTGTCTTGCGCATCAGCCGGCGCAAGTGGCTGCGGGCGCTCGCGAAATACTACATTGAACTCTTCCAGGGTACACCGCTCCTGATGCAGCTCTTCATCGCTTTCTTCGGCCTTGGTCTCTTCGGTGTCGACGTGCCGGCCTGGCTTGCTGCGGGACTGGCGCTGATCCTCTGGAGCGCCGCTTTCCTCGGCGAGATCTGGCGCGGCTGCGTCGAGGCAATCTCCAAGGGTCAGTGGGAGGCCTCTGCGAGCCTCGGCATGGGGTGGCTGCAGCAGATGCGTCACGTCATCCTGCCGCAGGCGTCGCGGATCGCCGTGCCGCCGACGGTCGGTTTTTCGGTGCAGGTGATCAAGGGTACGGCCCTGACCTCGATTATCGGCTTCGTCGAACTGTCGAAGGCCGGCACCGTCGTCACCAACGCCACTTTCCAACCCTTCACCGTCTACGGCCTCGTCGCCCTCATTTATTTCGCGCTGTGCTGGCCCCTCTCAAAGAGCAGCCAGATCCTCGAAAGGAAGCTCAATGTCGCTCATCGAAATCACTGACGTCCGCAAGAGCTACGGTAGCAACGAGGTCTTGAAGGGTATTAATCTCGACGTCCAGCCTGGCGAGGTGATCGCCATCATCGGCAAGAGCGGCTCGGGCAAGTCTACGCTCTTGCGCTGCATCAACGGCCTCGAATCGATCAGCAAGGGTTTGATCGCTGTTGCTGGCGCCCAGCTCATCGAGGACGAAGCGCATCTGAAGGCGCTCAGGCTCAAGGTCGGTATGATCTTCCAGCAGTTCAATTTGTTTCCGCACCTGACGGTCGGCGGCAATGTCATGCTGTCACAAACGGTCGTCAGAAAGACGCCGAGGGCCGAGGCCGAAGTCGTGGCCCGTAAGATGTTGGAGCGCGTCGGCCTCGTCGAGAAGTTCGACGCCTATCCGGACGAACTCTCCGGCGGGCAGCAGCAGCGAGTGGCAATCGCTCGCGCCTTGGCAATGCAGCCGATCGCGCTCCTCTGCGACGAGATCACCTCGGCGCTCGACCCAGAACTGGTGGCGGAGGTACTAGCTGTGGTGCGCGACCTTGCCGCCGAGGGCATGACGCTGCTCATGGTTACTCATGAGATGAAGTTCGCCCGCGACGTCTGCTCGCGCGTCGTCTTCATGCATCAGGGCCGCGTTCACGAGATAGGTCCGCCGGAAGAGGTCTTTTCCCAACCGCAGACACCTGAACTGCGGCAGTTTCTCGGCATGCACTAACCGGCCGTGCCTCCGGCCGAAACTGGTCTCGGCGATGTTCGCAATTAAGCGATCGTCTTCCTGCGGGCGACCTGAGTGGCGGCACGCCTGCGGAGTCCGGGTCCAACGCGACATCAAGAGACCGTTCAGGCGGCGTAATGGAAAAGCGGAACGCGGCGGGACCTATCTTGTCAAAAGGGACGGCAAGTCGATTGCCCTCCCAGTCTAGCTTCCAACAGTGGGAATGTCCGAGCGGTCGGTGACTGTTCGGTTCTTGCATCCATTGCGGAATGTCCCGCTTATCATGTAGCACACGCTACACGCCACACGTCGACGTGACCTGGCTGGTCACGATAGAAAATGAGATAGGCATGTCGCTTCAGACCTACACTCCGCAGGTCAGGCAATCCCAACTCGTATGCATACCGCAACGACCCGGACTCGGCATGGCTCGCAACTAAAGCGTACGCCGCTTGAAGTGCGTCGATAAAGCCGGTGGCTAAATCGGTTCCTGCTTCGCGTGCGTAATGGTCGATGGCCGCCTCGACGTCGCTGCGCGCCAATTCGCGCGAACAATGTTCTTTAATTCACTGCTCTGCTGACCAACTCGATCGCGCAGACTGGTAAAATAAGCCGCGTCGACTGGCTCAGTTGGTGCGGACGAGGCTCCGTCAAGCACAGCCTACGCAGCGCGAGGCCATCCTGATCTCGACGAATCAACTCCCGAATATACTCACTACTTCCCCTAGCGTGGTCCCGTGAGTTGCTCATCGACGAAGCTCTTAAGATCGTCCGGCCTCACGCAGTCATTCGTTTCGCACAGCCACTCAACCTCTGGAATCCACCTGCAAATTTATTCCCTTTACGAACTCGCGCCGTCAGCGACGAGCTCATGGCGATATCGTGGTGAACGATCCAAGCGTCAGGACCCTTGTAGTTGATGATGCCGCGCGCTGTCCTCTCGGACGCATCACGAAAGACCTGTAGGACAGGACTCCCGAGTGGCCCTCGGCTTCGACCCGCCGTGCCGGCGAGCGTGCAGACCTTCGACGTCTTCCGGCGTCCTCTTCAGCTCATATCGATGGCAGGATGGTGAGGTGGTTGCCGATCAGGATTGAACCTCGGTCCGACGCATCTCTTTGAAAGCTGGGCGCCAACCTGCCATCGACAAGCCGTCCCTGATCGTCGCCGAAGGCAGCATACGACCCGTTGCTACCGGTCAACGAGAACGCATCGTTTCGGCCGCAAGCCGTCGTGGACCAACTCTCCCCTACTCTCGCTACTATGGGAGTTGGGCCTCGATTGCCGACTTGTCAATTACCGACCATACCGAGGCGATCTTCGATCCTACGAATTCGTAGAAAACGTTCTCCGTAAAGGACACTCGTCGTCCATTGACGCTTAGGCCCAAGAACTCGCCTTTCGGGGAGCAATCGAATGAAAGTCGGGCGGCAAGGCGCGGCGGCTCGCATATAAGCAGTTGAATGTTGAACTGCAGATTCGGAATGTCTTCGAAGTCCTTCACCAGCATTTCCCGGTAGCCCGATACCCTTAGCAGCCGACCGTTATGCTGGACTTCGTTGTCAACGAATCGGCCAAGCTCATCCCAGGCTTGCCGATTGAGGCAATCCAAGTAGGCACGATATATGTCAGCGAGTTGTCTGAACATTAACTGTCTCCTTCCGCCGAAAGGCCCACAGGCTACACGGCCTTCCAACGTTGAAAGATAGCGTACTGCCCCCTTCCTCCAATGCGGCAATGGACGCCTTTATTAGTGGGCAGCATGCTCTTTCCCATAGAAGTTCATGCGCCATCTAAAAGCGGATATCGCCTAAATCGACTAGGCGCCCGCCGGCAAACGGTCTCGCCGGCCCGTTGCATCTTCGTATGGCGGCTGTGGCGCTCGGCGGCCGTATGCCACAAACTATCTGATCGAACCGAAGCTCAACGCGGCCGCCGCAGCATCGGGACGAGCGTCGGCGATGAACCGACCTGGATCGCGCCGAGCGGTTCGAAGCCGTAGCGTCGGTAGAACGGAATGTTGCGCGGGTTTGAGGATTCCAAATAGGCTGGCGCGTGATCGCGATCGCACCGTGCGAGTGCGTACGCCATCAAGGCGTCGCCGTGACCTTCGCCTTGATGCGCCGGGTCGACCCCGATCAGGGGCAGGTACCAATGTGGTTCGGAGGGGTGATACGTCGCCATCTGCTCGAATACGGCCGTGGTTTCGGGGGCAAGAGAGGGTGCAACCGTGCTCTCGAGCACCGCACCAAGCCCATCCTCGTCGGAATGCACCCCGGGCGATAGCCACAGCGCCGTTCCGGCGTAGCCGTCGGTGCAAAAGGCGCTCCCGTGAGAGAATGCGCTGCTTCCGAACGCCCGGATCATTCGCGGCATGGCCGCAAGGTACTGGTGCGCATGCGGCCAGGTCCATCGCGCCATAGGGTCCGCTGCAAACGCCAGCATGACCGTTTCGATCGCCAGATCTTCCTCGGCCGCGGCCATAACTCTCACCGTTGGCGATTTCACACTGCCCTCCTGACGTAGGTGGTCCGACGAGGCGCCCGTTCTCAGCTACGCATCGTAACCCGGATGGCGTGGGAGCGATACCGGTTGCTGCTGGCTCAGCGGTTCCGGATTCGCTTCGGTCCATTCTGGCCACAAACGACAGTCGGCTTTGAGGGAACAATGACCAGAAACTGCCGTTAGGGGGACAAAACTGGAGCGGAGGTAGTTGTGATCCACCATGTCTCGGTAGGGACGAATGATGTCGGGCGTTCAAAGCGCTTCTACGATGCCGTTTTGCCCATCGTCGGCCTTTTGCCGATGGCCGAAGACGAGGGTGGACTAGGCTACGGAAGCGGCACGTTTCACTTCAGTGTTCAGGTTCCCATTGATGGAAAACCAGCGACCGTGGGCAATGGCACTCATATCGCTTTTGCCGTCGAGGACCGTTCGATGGTCAATCGATTTTACGCAGCAGCGTTAGAATATGGTGGCCGCGACGATGGCGCTCCGGCGCTGCGGCCGAACTACGATGCCAACTATTATGGGGCGTTCGTCCGCGATCCGGACGGTCACAAGATCGAGGCAGTGACCTACTCCGCAAAATAGCCGCTAACGGAGGCGCCCATGCCGACCCTTCCCTATGCAATTCTCGAAGCCCCCTCTACGCTGGGCCTCGCGACCGACGGTGTGGAGCACTTGCCCGACCAGCTCTTGCGCCTCGGTCTTGCGGAGCGCATCCATGCGCGCCGCGCCGAGCGGCTGGCGGTGCTTCCGAAGGACCCTACGCCCGATCCCGAGACTGGCACCCTGAATGCCAGGGCAATTGCGGCGTGGTCGCCAAAGCTCGCCGACGCGGTGGAAGCGGTACTTGACGCGGGCGAATTTCCGGTAGTACTCGGCGGCGATTGCACGATCGTGCTGGGCTCCATGCTCGCGTTCCGGCGGCGCGGCAGCTACGGCCTGTTCTTCATCGACGGCAACGCCGATTTCTTCCAGCCCGAGGCGGAACCCAATGGTGAGGGCGCCTCGATGGACCTTGCCCTTGTCACCGGCTACGGCCCGTCGCACCTGACTAACATTGAAGGTCGCCGTCCTCTGGTCCGTCCCGAAGACGCTGTCGCGTTCGCGTATCGCGATCATGAAGACCAGGAGGAGTACGGAAGCCAGCCGCTTCCCAAAGAGCTCAAGGCGATTGACCTTCCCGCCGTGCGCGCGATGGGCATCGAGGCCGCCGCGCGCGAAGCGGTCCACCACCTGACGCGAGAGGAGCTGGACGGCTTCTTCATCCATCTCGACGCCGATTGCCTCGACGACGTCATCATGCCGGCTGTCGATTTCCGCGTGCCGGGCGGGTTGTCGTGGGACGAGCTAGGGACCGCGCTTCGGGTTGCCTTGGAGAGCGGCAAGGCAGTCGGCATCGAAATCACCATCTACAATCCGCGCCTTGATGAGGACGGCAGCGCCGGGCGCGGCCTGGCCGACGTACTAGCCACAGCGCTCGGAAAAGCAGCGCCCTCGGTCGGTTGCCGAAGGGCGGCAATCCGATAAATTTGCCCTATGGCAGACCAGCACCGTCCGGACGATGAGTGGCACGGTTTGGCCCGAAGCGGACCGCCCTCCGAGGGCCGAACTTCGGCTGTCCACGCACCTGAGACTGCCGGGATGCTGCGAGCACCCGCGGTGCCGCGGACCCGCGGCGGATTAGGTCTTGAAACGGTCGAAGACCGTCGGTCGGCTGATCGGAGGGTCGGCCTCCGGCTGGTTGTCAAAAACGACTCCTCGGACTGACTCGTCCTCTAAATCCGCTATATGGCATTTGCTTTCAGAGAGAGATCTTGGAGACCGTCGAAATCCGCAGCCGTAGCGACTTTGCCTGTGGGCAATCCAGCGGGCGCAGGAAACTGTAACCGCGGAAGGCGCGGCCTTCGCGCTAGCAGCTCGCGACGTGAACGAGGAAGCACTGATGGAAACTGCGGCCGTGCTCGGCGAGGCGATCAGCGATGCAATGCTCGAAGTGTTCGATAGCAGGTGAGTGATTTCCGGGTGTTCGATCGATCACGGGGGTACTCTGAGCGAATGCGGCGAACGATCTCCGCTTCTGGTTGGAACCTTTTCCGTCGGAGAACACACTAGAGCGCGTCCGATGAAAGCGGAATCGGCGTGAGGATTCCTTTTCAGAGCGTTCTGTGATTCCCTCCTCCTGTCTTTGATTTGTCGGAGGGAACATGGCCCGAGCATTGAGTGATGATCTTCGCCACCGGGTTCTGGCTGCGTCGGCTGGTGGGATGTCCGCGCGGTCGGCTGCAGCGCGGTTCGGGATCGGGATTTCGACGGCGATTGCCTGGATCGCGAGCGCCCGGCAGGGTCAGGTGAGCGCTGCCAAGCAGGGTCGACCTGGAGGTTCCCGTCTCGACGATCATGAGGCTTTCATCATCGGCATGATCGAGGCGTCGAAGGACATCACGCTGAACGAGATGGTTTTGCGTCTGGAAGAGGACCGATCCGTCTCTATCGGCCGCAGCACCCTCGACGTCTGGCTGCGCAAGCGCGGCTTCACATTCAAAAAAAGACCGCACATGCATTGGAGCAGGAGCGGCCAGACCTCTTGAAGCGGCGTCAGGACTGGTTCGATGCCCAGCTTGATCTCGATCCAGCCCGCCTCGTCTTCATAGACGAGACGGGTCTTTCCACGAAGATGTCCCGGCTTCGCGGTCGCGCGCCGCGCGGAGAGCGTTGCCGATCGGGCGTTCCGCACGGTCATTGGAAAACCACGACGTTCACCGGGGCGCTCAGGCTCTCCGGCATGACCGCGCCGATGGTCCTTGACGGGGCGATGAATGGAGTGGCTTTCCGGGCCTATGTCGAGCAGGTTCTCGTGCCGACCCTCACGCCCGGCGACATCGTCGTCATGGACAACCTGCCGGCCCACAAGGCAGATGGCATCCGACAGGCCATAGAAACCGCCGGCTGCACGCTGCTCTATCTCCCGCCCTACAGCCCCGACTTCAACCCGATCGAAAACGCCTTCTCAAAGCTCAAGGCGCTTCTGCGGGCACGGGCCGAACGCTCCGTCGACGCCCTGTGGAACACCGTTGGCGACATCGTCAAACTCTTCGAGCCGCAAGAGTGTGCGAACTACTTCGCAGCAGCAGGATATGACCCGGTTTAAAGTGGACGTGCTCTAGCGATCGGCTGCGGCACTCCAGGTCCCACGTGGCAAGCTTCCCGTCGATACATTATGCGATTTTCACATCTCTTTCCCAGTACCAAGCGACATACATCTTCCTGCGATCATGTTGCCGCGCTTTGAGGAAGGTCCTGATTGCTCGTATGTCTCTTCTTTCGCACGCAGCCCAGACAAACGTTTCGTCATCGACGGCTTCTATCGCTGCTTTCGCCTCGGACACGAGAATACCGGCAGCATCTTGCGGGTAGCTCCCCCTGTGCAACCAACGCACGTTGAGCACGCCATCGGTCAGAAGCGGTTGCTCTTCCGCCTTGTCCTCAACCTCGATGATGGCACGTATATGCGTTTCAGCCGGAGCCTCGGCCGCGATCCGTGCTATGGCTGGTAGGGCGCTCTCGTCGCCGATCAGTAAAATGGAGCGCTCCGCTGGCAGACCGCCTGCGCCTGGCCCTAGCAGCGCGGCCACGTCTCCGGGCTGCGCGTCGCGCGCAAAGTCTGCACCCGGAGTCGGTACGCCAGGAGCGGGATGCTGCAAGAAATCGATCCACAACTCGCCCCGATCCAAATCGACGGCGCGGATGGTATAGACACGAACCAGAAGCCTGTCCTCGCCTTCCGGCCACGCGATGCGGCCGTCTTGCCGGGAGCCTGGCCAGACCGGCGGTTTGCCCTTCGGCGGCACCAGCAGGCGGACATGCATGTCGCCACCCACAAAAGGCGTTACATCGGCGCAGGAGAATATCACGCGACGCATATGCGGCGTAACATCGTGCGCCGAGACGACTGTCACCTCATGGAGGTTCGGGAGCACCGACAGGGAAATCGGTTCCGACCAGGTCAATTCGAACGGCTGGTCTTCGGCAAAATAGAAAAGATGTTCCGCCAGGATCGTGCGGCTCATGTGCAGCGTTTCACGCGTCGGGCAGTCGAGCTCGATCGACAAGCCCGCGTTTTCGATGCTGATGCGCGCGACACCGAGCTCGCTCCGCAGCACCGCCAAGTCGTCTATCCGTTCGACCTCGGCATGTTCGACAAAATGCTCGCAGATCTCGTCGAGCATGTCGGCACCGCTGCCGCAGACCGCTACGCCGGACAGCTTGAATGAATGAACTGCGTTCATGCGCTCCTCTCCTTTTGTGGTGCATCGCCCATGGCGTCGATGGCGGCCATCCGGTGTCGCCCGATCGGCAGCATGATCGGCCGGCCCGACGTGGGATCGCTGATAACGCGACTATCGAGGCCGAAAACATGCCGCACGGTCTCTTCGGTGAGCACCTCTTCCGGAGTACCCGAAATGTGCACGCGCCCACCGGCAATCGCCACGAGATGGTCGGCATAGCGGGCAGCAAGGTTGAGATCGTGCAGCACCATGACGACCGTCGTTCCACGCGTGCTGTTGAGATCGGTCAGCAGATCGAGCACCTCGATCTGATGGTTGATGTCGAGAAAGGTCGTCGGCTCGTCGAGCAGCAGGATCTCGGTCTGCTGCGCGAGTGCCATGGCGATCCAGACTCGCTGCCGCTGGCCGCCGGAGAGCTCGTCGATCGGCCGTTCGGCAAGGTCGAATGTCTTGGTCGCCGTAAGCGCACTGTCGACCGCCTCGTCGTCTTGTCGCGTCCAGCGAGAAAACAAGCTTTGATGCGGATGCCGTCCCCTGCTGACCAGGTCGACCACGGTAATGCCTTCCGGCGCGATCGGCGATTGCGGCAGCAGACCCAGCGTCCGGGCGAGGTCTCGCGACGGTGTCCGGTGGATGGATTTGCCGTCGAGGAGAACTTGTCCCTTGCTGGGCGCGATCAACCGCGAGAGCGTGCGAAGAAACGTGGACTTGCCACAGGCATTTGCGCCGACGATCACCGTGATCTTGCCCGGGGCAATGGTGAGGTCGAGCGCATGCAGGATTTCGGTATTGTCGTAGCCGGCCGTCAATCCGCTGGCGACCAGTAGATGATCGGTCATAAAGCCCCCCCGATCCGATTGAAGCGAACGATGAGGTATATCAGGTAGGGTGCGCCAAGCGCCCCGGTTACGACGCCCACAGGATAGCGGCTCGGCAGAAGGTGCTGCCCGACATAATCGGCGGCAAGCACGAGAACGGCGCCCGTCAGTGCAGACGGGATCAGCACCGAGCCGGCGTTTCGGACGATCCGGCCGGCGATCGGTCCCGACAGGAAAGCGACGAAGGCGATCGGCCCCGTTGCCGCGGTCGCCGACGCGATCAGTCCGACCGCGGCGACAATCACCAGCATCCTTGTATGCGAGACCCTGGTTCCAAGAGCGGCCGCCATATCGTCGCCCAGCCGCAATGTCTCGAGATCGCGACTGCGAACGAGCAGTAGCCCGCCGAAGAACAGGAGGGCAAGCAGAAGCGGCAGCGCCTGGCCGAGCTGAGCGCCGTTGACGCTGCCAGTAAGCCAACGCATCGCTTCCTGCAAGTTCCAGGCAGGCGCCGATTGAAGGATATAGGCGATAACACTTTGCAGCATGGCGGAAACGCCAATACCGACAAGGATCAGCCTGGTGCCGGCGACCCCATTGCGAAAGGAAAGGCCATAGATGAGCAGCGCCACGCCAAGGCCCCCTACGACAGCGATAACCGAAACCATCGGCCCGTCCATAGACAGGACTACAATGGCGAAAACGGCAGCCGCCCCAGCGCCAGAGGTAATCCCGATGATATCGGGACTGGCGAGCGGATTGCGCAACATGACCTGAAACGCCACGCCGCCCAGTCCAAAGCATAATCCTGCAAGAATCGACAGCACGGCGCGCGGCAACCTCAGTTGCCCAACCGTAAAGGATGCGCCGGAAACCGGTTCACCGAGGAGCACGCGCAGAACATCGCTCGGCGGCGTGACGGATTGCCCAACCGACAAGGTGACGGCGAAGATCACTGCGACCAGGGTCAGCAACACCGCGAGAATGACCGCGTGCCTGCGCGCGCTTTTGCTACGGTGTGCGATCACGACGTCAAGGGTGGATGAGGGATATGTCACAGGTCCCTCACGCGCTGGCGCCGGACGATCCAGATGAAGAATGGCGCACCGATCAGCGCGGTGACGATGCCGACGTCGATCTCTGCAGGGCGCGCGACGATGCGCCCGACAACGTCCGCCGCGAGCAGGAGGCACGCGCCTGCGAGCGTCGAAAAAGGCAGCAGCCACCGATGGTCCACGCCAATCAACAGGCGGCAGAGATGCGGCACGACCAGTCCGAGAAAGCCGATCGGCCCGCATATGGCTGTCGTCGCACCGCAGAGAAGGATGGCGCCGAGGGAAGCAACGGCACGCGCGGTTGCGACGCTTTCGCCGAGCCCGGTCGCAAGCTCGTCGCCGAGTGCAAGAGAGTTGAGTTTTCTGGCCGACAACAGGCTGATCACGAACCCTATAAGCAGAAACGGCAATAGGGGAAGGATGCGCCCGTAAGTCGCGCCGCCAACGCCACCGATCTGCCAGGAATGAATACCGCCTGCGATATCGCCACGCGGCAGCACGACGGCGATAATCATGGACGCAAATGCGACCGACGTTGCCACGCCTGCCAGCGCCAGCTTCAAAGGGGTCGCGCCGCCCCTGCCCAGCGAACCTATGGCATAGACGAAGATCGCGGCGCACCCAGCCCCCAGGATCGCCACCCAGATATACGCGTACAGCGACGACATCCCGAACCAGGCGACGCCGACGACAACAGCGAGAGATGCCCCCATATTGACGCCGAGAATGCCGGGGTCCGCAAGCGGATTGCGGGTCACGCCTTGCATGATCGCTCCGGCCAACCCCAGAGCGCCCCCCGCAAGCAGGGCCAGCAAGGTCCGCGGAATGCGCAACGCGACCGATGCGCGACCGATGTTATCCTGCGCACCGCCCAGTGCCGCGGCGACATCGTCCCACCCGACATAGCGCGTACCGACCGTAACAGAGGCGACAAGCAAGATCATCAGAAGCGCGAAAAGCGCTGCCAGCCAAAGACTTCGCATCCGGTTGGAACGGGACACGGGCGACCAACGCCCGTCCGATGTCTTGATAATCCCCGCGGTCATTTTGACTTCTTGACTGCCTCGCTGAGCAGCTCCACGTAGTCCTTCAGGACCCATCTGATGGACAGTGGCGTGGGATTGGCGGCATTACCGACCGCGTTGTTGCCGAGCATGACAATGGATCCCCGTGCAATTGCAGGCATATGCTGCATCAGCGCGTTGGCTTTCAAAGCATCGAAAAGCATCCCGTCGCCGTAGGTAACGAGAATATCGACGTCGTCGAAAGCATCGATCTGCTCGGCGCTGACGGAGCCTGAGAACTTTCCGGGTTGTGATGCCTGCACCACGCTTTTCGGCGATCTGAGCCCGAGATCGGCGAAAAACCTGACGCGCGTATCGTTGGTCGTGTAGAAATTGACGACGCTGAGATCCCACGAGCTGAGATGGGTTATGAACATTGCCGATTTGCCCTTGAGTTCGGGATGTCCGTCAAGCGTAAGGGCAATCTCAGCTTCGATGCTGGCTATAAGCGCTTCCCCTTCCGCAGCCATCCCGAGCCCCGCGCTGTTCAATCGGATCGTCTCGCGCCAGTCGGTCGACCAGGGAGCCTGCGGATAGGCGATGACAGGTGCAATCTCGCTCAACGTGTCATAGTCCGCCTGACTGAGACCCGAATAGGCCGCAAGGATGACGTCCGGTCGCGTCGCGGCGACCGCCTCGAAATCGATGCCATCCCCCTCGTCGAAAAGCACCGGCTTTTCAGCCTTGAGTTCACCGAGCCGTGCGGCGACCCACGGCAGAATGCCGTCTCTGTCGTCATCGCCGAAGTTGGCGCGCGCCATTCCAACCGGCACGATGCCAAGAGCCAGCGGCACTTCATGGTTCGCCCAGGCGACGGTTGCGACACGCTCCGGCTTCTTCGCGATGATGGTGTTGCCGAAGGCATGCTCGATGGTGATGGGATACGCAGCACTCTCGGCAGCGAACACAGTGCCGTGCCTGCCTGTCCAAAGAAGGGCTATGACTGCCAGTACAGCGAAACGGAACAGCCTCATCGCCACACTCCATTCAACGTTTTAAGTTGACCCCCACTCTCAGCTTAATTAAGCGGCGTCAACGGCAAAGCCGCCGATAATCAGAAAGTGGGCGGAGATTTCCGGCGGATCGTACAAAACCGGGGAAACATACAATACTGGACAATACTGCTCCAGTTAATAGCGGCTGGTGGGAGAACGGCTTCACGCCGGGGCCGGTTGGGCATTGGTATTTGAGGCCCGCTTTCAGCATTTACGTCAATTGGAACATGAACATGGACATCGATCAGACTGGCCGCTGGCCGACGAGGGCAGCGTTTCCTTCACGAAACGCATTTCTGTTGGGCTGCACAGCACTTTTTGCTTTAACGCCTGCCCTCTCGTTTGCACAGGACGCAGGCACTGAAGGCGACGCAACGGTGCTGGAGACGATTGTGGCGCAGGGCACTGGTGGCGGAAGCGTTCTCAATACGGATGACGATTCAAAGTCGATCATCGCCACCGAAACGACCGGCGCCGGCAAGATGCCGACCGATCTCCTGGTAGCCCCTGCCTCGGTATCCGTCATCACCTCCAAAGAAATTGAGGAACGCGCCGCCGACACCATCGAGCAAGTCGTACAATATACGGCGGGGGTGGTGACCGACTTTTATGGTTCGGACGACCGATATGACTACTTCGATATTCGCGGCTTCACTCCGTATACGTATCGCGACGGCTTGGCGATCGGCAGGACCTTTGCAGGGGTCAGGGAAGAGCCCTATGCTTTCGAGCGTATTGAGGTGTTGAAGGGCGCCAGCTCCTCAACCTTTGGAGCGGCGGAACCCGGTGGATCGGTAAACTATGTCACGAAAACGCCAAAGACCGATCGTTTCGGTGAAGTCTATGGCACGGGCGGCTCGTTCTCGCATAAGGAACTGGGCTTTGATTTCGGTGACAACCTGACAGCGGACGACACCCTCTCCTACCGTTTGACCGGCAAATTTCAGCGATCGGACGCGGAATACGATTATTCTCAGGATGACGAGAACTTCGTCATGGGCGGCCTGACGTGGCGCCCCACTGACGCGACAAGTCTGACATTTGTCTTCGATCATCTCGACAAGGACGGAGTTCCCGGCAGCGGTGGCCACCCGCTCGGGACTGATTTCGACAGGGATCAGTTTTTTGGGGAACCGGACTATTACTTCACCGAGACGAACCGCAATAGCTACAGCGTTCTTTTCGACCACGATTTCGGCAACGGCCTGAGTGTCAGCTCCAACGCCCGCTACAGCAAGCTGAACGACGGGTTCGGCAGTGCTTATATCGGCAGCACGCCAACCGATGGCTCGACCGTGGCGGGTCGCTATTTCTTCGGAAACGAGAAATCGACCGAACAATTCGTCATCGATGCGCACCTGATTTACGAAGCAAGTCTCGACAATGTGGAAAGCCGCACACTTTTCGGTGCCGATTATAATAAATACGAATCGGACAGTGCCAACTTTTACACGCCTGCGCCTTCGATCGATTGGGAAAACCCGATCTATTCAGGCGGGCCCGGCGCGATGGCGCCTTATGCCAGCACAAACAACGACCAGCAGACCAACGCTATTTATCTGCAGCAAGATTTGACCTTCTCCGATAAGTTCACCGTGAGCGTTGGCTTGCGCAATGACTGGCTCGATCTTAGCGAGACAAATCTCCTTGCGGGTACCACGCGGGCTGGCACCCACAGCGAATTTACGACGCGGATCGGCGCGAGCTACAAGATTACCGAGGAGCTGGCGCCCTACATCAGCTACGCCGAGTCGGCCGCGCCGCCTGCCGCAGGTAGCGATCCTACGACGGGAAAGCAGTATGAAGTCGGGATCAAATATCGTCCAGATGCCTTTCCGGCCTTGTTTACTGCTTCCGTCTACGACCTGACGAAGGGCAACATTACGGTTTTTGACCAGGTCACCTACCTGCCGCAAACCGTCGAAAAGGTCAGACATCGTGGTTTCGAACTCGAAGCCAAGGCGGAGGTAACGAACAATATCAGCGTGATTGCCGCCTACAGCTACATCGATTCCAAGATTGAAGAACCCGGCGGTGCTAATGATGGCAACCGCCTGATGCGTGTTCCCAAGAATATTGCTTCGGTGTGTGGCACTTACACGCTTGAGGGCGACGGTGCGCGGGGCGACATGATGTTCGGGCTCGGCGCTCGCTACGCGGACGCCTATTACACCGACATCACTAACACCTCATCGTCGGAGAGTGCATTCGTCTTCGATGCAGTCTTCACCTACAAGGTTCAGGAAAACACGACGTTCCAGCTGAATGTCAACAATATATTCGACGAAAAACACGTGGCGAGCAAAGACTCCGGGGCGGTCTACTACAATCCGGGACGCAGCATTCTCGCCACGCTGCGCCAGACCTGGTAAGGGCAAGTCATCCCCTCGCGACTTGCCGGCGGAATCTTCACGATTCCCGGAATTGCCGCATCCGCCGCCAAGCCGCGGGAGTTTCGCCAACGATCTGGCGGAAGACCTTCGTCAGATGTGCCTGATCGGAAAAACCGAGCTGCGCGGCGATGCTGGCAACCGGGAGGTCGCTTTCGCCGAGCAGCTTTTTCGAAAGCTCGACTCGCTTTGCAAGTTGCCATTGCAGCGGTGTCTTGCCCATTGTCTGCTTGAAGACGTTTGCAAACCAGCTTTCGGACAGGCCAACGACGGCAGCCATATCGGCGACAGACATTCGATAATCACCAAGCGCGTCGATATGCGAGATGAGTTTGTTCATCTGTGCCTGTGTCAGCCTGCCGCCAGCCCTTTCCTCCCTTTCGGCAGGAATATCCAGAAGCCCGGCGACGATGCTGCCTATAAGGCTCTCCGCATAGACTGCAGGCTTGGAAGGGCTCTTTATTTCGTCGGCGAGCAACTTCGCCAACGCATCGATTGCCGCCACGTTTTGAAGCTCGACTGGCCGGCGCAACGCCGTCCGCGCTGCGGAGTTCCCAACCGATGGAGCCAGAAACCGTAACACCCGATCCTTGTGAAGGTGCAGATTGAGGTGGCTGAAGCTGTGTGTCTTCAGACTGCCTGTCCACAACGGGATACCGGCGGGAACATACACGGCACGCGCCATAGGGCGCGAATTCCTCGCTAGATCAGTGTCCCGGTTCGAAATGCGAACGTTCGACGAGACGTCGTTGAAGAAAAACATGATGCGCGGATCGTCCGCGAGATAATAGCCACTGGCACCGGCTTGACTTTCCGCCTCCCAAAGGACGCTGACCATCCCATCGTATTGGCGCCATTGGACTGGCGCCGTGACCCGAATGCCTTCGGTTTTCCAAGACATGGAATGCCAGAAGCTCATTTGTAGATCAGTTCTTCCTCTTCAAGGTGCCAGATGTCGGTGCGAGCAGGGAAATTGCACTGTCGTTCGGCGCCAATCCACATCTCAGGCCAAGTAAGTTGAACCGTATTCTCATCTTTTTTGCAAACTGGCAAGCTGGGCTTCTAAGTCAGCGGGATACTCTATTGCAGGTTGCGTAATCGGTACCGGGTGCATGAGCGGCTCGTTTGAGCCGACAGCGCCAGGCTGGTTCAGGGATTCGCCACAACTGTGATTGTCGCAATCACTTCCGGATCAAAGTTCCTCATGTTGACTCCCGTGTATCGGATCCGTCGGTCATTGGTCTGCCAATGGGTAAGGATGCCGCATATGGCACAGCGGTGAAACTCAATGGTGCGCGATGCACGGCAGTAGGCTTGGGTTTCGCCTTTCACGTCGACTGCTTTGGCTGGGAAGTATCCCCATTGCGCACCAGCCCGGTTGCAGAAGGAACACGGGCACGCATTGATCTCGTTCGGCAATTCCGGGATTGTGACAACCACGCTTCCGCAATCACAATGACCTTTCATCTAGGACCTCCGGTCTCAGCAAACAAAATATGACGCCAGATCATGCTGGGTGATCAAGGTCTGCTTCTGGCGTTCTATCAAACTGTTCGGCACAACCACGCCGAACGCTGGCTCCCACCCGACTGGGACGGTCGGGAGTCGGCAAAATTCCGCCCAGTCCGGGATCTCGACTCCAGACAGAGCCTTTACCGCACGGGCTCCACTTGCGCCCATAGCCGTCCGAACAGAAAAACCAACGCCGAGAACTCGTCGTTCTCCTCCCATTGTGTCTTAGATCTTGGCATTCGCGCGCTTCTGCATCGAATACGGTCCGATCCCCGTGCACAAGCGCCGCTCGATCTTTTGATGATTTCTTTGTGCGCCATCACTAATGTGCCTCCTAGTCCGCGCAGCGCGATCGCGGGCTAGTGGTTGTCACGCGCGTACTGGATTCTGCTTGATGGACGGTGCGATCTCACTGCTCTCGACCCCTTGTGCCCGTAGGGACGAGGACCGGGAATGGCTCGTTCGAGCCCATTCGAGACTTCGCCGCAGTTTGCTGTACCCACAACCATGGCGGGAATAAGAGTTATCATTCGTTCGCCAGCAGCGGCAATTGATCAAAGCCGTATTGCCGTTTCCTCTTTCGCGGTCCGGATTATCATCATGGTGAAGAACCGAGCAACATTGGTCTGATCGCGGAATAGCCTGTCGCAGAGAGAGTCGAATTCTTCCATGTCGCGTAAGCGCAGCATCAGAACGACGTCGGTTTCGCCAGTAACGGCATAGGCGTGCGAAACGGCCTCTTCGGTGATTGCGATGTCCAGAAAGCGGCGCATGTACTGCTCGCCGTGCAACTTCAGTTCTACCGTAACCAGGGCCTTGATCATGCGCCCGGCCTTGGCCGGGTTCAGGATCGCGACAATCCGGTCGATCACGCCTGATTTTCGCAGCCGCTGTGTGCGGCGCAGGCAACTGGAGGGAGACAGGCCCACCTCATCTGCCATATCGACATTTGTGCGCAATGCATCGCGCTGCATCAGGTTCAAGAGCTTCCGGTCGATCCGATCCATTTTGGCAGCATACTCACCAACTGCTCATTTGCAATAAAGTTGCACATTCTTGCAATTTTTGACCACAAATGTGAACCGGTTTGGCCTAGCAGATTGAGGTAACCGGAAAGGAGCCTCTGATGCTGTTCTTGATGTCCGCCTTGCGCAAAACCGGGGAAACGCTTGAAATTTACTGGCTGCTTGTTCGGATCACGATCCCTATCGCGATCTTGACGGAGCTATTGTCGAGGATGGGAGCAATCAAGGCGGTGGCCCCCGCTTTTGCGCCTGTCATGAACCTCTATGGGCTTCCGCCGGAGCTGGGTCTAGCCTGGCTCACTGGGATGCTCGTCGGGATATGGGGCGCTGTCCCGCTCGTCTTTACCCTCGTTCCTATCTCCTCGCTAAGCGTGGCGGATATCACGGTTTTTTCGGCGCTCCTCCTTTTCGCACATGGCCTGCCCATCGAGCAGAAGATCATTCAGAAGGCAGGTCCGGGCATGATCGCGACGACGATGCTGCGCATCTCAGGCGGTTTGGTCTACGCCTTTCTATTGCACCATATTCTGATCGCCACGGGCTGGTTGTCGGATCCGGTGAACCCAGCCTGGATGCCAATGAGCGCCACACCCGATTGGGCCGAATATTTCCGTGGTCTTGGAGAGACAATGATCTCGATGCTTGTCATCCTCGTCGTCCTGTCCTGGGGCCTTGAAATTCTAAAGGTGACTGGAATGCTGGAACTGCTGATGAAGGCCCTTTCGCCCGTGTTGCGCCTTGCCGGCATCCGGGGCGAAGCGGGACATCTCACCGCTGTCGGGTTGTTCCTGGGGGTTTCCTACGGCGCCGGTCTTCTGATCCGCGAGGCGCAATCTGGCGCAATATCACCACGTCAGATCTTCCTTTCATGCGTGTTCATGGGCTTCGCGCACAGCGTGATCGAGGACACTCTCATCGTGATCTCGATTGGCGCCAACGTTCACGGCATTCTTGCGGGACGGCTCGCCTTCGCCGTAGCGGCAACTGCCGCAATTGCTGCTCTGCTTCGCCACCTGTCGGACAAGACGTTCTTTACGCAGATATTTCGCGTGAACGCCATAAAGGCAAAGGGACGATGAGCTATGGACGAAAGACCGCTTTTGGCTCTTCGGACTCTGGGCGGCGCCTCTGACGTGCGCGCTTGCCTGGATACGCTGCTCGCCGCTCTTCCGATGGAGACGCCGCTCGCACTGTACGGGTGCCCGGCACCCTATCGTCGCCTGCTCATCGATGAGATCGATTTCTGTGCCCGTCGGGTCGGTTCCTCCTACTGAAGGACGTCTCATGCGACCTCGGAACCGTCAAGCGCCGGACGAAGATCGCGGAAGGTTCGCCCCTCCTGATCTGCAATGGCAATGCCGCGATCGTCTATCCGGCGATGCGGGTGACCGGGGCCGGCTTCTGCGGGTAATGAACAATTCCCATCCGGATCTTTACCGCTGGCTACAGGATCATGGACCGGACCATCCGGAGGCTCGCAGAGGAACTCACGGTCTTCCTGGTGCTTTTGGCCCAGACGGAACCGATGGGTTATCCGAGGCTTGCCAAGCTCTTCCATCAGCGGCTCGGCACGTATGCGGAAAACGTCCAACCGCGCCGTGGCGACGATACGGTCTGCGCGGGCGGGCGACAAAAGGCCACTGACCAGCCATAAAGTGGAAAATGGGATGGCTGTGGCGCTTTGCCGATTATGTCGACCCGGCCTCGTGCGGATTATCATGAGAGCTATGATTTTTAGGAGTGAGTCCCATCGATCCTACACCAAGCCGCGGAAGCGCTTTGTCAGATGCCGTATCGAACGGCATTGCTCCAAACGAGCTCGAGCTGAAGCAGCGTCTGGAAGGCCGTCTCAAGATCCCTCCGTTCCGCCTCGGCGTGGCTTAGCCCACGGTCGTAGGATTTCCCCGCCTCCCGCAGGCCTGCACACAGCTTCTTCCCCTTTTCCGATAGCCGAATGCGGGCAGACCGTTTGTCCCGCTGTGAGGCGACCCGATCGATATAGTCTCCCTCGGCAAGCTGCTTCAGGTGGTAGGAGACATTGGAACCCATGTAATGGCCGCGGTCCAAAAGCTCTCCCACCGAGAGTTCCGCCCCTCCTATAGCCAAAAGAACCATTGCCTGCGCTGGCCCGATGTCGTCCACACCGAGCATCGTCAGTTCCGCGCGCAGCACCCCATAAAACCGCCGGCTTGCACGCTCCATGACGCGGGCAAGCTCGAAATAGCTGACCAGGAGACCTTCGCCGCTGCGATCAGGCTCAGGAGGGGTTGGGGCACTTTGTAACGCGTCGCTCCCAGGCCGTGCTGCACCGATGGCTCCCAGATTTATAAACGGCAACCCCTGATTCATCCCTCACTCCATTGGAGAATCACGCAGTCCGACGCCCGTAGCAGCAGCGGCAAAAAGCGAGCAGAGATCCGCTCACGCCAGCAAAAGCGTTGCGGCTTCGAGCCCCTGACTTCGCAACATAGCAATGCTGCCACCGTTGCCACACGTGCTTATGCGTTTTTTAGCAGGAAGACATAAGCACGTTGAGGGAAAGTGCGTAACCGTGAAAATTTGGGGCTTTCTACAGGGGCTTCGGAGCCGTTGCGATGTCGCGCGAGGGTCTGGCTACTGCGTCCAGTTCGAGAGGCGGCTTGGAGCCGTGAAGACCGCAAGTGTGCCCCGTTCCCGTCGATGCATCATGCGATCTTTTTAGCACAAACCGGACCCCGGCTGGTCGCGCACCGCGCAGGGCCAGCTCCTCTAGACGCGCTACCCGCGATGACGAATAGGGTGCTGAGTGGCGAAGGCGCCTTGCTGCCATCACGAGACAATTAACTGGAGTCGTGGGTGCGCTATCCCATCTGTTTCATGATCAGCATCTCGAGCGCCTTCACAGCCAGCGGATATCCCTCCGCCCCCAGCCCCGCCATGACGGTGGTCGCCGTCATCGAGACATAGGAGCGGTGATAGATAGGCTCGCGGCGATGAACGTTGCTGATGTGGAATTCTATGATTGGCCCCTTGAACATTTTGAGAGCGTCTAGGAGGGCAACCGAGGTGAACGTGAAGGCGGCAGGATTGATAATGATCCCGTCGCCCTCGTCGATTGCTTCATGAACCCAGTCGATCAACCGCTCTTCGCTATTGGTCTGACGAAATTCTACCGGCCGATCTCCCGCCGCCTCCCGGCACCAGGCCTCAACCTCGGCCAGCGTGGTCGTCCCGTAGATTTCAGGCTCTCGCTTGCCAAGGCGGTTGAGGTTTGGCCCGTTCAGAATGTAGATCGGCTTCATGATCACTCCCATCAGCCCTGGTATCCAAGCAGCCTTGGCAGCCAGAGCACGCTGTCAGGCACAAATGTGATGAAGATCAGGCACACCACCATCCAGAAAAGGAAGGGTGCGGCATCTGTGATGATGCTCTTGATCGGTGCTCCAGATATGTTCGCCACGATGAACAGCAGCAAACCATATGGCGGCGTTACCAGGCCCAGCATGATGTTGACGACCACGACAACGCCAAAATGGACAAGGTCAATCCCAAGGGCCTGCGCTGTCGGTATGAACACTGGCACGATGATCAGCAGGATCGCGGTACCCTCGAGCAGGCAACCAAGAACGAGCAGGATGACGTTCACGAGGATCAGGAAGCCAGTCGGGCTCAACTCCCACCCGGTTAACAGAACCCGGATTGAGTGGGGAATGTTTTCGATCGTGACCACATAGTTGAAGACCAATGCGCCGGCGATCAGCATGCCGATCGAGGCCGTCGACTTGGCGCTTACCGCAAGTGAGCCGTAGAAGTCTCTGAGGCTGATGCTGCGGTAGAGGACAACCGATATGATGAGAGCGTAAGCAGCAGCGATGGCCGCTGCCTCGGTCGGTGTGGTGACGCCGGAATAGATGCAGCCGAGCAATACAACAGGCATCATCAGCGCCGGAAAGGCCCGGATGGTGATTCCCGGAATCTTGCGAAGCGGCACCGGTTCTTCAACCGGGAAATTTTCGCGCCGGGCAGTGATCACGACCTGCACCATTTGCAGACCGGCCATCAAGAGCCCAGGTACCATGCCTGCTAGAAAGAGATAGCCGATGGAAGCATCTGAAACGAGGGAGTAGATGATCATCGGGATCGATGGCGGGATGATCGGGCCAACGACCGCGGTCACGGCGGTTAGGGCGGCCGCAAAGCTCGGTGTGTAGCGGCCTTCGCGCGTCATCATGCTCTGCATCATCTTGCCGCTGCCTGCGGCGTCGGCGATCGCCGAGCCGGACATGCCGGCAAAGATGATGCTTTGGACAATGTTAACCTGGGCGAGACCGCCGCGGAAACGCCCGACGAGGACGTTGCAGAATTTGAGCAGGCGCTCCGTCATGGAGCCCACGTTCATGAATTCCGCCGCCAGGATGAACAGCGGCACCGCCAGGATGACGTAGTTCGAATACATACCGTTGAGGAACTGCTCGGCTGCAATTCCCATGTCTGCTCCGGCAAGCCACAGGTAGAGGATCGAGCCGCTGATCATTGACAGGCCGATCGGTAGCCCCATGAACGCGAGCACGGTGATGACTACCAGGGTGATGGAGAACGGGCTTGCCAAATTCATACGCCGGAGCCTGCTTTAGTGGGATCAAAAGCGTCGGGCGCCCTGCCACGGATAGCCTGTACAGCCAGCCAGATATATCGAAGGATCATAGCGATCGCGAAGATCACGTAGATGGAGTAGAGATAGTCGAAGCGGATCTTGAGGTAGGCAGTGCTCTCCACCTTCATGAAAGTCACATAATCGATGACCGCCGGCAGCGAGATGCCGAACAGGAAGATCAACGCTGCCGCGCAGATTATCTGCATGACACGCCGCGATCGATCGCTCGCGCCGCCCCAGATGAGGTCAAAACGGATCTCGTCTACTTCGCGCACCACGAAGGCGGATCCAAATAGGACGATCCATATCCAAAGAGCGACGCTGACTTCGTGCGTCCAACCGATGGAAAGATTGAGCGCATAGCGGAAAATGATCTGCAACATGAAGACGATGAACATCGCCAGAAGCATTAGGCAGAGAAGATTCTCCGCACGCCGTCTCAACCATCCACCGATGGCCAGCAGTTTGGGTGGCATGTCGATTTCTCCAGAGACGAGACGGCAGGGCGAGGAACGGACCCCGCCTCCGCCGCCCTTTATGATCTAGCAGCGAGGTAGCCGCGCCTTAAAGGCCGGCTACCTTCTCCAGGATGCCTTCCGGCCACGACTTGGCCAGGTCGGAATTGACATACTTCTCCTGAGCGAACTTCCGAAATGCGCCGATGTCAGGCTCGTAGATCTGCAGACCCGCAGCCTTGAACTCTTCGACCAGAGCTTTCTCTTGTGCGACGTGCTTCTCTTCGCTGAACTTCATTGCCTTGTCGGCCGCCGCTTGAAACGCCCGCTGCTGTTCTGGCGCCATCGCATTCCAGACCTCGTTTGAGATCACCAGCAAATCGTAGCCGATCAGGTGCGACGTCATAACGATCTGCGACATCACTTCGTAAAACTTCATGTTCTTTACGTTCGGTAGCGGGTTGTCCTGACCGTCGATCGCACCGGTCTGAAGTGCTGTGTAGACCTCAGCATAAGCCACCGGCACTGGATTGGCGCCGAGGGCTTCACCGAGGAATTGCCATGCGTCGCCGCCGGGCATACGCAGCTTGATGCCTGCCATGTCCTGCGGTGTCGTGATCTTCTTTTCCGGCTTCAGACCGATCTGGCGCGCGCCAAAATAGGTTGGTCCAAGAATGTGGATGCCGAGCCGGTCTTCGGCCATCTTCTTGAACTCGGCGCCGACGTCGCTGTTGAAGAAGGCGCTGAGATGTGCCGCGTCGCGGAACAGATATGCGGATGTCAGCACCGACCACTCAGGGATCTGCTTGGAGATATCCTGAGGTGCGATATTGCCCATCTGGAGGTTGCCGCGCTGGATCGCAACGAGCTCCGTGCCCTGCTTGAAGAGATTTCCGCCGTAGTAGGGCTCGAGCGTGAAATCGTTCTTGATATCTTCCGCCAGCATCTTGGTCATCTCGGCGCGGATATCCTGCTCCGAGAAAACAGCCGAAAACTTCAAAACTGGCTTGTCCTGCGCCAGGACGGGTGCGGCGAATGCTGCTGCGACCAGCATGGTCGCGCCGACAAGATAGCGGCGGGTCATGTTGAAAGTCATATTCTCTCCTCCCAGTTGATCCTGCTATCCAACGGACAGCTGCCTCCTCATCAATGGCCGATCCTCCTGGCCACAATCGGTGCAATAATGTACGGAATAGTCCGTTTAATCAATGTCGTGCATGACAGAATGACGCACCGAGGAAATGAGTCAACAACTTTATCTCCTATATTTCCCGTAATATCGGATATATAAGCTTTTGCATGATACATTCCCAAGACAATACGAAGACAAACCAAACAGCGGGTGAACTCGCCTTCCGTCGGATCCGGGGGGATCTGATCTCGGGGGCCCTACCACCTGGTTCAAAGATCAAGTTGGAGCAGGCCAGGGATCGCTACTCTGTAAGCGTCTCGACCCTCAGAGAGATCCTCAGTCGCCTGACCACGGAGAACCTGGTAGTCGCTGAAGGCCAACGTGGTTTTGAGGTAAGCCCGGCGTCTCAGCGAGAACTTCTGGAACTCGCTGATATGCGAATCTTATTGGAGTGCCACGCCATCGGCCTCTCCTTCGCTGCTGGCGATCTTGATTGGGAAGCGCGCCTTGTCTCCGCGCACCACAAACTGTCGGCCGTGGAGCGAAGCCTTCTAGGCGGCGATGCTTCTCGAACCTTGGAGTGGGTGCGGTACGACTGGGAGTTTCATCAGGCGATGGTATCGGCCTGCAATTCAGCGACCCTGATGGCCACGCTGTCGTCCGTCTTCGACCGCTTCTTACGCTATCACCTTCTCGCCCAGAGCTTCCGAGGTCAGCCGGTGGTTGATGACCACAAGAGGTTGTTCGAGTTTGCCATGAACCGAGATCTCGCGGGCGCATGCGCAATGCTCACAAGGCATGTTCAAAACGGGGCAGATCATGTCCTGAAGAGCGGCCGCATTCCTTGAATGCTGCCGCTCTCGCCTCTTAGTTTGCGTTCGTCCCGCCAAGAGGAGAACAGGGGCGAGTCCATGTACTGCTAGGTCCGGAATTGCCCTAGGTCGGGCTCGCAGATATCATCCCCTGCTCATTGAAAAGCCCCACCAGTTCCTTCTCCTGCCTCAGGCTTCTCGCATCCGCCTCCGCTGCGCTTCCGGGAGCACATCGAACACTGATGAGCCGATTAGCAGAGCCCAAATCCGATGTTTCGGCCGGTAAGAGTCAACGTCACGAGGGCATCCATCAAAGGTGAGGAAGTCATTTTCGAAGATTTCGGCACCGTCGAAACCCGCCTTGGCGATCGCCTCCAGTTTCTCGGGCAGTTCGCCACTTAGGGAGACGGCTGCGATCGAGGTCCTCATCGGCCACCCCCCGCCGCGACTGCGGATTGACCGGGAATGCGCGTCATCTCTTCAAAATGCTTCACCATCCGCTCGGCATCGGGTTCTACGCCGGTAAAGAGCTGAAAAGCCTTCACAGCTTGGAAGACCGCCATGCCCCCGCCATTCAGGGTCCGACATCCGCGGCGCCCCGCCTCGATCACCAGTTCAGTGCTCAGTGGGAAGTAGACGACCTCGGCCACCCACAAGGAAAAGCGCAGAAGATCAGCGGGCAAGGGCAAACCAGGATACTTGGCCATTCCAGTCGGTGTCGCATGGATCAGCCCCGACGCAGTCGCCATCGCCCCTGACAGGTCGGTCCCAGCCATAATGTACGCATCCGGAAAAAGCCGCTGCATATTTTCAACCAATGCCAGTGCGCGATTTTCGTCCTGGTCGAATATCGTCAGTCCGGCTGCTCCAGAGCGGAGAATAGCGAAGGCGGTGGCAGCACCTGCGCCACCGGCTCCAAGCTGTACCACCGAGGTCAAATCAGCACGAGGCAAGCCACGGCGGAAGCCCTCGGCAAAGCCCCACCAGTCGGTGTTATGCCCATGCCTTCGTCCACCGCGAAGGACAACAGTATTTACAGCGCCAAGAGCCCCCGCCTCGTCTGACAACGTATCGAGGAACTCGATTACTTGTTGCTTGAAAGGGTGCGTGATGTTCAGGCCGCCGAGGCCCCGCCGCTCCGCTTCCGTGAGAAGATCGGCCAGACGCTCGACACCGCCATCGACTCCGTCCAGGTCGAATAACTCGTAAAAATACTCGAAACCTTGCGCCTGTCCTTCTGCCATATGCAGGGCTGGCGTCAAAGACGCTTGGATGCCCTTTCCGATCAGTCCAGCTTGGAAAGACGCACTGCCGACCGTTTTCATACAACGTTAAACGCCGGCTCTGGACGATGTCGAACATGTCCTGCCAGTGGCGCTCCTCCAACGCACTATTGCCGAAAGCTGATAATGTACTAACCAGTCCGTGTCAATCGGAGTTCCATTGAAAGCCGAGACCAAGCTCAATATGAAGTGGTTGCAATTGGGGCGAGCGTGCCCCCGAGGTGGATGGGTAAGATGGCCAAGCTTGTTGAACGAGAAAGTCGGAAGAACGACCCGGAGAAAACCAAGGAGGATATTCTGAATGTCGCCACCGAGGAGTTCTCTGCCTTTGGCCTCTCGGGCGGCCGAGTGGACTCCATCGCTGAGAAAACACGCACCTCCAAGCGGATGATCTATTACTACTTCGGCAGCAAGGAGGGTCTTTATCTCGCGGTGCTTGAAAAGGCGTATCGCAAGATCCGTGCGCTCGAAGCTGATCTTGAGCTCGCTGACTTGCCCCCGGTCGAAGCGCTACGGACACTGATCGCCAGCACCTTCGATCACGATGAGAAGAACCCGGACTTTGTCCGGCTGGTCAGCATCGAGAACATCCATTATGCGAGCCATATGAAGCGGTCATCGGAGATCCGTGAACTCAACCTTTCCATAGTTAGGACAATCGAGGAGATCCTAGATCGAGGCCGCAGGGAAGGCGTCTTCCGCCGCGACATCGACGCCGTGGATCTGCATATGCTCATCAGCGCGTTCTGCTTCTTCCGCGTGTCCAACCGATACACCTTCGGGACCATCTTTCATCGCGATCTGTCTGAGCCGGATCTTTACAACCGCCACAAGCAGATGATTGCTGACGCGGTTATCGCCTATGCGACGCGGCCGCCAAAACCTTGATAATTTAGGTGCCCTGAGCAACTTTCGTCGAAACGCAGAACCACGGATGATCTCGACGCCGAGCACTTCGGTCACGAAAAGATCAAGGGTCGTCAAATCGTTCTGGGTTCGATGTGCCCGCCGTAAAAATCACGTTGCTCGCGCCGCTGATGAGTTGCTCTCGCCGCTGATGAGTTTCGATCGCAGAACTACGTGTTGTTGGCCACAGTGATCGTCGTTCTGCTCGGCCCAGGTGGAATGCTCGCGTTCGAGCCGGCAAGAGAGGTTGAGCTGGGCTTCATGAATTATGGAGATGCGCTCTTTTGTCGTGACATCTGACCTGGGGTGGGAAGCGGTCCGTCCGCTTACAGAATTGATGAGCCTATAGCTGCCTTTCAGATCAGAGGTTTGGTCCGCCGATTGTACCGCTGGCGCTGACACCCTGCTGAACGGCCAGAGGATAAGCTGGAAGACGGTTCTTTATCTGACGGACGCAACAGATATAACCCATGCCTCCCGCGCGTCTGTTTTGCCTGTCGCAAGGTAAGCCGCGATGGAGCCGCTCAAGTGACGCCCCAGTCCTCCATGATGCGTTCGAGTTGATCGGCACAAGCCTTTAGCGGAGCCGCACTCTGGCTGACCCTGGCCATTGCCATTGCGCCTGAATAGGCTGCAACGACGAGCGTTGCGAAGGCATCGGAGTCGACCCGATCGGGCGACCCTCGGCCGGTGCGGATGTTGTCTGCGATTGCGTCACGCCAGCGCCGATAGGTCAGCTCGATCTCCTCGCGGAAATCCGGGTCCTGCCGCGCCATGTCATGGGACAGGTTGTTCAGCGGGCAACCCGTTACGGATCCACGTCCCTCCAGTTCCGCGATGATCTTATCAAAGATGGAGAGGACGCCTTGACGCGCGCCGGATGCCGCCCGCAACGGCGCGATCCACGTCTCCTCTACTGCCCTCGCCACCCTGTCGCGCAAAACCGACAGGCCGATATCCTTCTTGGTCGGGAAATGATGGGCGAGCGCACCGCCGGAGACGTCAGCTTGACGCTTGAGATCATGCATCGAGGTAGCGTGGTAGCCGTTGCTGACGAAGGCGGTATAGGCGGTATCAACGAGTCTTTCCCTCATAGCCCTGGGATCATTCCGCCGCCCGCCGGATCGTGCGCCGTCCGCCTTCATAGCCTCTCCATCTCGTTGTGCAGTCGGTCTCAGAATAGCAGCTTGACAAAACAGGACAAGTGTCCCGTATTAGTGAAAACAGGATGATCGTCCTGCCATTGGGGAAAACCACATGACGAATGTATGCGACACGGCAGTCGAGGGATCTATGCCCGCATCTGCACGCCTTGATCCGGTATCTGTGGTGGAACTGCGGCGATACCGGCTGCGTCCGGGAAGCCGCGAGAGATTGATCGATCTTTTCGATCGGGCGTTCGTGGAGACGCAGGAGGACGCCGGCATGCGCGTCATCGGCCAGTTCCGCGATTTGGACGCGCCCGACAGCTTCGTCTGGCTGCGCGGCTTCCGCGACATGGCTTCCCGCGAGAAGGCGCTGCAGGCGTTCTACTCGGGGCCGGTCTGGGCCGAGCATCGCGATGCCGCCAACGGGACGATGGTGAACTCTGACAATGTGCTGCTGCTCCGTCCGCTCTCGCCGGAGGACGTGTTCCGGGTGACGGACCCAAGGCGGTCGCCTCGCGGTACAAAAGGCAGCCGGCGCGGGCTCGTCGTCGCGACGATTGCGTACCTTGCTCCCCGGACCGACAGCGCGTTTGCGGATTTCTTTATCAGGGACGTGTCGCCAGTTTTGAGCGAAACTGGCGCGGACGTGCTTGGGACCTTCGTCTTGGAGCGATCGGAAAACACCTTTCCGCGCCTGCCCGTCAGGGAGGGAGAGACCGTCTTCGTCTGGTTTTCGCTCTTTCGCGATGAGGTGGCCTATGACGCTCACATCGATGCTCTTTCAGCATCGCGGGAATGGACCGAGCGTATCCTTCCGGAAATGGACGGCCGCGTGTGGCGGCCGAACGAAATATCTCGGCTGACCCCGACGGCGCGCTCCCTGATTCATGGCGAGGGTCTTTCTTCCCTCGCGCTGAAGACTCCCTGCCAGGGAGAGGACAGATGAAGCTGCTTTCCGCGCCGCTCAGCCTCTTCTCGCGCAAGGTCGAGATCGCCCTCCATGAAAAGGGCCTGACTTTTGAGCGCATCAGTGGTGCCTTTCAGCCAGACGGAGAGCTACAATCCCAGGCATCCTGACGTTCTCGCAACCAATCCCAACAGGCAGGTCCCCGTCCTGCTTGATGGCGACCTCGCGGTTTTTGAATCGACTGTCATATCGAATATCTCGAGGACGCCTATCCGCACACGCCGGCATGATGCGCGGCGGCACCGCGCTCAACTTCGTGCCGAACCGCTGCGAGATCGATTTCGAGATCCGCAACATCGCTGAGGACGACCCGCGCGACATCCTCGCCCGCATCAAGGCCGACGCAAGTGCGATCGCCTCGCGCCATCACACCCGCTTCCCGACGGCCTGCATCGAGATGGACGAGGTTCTCCGGCTATCCCGGCCTGAGTGCCGCGCGCGATGCGCCAGCAGTAAGATTGTTGCGGCGAATCCTCGGCCACGACGACCCGGCGTTGAAAGTCGCGTTCGGCACCGAAGTAGGCGTCTTCAACCAAGGCCTGGGCATTTCCACCGCCATCTGCGGCCCCGGCTCATGGATAATGGCCGCAAGCCGGACGAGTTCGTCAGCGCGGATCAACTGAGACGTTGTTACCGGATGATAGCGCGCCTCGTTGATGAGCTTCACCGCTTTGTCTAACCACTGCGCGACAGGAGTTGTGATCTATACGCATCGACTACCGAGCTTTACAGCCGCCGGCTGGTCTCTTTGGAGCAGATCGAGTCATTTCCCCACTCGCCGCTCCAAAGACGGCAAAAATCCATCCGACGGACTAGGCCAATCGGCTGGCCTCTCCGCAAGAGGTATCGACCATCAAGCCGAATGGATCAAAAGGTTTGATGAAGTCTATACAAACGCCACAGCCCAGCCGGGAAAGCGCACGGGGCTGGAGGGCCCTCACTGCACGCAGTGGTTGGTGACGAGAATGTGGTTATTGGAGGGCAAGGGATGAGCATAATGGAATGGTTGGTTGGTAGGCCGCAGACTTCCAAGTACGTGGCGCTTCTGCAGGGCGGGCCGGTTCCCACCGGCGCCACGATCAACATGGTTTCACCGGTGGTCGCAATCGAGCCGAAGGAGGGAGAGCCGGGTGTCGAGGAGAACTGGGACCACTTCGGATTGGGCCAGACGCTCATCGACACCCTCGTTCCCCACGCGAGGAACCCGGCCCCCTTCTCTACCCACGAATTGCGGTACTTCACCAACCAGTGGATTGCCGCCATGTCCGAGGATGACCGAAGGACCCTGTCCGAAATCCTCAAGCGCACCAAAGGCAAACGCGATTTCAACAGGAGGAATACATGAGCGATACGGCAAAGTGATATAGAAACCGCCGTGCGAGGTGCCTCACACAGCTGCTAAGGGTCTTCTGCGGCTTGCGTTGCGATGGTAACCCTCCTTATTTGGAGGTGACGTAGAAAGGGACGCGGTCTTCTTATGGAGTGATCGAAACTATTTCGCGAAGACAGCCTCCGGCGTTTGAAGCGTCAACTGTAACCTGACTTCACGGCGCAAAAAACAGCGTTGACGATGCAAGCCATTTATCCCTGTCGCGAATTCTTGCGCTCGCCTTGACGCAGGAGCGTGTCGCCCACAGCGACAATCGATCTGGTCAACACAAGCGTTACAAAATCGTCGTATAGTGTCGCCATGTTGCGGCTGCCAGCAAAGCGGAGCTGCGTGCCCTCGCTGTGAGCCGAGCGCTTTCACTTCAGCCTGGCACTCAATGATCGATGCCGAGGATAACAGATCATTGCCGCAGATGCGGCGGAGACCTTCTGACGGGCATTCTGGAGGAAGCCATGCAACTGGAGCAAGTCCGCCTCACCGGTGCAAGGGAAACCCTACTCATCACCCTTCAAGCCAAGGCAGCCGAAAACGCCATGCCGGATTCGCTGCTTCGCGACCGCTTCGCCGCAGATGCGATGCACCGTATCGATCAGGACAGTCGACACCTTAATGTTGGTCACGACATGACGATCGGCATCGCGTTGCGCGCCTACATGCTTGATCGATGGGCGGAGGCATTCCTCGAGCGCTGCCCCGAGGCGACTGTTCTCCATCTCGGCTGTGGTCTCGACAGTCGGATCTTCCGGATTGATCCTGGGCCGGGAGTTCGTTGGTTCGAATTGGATTTTCCCGATGTCATCAGCTTGCGGCAACAGATCTACCCCGACCGCGAGGATTGCGAGATGCTAGCGTGCTCGATAGTCGAGCACGGATGGATAGCGAACCTTCCCGCCGACAGGCCGGCCATCATCATCGCCGAGGGTGTTCTGCCTTATCTGAAGAAATATCAGGTTCTGCAGGTTCTGCAGCGGATCGCCGGCCACTTTCCCTCGGGCGAAATAGCCTTCGACGCCTATGGCAGTTTCGCGGTCCGACTGCTGCGCTTCAATCCGGCGATACGCGCCACCGGCGCCTGTTTACAATGGGCGCTCGACGACGCGGCAGAGATGGAGCTGCAGGTACCGCGGCTAAAGCTCATCGAGGATCGTTGGGACTGGGAACCCGAGCAAGTGGCGCGCATGTCACCGCCCGCCCAGATCGCGCTGCAGCTCTTCAGCACCTTCCCGACACCATATCGTATGGGGCGCCTGGTTCGATATGGCTTCTGAGAAGATGGCGCCATAGCCCAGGCAGCGCCGCAGTCCTGCCGCGAGATGTCAGTATTTTGATGGCACGTAAAGCTGCGGCGGCAGAACCTTCCGCTCCTAGTTGGGATTGAATATGCGATCCGGTAAGCTGATGTCCTCATGGGGTACATCGCCATAGGGGATCTGCCTCAAGAGATGGTCGATGCAGTTGAGTCTCGCCCGCTTCTTGTCGTTGGCCTCGACGATGTGCCAGGGCGCCTCGGGCACGTTGGTTCGGGCGAAGGTTTCTTCCTTGGCCTTGGTATAGGCTTCCCAGCGCACGCGTGATTGCAGGTCCATCGGCGAAAGTTTCCACTGTTTCAGCGGATCGTGGATCCGCATCAGGAAGCACAACTGCTGCTCCTCGTCGGTGATCGAGAACCAGTATTTAACGAGCCGAACGCCGGAGCGCACCAACATGCGCTCAAACTCGGGCGCGTCGTTGAAGAATTGCTCGACCTCCTCCTCGGTCGCGAAACCCATGACGCGTTCGACGTCGCAGCGGTTGTACCAGGAACGCTCGAACAGCACGATTTCGTCGCCGGCCGGCAGATGCGGCACATAGCGCTGGAAATACCATTGGGTCTTCTCGCGATCCGACGGTGCCGGCAGTGCTACGGTTCTGACGACGCATGGATGTGAGCCGCTGGGTGATGCGCTTGATGACACCACCCTTTCCAGCCGCATCGCGGCCCTCCCAAACACCACGTCATCTCGATTTTGTGCAGTGCAGCAACCAAATTGCATCCTAAGCGTTTCCGAGGTGTCTTAGCCAATGACCAAGGAGAGCAGTGTGCGATCTCTTTCAGACACTTTGAGGCGCCTCAACCGACTTTCTGAAACGGACCCTTCACGGTACCGCTCGGCTCTGCTTAAGCCTTTGGAAGGCTTCGGATCAAATCCCGGTCAACTGCGCGCCTGGTCCCACGTGCCGGTGGAGGTCGGAAGGTCCCCCGATCTCGTGGTGGTCCTGCACGGGTGCACCCAGACCGCAGCGCTCTTCGATGCCTGCTCAGGCTGGTCGCGACTTGCCGACGACAATGGCTTCGTCGTGCTGTTTCCAGAACAGCTCCGCTCCAACAATGCCAACTTGTGTTTTAACTGGTTCAATCCCGTCGATATCAGCCGGAATTCCGGGGAAGCTCTCTCCATCTGGCAGATGGTCGAGCACATGATTAAACGGCACCATGTGAATCCTAGCCGCGTATTCATCACGGGCCTTTCCGCAGGTGGGGCGATGGCGAACGCAATGCTGGCCGCCTACCCGGAGGTCTTTTCGGCAGGGACCATTCTCTCAGGCCTGCCTTATAACGCGGCGTCGACAGTCCCGGAGGCCTTCGATCGCATGCGAGGGCACGGCCTGCCGGATGGTCAAACCCTGCGAACGAAACTCCGCAATGCTTCGGATCACCAAGGACCTTGGCCAACAGTTTCCATCTGGCACGGTGCCAAGGATGACACCGTGGTACCCGCCAATGCAATGGCGATTGTCGAACAGTGGCGGGGCGTGCACGGGGTCGGCCGGCGCCCGACTGTCACGCAGCAACGAGGTAGTGGAACGCTGGACATCTGGAAAGACGCCAGCGGTCGCGACGTCATAGAACTCTTAACCCTTCCTCGGATGGCTCACGGCGTAGCCATCGACACCTCCGCGGGGTACGAAAAGAGCGGGAGGTTCTTCCTGGACGTCGGTCTCTCCTCCACGATCGAGACCGCTCTGGCTTGGGAGCTGATCAAAACGCCGAGCGAGAGGAGAATACAAATGCCGTCGCGGACACCAGATGGCATCAGTGCGGTGATTGAGCGGGCTCTGAGGGCAGCAGGGATCATCCGCTCAAAGTGAGACTTCGCGTTCTGGGCGCGTTCCACCGGCATGTTCACTGCTCGACCGGTGCAGCAGTTGTAGAGAGGCGGCTTTACCAACTTTTCTGCCGGAAGCGTGTTACGGACTTGTCAGCGTTCGGACAGGTTCAGGACATAATAGTCCGCCGCGATAGACCCGAAGGCGTTCGCTTACGCCAAGGATCAGAGGCGGACCGGCAATGCGCATCCTCGTCGCTGAGGGCGACCACAAAATCATCAGATCACATTATCAGGAGCCCTTCCGAAGTGGGTCATATCTGCCACGCCACGTCGGCCGACCGCCCTCCATTCTCAAGCACAAGGTTGAATATGAACACATTTTTGAAAGCAATCGCAGGTTCGGCCGGCGCCGCCGCGCTCATCTTTGGCGGATACCTGGGTGCTCTCCAACTCACGGGCAATTTCCACGAGGTGCTGCCGGGACAGCTCTACCGATCGGCACAGCCTTCTGCCGCGGACATCGCGGGCTATGCACGACACTTCGGAATCAAGACGATCGTGAACCTCCGAGGCCAGAGCAAGGAAGCGTGGTATCGTCAGGAGGTCGGGGCCGCCAACCGAGCCGGCATTGCTCATTTCGATTTCCGTTTGTCAGCGTCGAAGCGGGTGTCGCCGCACCAGGCGCGGCACCTGATCGCGTTGCTGCATCACGCACCAAAGCCGATACTCATCCACTGCCAGGCCGGCGCTGACAGAACCGGGCTAGCTGCAGTGCTCTATCTTAAGCAGATCGCGGGCATCGATGAGGAGACCTCGGAACGGCAGCTATCTGCCCGCTACGGCCATATCGGCATTCCGTACATTTCCGCAGCCTTTGCTATGGATGAAAGCTGGGAGGAGCTGGAAACGGTCCTCTTCGGTCTGACTAGCTGAGGGCCTGGGTCGTACCTCGAGCGGGCAGCACCACCGATCTTGCCGAGGAGTTCGCGCTGGCCTTGGTCCTCCGCAGGTGGATGGACTTGCTCATGTCGGGCGAATGAAAACCTGACCCCGACGATCACGACAAGGTTCGGCAGTTTTTCGGCCTGAAAGGACAACTCATGCGGCCATCTCTACCCGCGGGCATGGGTGATAGCCGCGGGTCTTAGCGGTTCTTCATATCGAAGGGGCTGTTTTCCGAGAAGATGCAGACACTCGATCGTCGGCGGCGTGGAGCTCGGCAAAGGCGTTTCTACAGATGAATGCTCCCCGCGCTACGCGTGAGAACCTCGAACAGGGCAAGTCAGAAGGAGGTGAAACCGTGACACTCAACCAATCGGAAGTGTTTGATCGCATGCTAGGTTGGTGATTTCCCGGCGTTCGAAAGATCACGGGGTCACTGCCTGAACGAATGCGGCGAACGATCTCCGCTTCTGGTTGGAGCCTTTCCGTCGGGGAACACACTATCGATCGGCGGCGGCGCTCAGGCACGCGGCAAGGTTTCCCTCGATATAATATGCGATCTTTTAGCAGAGAACGGGAACACCTCGCTGGTTCTCGCCGCGTAGGGCCGGTTCCTCTGGACGCGTGCTCGCGCTGAGGAAGGTGAAAATCGACCCTTTGCAGCCATCCGAACCTGCTCGGCCTTTGCAGTCATTGGCCTTATCGAGCGTAAGGTCTGCGAGATAGTTGAAGGAGCCGATCCATCTCGCGATGTGAGTGGAGCACGGCCGCTGGCCAACGGAGGGAACGGCGGTGGACGTGGCCGATGTTGCAGCGCTTCGCGCAACGGGCTTCGCGTGTTTCCTGACTTTCGAGTCTATGGCTTGCCGGAGCAGAACGGGCCAACAAGATCATGCCCGGCCGAATTCCTGGCGGCACCTTGGCGGCCAGCGCCTCGATGCCCACCCTGCTTTCCAACCCTGCGGCGTGCCGATCGCCTATGCGCCTTCCAGGTAGTATGCCTTCTGCGCGGGGTAGTAGTCATCGAATGACGGCAGCGCCTTGCCTTCGCGCGCCGCGACCAGCATGTCGAGGTAGTATTCCCAGCCCGGCCCCACATCGCCCGCGAGTTTCCTGTCGCTCAGGGGCTGCACAAAGCGCAGCTCGGTCGTGTCGTCCGTCTGCGTCAACGACAGTTCGATGCGCCACTCGCCATGGTCATCCTTCATCGTGACGACCAGGCGGCGCGGCGGCGCGCATTCTTCGATCGTCACGTTCGTCCACGGCTGGCCCTTCTCATGGACCAGTTGCAACCGCACCATCTTGACCGAGCCGGCGTCGCCCTCCCAGCCGCCGAACCAGAGCGCGGTGTTCTCGGACTTCGTCAGGCTCGCCCAAAGGTCATCTATGGGTGCCCGAAACGTGCGCGTTAAGATCAGGTCGTTGCCACAAACGTGGCCGGTGGGCTTGGGGCTCATACCGTCTCCTTCTTCCTGTCGCTCGCGGATTCGGGAGCGCCCAGCGCGCGGCCAGGAACCTACCTTACACAACAACTACGCTCTCTGCGAGAGAGCGATCGTCACCGTCGGCGTCGAAACGGCCGAGCTCATCGAGGCAGCCGCTGACCAAAGATCTGGCCGGCCGCAAGCCTCTCTATACCGCGACGCTGCCGCTCTCAGGCCGTTCGTTCATCACGTGCTTCGGGGACTGGGCGCTCACCGTAAGCGCAAAGAAGCTCCCGCTGACGGCGAGGAGCCACCTGTCACGGACGGCCCCTTCTCTACGTGGTACATCCCCAGAGTAATCATGGACGGGCAAGCCGCCATGCCCGCGGCGACATTCCCTTCCAGGCGATGAAAGCACGAGTGAAGTGCGCAGGGTCGGCGTATCCGAGTTGATAGGCAATCTGCGAAACCGGAAAATCCGGTATGGCGAGCATGATCTCCGCCTGACGCTCGAGCACTCCCTTTAGAATGGCGTCAAAGCTCGTGCCTCGCTCGGTCAACCGGCGCTGTAAGGTACGTCTCGAGATCCCGAGTCGACTACTTATCCGATCAATTGTGGGGCGATCATCCAACAGATTGAGCAGGATCAGGTGTTCGATACAGGTTAGTAGGTCATTTCCTATCGGCCGACCACAGCCAACTGCAGACGATGGCTGCACTGACCTGATAGGCTTCGACGCGTCAAGCTGGTCGCTTGGAAAATAGAGAGCGGCCTCGGTGCTAAGCGAAAGATCGGCGCGCAATGTGAGCTCGGTTTCCGATTTTGCTTCAATCTGCGATCCTGAGACCACAGCCCGAAGCGGTGTCCAGGCCGGTCCCATAAAGGAACGCACAAGGTCCGTCATGTAACCCAAAGCCAGCAATTCATTCTTCTGCCGCCCGACCTCGCACGGATCGGTGACCATGTAGCTCCATTTCGCCACTTTGTCGTGGACGATCAGCTGTATCCGGGTGCACGATTGCAGCAGTGAACCCATTAGACGGTTGGTGTTCGAGACTGCCGTGTCGAGACGATCGGTGGCCAGTGCATGTTGCCCGAGAGCACCAAGCTTCACCACACCCGCTGCAAGCGACAGGCGTGCGGGCAGCACGGGATCGCCAATCTCCCGGGCCGCATATTCAAGGAGGCAAAGCTGAGTGCGCAGCGGAACCAGCTGTTCGGGGCACTCGATCAATCGAAGTGGCAGATCGGCGCGCAAGAATACGCGAGCGACGTTTCCCCCCGCTCGCTCAACGGCATCAATGATCGGTCCTACGGACCGCGCTTTGGTAAGGCCCAACAGCGACATTCGAACGTGAGGCATTGTCGTCGACCTGGCGCCAAATGGCAAGAACGGCAGACGTCGAGTGGGTATGCTCGGCGAAGAAGGACGAAAGTGGCGCAGATCGCCGTAGATTTCGGGAGAGGTCGGATCGATGAAAATACCAACGGGATATCGCTCTGCAGGTCGGATAATCTTCTCGGCGTTGATCGGTGTGAGCGCGATTGCTTCAGTTGCCGTCGCCGAAACGGTTGAACCGCTAACCCTGGCCGTAGCTAGTTTCGACTTCCACGACACCTCCGGCGAAGTCGAGGACCAGATTACCGAACATGAAGCGCGACTGACGGCGTTTGTGTTCACGGTGCGCGAGAAACTAGCGGAACATCACACGATCACCCTCACTTCGTTGGCCTGCGAGCATGAGCAGTGCACAGCCCGCGAACGAGGGATCGCAGAGCTTTCCGAGCAAGCGAAGTCAGCCGGAGCGAGTTACCTGCTCATAGGGGAGGTTCACAAGATGAGCACCTTGGTCGGTTGGGTGAAATACGCACTGCTGGATCTCAACTCTAACAAACCGACCTGTGACCGGTTTTTAAGCTATCGTGGCGACACGGATGAAGCTTGGCAGCGGGCTGCAAGATTCGTGGCGCGTGATGTAGAAAGGAACTGCATCCCGTGAGGCAGCTCCCGAGGCCTCCGCGGTGTCGACCCAAGTAGCGCTGCCCAGTTAAACCGCAGTGATCGTCTTTGAGTATTAGTGCCGAGCAACCCGGTTGCAAGCCAGCAGTGCGGACATCGATCATGGGAAACGCCCGCGGGCGTGACAGAACTCCGACCGCTCACCACAACCTGTGCATCGATCTCGCTGCCGTTGCTCTTCACTGAAAGTGTCACCACGCCGCCAGAATAACTGCCCTCCCTGCCGACTCGCCATTGCCTGGTTAGGCCCGGCAGCACGTAACCGATAAATCCAGGGAGCGATGACGGCGCGGCCCTGGGTCAGCTTCACATCAGACAGCCTCAGCCTTGCCCCCGTTATTTTCAACCACGAGCATGAGCCGGCCGCGGGAGCGTGCCAGACTCCAATTCACCCCGATGCAAGAGCGTCCGAAGTGCGAAAGAGGACTGGCAGCACGTATTGCACAGCCAAGCTTTCGCCGCCGGACGTGCTCCGCAATGGATCAGCTAACTCGTCGATCACCACCAGGTAGCTCTCCTCCGAGCTCAGCGGCTCCTTGCTGAAGCGCATTACGCTGATGACGCGGCTGCCGTCCGGTGCCAGCCCCGCTGATGTCGAGCTTGCGATGCTGGTCGGCATCAGTTGCTCTGCTCCGTCTCTTTGACTCGAATGGAAAACCCGCACTTTGATGCCAACCGGATGGTTCACCTGGTTTCTGAGGTGAAAAACCGCTGCTCGATCCGGTGCGAGGCGGGGTGGACCGCAAAACCAGAGCAGCTATGCCGATGCTTTTCGGCATAGAACACATGGCGATCTCCTGTCGGTTACTCAGCATGGCTCCTATGCCAGACCCACACGCCAAATTGTCACAACCATACGTGACGCCAGCGACGGCACCTCACATCTTCTGGCGAATAGAAAGCAAGACACTCGCGCCGTAGTCCATTATGTCTATGCTCGTTGGGCACTTGGCCTCTTAGTGGAACCGGCCGGACTGGAGAAATGCCTCACACACCACTTATGGCTACCCTCGTCGCCGGCCTTGGGCTTGCTTTCATTTTCGGCACGCTGGCAAACCGACTTCACCTATCGCCGCTGGTCGGCTACCTCTTGGCAGGTGTTTTGATAGGCCCGTTTACGCCCGGCTTTGTTGCAGACCAATCGCTGGCGCGCCAACTCGCCGAGCTTGGTGTTATCCTGCTGATGTTTGGCATAGGGCTGCATTTCTCCCTCCACGACTTACTCTCCGTACGAACGATCGCGCTTCCTGGGGCGCTCGGTCAAATGGCTCTGGTGACAACGCTCGGGTTGATCGTGGCGCAACTGATCGGATGGCCAATTGCAGCCGGCGTGGTGTTCGGGTTGGCACTCTCGGTTGCAAGCACGGTCGTGGTTCTACGGGCCCTCCAGGAAAAGCGACAACTCGAAACCGTTGGAGGGCGTATTGCCGTCGGATGGCTGGTCGTCGAAGACGTCGCCATGATCCTCGCGCTCGTATTATTGCCGGCCTTCGCTGGCAGTTTTGGCGGCAGCACAACTCAGCCGAGTTCAGGCGATGGCGGCCTCTTCACCTTCCTTGAGCCGCAAACTGTGTCCGGCGCGCTTGCACTTGCGTTGACCAAGTTGACCGCCTTTTTTGCTGCGATGGCTATCGTCGGCCGGCGTGTCATTCCGTGGGTACTGCACTATGTTGCTCACACCGGTTCGCGAGAGCTTTTCCGTCTGGCCGTGCTGGCGATTGCGCTGGGAGTCGCCTTCGGAGCAGCTGAACTGTTCGGCGTCTCTTTCGCTCTTGGCGCTTTTTTCGCGGGAATGATCCTCGCCGAATCGCAGTTGAGCCAAAGGGCCGCGCAGGAAACGCTGCCGCTCCGCGACGCATTTGCCGTGCTCTTCTTTGTCTCGGTAGGTATGTTGTTCAACCCCATGATTCTGGTTGAGCAGCCGCTGCTCGTCGGAGCAACATTCCTGATCATCGTGATTGGCAATGCGACAGCCGCGTCCGCGATCGCCGTCATGTTCGGCTATTCCCTGTCTGTAGCTCTGACACTCGGCCTCAGCCTCGCACAGATCGGCGAGTTCTCCTTCATACTTGCGGCGTTGGGAGTTGAACTCAAGCTTCTTCCGGAGGCAGGACGGGACCTGGTGCTTGCCGGAGCGATCCTATCCATTCTCATCAACCCTCTTCTATTCGCCGGGTTCGCTCGCCTAACGCCATGGCTCAAGCCACGCGAGCCGGCCGGAACCGTACAGGAAGACAGCAAGACAGACACACCCGAGCTCACTGGTAGCCGTCTCACCGACCATGCTGTCCTCGTCGGCTATGGGCGGGTTGGGAGCCTGGTTGCAGAGACGTTGCAAAAAGCCCGGCTGCCTTACCTGATAATCGAGGAACGGCAAGCGGTTGCCGATCAACTCCGGGCGCTTGGCACGGAGGTCATTATTGGAAATGCCGCTCAGCCCGGATTACTCGAGGCGGCCAACGTTGGCGCAGCCAAATGGTTGATCAGCGCCATTCCAAGCCCGTTCGAAAGTGGCAACCTCATCGAGCGCGCCCGCACAGTGAATCCGCCACTCGAGATCATCGCCCGCGCCCATTCCGACGCTGAGGTCGATTACCTGACAAAGTTGGGAGCGAATCTCATCATAATGGGAGAGCGGGAGATCGCGCGGAGCATCTCGGAACATATTTTAAGCCACATCGATGTATCCGCAGCTCCCAATCCCAACGAAGGCCAAACAGGCCGCATATCAGAATAAGCTTGCGCTGAACTGCGGACAGTCCCTCGCCTTGAGAGGAACCGAACCAGCGGCTCCGCACCGGCGCATTCTAACTGCCTGATATTCCCGGCGATCCCGAATACGCGATGTGCGTCAACAGAACCGAGCCTAGATGGGCTGGCTTAACTATCGTGTCGTTTGCTCTAATCGATGAATGAAGGCCACCGGCAAAGGTGTCTTGATCGCCTCTGGGCCCCTTGCGAATGTACTCCTCAGCAGTCGCGAACTTTTCGGGTTCAGTTGCCCGAGATAACGAATTGCCGCTTCGACCGAGAACTCGCTCCCGCGTATCTCGAAAATTGGGCGCAAGAGCTCAAATGTAAGCACCCAATTGGCCGCGCCTGCCGGATAGCGCCTTGTCTGCCCTTGGATTCAAATCGGGTGGCAAGCTTGTTGCGGGATCATATGCAAGACCGACACGCAGATGCCGCGCGGGTCGGCTAGTCCTTCGACACAGGGAGCGACTTTGACCCCGTCCCAGTAGATACCTTCACCATCACGTATCACATCCCCGACACTACAGTAGAACGGGCACCAGGTTAACGCGGAGGAGACCGTGCCGGGAGAGCGCATGCGGCTATCGATTGAGAATGCCCGTTGGTTCTTGCAGCAAGCACGTTCGCGCAGGCGTCGCCGCTAGCTCCCCGTCTCCGCGATAGCGCACTTCGGAGCCTCAGGTGCCGCCCACTAGTGCCGGTGCGACGGAGGCGCGGCCCCTCTTACCGGGCTCTAACCTTGCGTTCTCCGAAATCTAATCTGCGGCTCTCCGAAATCTCGCCGGCCTCACACTCGGCCTTAGTCGGCGTAGTTCATAAAAGTGTCATCGGACTGTCACATTTCGAAAAGGCGTGCGGGCAAACTGTTGATCGGTAACCGGCTTGGGCGCTGTATCGCGAGTTCTCCAGCACCACTCGATGGCGCTTTGGATAACCGAGGGAGCTGAAATGAATATCTTTGATTTGAATTTGGCAGCGGTGCCCGGTGTCTCGGCGGCGGTGAGGGCGTCATGACAACCGACCTCGTGCAAACCCTCCAAGATCCACTCGCGGCTCAGTCGATCAGGTTCGCCCTGAACCTCGCGGGAATGATGTTGCTTATCTTCGGCATGTATTATCGACGATACCGCGACAAGGAATTAGTCACGGCGGCCGCGCTATTCAATATATTTACCTTCGCAGTGCTGACCGTCCTGTCGTCTGTGAATTTCAGCGTGGCAGCTGGTTTCGGCCTGTTCGCTATCTTGGCCCTATTTACGCTGCGCTCCGAGCCGCTCACCAAAACCGAGATGACCTATTTCTTCGGCAGCGTCGCCATCGCAGTCATCTCGTCGGTGCAGGGAACCACGTTGCCCTTCGCGGCCATGGTCGTGCTGTTCGTGCTCGTCGGTGCCTACGTCGTCGATCATCCAAAGATCCTGCAATCCGTTAGCGGGGCGAAGGTCACGCTGGACAAGATCCACCTCACGTTGCTGTCGGACCCCAAGACGATGCGCGCCGAGCTCTCAGAGCGGTTGGGCGTCGACGTGCTGTCCTATCAAGTTCTCCAACTCGACTACATAACGGAAATGGCGAGGCTCAATGTCTACTATCGCAATCACTGACGGTTGGCTGGAGTGGGTCTTCGAGCCCATCAGCCTCGACACCCTCAACGCAAAGGCAGCCATGCTGGAACGGCTTGACAACAAATATGTCGTCGGGGCGGCCGTTCTGAGCCGCGCCGCGACTGAGCTGGCGTTGCATTTCGATGTGCTTGAGATCAACGGACGCCGGTCATTCACCTACGAAACCTGCTATTTCGACGGTGCGGACCGGCAGAGCTATTTCGATCACCACCAAGGCCGGCGCAGGCGGGCCAAGGTCCGAATCCGGAAATATCTTGAGGCGGACCTCTGCTTCGTCGAGGTAAAGCTCAAAGACAAGCGCGGCGCCACTATCAAGAAGCGGCTGCCCTACGATCCAGGCAAATTCGGTGTCCTTGACGACGCCGCGCTAGGCTATGTCGACCGAGTCTATTTCGATCAGTATGGTCAGCATTTTCCATACGAACTCTCTCGGGTCATCGACATGCGGTATGTCCGCATGACGCTGGTCGCGAAAGAAGGCGGGGAGCGTATGACGATTGATGGTCAACTGCACTTCTTTGCTCCTGGTTCGTCGCATGCCGTCCGCGATGACCGCTTCATCCTCGAAACCAAGTCAGCAAATGGCAATGGGATAGCCGACCGCCTTCTGCGGACGCTGCACCAGCATCCCACTAGAAACTGTTCGAAATACTGCACCGGCATAGCGATCCTGAACCAGACGAAGAAGCACAACAAATTCCTTCCGGCGCTTCGCAAGCTTGGAGGCGTTCCCGCGCCACAAGGGGTATTGGTCACATGATTAGTCGAAAAGCGGTTAGTCTTATGTTCAATCGTCTTGCGTGGGCTTCGATGCTGCTTGCCACGTCGGCCGTGACAACGGAGAGTACCGCAGCCGCGCCAAGGCTGGAGGCGTTGGACAGCATCAACATCCCCGCTGAGGGCGCAAACGGAGTCAGAATCGAGGAATTTTCCGGCCTGGCGTGGGATGAGGATGAGCAACTCCTTTATGCGGTTTCCGATGGCGGCGTTCTCCACCATTTTCGCCTTCGGTTGAACGGGCTCCGGATCGAGGAGATTCAACCCGTTTTTTCCGCCCCGATCGCAGCGTTGACAGGCGGTACTTCGGCCGAGCGGGTCACCAATGCGGAAGGACTGACGGTACTCAACCATGACAATGGTGAGCGATCGGACAGTGAGCTGCTGGTAGCGTTCGAGGACGGACCTGCGATTGTCCGGTTTACACCACAGGGCAACCGGATCGTCGACATTGCATTGCCTGGCGCCCTGGCCGACGAGCGGCAATACCGCAAGAAAAACAGCCGCCTCGAAGCGGTCGAATTTGACAGGCTTCACGGTGTGCTGACCGCGCCGGAACAGCCTTTGGAGGGGCAGCCGGAAGACCGGCACACAATTTATGCCGCCGACGGAACGACTTGGTCGTTCGCGGCTTTTCAGCCCGACAGCAGGCTCAAGGCGATCCAAGAGCTGCCGGACGGCAATCTCCTGATTCTGGAGCGAACGCGCGACGGAAAAGGGGGCACACCATCGGCGCGCCTTCGCTATCTCGATCTTACCGCTTGCTCCGCGGAACGGGAGTGCCCCCTGATAGAGCTTTCCGCCAGGCCGGATGCGATGCTCGTGAATAACTTCGAGGGGCTGGCGCGTCTATCGGGGGACCTATTTCTCATGGTCACCGACAAGACAAAGAAGGACAGCGAACCGACGACCTTCGTGCTGTTCAAGGTTACAACTGGTCCCTAAGCGCGGCCGTTCACCCGGCGTGCGATGTAATGAGGTACCCGGCTGGTCTCCCCCTCGCTGGGGTGAAGTCCTGCGGCACAATGCCAATTCTCACCAATTTATAATCTGCCTCTCCCGTATACTTAATCGTCGTCGGCTATGTATGGTCGAGCGGCGCAGTGCAAATTTCCGCCGATCTAAGCAAGCCGGCCGCCGAGCGTACGCCTCTACCGCTTTCGGCCCATCTGGGAGCGGAATTGGATTTTCATGAACCCGTCGGATTCGGGTTGTCAACGCAGATGGACGGCCGATGGGTATCAGGTTCCGCATTCTTCTGTTTCAAACGATTGTGGTCGCATCAGTCCTGATGATGGCCGCCATTGTCTACATTACCATCCGTTCTACAAACTATTACACGCAGCGTATCCAGTGGGCCAACAACCAACTCGATGCTGTCACGGCGCTAACCGTCAACGCAAACCGATATTCCGAGCAGATCGCCGAATTCCTCCTGATTGGTGAACCCGAGCGCTCCGATTACGAGAGCGCCAGTGCGGAACTTGAACAAGGCTTCGATAAGCTCGAGAGGCTGACCAGAGGCGAGGCCGAATTCCTTGTGGGCAGCAGTCAACAAGAAGACGGCGGTGATGAAATCTTTCGCATTATGCGGATGCGCACGCTTTCCGGGGAAATCAACAAGGCCACCTCCGAAGCAATCAGCCTGCGCAACCAGGGGCGCCAGGAAGAGGCGGTCAGGGTTTTTCGCCGTGACATCGAGAACCGTTTCGACGCCGAGTTCGAAAACATTCTGGAGGCAGCACGACGCGACGAAGAGGAAGAGGTCAGCCGGACCGAGCTGCAGGCCGATGCATTGTGGCGACGCTTGACTTGGATAACAGCGGCGCTTGCGGCCGCGGCCGTTTTCCTTTGCTTTGTCGCCGCTATCCTTCTTGCCCGATCTCTGATGCGCCCGATCGGCCTTCTGACCCGGGGCACCGAGGCAATCAGCAACGGCGAACTCGACCACAGAATCAGCTACGACAGCCGCGACGAACTCGGTGCGCTGGCCAAACGCTTCAATGAAATGGCCGCCATCCAGGAAGACCAACGCAACCGGTTACTCAATGCCAAAGCGGAGCTCGAGCATGAGGTGGCCGCGCGAACCGCGCAGCTTGCCGCGGCGAACCAACGCCTAACCGACCTCGATCGGTTGCGAGTCCAGTTCCTCGCAGACATTAGCCATGAACTCCGTACGCCCTTGACCGCTCTTCGCGGCGAAGCGGAAATTCCGCTGCGCCACGGTTCAAAGCCCGAAGCAGTTTACCGCGATGCGCTGGAACGAATCGTCACCCAGAGCCTGGAGATGGGTCGCCTCGTGGACGATCTGGTTTTTTTGTCCCGCTCGGAAACCGATACTATCCGCTTCGAAGCCCGCCGCGCGGACCTCGTGATCATCGTCGCCGACGCACTCCACGAAGGCGAGATCCTGGCGCGCGCCAAAGATATCTCGATCACGGCGGACTACAGTACCGATCCGGTTTGGATCACTGCCGACGCGCAGCGACTTAAGCAGGCTCTCCTCATCGTTCTCGACAACGCCATAAAGTATTCTCCACGTGGGCGCTCGGTGAGCTTGACCATGACCGTTGAGAACGGACATGCCGAGATTGCGATTCGGGATACGGGGTTGGGCATCGCAGCTGAGGAAATATCCAAGGTGTTCGAACGATTTTACCGCGGCAGAAGTCCAAAGGCATCGCGGCAGCCTGGCAGCGGCCTCGGCCTTTCGATCGCCAGATGGCTGATCGAAAAGCACCAGGGCGAGATCGAACTCACGAGCGAGGTCGGGGCTTTTACGGAGGTTCGCATCCGCATTCCATGCGGGGACACCTCTTCGGATGAGAGCACGGGCGCAGCGATGATCGCTTCGAAAAACATCCCGCGTGAAGCCAGCATGGAATAAACCGCGACCTTCTCCGTTTCTTAGAAGCTTGACAGAGTGATCGGGACCGCGAGAGTTGCGTGAGATGCTCGGGTCACGGGGGACGGAGGTGATGTCGCATGCCAAAGATTCTGGTGGTGGAGGATGACGATCGCATCGTAGGTTTTATCAAGCGAGGATTAGAAGCAGAGGGCTATCTCGTCGATTTGGTAAGCAACGGCGAGGACGCTCTGGCGATGGTGCGGGACGCACCATATTCGCTGATCATTCTCGACCGGGTGCTTCCTGGAATCGACGGCCTGGAAGTGTGTCGGAGGTTACGGCGCGAGCGGCACGAGCATCTTATCCTGATGCTCACGGCCAGAGACAGCCTCCAGGACAAGGTTGAGGGACTAAAGGGCGGCGCCGACGACTACCTGACCAAACCGTTCGCCTTCGATGAACTGATCGCGCGCATGGAAGCGCTGCTTCGTCGGGGTTCCAGCGCGGGCGGCGCGGATCCGGTGCTGCGGGTCGGGGATCTTCTGCTCGACCCGACCAGCAAAAAGGTCTGGCGTGGTGAGCGCGAGATTAGCCTGACCGCCAAAGAATTCAGGCTTCTCACCTATTTAATGTCGCATTCTGGCGCCGTCATCAGTCGCACGCGACTACTCAACAATGTCTGGGATCTGAGCTTTGACCCCGAAACGAAGGTAGTCGATGTCTACATACGGTACCTCCGCCGCAAGATCGATGGCGCGGACGAACGGCCCCTCATAAAGACCGTACGCGGCTTCGGCTACGTCATTTCGCCCTGAACCAACTTCTTAGAGCGCCGCGCAGTTACCTGGGGAGCAAGGGCGACGACGCCTTAGCTATCTCTGCGCAAGGCAGGCGAGAGGTTTCGCCAGACGCGCGACAGTCGGCGCACCGAACTCGTCCAGGATTTCGTCGAGCGGGATTGCCAATCTGATCTCCGACGGCCGCGAGACCCGCTAGGTGGGCCCGGGGATTGGCGCCGCTCAGCCGGCCATCGCCAAGATGCTCAAGCGTCTCGCCGCCGACGGGTTGATCCAGCAAAAACTCCATCGGGGTGCTTTCCTCACCGCCGCGGGCCGAACAAAACTGCGAGAATGAGCGTGGTCATCAAACAGATCTTCCGTCCTGCGACGAAACGGAAACGGTCTCGCGAAACCGACCCTCAGTTTGCAGCTGGTTCCGGATGTGACGGCTGTGCTCAGGATTGATCAAGTTGTCGGCCCGCCGATCTCGCTCGATGCGCCGCTCCTATGCCTGGTCCGAGGAGCGGGATCTGCGGGTGTTCAGCGCGGAATAGGCGATGGCACCACCGATCACTAGCAGCGTTACAAGCAATGCCCACTGCGGCGCGAGGTAGGGCACCCAGCCGAGCTCCTTTGACAGGGCAAAATTCCAGATGATCTTCGCTCCGATCAAAACGAGCACGAGTGCCAGCCCGTACTTCAGGTATTTGAAGTGCGCCGCCGCTGCGGCGAGCATGAAATACATGGAACGCAAGCCCAGTATGGCGAATACGTTGGAGGTGTAGACGATGAAGGGATCACGCGTGACAGCGAAGATAGCCGGAACAGAATCTACAGCGAAAACGATATCAGCGGTTTCAACCATCACCAGCGTCAGCAAGAGCGGTGTGGCGTAGAGCGTCGCGTGTCCGGTCGCAGGATGCGGCAGGCGCACGAAGAAATGGTGACCGTACCGTTGGTCTGTCACACGCAGGTGTCGGCGGGCAAAGCCGAGAATTCTGTTGTCCTCGAGCCTGAACTCCGCTCCGCGTCCGGTGATCATCTTCCATCCGGTGTAGATAAGGAACACAGCGAAAAGGTAGAGCACCCAGGTCCACGAGTTCACGACTGCGGCACCAAGCGAGATGAAGATCCCGCGAAACACGATCGCTCCTATGATCCCCCAGAACAGCACGCGGTGCTGATACTCGCGAGGGATGCTGAAGTGGGCAAAGATCAATGAAATGACGAAGATATTGTCGAATGCTAGCGCGGTTTCGAGGAGATAACCGGTGAAGTATTGGACGACCGCTTGGCGGTTCAGATCGGTAGGTATCTCGTAATACTGCGGAGCTGGCTCATACAGGAGACCGACCCAAAGCCCGAAAAGCACGGCTAATGCGGCAAAACTCGACCACATCAGCGCGCTCTTAGCAGGCGAGATGACTTGGTCCTTCCGATTGATGATGCCCAGGTCAAGCCACAATAAGAAGCCAATAAAGCTCAGGAAGCCAAGCCAGAGCCAAGCCGGCTGTCCGGCGTACTCAACGGAGAGGAAGTCCAAGGGCCGCTCCTTTCACCGCGGAAACTTAATCGCGTGCTACGAAAGGACTGCAGGCGGAAGAAACACGACCCTTTAAGCGGGTGAAATGTGCGCTCGCGCCCACAATCCTCCAGTCCGACATCGCGATCGCTTCGCAACCGCCAGAGGGGCCCGGTCTGGCATAGAAAGGATAGGGTTTCCGGTAAGGTAGTCAACTCCCGCGATCAGTACAGAGGCGTATGGGCGCCAGTTTGCCCTCGCGGGATGGGCGGAACCTCTGCGGGGATAGCAGTCTTGCCAATCAGCTTGGCATACGGCGCGGATCAAATTATCGAACCAACATTACCGGCACCACCTGCGCGTCGATCATCGCTTGGGTGACACCGCCGAAAATCTTCTCGCGAACACGCGAATGCCCATACGCGCCCATGACGATCAGGTCGGCCGACGTATCGACCGCATGCTGGTTGAGAACTTCCTCGGTCCGGCGTCCGCCACCTCGAAGCCTATCGATCGTCACTTTGATGCCGTGGCGAGCCAAATAGGAGGCGACGGCATCTCCCGTTTCTTCTTTGGCCACGGCTCGAGAGTCGACCAGGACAACGTTCACGCGGTCGGCACCTCTCATCATCTCCAGCCCTTCCCTTGCGGCCCGCGCCGATTCGATGGAGGAGTTCCACGCCAGAAGGATGTTCTTCGGTTTCAAAATTTCCGATCGGAGATCGGGCGCAAGCAGGATCGGGCGCGCCGAATGGAAGAGAGCACCTTCTATCATGAGGCGCCGCAGGCGTTTATCCCCCTTCATACTTGGACCGATCAGGGTGACGTCAGCAAACCGCCCACACTCCCCGAGATCGTGTTCTATCTGCATCGAATCGGCGTATCTCCCATGGACATCGAATGAAATCCCAATGTTGTTGAGAGTTTCCCGAGCTTGCTCGATTACCTGACGGAGTTGCACTATTTGGCTGGTCCTGTCGTAATCCCATGAAACAGCCGCAAAGTCTCTGATCGGAGGCAGCGTAGCCATTGCAACAGGCATAACTGAGAGGTGAGCATCTAGCGCAGAGCAAAGATCCGCGGCTGCCCTTAGGTCACCTTCGAACTGGTCGACGCCGACCACAAGGAGAATGGTTCTGTAGGTCATCATCTGATCTCCCGAAACCGGTGGGTGGAAAACAGTTTGCGCTTACCCAGCGGTGTGCACAAGAACCTCGCGTGATCGCTTGCCGAGCTACATCACCAGCGAGATAATCCCGATAGTTGACGGAGACTGATCTCGTCCTGCTATTCAAGTGTCTCTGGTCCAAATCTCCTCCAGGCGAGGAGAACTATTTGGCCCAAAGCCGCCCCCGAGGCCGGATCTTGCTGAAGGGATCGTCGCGCGGGGAAAGCAGTCGAGGACGTTGTGACGATAAGGCCGCGGAAGGCCGCCGCACCTGATTTTAGTTCAGGCGGCGCGACGCACCGCAGCTTGGCCGTCGTCATGCCGTGCAGTCGGCTATCTCCTGCGCTTCGGCTTTGATCGGCTTGTATTTGAACGTGGCGCAGATCACGCCGTGATCGCTGGTGCCCGCTTCCTTGTGGTCATCGGAATTCAGATGGTCATTGTTGACCGTCATGCCATCGTACATCCACACCCGTCGCCGTGAGTTATCGTAGAATTCCTCGCTGACCAGAATGTGGTCGAGCGACTCCATGATGTCCTGATGGACATGGGTGTAGTAGACATCTCGCGTGCTGCGGTACTCCTGCAGGGTCTGGGCGGTGTAGAGGCTCACATCGCCGCCGCCAAGGGAATCTCCGACGAGATAGCGCGGCTGCTCGGTCAGGATGTTGGCGGTGTTGCTGTGCTGGCCATCATTGATGTCGCCGAGTACTATGACGGGCGTGCGGGTCTCTTTCATCTGCTCAGTCAGCATGAAACGCAACGCCGCGGCCTCCGCCGTTCGGCGAATCGTTGAGATCGCCGCACCGATGCTGGTCGCGTGCTTTTTGTAGATCGCTTCATCGGCCTCGAACCAGTCTTCCCGAAATACCTTGGTTGGTCCCTTCGATTTGAAATGGCAGACATAGACGTGGATGGGTTCGTGATCCTCGCGCGGCCGTACCGAAATATGCAGCACCGGGCGCGAGAAGCTCGGGATGGAAACGCTGATCGCCGGCGTCTGAGGATCGTCGCCGGAACTCTTCAGAATGAACTTTTCCGGAAAGTGTTCGATCCATTCAGGCTCGCCGATCACCAGCCCCTTGCGCACGATGGCGGCGCAGACGATCCGTTTGCCGTTGGCATTCTCCGGGACGATCAGATCGTACTCTCCGGCTATCCCGGACCCGGTGAGGGCTCGTTCGATAGACGCCGAGTGCCACAACTCCTGGAATCCGAAGATGTCGGGATGTAACAGGCGGATCGTGCGGCTGGTCCAGTCAATCTTGCGATCATACTCCTCCTGCGACCAGCCGTTTTTGTCGGTGTAGATGGGTAATCCCGCCTCGTTGAGATTGTAGAGATTGAACGTACCGATGCTCATACGTTTGAGTTTCAAAGGTCCCCTCCATTGCGGTGTGTTGTTCAAGTTCCTGCCGCTCAACTGTATCAGAACTTGCTGACGGCTGATGACGAACTCACATGCGGTGGAGTTCGAGAACTTGATCCGACCGCGCCCCCTAGACGCAAGAAACAAACGCCTATCAGAGCCCGGACTCCGGCCATATTGCCAAAGGCCCGTTTGTTACCGTGCCGCGGTTAGGCGCTGGGCATATCAGTAATCTCGAGCGCGAAGCGGTTTATCGAGCCGACGGCGAGAACATCGGTTTCAGCGACGTCCTCGTCAGTCAGGACGGTAGCCCCAATGCCGTGATGTCGGCCTGGGTGGCATCGTGAAAGCCCCGGCGAGTTAGCCCTTCACTGTTGAGGATGGCTGGTTCGCTAGCCTGGACCATCTACGTATAGCTCAACTGCGGCAGACAGAGCGACCACCCACGTACACGATCCCGGCTTGCCAGCATCATCCATTCGCGCCATGCTCAAGTCCGACGACCCTGGCCATCTGATATCGGACAGTCGGAAATCCACACTGGAACTGGAGGATAAGCCGTGAACAACATAAGAGATCGTCAGGAAGGCTTCGAAAAGAAGTTTGCGATGGACGAGGAAACGAAGTTCAAGGCCATGGCCCGCCGCAATAAATTGTTCGGGCTGTGGGCCGCCGAAAAGCTCGGCAAAGCCGGGACGGATGCGGACGCCTATGCGAAGGAGGTGGTGCAGGCCGACTTCGAAGAGGCGGGAGACAACGATGTGTTCCGCAAGGTGCGCAACGATTTCGATGCGGCCGGCGTCGTCCTATCAGATAGTCAGATTCGCAGCACCATGGATGAACTGCTGTTGGCTGCAGCCGAGCAGATCAAAAACAACTAAGCACCGCTTAGCCCTACAGAAGTAAGGCCGCCTGCACAACGTGCGCTTCACCCGAGGTACGATTCTCGGCCGAAACCCAGTTTCCGCAGGACCACTTGAGCACGCTCGAAGGCTGTCGCGAGGGCGCGTTCAGCCTCGATCAATTGTTGCATAAGCGTGCAGCGTTGCTCGGCTACGATTCGAGATTGTGCTACAAGTGCGTCCAGGTCTGCTGGCGGCGCCTTTTGCGCCTGACGATCAATCCATTCCTGCAGTAGGGCCCGTCCTCGCACGTCGAGTTCGTGCTTCCGCTGTCGGAGCCGGTCGGCGTGGCATTGCGCCTTGTTATACTGTTTGAGCGCCATCGCGGCTTCAAGCCTCAACCTCATCGGGAGAGGCCCGGCAACCGGGCTTGCGTTTCCCATATACAGCTCCGCTTTCCCGCAGGCCCCTCGTTCGACCTTCAATTGGCGCACTGTTCAGCATCAGGAATAAGGTGGTAGCGCCGAAGCCGCAACCCTCGTCCGGCTCAGGGCAGCTCACGGGTCGTCCAGGCGCTCGCTATTTATCGCCGGATTTTGTGCGCGACGCTCTGCTTCCTCAATCAGTTTGAAGGATAAGCCTTCCGGGTCGTTGATTTCGGCAAGTGTAAGCCTGCCGTCAAGCATCACCGCCAGAAAGCGCCGGCAGATGTTCCCTGCCATTGGAGTTCGATCTGTAAACGAGGTCCCGATAAGATCTGACTCTTTGAGTTCGGGTACCATCAAGGCCGAGCATTTGCTCACAAACTCCTCGGTTGCCCCTGTCCGCTTCCGCAAGGCCGCGATGGCTCGCTCGTACTCACCGTACGTTATTGCCTGCGGCGCGGATCGAGGTGCAAACTGCCAAATTGCGGCCATGCACAACAACCCGATTATCATGCTGCCGGCCACAAAGCGAATGTCCATCAAAATGCTCGCGAGAAACGTCGTCCACCTGAATGCCTAAACATCAATCATACATCCCCAGGCGTCCGCCACCGCACTATCACATTCCGCTCTGATAACATTCGAAACCCGGCTTGGGCAGGCTGTGGGGCCCGAAGGTACAGAACGACCCAACCAGGAGGTTCCCTATGAAAAGCGCTAGCAGTTTGTCTGTGCGTGTCCTATGTCCGGCCCCGTCTCGCGCGGAAGCGTGACGATGAATGGGTGATCACTCACGAGCATCATTCCGTTCCGACGATCGAAGAGCGATTTGACAGCTCATAATCCTAGGCAGTGTTCGAGCGCGCAGCGCGATCGGGACGAGCAAGAAAGAATCCGCTTTTCCACCCGATGAAGACGGTGGCAGGTTTCCTGCAAGCGCCGCAGCTTTAGAAGAGGAGAACGATCTATGTCGCATCTTTGCGTGAATCCCGAAGGAATCAGTACGCCTGAGACCTATTCTCATGTTGTCGTGGCCAAGGGCAACAAAATGATCTTCGTCGCCGGACAATATCCTGAGGATGCGGATGGCAAGCTGGTGGGACCGGGCGACATGGTCGCGCAGGCCAAAAAGGCCTTCAGCAACCTCGGTCTGGCGTTGGCCGCAGTCGGCGCACGTCCCGAGCATGTGACAAGACTCGGTATCTATGTTGCCAACTATAAGCGTGAATATCTTGAGATGATCGAACAAGGCCGGCTGGCGCTGTTCGGCGACCATAAACCCACAGACGTACTGGTCGGCGTCGCAAGCCTCGCCAATTCAGGTTATCTGATCGAAGTGGATGCAATCGCCGTGATCGACGACGAGTAGCACTGCACGCAGGGTCAGGGAGCGCGCAAAAGTTTGATGCTATTGATGACGCGTTCCGCCGGTAGACGATCGCGCGTCCGACGATCGGTCGGGCGCCGACGGACCGTGAGCGTGCCGTCGCCTTTCAACCTAGCCGAGTTTTGTCTTACGGAGGCGCGCCATGGCCATCCCAGCCGGAGCATCGACACTATCGGTAACATTTTGCTTGAGGCAAAGCGGGGGTCAATTCCTCGCTTCGCTCGTGAGTCGAATGGGGGGTGCCCGCACGCAAAGCGAACGTCGAGTGTAGGCGCGTGAAACGAGAATTGGGATGGAGCAGGGCTTCAGGAAAATAGGTGAATCGGAGCGCCAAATCTCTTGGCGTTGCCCTACCATGCGGCGCTTGAGGAGCCGCGTTTGCGCTGGCTTCAAGTGCGGTTGCTTCCGGCTTGTGACCGGAAGGAATGCCCACATCTTACTGTTTCCCCCGATTTCGCAAAATCGGAGCCAATCGCCTACGTGCCCGGGCGCCTGCAGCATCGGGAACCGCGATCCGTGCGAACGGCCTTTGCGCCCCTACGTCAGAAGCGGTACCTCAATCCGACAGAGCCGGTTTGGCTGTTCAGGCCCGAGCCGAAGGCGCCGTCATATCGGACAGTGGCCGAAAGAGCGCCGCCCGACTCGAACGAGACGCCCACGCCGACCGCAAGGCGATCGCGTGCCGTCGCCGCCGCGATCTCGTTGAAGTTTGCACCCGCTAGGGCGATCGCCAGCTGGCTTTCCACGTTGCGGTCGCCGAAACCGCGCTGGTAGGCAAGCGAGGCTTCCGGCGAAACCGACCAGCCGGCTCCTGTTTCGAAGCGGGTGCGCAGCAGCACGCCGATGCCAGCAAGGCCGCGGTCCGCGCTTTCGTCGTTGGCCGACAGGCCGAGGATCCCTGCACCACTCTCGCCGAAGCCGTCGCGGCGGATGCTGGCAAGGTCGAGCGTCACCTGCGGCGCCAGCACGGTTTGCGGGCCGAGGCCGAGCCCTGGCGCAAGGTTGTAGGATGCCGCGAGCGAGCCGGAAAACAGGTCGGCGCTGGTGTCGGAGGTGGCCGCCCAGCCCGGCAGGTCGAAGGCGCGGATCGTGTCGATGCCGGCGCGGCCATAGGCGAGCGCGCCCGTCAGGCTCCACGGGCCGCCCTCCCATCCGGCATAAAGGCCGATCCGACCGATGTCGACATCGGCGCCCGAGGCGCTGGTGTCGACATCCGCATGTGTATGGCCGCCAGCGATGCCGAGCACGAGAACGCCGCCGCCCAGGTCCGCTGCTATGTCGAGACCGGCGAGCAGCCCGCGGGTGCGGGCATCGAAACCGGAGGAAGCCTCGGAACCGTCGACCTCGATGCCGCCGGTCATTCCGCCGATCCAGGCCCGCGGCGCGTTCGCCACGTTTGCTGGTCCGATCTCCGCACCCGGGCCTGATGCGCCCGCCTCCCTGGCGAAGGCCAGCGGCGCCACTGCCGTGGCTGTCGCGCCCACGAGGTCCTGCCGCCCGTGTGAGCGCAGTGAGCGGATGAAAGACAGGTCGGTGTCCAGCAGGGCTGAGAGGGTCTCGGGATATATATCCTTGTTCGAAAAAGTCCCGGTAGCGGCGCCCTTGGTGATCCCCAGGGAGACTTCGTTGGGCGTGTAGATCGGAACGATGTCCAGGTCGGGAATGTCGTCGCGCACACTGCCGAAGCGGCCGTCGACGCCACCGCCGGCGGAGAGGAAGACGCCATCCGGAACCTGCGTCAGGCCTTGCGGCGAAACGCTCACCACCAGCACGCCGTCGTCGATCCTGGCGACCCCGTCCGCTTCGAGTCGCGCCGGGGTGCCGTCGCTCTCGATGCCGATCAGGAGAATTGAGCCTTGCGAAACATCGACGTCGCCGGCGACCCGAAGCGTGCCGAGACCGCCGTCGCCCGGCGCGACGATACCGTCCTGGTCGGCATACAGGCTGCCGACCCGCCCCGTGCCGGACAGGACCGCATCAGGCGCGACGTAAATGTCGAGCCCGGCAATGTCGGCGTCGACGACAAGTTCGCCCTCCGCCACTATGCCGGACGCGGCGAAATCCGAGGCGTTGCCGTCGAGAATCCAGCGGCCCGCGCCGGTCTTCCAGAATTCCTCGAAGCCAAGGATCTGCTCCTCGTCCTGGTTGAAGGCGAAGCGGCCCTGCGTGCCGGCGGCACCGTCGAGGACGAAACGATCGATCTCGTCGGGGCCGTTGGTCACATTGCCTTGGGCATCCAGTTCGCTTCCGATCGAGACGCCAGTGAGCGAATAGGTCGGCAGAAGGATCAGCTGGTCGTCGCCGCCCCCCAGAAACAGCGCGACGCCGTTGGTAGCAAACCCGCTGAGGGTTCCGACCCCGCTGAGGGTTCCGGCAATGCGAACTGTGGTGTCGACCGGAAGCCGGGTGAAGGAGGTCGGCTGCTCGTAGATGCCGATGAAGTGTTCGGAAGAGACGACGCCCCCCTCGCCAATATCGATGAAGGCCTCGGGCTGGTCGGGTCCCGGGCCGAACAGGGGCCGCGCCGCGCTGACGAAAATACCGGCTCCGCCGTCGCCGAAGGCTTCGACACGACCGTCAACCGTCATGCGCGCAAGCAGCGACGAGCTGTAGGGATCGACGTTGCCCTGCAGCGCGACGGCGTCGGACGCCGCTCCAAAGGCCTGAACCACCCCGCTTTCGCCGATGTCCACGGTGGATCCCTGGTAGACCGCGATGGCGTTGGCGTGGAAGCCGAAACCGGAATCGCCGCGGGTGACGACGCTACCGTCAACCCTTATGGACGAATCCTGCCAGACCCAGATGCCCTGCGCCTGACTCCCGAGCCCCTCGACCGATCCCGTCTCCGTCACCACGATCCTGGCGCGGTCGCCGGCGAAGATCGTGCTCCCGATGGTCCCGAGCTCGTCCGGGTCGCGGAGGCCGGTGGTGCGGACAGCGCCGGAAATGGTGAGGGCGGCATCGTCTCCCGCGAAGATGCCGGTCCCACCCTTACCGCTCGCAACGATCGAACCGCCTTCCTGCAGCAGCAATGTCAGGCGGTCGCCGGCGCGGACCGCATTGACGCCCTTGCCCGAGCTCAGGATGTTGCCGGCGGTGATACTGGCATCGTCCCCGACCTGGACCGCGTAGTAGCCGGACTCCACCCGAGAGTCGTTGTCGGTGCGTATCGTTGCGGAGTCGCCGAGGTGGATGGCCTGGACCGATCCGCTCTGGATGCCGCCGCCTGGCCCGCTCACCTCGACCGTCACGTTGGATGCGGCAGGAGCGTTCACCCCGGTGGTATCCGGCCCGCCTTCCGGACTACACAGGACGGTATCGCCGCTGTCGGGCTCATTGTCAGAGCAGGCGGCCAGGGCGCGATCCTGCGCCCCGCCCAAGGCGGCAGCAATCGCGAGAACCGATGTGGTTCGACGCGCTTTCGACCAAAGCGTAGGCTGATGGCTGCGCACGGCACCACTCCAAAGAAGATTTCGCCATTGCTAGCCGGGAGTTGCCGATCGTCACAAGGGGCAACTCAGGCGCGGCACGGATTCCACCGGCGTGTTTCCCAATTGCAACAGTAGCTTAGCGGAGCGCTATCGCTCCCTTTCGCGCAGAAGGGCCATAGCCCTCCTTTCCATGGCAGCGCGGCGAACTTCCGGCCATTCCGAGCGCAGCAGCCCGTGGAGAACTTCGTCATGCCGGCGCAGGCCGTCGGCGGAGAGGATTTCGCTACGCAGATAGCCTTCTCGCGGCACGCCGACACGCTCGAGCAGATGGATGAGCACGAGCTTGTGGGCGGCAATCCGGCTGGAAATTTTTTCCAGCTTTGCCGCTGTGAAGACCCAATCGAAAAGCGTGACGCAAACTCCCATCACCCCGGCTTCCTTGCGATGCCGCCGATCACCGATGACCAGGGTCCAGCTCGCGGTGCGATGTCGTGGATTGGCGTCGAAGGTGGCAATCCCGATCAGCGTGCGGGGGTCGAACGTATAGATGCCGACAAGGATCGAGTTCTCGCCGTCGAAGCTGGACGCATAGCGCCGAACCTCCTCTTCGCTGTAGCGCCGGGCTGCAATGTTCAGACCGCGCGCCAGCTGCTCGTCGGCCAGCCAGGTCTGCAGCAGCTTGAGATCGGCTTCGCCAATGCTGGCGATGCGATAGGGATCGGATTCTATATCGGGCACTTGGCTTCCTAAACTCTCTGAACCAGCAAGCGCCGCCCTGGGGCGCGACGGCAGGCTGCCAGCCCATCCTTGTACGGTTGACCCGGTCGCGGAGGGGCCTGGGCTAGCTCACACAGCTTAGGGCAAATCAGCTAGGACGCGAAGGGGCTCCAACCTCACGGTCGGCAGAATCGCACCTATCGTTGATGTGTACCATCCGCGCCCCCTTCCTCGCAGTAGCCTGAACTAATCTCCCGCCGGGACACCTCATGGCGTTCCCGGCAGGGCACTATGACGGCTCCTGTCTGCAAACGAACCTGCGCGCCGTCCAGCTCTTGCTCGGTCACAAAAAGCTGGAGAGCACCGTACAATACCTCGGAATCGAGGCGGACGACGCCCTGGCCATTTCTGAGCAAGTTGAATTGTAGTACTGATGGCGGCGCTTCTCATCGAAGCGTCGCCATCGCTGGTCCCGCTGACGGTCAGGCATAATCTTTTTGCCACGGATCGAACCGGAAAGATCGACCCATTGCGGTCGTAGCGACCTACGAGGCCTAGGGCGGCTTACACCCATTTGAAGACGATTTTGCTGACAAGCGATGGCGAAGGCACCAGTTATTGCAATCCTATGTTTGCCTGGAAATAGCTCAGCTGGCCGACGCCCGGACGTGTGCTGCGGATCGAGTTCTAGCAGCCCGGGCCGCGCTCCGTGAGGGCTTGAGGCGCTCTCACTCAGGAACGCTTTCGACCCCACTAGACCTGTTGCTGGGCGGCGAACCAAGCGCAGATCGTGGGCATATTGCGCTCGAAGCCACCGGGTATGAAAAGATTGAGCAGTCTCGCGGTCGTCTCTCCGGTATTTCGGAAATCGTGGACGACGCCGGCCGGTATTCGCAGGAAAGTTCCCGGCGTGCAGTGCCGCCAGCAGGTGCCGACGAGGATTTCGGGCACACCCTCGAGCACATAGAAGACCTCGTCATTTGCGACATGGCTGTGCCGGCCGACACCGTTCAGGCCAGGCTTGAGTATCCACTCTGACACCGAATAGGCGGCCTCCGTCTCAGCTTCGTCGGCCTTGAACACGCCGGTGAGCAGGCCGAGTCCGTAGTGCCGCCCTTCTCCCGGCTGCAAAAGGATGATGTCGCGACGGCTGTGCGACAGACTGTCCTTGGCTATGCTGTTCTCTAAGAGAGCCATGCCGGCTCTTTCAGTTCGATTTCCGTCCGCCCAGTTCATGCCCCCGTCTCCTCGTTCCAGCGGCGCTGCATCTCTTCCGGCGCCAAATCCTCGATCTTCTGCGAGAGCATCCACCGATGGCCGAAAGGATCGACGACCATGGCGACGCGCTCGCCATAGCCTTGATCTGCAGCGGAACGCAGAACGACGGCCCCGGCCTCGACGGCGCGGGCAAGATCGGCATCGACCGACAGAGTTGCGAGGTGGAAGGTCACGGGAGAGCCACCGATCGTGTCTGGGCTCAGTGCACCGAAGTCGGGATACTCGTCGGCAATCATGACGGTGCTTTCGCCGATCGTGAGTTCCGCGTGGCCGATCCGACCGTCCCGGGGATCGGTTAAACGGAAACGCTCCTCGGCGCCGAAGGCGCTTCGATAGAAGTCAATCGCTTCCCGCGCATTCTTGACGATGAAGTAGGGCCTCAGGGACGAAATCGAGGTGGACATGGCCGGCCCCTTGTCGCTGGTGTACTTTTACGTTACGTTACGTTTCATAATTTAATGAGTCAAGAGCATATGAGCCCACTGAAACGGCGCGGAAGACCGCCAAACCTACTGACCCGGGCGAGAATCCTGAAAGCGGCGCACGACATGTTGATCGAGGAGGGATTTGGCCGTCTAACCGTCGAGGCCGTTGCCGCGAAGTCGGGAGTCGGCAAGCCGACGATCTACAGGCAATGGGCGAACGCCTCCGAACTCGCCATGGCCGCCTTGATGTCCGGAGATCCGGGCATCTTCGCAGGAGGCGGGACAAGTCTGCGATCGGCGCTCACGGCGCAGATGCGATCGCTGATTCAGGCTTTTGCCACGACGAGAGGGCGCCAAATTGCCATGACGCTCGCGGCCGCCGACCCCGAAAGCGAGTTTACGAAAGCCTTCCGCAACCAGGTCATCCTCTCGAGCCGCGAGGCCGGTCGCGCCTTGTTGATCGAGGCGGCCGCGCGGCAAGAGATTGTGTTGCAGCAAGATCTCGAGGTGCTGCTCGACATGATTTACGGACCCGTCTTCTACCGGCTGCTCGTCGGGCATCGCTCACTCGACGCGGGCTTCGCCGACAGCATTGTCGCGATTGCCATGGAAGCAGTGGCAGCCCGCGCAGAAAGGTAGAAAACGAGAGCGCGGGACCAAACCCTCGACCAGTAGAGCTGTCCAGCCGTCCGTCAAGGACGCGTGCGGCATGTCGTCATACTTGTAGGTAATCGGCCCAAGGGTACAAAGGAAACGAACCTCAAGTGAAGCTTGAATGTGCATCCCAATTGAACCTTACGAAATGCCGCCGTGGACTCGAGGTTGACGACGCTCGGGAGAAAATCTCCGGTACGCAAATTGCCATCGGATCATTTACCTCGATGGCGAAGGGTGGGATTTGCCGCGAGTCAACAGTGCTCGCCGGGTTGCGGGCATAGGCATATCCGTTGAAAGTCCTCCGAGATCATTGTCCGGTGTTGCCCGCATAGCAGCCGCCGTATGCTCGAGCGTCGAACTTCCGCACCACCCAACCGAGACGATCGGCGCTTGCCCACGCGGCGCAGCGGCAAGCCGACTGCGAATCCCTCGCCTTGAAGGGAATGGAACTGCAGGCCCTGGAGTCCAGAATCGCAGCGATGCCATTCATGCAAAGGGGAAACGCAGCCAAAAAACCACCAACGAGCTTGTCTGCTATTTAACGGCGGCGCCGGTAAAGCCTTCGAGTTCCGCTCCGATTGATGATAAGGCGTCTCCAAGACTGCGCTCGGCGGCTGCCTTTCTTTTTTCCGGAAGCAGGCTAAGGCCCTTCTGGATCGCGGCGCGCCAGCTCTGACCTCTGCCCCAGGCCTCGGCAAAGACCTCCGCGAGTTCCTCTTGTCGGCGTGTGGCTACCAACGCGTCGATCAGGAGGCTGGCCTGATACACGTCCTTCTCCCGTTTCGCGATGCCGTTTACATCCGACTGCCTGCGGGAGGCGACGATCAGTTTGTGCACTGCATAGCGCTCCGGCGATGGCACGATCACGGGAACACCCGAGCGATGCAGCATGACAGTCCGGACGGGCTCATGGATCAGAAAATCCAGAAAACGCAATGGCTGTGCCGACGCCCCGCCAAGCGCGGGCATCGGGCTGGCATGATCAGCATAATCATCGGAACCCCGATTGGGTGTGAGGAATTCGACCCGGTATCTGGCTGCATTCTCGAACTGCGTGGTCCTGTGCGGGTCTGATCGATGTGGTATCGCCCTGAAAGTGGCGTCAACGCTCTTCAGAATGTCGATGACGGGCGGCAGGCTGTCTTCGACAGTCGAGGACACCGAATAATGCTGAGCGAAATCAGCGTCTCCAGTCTGCAACGAGGCTCCGGGCAGCCGGACACCCAGGTATCCCGCATAGGTCTGGAAGGCGACCGTGCCGACGAGAACACCGCGTAGCCGGAAGATACCAGCTGCTCCCATGGCTGCGACCACGTCTCCCGTGAACCGGTCGGGACCCGCTAGCCCGGCCTCCCGGGTCAGGGTCGACACCAGTTTTCGACGGCCGCGCAGATCATCCTTGATGCTCTGGAAGCTCTCCACACGTCGTGCAATCTCCGGATCATCTGCTGGACCGACATATTTGCGTGTTTTCTTTGGCTGGGTCTCCTCGAAATACCAGTAATATCTCCCCTTCACAGGAACCCGGACGAAATTGCCCGACGTGGAGAAGTCTGTCTCAAACGACGCATCAAGGCTACGCTGAACGAGCTCTGCGAACATTGTCCGGTACATCAGGTCGATCGTCTTCATCAGCAAGCTCGCTATAAGATTTACGCAATTTTCTTATAACTTGCACCACGATTGGCTGGCAAGGGCCGCCTACTATAAGACGATCGTGAAAATCTTATAACTAGTCGGTCCCCGACGATACATTTATGCGATTAGGAGGCCGACGACATTAGCCGTTACTTCTCTGGCAGCCCTGCCTTGATCAGGTCACTCACCTGTCGGTCCAGAATGTCGTGGCCGAAAAAGGTGACACTGTTCGAGCCTTGCCGCAATGTTCACGCCCTCGCCAAGCCGATCATCGCCCTCGACGATCACTTCGCCGAGATTGATGCCGATGCGGACATCGATCCGCTTGTCTTCACCAAATCGGCATTACGCTCGACGAGACCTCGCTGAAGCGAGACGGCGCATTCGACCGCGTCTACAACGCTTGCGAATTCCGCAAAGAGGCCATCGCCGGTCAACTTGAAAACGCGGCCGTGATGCTTCTCTATTTCGGGTTCGAACAGCTCTTTGCGGTGCGCGCGGAGACGATCAAAAGTCCCCGCCTCGTCCTGCTCCATCAGGGCTGAATAGCCGACGACATCCGCCGCAAGGATCGCTGAAAGCCGCCGTTCCATGGCCATTATCTCCGAGGAGATGCCCCTCAATTCTAACAGAGATGGCCAGAGAAAGCACCCTCCCGAACCAGCAGTTCAGCGCCGCGCGCTGAGGAAGCAAGCCGTCGGCAATGCTGTCACCTATCCGGTTAGAGCTCGCCGCCGCGCAGCCGCCGATGCGCGATGTCGGCGGTCTGAAATGCGGCGCGTTCGATCGCCGAATGGGCTGTTAGCTAAGCTGGGATGCCGGGCGATCAGAATGTGCCACCGGAAACGTTACTCCGAAAACGTGTGCGCATTCTTCCCGGCGAGACGATGCCGCTGTAGAGTGATCGAACGTTCTCCCGACCATCCCACCTAGAGGCTCCATATGGCTGAGGTCTTGCTGTTCCACCACGCACAGGGGCTGACACCCGGTGTGCGCGCGTTCGCCGACGACTTGGGGGCCAGGGGCCACATCGTGCACACGCCGGACCTGTTCGACGGACGCAAGTTTCAGAGCATTGACGAAGGTCTCGCCTACATCGGTGAGATCGGATTCGACGAAATGCGGGAGCGCGGCGTTCGCGTCGCCGACGAACTGCCTTCCGAGCTCGTCTACGCTGGGTTCTCGTTCGGTGTGCTGCCGGCACAAAAGCTTGCACAGACACGGCCCGGCGCCCGCGGCGCCCTACTCTTCTACTCTTGCCTGCCGATCAGTGGCGCGTGGGCCTTCGGACCGTGGCCGGATGGCGTCGCGGTCCAAATCCACGGTATGGACAACGATCCGATCTTCGTCGGCGAGGGCGACATCGACGCCGCCCGCGAGATTGTGGAGAAGGTCGAGGACGCAGAGCTTTTCCTGTACCCCGGCGATCAGCACTACTTCGCCGACAGCTCGCTTCCGTCGTACGACGCGAATGCGACCGCGCTACTCACCACCCGAGTGCTTGAGTTCCTGGATCGCGTCTGAGCTTTGCCGGCGTGACGCCGTCGTTCTAAACGGTTTGGCTTGAAAGGATCGGCTCTGTCGGGGTGAGCGTCAGTTCCGGGTGATACATTATGCGATCTTCTTGAGCACGGAACGGGAACTCGAATACGCTGCATCAAAGGATCTACAGCTGCTCTCGACTCGAAGCAGACTCTCAAAGGCGGAGTCGTGATTGGTCGCTTTGCGCCTCCATGTTGCACGTCCGCACCACCCGATCGAGTTCCTGAAAGTGTCCGCTAAACTATTGGCCTCGTACTGAATGGGTGAATGGGTCGACTTCCGCCTTGGTACGGGAGCGCCGACAGCGGACATTGAACCACCGGCTAGCTGTCTGCGCTTCTGACCGTATCGGGAGCCTGACGAATCTTGTTTAGTATGCGCAGAAAGCTTGTTTCGGCGGTGACTTGATTGGGAAGCCGTCCTGTCGCGTTGTAGATATCCATCGGGCAATGGCACCCTGTTCTTCCATACTGTCATCTGCCATCTGTTTCACGCGCGCGACAACGCTAAGGTGATGGTAGCGGTGAGTCCATTCGGGCGTCGGTCAAGGAGTTCCAGCTTGCCGCCGTGGGCTTGAATGATCTCCGTCACGATAGACAGACCAAGGCCGAAGCCCGCGTCCGTATTCCCGCGTGCGGCGTCCATTTTGAAGAACGGTTCGAGAACGCGGCTTCGATATTCTTCAGGAATGCCTGGGCCATTGTCCATGACATTGATGATTGCATGGCGGCCGTCTGTTCGAAGTTCGACATCGAGCTTCGTTGCAAATTTTACGCCGTTTTCGCAAAGATTGGTGACAGCGCGCGTAAGCGCGAGCGGCTTGAAGTTCGCCACCATCCGTGCCGGGCCGCTATAGCTTACCTTGTGCCCCATATCTGCGAATTCGTCGCATACGGTCTGTAGTATGGAGGCGAGATCTGCACGCTGAAACGCTTCCTGCTGGTGATTGTAGCGCAAATAGCCGAGGCTTTCCTTCAGCAGGCGGTCGATGCGCTCGATATCGGTCAGCAGTGCCTCGCGGACCTCCTGCTCCTTTACGCGCTCGGCGCGAAGCCGCAGACGCGTCAGGGGGGTGCGCAGATCGTGGCTGATGCCGCGCAGCATCCGCGTGCGCCCGTCGACCATGGTGGAAATGCGGCTCTGCATGGCGTTGAGCGATCGGGCGAGCGTCACGATTTCGACACTGCCGCGCTCTTCGAATGGTGCCGACCCGAGTGAGATGTCAGCCTTCATGGCCGACGACGCAATCCGGCGCAGCGGGCTTGTGATCGCCCAGACGGCGAAGACGGAAAGCAGAATGATCAGCGTCACCGTTGCCACGAGGTAGTTCGAACCGAACCTCAGCGCGTCGTTGCGGAGAAAGCTCTCGGGCCGCAGTTCCGTGACGACCAGTGTGTCCGTATCAACCTTTGATGCAAGGACGCGCTTGCCATCGATGAAGGTTCTCCATCCCCCGAATGGGACCGGCCGGTCTTCCGGAGGGAGCAAGCGATCAATGGCGATCTGGACTAGCGGCTCGTGCGGCGATGACGTGGTGAAATTGTCGAAATAGGAGAGCGGACGCAGGTCAAGTTTCTGCTCGCCGCGATTGGCTGCCGCCAGCACGACCTTTCTTTCCTCAGGGGTTGCATGCGCCAGAACCGAGGCGATCGCCGAAATGCGAGCTGACATGCCTTCCAGGTCAGGAGCCTTGTATTCGTCCCGAACCCAGCGTTCCAGCGTCGAGCCGATGACGAAGGCGATGATCAGGCAGGCGAGAATGACGGCGGTAATTTGGCCATGAATTGTCGAGCTCCACCGGGGCAATTTAAGTCGCAAGATCTCTCCTCGGCGGTCACGCCATGCGTCACGCGAATAGTCGGCCCATGTTCCGGGCCGCATGGAGAAGATAACGATTTCGCCGCTCGTCCGACATTAAGTTTTGTGTCGACCCGAGCGATGGCCGCTCTTTTCGAGGGTGATGACGCACCTGCAACAAAGCGTAACATAAAGACACGCTGCTCGAATTTCATCCATGACATGAGGAAGGTGTTGCATACGCAGCCCGCCTTGGCGGCGCCGTGTCAAATCACTGGAGCACCCATGTCTTTTAATCAATGGACCGATCGGCGACTTCTATCGAGCGCCTTCTGCGTCACTTTCGTGCTTTTCGGCACGGCTCCTGGCGCGCTTGCCGCCGATGCGAGCCTGTTGGAGGCGACCCCGGAACCGCCCTTCGACCGGGAACGCTTCAACGTCGAGAAGCCGGAGCGGAAATGGAGTCTCATCGTCGGCGCCGGCGGCATCTATGAGCCAGAATATGAAGGCGGCGACAAGTTCGAAGTACAGCCCGTACCATTTATCGTCTTCACGTATGGCAAGTGGCTGAAAATCGACCCAAGAGGCTTGACGATCACCCCGTTCCAGCAGGACGGCTTCGCAGTGTCGGCTACGGTCGGCTACGAGGGCGGCCGCGACGAAGGCGACGCGGATCGCCTCAACGGGTTGGGCGACATCGATTTTGCCGCGACGGTGGGCGCCAAAGTGTCCTACGACTGGAAGGGGCTTGAACTCTATGCCGCTGTCGACCAGACAATCGATGGCAGCGAAAGCCTGATCGGAACCTTCGGAGCCGAATACCAGGCACCCGTCACCGAGCGGCTGATCCTTGGCGCCAGTGTCGAGGCGGTCGTCGCCAATGACAAGCATATGGAAGCCTATTTCGGCGTGAACGCCGCCCAGTCGGCACGCTCCGGTCTTCCGGAATACGAGGCGAAAGCCGGCCTGAAGCGCGTCGACGTCTCGGCCTCCGCCACTTATCTGTTGAGCGAGAACTGGCTCGTCCGCGGTGAAGCGGGTGTCGGCATCCTGACCGGCGACGCGGCCGACAGCCCGATTGTCGAGAAGGAACTGCAACCGTCCGCCTCCCTATTCGTCGGCTACAAATTCTGAAAACTGTTCTTAATTACGCGAAAGCCGGGCCGCCGCCCGGCTTTTTCGTTGAGCGGAAATATTCAGACCTGCTCGACACTGGCGGTGAACATGTAGCCGCCGAGCCTAACCGTCTGTAGCAGGACCGGGTTCTTCGGATCCGCCTCGATCTTCTGGCGCAGGCGGCTGATATGGACATCGACACTGCGTTCAATCGGACCCGCGAGACCGGTATGGGTGAGCGAGAGAAGTTCCTCGCGAGTGATGACCCGACCCGGATTGCGGCAGAACGCGAGGAGAAGGTCAAATTCCGTCGTCGTCACCGCCACCCGAGCGCTGCTCGGATCGTGCAATTGCCGGCGCAGCGGATCGATCTGCCAGCCTTCGAAGCGCAGCTTACGGCTAGCCGTGTTGACGAGGCCGTAGGAGGCCCGCCGCAAAAGGCTACGAATACGGGCTACGACCTCACGCGGGCTGAATGGCTTGGTGACATAGTCGTCGGCGCCGACTTCCAGCCCGACGATGCGGTCGATTTCCTCGCCGAGCGCGGTTAGCAGAATGATCGGCGTCTTCTTTTCCGACCGGATGCGGCGGCAGATGCTGAGCCCGTCTTCTCCGGGCAGCATGACATCGAGGATGATCAGGTCGAATTCGTTGCTGCGCAACAGGGCGTTCATCACATGACCGTCTTCAGCAACGGTCGGGATCATGCCGTTCTCCTGAACGGTCAGCGCAAGCAGCTTGCCGATTTCCGGATCGTCCTCGACGATGAGAATTTTCACGCTGACACTCGTTGCTTGCACTGCCGTTCTTCCCCTGCCCGAAAAACTGCGACACTACCGATGCCGCAGGCCGCACATGTTTCGCTTTATTAAGTTTTGTTGCCACGGTTGGGAAGGCGTTGCGTGTGGCCTCAGACTGGCAGGGTCCAGACCACCGGGAGAAGGCCTGCCGACTGAGCGAGCTTGATGATCTCGATCGCAGCCCAGGCGGCCAGGAAGACGACGGCGTCCCGCAGGCTCCTCACCGCGCTCGACGAACGAAGCGGAAGGTCGTCGCATTCCCGCCAGAGCGACAGGTCCGGCCAGAGACGCGGCACGGAGTTGCTGTAGTCATCGAAATCCTTGCCGTAGCGGCTGCGCAGATAGGTCTCCTCGCCGCGCATCGCCATGTTGAAGGCCAGATATGCCGCCAGCACGAGGACAGTCATCGACAGTAGGCTACCGCTCTGCGCGCCGACGCCGGCAATACCGATCAGGCTGAAAAGATACAGCGGATTGCGGCTGATCGAATAGGGACCATCAGTCACGAGTTCGGAGTTCTTGCGACCGCCGATATAGAACAGCGACCAGGCGCGGCCGCAATCGCCACGACGACCGCCAGCGTGCCCAGAATCTCGAAAACGACGCTGGCCAGGGGAGCGACCGGCGGCGCGGCGGTGACGGCAAGCAGGCCGAAGCCGAGCCCGCCGAGCGCCCGAAGCGCGTTGATGCGGTAGAGCTGCAAGAAGGGGATTTGGGCGTGGTTCATGATCGTCGAAGCCTCTGAGAGAAAAACTCCCTGGCGTTTTGGCAAAACCGCGGCGGCGCCGGCTTAACGATATGTTGTGTTCTATTACGAGCTGCAGCGAGATGTGACGGGGCCGGCCGAAGGACGAGCCGGCCCCGCCTGTGCGTACCGTTCAGGGTTTCGGCGCGCTCTTGTCGGGACGTTCGAGACGCGCTTCAGCCGACTGGAGGAAAGGCTGGAGGACACGACCCAGGCGATCGCCGACGCCCGACAGGATGAGATGCAGCGAGGGGATGACGACCAGCGACAGGACGGTGGAGACGAGCAGCCCTCCGATCACGGCGATTGGCATTGGCGCGCGAAATTCTCCTCCATCGCCGGCGCCGAAGGCGGAGGGCAGCATCCCGCCGGCCATTGCGAGCGTTGTCATTACGATCGGGCGCGCCCGCTCCAGGCATGCCTCGACCATGGCGTCGCCGCGCAAAAGCCCGTCCGCCTCCCGCTCGATAGCGAAATCGACCAGCATGATGGCGTTCTTCGTCACAATGCCCATCAGCATCAGGATGCCGATCACCACGGGAAGCGATATCGCGTAGCCGCTCATGAGAAGCGCCGCCGCGACACCGCCGACCGACAACGGCAGCGAGGAGAGGATGGTCCAGGGCGACAGCGCGCTCTTGAACAAGAGGATCAGGACGATGAGGACGAGCATTATTCCGGCGCCCATGGCGACAGCGAAGCTTTCGAACACTTCACCCTCTGTATCCGAATCGCCGGTCGCCTGGATGTGCACCCCGTCGGGAAGGTTGTTGACGCTTTCGAGTTGCCAGAGCCGGTCGAGTCCTTGGCCGGAGGTGAGGTCGGCCGCCATGTCCGCGCCGATCTCGATACGGCGCTGGCGGTCGTAGCGGTCAATTGCGGCAACCGTCTCGTCGAAGCCGATCTCGGCGACGGCCGACAGCGGCACCTGCTTTCCGTCGATCGTCGGTACGTTCAGCGTCTCGAAGATCGGCAATTTACCGCGCGCTTCGCGATCGAGTACGACCCGGATCGGGATCTGTCGCGATCCCTCGACGAACTTGGCCAGTCGTGGATCCGCGTCGCCGATGGTCGAGATGCGCATCGTGCTGGCAACGGCCGCGGCCGAGACCCCGAGCGTCGCCGCCTTGTCGGAGAGGACCTTCATCCTCAGTTCCGGCCGCATGGCGGCATTGTCGCTTGCCGGACCGACGAAGCTGTCCTCCTCAGCCATCTCACGCAGGATCCGGTCAGTCGCCGCCTGCACGGCCTCGCCCTCGCTGCCCAGCACCGAGAAGGTCAAGTCACGCCCGCCGCGATCATTGAGGAAGCGCAGGCGGACGTCGGGAGTATCGGCCAGCGCCGTTTCCAGTTCGGCCTCGATGGCGAAGGACGAGCGGTCGCGCTCGCTCTTGTGGGTGAGTTCGATAGAGACGGTGGCGTAGCGCACATCCTGCTGGCCGCTCATGCTCGATCCTGCCCTCACCAGCACGCCTTCCACCTCGTCCCGTGTGCCGATCTCGGCCACGATCAAGTCCGTCACCCGACGGGTCTCGTCGAGCGTCGCGCCGGGCGGCAGTTCGACGGTCAGCATCAGCCGCCCGGTGTCTTCTTCCGGGAGAAAGGTCGTGGGTACCGACATCAGCGCCGTCATGGCAACCGCGAACAAGCTGAGGGCAGAGCCGAGCGTCACCCATTTCCAGCGCAGGCTCATTCGCAACAGGCGCTCGTACACCGTCGAAAACCGGCCCTTGTGCTCTTTTGCCGGCGGCGCACTCGCCATCACATAGGCGGCCATGATCGGCGTGATCAGCCTTGCCACGAGAAGCGAGAAGAAGACGGCGAGGGCCACCGTCAATCCGAACTCACGGAAATAGAGGCCGACCACACCGGTCATCAGACCGACAGGCGCGAAGACCGCGATGATCGTCGCCGAGATTGCGATCACCGCCAAGCCGATCTCGTCGGACGCATCGAGCGCGGCACGGTAGCCGGACTTGCCCATGTTGCGGTGGCGGACGACGTTCTCGATCTCGACAATCGCATCGTCGACGAGGATGCCGGTCACCAGCGTGATCGCCAGCAGGCTGAGAATGTTGAGCGAGAAGCCAAGAAGATCGATGGCGAAGAAGGTCGGGATGATCGAAAGCGGCAGGGCCACGGCCGCGACGAGAGTTGCGCGCCAGTCACGCAGGAAGAGAAAGACGACGACGATCGACAGGGCCGCGCCTTCGAGCAGCGTGTGCATCGCTGAGCGGTAGTTGCCCTCGGTGTAGGAGACATTGTCGTCTACGAGACCGAAGCGGAGGGCGGGATGGGCAATGCCGAGCTTTTCAACCGCACCGGATACAGCTTCTGCTACCGCGACATCGCTCGCCCCTTGCGAGCGGTAGACGGCAAAGCCGACGATATCGGATCCGTCCAGGGTCGCGAAGTCGCGTGGTTCGGCGAACGTATCGCGGACGCTTGCGACATCCGCGAGCCGCACGGAGTTCTCGCCCGATAGAGACAGGCGCTGTTCGGCCAGGTCGGTCACCGTGCGCGCTGCCGCAGCCGTGGTCAGGATCTGCTCGCTGCCTTCCATCTCGCTTCGACCGCCGGAACGGTCGAGCTGCGCCTGAATGATCGTTTCGTTCACCCTGCTGACCGAGAGCGAGAGCGCCTGCAGCCGGTCGGCGTCGAGTTCGATACGGATTTCGCGGTCGGCCCCGCCGATCCGCTGGACGCGACCGACGCCCAACAGGCCCTGCAGATCGCGGGTCACCACGTCGTCGACAAACCAGGAGAGTTCCGCCACGGTCATGTCCTGGCTCGACACCGCATAGGTGACGATGGATTGCGTCTCCTCCTCGATCCGTTCGATCATCGGCTCGTCGATCGTGCCGGGCAGATCGCCCCTGACCTTCGTGACCGCATCGCGAACCTCGGCCATCGCGCGGTCGGGCGAGATCACGCCGAGTTCAAATTCCACGGTCGTAACGGACCGGCCCTCGCCGATCGTCGACGACAGTTCCTTGATCGATGGCAGCGAGGCGATCGCGTTCTCGACCAGCCGCGTAACTTCTGTTTCGAGTTCGACCGGCGTCGCGCCGGACTGCTCGACCGTGACCTTCACGGCCGGGGTGATGATCGTCGGAAAATAGGTGATCGGCAGCCTCGCGAAACTGTAGAGGCCGACCACCGTCAGGACGACGAAAAGGAGGATGGACGGGAGCGGGTTGCGGATCGCCCAGGCCGAGACATTGCCGTTTATCACTGGATCGCTCCGGTTGTTTCGGACGTGGGAAGGGCGGCTTCGAGGTTGTTTGCGAAGGGCTGGCCGGAGGTGGCGATAACCGGGCGGACCTTCTCGCCAGCCTTCAGGAAGCTTGCGGATTTCAAGACCACCATCTCTCCGTCGCTGACGCCGGCGACAATCTCGACTAGCCCGTCCTGGCGCGCGCCGACGGTTACCCGGCGGACATCGACGACACCCTCCTTGACGACGAGAACGCTGCTTGCACCGGTGGCGGTCTTCACCGCGCTGCCAGGAAGGAGAATGTTGCGGCGCGCCGAGGCGTAGATGCTGCCGCGGGCGAAAGCGCCCGGCTTCAGCCCTGCGGTCTCGTCGAGTTCAATGTGCACTTCGCCGCTGCGGGTCGTCGGATCCAGCTCCGCCGCGTTCAGCCGCAGCGTGCCGCTGAGCGGGCGGTCATGCCCCGAAAGCGAGATTTCCGCCCGCATGCCCTCTTCAAGCTGCATGAAGCTAGTCTCAGTGACTTGAGCGACGAATTCGATTGCGGCGTTCTTAGCGATGACAAAGAGCGGACTGGCGGAGCTCGAAGTCATCGCGCCAACGCGCGCGCTTCTCCTTAAAACCAGCCCGGCATCCGGCGCCTTCACCGTACTGCGTTCGATCGTGAGCTCTATCTCGCGGCGCTCGCGGACGATCAGTTCCGCGTCGGCTTTGGCAAGCTGAAGCGACTGCCGTGCGAGACCCAGTTCCGCCAGTGCGCGGGCATGGGTGTTTTGGTGTTGGTCGAGAACTTGCTGCGACACGGCTCCCTTCGGCTGCAGCGTACGGCTGCGTTCCAGATTTTTGCGGGTTTCCGCCTCGGTCACCGCGGCTACCTCAAGCTTGCTGACCTCCACCTCGACGGCGGCGCGGGCGCGCAGGAGGCTTACTTCGTTCTTGCCGAGCAGCATCACCGCTTCGGTCGTGTCGAGAACCGCAAGCGGCTGGCCCTTTTCAACCCTTTGGCCAATCTCGACCAGGATATGCTCGATCGCCCGTGCTTGAATAAAGGGGTGAACCTCGATTTCCTCCCGCGCGATCAGCGAGCCGACGACGGGCTCCCTTTCGATGACGTCATCCTGACGGGCGACTACGACGGTGACGGGCATCTGCTCGTCCGACTGTGCGACCGGGACGAAAGTAAGCCAGAGCGACAGCGCACCGATGACCGGACGCAGGCTGGAAAAGAGTGATCGGGATGTCCCGCCCATGAATACGACCTTCAGTTTGATCCACCGGCATATGCGCCGTCGGATGATCCTGATCAGATGATAGCGATCTGGCGGTTGGCAGGTATGTCATGGCGTTAAGAAACGTTGCGGCTGTTAGGCGGCTCAAGTGCAGTGATAGCATCGGTGGGGTTGGCGACGGGCCCACCTTGACAGGGTTCGCACCAATCACTGGTATCTGTGGAATGTAGAAGGCGCTCGGCGACAGGACGTGGTAGCAACGCAGCCGGACTGATCGCCATGGCTGCTGCCATCATCCAGTATGGTCAATTGCAAATCCGCGGGCTCAAACAGGACTTACGGCCATCCTCGCCACCCCTTGTTGCTGCCAAGCCGTGCGGTCTTGCTCAGCCTGTCATCCGGGTGACCACGAAACGAGGCCCGTGCTTCGCAGCCGGCTTCTCGGCTGGCGCATCACCTTTCTGCTGTGCGGATTTTAAGCTTGTCGCAGCCCTCCGACAGCGGAGCTCCATGGATTTTATTTTGTCGCGTATTGCACGATTTTTCGACGACGACCGGGAACCTATTGTCAGGGAATCAGAGCGGACCGGATCGGTCCTCCAGATTCATGAGATCATGCGCACGAGCCCCTATTTGACCGCAGCTTCCGCGGCTAAACGAAGCGGCCTTACAGTCCCGACAGTGAACGCAGCGCTGGGCCAACTACAGAAACTTGGCATGGTCGAAGAAGCCACCGGGGGGGACGCCGTGGTCGGGTGTTCGTTTATCGCGCATACATGGACCTTCTCAGCGAAGGCGCGGGCGATCGGAAGCCGGCGACATGCCGCCCAGTACGGATGTCAGCTCTTATCCTTCGCCTTGGAAGGAATCGAACGTGACACCTCCGAGAAAGTAGCGGGCGTCTATTGCCCGGGGTTGAATTGAGCGACAGGGTTGCCGGCGGCCGCAGAGGAACGGATTGCCAAGACGCAAGCTCAATTCCAAATATGGAGGCAAGGCTTCCAAGATCCATGGCCTTGGCGTCGGAAAATCATAACGACAGTACCCTCGTAGCTCTGAGCGTCACCGCTTTCGCCTGGAGCATTTGCCGACCATTTGCCTATTGCATAGCCAATGTCGCCGATTGATTGGGCATCAATCATCTCGATCCTATGGTCCTGCACTCCGGCCGAGATCAATCCACGCCAGAAGTCTCTGATTTCGCTCCCTCCCCTGACGATTGCGTGAGTAGACGGCAACACGATCGCGTCGGCCGCATATAAAGCAGCAACAGCGTCAGCATCGCCGCTGTTGAAGGCTGAATTCCACCTATCGTTTGCCCTCTGAATTTCGTCGCGGATATCTTCGGACGATGACATGGCGTCCTCCCTGGCTTAGCTTCTCGATCGATTGGCTGCCGGAAGACCTTCAGCCGTTGCCGCGAGCCTCTGTGCGGCTTGCAAGTCTGGCAACGTCAGGCCTTCAGTGAACTCGGAATAAATCAGAGCGAGCTGCTCGCGGGCGCCTGAAGGGGGACAGGCAGCTTGAGCGAGACTCAGCGCAGCACGCAGTTCCCAGAAACGCGCGCCCTGAGCACGAGCCGTTGCCAGTGCGTCCAAGAGGCGATGCTCGGGTTGTTGGGCTTTGTCCTTCCCAAGTTGCAGCAGCACTTCCCCGTCCAGTCGAAGTATTTCGGCTGCAAACCATCGCTCTTTGGTGCGTTCCACCCCTGCCTGCGCTGCTTCGAGCAGAACAAGTGCAGCACCGGGGTCGCTCGCTCTCATTTCGATCTGCGCTTGAAGAGCGACGAAATAAGGAACCATGAATTCTGCGCCAGTTTCGCGCCATTCACTAAGGCCCCGTCGAAGTTCGACGCGTCCACGATCGAAATCGCCGGCCTCCGCGATTGTCCAAGCGTTCAACATTGTGGCACCTGCAAGCCAGAAGCGAAATCCAGCTTCGCTGGCAATGCGAGTCAATTCTGCGCACCGCTCTTGGACACCTTCGTGGTCACCGAGGATCTGGCGGATAACCCCGCCAAAGAATAATGGCAAAGCCAGGCTATTGCGATGACCTGCACGATGGGCTTCAGCAACCGCTTCGTCGTTTGCGGCCAAAGCCTGATCTGGGAAGCCGAGTGGCAGCAACGTGCGGGCGAGATAATCCAGACACACCACACGCGGATCGAAGGCGTAGACAAACGCCGGGGACCGGTGCTCTCGAGGATCGTAGAGGGCGAGTGCCTCTTCCAGATGTGCCCGGGCGCGCAAGAACTCGCCGGCAGGGAACGCGCTGACGCCCGCCGCCCGGTGAGCAAAGAAGGAAAGTCCACTATCGTTGCTCTCTTTCGCCAACTCTAGCAGGCGGTCAGCTGCGCTGCGTGCTTCCACCAATTCGGCAGCATAGAGGTGGTAGAGGCACAGACCGTAAAGCACCGGAAAAAGTAGACGCGTCTCGCCCAGCTCTTCACAAAGTGTGCGCGCGCGACCATAGGCGTCTGCTGTTGGTGGCGCGGCAAAGCCATGCGCAGCAACATGCGTGCTGCCGAGCGCCAACTGGATTGAAAGTTCTCGGCGCGAACGCTCTTCGGACGGGGGCATCGCCGAAAGAACGCCCAAAGCGGTGTCGAATCGGGCAAGCGCCTCTCTCAACACGGAGCGTGAAAGCGCTCGGCGGCCCGCGAGTTCGTTGTACTCGACAGCTCTTTCCATAAGGCCAGCTTGGCTAAAGTGGTGCGCGAGCAGCTCGGGCTCTGTGGCCACAATCTCAGGGAAGCGCTCCTCGAGGATTAAGGCGATCCGAGCATGCAACTGCTGACGACGGCTGTGCAGCAGACTGCTGTATGCGGCATCCTGGACAAGCGCATGTTTGAAGGCATAGCTTGCTTGACTGCCACTGCCACGCCGGAAAACAAGGCCCGCCGTCACTAACTGGCTCGTTGCGCGCTCAAGCTCCAATTCAGGAAGGCCCGTAGCCGCCGCAAGCAGTTCGTGCGTGAATTCGCGTCCGATCACCGCCCCGACCTGCGCCACGTCCCTCACGGAATCCAATCAATCGAGGCGGGCCATCAGTGAGTCGTGCAGCGTCGCGGGTACCGCTAGTGGAGGCAGCGGGCCAGCCAAAACCAGCTGTCCATCGCGCATTTGAAGCATGCCCGATTCCAGTACGACCTTGGTCAATTCTTCCACAAACAGCGGAACACCCTCGGTCTTCGAGAGAACCTGGTCAAGCACTGCGGTCGGCAGCTGCTTGCCCCCGGTCATCGCTGCAATCATAGAGGCCGCCTGAGCACGGCTGAGCCGGTTGAGCGTCAAAAATGTCGCGTGCGGGAGACCGCTCCATCGTGGCGCGCCTTCCGGTCGCGAAGTTGCAACCAGCAGTACCGGTAGATCCTGAATCCGAACAGCAATTTGGTCAAATAGTTCGGCCGATGTCGGATCTAGAAAATGCGCGTCCTCAAGGAGCATCAGCACCGGCTGCTTGCGGGCAAGCGCCTCTAGTTGTTCGATCAGAACCTCGAACGTGCGCGTCTTCTGCTTTTGCGCCATAAGGTCGACCTTGGGATAGCGCCCCTCGGTCGGGATGGACAGCAATGCCGCGATTAGCGGTATCGCGTCGTTTGGGTGCTCGGTCAAGCCGACGAGAAGTTGCTCGAGCAAGTCAAGCTGGCGCTCAGGCGGGTCGGTCCGCTTTATGTCCCCAGCTCGGAGTAACTGTTCCGTGACGGGATAGAGGGCGCTTTCTGCGTGATAGGGCGAGCAGTAATACCGAAGTCGCGTGTGCGCTTCGTCTTTCAGGTGCTCCCGAAGCTCCTGCAGAATACGGGACTTGCCAATGCCAGGCTCGCCGAAGAGTTCGACTACTTGTCCTTCACCAGATGCGGCGAGCCGCCATCGATCGAGCAGCAAGGCGACATCGTGTTCCCGACCGGCAAGCGGCGCTGATTCGTCTGCATGAAGTGCTTCGAACCGACTCTCTGCGCCACCCTCTCCAATCACTTTGAATGCGCTGACGGGGGTGTCGAACCCTGCTAGTTTCTGTGGCCGAATCCTGGTTACCTCGAACAGGTTTCCGACAAGTCGATAGGTAAGCTCGGAGATGACGACCGTTCCCGGTTCGGCTACTGCTTGGAGCCTGGCGGCAAGATTAGGGGTCTCTCCCACGACCGCGTTCTCCTGCGCTGACCCGACGCCTATGAGGTCCCCAACGACCACCACCCCCGTCGCGATGCCGACACGAACCGAGAGTTTCTGATCGCCCTTGATCGACAGCCCATTGACGGCACCCACTACCGCAAGCGCCGCCCGGACGGCGCGTTCGGCTTCGTCTTCGTGCGCTTGCGGCCATCCGAAATACGCCAGCGCGCCGTCGCCCATGAACTTTGCGACGTGCCCCGCGAAGCGAAGGACTTCGCCAGCCGTGGTATTCTGGAACTGCCTGAGGACATCGCGCATGTCCTCAGGGTCAAGCCGCGTCGCGAGAGCGGTAGACCCGACAAGATCCACAAACATGACCGTCAATTGACGCCGTTCCGCCTCGCGGGGGCGTCCGGTTTCGCCGGGCTGCTCAAGCGACCGCGACATCGAAATTGCTGGGGCCGTCGCTTCTGCCTTTCCCGACACAGTCCCCGGCTGGTCCTCCAACCCGGCTATCGCCTCGAGGATTCGCTTGCGGTGGCCAAGCGCGCCCACCCCGATTTCCTTCAAGTCATCAGCCGTGAGGCAGGGCAAGACGTCGGCATCAATAGCGTTGTCGTCGAAAACCGAGACATATTGCTCCAGGCCCAAGCTCTTGAGCCACGCTGCAATATTCACATGGCCGCTCCTGGCCATCGACCCCCCTCCTCCGGCGGCAAAGAAGCTTATCACACCGATGTTCGAATAACACGCTCCTTCGGGCATCTACGGCTCTGCCGCGCATGGTAGAACCCACGTGAGGTGGCAGGTGGAACCGAAAATTTCGGATGGATCCGGGTCGGAATGCCTGCCCCGAAGACGAAAGCGCCCGAGGGGCCCTCTGCCTGCCATAACTATGCTCACGTCGGGCAATCCATAAGGCCAGGGGCCCCAAACACGTCAGGCCAATGAATACAGGACTGGCTGCAATCTTTCGCCGGGCTTAGGTTCCGGCCGATGCTTTATGCGATCTTCTTAGCCCAAAACATGAACATCCTGGCAATAAGGTGCACAGGGCTGATGGAGAACGGCTCCCCACTGCCCTTAGCTGCCGCTCGCCTACAGAGGTGGGCATATATCCGGTGTTTGCTGAAAGTGGCGCGCCTTCTCCATCAATTGAAAGATTGAGAGCCATCGTGTAGGTTGCGGGGCATGATCAAAGCCGCGCTCACTGGTGCATTTTACTATGCGACGTTCCGATAGGAGCGGCGCGTTTCGATCATGTGTTGAAACAAGCCGCCGTCCAGGCGGCTTTGTTGTTTCGGCGGGTCTCCTGACGGCAAAAACAGGAGAATGCTTATGCAGGTTTCTGAAGCTACCGATCATTTTCAGCCGCGCTCGGCGGTGCTCCGAACGCTGATTGAGCGTGGCTATGTCAGGCAGATGGCGGCGTGCGGAATTCACGTGGGGGCTATGTTCACGTCATCGCAGCGGCCGTGGGCCTATCCGTTCTCTTTCATGCCGTGCCGGTGCTCTACATGACGGTAAAACTCGCAGGTGCGGGTTATCTGATATGGCTTGGTTTCGCGTTGCTCCGCGCCAAGCCCACAGGGGACCGAGTCGCACCAAGCTTTCAGCCGACATCCGGCAGGCGTGCCCTCCTCGACAGCATCGCCATCGAAATGCTTAATGCGAAGACCGCGATTTTCTTCCTGGCGTTCTTGCCTCAGTTCGGCGATCCGGCAGCATTTCCGATTTGGCTGCAGTTCCTCATTCTCGGCACGATCGTGAATGCGATGTTTTCGTTGGCCGACATCGTGGGTGTCGTGCTGGCCGGCGCAGTCATTGCGAGATTGAAGCACTCCAGTCGTGCACAGTGTCTGATGCAGCGTGCAGGCGGTACGGTGCTCATCGGCCTCGGCCTCCATGTCGCTTTTCAAAAGAGCTGAGGCGTTGGCCCCGCAACAACGCCGCGAACCGAGCTCTTGGTTCCCGATGATACACTGGCGATCTCTCGAGCACAGTGCGAGAACTTTCAGTCGCTGCGATGATGTCCGCGGCGCGGACAACGATCATAGAGAATTCCAACTTCTCAACGTGAGACGATCTGCCGATCAGCCGGAACACGTGCGCAGGCACACCGGAGGGTAATTGTCGAGGATTCCGTGGCCGTCCCTTTCCATGAGTTCGTCGCCGCCGCCACTGCGACAACGAATGCGCACCGGATCGAACGTGATCTGACCATAGATCCACGTTTGGCAGCGAAATTTCGGAAATGGCGTGATGTTGGCACACGCTCGAATCGAAGCGTTCATGTAAGTCTTGCAAGGCGTCCTTTAGTTGCATATTCTGCCATTTTCAATTATGAGGCGAACATGAGACTGCAGTCCATCGTTATCGAAAAGATTTTGCCTGCCGAGGATCTGAACAAAATGAATACTTTTTTCAGCCTCGCCTATATGGATCCTGACTTCGATCGCGAATACTTCATGAAGGTGACGGTCGGGCGTCCGATACTACGGAGACATCTCCTTCAAGGAGCTGCGTGAGCGCGCACTCGAGAAACTGCAGCGCGTGCTTGGTATGGCAGTACCAACGCCCGAACACTTGCAAGCCCTGCTTCGCCAAGATCACTAGGGATCGCCACTGCCGTCCGGTTAGTCCACGCGACAGTTCCTTCGCGGTCGCCTCCACCCCATGAGAACCCGGCTGACCGGATTCTCATTTTTAATGCAAAACCTGGCGGAAACGGCCGCATTCTCATTTTTAGCTGCCTAGTGACAGGTAGTTTGAGGTGTGCCCTGCGGTTTTGTTCGAAGGAAAGGTTGGGCGCCTTCGCACGGCGTTCATTTTGCCACGAGGGAACCGCTCGGCTCTTGGTCGGGCGGCATTCGGCCGATGAGCTTGTCGGGCCGCGGACCGCCCTTAACGGGCGAACGGTGCCGTCTCGGCCTAATAGAGGTCCCAAACATCGGCTCGCTTCAGGCCGATGTCCTCGAGCTGCGCATCCGAAAGGTGCTGAAGCATTTTGGCGTTGCGCCGTGTCTGACGTTTGGTACGCATCGCCGCGACTGCGGCCAGCACCACATTTGCGAATGACTTTCTCATTGGTCGTCTCGCGGTCGATCGACGGGATGCGGCGCTTCAACGCCGCACCTCGAAGATGAGATTGAATGGGGTTTCCGCGGCACGGCGGAAGTGCGTGAAGCCCGCCCTGCGGAACACTTCGGCCAGGCGCGCTGGTCCCGCCTGGGCCCCGAGTACCATGTTGCCGCCCTCGGAAATCGCGTGAGCGCAGCAGATCATGGTCGAGGCCGAGTAGTAGAGCTGCGCCACCGGCGAGAGGTTGTCCTTGACGTGGTCACGGGCGAAAGGCTCGACAAGCAGCACCGTGCCGCCAGGCGCCAGTACGCTGGCCGCATGGCGGGCGGCGGCGACGGGATCGCCCAGATCATGAAGGATATCGAAAAAGCAGATCAGGCCGTACTCGCCGTCCGGATAATCGTCAGCCCTTGCAAGCGCGAATTCGATCCGGTCCATCAGGCCCGCCGCCGCAGCATTGCGCCGCGCTTCGTCAAGCGATGCGGGATGGGTATCGAAGCCGTGGAAGCGCGAGTTCGGGAACGCTTCGGCCATAAGCTGTGTCGAGTGGCCATGGCCACAGCCGACATCGGCGACCGCTATGCCCGTCTCGAGCTGCTCAACGACGCCTTCCAGTGCCGGCAGCCATTGCGGCACCAGGCTGGCGCGATAGCCGTTGCGGTAGAAAGCGGCCGAGCCACAGGCGAGCCGCCCGTCATGCTCGCCCCATGCGACACCTTTGCCGGTGCGAAATGCGTTCAAGGCCTTCGCCTCGTCGAACCACATCGACGCCGGCACGTTCCATGCGTGCGGAATATAGACGGGGCTGTTCTCGTCTGCCAGCACCATCGCCTGCTCCGGTAGGAGTTCATAGGTGTTGCTCAGACCGTGATAGGTGATGTAGCCACCGGCCGCCTGGGCGTTCAGCCATTCGGCAACGTAGCGTTCGGCGCAGTCTGCCCGCGTGGCGATTTCCTTCGCACTCAGCGGGCCGGCCCCGGCCATTGTTCGATAGAGGCCAAGCTTGCTGCCCAGGCTGACCATCACCCCGGTATAACCGGCCGTCAGGTCGCCGATTGCCCGTGTGGCGAATGCTTCGAGCCTCGCCTCGTCGATCTTCGGTGTATCCCGCATCGCACTCTTCCTTCCAATGCTTGGGTTGTGTTCAAAAGCAGCTGTGGTGTAAGTCTTTCAGCAGGCTGCGCGACAGAGCCGCTATCGCCCCCAATCGGTCCATTCGTGCCATATCGGGCGCTTTCTCGTGGCGTGGCACGAAAGGTCACAATGATCGAACAGGCGAACCTGAACGGATCGGCACCGTTGCGTGTCTGCCTCGTCGCATTGCCGGACGCGGTGATCTCCACGCTGGCAGGGATCTACGACGTCATGAATGGGGTTTCGATGCTGGGGATTGCCAGACCCGGTGCAGAGCATCCCTTCCAGGTAGAGATTGTCGGAGAGGAGGCAGGCGCGCTCCGGCTGGCCAGCGGCGTCCCCATCGACGTGCAACGTTCGATCGACGATGTCGCAGCGTGCGACATCCTTATCGTCCCATCTGTCCTGCTGAAACCAGGTGGATGGCAAACGGGTCGCTACCCGCGGCTCGTGGACTGGGTCAAGCGCATGCACGATGGCGGCGCGCGGCTCTGCTCCGCCTGTTCAGGGGTCTTCCTTCTGGCCGAAACGGGGCTGTTTGACGGCAGGGACGCCACCGTGCATTTCGGTTATGCGAATGAGTTCGCAACTCGCTACCCCGCAGTGCCGATCCATCCCGAACGTGTTCTGGTAATCTCCGGGGTGCGCCAAGACCTGATCAGTTCAGGCGCTTCGAATACATGGCACGACATGGTGCTCTATCTGATCGCCCATCACGTCGGCGCCACCGTCGCGCAGGAAGTCGCGCGAATGTTCGCGCTGCAATGGCATCAGGACGGACTTGCCCCTTATATAATATTCGAGGGCAGGAGCAACCACGGCGACGCCGAGATCCAAAGCGCACAGGCGTGGCTGACGAACCACTTTTCGGTTGCCAATCCGGTCGACGAGATGATCAGACGGTCGAAACTCGCTGAACGCACCTTCAAGCGACGCTTTACTGCTGCGACCGGCCTTGCGCCGATAGCCTACGTGCAGCGCCTGCGCATTGAGGACGCCAAACGAAGACTGGAACGGACGAGCTCGCCCGTTGATGAGATCAGCTGGCGCGTTGGCTACGAGGACGCCGCGTTTTTCCGCCGGCTGTTCAAGCGTATCACCGGGATGACGCCGGGCGCCTACCGGCGAAGGTTCCAGATACCTGAGTTCGCGCGGGGGTAGATCGTTTGTTCGTCTTGCGCGGCAGTATGACCACTCAAAGCAGACCGGCAATTATTCTATGGCTTCCAAAGGTGATCTAGGGGGCAGCTGACGCCGTTCGTCAAACGCCTTCCGTTGTCTGAGATCAAGGCGGTGGCCCGGCCTTCGCCGATAGACTTGATCGGAATCGTTGCCCGCAAGAAATGCTATCGTCCGCCGCTTCCCTCCGAGTCGACCCCTCTGCGACATCCTTTAACGCGTTGATCGATAGCAAAAAGCCAGTCGCCATTGCGTATGTCCGTTAAAGAATGCATGCTGATAGCTTCAGCAGCCGGATCAAGGGCGCTGCTGCTTCGGGACCTTGGTGTCCTGGCCCCAACGAAAGGAGGACAGCATGTCTTCCGACCTCCAGCTTCATAGTACAGCACGTAATCTCGTCAGCGTCAGCGGGTTTGGATACGGCGAGAACGCTCGGCTTCGGCAGGCTCGTGAAGACGAGCCAGCGGCCGCACCACGCATCAAGTGGTTCAATTCAGCAGCACCGCGCGCGAGGCTCTGCTTTCTCCGAGTTGCAACGTTTCGTCCTTGCTGACTGGGCGCAGATCGGCGCCGTTCCGGGCGCTCAGGTCAAGTTCGCGGACAGCGGGCTCAGCCTTCGCAAGAAGCAGAAATAGCTCTGTTTGAGCAGAGACGCCGCCGGTGCGAGTGTTTCGTTAAGTCCCGGAACACCGATTTCAGTAAGTCGCGGACAGCAAATCCACTAAATCCCGGACAGTTACCGGGCGGATTTGATAAGCTAGTCTACTACGCTGGATTTTCATGGCTCAAGGCGCCGCAGTTCCGATCGATACGTTATGCGACTCTGGAGGCCCAGAAAAAGAGAGCATCTCGCGGCCATGCGGATCGCAGTGGAGCGGGGCACAACTGCACTCAACTTGCCTGGCGCGCCTACCCGCATCGGGCACCAGCCGCTGGAGCTCACAAGTTCAAGGATGGCACGTCGTTCGATGACGTGCTGGCGTTGTATGGATTCGATAGACGACTTCGACTGCATGTTATGGATGCTATCGAGCGCATCGAAGTCTCGCTGCGTGGAAGCTGGGCAGACCACCTTGCCATGAAGTATGGACCGCACGGCTACCTTGACCCTGTGCATTATGATCGTGCCGACTACTACGCCAAAGCGTTTGCCGGCCTTTCCTCGCGCGAGATGCGCATCTCGTTGGTCGCCTCGGTGAACAGCGCCGGCTGCAGATAGAAGCCGGGCGTGTCGCGCGAGATCACCTCGCCGCCGAAGGCGAGCTTGGCGCCTTCCTGTTTGCCGATGGCGATATAGTCGGTGTCCTGGTTGAGCTGGCTCTGATCGACCACCGGGCCGATATGGGTGCCGGCCTTCAGCGCGTCGTCGACGACGAGACCCTTGATCCGCTCGCCCATGGCGGCGACGAACCGGTCATGGATGCCCTCGGTGACGATGATCCGCGACGAGGCGGTGCAGCGCTGGCCGGTCGAGAAGAAGGCGGAGTTGACCGCCGCTTCGACGGCGACGGACAGATCGGCATCGTCGAGCACGACGAACGGGTTCTTGCCGCCCATTTCCAGCTGGTACTTGCGGTTGTGTTCGACCGAGGCGACGGCGACCCGTTTTCCGGTCGCGGTCGAGCCGGTGAAGGTGATCGCCTGGACGTCCGGGCTGTCGAGCATCGCCTGGCCGACGACCGATCCCTTGCCCATGACCAGGTTCAACACGCCCTTGGGCAGGCCCGCGCGGTGGAGAATATCGACGATCGCCCACGAACAGCCCGGAACCAGCTCGGCCGGCTTGAAGACAACGGTGTTGCCGTAGCAAAGCGCCGGGGCGATCTTCCAGGCGGGAATGGCGATCGGGAAATTCCAGGGCGTGATGATGCCGACGACGCCGGCCGGCTCGCGGGTGATCTCAACGCCGATCCCCGGCCGGACCGACGGGACGACTTCGCCCGCAAGACGCAGGGTCTCGCCGGCGAAGAATTCGAAAATCTGGCCGGCGCGGACCGTCTCGCCGATACCCTCGGCGAGCGTCTTGCCCTCTTCGCGCGAGAGAAGGCGTCCCAGCTCGTCCTTGCGGGCCAGGATCTCGTCGGCGGTCTTCTTCAGGATCGCATGGCGCTCGAGAATGCCGGAGCGCGACCACGCGGGAAAGGCGGCCTTTGCCGCCGCGATCGCGGCTTTCGCGTCTTCGGCGCTCGCACGTGCATATTCTCCGACGACATCATCGGTGTTCGACGGGTTGATGTTCGCAACGCCGTCTCCGCCGACCCATTCGCCGGCTATCAGGTTCTGGTGAAGTGTCATGGGCCTTCTCACGTGAGCATGGAATCGACCGGCGCCAGCATCCACTCAGGCGGAGACTGGTACGTCGGCAAAGGCGTCTATCTCCTGTGACGCCGCTAGAAGGGCAACGCGTTCGAACAGATCGTCCGCAATCTCAAGGCCACTGTGCGATTGCCGTCGCTTCTCGGACATGGCCCGCTCTCCGGGCAGCCGGATCCCCCGTGCCCCTTCTGCCAAGCGGCTAGCCTTGCAGCGCCGGACGAAGTCCGTGCTTTCAGCAAGGAACGCCTCGGCCCCCGAGAAGGCATTCGGGTCTATCAGTTGCAGGAAGACGCCCTGGGCGCCGCGTTGCTTCGGCGTCAGCCGGCCGTGGCCAGATAGCGCCAGTGCGAAGGCTTCCACCATGATGCCGAAGCCAAAACCCTTGTAGCCGAAGTCCTCGCCGCCAAGCGGCATGATCGTGCCCGGCGGATCTGCTGTCAGGGAATTGGGGTCATCGGTGGGGCGACCCTGGTTGTCGACGACCCAGCGGCCGGGAAGCGGCTTGTTCCTGTCCGCGGCCTGCACCTGCGCGTTGGAAACGAGGGAGGTGCATTGGTCGATAAGGATCGGATCGCCATGCGTCGGAATGGCCGCGGCGATTGGATTGGAGGTGAGCACCGGATCGCAGCCGCCGAAGGGCGCAACCGAAGCGACGCCGGGATCCGTCACCATCATCAGGCAAAGATAACCGCGCCGTGCCGGCTCCTCGAGATAGGCCTGTAGGCTGCCGATATGAGAGCAATTGGCGATGCTCGCCGTGACAACGGGTTCGCTCGCGACCTTGTCGTAGAGAGAGCGCATCGCCCGCCGCACCACATGGGCGCCAGGCAAACGGTGCGCCTGCCAGTTGAGCGTCGAGGCGGTCTCCCAGACAACCGTAATGTCACCGTCCTTGCGGATGAGGTCTTTCATCAACCGGTCCAGATAGGTGGGCAGCATGGCAAGGCCATGGGTCCTATGCCCCATGAGGTCGCTTTCGACCATGATGTGGCTCATATCTTCAGCGAAATCCTCCCTGAGACCGGTCGCCTTCAGAAGACGGACGATGTCGGCACGAACCGTTTCCACATTCACAATTTTCATCATGCATTCCTTGTCGCTGAACTCTAAGCGCCGTGATATTCGGCCGCCTCGATACGCTGCATCCAAGCAGGAATTTCACCCGCGCTGAGCAGCCTGCGGGTGTATTCGTCCCGCGGCCGGAGAAAGAGGTCGTCAGTTCGCCCGTGTTCGACCACGGCACCAGCCTTCATCACCATGATCTCGTCGGCGAAGCTGCGCACGATGGGCAGGTCGTGGGTGATGAAGATATAGGATAGATTGAGCTTGTCCCGGAGGTCAGCCAGCAGAGTGATGATCTGCGCCTGGATCGAGACGTCGAGCGCCGATACCGCCTCGTCGCAAATGATGATGCGCGGTTCAGAGGCGAGCGCCCGGGCGATGGCGATACGCTGCCGCTGGCCCCCGGAAAACTGGTGCGGATAACGCTCCGCGTGCTCAGGCTCCAGGCCGACCAGGCGGAGCAGCTCCCGGACGCGCGCTCGCCACTGCGCCCTTGGCAGGATGTCCCGGTGGATGGCCAGAGGCTCGGCGATGATATCGGCGACCGCCATTTTCGGATTGAGAGAACCATAGGGGTCCTGAAACACCATCTGGACGTCACGCCGGAAGGCGAGCAGGTCCGGACCGCGCAGCGAAAACAGGTTCTTGTCGCGATAGTGCACCGAGCCGGAGCTCGGATCAGTCAGCCGCATCAGCAGGCGCGCAACCGTCGATTTGCCGGAGCCGGATTCACCGACGATGCCGAGCGTCTGCTTCTCGCGTAGGGTGAAGCTGACGCGATCGACAGCGCGCAGAGTCCCGGCTGAACCGACAATGAGGCCGCGTGAGATATGATACTCCTTGGAAAGATCGCGGGCGACCAAAAGCGGGGGGCGCAGCTCGCTCGCCACTCCGCTCCGCTGCGTCCTTTCCACCTGCGGGATCGCGGCCAGAAGTTGCTGCGTATAGGCGGCCTTCGGCGTCGTGAAGGCCTCTCGGATGTCGCCACTCTCGACGATCGTTCCGTCCTTGATGATGGCAACCCTGTCCGCCATAAGGCCGGCGACCGCAAGATCGTGGGTGATCAGGATGAGGCCCATGCCCATTTCGCGCTGGAGATCCTTGAGGAGGTCCAGGATCTGGCGCTGGACCGTAACGTCGAGCGCCGTCGTCGGCTCGTCGGCGATGATAAGCTTCGGCGAAAGCGCCAGGGCCATGGCGATCATCACGCGCTGTCGCTGGCCGCCCGAAAACTGCTGCGGGTACTGATCTGCCCGGACGCGGGCATTGGGTATGCCGACGCGCTCCATGAGACCAATCGCCTTTTCCTTGGCTTCCTCCCTGTCGCGAGCACGTCCGTGGATGCGGAAGACCTCCGCGATTTGCCAGCCGACGCTATAGACTGGGTTAAGATGGGCGAGCGGATCCTGGAAGATGATGGCGATCTCAGCGCCGTTGATCTTCCGCCGTTCCGTGGGCGTCATCTTCAGCAAATCCCGACCCTCGAACCGAATGCGGCCGGCGGTGATGCGGCCGGGCGGCATGTCGAGGATGTTCATCACCACCGACGCGCTAACGCTCTTGCCTGAACCGGATTCCCCTAGGATCGCCAGCGTCTCACCGCGTTCGACCCTGAGATTGATTCCGTCAACGGCCTTCACCACGCCGCGGGGACCGGAAAACTGGACCTTGAGGTCTTCGATCTCCAGCAAGGGTGCTTGCGGTTCAGTCATTCCTGCGTCTCCCTTCAAGCCGCCAGCGCTGCTGCGGGTCGGTCGCGATGCGCAACCAGCTCGCAAGGATGTTCAGCGAGAGCGCAGTGAGCGTGATGGCAAGGCCGGGCCAGAACGACAGCCACCAAGCGCTTGCGATGTAGTTGCGGCCCGTAGCGACCATCGAGCCCCAGGTGAAATCGGGTGCCTGGATGCCGAGACCGAGAAAGCTGAGGCCGGATTCCGTGATGATGACGGCGGCGAAATCGACGGCGGCTATCGTCAACAGCGTCGGCAGCACGACCGGCGCGATGTGCCGGAAGAGCACACGAGCGGGGCTTGCCCCCATGGCTATGGCTGCTGTGACGAAGACCCGGCTTCGCGCCTCCATCACCTCGGCACGCGTCGTGCGCAGATAGACGGGGATGCGGGTGATTGCGAGTACGATGACAAGGTTCGCAACGCTCGGCCCGAGCACATAGAGGACGACGAGCGCCGTCAGCAGCGAGGGAAAACTCATGATCATGTCGGTCAACCGCATGATCACGTCGCTCACCAGTCCGCCGCGGTAGCCGGCGATGAGCCCAAGCAGTGCACCGACAACGACCGACGTGATGACTGCCGTCACCGCGACCGCCATGGTGGTCTGCGCGCCGACAATGATGCGGGCGAGCAGGCTGCGGCCGAGGTTGTCGCCGCCGAGAATATAGAGGAAGCCTTTTTCGAATTGGGGCGGCGCATTGCGCCCGGCAAAGTTGACGCCGCCCGCTGCGTCTCCGACCAGCAAGGGTCCGACGAGGCAGGTGATCGTAAGCAGGAGAAGAAAGAGTGCGGCGAGCGTCGCGAACTTGTCCGCCCATAGCAGCGAGAGGACCGTTCCGAGGCCGGAGCGTCGTGGAGCGGAGTTCATCGCTTTGGTGGTTTCGATAAGATAGGTCATACGTGCCTCACGCGCGGATCGAGGGCGACATAGGCAATGTCGAGCAGGATATTTAGGATGAGGATGGCGCAGGCAGTAACGAGGATCGATGCTTGGATGACGGCGAAGTCGCGCTGCATGATCGCATCGATCATCAGTCGCCCGATACCTGGCCAGCCGAATACGGTCTCGACGATAACCGCGCCGTTCAAAAGATTAGCAGCAAGATCGCCTGCGACAGTGATGACAGGCAGCATCGAGTTGCGCAGCGCATGCACGAAGATGATCTTCGGCTGGCTGGCGCCCTTTGCATAGGCCGTCTTCACGTAAGGAGACGAGAGCGCGCTGATCATCGAACCGCGCACCACCTGCCCGAGCAGGCCGAAGGGCCTCAACGCGAGCACAAAGAGCGGCATGACCCAGTAGGCAGGCCCGCCAACGCCCGAGGTTGGCAACCAGCCGAAGCTGACAGCAAAGATCAGAACGAGAATGATGGCGATCCAGAAATCGGGGGTGCTGGCCCCTGTCAGAGAAAGCACGCTGATCAGACGGTCGAAAGCGCCCCCAGGCTTGCGGGCGGCGAGCGAGCCGCACAGGATCGCCCCAGCAAATGCGATCGCAAGCGCCATGGACGCCAAAGTGAGGGTGTGCGGGAAAGCTTCTAGGGCGATGTCCATCGCCGACCGCTGTTGGCTCAGCGAGGTACCGAAGTCGAGGTGCAGGAGATCGACCACATAGCGCCCGAATTGAACGTAGATCGGATCGTCAAAGCCGTGGAGCCGTGAAAAGGCTTCGCGATCGGCCGGCGACGCATCGAGCGGCAGGAACAGATAAGACGGATCGCCGGTCATGCGCGAGAGAAAGAAGACGAGCAGCAGAAGGCCGGCCATCGACATCAGGGTAAAAAACGAACGCTTGAAGAATCTCATGACCTCTTCCTTCGTGGGAGGGTGCGTGAGGATGATGCGGCCCCGGCTGGGGCCGCATCATGCGGGGTGTTATTCGCTGGCCCGGAAGCGGATTTCCGACAGGTTGATCTCGCTGTTAGTCGCCAGCGATGGGCGCCAGTCGAGGCGCGGACTGACGCGCGTGTAGCCGATCATGTGATACATGTAGACGTCGGCCACTAGATCGTCGTGGAGCAGCTTGAACGCCTCCCGGAAGGCCTCCGTACGAGTCTCGCCGGTGGCAGGCTCTGCCTTGGCGATCAGTTCGTCAACGCGCTTGTCATGGACAGCAGAATTGACGCCTTCCGAGTGATACTTGTTGAATGCAGTAAAGGTCGCGTCGCCCAGGAGATTGTCATGCTGGTCCTGGTGAAGGTTTGCCACGTCGGGCTCCGGGAAAGGCCGGTTCTGGTAGCGCAGCCAGTTGCCTGTATCGAACATGCGGATGTTCGTGTTGAGGCCGAGTTCGCTCCACATCGCCTGCATAGCCTCAAGGGCCTCGCCGGCATTCACGTAGATCTCGTTGCGGCCGATGATGGTGATCTCCCTGTCGATCGGCACGCCGTCCGCCTTCGCCTCAGCAAGAAGCTGCTTCGCCCTTCCGGGATCGTAGGGGAACGGCTGAATGTCAGGATTGAAGCCATTGACGTTCGGCCCGACGAGTTGTTCGGCGAGCTTCGCCTCCTCGCCGAACAGCACCTTCAGCCCTTCGCGGTCGATCGCGAGGTTGAGAGCCAGACGGACGCGCTTGTCGTCGAGCGGCGGCACGTTCGTGCTGATGCGAAGCCGGGTCGTCTCGCCGTTTGGATAGGCAAGATCCGTCTCCGGATTGTTGGCATCGGCAACCGAGATGATCGGCGTGAGGTCGGCCTCGCCGGTTGCGACCATCGCTGCGCGCAGTGCCGATTCGGAGCGCCAGACATAGCGCGCTCCGGCGACGACCGGCTTTTCACCCCAGTAATCGTCGCGCCGCTCCACGGTGATGTCCGTTCCAGCATTCCAGGCGGTCAGCACGTAGGGCCCTGTGCCAATCGGATTACGGCTCGCACCTTCCAAGGTCATGTTGGGTGAGCTCATCTGTACCACGGTCATCATCGTGGGGAAGATCGGGATCGGCTTATTGGTTTTGAAATCGACCACGTAGTCGCTGACGGCCGTCGTATGTATGTCGACGCCGCCAAGGGTTTGCTGCTTCGTGTTGCACGTCATGTCGCCGCGCTGCAGGCGGTCAATGGAGGCCACGACAGCCTGCGCATCGAACGGCGCACCGTCGGAGAACGTCACGCCTTCGCGCAGATGGAAACGCCAAGTATCTGGCGCAGTCTGCTCCCAACTCGTCGCCAGCTCCGGCTTCACCTCCCCGGTCTCCGGGTCGATGGCGGTAAGAGGCTCGGTGATATTTTGGATAAGCACTCGCCCGACGCTGGAATGCTTCGATTCACAAGGCTCGAGTGATGGCGGTTCCTCCGGCAAAACGACGGTCACCGTTTCGTTGGCCGCGCTGGCATATGGTGCAAGACCGGCCACGGCTAGAAGCCCCGAAATACCGGCTGCAAGATACGTTCTTCCCTTTGGCATGCGTTCCTCCCGTTGATTGATTTGGCGCCCACGCCCTCCCCCGGCGCGGGCGGTTTGGTCATGCGGCTTTTCGAAGTCTCCCAATCAGCTTTTCCGCCGACAGCAGCGACGACAGCATTTCACTCTGCACTGCCGTCAGCGGCCAAGCCGAGGGTGAACGCGTTGCGCCGCAATCGTGGCCCATCATCTGCAGCGCCGCCTTAACACCCGTGACATTGGTCCCGTTCATCTCCTGCGCACGCACCTCCTCGAAGGCGCTCATGCGTCGGATGAGCGCTGCAGCCTCCTCATACCGGCCGGCGTCGAGTGCCTTGTGAATGGCGACGGAGTGCTCCGGCCAGACATTGATCAGGCCGGAGGTGAACCCACGCGCGCCAACGGCATAAAGTGGCGGCGCCCAGGTTTCGGCGAGGCCGCCAACCCAGACGATATGCGACGGCGTGTTATGGACCGCCTCGGCAAGCTTCATCGGGTTGGGCGTCGCCCATTTGACGCCGATCACGCCTTCGAGACTGCAGATGTCCTGGATTGCCTTGAGGCCGATGAGATCGTTGCGAAGATAGAGGATGAGCGGCAGACCGCCGCTTGCCTCGTGCACCCGTCGGACATAATCGACGATACCGCGCGGTGCAACGAAAGGGTCCGGCGGCTGGTGGATCATCAGCGCGGAGGCACCCGCTTCAGCTGAGGCCTTCGCCAGGCTGCAGGCATCCTTGATCGAGCGACCGATGCCTGCCAGCAGCGGAATACGGCCGTCGATCTGCTCGGCAGCGGCGCGAACCATGGTCTCGGCTTCGTCGGTCGTCAGTGCATAGAATTCGCCGGTATTGCCGTTCGAGACGAGAATGTGCACGCCGGCCGTGATTGCCCGGTCGATGATCGGCTTCAGGCGCTGCGGCGCGACCTCATCCTGCCCGTCGAATGGCGTGACGAGAATGCCCGATATGCCCGTCAGAGCCTTGGCGAGATCGAATTGAACGCCCATGCAAACCTCCCTGTTTCCTGCATTTCATCTGAACTGAAAGGGATGCTAGGAGGTGGATTGATAAAGGTCCATTTCATAAAGTCACTTGATCGATACAGAAATTGTATCGATCTCGAGCGAACACGAGAAAGGGCGGGGATCCCTCCCCACCCTTCAAAAGTCCCAGCGATGGGGCCTGTCAGCTACCCTCACGCGCGGTGATTTCAGGGAAATACAGGTCCTCCCACCTTTCTGGGCCGCTCGGAATGATACCGGCACGATGCATGAACTGCACGACGGGCAACGTCCCCTGCGGTGTCGCCGAGAAGATCGATCCCTTTGCGTTCAGCACCTTCAGCACCTCATCGACGCTGAGCTTGTCGCCGCTAATCTTCAGATAGAGCTCGGCTGCCGCCTGTTTGTCCTTGTTGATGAACTCGTTCGCTTCATCCAGCGCGGCGATCAACGCCTTCACGGCCACCGGATTGGAATCGTGGAATGCCGTGGTGGTGAACATGATGTTGCTGACCAGCGGCGTCTCGGACAATTCCGCGCTGTCGAATACCTTGTGCACCCTCGCGTCCCGCAGCTCCAAAACGGAATAGGGCGGCGTCGAGAAATGCGTGTTGACCTCGTGTTTGGGATTGAGAAGCGCCTGCAGCGAATCCGAGTGAGAGAGCTGCACCGTCTGGCTGTCAAGCTTCGTGCGCCCCTCCTCACCGTAGAGCTTTTCGAGTGCCATGGACAGCATGACTGCCTGATTGGATACCTTCACCGTCGGCACCGCGATACGATCGTTCTCGGTGAAATCCTTCAGAGACTTAACATCGGGATTGCGCGTCAGCAGCGGCAGCGAGATCCCGGCGACGCCGGCCACACCCTTCACATTGCCCTTGGTGCGCGACCACAGGATGGCGAAGTTCGTCAGGCCCGCAGACACGAACTCGACATTGCCGGAAATGAGCGCATCCGTTGTGGCGCCGCCATTTGCGAAGGTAATCCACTGTGCCTTCAGGTCCGGTTGGCCAAGTGCAGCAGCGTGCTTCTCGAAGAGCTTCTGATCCTCCATCACCATCGATGGCAGGTTATTCATCTGCAGTTGCTTGGCGAAGCGCACATCTTGGGCCAGGGCGCTGCCAGCCATTGCGGCCAACAGCGTGGCGATTACGCCAACTTTCTTGAATTTCACTGTGTTTTCCTCCTTTGGTGGACCTGCCTCGTCCCGCAGGTCAGTTTTGCACGCCCCATTTCTGGATGGTGGCTCGCTCGATGGTCTTGAAGATGAGGTTTTCGATCACAAGGCCGATGACGATGACCATCAGGAGGCCGGCGAAAACCGCAGGAATGTCGAGAACGTTGCGGTTCTCGAAGATGTACCAGCCGAGGCCACCCTGGCCGGAAGAAACGCCGAACACGAGTTCGGCCGCGATCAGGGTGCGCCAGGCGAACGCCCAACCGATCTTGAGGCCCGTCAGGATCGTCGGAAAGGCGGCGGGCACCAGGATCTTGAAAACATAGCTCAACCCCTTGAGCTCGTAGTTCCGCCCGACCATACGGATCGTCTGCGAAACGCTACGGAAGCCTGAATGCGTGTTGAGCGCAACCGCCCACATAACGGAGTGAACGAGCACGAAAACGAGACTGCCGATTCCGAGGCCGAACCAGATGAGCGCTAGTGGCAAAAGCGCGATCGCGGGCAGTGGATTGAATGTCGCCGTCAATGTTTCGAGTAGATCCGTGCCGAGGCGGGTGTTGATCGCAAGGATCGTCAGGCCAGAGGCCAGTATGACGCCGAGGCCGTAGCCCAGCACGAGAATCTTGAGGGAAGCCCATGTCCGCTCAAAGAGGACGCCATTCAGAACGGACGACCAGAGCGAAAGGAGCGTGTCATAGAGGGTTGGGAAGAGCAGCGGATTTCCAAGTGCGCGCGCATAAACCTCCCAAATCGCGGCTAGGACGAGAAGGATGAAGGTCTTGCGCACCGCGCCGTGCGACCAGAACAACTCCCGGCCAGAGAGGCGCACCTGCAGGTCGACCTTGCCGGTCGCATCGGGAACCTCTGGTCGCATGATGATGGTGGCCTGCATATCAGTGTTGCTCCCCGGCAAACAGCAGTTCGTGAATTTCGGCTTCCAGTTTCGCTGCCGAACCGTCGGAGACGTCGATCTTGTCCACGTCACAGACCTCCGCTTTTACCCGGCCTGGATGCGGCGACAGCAACAGAATGCGGTTGCCGATTTTGATCGCCTCGCCGATTGAATGGGTGACGAAAAGGACCGTGAACCTCGTCTCATCCCAAAGCCGCAGGAGTTCGTCCTGGCAGGTGCGGCGCGTCAGGGCATCTAGCGCTGCGAACGGCTCGTCCATCAGCAAAACGTCGGGTTCCATCGCCATCCCGCGCGCAATCGAGACGCGCTGCTTCATGCCGCCGGATAGCGTGTGCGGATAGGCCTCTGCGACCCGGCTGAGGCCGACCTTCTCGATGTAGTGCCGGGCCTTCTCCTCCGCCTCCCGGATCGGGAGCTTCGCGGCGTTCAGCAGTGGAAACAATACGTTGCCGAGAACCGTCTTCCAGGGAAGCAGTTGGTCGAATTCCTGGAAGACCATCATCCGGTCGGCGCCTGGTTGGGTCACCTTCCGGCCGTTGATGGTGATTTCGCCGTCGTCAGGCTGGAGATAGCCGCCGACTGCTTTCAGCAGGGTGGATTTGCCGCAGCCGGAGGGACCGAGCAGGATGAAGCGGTCGCTTCGATTGACATTGAAGGTCACGCCCTCGGTGGCCGTGATCATCATCTGCTGCGTTTTGTAGCGGAGCGTCACGTTGTTGACCTCGACAAGCGGGGATATCGCCGCCTTGTCGATGGTGCGGCTCGAGGGCCTGCTTATTGCGTTCATGGTGGACGCCTCCTCCGTCCTCGTCGCTGGCCGAGGCCCTGATCGGGCCTCGGTCTCGCGACGCCTATGTACAGCTTCGGACCTGTAGTTCACGCCCGAGGCTGCGTCAGGTCAGCCTGCAGTGACGACTTCCGTCGCCTGATGGTTTCTCTTGATCAGGCAGGCGTCGTATTCGACACCAATCCCTGGACGACTGGGAACCGTCAATGATCCGTCCTTGCCGATGGCGTTCACGTTGTCGCTGTACCCACAGGTGTAGATCTCCGGCGAGGGATCATCCATTGCAGGCGAGACGTTCGCGCACTCATACATGGTCGTGCTCTGCATGGCGGCGACGAGATGGCGATGGACCGGGCTCGGACCGTGCATCTCGACGCTGACACCGAGGGACTCGGCAAAGCGGATCGTCTTCAGGCAGCCGGTTACGCCGAGATCGTAATGCGCGTCGGCGCGCAGGATATCCGTACCGCCTGCAAGCAGGAAATCAGCCTTCGCTTCCGGTCCCGTCACGTGCTCCGTCTGCAGAATGGGGATGTTCAGGGCATCGCACAGTGCCTTGTGCTGGTGAATGCCAACCCCGAGTGGGCGCAATGGATCCTCGAACCAGCGGAAGCCGGCCTCCTCACAGGCTTTGCCGACGAAGATTGCATCACTGATGGAATCGAAGACGCAGGCCGGGTCGAGCATCAGCTCGCTGCGCTCGCCGAGCTTTTCGCGCATGTAAGCGACATTCTCCGCCTCCTCCCATTTGTTGCCCTCGTGCCAGCTGTGCATCTTGAATCCCTTCCAGCCCTTCTCCTTGAGGTCTAGAAAGAAGTCGGCGACGGCCTCCTTGCTGGGCAGATTGTCGAGGCGGTCGCCATTGTGGCAAGAAACATAGGCCGGGATTGTCTCCCGGAATCCTCCAAGCAACTGTGACAGGCTGGCGTTGTACGCCTTGCCGGCGAGATCCCACAGCGCATTATCGACAAAGCTCAGGCCATACGAGTTCGCCGGTCGGCCTGCGCGGCGGGCAGTGCGCCAAATGAGCTCGCGCTCGTGCCAGCGATTGCCAACCGCAACCTTGGCAGCGACGACGGCCTGGTCGACGGTGCCTGTGGTGGCGAAGTTGGCATATTCGCCGACAGGACCATCGGATGTGAAGATCCGCACCATGAGAACTGGTCGCGTGTAGACTGCCCCCGGTGTGTAGACCATCGACCCGCCGATGACGTTCGATTTGTAGTTCCGTGCGAAATTCTTGATATCGACGGTAAACGTGGTGATTTCGATCTTGTCGATCGTGCCGGTGGTCAAAGATGCCGTGGCGACATCACTTTCCTTGACATGGCTGGTCATGCTCACTCCCTAGAATGCTGCTGAACTGCGCGCGATCATTTCAACCTTATCGATGGGCGTCCAATTGCATTCGAGGATTGATCGATACCGATCTTGTATCAACAAACCACACGTATCAGCCGTGCCGATGCCTCTTAGAGGATGGTCGCCGCATGCTCGACGATGATGTTCCTCGCCATCTCAACCAGGGGGCTGTCATTGCCGCGTCGCCAGGCCAGAAACACCTCGACGCGCGCCTCCTCGGGAAGTTCGATGGGCCGGAAAACGATGTTGGGTAGGGAGATGACTTGCGAAGACCGCGGAATAAGCGCGCAGCCGACGCCGGCACTCACAAGCGCGAGAATGGTATGAGTCTGGCCGAGATACTGCGCAAACTTCGGCCGCACCTTGGCGTATGTGAAAAGAGGTGCAAGAATCTCGTAGGTGTACCAACCATCGGCCGGCGAATACATCACGAAAGGCTGCCCATCGAGATCCTCGATCGCGATATTCTCCTTGTGCTCGAGTGGGTGCCCCACATGAAGGGCGAGAACGAAAGGTTCGCGCTGGATGCATTGGAGCTCCAGTCGTTCCTTTTCGCGCGGCAGGCGGATCAGCCCGAGGTCCGTCCGGCCAGCGGTCAGCGCCTCGATCTGTTCAATCGTCAACATTTCGTGCAGTAGCAGGTTCACGCCCGGCGCTTCGTTGCCCACCGCCTGTATGACCCGAGGCATGATGTCGAATGCGGCGACTGGTATGAACCCGAATGAAATGCTCCCATGTTGCCCGGCCTCGGCCTGACGCGCGGTCAGCGACGCGGCTTCGGCGCGTTTGAGAAGATCCTGCGCCTCGACAAAAAAGGACTTGCCTGCTGCAGTCAGACGTACAGAGCGACTCGTGCGTTCGAAGAGCTTAACGTTAAGGTCGTCTTCCAGCAGCTGGATTTGCCGACTGAGCGGCGGTTGAGTCATATGAAGATGCTCGGCCGCGCGTCGGAAGTTCAGCTCACGGGCGACCGCAACAAAACACCTGAGTTGGCTTAGCTCGAACACTTCCATCTCCCATCTCACGACATGCGGCGTGCTTTACATTTAGGTTGTGAGTGGTCAACCTAGTCGCCGTCTTGGGGGGCTCGGACCGCCAGCGGTCCCTGAGTGGCGAGCATATCCATGACCTCTCGGACCGGAGAGCGGGAAACGCCCAAACGCTAGGTCTTTAGATGCTCGCCGACCGAAAGCTCACCGGATGTGAAGAGCAGGGTGATTTCATTCCCAATGCTTTGTGCCGCTGGCTAGAACGCATCTCCAACCTCCCGGACCTGTAGGTTTCGATGGAACCAACTCGTTTGTGGCTCCAAAGGCCGCGCTCATCTCTGGGCGGCGATGCGCTCCTGCGCGCCAAGGGAGACTGCGCGGCAAAAGAAAGCTGGGCCGCGCTTCTCACAGGAACATCCACGGCAGGAGCAGCGAGATGGCCGGGATTAGCGTGAGCAGCAACAATGCCACGACCAGCGCGATAAAGAACGGCCAAGCCTGCCGCACATAATCCTCGATTCGGACTTTGGCGATGGAAATGGTAATGAACATCATCGTGCCGACAGGCGGGGTGAACCCGGCGATGGTCAGGTTTACCGCCAGAATGATGCCGAAATGCACGGGATCAATTCCCATCTGGGTCGCCGCCGGCAGCAGCAGCGGCGTCATCAGGATGATCGCCGATCCACCTTCGAAAAAGAAGCCGATGACCAGTAACAGCAGGTTCACGACAAGCAGGAAGATGATGGGATCGTGGATCGAACCGAGCAGGAAGCTGGAAAAGGCGCTCGGCACGCCCTCCCAGGTCAGATACGTCGAAAAAGTGTTGGCCGCGCAGATGATGAACATCACGCCTGCCGTCGCCACTACGGATTCCTCAACGATCGCGCCGGCATGGCTCCAGTTCAGCTCGCGATAGACGACCACGCCGACGAAGATGGCATAAACCACCGCGACAGCGCCCGCCTCGGTTGGCGTGAAGACGCCGAAGCGCAGCCCCATAATGATGCCGAAGGGCAGCAGCAGGGCCCAGATACTTTCGACCAGTTGCGCGCCGATCTCGCGCAGGCCCGCCCGGCTGTCGCGCGAGGGGGCATAGCCCTTACGCCGCGAGATGATCGCGACGGTGACCATTAGGATGATGCAGAGCAGCAGGCCGGGCAGAAAACCCGCCAGGAACATATTGGCCACAGACACATCCGCCACGAGGGCGTAAAGGATCAGAATGATGCCCGGCGGAATGATCGGCGTGATGCAGGACGAGGCCGCCGTGACTACGGTCGAGAAGGCCTTGTCATAACCCAGGCGCACCATCTCGGGCACGACCATCTTGGTCTGCATCGCCGCGTCGGCATTTGCCGAGCCGGAAAGCCCGCCCATCATCGCCGAAAGCGCCACGTTGACCTGCGCCATGCCGCCGCGCATATGGCCGAAGAGTAGGTCAGCGAGGCCCAACAACCGTTTTGTGATGCCCGCATAGTTGAATACCACACCGGCGCAGGTGAAGAACGGGATCGCCAGATATGGAAAGCTCTCCATAGAGGCGACCATGGTCTGGATCATCGTCTCCTTCGGCATGAAGGTGTTGACAATTCCGAAATAGAAGGCCGTCGCGATTAACAACGCCATCGCGATGGGTACGCGCAGGCCGAATAGCGCAAACAGCAGGATCACCGGCGAGAACGAAAGCAGCGTCATTGGGGTCTCTTTCGGATTAGGCGTGGATCACGGCCCTGCTCAAGGCGAGGAGCCTTCGCAAAGCTCGGCCTGCTTTCCCGGATGGGAAGTCGGGTGGGAACCCCTCAGCCGCTGGACGAAATGCACCGCCGAATAAAATGCCATCAGCCCGAAGGCGAGCAGGGGCGCGAGATTGATCCAGAAATAGGGGACCTCCAGCACCGGCGTCCTGCGCACGAAGCCGCCCGCGGCCAGCACCCAAGACAGCCAGCAAAACCATAGGTTCGCCCCGACGAGCGTCAAATCCACCAGGGCTGAGACGCTACGTTGAAGCCGCCTCGGCAGCAATTCGAAGAAGACATCAACCGAGATCAGCATCCGTGTCCGGTAGAGCCAGGCGATTGCGGGAAAGACTGACCAGGAAAAGCCGAGATAGGCCAGTTCCTCGGTGAAGAGCAGGCCGGTACTGAGCAGATAGCGCAGGAAGACATTGGCAACGACCACGCCAAGCATGATCACGAAGAACAGACCCGCCACGTAAAGCTCGGCCTTGTCGGCGATCATTCGTGCGCGGGAGGTTTGAGGATGGGTCATCATCTACCTTGCTGGAACTTGTATCGCGCAAGGCCGAATGCGCGAGCACTTGGCCGCCCCCTTGAAGACGAAGGAGGCGGCGATCGCATGCTGCAGCCCGTGCGGCTCAGCCGATAATCTCGTGGATCTTGTCGTAAAGCCCCGGCGTCCATTCCGGGAAATGGCCGGGGGTCTCGGCGGCCGAGGCGAAGAAGCTCGCGCGGTCCACGTCGTTGAAGGTCAGCCCGGCCTCTTTAAGCTTACCCCGATATTCGTCCTCGAGCGCGACAATCTGCGGCTGGCGCACCGCGGTGTAGCCGCGGCCGACTTTATCGAGCGCCTTCTGCGCCGCCTCGGGCAGGCCGCCATAGACCTTTTGTGACATCAGGATCGAGGTCGTGGCCACCAGATGCCCCGTCAGCGAGACGTATGGCTTCGTCTCGAACCATTTCGTGGAATAGATCACCGAGAGAGGGCTTTCCGCGCCATCGGCGACGCCCTGGCTGAGCGCTGTGTAGGCTTCCGAGAAAGCGGTGTTCGTGATGATGCCTCCGAGCACGCGTCCGACCTCGTTCCACATCTTCGTTGGCGCGTTGCGGATCTTCAGCCCGTGGGTGTCGGCACGCTTCCCGACCTGGCGGCTGGACAGCAAATGACGGGTACCGAAATAGGTCATCGTCAGGACGCGGATGCCTTGGGCCTGAACCTCCTCTTCCCATCCGCGGACAAGATCCGAGTTCCACAGAGTGCCGATGTCTTCAGGCTTCTTGACAAGGTAAGGCGCCATCATTGCGGCGAAGTCGGGCTTGTAATTATACAGATGGGTCGGGTCACTGTCCTGGAGTATCGGTGCGCCGCGAGACACCGCCTCGATCATGTCATTGGTCTTGCCCAGCGTTTCGGTGGGATAGACCTCGACGCGCAATGTGCCCTCGGCCGCTTCCTCGATACGCTTGCCGAAATCCTGCCACATGGGGAAGCTCGGGTCCTGGTTTCCGACCACGAGGTTCATGCGCAGAAGCACCGGCGACTGCGCCCGCAGGACGCTCGGCGCAGCAAGGCCCGACACCGCGGCCGCGCCTCCAAGTGCAAAGGTCTTCAGGAACTGCTTTCTGGTAATGGACATGGATCCTCCTCCTCCCAAAGCGCATCTTGTGCGCCGTTTTTCCGGCGTCCGGGCGGCCACCCAGCCCGTTCACCTCCCGATCCCCGAGATGCGGCGAACCGGACCCTCCCTATATGATATATGATGCATGATGAGTCCTTAACGTCAAGGAATTTTCTGCCGTTTTCTGCTTTTTCTGAGCGGAAGCGACCAGTTGCGGCGCGCATGCGACGACCTGCCACCGGGACGTACCGGCGGCCCGTGAACGGGTCCGTGATGGATACGTGCGCCTCGCGTCAGCTGGCGGCGGCGCCCTCTGCCAGTTCGGCGCCGATCTCGCGGATCAGGTCTTCCGCCCAGGCGATGTCTTCCTGGATTGCCTTGCGGCTACGCTCCTGATCCCGTGCGGCAAGCGCATCGAGTAGTTCATGATGTTTGTGTTCATCGCTGGCGATCTCGCGCGCGGGCATCCGTACGTGGAAAAGCCGCAGGAGTGGGCCAATCAATGTCCACATGTTTTCGCATAATCCCACCAGCAGCGGCATGCCAGACATGCGCAGCAAGGCGAAATGGAAATCGCGATTCAGGATGCTGGCCTTGGCCGGGTCGCGCGCCGCTGCGGCGATAAATCTTGTATGAATCTCGCGCAGCTCATTCAACTGCTTGGGCGTGATCCGCGCCGCCGCCTCATAGGCCGCGCGCCCTTCGAGTTCGCAGCGTATCGCCTGAATTTCCAAAAGCTGTGCCGTGTCGAAACGCGGCACCTGAAAGGAGGTTGCGGCCCGCATCTGCAGGGCGCGCTCGCTCACCAGCCGGAACATCGCCTCGCGCACGGGAGTGATCGAGGTGCCGTACTCCTCGGCCAGCCCCGAAATGGTCAGCCGGTGCCCCGGCTCATATTGGCCGTTCATCAAGGCCAGCCGCAGGCTGTTATACAGCTGTTCCGACAGGCTTTGACGAACGATCTTCTTGGTCATCTGCTTCATCCTCAGTCGCGCGACTTTTCGACGATCTCGATCAGGACACCGTGCGGATCCATCATATACAATCCCCTGCGGCCCTTGGCGACACCCTCGGTGATCGCGACCATGCGGCCCTGTTCGCGGCCGCCGCCGGCAAGGATGCGTGCCCGCAACATGTCCACGTCCGACGTCATCAAACAGATATGGGCTACATTCGCCTGTGAGGCGCGGGCGACGGCGGGACTGTCCTCGGGTGTCTCGAACTCGATAAATTCTATGTGGGTGCCGTGGCCGAACAGATGCACCAGCCGCACCTGCGCGCCTTCGACGCCCATGAAGCCCGAGATCCATTCCTGGCGGCGCTCGCCGATGGGCCGGGCCTCGAAGCCCAGAACGTCCCGCCAAAATCTCACCGAAACCTCGATATCCGGGGTGATGAAGCCTGTATGATCGAAGATGAAGTCGGGGAGCGCAGGGAGCGCAGCGCCGCCCACCGATGCGGGTGCGTCTGTCATCGGGTCAGGACCTCTCTTCGGGATATGAACGGTTGCAATGCGTCCCAGTTCAGCGCCAGGCCGGCGCCCGGTGCGTCCGGCGCGAGCAGCATGCCGCCCTCGACTTGGATCGGCCGAGTTAGAAAGGCATCGATCGGATCAGCGCCGAACTCGGGCAGAATCGCCTCGATCCGCGAAACAGTCTCATGCGCAAAGCCAAGATGCTGATGAAGCGAGGGGAAGACATGCGGGATGACCGTCTTGCCCTGCGCCCGCGCGAGCGCCAGCCCGTCGAGTGCATAGCCGACCCCGCCCGAAGAAGCCGCATCCAGCCGCAGGATATCCGCGCCCTCGGCCATGTCCCGCAGTGCGGCGAGGTCGATCGCATCCTCACCCAGACAAAGCGGAACGGTCGTGCGCTGTCGCAGCTCCGCCGCGATGCGCCAGTCTGTCGGCGCCACTGGATCTTCCAGGAACAGCGCGTCGGTCTCCTCGGCCAGACGACACCAGGGCAGCGCATCATGCGCCCGGCGCCATGACCAATGTGCATCGAGGCCGAACCGAATTCCCTCTGGCAACGCCCCTGCCAGCGCGCGCACCACCTCGCGGTCAAAGGCGATGTCGCTGCCGTCGATCATCAGCTTGATGGTCCGGAAGCCGCGCGCGGCTAAAGAGGCGCCTTCGCGCGCAGCGACTTCGGGGCTCATGCCGTAGCCGATCACTGGCATCAGTTCGACGCGATCTCGCACCGTCCCCAGTATGGCGTGTAGAGGCAGCCCGGCTACCTGCGCCTCGGCGTCCCATAGCGCAATGTCGCAAAGCGAGACGCCTCGCACCATCGTCGCGCGCGGAGCGGGTGTGGGACCAAGCGCCTCGATCCGCAGCCGCACCTTGTCGGCGACTGGACGGCCGAGATAGCGCCGCGCCGCCTCGGTCGCGATCTCGAAAAGGGGCATGCCACGGTCATAGCCATAGGCGTAGCCCGCAGCCCCGCCCGAAAGGTCCAGCCGCAGCGCCACATAGGCACGTTCTCGGATCGGCAAGGCGCCCAGGCGCACCGGCCGCTCAAGCGGAACTACCAGCTTCAGGATCTCGGCACGGGTGACGGTTTCGGAAAGTGGGCTCAACTTGATGCCCCCAGGTTCTGGCTTTCCACCAGCAGCGAGTTGCTAGTCATGCCGCCATCAACCATCAGCAACTGGCCCGTCACAAAGCTTGCCGCGTCCGAGGCCAGAAAAATCGCGGTGCCGGTCAGCTCTTCAGGCGCGGCCCAGCGGGCCATGGGAGTCCGCTCGATCACCACCTGCTCGAAATGCGTGCCCAGGACATGGCGGTTCATCTCAGTCAGGATATAGCCGGGGCCGATGGAGTTGACCGTGATGTTATACGGACCAAGTTCGGCCGCCAGACCGCGGGTCAGGCCCAGCACGCCATGCTTGGCCGCGACATAGGAGATGACACCAGGCCGGGATGATATCGACATGACCGAGCCGGTATTGATGATCCGCCCCCTGCCCTGCGCCTTCATCGGCCCCGCGCATGCGCGCGCCATCGCGTAGACGGCGTTCAGATTGATGTCGATGACGCGGGTGAAATCCCCCATCCCGTGATCCTCGATTGGCGCCCGGATCAGGATGCCGGCATTATTCATCAGGATGTCTAGCCGCCCGCACACCGAGACGATGCCATCGACCTGCAAGTCCAGCGCCTCGAAATCGGTAACATCGAAGACCGCGGGAATGGCTTTTCCGCCCGCGCTTTCAATGACGTGGCAGGCTTCTTCGGCAATTTCAGCGCGCAGGTCGTTGACGACCACTTGCGCTCCCGCGTGCGCCAGCGCCTGGGCGAAGGCACGGCCGATGCCCCTCCCCGCCCCGGTGATCAGGGCAACGCGGCCTTCGAGCGAAAACTGGCTTAGATCGATGCTCATCTCAGGCTGCCTCGATCCGCCCGATGGCCTCAGCGATGTCGTTCGCGGTGAGCTCACGGTTGAACTTTTTCATATGCGCCGCGGCGGCGGAAAGATCGGCGATGGTTTGCACGGTCGAATTCGAGGTCTGATCCGCGCCGAGCTGAGATAGCTTCAGCGGCAATCTCGCCGCACGGTAGAATTCGCGCATGTCCGCCATGAACTCGGGATCGCGATCCTCCAACTCCAGTTGCACCAACAGGCCATAGGCGACCTGATGCCCATGTAGAGCATTGGCCACACCCGGGACTGCAGACAATCCACGCGTCATGCCGTGGCTGACGGACAGGCCGCCGCTTTCGAAGGCGAGGCCGCTCATCAGCACCGCGGCCTCCACCAGCGCCTCAAAGGCCGGATCAGGCGTGCCGGCCGCATGGGCTTCGTAGGCGCCGACGAGGTTCTCCCGCACGGTTGAATAGCAGGCGCGTGCCAGCGCCAGTGCGGTCAATGGCGAGCTGGCGCCGAAGACGTTCTTGCCGCCCGAGCCGATGCATTGTTCGACCTCGAAGACCTTGACCAGGGCATCGCCCACGCCGGCCGAAAGCAACTCCAGCGGGGCCTTGACGACGATCTCGGTATCGACCAGCACCAGATCGGGATTGCCCTTGTTCTCTTCGACGCCGACCAGCTTGTGATCGGAATCGTAAATCACCGCGATATGACTGGTCGGCGAATCGTTCGAGGCCACGGTCGGGACCGAGACGAAGGCCGCGCCAATGTTGCGCGCCACCATCTTGCCGGTGTCGATGGTCTTGCCGCCACCAGCCGCGATCACGATATCGGTGGGGGTATCGCCGATCTTGGCGACGATGCGGGCGATCTCGTCATAGGTGATCTCGCCGCCAAACCGCATCGGCGCAACCGAGATGCCCTCGACCTGGGCGCTTTGACGTACAGTGTCGCCGCAAAGCCTCATGACCCGCTCATCCGCAATGAGTACCGCCGATTTGCCGATGGCGGCCAGTTCTTTACCGATCCAGCCCAACACGCCGGGCCCTTGCACATAGCGGCGGGGCGCTCCGAAAACGATCATCTTGTCCTCCTATTATACGGTCTGGTGCGCGGATCCGCCGCCGGCGGGACCGAGCACGAAATCTATGAACGGGTCGATCTGGCCGGTGATCATCGCTTCGCCCGGCACGATCACGGCGCCGCGCGTCTCGGCCTCGCGCAGCAGCGGCGTGATCCTGGGCAGCATGACCACCTCGGCGACGGTCATCGCAGAGGTGATGCGCTCGGGCGCCAGAGGCAACGCATCGCCCTCATGCATTCCCAATGAGGTCGCGTTAATGGCGATGTCAAAGCCGGTGGGATCAGCCTTCCCGACCTCTAGACGGACGGATGCGCCGTGGGTTTCGACCAACTGGTCCAGACGCGCGACCATCGCTTCGGCCCGAAAGCGGGTGCGATTGGCCACGCGCAAACGTGTGATCCCGGCCTCAATCAGGGCGGCGGCAATGGCCAGCGCAACACCCCCTGCCCCGACGATCAGCGCGGAGCGGCCCTGAAGCGAAACGCCACGCTCGCGCAGCCCACCGACAAAGCCGGCGCCGTCAAGGATGCGGCCGGTCAGCGTGCCATCCGGCTCGCGCCGGATCACGTTGACGACTTCGAGGATCGCCGCGGCACCCTCGAGCCTGTCGCATAGCCGCGCGCACGTCTCCTTGTGCGGAATCGTGACGATGGCGCCGGCCAAGCTTTCCGCCTTTCGCAGTGCATCCATGGTGGCGGCCAGATCCTCGGGCCGGACCTGCCAAGGCACCAGCACGGCGTTCATGCGACGTTCTGCGCAACGAGGATTGAAGCGCTGGGGCGTTTGCAGGTGAGCTGCCGGATAGGCCAGATGCACCAGCACCGCCGTGGTTCCGTCGATCTGCATGCCCCCTCCGCTTCCTTGCTCTCATGTATGATGCATGATATTTCATCGTCGTCAAGCGGCCGATTCTCCGCCGCAATAGGAGGAAGCGAAGTGACAAAGGCGCTTGTCCTTGAAGAGCCACGCAAGCTGCGAATCGAAAGCCGAAACCTGCAGGAGCCCGGACCGGGCGAGCTGCGTGTGCGTATCGGCTATGGCGGAATCTGCGGTTCTGACCTTCATTATTTTTTGCATGGCGGGTTCGGAACCGTACGGATGCGCGGGCCGATGATCTTGGGGCATGAGATTTGCGGCAGGGTCGAGGCCGTCGGGACAGGCGTCGGTTCCGCTCGCATCGGCGAGATGGTCGCCGTCAATCCCTCACTGAACTGTGGCAGGTGCAAACACTGCGTCGGCGGCAAGCCTCGCTTTTGCGAGGATATGCGCTTCATGGGCAGTGCTATGCGAAACCCGCCGATCGAGGGCGGTTTTCGCGAACATGTGGTCTGCACGGCAGCGCAAGCCGTGCCCTTCGTGGGCGCGGCGCTGGAAGAGGCTGCGTTGGCCGAGCCCCTGGCCGTATGCTTGCACGCCGTGGCGCAGGCGGGCGATCTGAGGGGCAAGCGTGTTCTTATCACCGGATTCGGCCCAATCGGAGCGCTGTGCCTGCTTGCGGCGCGTCATGCGGGCGCGGCGGAGATCGTAGTGACTGACGTGGCCCGAGCCCCACTAACGCTGGCCCGAAAGCTGGGCGCCGATGCTACCCATGATACGTCGCAGCCGGGAGCATTGGCGGCACTGACCAGGGGAAGCGGCGAAATGCACGCGACCTTTGAATGCTCCGCTCATCCGGCCGCCATTGCCGATGCCATCGCCGCCACCAGCCCCTGCGGCACCATTGTCCAGGTTGGCATGCTCGGCGCGGAAACCACCGCACCCCTCACCCATGTCGTGACGAAGGAGCTCAACTTCCGCGGCACATTCCGCTTCGACGTGGAATTCGAGCAGGCCGTGCGGCTGATTTCCGAGCGCCACATCGATGTCCGCCCGCTGATCTCCCAACGCTTCCCGCTGGCAGAAGCCGAGAAGGCCTTTGCCCTGGCGCAGGATCGTAGCCAGGCGATGAAGGTGTTGTTGGATCTCACTTGAACGGGCCTTCGGAGCGAAACGGGCGCGCGACACACCCGGCGCGCCATTGTTACCGGCGCCCCTTCAACAAAGAGCGGCGGCAGCCCCGTGCCTCGGGACCGCCGCCTTCGACCGATCGGCCTCACAGAATCCGGACAGCCGATGCCAGCTGAGACAGATTGTCAGAGCAGCGCCTCCGCCACCTGCCGGATACCGTTCCCGTCGAGTTTGTAGTGCTGGTAAAGCCGCATCGGCGGCGAGATGAGGGCATATTCGTCCATGATCCCATGCCGCTTGAGCCGCGCCTTACCGGGATTTTCCGCCATGACTTCGGCCACCGCCGAGCCAAGGCCACCAAGGATGTTGTGTTCCTCGACGGTCAGCACTATGCGCGAGGCCTCCGCCGCCTCGCGCACCGCGGCCTCATCCAAAGGCTTGATTGTGTGCATGTCGATCAGCCCAGCGGAATAACCCGCCTCGCTCAATGCCGCGACTGCCTGCTTCGCACCGTTAACCGCCATCCCGCACGCGATGATCGTGACATCCTTGCCGATGCCGTGGACTTTGGCTTTGCCGATCTCGAAGGGCTCGTCGCTATCATAGACAACCGGATCGTGCCCGCGACCGGTGCGGAAATAGATCGGCAGGGGGTAGGTCGCCGAATGCCGCAGAAGCTGGCGGAACTGCGCGCCGTCGGCGGGTGAGATTACGGCCAGATCAGCGATCGCGCGCATCGTGGAGATGTCCTCGGTGGCGTGATGGGAGGTGCCGTAAAAGCCCATCGAAATGCCGGTGTGATGCCCGATCAGCCGCACCGGCTGCGCGCAATAGGCTACGTCCATGCGGATCTGCTCGCAAGCGAGCAAGCCTAGGAACGAGGCGAAGGTCGCTACATAGGGAATCATCCCGGTGGTGGCCATGCCGGCGGCGGCCGAGACCATGTTCTGTTCCGAGATGCCGAACTGCACGAAACGGTCGGGGTGCACCTGCGCGAACTTCACCAGCCCGTTCGAGTGCTGCAGGTCCGCGGTTCCCGCGGCGACTGGATAGCCCTCGGCGGCCAGCTCGATCAGCGTGTCGGCCAGGACCAAGAGGCTGGGCGCACGGGTGTTCAGGTCGCGATATTGCCAGCTTGCGGGAGTCAGGTCGGACTTGATGTTCATTGCGCTCCTCCGCTGATGCGGGTGTTCAGGATGGTCTGCCGGGCTTTCTCGCCGTCTTCGGGTGAGAGGTAGCCCAGATGCCAGCCGGGCTCGGTCTCCATGTAGTCGATGCCCTTGCCCTTTACGGTTTTGGCAATAATACAGCAGGGTTTTTCGCGGCTCTTGTCCGCCTTGACCCGACGCAGAAGCGATGTGAGCGCGACGATGTCATGTCCGTCCACCTCGTGCACCTCCCAGCCGAAGGCGCGCCATTTCTCATCCAGGGGCTCGATAGCAATGACATCGTCCACCTTTCCATCCAACTGGTACCCGTTGCGGTCCACGATAGCGATGACATTGGACAGCCTATGACTAGCGGCTGACATTGCGGCCTCCCAGACCTGTCCTTCCTGCATTTCGCCATCGCCCAACATCACGAAGACGTTGAAGGACAGATCCTGCATCCGGCCACCAAGGGCGATACCGACGCCGTTCGAAAGCGCATGTCCGATGGATCCGGAGCTGAAATCGACTCCGGGCACCTTGCGCATGTCCGGGTGATCGCCTAGCGGGCTGCCGAGGCGGGTGTAGCTGTCAAGCCATTCCCTAGGGAAATAGCCCAGATCCGCCAAGATCGGGAACAGCCCTACGGCGGCATGCCCCTTGCCCATCAGGAAACGGTCGCGCAGCGGCCATTTCGGGTCATCGTTAATCAACATGACGTCGTAGTAGAGGGCTGCGAAGATCTCGGCGCAGGAGAAGACCGAGGAATAGTGGCCGACCTTGGCGATTTCGATCAGCCGGATGGTCTCCAAGCGCACGAAACGCGCTCGGTCTCCCAATCGCTCGATCTGCTCCGTGGAAATATCAGTATTACCGTTCACGTTCGTCCTCCCATGATCATGGTTGTTGCGCGGGCCATCGTAGTAACTGCGAGCAAGCTATCGCTCTCCGGGGAGAGCGTCAAGTATCATGCATCATATATGATTGGAGCCCGCGCAGTTGCTCGATGCTTGCCGTTCCGGACAGATTGCTCCTACGGAGATATTCACGAACGGCTGCAGGAGAATTCTACGGCGAGTGCGCACGCCACACAGGACAGGAGGGAGCCGGTTTTGGATATATTGGGGATGTGTGCTCTGGACTCCACCGAACTGGCTCCTGGGGGAGTGTTCCTAGCCAGTGAAATGACCTGGGCTTTCGGCACTCGCCGATCTTCTCAACGCGACGAGTGGTATGACGAGACAAGAAGCCGAGAGCGTCATGCAGGCGAGGCAAAAATCGCTGCAAAGGCGCACCCGGGCTCCGCGAAGCTGAAATTCCTCCATGGTCGAGGAGCCGTTCCGGACGATACATTACGCGATCTTATGAGCACAGATCGAGAAAATCCTCGCAACAAGCCCTGCACACGCCTTGTGAAGAACTGAAGAACGGCTGCCTTCGCCAAAGGAGATCTCGCCGCTAGCATCTGCAATTTCCGGTGAATGGCGCAAAGCAGACATGTCACGTGACCAAATTTCCCGCGGCCAATCTCCATTCGCCCCGCTTTTGACTTCCCTGCATACCTCTGTGAGGCTTGCGGGCTCACCGTGTATGAGCAAAGGACACGCGCATGGAATCAACCATGGTCGCGTCAGCCCATTAGAGGGTGCCGGAAAGTGAGCAAGCCGAATTATCGCGACATCGCTCGCCATGCGGGCGTGGGGACGGCAACGGTCGAGCGTGTGCTGAATGGGCGCGGAGGTGTTCGACCGGAGCTGGTCAAGAAGGTGGTCGTTGCCGCGCGCGCACTGAACTACCCGCGCACGCTTCCCGACGCCCATCGAGGATTGCTGCGCATCGAAGTGTTGCTGGTCCGCCCCGAGACGACCTTCTATCGGCGGCTTTCCAAGGCGTTCGAAAGAATTGCCGACACCCTCGATCCTTTGGTGGTCGTACACCGCAGCTTCGCCGAAGAGATGAAGCCGGAAGAGATCGCAATGCGGATCCTGTCCGCGGACCTCACGCGCGCCGGTTTGATCCTTGCCGTACCCAGCAGTCCGGTGATCAGCGCGGCCGTGGAGGCGGTTGTCGAGAGGGGCCTGCCGGTCGTCCACGTTGTAACCCGAGCCTCAGTGGACAAGGGGGAGTTCGTCGGGATCGACAACTACGCGGCCGGGCGGACTGCGGCTCACTTCATCGCCCGCATGGCGCGGGCAGAGGGGCCGGTCGTCGCCCTGTGCCATCCCATCTATCAGGTACACCGCGATCGCATCCGGGGGTTCTCCGACTACTTCCGCGACAACCCCGGCCCCATTGCCTTCGAATGGCTCGGCTTCACTCGCGACGAAGAACACTACAGCGCCGAAACCCTGTCCACTGCACTTGAAAACTATCCGAATCTGGTCGGGCTCTATAATGCCGGCGGCGCGAACTCCGCCCTTATCGATGTGCTTCGCCGTCATCGGCGCGGCCGGGATGTACTGTTCGTCGGGCACGAACTGACCGAATACACGCGCGCCGCCCTGCGCGAGGGCATTATGGATGTCGTGTTGGATCAAGCGCCCGAGGCCCAGGCGCAGCGTGCGCTCGATCTGATCCTGCGTCGCATCGGCTTGACGGCGAGCGAACCGGATTACGCCCCTATTCGCTTCATCACCATTACCCCCGAAGGCCTTTGATCTAATTAGATCAAAGAAGGTTTCGCAGGTCGGAAAGCCTCCTGCTAACTTCGCGGCAAGGAGGAGAGCCTGAGTTGCAAGAGCTGCGCACCGGATAACGGCGCGACTGCATCGCTCCTTCCACCGTAAAAATTCGAACGGGCGCGGGACCTTCAATCCACCGCCCGAAGGAGAGCGCTATGGACGATCTCAAATATGGAACGCGCAACAAGCGCGGTGACTGGGCGCCGAACAAGCCGGTCGAAACCGCGCCCCTATTCGCCTTTCCGCCGCGCCTCAAGGCAGTCCTGAAGTGGCTGCCGCACTACTTCTTTCCATGGAATATGATCTTTGCGGCCTCGGCAGTGGCCTACTGGGCCTGGGTGATCCCGCCGGTGGAAAGGATGCAGACACTCGGCATCGAGTGGATCGCGTGGCTTTACGTGGTGAACGCTATCTCGGTGTTACTATTCTACGGCGCTTTCGAGCTGCATCTCTATGTCTTGAAACGGCAGGAAAACCGCTTCAAGTACAACGGCAGGTTCCCGGCCGATCAGAAAAGCAAGGCATTCTGGTTCGAAAGCCAGAACCTCGACAACATCCTGCGTACATTCCTCTCGGGTGTGACGATCTGGACCGCAGTCGAGGTCGCCATGCTGTGGGCCTATGCCAACGGATATGCGCCCTGGCTCGACTTTGCAGGAAATCCCTGGACGCTCGCCTTGGTCGCGCTCGTGGTTCCGATCATCCACGAGTTCCATTTCTTCTGCATTCACCGGCTCATCCACACCCCTTTGCTCTACAAGTGGGTGCATTCGGTCCACCACAATTCCGTCAATCCTTCGCCCTGGTCCTCGCTATCGATGCATCCGGTCGAGCATCTGCTCTATTTCGGAACGGCCTTCTATCACCTGATCCTGCCCTCCAATCCGGGGCTGATGCTCTATAGCTTCATTATGCGGGCTTCGGGGCCATTCCCGGCCATGTCGGCTTCGACAAGGTGGAGATCGGCGAGGACAAGCTGGTCGATAGCCACGCCTATGCTCACTACCTGCACCACAAATATTTCGAGGTGAACTACGGCGATGCCCTGATCCCGCTCGATGAATGGTTCGGCACCTGGCACGACGGCTCTGCGGAGGGCGAGGCGCGGATGCAGGAACGCTACCGCAGGCGCAAGGAAAAACTCGCGGCCCGCAAGGCGCGCGTCGAAACCGGGGAGGCTGCCGAATGACCTGGGTTTCAGCTTGCAAGCTTGACGATATCGAGCAGGAAGGGGCCATCCGCTTCGACCATGGCGGGCGCACCTACGCGATCTATCGCGGGCCGGACGACAGCGTTTACTGCACCGCAGGGCTCTGCACGCACGAGGCGATCCATCTCGCGGACGGACTGGTCATGGATTTCGAGGTGGAATGTCCCAAGCATTCCGGCGCCTTCGACTATCGCACCGGCGAGGCCATCCGGCTTCCCGCCTGCGAGAACCTAAAAATCTATCCGGCGGAAGTGATCGACGGAGAGGTTCGCGTAACGCTCGCTTAGCTGCGCGTCATCGGCTGGGCCGCACCGGCCTCCGGGGATTGAACTGGGTGGTCCGGCGCCCGATGGGAGGATGAGATGAAAACGAGTTTGTGGCGGCTGTCCTGGCCGCCCTCATGGCGGGTACCGCATCGGCCGGGACGACCGGCGTTTCGATGCAGAGCTTCGATAACAACTTTCAGACACTGCTGCGCGAGGGGCTCGATGCAAGAGCTTCCAAGGTGAGCGGGGTCAATCTTCAGATCGAGGATGCTCAGACAGACATTGCCAAACAGCGCAGCCAGGTGGACAACTTCATCGCCTCGGGCGTGGACGCAATTATCATGACCTTGGCGGATACGTCAGCCGCCGCGGGCATAAGCGAGGCTGCGAGCAAAGCAGGAATTCCACTCGTCTACCTCAATCTCGAGCCGGAAAATCTCGATCGCCCGAAAAGCAGGTCTATGTTGGTTCGAAGGAGACCGACTCGGGAAGGCTCGGTGCCGAGGCCGCCTGTGACCTGTTGAAGAAGAGTGGCAAGGTGAGCGATGCGCAGGCCTACATCTTGATGGGCGACCTGGCTCACCAGGCGTCGCGCGATCGCACCTCGTCGGTCAAGGAGACGCTGGCAGCAGGCGATTGCAAGGGCGTGACCATCGCCGACGAGCAGTCCGCCGCCTGGACGCGCACCAATGCGATGGACCTGACCACGAACTGGGTCACCGCGGGCCGCCCGATCGACGTGATCTTCGCCAACAATGACGAGATGGCGATCGGTGCGATTCAAGCGCTCAAGGCCGCCGGGGTGTCGATGGACGATGTGATCGTCGTCGGCATCGATGCGACCCAGGATGCGCTTGCCGCAATGGCGGCCGGCGACCTGGATGTGACAGTATTCCAAATCCAAAGGACAGTCGGCAAGTGCCTGGGCTACCGCACGCCGGCCGAAGTCTTCATGGCACATTTGCGAGTAGCTGATGCCCTACCCTTCACACGTCATTGTCGCACTTGGACTAGATCCTAAACCAAGAGCACCTTACTCAGCGATGGCGCAGGAGTGGCTGGCCAGTTTCCAAGCGAAGCTCCGCTGATTACGATGCCTACTATCTGCGACTACATCCATGTCGTTTCCTGCCGCAGGATAAGGCGACGTTCGCGGCCCGGATTCTCAATCAGGTCTGGGAGGCAGCGTAGTACGCGATTCCGCCGAGGGGATTTTCGCAGGCAACGGAATCGTCGAATAGCCCGTCAAGCCATTTCTCCACAGTTCGACGGTCTGAAGCCAAGCTCATTATTTTCCCAGCTTCGCGGCTGCAATAGCGTGCGGCATCAGGAATGCGGCAATCTCCGCTATGACGTGCGTCAGATCCCCCGGATTGTGCGCAACGCCTTCGACAAACGCGCGCCATTGCCTTTGCTTTTGAACGTCCTTAGCAAAAGCATCCGTCAAAGCATCCGGTGGGTCTTCTGGGATCGGCGTTTCGCGGCGCTCGAAGGTGGCGGCGATTGCACGCGCCAGCCTGTCATCATCGAAATCAAAGCACCTGCTGAGAATCCAGATGTCGTAAAAGTCCTTCATCCGGCTGTTCACACGCCCGAGCATGACCATTGCCTGGAACTTTTCTGCGATGACCGTCTCCCGCGCATAGGCCCGGAGCCGTGGCGCTGGGAAATCCAGCATGGAAGGATAGCCCAGCATCTCCGCCCCGGGCTCAAAGCGCATCACCAAAGCCAATGTCGATGGTCAGGTTGATCCGGGCGCCGCTGATCGAAGCGACCGCTCGTAGCCGGAGCCCACCATATTCCAGCTCTTCGCGGATGCGATCCACCCGCAGGGTGTCGGCATCGAATATGACACCGTCATCAACCTCTTGCGCCAGGATTGCCCGAAATGTCTCCAGCATCGGGTCCGGTTCGGGATCACCAAATCCCAGAAGGTCGAGGTCGCGCGTGCCGCGGTGCGGATCGTCGAACCAGCTCATCATCAGCATGGCGCCCTTCAGCACGAAACGACCAGCATGGGGCGATTGGCGTCAGAACCAGATCAAAGCTTTGCCCGCTTGCCTGGCGAGTTGCAGCAGGCGGGCCCGCACCGAGGCGCCGACATTTCTGATTTCCTTAGCCATTGGCGGTCAGCGCCTCGAGATAAGGGCGGATCACGGTGCCGACACCACCGCGTTCGGCTTGGTCAACAATGTCGCCGGGCGTGGCCTTGCGCTGCCGCAGCGCTTCCTGAAGTCCCTCGATCGCCACAGAAAGGCCGATCTTGCTGCGATAGCGGAAGCAATCGGCAATTGTTTTGGCAACTCCAAAAATCTTCACCGTAACGCCTTCAATGACATGGGTTTCGACGCTTTCGTTGAGTAGGCTTCCCGCGAAACGCACAATATGAATTGGTGTGCCATCTGGTTTCGGCGCCCAGTCTTTGCGGCCTATGGCAAGCCATACGTGTCTCGGCAGCTGATCGGTCAGGCCGTGGAATGCGAGAGCTGAAACAAGGCAGACAACGGCTTTCGGAACACGCTTGGCTATCTCTGCCAGACTATGGTTGGCATCGAGCTCGGCATCGGGAAGTTGATAGAGGCCGCGAGCAAGCCGCAGCACCTCACCATCCCGTTCCATCCGGCTCATGGTTGCCGCTGTCACACCAGCGTTCCGAAGCTCCGCCAGGCGTGCTATTCCGCGCTCAATGAGCACGGTCCGGGCGATTTGACGTTGAGTGACGGAGCCAGACATTGATACGGAAACTCGGAGAATAGAGCCTATTGTTCGAGGATTTGTATCACCCTCACAGACTTGAGGAAGCCCTCAGTTTGCGCGGTCGGTGACCATGAAGCAAAAAATTCAGCACTTCTCGATGAAGGACTACTGGACAGGTCGAGTGACTGCGACAAACCCGAATACATCAAGTCCGGCACGAAGCGTTGGAACTAGCCGGCCGAAGTTCCGGCCAAGGGCCCGTCGAATTGCGGCAAACACCACGCGGGCCCGCGGAGTGAGCAGATGGCCAGTTGCACCTCGCCAGCTCAGAACAATCACCGGAACCATTGCGGTCGGTCGCGGTTGGCCGAGAGAACGATTAGTCCCTCGACGGAAGTGCGGCGGTTCCGATGGGGCCGATAGAAGGGACCCATCCGATGACAGAATACAGACACTCTATCGCGATTCCGTTGCTCGCATTCGCGACCTTGATCGCCACGCCTGCCCTGTCGCAGGCACCTTCACCGAGCGCCGAGGCCGACCCCTGCCGCGCCGTCCCGGGCGCGGATCAGAAGCCGCTTACCCAAAAGCTCGATGACTGCAATGGCGTGATCAGGCCGCCAAAGGTCGGCGACACGGAAATTGTCGAGCCAACGCCAGACGTGGGCAAGTCACGGGTGATTCGTCCGGGAGACTTACCTGCACAACAAAGCGGTGCTGGCGTGCAGTGAGAGAGAGAAGGAGAGCGCTGCGGTCGAGAGGGTCGCGCTTTCGGTGCGGCCATCCTTCAGAGGTTTCTCGAAGTGGCCCACCAGCTGCTGCTCACCGCTCGAACTCGGAATTGGGTCCACGGTGCGCCAGGTCGCATACCATCCCCGAAACAGGAACAGCGGGGCGGCGGCAGCGATGCTTGATGCTTCTTGTCCATCTTGCGTCTCTTCGTAGGGTGTGCTCGACGCCTGCCATCCAGCAAGTCCGATGACGCGACGAAACGGCCTGTTATGAAAGGCTTCCGGGAAGCCACTGCTATGACGTTGGTGGATTTCAGCAAGGAAAGGTGGTGCATTTGAGCCAGAGCAGCAGTGGGCGTCCCCCTTCCGAAGGTGCAAGCCTTTGATCTGACGGCGCTATGGCCGCTGGCGCGCCGATTGCTTTTCACCTTGCATCCGTTCCCGTGTGTCCGCCGACCCGGAGAATGAGGATGGCGCGAAGACATTGGTCACAATTGAGGAGAAACATACGATGCCACGTGAATCCCGGAAGATTACGGCGGCACCGTCAGCGGTGATCGTTCTGACTGCCCTGATGATCACTACGGCAATGACGCCAGCAACGGCTGCGCCAACTAATCAGCAAGCGACCGCGGCCAGCGCCCCTTCTTCTGAGTCGGAGAGCGAAGCCGCCGTTTCCCCGGCCGCCGCCAAGGCCTTGCGCCTCATCGCACGGTCAAGAGGAGAACTGGCGAAGAATGACGTAGACGCGGCCGACCGGGAACTTGGAAGGGCCCTCGGTCTGCTGGACCTCGTCCAGTCTTCCCTCTCAGGCAGAACGATCAAGGACGAAACGTGGACGGCGACGAAGGGAACACCCGCCTATCGCGAGGTAGACCTTGCGCTGAATGCGACACGCCGTCTTGTTACGGAGGCCCAGGAAGCACTGCGCCGGAAGAATGTCGAAGCGGCCAACGCTGCGCTGGAGGCCGCAGAGGACAACGTGGTCTATCTGTCTGTCGTCGTGCAGGAGCCTTTGGCCAAGGCGCACCGGTCTCTCTGGCAGGCTGCCCAGGATTATGCCGATGGCGCTTATGACGCGGCAAAGGCTGATGTCGATCGGGGCATCGGATATCTGAACCAAGAAGTGCAGAATACGGATACAAAGACGCGCAAGGCGGCGCAGAACTTGTCGGATGAAGCGCAATCGCTGAGAGCGGACATCGACACGAAGTCCGCGGACGTGCCATCACGACTGGACGGTGTCTGGCAAAGGGCCAAAGCGTTGTCGGAGAGAGGGGTTGAATACGTCGCTGCCGGGCTTCAGCGTGCCGGCACCAAGTCCGATCTGAAAGCCGACGTTATCGAAGCCAAGCTGCACCTGTCCTTCGCCGAGATCGCCGGTTTCACAACCCACGACGCCGAGCAGGCCGCGCAGGAGCTCGGTCTAACACTGAGCTACATGGACCAAGCGATCGATCAGGCCTCGGATGCTCAGGCTCCGCAAATCATTGCACTGCGCACCGGCATCGCTGACCTGGCCGAGGAGGCGCCAGCCGACCAGAAAAACGCCCGCTATGTCGAACTCAAGGGAGAACTCGCCCGCGTGATCGAGGCGCGTGCGGGTTTAAATGACGACACGGTGGATGGAGGCGTCGCAGCCTTGAGGGCTGGAAACGGCGACGTGGCGCTGCAGATATTGAAGCCCTTGGCCGAAGCCGGCAATGCCGAAGCGGCCTTCTGGCTCGGTGACATGTATGAACAAGGTCTTGGCGTGCCGACGGACATGAAGACCACGCTCAAGTGGTACACCAAAGCGGCTGAAGGCAGCTGGACCGCGGCCGAAATGCGGCTTGGAGAAATCTATTTCAATGGCATCGAAGCGGTGCAGGACTTCGAGAAGGCACACAAATGGCTGGAGCAGGCCGCCCATGGCGGAGACTCCGTGGCGCAGCTGGATGTCGGGAAGCTCTATGCCAACGGGTGGGGCGTGAAGAAGGATCCGATCTGGGCCTATGTCTGGTACGAGATCGCCGCTCGGGAAGGCAACTATGAAGCGCAACAGTTGCGCGACGCGCTGGTCAAGACGATGCCCGAGGGCGATGTCGTCGAAGCGCAGAAGCTCACCCAGCAAGTTGCGTCTGAGGTCCCAGGTCAGATCAACGCCGGCTGAGAGCCTTTTTGCCGCTGCGGCGGTGGGCGGCGGTTCATATCACCCAAGCCGCTGCGATAAATTGGTCTCATTGAAAGTTTCTCCGTTGACATCAGCGGCCTGTGAAGTGGCTCGCGAGTTGCTTCTATCCAGTTGAAGCGTTTGCGAAACGGCTTCGCGGCTTCGACGGCAAAGACGAAAGGATCCGATGATGCATAGGAAAAGCAGTGCCAGCCCAGCGTATCGCCAGCTCAACGGCGTGGAAGCCGACGGTGTATCCTACGGCTCGCCGGAGGTGGTCGGAGTGCTCCCGACTGAGGATGAGCTTGAAGCCGCCGTCGACGAGCTGTCGTTCTCCGGCTTCGATCGGCAACAAATCAGCGTTCTGGCATACCAATCGAAGGGCGCCGAAAGAGGTGGCACTTCGGCGAAATTCCCGCCTCTCAGCTTGCTGGAGGACGATCCACACACACGTCTTGGCGCATTCGTCTCTTCCGACTCGCTCGCTGAGATCGAAGCCGCCGCAGTCGGCGTCCCGATCTATGCGGCGGCGATAGGCGGCTATGCCGCGGTCGTGGCCTCCGGTGGATCGCTCGCATTGGCGCTCGCCGCGTTGCTCCTAGCGGGTACGGCAGGGGGCACGTTGCGCGGTTTTCTCGCCCATACGATTTCGCAGCACCACCGTGACCCCGTCGCCGCTCAACTCGCGAATGGCGGCCTCCTGCTTTGGGTGCAGGCGCGCAACCTCGACCAAGAGAATAAGGCGCTTCAGGTTCTCCACGCGCATCATGGCCGCCATGTGCATGTCCATCACCTCAAACGTGCGTGGGGGACCGAGGACGTGCCGTTTCATAACGCTCAGCCCGACCCTTTTTCTGGAGCGCCCGCCGGCGATCAAAGGTACCCCCCTGAGGGGTCATTCTCCGCAACAGCCCAATAGGGACAGCGAAAGACATGCCGCAAATCTTTGTCTGGGACGCGAGTACAGCCGATGACGAACGATAACGAAAGTCCCTATCAGATGGAGGAGCCCGCCAATGGCGACGCGGCACCACATCGCCGGCTCCAATTGGTTCTTGCCGGCGTTGTGGCTGCGGGGCTGATCGTTGCGGGAGCGGCCTATTGGTTCCTCACCCGCAACGAGGAGACAACGGACGACGCGTTCATTGCGGCCAATGTCGTTCAGATCGCCTCGCGTGTGGCGGGTACCGTCCGGGCGAGCCACATCGATGACAATCATAAAGTCGGCGCCGGTGACCTGCTTATCGAGATCGACCCGCGCGACTACGAATCCGCCCGCGCCCAGGCACGCGGGGCGCTCGATGCGGCGAAGGCGAACGAGGAGGTGGCGCGCCGCGCTCTGGAACTCACCCAGAAAACAACCGCGGCCAATCTTGAACAGGCGAAGGCCGGCGTTGCGCTCAGCGAAGCCGCGGTGAAGGAGGCCAAGGAGAAGGTCGCTGCCAGCCAGGCGGATGTGGACTACGACCGGGTCGAGGCCGAACGCTATGGCAAGCTTGCTGCCGATTCCGTCGCCTCGCAGGAGCAACTTGATCAGGCGACGGCCGCCCTTAAAAGCGCCGAGGCGGCACTGATCGCGGACGAGCAGGCTGTCGTCGTAGCCCATGCTCAGCTTGTCCAATCCATGGCACAGTTTGACGCCGCCAACACCGCCTCCCAGCAGGTTGCGGAAAAGCGCGCACAACGCGACGCCGCAAAAGCAAATGTAGCCTCGGCCGAGGCGGATTTGCACACCGCCGAAATCAACCTCTCCTACACGAAAATCCAAGCGCCGAGCGACGGCTTCATCACCAACCGGTCCGTCAATCCGGGTGATGCGGTGGAAGCGGCTCAGACGCTTGCGTCCCTTGTCGTCGGCAAGCCCTGGGTCGTGGCGAACTTCAAAGAGACGCAGCTAGAGCGCATGCGGCCCGGCCAGCCGGTCGACATCAGCGTGGATGCCTATCCGGGAAAGGTGCTCCGTGGTCACGTCGACAGCGTTCAGCGCGGCAGCGGCGCCGCCTTCGCCCTCCTGCCGCCGGAAAATGCTACAGGCAATTTCGTGAAGGTGGTGCAGCGGGTGCCTGTCAAGATCGTCATCGACGATCCGATCAATCCTGAGACAGTGCTGGGGCCAGGAATTTCCGTCGAGCCGACGGTCCATGTCGGCACGACGTCCACTGGCCCCGAGGGACGGGCGCACTCATGACGATGTCCGAGACCACCGCCGCTCGGCCAGCGGAGCCAAGCGCAGCCCCCTTCACCCTTGCAATCGTGGTGGCACTCGCGGCCTTTATGGAGGTTCTCGACCTGTCCATCGCCAATGTCGCGCTTCAGAACATCGCCGGCGAACTCGGCGCGAGCGCGGACGAGGCGACCTGGATCCTGACCTCCTATCTGGCCACCAACGCCATCGTCCTGCCGATGAGTGGCTGGCTCGCCACCGTGCTCGGCCGCAAGCGCTATTATGTCGGCTGCATCCTCGGCTTCGGCGCCAGTTCCCTCCTGTGCGGGTTCGCGCCAACCCTGGCGATCCTCGTGCTTTCGCGCGCCCTACAGGGCCTGATCGGCGGCGGCCTCCAGCCGGTCTCCCAGGCCATCCTCGCCGACAGCTTTTCTCCGGCACGGCGCGGCATGGCCTTCGCCTTCTACGGCATGGCGGTCGTCGTGGCCCCGGCCATCGGTCCGACGCTGGGCGGCTGGATCACCGACAATTTTGACTGGCGGTGGGTCTTCCTCATAAACGTGCCGGTCAGCATCGCCCTGTCGCTGCTCATCAGCCGGTCGATCAAGGACCCACCGCATCTCGTCGCCGAGCGATTGCGGCTCAGCGCGAGCGGAGTCCGGGTCGACTATGTCGGCTTCGGCTTGCTTGCGCTTGGCTTCGGCTCCTTGCAGATCGTGCTCGACCGCGGCCAGCAGGCCGACTGGTTCGCCTCGCACTTCATCCTTGCCGCTGCCCTCCTCTCCGCCGTCGGACTCATTTCCTTTGTGCTTTGGGAGCTAAGGGCCGAAAACCCGATCGTCGATCTCAGGCTGTTCGCCAACCGCAACTTCGCGGTTTCGAATGCACTCATGTTCATGCTTGGCTTTATCCTGCTCGGCACCACGGCGGCGCTACCGCAGTTCACGCAACAGCTTCTCGGTTACACGGCAACGGGTGCCGGCATGGTGATCTCGCCAGGCGGCTTTGCGCTGATGCTCGTCATGCCTCTGGTGGGGCGGATGACGGGGCGCGTCGACGCGCGACTGATGATCGCCTTCGGCCTCGCGATCGCAGCCTGGTCGCTCTATCGCATGTCGCACTTTAACCTCACCGTAGACTACTGGTCCATCGCCGAGGCCCGGATCGTTCAGGCAATCGGGCTCGGTTTCCTCTTCATCCCGATCACCACGCTCGCCTATGTCGGCCTGCCGCCGGAGAAGAGCAACAGCGCTTCTGCCCTCATCAATGTATCGCGCAACATCGGCGGCAGTGTCGGCATATCCTTCCTGGGGACGATGCTGCAACGCCATGAGCAAGCCCACCATACGGTGCTCGTCGCCCACGTGACGCCGGGCAGTCCCGCCTACCGGCAGGTGCTCACCGGGCTACAGCAGCATTTCATGGTGGCGGGCTCGAGCGAGCAGCAGGCGCTGCACCAAGCGCAGGCGGTGATAGCCGACAAAATTGCGAAGCAGGCGTTGACGCTCTCTTTCCTCGACAATTTCCTGCTGCTTGCAATGATCTTCGTCGCCCTCGTGCCTCTTGTCCTCCTCATGCGCCCTGCAACGAGCGGCCCGCAGGCCCCGGTTCACTGACATGGCGCCCGGATCATGCAGGAGCCCCGCCGCACGAGCCGGACCGGGGCCCTTCGGGAGCCTGTCGTGACGTTCATGTCGTGACGTTCATGGGCCAGGTGAATGAAAGCGTGCAACTTCTGTCGGCCACCACCGAACGCTAGCTCGGTGGCAGCTTGAATGCCGCCAGTTGGGCCGCCGTCCCCTATCTCCTCGCACTCGCAAGAACGGTTCTGCATCTCTTTCGCCTTGAGATGCCATCAGGGATGCGGCCTGCACCTGGCAGAGTGAACACATCCGTGAGCGGCTCTCGGCATCGCTGAGGGTCAAGGACAAGCTACGGGAGGGCTTAGGCGCGCAGCTATAGCACGTCCAGCCTGATGCTACGCTAGCGGACTTCGTCTCCATATTCGCGTTCAGAGACCGCGGCTCGTCTGACAGTGCCTGCGCCGGCCTTGGGCATCTTATCGTCGGTCTTCCGAATGGCGCGACACTGTCTGCACGGACGACAACCCTCCGGATCGTAGAGCGCGAATAGGCTGATTTCGTCCACCAACAAGGTGGATATGCCCCAGCGCACCCCGGCAAATGCCGAACACAATCGAACTTTTGTCTTGTCCATCAGTCATTTGAGTGCCTGGCCCACACCTTGCCTAGACTCAAGCAAGCAGCACCCACAGCGGCCGGATCTTCACAGGCCGCCTCTAACAAACGCAGGAGAATGGCCATGGAAATGGGAGTGATCGGACTCGGAAGGATGGGTGCGAACATCGCCCGCCGACTTGGCCGCGCGGGCCACCGCTGCACCGTTTATGACCGCAATGCCGATGCCGTGCACGCGCTCGCCGACGAGGGCGCACAGGCCGCCTCAAGTCTGGAAGACCTGGTCGCCATGTTGGGTGCTCCGCGCGCGGTCTGGGTGATGCTGCCGGCCGGCGATGCCACCGAAGAGACCATCCGATGCCTCCGCAAGATCATGAGCATCGACGATATCATCATCGATGGCGGAAACACCTTCTATAAGGACGACATCCGCCGCGCCGCCGCGCTCAAGTCCAATGGCATCCACTATGTCGATGCCGGGACCTCGGGCGGCGTGTGGGGGCTGGAGCGTGGCTATTGCCTGATGGTTGGCGGTGACAGCCGTGCGGTCGACCGGCTCGACCCGATCTTCGCCGCGCTCGCTCCAGGCCCGGGAGACGTGACGCCCACGCCGGGCCGCAATGGCAGCGATCCCCGCCCCGAGAAGGGCTACATACATGCCGGCCCGGTCGGCGCGGGCCACTTCGTCAAGATGGTCCATAACGGCATCGAATACGGCCTGATGCAGGCCTATGCCGAGGGCTTCGATATCCTGAAAGCCAGAGCCTCGGAGACGCTGCCCGCAGACGAACGCTATGATCTCAGTCTCGCCGACATCGCCGAGGTCTGGCGGCGCGGCAGCGTCATCTCATCCTGGCTGCTCGACCTCAGCGCCATGGCGCTCTCCGAGGACGAGGCACTATCCGACTTTTCCGGTGCGGTCGCCGACTCCGGAGAGGGGCGCTGGGCAGTGATGGCGGCAATAGAGGAAGCTGTCCCGGCCGAGGTGCTGTCGGCCGCCCTCTACGCGCGGTTCCGCTCACGCGAGGAGCACACTTTCGCGGAGCGCCTGCTTTCGGCGATGCGTTTCAAATTCGGTGGCCATGTCGAAGGTCCTTTTGGAGGTCGATCATGAAGTCCCCTACCCCACGTCCCTATCTGCCTGCAGACGCCGAACCGGCGCCGCCCAGTACGCTTGTCATCTTCGGCGCTTCGGGCGATCTTACGAAGCGACTTCTGATGCCGGCGCTATACAACCTGGTCAAGGGAAAAGCCCTCGATCCAAGCTTCCAGGTGATCGGCGTCGATCATTTGGAGCGAACAGAGGATGATTTCCGCGCCTACCTGAGCAGTTCCATGCAAGCTCTTGTGACGGAGGGCGACGGGGAATTCGATGCGACTCTGCTCGATACGGAAGCCTGGGATTGGATCGCCGGGCGCCTGGACTATCTGAAAGGCGACTTCGACGATCCCGAGACCTATCGCCACCTCGCCGAGCGCCTGGAACGGCGCGCCAAGAAAAGCGGCCATGGCAGCGCCGTCTTCTACCTGGCGACAGCACCGCGCTTCTTCGGCACGGTGGTGGAGCGGCTGGGTGCGGCGGGCCTTACCCGCGAAACGGAAAAAGACTTCCGGCGCATTGTCATCGAAAAGCCGTTCGGCACCGATCTCGGCTCGGCCAAAACGCTCAACCGCCGCATTCTGAAGGTCGTCAACGAAAATCAGCTCTACCGGATCGACCACTTTCTGGGAAAGGAAACGGTCCAGAACATCATGGTGCTTCGCTTTGCCAACGGCTTCTTCGAACCGCTGTGGAATCGCGACCATATCGACCACGTGCAGATCACCGCCGCCGAGACCGTCGGTGTCGAGCACCGTGGGCGCTTCTATAACGCCACCGGCGCGCTCCGGGACATGGTCCCGAACCACATGTTCCAGCTTCTCGCGATGACGGCCATGGAGGCGCCGAACTCCTTCGGCGCGGATGCGGTGCGCTCGGAGAAGGCGAAGGTGATCGAGGCGGTGCGCCACTGGTCGCCGAAGGAGGCGATGGAAAACTCGGTGCTCGGCCAGTACGACGCGGGCACGGTGCGCGGCCAAGCAGTGAAGCGCTACCGGCAGGAGCCGGACGTTCCGCCCAACAGCAACACAGAAACGTATGTCGCGCTCAAGCTAATGATCGACAACTGGCGCTGGGCTGGCGTGCCCTTCTACATCCGGACCGGCAAATCGATGGCGGTCCGGCGCACCGAGGTCGCCATTCAATTCAATCAGGCACCGACGATGCTCTTCCGCGACACGTCATCCCACCTGCCTGATCCCAACCTCTTTGTTTTCCGCATCCAGCCAAGCGAGGGCGTGTCACTTCGCTTTGCCGCCAAGGTTCCAGGCCGCACCGTGCGGCTCGGCGAAGTGGACATGGATTTCCACTATTCGGATTATTTTGCGGCAGAGCCGTCCACCGGCTACGAGACGCTGATCTATGATTGCCTGATCGGCGATCCGACGCTCTTTCAGCGCGCCGACAACATCGAGGCGGGATGGAGCGCGGTTCAGCCGTTCCTGGATGCTTGGGCAGGGGTCGGCAGTGGCGTGAATCTCTACCAAGCCGGCAGCAGCGGCCCATCGGCCGCCGATGCACTCATGAAGCACGACGGCCGCGCCTGGCTGCCGCTGCGTAAAAAACGTCAGCCTGCGGCGTGAGGAGTTGGATACGATGACCGGACGAACCGGAAACACCACTGAGGAGCCCGCGTTCACGGCCGCTCCTGACCAGTCGCGTCCCATTCTCGTCGTGATGGGTGTTTCCGGAGCTGGCAAGACGACCGTCGGCAAGGCGCTCGCTCAACGGCTCGGCTGGCCGTTCGAAGAGGGTGACGATCTGCACCCCGGGGCCAATATCGGTAAGATGAACGCCTGCATTCCGCTTAGCGACGCCGACCGCATGCCGTGGCTGGAAAAAATCGCGGCTTGGATCGGCAGGTGGCTGCAGGCGGGCACTGCCGGCATTATCACCTGTTCTGCGCTAAAGCGCAGCTATCGCGACTTTCTCTCTGCTGGGCGACAGGAGGTCCGCTTCGTGTATTTGCGCGGAGAACCCGCTTTGCTTGCGGCACGGCTCGCTGCCCGCCGCTGCCATTTCATGCCGGCCGACTTGCTTGCCAGCCAGTCCGCGGCACTCGAGGCGCCTTTGCCGGAGGAGCACGCGATCACAGTCGAGATCGCTTCGCCCGTCGATACGATTGTCGCCCAGATCGTGCGTGAGCTGGACCTGGAGCACGGTCGGTCGGATGGCAAACGCGGCCACCGCCCCACGATACCGGCCGACGGCCGGCAGCTAAAACACCGGCAGCCTTCCGTTGAACCCGCTCGCCATACCGGATCTGACCTGCCGCTCGCGATCGAGGACTACGCGCTGATCGGTGACTGCACCACGGCAGCGCTCGTCGGCCGCAACGGCTCCATCGATTGGCTGTGCTGGCCCCGCTTCGACAGCAATGCCTGCTTTGCCGCCCTGCTCGGCACTGCGAAACACGGGCGCTGGCGGATCAGCCCCGCCGATCCGGCGGCTCGTGTGCGACGCGCCTATCGCGATGGCACCATGATCTTGGAGACCGTCTTTGACACGCGTGAGGGCCAGGTCGCACTCATCGATTTCATGCCCGCCGGGCGGTCGAACTCTTCTGTCGTTAGGCTGGTGCAAGGGCGCTCCGGCAAAGTGACCATGCGCCTGGACCTCAGGCTGCGCTTCGACTATGGCGCTTCGGTACCGTGGGTCACGCGGCTCGACGAGGGTTCGGGTCTCAGCGCCATTGCCGGCCCGAACGCCGTCGCCCTGCGCACTCCGATCAAACTGTGTGGCGAGAACCTTGCCACGGTGGCAGACTTCGCTGTCTCCCAAGGCGAATGCGTCCCCTTCGTGCTGAGCTATGGCCCATCACATCTGCCGCCGCCACCGCCACTCGATTGGCAGGCCGCGCTGCAGACGACAGAGAAATTCTGGCGCGGCTGGTGCAAGCAGTGCACCTATGAAGGTGCATGGAAGGAGCCGGTCCAGCGGTCGCTGCTCACGCTGAAGGCGCTCACTTTCTCTCCCACCGGCGGGATCGTCGCCGCGCCCACCACCTCGCTGCCCGAACAGATCGGCGGGCGGCGCAACTGGGACTACCGCTATTGCTGGCTGCGCGACGCCACCCTGACGTTGATCGCACTCATGTCGGCCGGCTATGTCGAGGAGGCACGCGCCTGGCGCGACTGGCTGATGCGGAGCGCCGCTGGCAGCCCCGAACAGATTCAGATCATGTACGGCGTCGCGGGCGAGCGGCAGTTGAACGAATGGCAGGTGCCATGGCTGCCCGGTTATCAGGATTCCAGTCCGGTGCGCATCGGCAATGCAGCTTCAGACCAAATGCAGCTCGATGTCTATGGAGAGCTCCTCGACGCCCTTCACCAGGCGCGCAATCATGGTTTGGCCCCGGCCCCGTCCGGTTGGGCCTTACAAGAAAGCCTAATCCAGCACCTGGAAACCGTCTGGGACCAGCCGGACGAGGGCATTTGGGAGGTCAGGGGCGGGGCGCGCCATTTCACCTATTCCAAGGTGATGGCTTGGGTGGCCCTCGATCGGGCGCTCCGGGACGCCGAGCGCTTCAAACTCGATGCGCCTGTCGCGCGCTGGCGGGCACTGCGCGACCGCATGCACGCAACGATCTGCGAACGAGGGTTCGACAGCCGCCGTAACACCTTCACGCAGAGTTTCGGCAGCGACGAACTCGACGCCAGCCTCCTCTTGATCCCGATCGTTGGATTCCTGCCGCCGGACGATCCGCGCGTCCTTGGCACGGTGGTCGCTATTGAGCGCGAGTTGGTGGCGGATGGCCTCGTGCTGCGCTACCGTACACAGAAGGGCGTCGACGGGCTTCCCCCCGGCGAGGGCGCTTTCCTCCCCTGCAGCTTCTGGCTCGTCGACAACTACACCTTGCAAAACCGCAATGCGGAGGCCCGCGCCCTGTTCGAACGGCTGTTGGCGCTCCGCAACGATGTCGGGCTGCTCGCCGAGGAGTACGACCCCCGTCTCAAGCGGCAGAGCGGCAATTTCCCACAAGCCTTCTCTCATCTATCGCTGGTCGGACCAGCCAGTAGGCAAATCGAAAGACCCAGCCGAAACTCCGGCTGCGTCGCCGTCAATGCTTAGTCGATGACTTGCACCGGCGCCGCACTGTCACACTGGTGCATCTTCAGGAAAGCGATCAACGATCTTTTGACCACAGAATGAAATCGCGAAGAGTGCAGGCGTACATGTCGAGTCCCATGATTCTCTCCTTTCGTTGCTCTGTCCCGAAGGACGCGGCTTGAAAGGCCGGGCGGCGTCGGCCGCCGCCGTCATGGCCAACACAGGCCTTCCACGAAGGTTGGCGCGCGCAGGCCATTGATGGCAAGGTGCCGTCCGGCAGAAGCGCGAGAACCGGAGGGGGCTGCAATGCGAAGGAGCCTAGGCCCGGCCTCGTCCTGCACCGACGGTGCGCATCCCGCATGGATGCGGAGGAGCAAGAGGGCGCAAGCGCGGCCCAAAGCAAACGACACCGCTCCCATGGCGGCGCAGTTGAAATGCCTGCCGTCGCGCGATGAGGTTACGAAGCGGCAGCCGCCCCACCCCCGTTTACCACCGGCTCCGGCCTTCTCTTCGGCGCAATGGAATGCGCGTTCAGGCCTCCGCCTGCTTCGCTCCGCCAAAGGCGGAGTGGAAAACGGGAGCGGGGCGGAACTCCTTCTCGATCGCCGCCGATTGGCTGCGCCCGGCGACACCCCGCCCGGTGCTCGAGCCAGACGCTGAGCGCGACAATGATCGTTCCGCCCCGCTGCGCCGTTTGTCGGCTTCTTCGGCTAACGCATGGGACGGACGGACACCTCACCGTCGCATCAACGTGTTGAATCGATCAGCGCTGATCGATTCATAATTGTCGTTGGACGCCTGAGCCTTGTCTGGCCAAATTTGAGCCATGACCCAGCATCGGTTCCGCCTTTATATTTAGCGCATCAGCGCCCAGAAACATGGCACGCTTTTACGAAATATCGATCGAGCCGGATCTCTTCGGCGGCTCGGCGCTCATCCGTCGTTGGGCCGCACCGGTACTCGCGGCCAAGAGCGCGTCCATCTAGCGCCACATCGCCTTCTATGGCGAGGCACCGCGGCAGGCGGCCGCCGACGGCGGCTGTGCGAACCGTGAAAACCTGCGCCAGGCCAAGGCCTGGGGTGTACGCGACATGGCCTTCCATAAGAAGAGCGGCCTCAGGATCGAAGACATGGTCAGGAGCCGCTGGGTGTATCGAAAGCTCAAAAACTTCCGGGCCGGCATCGAGGCCGGCATCTCCTGCCTGAAGCGGACCTATGGCCTGGCCCGCTGCACCTGGCGCGGGCTTGACCACTTCAAGACCTACGTCTGGTCCCTCGGTGGTCGCCTACAATCACGCCCTCTTCGCCCGCCTCAGGCCGACCTGACGCCGATCATGACGCCGCGTTCGGGAGCAGGCCACGAGCGCCGGCCGACACCCCACGACCGTATTGCCGCCAAATCGCCCTTCGACCAGATCCTAGAAGCCCGATGCCATCATGCGTCCCGAAAAACACGCTGCAGCGGGCAAAACACCTCTGACAAATCAGAAAAACAGGCGTTTATGGACGGGCACTAGCTAAGCGAACACGCCCCCCGAGGAGCAATTCTGGCTAGTGAGACCAGGGGTCTGGCGCAGGGCCGTGGCTCGCTTTACCTTTAGCGTCTGAATAAATGCATCGGGGAGTGCCGTGAACCTTCGCCATCAGATCGTCGCTCTTGCGGTCGTGCCGCTCGTCATTGCGATCCTCACCATTACCACCTTCATCACGTGGCAGGCGACCAGCCTCGCGCAGAGCAGCATCGACACGTTCGAACGCAACATGCTCAAAGCGAAGGAGACTGAGCTGCTCAACCTCACCAACCTCGCCCGCTCGGCGATCGAGGAAGTTTATGCCTCGGCGGACGCGAACGATGAAGCGGCCAAGGATCGCGTGCGCAGCATTCTGACGTCTCTCGACTACGGCAAGGACGGCTATTTCTTCGTCTATGACTACGATGGTAACAATGTCGTGCACCCGCGGCAGACCTTCCGGCCGGGCCACAACTGGTTGGATCTGACCGACCCTGACGGCAACCAGGTGATCGCCAACCTAATCCACAAGGCCAAGGAAGGCGGCGGTCTGTATCAGTACAAGTGGGAGAAACCCTCATCCGGCACGATGGCCGACAAGCTCTCCTTCGCCATGGGACTGGACAAGTGGCAGTGGATGCTGGGAACCGGCGTCTATCTCGATGACGTCTTCGCGCAGACGGCGGCAGCGAAAGCGGACCTGCGCGAAAAGATCGGCCATACCTTCCTCGTGGTGGCGTTGATAGCTGTGCCCGCCGTTATGGTCGTCTTTGCCACCTGCATGCTCGTCACGTTGCGTGAACGGCGCATGGCAGATAACAAGCTCAAGGCCCTCACACAGCGCATCATCGACACCCAGGAGGAAGAGCGCGCACGCCTTGCCCGCGAGTTGCACGACGGCATATCGCAAAACCTTGTCGGCGTGCGCTATGCAATCGACCTTGCCGGCCGAAAGGTCCGGAACCACGCCGATGACGCCTCCGGCGCCATCGATAAGGGCGTCGAGGCGCTCAACGTCGCCATCAAGGAGGTCCGCCGACTGTCGCACGATCTGAGGCCGCCCGCGCTCGACGACCTCGGTCTGACCGCCGCGCTGACAGCACTGAGCAATCATTTCTCCGAACGGACCGGCATCCGCACGGTACTGGAGGCCGACGCCGGCAAGGACAGGCTGAAGACCGAAGCGAGCACGGCGCTCTACAGGGTTGCCCAGGAAGCGTTGAACAACATCGAGCGCCATTCGGGCGCCAGCGAGGTGCGGATCAAGCTCTGGAGTACTCGCAGCCGTATGCGTATGACGGTTTCGGATAATGGCAACGGTTTCGAAGAAAGCGCTCGCCTTGGCCGGACCGGGCAGCAGAGCGGCCTTGGCCTTCGCAACATGCAGGAGCGCATGGCGCATTTCGGCGGTGTTCTCCTCGTCCGGAGCAAGCCGGAAGGAACTGTGCTAACCGCGATGCTTCCTCTTTCGGCCAATGTCAGCCTGGAGAACCGGACGGAAGCTGCATGAGTGTTGTCAAGCCAATCAAGGTCGTCCTCATCGACAATCATCCGCTGGTTCTCGACGGCCTTCGGGCCGTGCTGGAGACGTTTGCGCATATCGAGGTGGTCGGCACGGCGGGCCTGGCGCTGACCGGCTTGGAAGTCGCGATTCAGACCAACCCAGCGGTGGTGCTGATCGACATCAACATGCCGAAGCTCAGCGGAATCGAGGCAATCGAGCTGTTCAAGGCGAAGTTGCCCGACTGTCGCATCGTGATGCTGTCCATGCATGACAGCCGAGAATACATCTCGGCATCTGTCCTGCATGGCGCGTCCGGTTATGTCCTCAAGGATGTTTCGACTGACGAGATCGTCACGGCGATCGAGACCGTTGCTGCGGGGCGGACCTATTTCTCCACCGGCGTCTCCGACGTTCTTCTCGATCGCCGGCCGAGCGAGCCCGCAAATCCGCTGACCACCCGCGAGCAGGACGTGCTGATGCTGCTGGCATCCGGCAAGAGCAACCGCGCCATTGCCCAGTCGCTGGCCCTTTCCGAGGCGACGGTCGAAACACATCGCAAGAACATCAAGAAGAAGCTTGGAATTTCCAGCACCGCTGGCCTTATTCGCTATGCGATCGACAGCGGTTTTAGCCTCACGGACGGCTGACCGGTAGGCCTACCCACTACTGGGTAGGCGGTTTTCATTGGTGACCCCAGCTATCTTGTTCACCCAATAAGGACGCCATACGAGTTCCGATGACGGCCGGCGGAGGGTGCCGGCTGGGGAGGAATTCATCATGTCCGGCCTTTTGTCGCTGTCGCGCGTCATCGACGCGCTCAACACGTTTATTGGAAAATCGGTGTCGTGGCTGCTGCTTGCCGCGGTGCTGATCAGTGCCGTCAACGCCGTCACGCGCAAGCTCTTCAACCTGAGCTCCAATGCGTGGCTCGAAGCGCAGTGGTACCTGTTTTCCGCGGTCTTCCTGATCGCGGCGGCCTATACCCTGCTTAGCAGCGAACATGTGAAGGTCGACCTCGTTTACGGCCACATGCCGCGCAAGGCTCAGCTCTGGGTCGAGATTCTCGGCACGATCTTCTTCCTGTTCCCTTTCTGCCTCGTCACCATCTATCTCTCCTGGCCGATCGTGGTGTCGAAGTTCCTGAGCGGTGAGGTGTCGAACAACACCGGCGGCCTGCTTCTCTGGCCGGTCTGGGCGCTGATCCCCATCGGCTTCGGCCTACTAACCTTGCAGGGTGTCTCCGAGCTCATCAAGCGCGTGGCGATTCTGCGCGGCGACATGCCCGACGCGACGGCACTTGCCGACGCCGAAGCCCAGACGCTCTAACGCCAGGAACCGATCCCATGTTTGCTTTCTTCGCCGAAAATCTCGCGCCCATCATGTTCTTGTCGCTGGTCGTCGTGCTGCTGATGGGCTATCCCGTCGCCTTCGCACTGGCCTTCGTCGGCTTTGTCTTCGGCTTCATCGGCATCGAAATGGGTCTGCTGCCGATCAACCTGTTCGGCGCCGTGCCCGACCGCATCTTCGGGCAAATGTCGAACGAAACCCTGCTTGCCATTCCGTTCTTCACCTTCATGGGGCTGATCCTGGAACGAAGTGGCATGGCGGAGGACCTGCTCGATACGATCGGCCAGCTGTTCGGCCCGATCCGCGGTGGGCTTGCCTTCGCGGTCATCTTCGTCGGCGCGATCCTTGCGGCGACCACTGGCGTCGTCGCGGCCTCGGTCATCTCGATGGGCCTGATCTCCCTGCCGATCATGCTGCGCTACGGCTACGACCGGCGCGTGGCGGCCGGCACGATCGCGGCGTCGGGAACGCTCGCACAGATCATCCCACCGTCGCTCGTGCTGATCATCCTCGCCGACCAGCTCGGCCGCTCGGTCGGCGACATGTACAAGGGCGCGCTGGTGCCCGGCCTGCTGCTCGTTGCGATCTATGCCGGTTACATCATTCTCATGTCCTACCTACAGCCCGCCAGCGTTCCGGCGTTGCCGCCGGAGGCCCGAACGCTGCGCGGGTGGAAGCTTGGCCGCAAGGTGGTGACCTCGCTGGTGCCGCCGCTCGTTCTGATCTTCCTGGTGCTCGGCACGATCTTCATCGGCCTTGCGACGCCCACCGAAGGCGGCGCGATGGGAGCCGTCGGCGCGCTCGCCCTGGCCGCATCCAACCGCCGCCTCGATCTCTCCATGATGAGGTCGGCGCTCTATGCCACGGCAAAACTGTCGTCCTTCGTGATTTTTATCCTGCTCGGCGCGCGCGTCTTCTCGCTGACCTTCTACGGCGTCGACGGACATATCTGGGTCGAGCACCTGATGACCTCGATCCCCGGCGGGGAAATCGGCTTCCTCATCGTTGCCAACCTGCTGGTGTTCTTCCTGGCCTTCTTCCTCGATTATTTCGAGCTGGCCTTCATCATCATCCCGCTGCTAGCGCCGGTCGCCGATGCGCTCGGCATCGACCTCGTCTGGTTCGGCGTGATGCTGGCGATCAACATGCAGACCTCGTTCATGCATCCGCCCTTCGGCTTCTCGCTGTTCTACCTGCGCTCCGTTGCACCCAGCCGGGCCTACAAGGACAGGGTGACCGGCGCGTCGATCCAGCCGGTGACCTCGGGCCAGATCTACATGGGCGCCCTGCCGTTCCTAGGGATCCAACTGTTCATGGTCGCGATGGTCGTGGCATTCCCGGGTCTCGTCACCCACTACAAGTCCGGTCAGGCGGCGGTCGATCCGGCAACGATCCAGCTGAATGTGCCGATGCCCGGTGCCGAGGGTGAAAACCCGTTCGGAACGCCGACGCAGCCCTTCGGCGCCCCGGAATCGTCTGATGACAGTTCGATGCCGTCCTTCGGAGCGCAAGCACCGGAATTCGGTTCGCCGCAGCCAAGCTTCGGCCAGCCCGCCCAGTCCAACTGACCACAACCAACGGTCCCGGTTGGCCATCCGCGCCGGCCGGACACGCAGCCACCTGAGGAGGATACGATGACTGACTTTTTGAACCGCCGCAACTTTCTGGCCAAGGGCGCGCTCGGCGGCGCGGCAGCGGTCGCCGGGGCATCGCTCGCGGCACCTGCAATCGCCCAGGAACTCCCGACCCTGAAATGGCGCCTGACGTCCGGCTTCCCGAACAATCTCGACACCATCTATGGCGGCGCCGTCGTCATGGCGGAAGCGCTGTCGAAGATGACCGAGGGCAAATTCCAGATCCAGGTCTTCCAGGCCGGCGAACTGGTGCCAGGCCCCCAGGCGATCGACGCTGTGCAGAGCAACACCGTGGAAATCGCCCATACCTGCGGCTACTATTTCACCGGTAAGAACCCGACCTTCGCGATCGGCTCGACCATCCCCTTCGGCCTCAACGCCCGCCAGCAGAATGCCTGGCTCTATCACGGCGGCGGCAACGAGCTTTATGACGAGTTCCTGAAGGAATACGGCATCGTAGGCAAGCCCGGCGGCGGCACCGGCGCCCAGATGGGTGGCTGGTTCCGCAATGAGATCAAGGCGCTGGACGACCTCAAGGGCATCAAGATGCGCATTGCCGGCGTTGCCGGCGAGGTCATGTCGCGCCTTGGCGTCGTGCCGCAGCAGCTTCCGGGCGGCGACATCTATCCGGCGCTTGAACGCGGGACGATCGATGCCGCCGAATGGGTCGGCCCCTATGACGACGAGCGCCTCGGCTTCTACCAGATCGCTCCTTACTACTACTACCCGGCCTATTGGGAGGGCGGGCTGACCATCCACTTCTTCATCAACGAGGCGCAGTACAAAGCGCTGCCCGAGGCCTACAAGGTCGCGCTCGACACGGCCTGCAAGGCTGCCAACATCAACATGCAGGCGCTCTACGACGTGAAGAACACGACGGCGATCCGCTCCCTGGTCGGCAAGGGCGTCAACCTTCGCCCGATGCCGCGCGACGTGATGGACGCCGCCTTTAAGGCGACCTTTGAGCTCTATGCCGAATACACCGAGAAGCACCCTGCTTGGGCGAAGATCTATCCGGCCTGGAAGAAATTCCGTGACGAGTCCTTCGAGTGGTTCCGCGTTGCCGAATACAGCTACGACAGCTACGTGTATGCTGCCCAAGCGGCGGGAAAGTAGCGCAGGATCATCTTGTGTGGCGCAGCGTTGCGCCACACAAGTTAGGCCGATTGCCTTGCATGTCGGATTGGCGCGTTGCGGATACCCTAAAGCTTCTCTCTACAAGCGCTGTCAACGGCGAAGCAAACTCCGGCCATTGTTTGAGAGCATCAAAGGGAGGCAAAATATGTTCAGTCATATCATGATTGGCGCGAACGACTTGGAGCGGATGGTCGCGTTCTATGATGTGGTCCTTTCCCATGCCGGCTTGGAGCGAACAACCCTGCTCCAATCCGTTGGGCCCGCAGGCATTATCTGGCAGAGGGACGGGCAAAGGTGGCCGCAGTTTGCGCTTCGTGCGCCCTTCAATGGCGAGCCTGCCTCCGCGGGGAACGGGGTTCAAATTAGCTTCATGTGCAGTTCACGGGATGCTGTAAATCGGGCATGGCGCACCGCACTTTCGAATGGCGGCTTGGACGAGGGAGAACCCGGCGATCGTCCCATCTACAGCGAAGATTTTTATGCCGCATACGTTCGTGATCCTGAGGGCAATAAGCTTTGCTTCCTCCATTGCAAGGCGTTCTCTGAAAGCCTTTAACGACAGCGGTCTGATCCAAATCTAGACGTGACCTGAGACGCCTCAGCGCAGTAGTTAGCTCGTGTTAGGTGTCGCCAGCCCCCAAGATTATGCCGACACCTTTGAGCCGGAGGCGACTGTTTTCCAGTTCACAGGAACAGGTGCCGGCATAACCTGGATGTCGGCATTATGAGCTGTCTCGTGAAAGAGCGTCGAATAGTACGCCTCGGGGCTTTCGAAAGCTGAAAACGGCGGCATCTTGATTAGATCGAGCGCGGGAATGTAGCAGGCTCGATCGCCCTGATGCTGGATAACAGCGGCTCGCTCCATGCGTCGGTCCTCCAGCATGGGCATCGGCGAGGCGTAGAAGGCTTCGGGCAGGCCATCGATCTGCGAGAGATTGAAGACGGTATAGCCTTTGGCCGGGTTCCGGCCTCAAAGGCGGAAACGATGGTGTCGGTGATGCGCTGATAGGTATCTGTGCGGCCTTCGCTCATGGTTATCTCCTTTGCCTCGTCTTGCTGACGGGGGCTCAAGAGACAGGGCGAAAAGCGACGGGTGCACCCGTAGGGCCGAAATGCAATGGAGGGCATCATAGCCCTCAAAATGTCGCGCGAGGAGGGCGAAGGCCGGGGAAATTTTTAGGGCGACGATGCTGCGGCTGGCGCGCGCCCTGCCAGCCATCCGTCCTATAAAGCAAGGCAGAGGCAAAGGGGGATACCGCGACGGCCCGCCGTATCCCGTTGCGCTTTCACGGCTCCATCTCCTCCGGCCGGAATGGTTGGATGCAGGGGCGACCGCTTATCGGTCCCCTCCCCTCATGGCATCGCGCTCCTAGGCGTCCATCAGGGCAGAAACTATCTCGTCGCCTGATGTGATCCCCATCTGCTGCGCCAACTTCCAGAACCGTTCCCGGTTCTGTTCCGTCGTGGCGATATTGAGCTTGGCGGTCGGGTTCGTGCGGCGAAGGCTGCGAGCATCGAATTCAGAGCTAGCTGGAGCTGCTGCGGGCTGCGCTGCGGAATTACTGTGACAGATGCGCATTGCCACCTCTCAGAGGCAATCAATGGCGACCGGACGCGCTGCGGTAGGAAGGCCTTGCTCGGGTATAGTGCCCATATCCCCGCTGCGAAGCCTGTGGCAGTTACCTCGAGGTCGGGAAAGACATCGACCAAGGCGTGATCTTTGATGTTTCGGTTGACCAGCCAATCGGCGAGCATGATCACGCCCAGCCCGTCGAGCGTTGCGCGGCGCGAGGACAATGCGTTCGAAATGCGGGGTGCCACTCCGGCACGGGAGACGCCGGAGTGGCATCGCTCAGAACAGCGCCACGACCTTGTCCGCGATGGCGTGTCCGAGCTTAATGTTGGTGTCGGCGGAGAAATGGATGCCGTCCACGCCGTCCGTTTCGACGTGATCGCCGGCCGCCAGGAAGTCGACCTTGGTGAAGTCGGCGAGGGCCTTGTAGAGGCCAGCGAGCTGTTTCGACTTCTCGTAGCCGCCGCCGAACATGCCTTCGAACCACGGATCGGTCATCGGCGCGAGCGGCGGCGGGGCGACGACGAGCACCTTCGGAGCCGGATAGGGCGTGCCGACCCCGCCGGCCGAGGTCAACACCTGACCGACCAGCTTGCCCATGCCATTGGCGATCTCATAGGGCGTGCGATGGAAATAGGATTTCGTATCGTTTGTGCCGAGCATGATGATAACGAGGTCGAGCGGCAGGTGGCTGGCGAGCGCCGAGGGCAAGTAGGCGCTGCCGTTCAGCCGCGGATCGTTCGGATCGTCGAGACTGGTGGTGCGGGCGCTGAGGCCCTCCTCGATGATATGGTAGCCATCCCCCAGCTTGGCGGCCATGGCACCGGTCCAGCGCTGTTCGTAGGGGTAGCGCAGTGTGGGAGCGGATTCCTTCACGGGGATCCAGCCCCAGGTCAAAGAATCTCCAAAGCACAGGATCGAGCGCTTTTCGGCCATCTAGTCCTCCTTGAATGGCTGTTGATGTCACTTGCCGGCGCGAAGGCCGTAGAAGATGGCCGCAAACAGGATGATCAGGCCCTGCGCAACGAGTTTTCCCGCGTCACCCACGCCGAACATCGTCATCACGACGAAGAGGAAGGCGAAGCAGAGCACGCCAAAGAACGGACCCCAGACGCCGCCCTCACCTCGCCCGAAGACCACGCCACCGAGAATAGTCGCGGCGACCGACAGGATCGGCAGGTCGAGCCCGACGCGCACGCTGCCGACCGCAATGGAGGCCGTCTGGACGAGCGCTGCGATGGCTGCCATCAGGCCGGCGAGCGTATGGGCAAGGATGACCGTACGCTCCACCGGCACGCCGGAAAAATGCGCGGCCGGCATGCTTTCCCCAACGGCGGCGACGAAGCGGCCGAAGACGGTCTGCGACAGGAACAGCGCCATCAGCGCGGTGAGCGCAATCCAGAAGAGGGCCGGGCTCGGCAGACCGATGAAGCGGGTATTGAACAGCTCGGCAAAGATCTTCGGCACGTCGCCCGGCGGTTTGCCGCTCGAAAGATATTGCACAAAGCCGACGAGCACGATGGACAGCGCCAGCGTGACGATGACCGCGGACACCCGGCGCTTGGCAACCATCAGGCCATTGAACAGGCCGATGGCAAGGCCGATCGCAAGTGCCAGCACGACATAGAAGCCGAGCGAGGCGCCGGGAAAGATGCCGGACGAGATGCAGTAATTGATGAGTAGGATCACCCCGCCGCCCGAAAGGTCGATTGACTTCACCCGCATGACCAGGAGCTGGCCAAGGACGAGAATGCCGAGCGGCACGACCTGGCGCACGAAGACGCCAAGCACATTGGCGTTCAGCATCTGCGGGCGGGCGACGAAGAGGATCACCAGCAGCACTACGAGCAGATAATAGGACGGCGGAACTTTGGAAACGCGCCGGAAGAGGGTCGAGTTGACGAGAGCCGACATGATCAGAGTCCGATCCTCTTGCGCGACTGGAGTGCCACGACCGCCATGAGCAAGACGCCCTTGATCGCCGTCTGCACGAAAGGCGTGACGTTGAGCAGGTTCATGCCGTTTGAGAGCAATGCCAGAACCGCGACGCCGATGACCGTGCCGTGCAGGCTGCCGACGCCGCCGGAAAGCTGCGTGCCGCCGATGGCAACCGCCGTGATGGCATCGAGCTCCATCAGCAGGCCGACATTCGGATCGCCGGAGAGGATGCGGCCGGCAAGGAACACGCCGGCAAGGGCGGCAAACAGCGAGCAGATCACATAGGCAAGCAGAATATTGCGGTTCGCGGGAATGCCGAAATTGCGCGCCGCATCGTCCGAGCCCGAGGCCCTGCCGCCGCCGATGGCGAAGAGATGCAGACCATAGCGCGACCCATAGAGCAGCTTCCAGGCGGCAAGGATCGTGACTATGCCCCACAAGACCGGCAGCGGCAGACCGAGGAGCGAACCCTCGACCAGCCAACGCACGCCCTCGGGTACCGTACCGCCGGAGACCGGACGCAGCACGCGGGTGATGCCGAGCACGACGTATTGCATGGAGAGCGTCGCGACGATCGGATGCACGTTGAGCCGGGTGACGCAGTAGCCGTTGGTGGCGCCGATCAGGCCGGCAAGCAGAAAGACACCGGGAATGGTGACATAGCCTGGCAGGTCGAGCGCGAGGATCGCCGTGGTGAAGCTGACGACCGAGCCGATGGAGAGGTCAAGTCCGCCGACAAGCACGACGAACATCTGACCGGCCGCTGTGATCAGCAGCGGCATGCCCTGCGCGACGAGATTGGCAAGGTTGCCCCACTGGCCGAACTGGCTGGTCGTCGCGGCGAGCCAGAGTGCCATGGCAAGGGCGATGACGAGCGGCAGCAGCCAGAGGCCTTGCCGGCTGCCGCAACCGGTTAGCAATTTTCCAAGGATGGAAGAAGAAGGTGTCATCTGGCTTTTCCGTCCGTCATGCGCTCAGCGCCACATCGAGAATGCCGTGCTCGGTTGCTTCCGCAGCGCGCATTTCCGATACAATCGTATTGCCGTGGATCACGTATAGGCGGTCGCAGAGGCCGATCAGCTCGACCGTCTCGCGCGACAGGACGAGCACCGCGCCGCCCGATTTCGCGAAGTCCCGCAGGATCCGGTAGATTTCTGCCTTGGCGCCGACATCGACGCCGCGCGTTGGCTCCTCGATGAGCAGCAGGTCGGCATCGGTGGCGAGATAGCGCCCGAGCAGCACCTTCTGCTGGTTACCACCGGAGAGCGCGCCGACCGTGGCGGACGGCCCCGACGCCTTGACGTTCAGCCGCCGCATCGTTTCCGCTATCACCGCGCCGTAGCGCTTTGCGGCCTTCAAGGCCGGACGGCTGGCATGCAATGCCGCCACGATGTTCTGGCCGACGGAGTGCTCGAGGAACAGGCCCTCGTCCTTGCGGTCTTCCGGCACGAAGGCACCGCCGAGCGCCTGCCAGCGCCGCACGCCGCTCTCCTTCGGCACGGGAAGCCGGATGATGTTTCCACTGCGCGAAACCGTGCCTTCGGCCGGCGAAAACTGCCCGACCAGCGCCCTCAGCGCCTTTTGCTGCCCCTGCCCTTCGAGCCCGGCAAAGCCGACGATCTCGCCCTTCTTCACCGTGAAGGAGAAGGGCTTGGCGTCCGCGTGAAGCATGAGGCCGGATACGGAGAGTGCGGCGCCGCCTTCTCCCTCGCCGCGCTCGGGGAAAAGATCCTCCAGCTCGCGCCCGACCATCATCGCGATCAGCGAGGCCGGCGTCATGTCAGAGAGCGGCCGCGTGCCGACCAGCTGGCCATCCTTCAGCACCGTCACCACATCGCAGATTGCAAAAATCTCGTCCATGCGATGGGAGATGTAGACGATGGTCTTGCCGGCTTCGCGCAATGCCCGGATATGCCGGTTGAGCACATCGACATCCGCCGCATTGAGCGCTGCGGTCGGCTCATCGAGGATGAAAACGTCGGCATCCGCGTCGATGCCATGGGCAATCTCGACGAATTGCCGTTCGGCGATGGAAAGTTCGGAGACCAGCGTATCGGGATCGAGCGTGAGACCAAGACGCGCAAGCGCGCCCTTCGTCTCCTCGCGCATTCGCCGCCGGTTGATGCCGCCAAACCGCCCCGGGGGCTCGCGGCCGAGGAACATATTCTCCGCAATCGTCATGTTCGGAAGCAGCGAAAGCTCCTGGAAGACCGTGGATATCCCGGCTTCCAAGGCCGCGCGCGGATTGGCGAAGCTGGCGGTCCGGCCGGCGCGGCGGATCTCGCCGCTATCGGGCTGATGCACGCCTGCGAGAATTTTCATCAGCGTCGATTTTCCCGCACCGTTTTCGCCCATCAGGGCGTGCACGGTTCCCGGCGTCAGCGCCAGCGATACGTTCCGAAGCGCGGCACTGCCGCCGAACGCTTTCGATATCCCGGCCATTTCAATAAGATGCGACATGGACTTCCTCTGCCCCGATGACGGGAGGCAGGCACGCGCCGCCCCCCGGCGTGGTCCGCCTTACTGCTTGGCGTAGAATTCTTTCAGCTGTTCTTCGGAGAGTTCCGATGGCCACCAGACATTGGCCGACAGGTCGTCGCGGTAGTATTTATTGGCCTTTTCGAGGTCCCAGCCCGGCGGGTTGTAGTCATAGTGCTTGTGGAGCGCCTTGCCTTCGAGCAGTGCGACAGCGGCGCGGATGCCGGCCGCGCCCTGCGCGGGGCTATATTCCGACGAAATCGATTTGAAGCCGTCGGCAATCCACTGACCGAAGAAGCCGTTATTGCCTTCGCCCGAGATCGGCGGGATGGGGGAGCCGAACTGCTTGAAGACGTCGACGCAGGCGCGTGTCATGTCCGCACCCGATGACCAAATGCCGCCGACATTCGGGTCATTGAGGTAGAGGGTCTCGCAGACCTTCTTGGCCTTGTCGTATTGCCAGTCGCCGTGCTCCTCGGCAGCAATCTTGATCTCAGTGCCTTCGAGCGACTGCTTGAGGCCATTGTAGCGGTTGGTATCTTCTGGATGGCCGGCGAGGCCGCGCAGCACCCAGATGTTGCCCTTGCCGCCGAGTTCCTTGACGAGGAAGTCACCCATGACCTTGCCGAAATGCTCGGCACCACCCTGGATTTCCGTCGTATAGGCCTCCGATTCGATCCGGCCGGTGTGCAGCACGACCGGAATGCCCGCCGCGACGGCCTTCTCGATGCTGGCATTGGCCGAAGTCGACGTGACGGGCTGGACGATGATCGCATCCACCTTCTGGGCGATCAGGTCCTCGATGTCGGCGACCTGCTTCTTCTGGTCGAAGCCAGCATCGAGCAGGATGAATTTTGTAATGCGCTTGTCATTATTGGCTGCGGCCTGCGCTTCATGCGCCACCTGCACGGTCCACGTGTTGGCGTTGACGCCAAAACTGCTCATTCCGATGACCCAGGGTGCATCCTTCTTGTATTTGCCTTCTTCCACCGTGGGATTGTTTTCCGCACGGGTCGTGACGCCCTCGAGCAGCGGCACCTCCTGCGCAAAGCTGTTCGTTGCGAAGACCACGCCGGCCAAAAGAACCGACAGGCCGATTTTCTTGATGATGCTGCTCATACTTCTCCTCCAAAGTAGGCGTCCAACGAAGGATTTCGCCGGCCGTAGGGCATGCGGCAGCGACAGCCCGCGACCCATGTCCGGCGCTCGTGCACAGCCTTGCAACGACCTGAAACTCTCCTCCGGGCGACACAAAATCACTGGCGCATCTGGCTGTCAATAGTTATTCAGACTGAATGAATAATAGATGGTCCTTGCAAATCGCCCCACCGAATGCGAAATCTGAACCCGAAAAGCGGACATACGACCCGGCGGAGGAGACAGTGACGCGGACCGTTCTTTGCTTCGGGGATTCCAACACCCATGGCCAGATTCCCGGCCGCGGGCCGCTTGAGCGCTACCGCCGCGAGCAGCGCTGGGGCGGCGTGCTGGAGAGCCTGCTCGGCCCCGGCTGGCAGGTCATTGAGGAGGGTTTGAGCGGCCGCACGACCGTTCACGACGATCCGATCGAGGGCGCGCTGAAGAACGGCCGTACCTATCTGCGGCCCTGCCTGCAGAGCCACACGCCGCTCGATCTCATCATCATCATGCTCGGCACGAACGACCTGAAGCGGCGCTTCAACATGCCGCCCTCGGAGGTTGCCATGGGCATCGGCTGCCTCGTGCATGATATTCGCGAACTCTCGCCGGGGCCTGCCGGCCACGACCCGGAGATCATGATCGTCGCCCCGCCGCCGATGCTGGATGACCTGCGTGAATGGGAATCGATATTCTCCGGCGCACAGGAAAAATCCCGCAAGCTGGCGCTGGAATTCGAGATCATGGCGGATTCGCTAGAGGCGCACTTCTTCGACGCCGACACGGTCTGCCAATGTTCACCGGCCGATGGCTTCCATATCGACGAGGAAGCGCACCGCCAGCTTGGCGAAGCACTGGCGCAGGAAGTTCTGGCAATCGGGTGGGCCGATGCATAAGTCCTGCCCCCTGATGGTCGGCCTTTGTGGGGAGGATCGCGCCTTTGCCTGATATGCGTTTCGCGCCGCCCAACCCCCTCCGCATTGCCGATCGCGCGAGCGGTCTCAACTCACTGAGCGTGCGCAGCCACAACGAACGCCTGGTCCTTTCGCTGCTCCTGCAGAACGAGGCGACGACCCGGCTCGAAATCGGTGAAAAGACCGGCCTTTCGGCACAAACGATTTCCGTCATCGTGCGCTCGCTCGAACAGGAAGGTCTTGTCGTGCGCGGGGAAGCGCAGAAGGGCCGCGTCGGCCCGCCGACTACGCCGCTGATGCTGAATTCCGAGGGCGCTTTTTCTGTCGGCGTCAGCGTCGGTTATCGCAATACCCATATCGTCCTTGTCGACTTCATCGGCAATGTGCAGCATCAGCGTGTTATGCCGCACAAGACCGCCGATACGTTCGATGCGCCGGAAGCGCTGGCGTTCGAAATCCACCAGGCCATCGCCAGCCTTTCGGAAAGCCGCCAGGCGCGCATTGCCGGTATCGGCCTTGCGCTGCCCACACCACCGATCCATTCCGGCCCGGACCATGACGTGCTGCACCGGTATCTGGAAAATGTACACGGCCTACCAGTGTTCGTGCAGAACGACATAACAGCGGCAGCCGGCGGCGAAAGCCTGTTCGGCAAAGCGCGGCAATTGCAGGATTTCCTGTTCTTCTATCTCGGTGCCCGCCTGCATGGCCGTCTCGTGCTCAACCATCAGATCTACAACGGCAATTCACCGCTGAGCTACGATGTCGGCGTGCTGGCGCTGGAGCGCGCCCTACCGGCGGGCGATGCTGTGGCGGATGCGCTCTGGGGTCAGGCTCCCACCTGGCCAGCCATCGGGCCGGCGCTTGCCGCCTGGCAACAGGCCTGTGCCAAGAGCCTCGTCAACTCGACGCAATCGCTGCTGCAATTCATCGAACTCAAGACAATCGTTCTCTCGTCGTTCGCGCCCACCGAGATCTGTGCGGAGTTATGCGCATTGATCCGGCAAGAAATTCCGTCAGTAAATGCAGTCGTCGGCCGAGCCTCCGCGGCCCCGAAAGCTGTTGGCGCAGCGAGCCTGCCGTTTAGCTCGCGCTTCATGGTCCAGTAGCGGGGATGGGCCCGAAATTTCTTTCTTGCGAGCAGTCGAGTTCGCTGGTGGTAGTTCTTGAACTCTCGAAGGGACCGCGCACCCCACGGTTACACGAGCTTGCAGTTGAACGGATTCGAACCCCGGTCCCCTTGACCAGTTTTGGGTAAATAGCTCTAATATAAAGCCATTTCCGAATAATGATGGTTTTACGTGAGGATGAAGCTTCCCCTGAAGCTCGAGCATTGCGGTCTCGCCGAAGTCGTCGACGAGGTCAGCCCTTATGGCTCCATCATGGCCGGCGACTGGCAGAGCAACGCGCCGTGGCGTCGCGGCAAACGTCGCGGATGATTGTCAGAAGGGCATCGCACTTGCTGGTGCGGTGCCGATTCGACCTGGCTCGCTACCGCAGTTCCCGTCGATATATTATGCGATCGTTTGGGCACAGAACATGAACATCGATGATGTGGTCCCCGCCTGGTTAGCGCAGGCAACAGTTCGGGGAACCCCCACGTAAACCACAGGATTGCCGACGCACCTCATCCGCCATGAATGCCAACTTTTGCGGCAAAACCGCCGTCGTTGCGGTTACGCAAGGTAGTGAACACCGATCGCGGTTGCGAGATTGATCCTACCGGTTGAAGAGCTTCCCCGCTTTCACCGACTTTCGAGGCGCTGCATCGGGAACCTGCCGGTCATAAACATTCACAAGGGCTTGCGGCGAGGGGCGGCTTGAGCGCTGTTGCTAGGCATCTAAGGCTGCTTGCTCGGTCTGGGGCGGTGGTTTGATGAGATCAAGCCCCTTCTGCGCGACCGCGTTGCTTGCGTCCCCGCCGGCGACGGAGACAGTCGGAACGGCAAATTTGATCCCTTCGGCATCGAAGGCCTTTTTGATCAAAGCATAGGCACGGCGACGGATCACCGCCTGCTCGCCCGGCTTTGTCATGATCTTCATGCGAATCTGAATAGCGAAATCGCCAAACTGCTCGACGCCCTGCATCTTCAGTGTTTCCATGATGCTCGGCGCGATTTCCTCATCTGTCAGCAGCTGCTTGCCAACCTCCTTGATGGTACATTTTACGACGTCTAAGTCGGTATTGTAGGTGACGCTCACCATGATCTTGTCGATAGCCCAATCACGCGAATAGTTGGTTATCTTGTCAAGCGAGCCGAAAGGGATCGTATGTAGCGCACCACGATGATGCCTGATCTTTATCGAGCGCAACGAAAAGGATTCGACGGTGCCTTTGATACTGCCGCTCTCGATGTATTCGCCGACCCGGAAGGCGTCGTCGAGGAGGAAGAACATTCCGGAGATGATGTCCTTCACCAGCGTCTGGGCACCGAAACCAACAGCAATGCCAACGACGCCTGCGCCGGCGATAAGCGGGCCAATCTCCACGCCCACACTGGAAAGCGCCATCAGTATGGCCATCGCGAGCAGCACAACAAACAATAGGTTGCGAAAGACCGGAAGCAGTGTGCGAAGCCTGGCGCTTCGTCGTAGCTCGTCGGAGTCGATCGCGTGGTCCGCCGCTGTCTGCATCAGCTTGCGATCTATCCATGCACTCGTTGTCCGCCATGTAATATCGGCCAGCAGAATGACGACAAGGGCATTCAGGAGCCCTCGAATAACACGGGTCGCCATGGTGTCCCTGGCCGCCAGTGCGCCGAAGTCGAGTCCAAGCAGTGATGCAATGAGGTAGGCCCCTCCGATCAGCAGCAGAGCGCGCAAACCACGTTCCAATGCTGCCCCGGTGAGCGCAGGAACACCTCCATCGGCGGTCATCGCGCCCGGCGGACGCATAATGTGGTCTACTGAAGGCTTCACGCACGAAATCGCGATCGGCAAAATCAGAAGTATTACCCCAATGTAGAACGTGGCGGCGATGCCGGAGAGCGCGACCAACCAATTGGCGATTATATAGAGCGTACCAAGCACCGTGCCGACGCGGTGGCGGCGATTGACCAAATCGACACCGTCGAATGTTGGACAGTGCCAAAGTGCGACGAGGGCCAGGCCGAACAGGATCAAACCGGATGCAAGCGCAACAATGTAGTTAGCCTCGCGTCCTACTCCGAGTATCGGCAACAGCTGATAGGTGAAATGCCCGAATGCGAAGCTGCCAACCAGCACTGCCGACCAGAAAAACCAGAAGCGAGCGGTGACTGTCGCCATCGGCATCAGCCGAAACCGTTCCGCACCGGGAGCGAGCACGATCCGCCCCGCAACCAATGTCAAACGCACTGCCAGAAATACGAGAAGATAAGCAAGGACAGTGTGCTGCAGTAGCGGTGGCCAGTCGAACAGCAAGAAGGCGCCAATGCTTCCGACGGCAAAGGCCAGAAGGATGCCCAGGGCGTAGAGCATACGCAATCCCGCCACGCGCAATCGGTCGTCGATCGTATCCAGATGTGTCGCGATTATCCGCTTGCGGAGGCCGGAAGTGGCGTGCCAATAGAACCACTCGAGACCGAAGCCTAACATCACAAAAAAGACCAGTGACAGAATGGCGGCGAAGGGTCCCTGTTCCTTCATCTCGGTCATCAATGCGACACGCGCTCTAACGAGTTCGGCAGGCAGCGTCGGAATGGCGGTCGCCATGTCGTGAACGAAGGCGCGCGCAGCATTCAACCGGCCAACGATAATCTCGCTGGCGTTCTCTGCCTCGGCTGAACTTTGCGCTTCGACCGGACCGCTCCCCGTTTGAGACTGAAACCATGCTTGAATGTCGGGGCGTCGCAAGAGGTCGATAAGCTCTCGCAAATCTTCCGGAGGTGGTGCCGCAACGGATGGCTGCTGCTTGACCGGATGGAGGCCCGCTTGAGCCAGCGCTGTTTGGTACGGCATCAGTAATGCGAAGATGAATAGCAACAAGCAGCGGTGGTTCATGTAACGTTCCTTGACCCGTCCACCGTGTTTACAGGTCCCAACGGCGGTCCACACCAACATTTGGCGTGCGTGCTCCACAAAACCGGATAGTTCTCACGTTGATACGCCTTCGTCTTGGGCAATGCAGCGCGCGCTCTCGCGTACCGGGAGAGTGCGATCTTGACGGCGACCAGCATGGGTGCGGCGATGACAAAAAGCAGGGCGATCGCATTGAAGGCGGTGTCGAACGCGATCACGGTGGACTGACCTGCCACGGCCCGGCCGAGAAGACTGGCCGCCCCGCGGCTTGCGGCAGCCGCGTCCATCCCTTTTGCCGTCAGCAGGGCAGCGGTGGTCGTCAGCCGCTCGGCGACCGCGGGAGCTCCTGCGGTGACGTTGGCGCCGAGGACCGCGAGATTGTGGGAGACGTTGTGTTCGATCAGGGTCTGGAGTGCGCCGACCCCTATGAGTCCGCCGAGCTGGCGGCCCGTGTTGAAGAGGCCGATGCCGGAGGCGAGATTTCGGCTGTTGAGATTGCTGAAGGCGATCAGGGTGATCGACAGGAACAGGAAGCCAAGGCCAGCGCCGCGCAAAAGGATCGCTGCCATCATGTCGCCCGCACCGCTTTCGCTGGTCGACCCGGACAGCATCCACATCGCCGCCATGATCATCAGGATGCCGAAGGGCACGGTGGCGACCGGAGGAACACGGCGGAACTGCATGACAAAGGCGGCGATGAGGAGCGCGCCGATGAAGAGTGCCCCGCTCGGCAGCAGGAGCTGCCCGGCGTCTGTCGGCGTGAAGGCAAGGACGGACACGGCAAAGGACGGGATCAGGAACGCGCTCCCGAACAATGCGGCGCCGGCGACGAAACTCACGATGAAGGCGAAGCAGAAATCCTCCGTTTCGAACAGGGTGAAGTCGAACAGGCCCTGTCCTTTGGCGAGCACCTGCTGGCCGAGAAAGGCAAGAAGCGTGGCCGTACCGATCACTGCCAGCCACAGGATTCGCGGTTCTTCGAGCCAGTCCCACCGGCTGCCCTGGCTGAAGACGTAGGTGAAGCAAAAAAGCGCAATGGAAATCAGGGAGAAGCCGATCCAGTCAAACCGCCGCCGCGCCGCTCGTGCGGGCATCGGCGCTTCCGCGATCAGCAGAAGCCCGGCAGCCGCCAGCGCCAGCGGAACGATGCTGAAGAAGATCCATGTCCAGGACTGGCTATCGAGCAGCCAGCCCTGAAGCGCCGGGGCGATCGTCGCCGGAGCGACGACGGACCCCATCGCGAACAGCGCCTGGAGGATCGGCTGGCGGGATCGCGGAAAGGCGAGAAAGATGATCGCCTGGCCGCCGACGAGCAGGGTGCCGCCGGAAAAGCCCTGAATCATTCGAAGAGCGACGAGGAGGTCCAGCCGGGCCGTCATGGCGGCAATGCCGCACGCCATGCCCATGGCGAGGGTCGAGCCGACGATCAGGCTGCGCGGATCGAAGCGGCTCATCAGCCAGGAGGCGGCCATGAACCCGATAAGCTTGAAAGCGGTGTAGCCGACATCCACCCAGGCGAACTCGTCGGCCGTCGCATATGTGTCGCCGATGATATCGCCGCGCCCGAGCGAGAGCACGGTGCTGGCGATCGCCTCGGTCAGCGTCGCAAGCACTATGCCGGCGACGAGAAGGCTCCCTGCCATGGATATGTCGCGGTTCGGCGTGGCGGTGGCGATGGTCATGAACCGCTCTCCAGATCGATCTCGACGCGCGCCGACAGGCCCGGCACGAGGCGGCCCGCCAGCGGATTGCCGGCAAACCGGATCTTCACCGGAACGCGCTGGACGACCCGGACGAAGTTGCCCGTGGCGTTGTCTGCTGGCAGCAGGCTGAAGGCAGAGCCGCTGCCGGGCGCAAAACTGTCGACCACGCCTTCAAGCGCTCCGCTCGGGTACCCATCGATGGTGATGCTGGCGCGTTGACCGGGCCGGATATGTTCGAGTTGGGTTTCCTTGAAATTCGCGACGATCCATACATTGTCGAGCGGAACGATATCGAGCAGGGAAGCGCCCGGCGCAACGAGCCGGCCGACGCGGACCTGCCGGTTGCCGATGACGCCGCCGACGGGCGCGCGCACCACGGTGCTCTCGAGATCGATCCCGGCAAGGTCGCGCGCGGCCTCCGCCTGCGCCACCGCAGCAACGGCGCCTTCGCGCTGCGCGGCAAGCACGGCGATGCGCTGCTGCTGAGCCTCGACCGTTGCGGAAGCCGCCAACACGTTCGCCTCGGCCCTCGATTTCGCCGCGTCGCTTTCGTCGACATGGGCCTGGCTGATCGTGTTGCTGCGGATAAGCGCGCGGCGGCGGTCAGAGGCCTTGGCCGCAAGATTCAACTCGGCCACGACCGAACGTCGCTGCGCTTCGGCCTGGCGGATCAGGGCATGCTGAAGCGCCATCTCCGCATCGACGTTGGTCAGCCGCGCCTGGGCCGCTTCGACATTGGCCACCGCTTGCGCAAGCTTTGCGCGGTAGTCCCGATCGTCGATCCGGAAGAGCACGTCGCCCGCCCGAACCGCTTGGTTGTCCTCGACCTCGACCGCCGTGACGTAGCCCGCGACCTTTGGGGCAAGCGAGGTAACATTCCCGCGGATATAGGCGTTGTCGGTCGACACTTCGCTGCTCGGACGCGCCCAGGCCCATCCGCCGGCCAGGACGGCGACGGCGCCGAGGCACAACAGCAAGCCGACTATCTTTTTTTTGTTGAGCTCAGCCACGACGCCCCCAAATTCCGATGATATTGCGCATTGCTTCCTCCATGCAGGCTATGGCCGGCAATGACGAGAATGCGCCTATGCGTCCGGAGAACCATTGTACCGAAGTCTCTGTGATGCGAGGGCAAGGTCTAGGTCGGATGCGCCCGGCGGATGGGGATCCCAATCGTGTCACTCAACCGCGCGGCGATCTGCCGTGGTAGGTTGCACACGGCGCAAGCTAATTTCGGGTTCGGCGCGCGTGCCGACCCACGGGGCTGGCGGCGGAGGTGGCCGATACTGCCGTGGGTAACGCTGTCGACGTAGTTGAATAGCAGCTCCTCCCGACATCTTTCCTGCCCGAAAGACCACCTCGAGAGTGTCGCGGACATCAAAACGCCGAGCGGCCTCGAGTCAACGCTGAGCGCGGGGCACCGTTCGGCGGGCGAGAGCGTCTATTCCTTCATACCAGCCTCTTCACCACCAGATCTTCGCTGCGGTCCACTAAGAGCACAGGCTGGCCTATCCTCAGGTGTAGCTCGACCGCCAACACGCTTCAACATAGCGTCAGCGAGGTGGCTCGTGACCGACACGTTTCGATCACCCAAAACAGGAGCGCATCATGTCGCAGCCAGAAACAAAACCCCGTTCGATTGGTCAGCAGGAGACGAACATGAGCTTGGACAACATCTCACACCCCGGTAAACCGGGGCCCGAAGAGTTGGTTCCGTCGCGCTACGCGGTGCGGGTCGGCGAGATTGACGTGCTGGTGGTCAGCGATGGGGTGCTACCGCTCCCAACCGCGATGTTGGCACACGACACCGACCCGGCCGTCCGGGCGGCCTGGCTGGACAACATGTTCTTGCCGCCGGACGCATTCGACTGGCCGCTGAATGTGGTCGTCGTGCAGAGCGGCGGGCAGACCATACTCATCGACGCTGGACTAGGGTTGGACCCAGCCTTGAACTTGCCGCGGGCCGGGCAGTTGGTCAAGCGGCTGGAGGCTGCCGGCATCGATCTCGCGTCCGTGACCGACGTGGTGCTGACCCACATGCACATGGATCACATTGGCGGGTTGCTCGTTGACGGGGTGAAAGACCGGCTCCGTCCGGATCTGCGGATCCATGTGGCGGCCGCCGAGGTCAAGTTTTGGGAGGCGCCCGACTTCACCCAGGTCTCCATGCCGGATGGGTTCCCGGACGCGCTTCGGGCGGCCGCCAACCGATTCGCAAAAGAGTACCGCAGCCAGCTGCGGCTGTTCGATGAGGAGCACGAGGTGGCGCCTGGGGTGGTCGTCCGTCGCACTGGCGGCCACACCCCTGGGCACAGCGTGGTCCGCCTGGCATCCGGCGGCGATCGGCTGACCTTCGCCGGTGACGCCGTGTTCGCGGTCGGGTTCGACCATCCCGATTGGCACAACGGTTTCGAACACGACCCCGAAGAGGCGGCCCGCGTTCGGATCCGTCTTTTGAAGGAGCTGGCGGCAACCGGCGAACAGCTGGTGGCCACTCACCTGCCGTTCCCGTCCGTCGGCCGGGTGGCGGTCGACGGCGACGCCTTTCGTTGGGTACCGGTCTTCTGGGACTACTGACCGCTTATTAGGTTAGGGCCGAACGAGAGCAATTCTAGGAAAAGCGTGTAACGGTTTTCCGTCCGGAGTTGCGGACTTTCAAAGAGTTAGATCGTTTCACTGTTTCCATGAAACAATGAAACGATCTAGACGACCGCATGCGTTTGAACAACTGGTCGATCGCTGCCTCGTGCGACGCCGCTTGTATCTTCGCCGGCTTAGGCCTCGGCTCTCTACCGCGGCAGGTCGAATCTCCGCGCCGCACCGGTTGTGCTCCGGGCGGTATGCAGGTGTCCCGGCGGCGTTTTGCTTCTTGGCGCAAACCTCTGATCGGCCATTGCCCGGTTTCAGAGGATAGTTCACTGCTCTGCTCACGTCAGCAAGTGGCCCTTCGCGGCATTTCGCGGCAACGCAACAATCGCGTCGCTTTCGGAGCGAGCGGACATTCAGCGAGCCATGCTTATAGAACCGAATTTATGAGTACCCTAGGTCGCGCCGACCTCGCGCATCGGCGCGGGCAGCGTTTCCCATGCCCGGATCAGCTCGCCGATGGAAGCAGCCGCCATCTTGCGCATGACATTACCTCGATGCAGTTTGACAGTAACTTCACTAATGCCGAGATCGAAGGCGATCTGCTTGTTGAGGCGTCCACGCGCCACTTCGTGCAGAACCTCGCGCTCGCGTGGCGTCAGCGTCTCGAGGCGTTCGACATTGCGCTTGACGATCACGGCTTCCTGGCGCCGCGCGGCATCCATCGCAACGCCCGCAATCACAGCGTCAAGCAGCGTCTGGTCCCGCACTGGCTTAGTGAGAAAGTCCACAGCCCCGGCCTTCATAGCCTGGACAGTCATGGGAATATCACCATGCCCGGTCAGGAATATGATTGGCTTGGGGTTACCATTTTGGGTCAGATGACGCTGCAGATCGAGACCGCTGGCTCCTGGCATGCGCACGTCGAGGATCAAGCAGCCGGGGCTTTCCAAGACGTTGGTGGCGAGCAATTCGCGGGTCGAGGCAAAGCAAACCGACTGGAAGCCGGCCGACAGGATCAACTCCGACAGCGCCTCCCGCACAGACGCATCGTCATCGACAATGATGACGAGCGGCTGCTCCGGTTCAATCCTCTGCTGCGCTGATAGCGGCGCCGATCTCCGCACGAACGACTGGTCAACCATCATCATCACCCTCCATGTTTCGATTGCGTAAGGCGTCGTCGACGGCCGCCAGCAAGGCCTGTGCATCAAAGGGCTTGCGGAAAAACGCGCCGACGCCCCGCGCGCGGTCCTGATCCGCTATCTCGTGGCGGCCAGTGATCAGGAACACCGGCAGCTCCGGACGAACCTTCTTCACCCAGTCACGAAGTTCAAAGCCGTCCATGCCTGGCATGCCGATGTCGGTGATGAGCAGGTCCACGCCCGACAGCCCGCTGATGAGTAGCGATCCCGCCGACGGGAAGCTGCGGGCGGCATAGCCCGCGGACTCCAGAAGATTCTCCAGCGACTCGAGCAGTCTTGGATCGTCATCAACAATCGCCACGACAGGTCTTCGCTTGCTCACGCTTCGCTCCCTCCTGCTCGGCGCGAGTGGGTAATCGGTATTTCCAATCGCTCCGCGATACGCACGAGATCAGCGAACGACGCCGCTGCCATTTTCTGCATCACGTTCCTTCTATGAATTTCCAGCGTGACTTCGCTGATCCCCAGTTCGGCTGCGGCCTGCTTGTTGAGCAGGCCACTCACCACGAGTGGCAGCACGTCGCGTTCGCGCGGCGTCAGGTCCAGATAGCGTTGCCTCAACATGGCGAGGTCGGCGCGTTCTGCTCTCTGTTCCCGGTCCTGGGCGATTGCCGCGTGGATTGCGGCCATGACGTCCACATCGCTGAACGGTTTGGTCAGGAAATCCACGGCGCCGTGCTTGATCGCGCGCACCGAGGACGGGATATCACCATGTCCTGTGATGAAAACGATCGGCGGATGATCGCCCGCCGCGATCTGCCTCTGCAGATCGAGGCCGTTGATATCCGGCAATTCGACGTCGAGGATGAGGCAGGCAGGGACGTTCGGCTTGTCCGCGCTGACATAGTGGCCGGCCGATCCGAACGCGATTGCGCGCATGCCGTGTGAGGCCAGCAGCTCGCTGAGCGCCTCTCGAATGCGTTCATCGTCATCCACGATGAAGACGATATGATCGTCCGTCGTCATCACGCTGCTCCCACTTCAACGGGTAATGTGAAGACGAAGGTCGCTCCATGCGGCTGGTTCTGCTCCACCCACAGCCGTCCGCCGTGAGACTCGACAATCGAACGGCATATCGCGAGCCCCATGCCCATCCCGTGCTCTTTCGTCGTAAAGAACGGCTCGAAGATTTTGTCAGGAGATTCGACGCCCCGGCCGCGATCACTGACCTCGGTCTCGACCGCGTTCTGCATCCGCCGCGCGCGGATCCGGAGAACTCTGTCAGTCGTAATGGTGTCCATTGCCTCCATGCCGTTGCGAATAAGATTGACAAGAACCTGCTGAATCTGGACCCGATCGAGCGCGACGGCCGGAAGATTGTTTTCGACATCAACGTCCATGCGGACGCGCCGCCGCGCCGCCTCCTCAGCCGTGAGGTCACGCGCCTCCGCGATGACACTGTCCAGTGTCATCGCATGCCTCGTCTCGACAGACTGCTTGAACAAGGCGCGGATGCGGCTCACGACCTCGGCGGCGGCATTTGCGTCACGAATGATGCGCTCCACCGTCTTTTGCGCGCGCTCGAGATTTGGCGGTTCAGCCGTGAGCCAACGCTGGCAGGCGTGCGAGTTCGCCACGACGGCCGCTAATGGCTGGTTCACCTCGTGCGCTATAGAAGCCGAAAGCTCAGCAAGGCTCGCCGCCTGACTCGCACGCGCAAGGCTCTCCTGCGCCAGACGCAGCTCTTCTTGCGCCCGAACCTCGCCGTCGATGTCCAGGCAGATGACGTTCCACTGCACGATGGCACCTTCGGCGTTGCGCATCGCTGCGGCGCGAGTATTGACCCAGCGATATTCGCCATCGAAGCGCCGCAGACGGTGCTTCCGAGCATACGGCTCGCCGGTGGATAACGAATGGGCATATCTCTCTTTGACACCCGCCACGTCGTCGGGATGAACACCGGCGTCGAGTGTGCCGGCCAAGCGAGACTTCCCGGTTCCGTCCAATTCTTCAAGCTCATACCCGAGGAATTCGCGGAGCTGTCGGCTGCGATATAACGGCTCGCCGTCCGGCGCAGCGCAATCGATCATTACCGGTAGCGTTTCAACGAGCTCCCATAGCGAGCGTTCTCTCTCGCGCAGCGCTTCCTGAGAAGTCACAAAATCGTGGATATCGACGTTGGCGCCGTACCACCGGATGATGCAGCCACTCTCATCGCGCAGCGGATCCGCACGCCCCTCTGTCCAGCGGTATGAACCATCCCATCGGCGGTTGCGAAATTTCAACTCGAACGCTTCACCCGTGCTGAAGGAGTGGGTTAGGGCGCGCTGCAAAGGGATCCTGTCGTCAGGATGGACGATGGTCTGAATTGCCCCGGCTAATCCTTGCTGGGCATCAAAGTCCTCCAGCTTCAGGCCGATATAGTCAATCATGGTTTTGTTGATGTATGCGGGCTCGCCCCCTGGCGTTACGCACCAAATCTGCACCGGCACTGTGTCAATGAGTTCCTGAAGCTGCCGCTCGCTGCGTCGCAGCGCCTCCTCGACGCGCAACTGATCGTCGATGTCATGCGAGAGGCCGTACCACTGGACGATGCGCCCACTCTCATCCCGCAACGGCTCCGCGCTGCCTTCCACCCAGCGATAAACGCCATCTGCGCGCCGCAGGCGATACTTCTTGGAGAAGCGCTCGCCGGTGACGAAGGAATGGTTGAGCGCTTCCTCGAGGCTGGCCGCATCATCCGGATGGACGGCGGCTTCTATGACGGCCGCCAGCCGGCTCATGCCCGGCTTGTCTGCATCTGCAGTGTCCAGGCCGAGAAAATTTCTCAGGCGCTCGTTGAAGAAGGTAGGCTCCCCCTCCCAACTCAACCGCCAGAGCAAACTCGGAACCAGATCGACGAGCTGCGAGAGCTCCCGCTCCCGGTCGCGCAGCGCTTCCTGGGCGCGCATCTCATCGTCGATTTCGATGGAAATTACGTACCATTGCACAATCGCTCCGTTTTGATCCCGCAGCGGTTCCCCGCGGCTATCAACCCAGCGGTATGCGCCGTCCGCACGGAGCATACGATATTTCCTGGAGAAGGGCTCGCCGGTAACAAAGGAGTGGCGGGCCGTCTCCAGCAGGCTAATTGCATCATCGGGATGGACGAGGCCCTGTATGACTGCAGCCAGCCGGCTCATACCCGGCTTGTCCAAATCCCCTACATCCAGACCGAAAAAGTCTATCAAGCGCTGGTTGAAGAAGGTCGGCTCGCCTGCGGGCGTCAGACGCCTGATGTGGGCCGGAACCATGTTCACGAGCTGCGATAATTCCCGCTCCCGGTCGCGCAATGCCTCCACGCTTTGGCGCAATGTGAGCACCGCCAGCTGGTGCTGCCGGGATATGGCGGCCACGATGAGCGCCGAAAATGCCGAGACGGCCAGAAAGAGCTGCAGCATGACCTGCTTATGCCTCTGGGACTCAGGATCGCCGGCAAATTGGCTGGCGCCGGATATCGTGAATACTGCCGTGATCAGAGCGAGGAGGGTCAAGCTGACCGCGGCGCCCTTGAACTCGAAGCGCACTGCGGCCCAAAGAAGAGGCGGCATGATGATGTAGGCGAAGGGCAGGTAACCGCTCAAGGAAAGGGCAGCGACACCAAGAAAGATCAGCCCAAGGACACAAGCTTCTATCCATTGCGCGGCCGAGAGCTGGGCCTTGCCGCGCCAGTTCTGCAACACGACCAGCGCCAGTGGTGCCACGATCAAGACTCCGGTTGCGTCTCCGATCCACCAAAGAGGCCAGGCAGTTGTGAAGGATTGCGATTGTATGCGAAACCACGCAAGTGTCGCGCTTCCCACCGTAGCGCTTATGACAGGCGCAATTCCAGCGCCCAAGACGACGAATGCGAGAACTTCCTGCAAGGTTTCAAGCCGCACCGGCCGCCCGCAGATCCGGATCACGAGCCATGCGCCGGCCGCCGCTTCAAGAGCGTTGCCGGCATAGATCAGGACGGCGGCAGGAAACGGACTATGGAACCACAGGAGATTGCTAACCAGTTCCGCCAGAAGGCCCCCCAGCACCCACCACGGCCAGCTGTGCCTGGAAGCGAGGATAAGCGTAGCCATGAAAAGCCCGCCCGGAGGCCATATGGAAATACCTGTTCCGGGTACGATTGCGAGCGACTGAGCGAAACCGCAGCCCAGAACATAGGCTGCGACAAAAAATCCCAGATGCAAGAATTGGGGGCGGTGCGACCAGACGCATATCATTGGCTTCTCCTGCCGGACAAAGAAAGCCCTGGGGGCTATCAGCGCGCTTCGTAGAGCACTTGTTCTCAATATCTGGCCTGGCGAACTCATAGGCCACCCTAATCCCGCCATGGCCGAACCGCACCTCATGGAAATCCATGAGATGAAGTGGATATCCGCGGGTCTGATCAGCGGATTCACACCAAAAATGCGCAAGACAGTCGACGACACACTGAACAAGGCGACAATTTAACATCGATACACCCGAGGCCTTGCATGAGCTCGCGCGACAGCAAATCGAGCTGCGGTTAAAGGCCAAGCGGCGAAGGCCAGTCTATAGTCTAACCCGACCGCCGAATCTGACGACCGATCAGAGCGTCACAAATGAAGTAGTATTCTTATCAGTGAGATAGCTTTCTATTGCCGCTGAGCACTCCCCAAAATAGACGTTTTATTTCGACGAGCGGCCGACCGGGATCACCAGCCTTGAGGCGGTCCCTAACTAAAGCAACTAGATCTTTTTGAACCGCCGGCTCGGACAAGAAATAGCTATGCCCCGCAAAGTCCGCTCTTCCCTTGTGTTCGATAAAGTCGGCGACACCCGATAACTGCGAATTCTTCCAGAGCGCATTCGAGCCCGCCTTCTTGGAGCTGATGCTGGCGCTCGTTAATCGCCCGAGCCGCACAACGCTTCCGAACAGCCCGCTTGAAAGGGCAAGAGCCTAGTCACTGTTAGATGAATATACTGTCAGATGCAGCGAGCCTGTGGGCGGCAAAAGGCCGTAGGGGGTTGCTTTTGGTCCGAAGGGCGCATCGGGATCAGACACGAATCCGAACAATCTTGCTGTGGCAACATCGAGATCGATGTCAGGAGCGAACAGCCATGTAGCGACGCGTCAGGCTGTCTAGCCGGCCCATCGAGGTAAAAAGAATAGTAAAGTGGCGAACATCCGCAATCGCAGATTGGATGCGTCAAAGCTCATAGGCATTATTTCCTTCAGTTCGTCTCCAGAACTCGGGCCCGCCTTTGTCATTGGTTGAGTCGCTGAGGGTGTCGGACACCAGGCCGATGCGCCGTTCTAGTAGCAGTTCTCGATTCTGCGTGCCTGCCGAGCCTCATGAATGACCCGCCGCACGTCGTCCGCGACGATGTTATCGCGCCTCATCACAAGCTGGACGATGGGGTCGGCCAGCATCTCTTCGAGTGCTAGTTCGAGGCTCGTGGGGGCATGATGTATTCCCCGGACAGGCTCGGGCTCGCCGGCGGCTCCGATCGTAATCCGCCGAAGCATTAAAGGGCCGGTCGCCGAAACAGGTCCGCTAGTCCATCCCCGGTGCATGGCCGTTGATGACATAATCTGGGGTCGTCGAACTTGGTAGCCGAAAGCGCTTGCTCCCTGCGACCGATCAGAAGCTGCATGGTGGCGATCCGTCGAAGCCTGGAGGGCAAAGTGGTTGTAACCACCCAATTAATCCTCAAATCTGTTCGCACCGGCAAGAACGGCGCAGCGGTTTCCACTGCTGCGTCACAAAGACATTAAGCCCGATGACGCACGTCGAGCTGTCAAGCAGGGTGTGTAGCCCTGAAGCCTACCTGAAGCCGATTCCAAACGTTGATTGCACCGATTGCGAGAGACAACCAAGACCGTTCTTCTGCCGTAAATGCAGCCTCAATCAGCCTCCAATCATCGTCGGGGGCATTGGTTTGCGCGATGTTGGTTAACGCCTCAGTCCAGGCAAGAGCAGCACGCTCGCGCGGGGAATAAACCGTTGCCTCGCGCCACGCCGTCAACAAATAGAGGCGCATGGGATCTTCCCCGTCTTTGAGAGCTTCTGTGGTGTGCAAATGAATGCAGAACACACACGAATTGATCTGTGAGGCGCGCAGCTTGACAAGGTGCAGCAGCTTCGGCTCTAGCGGACCATTTTTGAGAGCGCTCTCCAGCGCGAAGACGTGTTTAAAGCCCGGTTCAGCAAGTTTGAAGTAATTATTCTGACGAGGTTGCATGGTTACTTTCCTTTTCGTCGATCTGCATCGAAGGTGTGAGGCTGGGCATTGTGTGCAACTGCAAGCTTGGAGGTATCGAACTTGGCAAGCAGGCAGCTGTGCCGTGGGGATGATTACGCTCCGGTTGTCCTCATATTCGCCTTGATCACTCCACCGGGATAACGGCCGGCGTGTCCTTCTTCTTGAGCAGTACTACGATGAATTTCGCGGAATTCGTCGTGCTCGCATTGCGGCTAATGAGGTGAATGTCGGAGGGGTTCTCGTAGTAGGTTTCTCCAGCAGCAACGGTGACTTCTTCGCCGCCCTTAACCTGCATGACGATCGAGCCCTCCAGGACGTATACGAATGCGTTGGCATCGTGGCGGTGGATAGGTGAGGAGCCGCCTGGTTGATATTCGACCGACAGCATGAGCCCTTCCTTGCCCGGATAGTCTGGCAGATCCTTGGTCATCAATGGTGTGACCTTTGCGCCGTCTTCAGCTGCAACGGACAAGGTGCCAAAGCCGACCGTGGCCGACACAAGCACGATGAGGGGGATAGACTTCATCTCGGGTCTCCTTTGTAGTTGATTGGGATTTGGCATTCGGGGTAAGTGGATAGAGATTTCATGGGCTCGGCTGTGGCACTCGCACGCTCTCATTGAACGCCATGGCATCAGGGCGGCAGAATAGCTGCGGGCATTTTATGTGTCCGCGCGGTGGTTTTGCATGAAAGATGACGCAATGGACAGTGTCGTCGCTATCGTTCGAACCGATGTTTGCGGGCGACAAAGGCGTAATTCGCCCTAGACCTTCCGCCAGCCCGCCCTAGCGACCAAGCTAGCGGATCCCGGGTACGGGTACATGGAGCCAGCTTTGTAAGCTACTCATTGTCGAGCATTCTTTCGCGGCGGGTCTTGGCATCAGTGTGTTGATGCTGATTGCGTCGGCGGGGCTCTACTAGCCAGCCGGTCTGATTTCAGCTGCGTCAGGCGTGGCGGGTGCCTCAGGTGAACTGAACAGATGCGCCCTTCTCTTGCAGTTCGCGCGCCAGAGCCGTCAGATCTGTGTCTCCCCAGATTGAGGTTTTTGGGGCTTTTCGTCAGGCCGACTGAATTCAACAACGAATCTCCGTTGTGGCGTCTTCATACTCTCGATCCCAAGCAAAGCTGAAAAGGACAACGCGACCGGCGCCGCTGCATGACCGCACCAATCGCGCTTCAACTCCTCCACGTGCGCGGCGGCTCTGTGCTTCCCGGGCGAGCGTCCCAGCTCACATGCCTTTGACGAGGTGACGGCGGGGAAACAGCAGCGCATCGTTTTGCCGGGCCCAATAAGAAACTGGGAGTAAACTCAAGCTTGTGTGTCGCCGTTAGGATGCCAAACGGTTGGCCGCGCATTCCGGTCCTGATTAATCCAGGCCAAGCCTCTTGCGCAGTTCGGCATTCTCCGATCGCAACTTTTCCGCCAAAAGCTTGCGGAGCCTCTGGTTTTTCGTCTTCGAGCCAAACGATATTTGCCAACTCTTCGGGAGAGGCTTCTCGGCCTTTTGCTCAACGGGCTTTACGTTCCGCTTCCACAGGTAGTAGGTTTGCTAAGAAATGCACGCGCTCTCAGCGCCCGAACGGATCATTCCTCACAAACCAGCTTGTCGAGTGCATTGTGACCGGCCTGCATGATGTCCATGTCGTGTATGTGACTGATCGCCGCCAATTCCTTCATCAGATCGCCTACTACGAGATCAACGCGACGGGGAATGTTCGCTTCATCTTGCATGATGGCTGCCTCGAGTTGCTCAAACGATCCTCCCAGCGCACGGTAGAGCTCTATAGCGCCGACAACAAAAGATTCCGCTGGCGAAGTGCGAGGTCACTTACTGAAGCTTCACCGTCGCACGCGGCCAACAGTCTAATAGCTTTGTTCTGAAATTCGCTCATCAATACAAACGCAAATCGAAAACGATTTGCCCAACTTGATAGCCTTAAAGTTGAACATCCAATAACCTCAACCAAGCGGCTCCATCCCCAGCATCCGCCTGTCCTTGGGAACGTGGTACGGCGTCAGGGAGGCGCCATGGGAGAACCACGCCTAACCAGGTGCGGTCGCCAGTTGGACGAGCCGTCGAGCCACCGCTCGCTTTAGCATCTATTGCTGTGCGCCGCCCACTTTCTCGGGATACTGGAGAGATCCGGACCACGAGCGCAAGCTGTCCTGGAAATAGCGTAAGGGCCGCGCTCGCGTGCGAGCGCAGCCTCAGATATTGACATGACGGGCGAACCGATCGTCAACGAGTGTGAGGATCTCGTAATCTTCCAACGTAGTTAGAGCGGAAGGCGGGCGGAAAACCGCACGCACTTTTTCTCAGGCCGCTTCGAGGCAGCGAAAGCAGATCTGCTCAATGTGGCGATGATCGGTGCCGCAGCAGCCGCCGAAGACCGAAAGATTGGGCAGTATCCGGCGCAGGCGCATGTAGTCCTGTGCCAACTCGACTGGATCGCCTGGGTCCAGCACGTCTGAATTGTCGAGCTCGGCATGGCTCTTGCGCGAGGCGTTGGCGCGGACGCCGCGAATGCGCGAGCGCCACGCTCCTTCGCCGAGAGCATCGACAAAGTGATCAGGGTGGGCGCAGTTGACCATGTAGTAGACGGGTGCCGCGCCGGTGAGTTCATCCACCTTCTCGATCGCCTCGCCAAGGGACTCGCCGGAGGGCAGTCGTCCGTCGGTCTCGGTGGTGAATGCTAAAGCGACGGGCATCCCGGCAGAGACCGCCGCGCGGACGACACCGATCGCCTCGCCGCTGTGGGTCATGGTGACGGCGGCAACCATATCCGCGCGGGTGTCGGCAAAGATGCGGATTTGGTGGCTGTGATACTCCTCAGCCTCGTCCGGGCTGAGCTGCGCTTCCGGTGCATAACCGTCGCCGCGGGGACCGACGTTACCGGAGATCACGATCGGCGCGCCGGTGCTCGCCTCCTGCCGCAATTCGTCCATCAGCTCGATGGCCTTGCGGTTGAAGGCCTCAATGGTGCGATCCTCGTGGCCGAGCTTCGCCCCCCAGCCGCGCGAACAGCGCCAGGTCGGGCTTTCCAGTATGAAGCTGACGCCGCGCTCCTCGGCGATTTTGATATAATCGCGATAGTAACTCTTCAGCTCCGTCCGGCCGGCCTTGTCATCCAGCAGGAGGTATGACGCGAAAAGAGGAAGGTTAAAGCCCTTATGAAAGATCAGCGTGGTCTCGATGCCGCCATCTGTCAGGAAAAGGCCACCGCTTAGCTGCGGCAGACGGTGTCTGTAGCCAGTCATTTTTGATCCTCTGATTGTGGGAGCGTGCCGGCCGTTGTGCATTCCGGCGCAAAGGATCCGTCGCGAGTTTCTTCGCACGACCTTTTCAGTTACTCTCCGGGCACTGGTATGACGCATTTCACGTTACCGGGTAATGACCGGGACGCCTGTTTTCTTGTCAGATCCGCCGGACGTGTGGGGCCATGGACGCGCTGCTGGATATCTTCAAAACAATGCGGCTCAGCGGGGGGATTTTCCTCGATGCGGAGTTCACCGCCCCCTGGTGTGTGACATCGCAAGTCACGCCCGAGGACTGCGCGCCTTTCATGCCGCAACCGGCCAATCTCATCGCCTATCACTACGTGACCGAGGGCAACCTCATCTTGAAGGTAGCTGAGCAGCCACAGGTCACCGTCCAGGTCGGCGAGATCATACTCCTGCCGCGCAACGATGAGCACGTGATCGGAAGCGCAGCTGCTCTGCAGCCGATCATGGCCGACCACTTGATCCTGCCTGGCTTCGACGGCAAGCTGGCGCGGATTGTCCACGGCGGCGGCGGGGAAAGGACGCAGATCCTATGCGGCTTTCTCGGCACCAACGCCGCAAGGCTGCCCATCTGCGATATCCTTCCCAGCGTTATGAAGATGAAGGTGGAACAGGGTTTAGGGGAGTGGATCGAAAGCTCATTCCGCTTCGGCGCGCAGCAACTTTCCACCGGCCGGGCGGAGCCGGGCCTGCTGGGCAGGCTTGCGGAGCTCCTGTTCATGGAGGCCGTGCGCCGGTATGTGGGAGATCTCCCGCCGGATACGAGCGGCTGGGTTGCCGGCCTGCGTGATCCGGTGGTCGGGAGGGCGTTGGCCCTGCTGCATGGCCGCATGATGCATCACTGGACGACCGAGGAATTGGCAAAGGAGATCGGATTGTCGCGGTCCGCCTTCGCCGACAGATTTACCAACGTCATGGGCGAGCCGCCCATGCGCTATCTGGCAAATTGGCGGATGCAGGTCGCAGCCCAGCGGCTGCGGGGCTCGCGCGAGCCGATCGCCAGGATAGCCTACGAGACAGGCTACGAATCCGAAGCTGCCTTCAATAAGGCCTTCAAGCGCGCGTTTGAAATGCCGCCGGCTACCTGGCGCAAGCAGCACTCGGGAGAAGGAATCGCCTCGAGCTAGAGCAATTTGCAGTCACGCGTCGCGACGATTACCTTGAGACCTGCAGGAAAATAGCCAAAGCCTCAGAGACCCTATTCAGGAAAGATGATGTTTCGTGTCGCTCCCGAAGTCCATCGCCGAGCAGCTCTTGCTGCTGAGCTTTCGGGAAAAAGCCTGAACCAGTGGACAGAAGAGGTGTTGGAGGAAGCCGCCGACAACTTTGCCGAGGCACGCCTATCGGCATATAAACCATCAATTCGCGGGCGGCGACTAGCCGTTCATGAATTGGCGTTCCGTTCGATACATTATGCAATCTTTTGAGCACGGAAGGTACGTTCTGTTTTCAAGTTTCGCTCGAGAACAAACGGAGGCATTGCGGCCACCGCCTCGCGCCTATAGGTTTTCGACCCATCGTTCATCGCTGAACTCTGGAGATCAAATCATGGCGAACGGGACAGTCAAATTCTTCAACAACGATAAGGGGTTCGGCTTCATCACGCCCGAAAATGGTGGAAGCGACGTGTTCGTCCATATTTCCGCAGTGCAGGGTGGCGCTCTGAGCGACGGCCAGCGCGTCAGCTACGACTTGGGTCAGGATCGCAAGACCGGCAAATCCAAGGCAGAAAACGTCCGCGTGCTTTAATAGATTGTCCGAGCGCCTGGCCCACTCTGGCGCTCGTACCTCCCTTGTCACGCCGTTCTAGCGTCCTAACTGACTTCAGCGCCGCGTAATCTTGGAAATCACGGTATTGAAGGAGTCGAACCGCGGACCCTGCTTGTCAGAGGCTGGCAGTCGTAAGTGAGATTGGCCAAATGCGTGCCACGACGCCCGGCTGCGTCTGATTAAGCCGGCACAATCATCGCACTCGACTAGAGCTCCACGGTAAATCGTACGGTGAAAAGCCCTGCGCGGACAGCGCGGAGATCAACGTCAGCAATTCGGCCGGCATCTCGGCCGACTTCGTCCCTCCATCAAGGCATTGGGTTTCGATACCAATTGCACAGCACTCCATGCGACTGCGGAACCTTGAACGCTCTATTTTCTGGACCGGACCCTGGCACCTGTACCGCGATCAGGCGCCGCCCGCGGGTCATCTCATAGGCAAGCGCGTGGCTCCGCAACAGCCCCGGTATAGGGGTCGGCGAAAAGTGTGGCCTAGCGGGACGGGCTGACGCATCGGTGTCCAAATAGCGCATCGCCCGATTTTTCGGCTGAAGTCCAACCGCCCACAATAAAGCGTGTTTCCCGGACGACGAACCATGCTGAACTTCATCGGGAAACCGAAGGCAACGTTCGTAGGCTGCAGCTTCCCCTCGCAAATCTGAGAGGAACGAGAAATCCAGTCGAGAACGGCCAGGTTGCATGCAACTCTACTATTCATCGATAATGTGATGTCTTCGGCACGACCGCCATGTTACGAGGCCTCTGAACAACGCAATGAGATGCCCCAATGCTTCCATGGATTCACCTTGATCGCGCGACCATTCCCGGTGATGTCGGCGAGCTGCGCCTGAAGCAGCGCGGTAGCGAATTTTCGATCATGCTCGGCTCGACGGAGCTCATGAACAGTAGGCTGAGCGGCTCGGAAGAGGCACTGGCAGCGCTTAGCTGCGAGCGGATTGCGGGCCGGAAAACCCCCAGCATGCTCGTTGGTGGCCTCGGCATGGGGTTTACATTGCGGGCCGCTCTGAGCGTGCTTCCTCAAGATGCCCATGTCGTTGTCGCCGAACTCGTTCCCGCTGTCGTCGAATGGGCGCGCGGACATTTGGCAGATCTCCACGTCGGCACACTCGACGATTCACGTGTCGACATCCATCTCGGTGACGTCGGCGCGCTCATTCGGTCAAAGAAGGCCGCATATGATGCGATTCTGCTTGATGTCGACAACGGCCCCGATGGCCTGACGCGCACCTCCAACGACAATTTATACAGCCACGACGGTCTTCGGGCCGCCAAGGCTGCCCTCCGCCCGAACGGTGTGCTTGCCGTCTGGTCATCCGCGCCGGATCGCGCTTTCACACGCCGATTGCGTGAGGTTGGCTTCGCCACCGACGAAGTGAGCGTGCGCGCCAACCATAAGAACGGTGGTGCCCGCCATGTATTGTGGATGGCGACCAGGCGCTAGCACCATCTCAATAAGATCATAGTCACGACGACGACTTGAAGAACTCTAGAGACAACCAGCTTTCCGACCGTCGCGCGGCCGCAGCCGATGCGAAAGCAGCTCTGCTGAAACTCTACCAGGGAGCCGTACACAGCCCTTGTCGATCGAAGTTGCGCTAATCAGCGTTGGGCTGATGGAAGGTGCGGCCGTGCTCGGCAAGGCGATCAGCGATGCAATGCTCGAAGTCTTTGATAGCATGCTAGGTGAGTGATTTCCCGGTGTTCGATCGATCATGGGGTCACTCTGAGCGAATGCGGCGAACGATCTGCGCTTCTGGCTGGAACTTTTTCCGTCGGAGAACACACTAGCGATCGGCTGCGGGACTCCAGATCCCACGTGGCAAGGTTCCCGTCGATAAATTATGCGATCTTTTGCCCCGGAAAAGCGAACATCCTCGCGGCAAGCCGTGTACAGGGCTCGTGAAGAACGGCTCCCTTCGAACCATTGCTGCCGCTCGTTAATATCGGCCGGGATTTCCCGGTGCGAGCCGAAGACGACTTTCCCGCCACGGTTCACCAACGACCGCTGCGCGCCTCATCAAGGTCATTCCACCATCCCTTCCCGTCCTCCAGAAGCAGACATAGCAGCGTCAACGCCATGCCAAGGTTGCGTCACAGCACACTGCGCGCGTTTGTCCGAAGGGCGTCGCAGCGCGAGCGCATGGAGACCGACCTCAATGCCGCAACGTACGGCAGGGTGCCCGTCTCAGCCTCTCACTGTTGCCAAGACGATGACGATCGCGAGAGCAGTGTCCAGCACGAAGCAGAACTCGGCCATCGACCGTACGACGACCTTGTTCTTGACGTGGTGATAGACGTCCCAGCCGGCATGTGCGGCCAGTCCCGCCGCTACCAGCAGCGCTCCCACAAAGGGGCTGATGAAGAGGGCCACGGTGGCTAAACCGCCGAAGACAATCATTGCGATGGCTTGCAGCGGCAGGTCGCGGTTAGGACGTCTCAGAGCCCGGATCACGCCATAGACCGCAAAGAGGGCGGCGACGGTAAGCATCGCCCATGTCGCATCGAACGGTATGAGGCCGAGCCTTGCGACGGTGATCACGACCACCGATAGCAGGAATACCGGCCAGGAAACCCATGGAATCTCCAAGGCAGCCGCTGCCAGGTACACGAGGCCCGAGGCGACGACGATCGCAGCCAAATCCGTTCCGTGCTCCGAACCATTGAGCAGATCAATCGAAACGAAGGCCGCGAATGCCAGGCCGATAGCCGCGGGCCACCATTGGATCGACCGCCAGCCCGACGTGGGGGATTCGGGCGCTGACTTCGACGCTTCCGATGCTTCAGTCATGATTGCTCCTCCTTGCGGTGGCGCGGTCCTTGGCTGACCACCAGTGTGAACACTAGCAGGCGCACAGAGTTGGCAGGAATGACAAAAGAGTGGTAATTCCTGCCAGTGCTGCATCATATCGTCATTACCGTCTATCAAGACTTCGAATTGCTGGATGCGACCGGCCCGGCTTCCGTTTTCGCATCCGCCAATCACGCGCTCGCAGAGGATGGAGAGCCTGCACGCTATGCCGTGCATTTGGCCTCGCCGACTGGCGGTGCGGTGCCGAGTAGCAGCGGTGTCGTCGTCGAAACCAAAGCACTGGCGAAGGTGCCACGACAGGTTGACACAATCCTCGTGGCCGGGGCGGAGGCTGGCGCGGTCACCGCAGCAACCCGGACGCCGGAATTAGGGCGGTGGTTGTCGCGGAGTGCCTCGTCCGTCAGACGACTCGGGTCGGTTTGCGCCGGCACCTTTGTGCTCGCAGCGGCGGGACTGGTGGACGGTAAGCGTGTTGCCACACACTGGAGCGCCTGCGAACCGCTCGCGCGACTCTACCCCTCCCTTACGGTCGACGCCGACGCACTCTATGTCGTCGATGGCAACGTCTGGACATCGGCCGGAGTGACGACCGGTATCGACATGGCCCTCGCCGTGGTCAGCGAGGATCTCGGCAGCGCGCTTGCAAGTCGGGTCGCCAAGCGCCTCGTCCTCTACGCACGCCGTCCCGGCTATCAGTCTCAGTTCAGCCCGCTGCTGCGTGCCCAGGCGAAAGCCGATGGTCCTTTCGCCGATCTCCTGGTGTGGGCACAGGCCAATCTCGATACCGCGCTGGATGTGCCGAGCCTTGCGGCGAGGGTCGGCCTCTCGGAGCGGACGTTTTACAGACGGTTTGTCGCTGCGATAGGCGAGACGCCGGCACAGTGTATCGAGACCGTGCGGCTGGACGCGGCGCGTATCTTGCTCTCCCAAGAACTGCCGTTGAAGGAAATCGCAAGGCGGGTGGGACTTGCGCCGACCGCACGCTTCACGCAGGTCTTCCAAAGACGCTTCGGCGTGACGCCTCGACTTTTCCGCGAGACCCATACGAGCAGGTGAGCCATGTTAGACGCAAAGCTCAGCTCAGCTTAACTCATACTGCAACAGATGTCCGTCAATGGGTCTAGAGCAGTCGGTTCGCTTCCGGCCCAATTGAGACGCTCGGGTCGCACTGGCCAAGAATCCGCTCCTGACGCTTCTTTGGCGTTTAGACCAATGGCATTGACGAGCTTGCTCCTCCTGGTCCTCCAGGAAAAAAAGAGGGACAAACGGCTTCTGTACTTCTGTCGAGAGGAACGCAAGCATCTGCAAATGCCGGGTACGACCCATTTTCCCTCCGGGCAGAAGGGCAACCGACTGGTTGGCGATCCAGTCGAGGATTGCCACGTTCTCGGTGAGCAACATGCCATCGTCGAGCACAAGTGCCGGCACGTAGCCGTTCGAATTGACCTGCATGTAGTCGAAACCGCCCTCGACGGTATGGCTGAAGATATCGACCTTGTGCGGCCGAAAGGCAAGCTTCGCCTCGCGCAGCATGATATGCGCGGCCTGCGAGCTGCTTCCGGGACTGTGATAGAAGTCCATGGCGTGTCTCCGTATAAAGCCAAGCGCCTTGCGCACTTCGCTTCACGACGGTGACAAATCCAGCGGGATGTGGTTAGAGGCGGTATCGCCGCTTTCGGGGCAAAACGGTCATTACGTGGGTAGGCCGCGAATGCGATTGCGCTGGCGATATTGCGCCGGCGTCAAGCCCGTACGGCGCTTGAACAACTTGCGGAAGAATGTCGGATCTTCGTAGCCGACCGAGGCGGCGACATCCTCGATAGCCACGTTCTCGGTCTCGAGCATCTGCTTGGCCTCCTCGATCCTGATGGCCTGAACATATTCGACGGGCGTATATCCCGTGGCTGCGAAAAAGCGCCGCTTGAAGCTGCGCTCTGACAACCCGGACCGACCGACCATGACGGAGACTGGGTTCGCCGTCGGGTAGTTGTCGACCAGCCATGCCTGAATCTTCGAAATGACCGCATCGCTATGTTGGCGCGGGCGCACCATCGATGCGAACGGCAACTGGCCATAGCCGCGATCGCCGAGCAGAAACAGGCGCGCGACACGAGCCGCTTCTTCTGCTCCGCAGAAGCGTCCGATCAAGTAGAGCGCGAGATCTTGCCACGAAGACGCGCCGCCTGTGGTGATCAACTGGCCGCCGCGGCCGCTGTTGCACAGGATCCGCTCCGGCCTGAACCTGACACTTGGATAGCGGTCACGGAACAGCTCCGCCATGGTCCAGTGCGAGGCCACGTCGGCTCCATCGAGCAGGCCGGCTTCGGCCAAGAGCACGGCGCCGCTGCAGGTCGAACATACGAGAGAGCCACGATCGACGTGTCGGCGCACCCATTCGATCTCCTCCGGCCACCGCCCTTCAGGCGTTTCATCGCGAGACAGGTGAATATCACAGACGATGATGACGTCGGCGTCGTCGCTATTCAGACGGCTTTCGGGTGTGACCCGTAATCCGGTGCTCGACCGGAATGATCCGCGGCAGCTTGCGACGAGTGCAGGGTGAATAGGCCGGGACAGCGCCTCGTCATTGGTCCGAGTGTCGCTGAGAACCTCGTGCATACCAAAGGCCGCCATCGTTCCGCTTTCGGGCAAGCTCAGGATCGAAACACGAAGCGGTTCTGTAGGACGCGAGCGTATCGGCATCATCGAAATCTGGCACAAATGCCCCGATGCCGTCGAGTCTGCCGCTGAACTTCACAATCGATCCGGTCCAATGTCGTCCATCTCTGAAGCACCGGAGCGGAAGGATATAGACATGAGCTTTACTGCAGGTACGGTCGATCTGACGAAGGATTTTGCGCAGCCGATTGACGCTGTCTTTGCAGCCTGGTCGAAGGAGGAAGCCCAGAGGGCATGGAGCGATCCCGGAGAGGGTTGGGAACTGAGCTTCGACCGGTTTCGATTCGCCGTTGGAAGCGTCGATATCTGCCGCTTCGGTCCGGCAGGCGGTCAAAACTACGTCAACGAGAACCGTTACCTCGAAATCGAAGCCGGCAAGCGGATCGTCTACTCAATGTCGCTTGAAGATAGAGGCCGGCTCACCTTTGCTGGCACGGTCGTCGTCTCATTTGAGAAAACGGATGACGGAACACGCATGCGGCTCGTCGAGCAGGGTCTCTATTTCGACGGGCAGGATGATGTCGCAGGCCATCGTTCCGGCTGGGAGAGCATGCTCGGCGCGTTAGGCAGATACCTGCTCGGCGGGCGGGCGTGATGTTGATTGCGTCGTGATGAATGAATGTCAGCTGTCCGCTGCCAATCTAACGAAGTGGCCAGTCTGCTCTCGCCCCGAACGCGACGTTAGAGCATTCGATTGGCAATAGCCGCTCCTGGCGCACATATGCCGTCGGATAGCTGGTGAGCCCACCCGACTGAGGCGATCCGAAGCAGGCAATATGCCGCCCGGTCCGGGATGTCGATTCTCCAACCACCGACGACGAGCAGCAGGCCTTTATCTTCGAGCAAATCGAAACGGCATCGCCTCGATACGGCAAAGGTCAACAAGGGCCGCGAGCGTCCGGATGGCAAACGTCCGCCGCGGCCTCGCAAGGGCTTCGCAGCGCATGCGTCCCGGATTCGGGTGGGCCAACATTTTAGCGCGCCGTGGTATAACACCTTTTCACAGCCTCGTGAGGGAGCTTGCTGTACTGCGCTAAGGCAACCAAGTGAGGCCCGCGCCCGCAGAATGCGAGCGTCTCATTGGGAAAACTCATGAAAAAAAGTCTACTGTTATCGTGCATGACGGCGTCAGTTCTTATCGCCGGTCTCTCTCCCACAACCGCCAGCGCGCAGAGCAACGGCGACCAACCGGGCGTCACTCAGGGAACCTATGGGCCACGGCTGGAAGGGTTCGAATATCCGTTCAAGACGGAGATGCTGGCCGTTTCAAGCCAGGGGCAGCAGCTGGAGATGGCCTTTATGGACATCGCGGCGGAGAACCCTAATGGGCGCACGGTGGTGCTGCTGCACGGTAAGAACTTTTGCGGCGCCACGTGGGAAGGCACGATCAACAGTCTGACCCAGGCCGGCTACCGGGTAATCGCGCCGGACCAGATCGGTTTCTGCAAGTCGAGCAAGCCGCAGGCCTATCAGTTCAGCTTCCACCAGCTGGCGGAGAACACCAAGGCGCTGCTGGACAGCCGAGGCATCGAGAAGGTGACGGTGGTGGGCCATTCGATGGGCGGGATGCTCGCGACGCGGTTTGCGCTGATGTACCCGGGTATCACCGAGCAGCTGGTGCTGGTCAACCCGATCGGGCTCGAGGACTGGAAGGCGAAGGGCGTCCCCTACCAAACCATCGATGCGGCTTTCGAGGGCGAGAAGAAGACGAGCTTCGACGGCATCAAACAGTATCAGCAGAAGTTCTATTATTCCGGACAGTGGAAGCCGGAATACGACAAGTGGGTGGCGATGAGCGCCGGCATGTATCGTGGCGAAGGCGGCGAGCAGGTGGCCTGGAACCAGGCGCTGACGTCTGACATGCTATTTACGCAGCCAGTAGTGCATGAATTCAGCCAGATCAAGGTGCCGACCCTACTGATGATCGGGATGACGGACAAGACGGCACCGGGCGCTAACCGCGCTCCCGAGCAGATTGCTTCGACCCTTGGCGATTACACGCAGCTCGGCAAGCAAGCGGTCGAGGTTATCCCGGGCGCAAAGTTGGTGGAATTCGAAGACCTCGGCCATTCACCGCAGATCCAGGACCCGAGCCGGTTCCACCAAGCGTTGCTTGATGGCTTGAAGACCCAGTAACGATTTCGGGGGAGGCCGTTAGGCCTTCTCCTGTTTTTTTTGGGCTGATGAGCCTACCGGCCCGCAATTAACGCCACCATGGCTCGAACGCCTGCGCGCGACCGTCCAGATAAATCGTTCGCCGACATCGGGGTCCATAGTCGATGGCGAGCAGTCACGCTGGAACGAGGCACTGGAGCCCAGCGCGAGCATCTCGGCGATCGCTCATCGGATCGGCATTCATCCGTCGCAACTGTTCGGCTGGCGTCGCGACGTCTTGGACCGACGACGTCACTCACCTCAGCATTCGGATCCCCCTGATCCCCTCAAACGAGGGATGCCTCAACTTCCGCTCATGGGTCACGCCCGATACTCGACCTCCGCGATCAGGCCCGCTCGACGAAGACGGCCTCCTTGCGCTTCAGGCTCAAGGTTGACACCGGAGAAGATTTACGTTGATCTCAACCTTCGACGCAAGTTCGGGTTCGCACCGGACGGGCAATCGAGATTGGATTCGCCAGTACGACGGACGCAAGTGCCGACAGAGACGGAGGTTACCTACGCCTGATCGCGCACCTCCCGAATCTGAACAAGCAGCGGCCCAATAGAGAGCAACTTCAATGGCCGTTTCCGCCCGAAATCCGAATTCATGGCGACATAAGGAGGAGATCATGAAGATTGTGACCAGCCTTAGTTTCCAAGGGCAATGCCGCGAGGCGTTTGAGTTCTACGCTAAGGTGTTGGGTGGCAAGATCACCGCCGCTCATTCCTACGGTGAAGCCCCGCCCGACATGCCGATCAACGACCCCAAATACAAGAGTTGGCTGATGCACTGCTGGCTAGAGGTTGGCGACCAAGCGCTGATGGGCGCTGATATGGACGTCGGATGGGCCCGGAACATTGACAAGCCCAAGAACGGCTTCGATGTCACTCTGCACACGGAGAACAAGGCCGAGGCCCAACGCTGGTTCGATCAGTTGTCCGAAGGGGGCAAGCCAGTCATGCCATTTGCTGAGACCTTCTGGTCGCCTGGCTTCGGTTCCCTGATCGACAGGTTTGGCGTCCCTTGGATGATCAACGTCATTCCGTCGGCTGACTGGCGGCCGCCGCAGGGGTGATGCCTAGTCCTGATTTTCGGCCAACTCCAAATTCGCACCGGTGCGCCGGAACGAAAAAGGTCGCGCCAATCTCAGCAGACCATCTGACGGGAGGACAAAGGGGTGGTCGTGACCTCTAGTCCAGATTAGGCGACCTCCCCCGAGACGGTGTGACACTCATCTTCATACGCGTGCCTCGCTTGATGCTGGCGCATCTGGACGAGACTCGATTTCGAGGACGCATCAGGTTGACTCTTGGCCCGATGTTGGCCCTAGCTCCAACGACTGGGGCTAGAGCCCAAATCGCAGACCAATTTCGAGGCGCCCTTCACGCTATGAACAGAGCGCCGCATGGCCTGGACCTCGCTCCCAAGCGATGCATCTGAGGCGACCAAGGTTGCAACCGCTTCCTCGCCGAACCTCACCCTATCCGCAATCGCCAGCCCTCATGATTGGCGCGGCCTGTGGCTGATCCGCGCGGTCTATCAACCAACCACCAGGTCCGTTCGATACATTATGCGATCTTCGGAGCACAGTGCGGGAACATACAGTCGCTGCGATGATGTTCGCGGCGCCGACAGCGATGGTCGAGAATTCCAACTCTTCACCATGAGACAATCTGCCCATCAGTCGGAACACGCGCGCAGGCACACCGGAGGGTGACAGTCGAGGATTCCGTGGCCGTCCCTTTCCGTGAGTTCGTCGCCGCCTCCACCGCGATAATGAATGCGCACCGGATGCTCGAACAGGAGTTCGGTGTCGAAAACCCCATGGAAGTTGGCCGATTATCTCCGTATCGGCAATCTGCAAAGAATTGCTCCCGCGGCGTCAAGCTGCACCTCGCCGCTTGGGAAAGGAAATACGTGTCTCTATTTCCGCGCCGCCAGCCGCTCCCGCGCTTGCGCGATTACCCGCTCTGCCCAGGCAAGAGGTTCTGCACGGGTATAGTCCTCGAGCAGTTCTGCATGGCGCTCCGCCGCATCCTCAGATCGGTAGGTCGGACGATAAACCGCCCCGTTGCCAGAAGTCGATTGCTTATCCCTCGGCTGATCCCAGGCAGCGAAGTGAGGACGAGGCGGAAGAGACACCAATCTCGACAGAGCTTGCGATGGCAGCTCTGCCTCAGAGGCGTAAGGCGAAGGCTCACCTTGGGCTCCACCCATTATGGGCTGTCTGTGACTGGCGTTCGCGTGGCAGCTACTCACCGGAACTATTGCTGGCGAGCTCGGGTTTTCTAGAGATCCCAACTTCGGGGCCTGTATCGCCACGGAAGGGCTGCAACTCCGCGGCGCCTAAACTGAAGGACGAGTCCTATGAGGCACAAACTGACCCGAGATTTCGTCGTCGCCCCATTACTTGCAATCGCCGCCCTGTTCACAACTTCAGCACTCTCCAACGACCCCGGAACTGGCGCAGAATGAGCGTTGCCGCGTCGCTCCGGGTGCGGGCGCCAATCGGGGGACGCTCACAGAAAAGCTTGATGATTGCGACGGAGTTCTGAAGCCGCCAACAGTCGGCGACACCGAAATGGTCGAGCCCGCTCCTGACGTCGGAAGAACGCCCGTGATCCGTCCAGACGAGTTGCCAGAACAACAGTAACGGTCCGAAGCCCGGTGGCTATGGCCAACCTCATCTGCCGACTTGCTAATGGCTTCGCTCGCCTCCATGCGCTGAGCAGCTCCAGTTTTGGTCCTCATCAATCTGCATAGAACAAATAAAAAGGCTTTTGCTGCGTGTAGAAGCGCCACGCCTCCTACAAAGGTCTGCGCGAAGTTCAGGACAATGCCGCGGTGGTCGATATGACCGTTCCGGCCGGCGGCCGTTGATCATCGCGATCGATCAAGGTCAGCGTGATCAAGTCCGAAGTGGTCGAGCACCAGTTGGAGATTGCGGCGGTTGGACTTGAAATAGATGTCGAAGACGTCGCCGACCACCGGGACGCTCCCGGCGACGGTGTCGAATCCCACATTGACCAGCATCTTGAGAAGCTTGTCGTTCGGCACGCCGAGACGGCGCGCCTCGTTGACGATGAAGAGGCTGACCGCCGCAGCGCCGAAATCGCCGATGCCGGGGATCAAGCCGAGCACGGAGTCCGCACCGAGCGAGACGCGGGTGCCGGGAATTCGGAGCGCGGTGTCCATAAGCCGGGCCAGGCCCCGGATACGCCGGAGGCGTGCGAGTTGCTCAATCGGTATCGCCTGCTTTTTCATGTTTCTTATGTGGTCCCAACACGCCGCCGTTTAAATGTCATGCGGCCGACTTCTGCTTACCGAGCCGCTTGATTGCCTGCTCAAGCGGACGCTGCCCATTGCAGTAATCCTCGACCTCCCATCTAACGCTCACCACCCATATTCGATGACTGCCTCTAGCGATGGTGCTCTATCGCACGTTCGTAGTCGTCCGGGTCGGAAGGGCTCCACTTCAACACCGTCCTTCCGTCTCAAACCGGGCGGCCTTTCGTTGATAAAGGCCGGATACATTATGCGATCTTCTTGGCCCAAACAGTGAACATCACAGCAACAAGCCGTCCAACACGCTCGTGAAGAACGGCTCTGTTCGTTCAATCACTGTGCACTTTGGCTATGGACACAATTTGGTAGCGCCCCTGCATCTTGCGCGTGGATGGCTGGCGCTACTGAATTCCGGCGCTATCAATCTTGCCGCCGTCGAGCTTGCGATCCACACTAAGACATTGGCTAGGCTACTACGCCCACCGAAGAATGCGCGAACGGCCTTTCGGTGCCATCGAGCACGCCGAGCGGTCAGCTTCCCATGCCCCAACCGAAATCAGCAGCACATCGTATCATCAGCGCCGCGCATAATGCCAAAAGAGCGTAGGGCACCATGGTGATTGGCTCGTTTTTTCCCTAAATAATCAACGTTCTCGTTGCAATGCATTGATCAAGTGTGAGGCGAACGCGTGGAATTTAAGCACCTGGTCGGCATAGATCTCGGCATATGGTCCGTTGGCGACCGACCCTAGATCAGCCGCGTTTATGGCGTACTGAATGGCTTTGACATCAATGGTGTCCGAGGCAGCGAAGAGGATATTCGGGACGTCGCTGGAGTGATAGCTGAACCCGATCGTACCTCCGTCACACGAGGTGATCGGTGTCGCGCCCGCTGCGGCCAAGGCTACGACTGCACCCGCCATACCGGGATCGAATCCGCTCAGCTCGTTCGCGTCGGCGGGAACTGATCGAAAGCTGGACGCCACGCTTCACACGCTGAAATTTGGGCACGCGCCGACGGCGGATTTGCGTGGAATCACAGTTGTCGAGAGCGGCTCGATCAGAGATTCGGCGAAGCGAACTGACCATCCAGCGCGTTCATCATCGCACCTCTCATGCGAGGACAGGCTTGGCAGGCTTTTTGAACGGATCAAGCGCTGTGACGCCCCGTCTCTGAAAATCAGCGACGTTGCGGGTAACAACAATGAGTTCATTGACCTGCGCCGTCGCCGCCAATCCGGTGTCGTCGGCATTCTTGTCAGATTGACCGAGCATTTGCCCCCAACGACGCGCGACAGCCTCATCGACAGGGAGGATGCGACCTTGATAGGCGGCGAAGATGGCGTCAGCAGCCTTGGCGATCACATTTGCCACGGCATCGTCGGATTTCCGCTTTTTCTCAATGCCTTTCGAGATCTCCCGAACCGAGATCACGCTGATCGCGAGTTCGGTGTCGTCGATCGTATCGAGCCAAGCCGACACATTTTCGTGCGGCTCGGGCCGACCAATCTCCTTCAGGACATTCGTATCGAGCAAGTATTTCAAGCTCAGTCGTCCAGCGCACTAAGATCGGCTGCGCGCATGGCCGCTTTTGCTGTTTGCTTTGGATAAGGCCGGCCCGCCTTCGGGTGCGCCTCCGCATAGACGCGAGCCGCGACGACCTGTTGTTCCTTCAAGGAGGGATAGTCACGAAGGACCTCTTCGATCGTCGAGCCAGCGTCAAGAAGAGCGGCTATGCGATGCGCCTCGATGTGCGTCCCTCGGATGACCGGCTCCTTACCGGATAAGTCGATTTGAGCGGTGAGCTTCTCGAGTTCTTTCAGTTTGCGTTCGACGAACAGAAGGTGCTGACCAATGTCGTAGCGCTGTTTACCGAACGTGATTTCCCTCGTAGGACCTCGCTTAACAGAAGTTCGCAATGCCTCATAGAACTCGGACTGGCTCTTGGGTGTAAGCGCCTGTTTGAGTTCGTCATAGGCATGGAGAAACACCAACTCAGCCTGACCGAACTGCCGGATGCTTCGACCGCCTCGCTTTACAAGTTGCGGCTTGATCGGCGCGCGCTCGACAACCTTCTTGAAGGTGTCCAGCGGCGCGTCAACCACAAAAGCCGCCTGTGCCGTTGTCAGATGTTCCATGTGCTCGCCCTCTAATACACCCCGAAAGATAGGGGCGAATTAGAGAAAGTGCAAGGCCCGCCATTGACCTGGCCTCCGCCGGGCGCACCTTCAGACGATTCGACGGGCGCGAAAGGTGGGCTTCTAAGCTCCTCCTCCAGCTCGGCGTGAAGCCCTTTAGTCAAAGCTCGGCATCGGATTTACCGCTAGCGCTTCAATGGAGAAGCAAAAGCCACACCAGTGGCACACCCAGTTGCTGCCCCTCCGCATCTTGGCTTCGTAGATAACCATTTAAATTGACGTCTTAATTTCACAAACGGAAGCTATTTGGCTGTATTATTCCGTCATCCGGACGCCGCTTTTTAAGCAATCTCACTATCGATAGGTTTCAAGTATCGATAGTAACGCGTACATGCGGGTTGTACGCGACGCGGAGCAATGATAAGGTGACTTCTGAACGAGTAGCGGAGATCGCGATGCCCCAGACCACGTATAAGATCAGCGAAGCCCGCAAGAATTTCGCCGAGGTGCTCGAACGCGCCAACCAGGGCCAGGAAATCATCATCATGCGCGGCAATGAAGTCTACGCGCGCATCGGTCCTGCCGACGGCGGCAAGCGCCCCTTCGGCCTCTTACGCCAGCGTGGGCTGCCGGACGACCTGTTCGACGCGGACGACGCCGAACAGGCCGCAATAGATGCCGGCGACTGGAATGACGACGTCGGCATCTGGCGGGGCGAACCCGACGACCGCAAGACCTCCAAATGAAGGTTCTGCTCGACAGCCACGCGGTCTATTGGTGGACAATCGGCAGTGATCGCCTCTCCGTGACGGCACGGTTGCTGATCGAGGACAAGGCCAACATCATCCTGGTCAGCGCCGTCTCCTTCTACGAGTTGGACAACAAGATGCGGCTGAAAAAGCTCGATCTCAAACCGCAGGAGTTACGTGCCGCAGTCTCGGACAGCGGTTTGCAGACCCTTGCCATTACCGATCTGCATGCCGAACTGGCCGCGGCCTTCGAATGGGACCACGGCGATCCGTGGGACCGTATTCTCGCGGCACAGGCGCGGCTGGAACATTGTGCACTTGTTTCCGTCGACGGCGCCTTCGATGCGGTGCTGCATGAACGGGTTTGGTAGCCAGCCAATGCGGATTTTCATTGATGTCGAGGAGGCGGCCGAACGGCTGGAAGAGCTGATCGATTTGGCGTCTCGGCAGGACGAAGTCTATGTGTGCCGCGGCGGCTCGCCTGTCGCGCAGCTGACCTCCTTCTCAGAGACCCCGGATGACCCCCCCGCAGACGAAATCGCCGAGACGGTTCCTGACAAAGGGCCTACCGCCCGTGGCAGCGAGCTGGTCGAGGGTGGAAAAAACTCTTCGGCCGACCAAGTTTGGAGGCTCGCTGCGGAAGGCGAGCTGAGGCGAGAACGTGATTTGACGTCGGCGCACGATGATCTCTCTGACGAGGACGGGCTGCCGCGATGACGATCGTGCCATCGACATCCATTGCCAGCCGAGCCGAAGCGCTCCATGCGCTCAGCGCCATCCTGCGCGTCGACCGGCGTGACCAGCTCGCAGCGCTGCTGACCGACGACGACGTCGCGACACTGAAACATCTCGCCGGCGAGGGCATGGGCGAAAACACACTTAGGGCGCTTGCCTCGGATCTCGGTTATCTCGAGGCCTGGTGTCAGCTCGTGACCGGCACTCCCCTCCCCTGGCCGGCACCGGAAGCGTTGCTCCTGAAATTCGTCGCCCACCACCTTTGGGATCCAGTCAAGCGCGCTGAGGATCCGGCCCACGGCATGCCTATCGAGGTGGAAAGCGCCCTGCGCGCCGGCCATCTGCTCAAAGCCATCGGCCCGCACGCGCCGGCCACGGTGCGGCGACGGCTGACTTCCTGGTCGATCCTCACGCGCTGGCGGGGCCTGGCCGGCTCTTTCGGCGCTCCGTCGCTGAAGAGTGAGTTCAGACTGGCGGTGAAGGCGAGCGGCCGGCAGCGCAAGAGCAACAAGGCGGTCACCAGTGATGTCCTGGCGAAACTTCTTGAGGCCTGTACCGGCGATCGGCTGGTCGACTTGCGCGATTCCGCCCTGCTTTTGACTGCCTTCGCCTCCGGCGGTCGCCGCCGTTCTGAGATCGCGGGTCTTCGCCTTGAAGACCTCGTCGAGGAAGAGCCGGTGCGCGCCGACCCGGCAGATGCCACATCCGCTCCCCTCCCCTGTTTTTCGATCCACCTCGGGCGCACCAAGACGACGAATGCCGACGAACACGTGCTTCTAATCGGCCGGCCTGTGACCGCGCTGAAGCTTTGGCTGGCTGAAGCCGGGGTCAAGGACGGACCAATCTTCCGCCGTATCGACCAATGGGGCAACGTCGATCGCCGTGCACTGACGCCGCAATCCATCAACCTGATCCTGAAGGGCCGCTGCAAACAGGCTGGGCTCGATCCGGCGCTGTTTTCGGCTCATGGCTTAAGATCCGGCTATCTGACCGAGGCGGCCAATCGAGGCATCCCCCTGCCCGAAGCAATGCAACAGTCTCTGCACAAATCAGTGAGCCAGGCGGCGAGCTATTACAACAACGCGGAACGGAAGAACGGCCGAGCGGCTCGGCTGATTGTCTAAGCCGTGCGGAACGCGCACCAATTCAGACACCGCTATGGGTTTGGCGTGACCAGCGACAGCGACGGAAAGTAGGTGCGATACCGTCCGCTATCGCGCGTCAGCAGCGGAAGCTGGCTAACTGCAGCATGCGCGCCAATGAAAAAGTCAGGTAGGACGCCAGTCCTTGATCCTCCTGCCCTGCGATATTGCGTGAAGACTTTTCCTGCAAGGAAGAGTGCGGCTCGAGGAATTGGCGTCATCTCCAATCCAGCCTCCTCAGGAAATACTTCAAAGTTCTCAACACGATCTTATCTGACCGACAGCTCCGCGTAGACCAAATCGTTGATCAGCAAGGGCCCGTTTAGACTCGCCGCTTCGAGTTGAGCAATCGACCAATCTGCCCAATTGTCGTCATTTGTGACAACGTCCAAGAGGACGTTGGTGTCGATGAACGTCACGCTTCGCCACGGGTCAGGGCCAGGATGGAGTCGGTATCGAGTCCTTTGCCGGCATGACCCCGCAACTTCGCAAAGCGGCTCGCTGGCTGCTTTTTGTCTGCACGCGTCAGTACGACCGTGCCGTCGACAGCACGGCGAAAGTCAACCTTGCTTCCAGGAACGATGCCCAATAAATCGCGCACTGGCTTCGGAATGGTCACCTGCCCCTTAGGTGTAACTGTCGTTGTCATCTGCGTGTCCTCGGTAATCCCAGATACATGGAAGGTATTACTTTGTGCCGGCGATTCAAGCAGACCTGGGAACCCATCTTGTCGGTTTTGGACAGCGGTCGATGGGCTATAAACCGGCGGAACGCCACTACATCGTAGCCGTTCCTAGAAGCAGTTACAGCGTCGTCGATTCGTCCCCCCAGAACCACAGCGGAATTGGCCAGCTTGCAGATGAACGCTGAGTCATAGCGCCCTCCGCTCTCCCGCATCATTTGCCCTGAGCAGCGCCATCAGCATCGGACCAAGCGAAAACGCGCCGCGCGCCGCCTTTCGCGTGAGATCACGCAGGTAGGCGTCGGCGTTGTTTATTTGCCCTGCCCTTTCCAGGATGCAGGCAACCGCAACCGCGGCATTAGCCTGTCCCATGACCGCTCAGGCGTCCTGATAGGCCGACGGGCTAATCCCGAGCGTCGATTGAACGACGGCCGCCGCCAACATCAGGTCGCGCCAGCTCCCAAGCGCGCCGCTCAAAGCCGCAGATCCGCACGCGCCGGCGACGGTGTGGTGGCGGCCGACCTCCTGGTCTATCCTCACACACTGGCGGGGCCTGACCAGCTCCTTTGCCGCGCCGTCAGTGAAACCCGTGCTGCGGCCTGCCGTTTGAGCCAGCGCCAGACCGCGGCAGCGCAAGAGCCGCAAAGCGATCACCGGCGAGCAGGCGCCGTCGGCTGGGCGTCCATGTCACGACGCCTGAGATCCCCTTGGAGCACTTCCAGGAAAGGGCGAAACGGTTTCCCGTGCGGAAGTGCGTAGTTTCAAACGCTCGAAGCGCGAGGCTGCGCATTTGGCCGCGGGCCAAGTTGATGGGCCGTGCCGCCGAATTGCGCCATCACCCAGTCGCGCAGCACACGCGTCGCCGGCCGGTCGGCCATGCGCGGGCTGTAGACGAGATCGCAGCGGTCGCCTTCGAGCGACAACTCGAAGGGTTGGACGAGGATGCCGGAGGCGAGCTCTTCCGCCACCAGCGTAAGGCTCAGCAGCCCGATCCCTTGCCCCGCCACCACGGCCTGGACCGCATGGATCTCGTCGGTGAAGGAAATACCCGCACTCGCGTCGATGTGCTCGACGCCGGCCCGTGCCAGCCACTGCCGCCACACAGGCGCGCGCGGATCGTCGCGCCGTGCCGGACCCCAGTCGAAATGGATGAGCGTCGCATGCCTGAGATCGGCAGCGCTCGTCCGAGACAGGCGCGGCGCGCAGACCGGCGCGAAGCGATCGGCAAACAGCGGCTCCGTAACAAGACCAGGATAGTTCCCGCCGCCGAAACGGATGGCCGCGTCCGCATCCGCCTCCAGATCGACGGCCCGGTTGGAGGCGTCGAGTCGCAACGTCCAATCGGGATACGTCTCGCGAAACGAACCTGCGAGCGGCGCCAGGCGCTTCGCGACGAAGGCGACGGTGGAAGTGAGCCGCGCGACCTGCCCCGCCTGCTGACGGCGCACGTCTGCGAGCGCCTGTTCGAAGCGGTCCAGGCCGTCGCGCAGCACCGGAAACAGCGTCTTTCCCGCGGCGGTCAGATGCACCTGTCGCGTTGCGCGCTCGAAGAGCTTGACGTTCAGCATCTCCTCCAACTGGCGGATCTGGTGGCTGACGGCGGTTGCTGAAACGTTGAGTTCCTCGGCTGCGTCTTTGAAGCTCAGCCGGCGGGCAGCGGCCTCGAACACTCTCAATGCCCCAAGCGGCGGCAACTTTCTCATCGCTTCCCCATACATGAATTTAACTCATCTATCGGCTGAGAAATGCTCCTTTGTCAATGCACGAAGGGACAAACATATTGCTCTCGACAAGCAAGGCGACACGCCGAGCTGAGAAAAACTCAAGCATGAAAGGGCACCCCATGTTTCTCGAACAGGTCGTCACCAGGCCGGATCCTTATGCGCCGTTCCTCCTCTCCCAGGCAATCAAAGCCAATGGCTTCGTCTTCGTTTCGGGCCAGGCAGCGATCGGTGACAATGGCGAGATCGTCGGCGAGGGCGACTTCGACCGCCAGGCCGAGCAGGCGTTCGGCAATCTCGATCGCGCCCTGAAGGCCGCCGGTTCCGGGCTCGACAATGTCGTCAAGGTCACGATCTTCCTGCGCTCCATGGATAATTTCGCAAAGATTGTAGAGCTGCGCCGCAGGTGGTTCTCCGCGCCCTATCCCGCCGACAGCATCATCGAGGTTTCCTCCCTCTATTCGCCAAAAGCAATGATCGAGATAGAGGCGATCGCGCTCGACGGGGGTCGCTGACGTGGATGCGCCTAAACTACTCCGTCTCCAGTCTTGAAAGGACATCCCATGCCTCTCGAACAGGTCGTCACCGAGCCCGACCCCTATGCCCCGTTCCTGCTGTCGCAGGCGATCAAGGCCAACGGCTTCGTCTTCGTTTCGGGCCAAGCGGCTATCGGCGACAATGGCGAGATCGTCGGCGAGGGCAACTTCGACCGCCAGGCCGAACAGGCCTTCCGCAATCTCGACCGCGCGCTTAAAGCCGCCGGCTCCGGGCTCGACAAGGTCGTCAAGACCACGATCTTCCTGCGCTCCATGGCGAACTCAGGGAAGCTCGTCGAGCTCCGTCGCCAGTGGTTTTCCGCACCCTATCCAGCCGAAAGCATGATCGAGGTCTCCTCTCTCTATTCATCTGAGGCGCTTGTAGAGATCGAAGCGATCGCGCTCGACGGGAGCCGCTGACATGAACGCGCCGGCGATCATCCCCTCACCGGTCTTCACCGGTACCGGCCTCAAAGGTCTCGATTTCGCCAACCGCCTGTCGGTCGCGCCGATGACACGCATCAGCGCCTCGTCCGCCGGTGTGCCGGGCGAACGCATGGTGCGCTACTATCAGCGCTTCGCACGCGGCGGCTTCAGTCTGGTGACGACTGAAGGCATCTACACGGACAAGGCCTATGCGCAGACCTATTCGGGCCAACCCGGCCTGACCGACCGGGAACAGGCGGATGCCTGGCGCCGCGTCGTCGACGCGGTCCATGCGGCCGGCGGCAGCATCTTCGCGCAACTCATGCATGGCGGCGCGCTGTCTCAGGGCAATCCTCACCGTTCCGGTACAGTCGGTCCCTCGGCCGTTCGCCCGAAGGGCAGCCAGATGACCGGCTACCGCGGCGACGGCCCCTATGCCATGCCGCGCGAGATCAGCGAAGCAGAGATCGCCGCCGCGGTAGAGGGCTTCGCCGGTGCCGCGCGCCTGGCGATCGAGGTCGCCGGTTTCGACGGCATCGAGATCCACGGCGCCAACGGCTATCTCCTGGATCAGTTCTTCACCGACTACACCAACCATCGCCAGGACCGTTGGGGCGGCGACATCGTCGCTCGCTTCGGTCTGTCGCTGGAAGTGCTGAAGGCCGTGCGCGCGGCTATCGGCCCATTCGTGCCGCTCGGCCTGCGTCTCTCTCAGGGAAAGGTCAACGACTTCCGGCACAAATGGGCGGAGCGGGAACAGGGCGCGGCGAGAGTGTTCGAGGCACTGGCCGAGAGCCCGGCCGATTTCGCTCATGTGACGGAATTCGAAGCGTGGCAACCGGCCTTCGAAGGCGGCGACATCTCTCTCGTGTCGCTTGCTCGCCGGCATGCGCCGCGTCTCTTCCTCATCGCCAATGGCAGCCTGCATGATCTTGCGCGCGCTGAGCAGGTCATGGAAGCCGGAGCGGACATGATCGCGCTCGGCCGCGGCGCACTCGTCAATCCCGATTGGCCGCACCTCACGGCCGCCCGCAGCGAGTTGCGCCCATTCGAACTTTCGATGCTCGCACCGCTCAGCGATATCAAGGACAGCGAACTCGCCCTTTGACATGAGGGCGCGGCGACCAGTCTGAGGGCCGGCATCGCCGGGGCAAGCATGCCCCGGCCGATTCGCTGCCGCCTATGGCACGCCGGAAGGGTCGGGCAACTGTTGCTTCAGCCACGACTTGAACGCGGTCATGCCCCGGGTGAACTGGCGTGACTTCAGCCATGTCAGCCAGTAGTCACCCGCTGCCACGGTGATGGCGAAAGGCTGCACCAGCCGCCCGCTCTCGATATAATGCTCGAACATGGTGGTCGGCAGGAGGGCTGCACCTGAGCCTCTGGCGGCCGCCTCTGCCAGCGCCAGCGAGGTATCGAAGACCATGCCGCGCAGGATTGGAGGCTGGGCGCCCGCTGCCCGGAACCATTGCGCCCACTCATCGGATCGGTACGAACGTAACAGCTCGATTCTAGCCAGGTCGACCGGTTCCTTCAGCCGAGCAGCAATCTGAGGCGAGCAGACCGGCGATAGCGGTGCGGCCGACAGGTGCATTGCGTCCGTGCCATGCCACGACCCGTCCCCGAACCGGATCGCGAAGTCGAGGCCGTCGCCGGCCAGATCGACACGGTTGTTGTTGCTAAGGATGCGTAGATCGAGGTTCGGATGTGCATCATGAAAATCCGGCAGCCGCTCCATAAGCCAGCCAATTGCAAAGGTGCCGACGACGCCAACGGTCACGACTTCCTGGAAGTTTCCTTCCTCGAAACGGCTTAGGGTCGCACACATGCGCTTGAAGACGTCGCTCATTACCGGCGCAAGCGCCGAGCCCTCATCGGTAAGGGCGAGGCCCCTCGGCAGCCGCCGGAACAACTTGACGCCAAGCAGATCCTCGAGCGACTTCACTTGATGGCTGATCGCAGTCTGCGAAACCCGTAGCTCCAGTCCGGCACGGGTAAAGCTGCAGTGGCGCGCCGATGCCTCGAAGGCACGCAATGCATTGAGGGGCAGTTTTGGGAGTTCCATGGAATCAGCTTCGTTAAGGCCAAGTTTGATTCATGCCTACCCGCAAGATTGCTCGTTTGTCGAGTGCTATCGCTTCTGCCATTCTCCCTGCAATTCAAGGCAACACAAGATCACGATGATCTTAGGCCGGGTCGACCTAAAGTCATGAACGTGATCTATTCCAATACGTTAGAGCGGTATTCGGGCGGGAAACCGCATACACTTTTCCTCATTCTGCTCCAGTCATTCGATCACGACTTCGCGGCATCCGCGACGGCGGCACCTATTCCTGTGTCAAGTTTTTGTCAGGTCTGAACCATTGGTATCGGCATGAAGCTCATCGGTTATATCTTCGGCATCGCCTCGGCTGCGTTGCTGGCTATCTTCGGCACCGGCGCCATTTATCTGTCGGAAATCGCGAAGGCTCTGCCGGATCACCGCAAGCTCGCTGAATGGGAGCCGGCGCTCATGACGCGGTTTTACGCGTATGATGGAAGGCCGATAGCCGAATACGCCAAGGAAAGGCGTCTGTATCTGCCCATCGGCGCGATCCCACAGCGCGTGAAGGCAGCCTTTCTTTCGGCGGAAGACAAGAGCTTCTATTCCCATTCCGGAATCGATCTCCTGAGCATCGTCAAGGCTGCCTGGTCTAATGTCATGAATCTGGGCTCCGCCCAACGGATGATCGGAGCCTCGACAATCACCCAGCAACTTGCCAAGAACTTTCTGCTTTCTTCGGATCGCACCCTTGAACGCAAGATCAAGGAGGCGGTGCTTTCCATCCGCATCGAGCAATCGCTCAGCAAAGACAGAATTCTCGAACTCTATCTGAACGACATCTACCTGGGGCTCGGGGCCTACGGTATTGCCGCCGGTGCGCTGACCTATTTCGACAAGTCCGTCAGCGAATTGACCGTTGCCGAGGCAGCGTATCTCGCTGCCCTGCCGAAGGGACCCAACAACTACAACCCGCACCGGCATCCCGAACGCGCGCTCAACCGGCGCAACTGGGTGATCGGCCAGATGCAGCGCAACGGCTTCGTCAGCGCCGCGCAGGCAAGCAGCATGATGGCGAGACCTCTCGGGGTTAAGCCTCGGGCCGAAACCCCCTTGATGGCGGAGGCAAACTACTTTGCCGAGGAAGTGCGCCGGGAAGTCGCCGGGCAATATGGCGAGGCGGCTCTCTATAATGCTGGGCTTTCCGTGCGCACGACGCTTGACCCGACCCTTCAGGCGGCTGCGCTGAAGGCGCTGAGGGCCGGCCTCGTCGACTACGACCAGGCGCGGGGGTTTCGGGGGCCGGTCGCACATATCGATGTCTCCGAAGACTGGACGGCCGCCTTTGCTGAGCAAGAGACATTGACGGATGTGAAGGAGTGGCAGCTCGCCGTAGTGCTCTCCTGTTCCGATGCGGGTGTGCGCATCGGCCTGCGCAGTGCAAAGCCTGGTCCCGAGCACTCGCCGTCAAGCCCCGAAACCGGCTTTATCGGCAGCAATACCATGCGGTGGGCGCTGAAGCTTTCTGCCGGAGGCAGGATCAGGCAGGTCGATTCCATCGGCAAGCTCCTCTCGCCGGGAGACGTCATTTATGTCGAGAAGGCGGAAGACGGATACCTCCTGCGACAAATACCGGAAGTGCAGGGCGCAATCGTGTCGTTGGATCCGAATACGGGGCGCGTGCTGGCGAGCGTTGGCGGTTTCTCCTTTGCACAGTCACGCTACAATCGAGCGACTCAGGCTTCGCGCCAGCCCGGTTCAGCCTTCAAGCCGTTCGTTTACGCCGCCGCCCTGGATACCGGCTACACGCCGGCGACGCTGGTCATGGACGCACCCTTTTCGATGCCGGACGGGGCGGGCCGTCTATGGAACCCGAAGAACTACGACGGCAAATTCGGCGGTCCTTCCACTCTGCGCACCGGGCTTGAGAAAAGCCGCAACTTGATGACGGTGCGCCTCGCCCGACATCTCGGCATGGACGTCGTTGCCGAATACGGCCGCGCCTTCGGCCTCTACGATAAGCTCGCTCCGTACCTGCCTATGTCGCTCGGAGCCGGCGAAACGACGCTGACGCGGCTCGTTTCGGCCTATGCGGTCCTCGCCAATGGCGGACACGCCGTGCAGCCCTCGATGATCGACCGCATCCAGGATCGTCACGGTCGTACGATGTTCCGTCACGACGATCGTGCCTGCGATCGATGCAACGCCGCAAGCTGGCTGCATCAGGAAGAGCCGGTGCTTCGCGACACCCGCAAGCAGGTGCTCGACCCGATGACGGCCTATCAGGTGACATCCATGCTGCGCGGCGTGGTCGAGCGTGGAACGGCGCACCGAGTGGCGGAGCTCGGCGCCCCCGTCGCCGGAAAGACCGGGACCACGAACGACGAGAAGGATGTCTGGTTCGTCGGCTACACCCCGACGCTCGTGACTGGCATCTTCATGGGATACGACGCACCGAAGCCGATGGGCTATGGCGAAACGGGCGGCGGACTTGCGGCCCCGATCTTCATCGACTTCATGAAAGTGGCAATGCGCGGCAAACCTGCCGTGGATTTTCCCGTTCCGCAGGGCTTGACCTCCGCAAGCGTGAACCGCCGCACGGGCAAGCGAACCGCTTCAGGAGAACCCGGTTCCGCTGTCGAGGTATTCAAACCGGGAACCGGGCCGTGCTTGACGGAATGTCCCGTCATAGACGGGTTCGAAGCGGAGGCCGAAGAACTCCCTGCCGCGCTGCGCGAGCAGCTTCTGACCGCCCCCCAAGGCCTCTATTGAGCCAATCGCCTCTTATCTCGTCGAGGGATCAAAATGAGGAAGCACGCCTTCGCCCTGCGGAGCAGGGCACGCAGCAGGCGGTTACGCATCGTCTGCATCATGGCAGCGTTTGCCGCCATTTTCGCCGGCGCGTTCATACGACTTGTCCAACTCGGCATGAAGGAAGAGGCAGGCCGCGAAACCCGCCTCACCTACGACAGTGCTCCAGGTGGACGACCCGCAATCCTCGACAGGAATGGACAGTTGCTCGCGACCGACATTCCGATCGCGTCACTCTACATTGAGCCGCGGTCGATTCCCGATCTGGACGAGGCGGTCGAGAAGCTCACGGCGATCTTCCCGGAACTCGACGCGCGCGAACTACACTCGCGCCTCCGCAGCAAAGATGCGTTCACATGGATCAAGCGGCAGATACCTCCGGACAAGCAGCAGGCGGTCATCGATTCGGGACTGGCGGCGGTCGGCTTTCGGCCGGCAAATCAACGCCTATATCCGAACGGCTCATTGGCTGCCCATGTCCTTGGCGCCGTGGACATCGACAATTTCGGCATTGCCGGCATAGAAAAATGGATCGACGCAAACTGGCTCGCAGACCTGCGCGGCGCCGGCATCGAACTAAAGGGACGTGAGCTCCAGCCGGTCGAGCTTTCAATCGACCTGCGCGTTCAGTACGCCATGGAGCAAGAACTCGGTAAAGCCGTCACGAAATTCGGAGCTGCTGCGGGTGCCGGGCTCGTCCTCGACGTCACGAATGGCGAGATACTGGCGCTCGCCTCCTATCCGGCCTTTGACCCGAACAATCCCGTGGATGCCTTCAAGCCCGACCGGATAAACCGCGTCACCGCCGGCGTTTTCGAGATGGGATCGACCTTCAAGGCTCTGACCACGGCAATGGCGCTGGAGTCGGGCCGGTTCGATCTCGAATCCGTCGTGGATGCGAGCAGACCCTTAAGCTTTGGGCGTCAACGCATTCATGACTATCGCGGGAAATACAGGCCGCTCACCATTCCGGAAGCCTTCATTCACTCCTCAAACATCGTCATGGCGAAAATGGCGATGGCGCTCGGCCCCGAAGCGTTGCGGACTTTTCTCGAACGTTTCGGCGTTCTGTCTCAGCTTGCGACCGAGCTGCCGGAGAGCGCCGCGCCGCTGCGGCCATCCGCTTGGAGCGAAGTGACCACGGCAACGGTCTCATTCGGTCACGGGATCGCCGTCACGCCACTGCAAGCCAGCATGGCCGTCGCCGCTCTGGCGAACGGCGGAAGGCTGATCAGGCCCACTTTCATAAAGGACAGCCCCGTGTCCGAACGGACCATGGCGGAGAATCTCGTGTCTGCGAACACCAGCGAGGCAATACGCCACCTCCTGCGCCTCAACACCGCCGTCGGCTCAGCCACGAAGGCGGATGTCCCCGGCTACGTGATCGGCGGCAAGACCGGCACGGCGGAAAAGGTGGTCCAGGGCCGCTATTCCAAGGTGCTCAACGTCACATCCTTCATGGGCATCGTACCGGCGGACAATCCCAGGTACCTGCTGCTCACCCTGCTCGACGAGCCTCGCGGCCTGGCGGAAACCTATGGCAACCGCACCTCCGGGTGGAATGCCGTGCCGCTCGGCGGCGCCCTCCTGCATCGCATCCTCCCAATGCTCCTCACGCCCGTTTTCCCATCGCCGTCAGGTGCCGAAGTCGTTCCCGTCGCGACGGGAGAACCGTCTGTAGATGATTCGTCTAGCGATTGACGCGTAAATGCTCGCGGAACGGTCGTCGCTTGGACGATGCTCATTCAATTGCGGCTGGGGTTTCGTGCCCGCTCTCACTGATTGGCGTGAGGCGCATTTTACCGACGGCCCGTGGATGCTCCTGGCAGGGCTCGGCGCTCAGAGCCCATTCCTGCCAGGCACAGGCGCTGAAGAGACTGGAAGCGTCGTTGTACCCATCGACTTCCTGCGGGGCCCAAGGACCCAGTGTTCAAGCTGCGTTCATGCAAAAGGCGCTATAAACCATTAAGAGACAAGAGGATGGTGGCCACCTGACACCAGCTGGCAGCCGCTCCGACCATGCCCGGGAACCGGAAAAGCCCGAAGCAAAGCAAATTCCGGATGTGGTGGCCCGACGCATGCCGCCAGGGAGTGAAAACATGAAATCTACGCTTTTGAAAATTGTCGCGACCGGCATGCTCTTGCTTGCTCCGGCGATCGCTCAGGCGGCAGAAGGTTTCGCGACGGCGAACGTCAATATGCGCGCGGGCCCAAGCACAGCATATCCGGCGGTCACCGTGATTCCCGCCGGCGAATCCATCGAGATCTACGGCTGTCTTGCCGACGTGCCATGGTGCGACGTGGAGTTCTACGACGGCCGCGGCTGGGTGCATGGACGGTATATCCAAGCACTTTATCAACAGCGCCGCATTTCTGTCGGGCCTCGATACTATCGCCCGCTCGGTATCCCCGTCGTTGTCTTCAGCTTCGGCAGTTATTGGGATCGTCACTACCGCGGCCGTGACTTTTATCGCGACCGCGACCGCTGGCGCCGCGGACCGGACTTCGATCGCGGCTCGGATCGCCGTGCGGAACCTTACCGGCCGCCTGGCCGCAGACCTGGTTTCGAGCCAGGGCCGGCTCCGCGCCCGGAGTTCGACCGGAGATTGGAGCGGAGGCCCGATTTTAGCCGCACCCCTGAAAGACGCCGGGACTTCGACGATCGTCCGGACCGCCTACCCGATCTCGATCGCGCGCCCAACCGCAGGCCTAATGTCGACAGGCAGCCGGACTCTGACCGTGAACTGCGTAGCCGCGAAGATCGCAACCGCCGGAACTTCGAACGCCGGGGCGATGATGGCGATCGCGGCATCCGACGCGGCGACGACAATCGTAACCGCGGCGGTGGCGACAGTGACCGTCGCAGGCCGCAGCGACGTGTCTGCGAACCCGGCGAACCGGATTGCCCCAACTAATGTGGCCCGGGGCGGCAGAAATGCCGCCACCGCGCTTCGGCCGCAAGGGTCGGCTACACCTATCGATCCGAGAGCTTGAGTTCCGAAGTGACCTCCAGCGCACGGTCCTGCGCGCTCAGACGCCTCCAGGCGGGGGGTGTGCGATCAAGGCGCGGTCGCACTCAGTTCGGTTCCCTCGCGCTCATAGGCGGTGAAAATCGCCGTCAGCGGCGACGACAAAGGCCGAGCTCCCTGTGAGCTGCACGCTGCTCGCCTTGTCCCGGCACCTGCATACCGGCGTCAAAGCGGACCTTTCCCGATCCCGCTCTCGTCGCGCCGCTATACGGTCGGCAGATCAGGCTGGTAGAGCACCACGCGATTGCGGCCCGCTTGTTTGGCCAGGTAGAGTGCCGCGTCGGCCTGGTTCTGGAGCTTCTCCGGCGCAATGATCTCTTCACCCGGTGCCTGCGCCGCTACGCCGATGCTGAGGGTGACGTAGGGCGATACGCGGGATGCGGGGTTCGGGAGGGAGGCGGCTTCGACGCTTGCCCGTATTCGCTCAGCCGTCGCCACTGCAGCTTCTTCATTGGCGCCCGGAAGCACGACGAGAAACTCCTCACCGCCGTAGCGGGCTACATGGTCGCGGTTTCGCCTGACGCTGCTCTGAATGATCCCGGCAACTTTCACCAGGCAGCGATCGCCCTCGGCGTGACCAAGACGATCGTTCAGGCTCTTGAAGTCGTCGATGTCGCACATCAGCATGGCGGTACCCGGCCGCCGTTCCGCGCCTGTGCTCCAGAGACGATTGAGGGTCTCCATCATCCAGCGCCTGTTGGCGATCCCGGTCAGGGGATCGGTTTTGGCGAGGCGCTCGAGGCGGGCATTGGCGTCGGCAAGCTCCGCCACCCGCCGCATGTCGCGAAGTTCGAGAAGGAAGGTCTTCTGGGCCAGGATTGTGATCGTACGTCTGGCAACGACGGTCGCGATAATCCCGCTGGCGAAAAATAGCGTCCCAGCCACCGCGTTACCCCTCTCCAAAGCCGGATTCTGCAACTGAAAGATCAGGTAGAGGCCGAGCGCGAAAGAGGCGAGCGTCACCGTCCAGGCCAGAGGAATTGCGAAGATGATGATGGCGGTGATGGCGACGAACAGCATGATGTTCAAGTGCCGCTCATAGAATTCGCCACCCGCGCTCACGCCCACCAGCGCAACCGACAGGAGGATGAGGAACAAGCCTGCAAGCAAGGACATCCTTTGCAGCCAGACGCCGCGCGGCTTTCGCCAGACGAAGGCGGTGGCCAGAGCTGCGGGCGGGAGAAGGCAGGCCGGCGGAAGCATCGCCAGCGCGACCGCCTTCGGCAGCAGGATCGCGTTGAGACCCAGCGTCAGTACATCCAGCAGGGTCACCCATATCATCCACGCGCGAATGATTTTGGCCGTCCGCGACCACGAACGCTCCTGGAACAGGCGATCGAGCTCACCCCTGAGACGGATGTCACGCGTGCGGCCCGCGAGAAGGCGCTCGACTTCGGCCATGACAGCCGGGCTGCGTGGCTGATACCGCACCTTAGGGGAGGTGCTCATGCGACTGGCAGCAACTGCACTTTCCTGAAGTTCCATCCTTGCCCATCTAGGGGAGCACCTCCTGCTGGCAAGATCACCGGCGCATGAACTCGCGAGTTGCATTCATACGGCAAACCGTGGCGGCGGTTGCCGTGAGCATTGGACGACGCGGCGGCTGCTGTGCAAGGCCGCGACTTTCCGGGTCAGGCGCGCTCAGGCATTGCCCGCCGTTGTCTCGAAATCGAATAGCTTTTGAGTGACGAGCGCCGCTGCACCCCGGGCCCAGGAATCGTCCTCCCAATCGAGTAGAACAGGCGGTGCTTGACGGAATGCAAAACGTTCAAGGGTCGCTCGCAACGGTCCGAAGAGCGCGTCGCCGTAGGCGACTGCTTCGCCGCCGACCACGATTACCTCCGGATCGATGACGTTCATCAGACCAGCGAGGTGCCGGCCCAAAGTTTCACCCGCTTCGCGCATGACCGAATGAGCGGCCTTGTCGCCGGCGGCGATGGCGGCGACCATTTCGGCCCGTCCGTCCGTCTCCGGTCGGCCGCTGCGTTCGTGCCAGGTTTGAAGCATGGCCGGCTCTGAGAAGTAGGACATAAGGCAGCCGCGCTTGCCGCATTCGCAGGGTCTGCCGCCCTCCATATGCGGGAAATGGCCGAACTTGCCGGCCGCGCCGTGCGCACCGCGATAAAGTTTACCATCCAGCACCAAAGAACAGGCTACCCCTACCCCGATCGCAAGCACACCCATGGTCTTGTAATGCCGCCCGAGGCCGAAAAGCTGCTGGGCGATTGCATAGGCGTTGGTGTCGTCTTCCAGCCAGACGGGTACCCCGATCCGGCGCGCCACGAGATCACCCAATGGTACATTGTCCCAACCGTACCGGTTGCTCCGAATACAGACCGCCCGCTGATTGTCGATGACCCCGGGCATGGCGATGCCAATCCCGGCGAGCCGGGTGGCCGGCCGGTTGGCGAGCGCAATCAGCTTCGGCGCCGCTTCGGCGAGGGCATCGGCAATCGTATCGGGATCATGCGCCGGCAGCGGCAGCCGCAATGAAGCGAGCGGTGTCGTCTCAAGATCAGTGACCACGCATTCGACGCTGCCTGCCATCAGCTTGAAGCCCAGCGCTACACCGCCGGCATAGTCGATGGCGACCGGAATCGGACGCCGCCCCTGTGCGCCGGCTACGGATTGGCCTTCGATGAGCAACCCTTCCTCGATGAGGTCGCTCACCACGAACGTTACGGCCGCGGGACTAAGGCCCGTGGCGGCGGCTATTTCGGCACGGCTCTTGGCGCCCTCGCGCCGGATCAGGTTTAGGATAAGCCGGCGGTTCATCGCACGCGTCGTGCTCTGGTCACCCTTGATCTTCACTTCGACCCTTATTTTATTTTGTAAATTAATATTGCCTCGTCTCCGCGACTATGCATAACTGGGCGCGCCGATCAACCGGGCATGATCCGCGACCGGCCGAAATGCAGAAATCCCTACCGCGAACGCAGGCGACGTATGGCGTTGTCGGCGCGGGGATCGTTTTTTGCCGGCAGCCAGCCCCCGGAGGAGCCGGGGCGAAGCGCCTTGATCAAGCCATTCCAGGGAGGATTATCGAGTGACTTTCAATTGGATTGAGCGCAGCCTGTCCCGACGTACGTTCCTCAAGGGCACCGCCGGAGTTTCCACCGCCTTGAGCGGGTTTCCAATTCCCGCTCTGGCGCAATCGAGCGAGGTGTCGATCATCTCCGCCGAGAGCAATGCCAATACGGCAGACGTTCTGCGGCGCATTGCAGCCGATTTCGAAAAGGCGGCCGGCACCAAGGTCGTCGTCAACAATATGGACCACGAGGCCCACAAGACGGCGATCCGCAACTACCTCGTCGCCGGTGCGCCGGACGTCTGCTTCTGGTTTTCGGGCAACCGCATGCGCGCCTTCGTGACACGCGGCCTGTTCGACGACATCTCCGACCTCTTCGAAAAGGAGAAATATGCCGATGTGCTGGGCGCTACCGCCGGCTCGGTGACGGTCGATGGCAGGCAATACGGTCTGCCGACTGGCGGCACCCTCTGGGGCATGTTCTACCGTAAGGACGTCTTCGACGAGCACGGGCTGAAGGTTCCCGCTTCCTGGGACGATTTCCTTGCTTTCGGCGAGAAGTGCAAGAGTGCGAGCCTGACGCCGGTCGCCATGGGCACGAAGGACCTCTGGCCAGCGGCCGGATGGTTCGACCAGATGAACCTCCGTATCAATGGTCTCGACAAGCATTTCGCACTGATGAATGGGGAGATGGCCTATACGGATGAGACGCTGAAGCCGGTCTTCGAACATTGGGAAGAATTGATCAAGCAGGGCTTCTTCACGCCCGACCATACCTCCTTCGGCTGGCAGGAGGCAGGCGCTTTTCTCGCTCAGAAGCGGGCCGGAATGATGAACCTCGGCGCGTTTGTCCGGGCGGCTTTCCCTCAACAGGACTTGCCGCAACTCACCTTCGCTCCCTTCCCGGTGATCGAGGATGGCCTCGGCCGGTATGAGGAATTCTCGCTCAATTCCGTGCACATTCCGACAAATGCCAAGAACAAATCGGGCGCGCGCGAATTCCTGACACATTTCTACAAGCCGGAGAATCTGGCCGCCTATCTGGAGCCGGGCGGCAACGTTCCGCCGCGCAACGACCTGCCGCCAAGCAAGGACCCGCTCGTCAACGCCGCCGTCGAGAGCCTCAAGGCAGTTGCCGGCACCTCGCAATTCTACGATCGGGACACCGATCCTGACATGGCTCAGGCTGGCCTTGTCGGCTTCCAGGAGTTCATGGCACGACCGGAGCGCCGGGACGCGATCCTGCAGCGGCTCGAAGGAACTCGCCGGCGGATCTTCAAGCACTGAGACCTTCCTCAATAGCATCGGGCTGGGCTGCTGCGGTCCCGCCCCTTCCTTCCCCATGAACAGGGAATTCCATGCATGACGAGCCTTTGGCGCCGCCACCGCTGGTGGTTGACTCCGACACTCCTGATCCTGCCCGGCGCGATCCTCTTCGTCGTGGTTATCCTGGCATCCTCCGTCCAAAGCCTGTGGATCAGCTTGCACGACTGGGATGGCTTCGGTCCCATGATCTGGATCGGCCTGGGCAATTACCGCGAGTTGATAAACGATCCGCAATTCTACGTCTCGCTCAAGAACAACGTCATCTGGCTCGTCATGTTCATGCTCGCGCCGCCGATAGGGCTCGCGATCGCGCTGCTGGTCAACCAGAAGATCAAGGGCATGCGCGTCGTCAAATCGATGTTCTTCATACCGCTGGTGCTCGCCTCGGTCGCCGTCGGCGTGGTCTTTACCTGGGTTTACACTCCGGAGTTCGGACTACTGGCGCTCATTTTTCGAGCATTCGGGGCGAACGCTCCGGCGCTGCTGTCGGACGAACACTTCGTCACTTTTGCCATTGTCATCGCCGCCCTGTGGTCGCAGATCGCCTTTTGCATGGTTCTCTACCTCGCCGGACTCAACAATCTGAGCGAGGAGCTGATCGGTGCCGGCCGCGTCGACGGCGCGCGCGGGTGGAACATGTTGCGCCACATCGTGCTGCCGCAACTGACGCAAGTCACCTTCATCGCAATCGCCGTGACAGTGGTGGGTGCGCTGCGCTCCTTCGACATGATTTCGGTCATGACGCGGGGAGGCCCCTTCGGCTCGTCGTCCGTGCTGGCCTACCAGATGTTCGAACAGTCGATCTTTTCCTACCGCTTCGGCTATGGCGCGGCGATCGCCTCGGTGCTCTTCGTGATCATGGCCGTCTTCATCACCTGGTATCTCACGCGCATCATCCGCGCGGAAGAAAGGGGCGCCTGATGTACCCCCGTCCCGTCCCCGAAACTGCGCATGCGAGCCGCAGGCTCTACATGACGCTCGTCGGCGCGATCCTCATCATCTGGCTTGCGCCGCTCTTCGCCGTCATCCTTACCTCGTTCCGCTCGATGGCGGACGTGATGAGCGGCAATCTCTGGGGCTGGCCCACGGAAATCGCCGTCGTCGAGAACTACACGGCCGTCTTCACGCAGACGCCGATGGCGCGTTATTTCCTCAACAGCCTCGTCATCACCATTCCCTCGGTGATTGGCGTGCTGGTCCTTTCGACGCTGGCGGGCTTCGTACTCGCGCGTTACCGCTTCCCCGGCAACATGCTGATCTTCGCGCTTTTCGTCGGCGGCAATTTCCTGCCGCATCAGATCATGATGATCCCGGTGCGCGACCTCATGGTGAGGCTGAACCTCTATGACACAACCACGGCGCTTATCATCTTTCACGTCGCTTTCCAGACCGGTTTCGCGACGCTCTTCATGCGCAACTTCATCGCCGCGCTGCCTGACGAACTGTTCCAGGCCGCGCGTGCCGAGGGTGCGACACCCTTCCAGACCCTGATCCACGTTGTCGTGCCCCTCGTCCGGCCGGCATTGGCGGCGCTCGCCATCCTGCTCTTCACCTTCATCTGGAACGACTACTTCTGGGCGGTGGTCCTGACGGTCAGCGACAATGTCAAGCCGGTGACGGCAGGGCTTGCGAACCTGCGCGGCGAATGGGTCTCCGCCTGGAACCTGATCTCGGCCGGCACCATCATCGTCGCCGTGCCGCCGGTCGTCATGTTCTTCCTCATGCAGAAACACTTCATCGCAGGACTTACCATGGGAGCGGTGAAGGGATGACTGCAGCCTCTTCGCCAATCTTTGCCAAGCCCAGGAACCGTAACGAGCGTAACGCCATGAAAAGCCTTGAACTTCACCGGATCGAGAAGAGCTACGGCGCCTATCACGCCCTTCGCGGAATCGACCTTTCCGTCGAGGAGGGCGAGTTCATCGTCATGGTCGGGCCGTCCGGCTGCGGCAAGTCCACCCTCCTGAAGACGATCGCCGGGCTCGAGACGATCTCCTCGGGGCAGATCCTGATCAGCGGGCGCGATGTGACGAAGGAAGAACCGGGCGAGCGCGGCATCGCCATGGTCTTTCAGTCCTACGCCCTCTATCCCCACATGACGGTCGCCGAGAATATGGGCTTCGGGCTTCGCATGGCGAAGCGTCCGAAGGAGGAGATCGACGCCGCCGTCGCGCGCGCAGCGAAGATACTTCGGATCACGGACCAGCTCGACAAACGGCCGAAGCAGCTCTCCGGCGGCCAGCGCCAACGCGTCGCGATCGGACGCGCAATCACGCGCTCACCGGACGTCTTCCTGTTCGACGAACCGCTATCGAACCTCGACGCGGCGTTGCGAACGCAGATGCGCGTTGAGCTTTCGGGTCTGCATGCCGAACTCGGCGCCACCATGATCTATGTCACGCACGACCAGGTCGAGGCGATGACAATGGCGAGTCGCATCGTGGTGCTAAACCGCGGCGCGATCGAACAGGTCGGTTCGCCGCTCGAACTCTATCGCAACCCCGGAAACCTCTTCGTCGCCGGCTTTCTCGGCGCGCCGCGCATGAATTTCTTCGACGTGACTGTCGACAGTGTCTCCGGTGCGATGGCCGGGATCTCGGCACCCGGTCTTGCGCCCCTGACCGTGTCGCTCGCCGATGGTGCGGCCCTGAAGCGTGGCGACAGAGCTACGCTCGGCATCCGGCCGGAGAATATCCGCCTCTCCCCCGACGATACCACGCGGGCTGCGATCTCCGGCAAGGTACGCCTCGTCGAGCATCTCGGCCGCGAAACGATCCTCTATGTCGACGCCGGTGCCCTGCAATGCGTCAGTTCAGAGAGCGGCACGGGCAACATCACGGTGCAGATCGGCCAGGTGACGCCGATAGCCGCCGATAGCCCGGTCTCGCTCTCGATCGATCCGCACGACGCCTATCTCTTCGCCGGCGACGGCGAGCGGACCGTGACGATCCGCAAGGCCAGCCATTCAAACCAAACCAAAGTAGGCACGATATGAACGAACCGACCAGGATCCGCTGGGGCATTCTCGGCCCCGGCAACATCGCGAAGGATTTCTTCGCCGGCGCGCTGCAATCCGCCAACGGAAAGGTCGTCGCAATCGGCGCCCGCAATCCGACAAAGTCCGGCCTTGCGGACGATTTCCCGGGTGCGCGCATCGTCGACGGCTACCACGCACTGCTCGACGACCCGGAAATCGACGCGGTCTATATCGCGACGGTCCATCCGTTTCACGCGGAATGGGCGATTAAGGCCGCCGAAAAGGGCAAGCACGTGCTCTGCGAGAAGCCGATGGGTCTGTCGGCGGCGGAGGCGGACGCCATGTTCGAGGCGGCCCGCAAGGCGGGCACCTTCATGGCCGAAGCCTACATGTACCGGCTTCACCCGCTGACCGCCAGGATCGTCCAGCTCGTGAAAAACGGCATGGTCGGCGAGGTGCGCAAGATCCAGTCGAGCTTCGGTTTTGCCAAGCTGCCCTTCGATGAGGGGCATCGGCTCTTTTCCAATGAAATGGCGGGCGGCGGCATACTGGACGTGGGCGGCTACACCACCTCCATGGCGCGCCTCATCGCGGGCATCGGCACATCATCGGGCGTGATGGAGCCGACCGAGGTGACCGCCCTCGGCCATCTTGGTCGGACGGGCGTCGACGAGTGGACCTCTGCCCTCCTGTCCTTTCCGAACGGCATCATCGCCGAGCTTTCCTGCTCGGTCTCACTCGTGCAGGAAAACGTGCTGCGGATCCTCGGCACGAATGGCCGCATCGAGGTCGATCACTTCTGGTTCGCCGGCGGCAAGCAGGGGGGCACCAACATCATCCGCGTTATCCACGCCGACGGCCGCCAGGAGGAAGTCGCGGTCGTCGAGCCGCGCCATCTCTACAGCTTCGAGGTCGAGGCCGCCGGCGACGCGATCCGCGCAGGTCGCACGGAATTTGCCTATCCGGGCATGAGCCGGGCCGACACACTCGGGAATCTGCGTGTCATCGACAAGTGGCGTGCGGCGATCGGCCTGGAATACGAGAGCGAGAAACACACGATGCGGACCCGGACGGTGCGCGGCGACAAGCTTGCCCGCAAGACCAGTCTCGTGCGGAGCGGTCGCATCGCCGGCCTGCAAAAAGAGATATCGCTTGCTGCGCTCGGCCTCATGGAGTTTACGACCTTTTCATCCGCCGCCATGGTACTCGACGCCTTTTTCGAGGCGGGCGGCAATCTGGTCGATACCGCATTCCTCTACGGCAATGGCCTGCAGGACCGGCTCGTCGGCGAGTGGATGCGCAGCCGCGGCGTGCGCCAGGAAACGGTCGTCATCGCCAAAGGCGCGCACAGTCCGCTCTGCTATCCAGACGTGATCGGCAAGCAACTGACCACCAGTCTCGAGCGAATGGGCACGGATTATGTCGACATCTATTTCATGCACCGCGACAATCCGGACATCCCCGTCGGCGAATTCGTCGACGCCATGGACGCGGAGGTGAAGGCCGGCCGCATCCGCGGCCCGTTCGGCGGTTCGAACTGGACGCGAGAACGCTTCGAAGAGGCAATCGCCTATGCCGAGCGTACCGGCAAGACGAAACCGAGCGTGCTTTCCAACAATTTCTCGCTGGCCGAGATGGTCCAGCCGGTTTGGGCTGGCTGCATCTCTTCCTCAGACGACGCCTGGATGCGCTGGCTGGAGGAGAAAGGCGTCACAAATTTCGCTTGGTCGAGCCAGGCGCGCGGCTTCTTCACCGATCGTGCAGGCCGCGCCAAGCTGGACGATTCGGAACTTGCCCGCTCCTGGTATTCCGAAGGCAACTTCGCTCGGCGGGACCGGGCGATCGCACTTGGGCGCAGGCTCGGCAAAGACCCGATACAAATAGCGCTCGCCTATGTTCTGGCGCAGAAGGGCCGTGTCATCCCGCTAATCGGCCCGCGCTTGCTCGCCGAGCTCAACCACAGCCTCGACGCTTTCTCGGTCACGCTCTCCCCGGGTGACGTCCAGTGGCTGCGAGATGGCGACCCGGGCGAGTCGAGCGCGGCTTGAGCCGAAACGAATCTGCGTCGAATTCCGGCGCCGGTTGCGCGTGGGAGGTCTGCTTTGCGCCACAGGAGTCTTCATATCAGTTGAACAGCTTGGTACGCTTCCTTGCGGTATTCCAAGTAGATCGAACCCGAGCAATGAGAGCGGACAGACAGCAGATTGACCAGGCACTCGCAGCGACAGAAACCATCCGCGGCATCCTTCGGGACGCGCTTCTCGCCGTCTATTTGCATGGGTCGGCAGTTTCGGGTGGCTTGCGACCGCAGAGTGACGTAGACCTCCTCGCCATCATCGACCGCCCAATGGCCGACGAACAGCGTCGCGATCTTCTGGCGGCTTTGCTGCGGATTTCCGGTCGTCATCCCCGTGCGGTCGGAACTCCCCGCTGCGTCGAACTGATGGTGTTTCTGCGCGCAGATATCGCCGCACCGAATTTTCCTGTTCGGGCTGAATTCATCTATGGCGAATGGTTGCGGGAGGCCTTTGAATCCGAAGAACTCCCGGTCCCTGTGTCCGATCCGGAAAATACCCTGGTGCTGGCCCAGGCCCGACAAGAGGCCGTTCCACTGTTCGGCCCTGATGCAAAGGAGCTTCTTCCGCCGATTCCGCCGGAACAGATTCGCCGGGCAACACGCGATGCACTTCCCTCATTGGGCGACAGTCTACGGGGGGACGAGCGGAACGTGTTGCTGACTCTTGCGCGCATGTGGCGTACATCGGCCACCGGTGACTTCGTCACCAAGGATGCTGCAGCGACATGGGCAGCGAACCAGATGCCGGACCAGGAAGCTGATATGCTGATCTACGCGCGTGAGGCCTATCTGGGCAAGGTCAGGGACGACTGGGAAAATCGGCGGACTGCTTCCGAGCGGACGGCAGCATTTCTGCGCCAGCGGGTCTCGGAACTCCTATGACGCTTTGGGTCGGAAGCTGCCAAGAAGCTTCTTCCGCTTTATGGCAGCAGGGTGTCGGAATCTCGTCTAGCCGGTCGTCTTCAAGACGGACAAGCTATGGAGAGCAGCATGACTATTACCATTACCGCCTTTGAGCGGTCGCCGGATGGCGGCCAAGGTATGGCGCGTGACATGCGCGTTCGCTGGGCGCTCGAAGAAGTGGACCGGCCTTACGACGTTCGTCTTCTTTCGTTCAAGGCGATGAAGGAACCCGCGCATCTCGCGCTTCATCCATTCGGGCAGATTCCGACCTACGAAGAAGGCGATCTCGCTTTGTTCGAGTCGGGGGCAATCGTGTTCCATATCGCGGAGCGCCATGCGGGCTTGCTGCCGGACGATGCGAATGCCCGGGCGCGCGCGATCACATGGATGTTCGCCGCGCTCAATACGGTGGAGCCGCCGATCGTAGATCGCGAGGTCGCCGAGTATCTGGAAGGCGACGAGACCTGGTACGAGCAGCGCCTGCCCTTCATCGACGAACGCATCCGCAAGCGGCTGGGCGAACTTTCCGGCCGACTAGAGCGGGATGCATTTAGGCGGAATCGGAAAGGGGATTCCTTTTTCTGCGCAAATCAGATTCACCATTCAGGCCGGTGAAGGAGGCCGGCCTTTATGGCGAGACCTTTTTCGAATGATCTTCGGGAACGCGTTGTCGATGCGGTGACGGGCGAGGGCCTATCGTGCCGGGCAGCGGCCAAGCGCTTCGGCATCGGCATCAGCACCGCGATCGATTGGGTGCGGCGGTTTCGCGAGACGGGCAGCGCCGCACCCGGCCAGATGGGTGGGCACAAGCCCCGCAAGCTTTCCGGTCCGCACCGGGCTTGGCTGCTTTGCCGCTGCCGCGAGCGCGACTTCACGCTGCACGGACTTGTCGCCGAGTTGAGCGAGCGCGGCCTGAAGGTGGATTATCGCGCCGTCTGGACCTTCGTGCACGAAGAGGGGTTGAGTTATAAAAAAAGACGCTGGTCGCCAGCGAACGGGAGCGGCCCGACGTCGCCCGCCACCGGGCACGATGGCTGAAGCACTGCCCCGGAATTGATCCCGCCCGCCTCGTTTTCATCGATGAGACCTGGACGAAGACGAACATGGCGCCGCTGCGGGGCTGGGCGCCTCGCGGCGAACGACTGGTGGGCTACGCCCCCTTCGGCCATTGGAACACCATGACCTTTGTCGCCGCACTCAGGGCCGACCGCGTCAGCGCTCCCTTTATCCTCGATGGCCCGATCAATGGCGAACGCTTCCGCATCTATGTCCAGCAAGTTCTGGTGCCGGAACTCAAAGCCGGCGACATCGTCATCCTGGACAATCTCGGCTCCCATAAGGGTCAGGAGATCCGCGCCGCCATCCGTAAGGCCGGCGCCCGCCTGTTCTTTCTGCCGAAATATTCCCCCGATCTCAATCCGATCGAAAAGCTCTTCGCCAAAATCAAGCACTGGTTGCGTGAGGCACAGGCCAGATCACGCGATGCAATCCATGACGAACTGCGCCACATTCTCCAAGCCGTCACCCCACAGGAATGCGCAGCCTACTTCAAAGAGGCGGGATATGAACGGGCTTAAATACATACCGCTCTAGGCAAGGCCGACTGGCTCGACGGCGCGTTCAGCGCCGGTGACCTCCTGATGGTGACGGTGCTGCGCAGATTGGAAGGATCGGGCATAATTGAGGAATATCCGAACCTCTCCGCCTATGTGGCCCGCGGCAAAGCGCGGCCCGCATACAAGCGCGCTTTCGACGCCCAACTGGCGGTTTTCACCGCCGCACCGACCGGCTGACGAAGGTCCGCGCTTGCCGAGTGCCTTACGCGGCGTGCTTCCGGCCGTGCGCCTGGAGCTTGAACTGTGGCAATTTCCGAGCGGTCAGTGATTGTCCGGCTCCTGCATCGAGTGCGGGATGTCCCGCTTGGCATGAAGTACGCGCCACACGTCGACATAACCCGCCTCTACGCGATAGAAAACGAGATGGGGATATCGCTTCAGAGAGACACCACGCAGGTCAGGTAGCCCCAATTCGTATGCATACCGCAGCGATCCGGACTCCGGATGGCTTGCGATCAATTCGTAAGCCGCCTGAAGAGCGTCGATAAAGCCGAGAGCAACTTCGGTTCCAGCTTCGCGTGCATAATAGTCGATAGCCGCTTCGATATCATCGCGGGCCAATTCGCGGGGGATAATTTCCCTTTTGTTCACCTGCTCGGCAGACCACGCACACGGTCGCGCAGACTGGCGAAATAATCCGCGTCGGCCGGGTCGGTCCGTGCGGACGAGGCTCCCTCGAGCAGCAGCCCGCGCAATGCGAGGCGATCCTGATCTCGGCGTATCAATTCCCGGATATACTCGCTGCTCGTCCCATAGCCTCGTCCGGCGACTTGCTCGTCGACGAAGCTCTTCAACTGGTCCGGGAGGGAAATGTTCATCGTGCCCATGCGAATGACCATAGCGGCATTGGCAAAAATTGACAAGGCTGACGGGTTCACCGCGCCAAACGCGCATGCGAACGTCCCACTTTCCAAAGGCCGATCGGCCTTGTATGTTCCCCCTCCGTTCTTAAGGCCGCGGCCAGACATCAAAGAGCTATCGAGGGAAAGTAAATGGCGACGGCGGCCCACCTAGAGAAACTGAACGAGAGACAGCGCTGCGCAGTCGAATATGGCGTCGGAACAGGAGAAGGCGCCCAGGCAGGCCCGCTTTTGATCATCGCGGGCGCGGGCTCCGGGAAGACCAACACCTTGGCTCATCGCGTTGCTCACCTGATCGTCAACGGGGCCGATCCGCGCCGCATTCTCCTGATGACCTTCTCGCGCAGGGCCGCGGCCGAGATGTCGCGCCGCGTCGAGCGCATCTGCGCCCAGGTGCTCGGTCCCAGTTCCGGAACGATGACCGACGCTCTTTCATGGGCGGGCACATTTCACGGTATCGGGGCACGGCTGCTGAGAATCTATGCCGAACAGATCGGGCTGAATGCGGAGTTCACCATTCACGACCGCGAGGACAGCGCCGACCTGATCAACCTCATGCGCCACGAGCTCGGCTTCTCGAAGATGGAAAGCCGGTTTCCGACCAAGGGCACCTGTCTGGCGATCTATTCGCGGGCAGTGAACGCGGAGTTGCCGCTGAGCGAAGTGCTCCGCACCTGGTACCCGTGGGTATCCGGCTGGGAACAGCAGTTGAAGGAGCTGTTTGCCGGCTACGTCGAGGCCAAGCAGGCGCAGAACGTCCTCGACTACGACGACCTGCTCCTCTATTGGGCGCAGATGGTCAGCGATCCCTCCCTGGCCGACGATATCGGCAACCGGTTCGACTATGTCCTCGTGGACGAATACCAGGATACCAACAAGCTCCAGTCTTCGGTGCTGCTGGCCCTGAAGCCCGGCGGACGCGGCCTGACGGTCGTCGGCGACGACGCGCAGTCGATCTACTCGTTCCGGGCGGCGACGGTCCGCAACATTCTCGACTTTCCGAAGCAATTCTCGCCGGCGGCCGAGATCGTCACGCTTGACCGCAACTATCGTTCGACCCAGCCGATCCTCGCGGCCGCCAACGGGGTTATCGATCTGGCGCGGGAACGCTTCACCAAGAACCTCTGGACGGACCGCGAGTCGGCTGAACGTCCTAAGCTGCTGACGGTGAAGGACGAGGCCGATCAGGCGAACTGCATCGTGGAGCAGGTGCTTGCCAATCGCGAATCCGGGATGCTTCTTAAACAGCAGGCCGTCCTCTTCCGCACCTCGAGCCACAGCGGCCCCCTCGAGGTGGAACTGACCCGCCGCAACATTCCCTTCGTAAAGTTTGGAGGTCTCAAGTTCCTCGACAGCGCTCACGTGAAGGACATGCTTGCCGTGCTGCGCTTTGCACAGAACCCACGTGACCGCGTCGCGGGCTTCCGGCTCCTGCAGATGCTGCCGGGCATCGGCCCGCAGACCGCGGGCAAGATCCTGGACACGATTGCGGCCGATCCCGAGCCGTTGATGGCGCTTGGCGAAGTCCCAGCTCCGCCGAGGAGCGGCGCGGACTGGCTGTCCCTCGTCGAGCTGCTGCAGGCCCTGCGCAAACCCGGTTCCGCATGGCCGACGGAAATCGAGATGGCGCGGATGTGGTATGAACCGCATCTCGAGCGAATACACGAGGATGCCGAAACGCGCCGGGCCGACCTCGTGCAACTCGAGCAGATCGCCGCCGGCTATCCGAACCGCGAGCGCTTCCTCACCGAGCTGACGCTCGATCCGCCGGACGCGACGAGCGACCAGGCTGGCGTGCCTTTACTCGACGAAGACTATCTTATCCTGTCGACCATCCATTCGGCCAAGGGGCAGGAATGGCGCTCCGTCTTCATGCTCAACGTCGTCGACGGTTGCATTCCGTCAGACCTGGCTACAGGCACCAGCCACGAACTGGAGGAGGAGCGGCGGCTTCTCTATGTCGGTATGACACGCGCCAAGGATCAGCTGACGCTCATGGTGCCGCAACGCTTCTTCACCGGCGGTCAGCACGTGCAGGGTGACCGCCATGTCTACGCAAGCCGCACACGCTTTATCCCCGCGACATTGCTTCAGTTCTTTGAGAGTGCAACCTGGCCCGTTGCCAGCCCCAATGGCTCCGAGCGTAGCGCAAAGCAGATCCGCATCGATGTCGCAGCCCGGATGCGCACCATGTGGCGGTAGCGTTCAGCAGTGCGTGGTGGTCAATCACTGGCTGTCCTGTGGCGGCGCTTCGAAGGGAGTGCTTATTAGAGATAAAGGGAAATGCTCGGCGGACGGGCCGAATTCCCGAGATACATTATGCTGTACTCCCGCTATCGCCCACACCGTCAGCCTCGGCAACGGCACCATTTGGACGGGCCCGACAGACCGAAACTCCCAATCCGCACGATGTCCTGCTATGGTGGTTGTACCAGCGTCGTCGAGTCGAGTTGGTGCGTTTGAGGTAAGCGCCGATCATACTGCGGCAAGCACAGGGCGAGGTTGATAGGTGCCAGGGATTGTGTTGGTCTGTCTGCTTTCCGCCGCACTCATCATCGTGACAAGCGCCACTCATTTTGAAATCATGACCGGCGTAGCGGCCCTGCGTCGACGCAAGGTGCTTTCAAAACGAGCTGAAATGGTCGTTTTTCTCGGGTCAGCCTTTATGGCTCACCTCTTCGGCGTCGGCCTTTACGCTTTGGCCTTTGCCTGGATGCATTACCATCCCGAATTCGGTTCACTCGAAGGACTGGCAGGCTCAAACGCCACAGACTTCTTCTATTTCTCGCTGACCTGCTACAGTACAATGGGGTTCGGCGATGTCTACGCGACAGGCGACATGCGAATTCTCGCCGGTCTGGAAGGGTTGAACGGGCTCGTTCTGATTGCCTGGTCGGCGTCGTTTACTTTCATTGCTGTAGAGCGCATCTGGCGCGACGACCTGAAGTAACAGCCCAGGGCCCAACGAATAAGGGGCTGAACCTGGGGACCCGGCGTCAAGTCGATCTGTTGAAGTGCGACTAGAACCAATTCCACTTTCTCCGCGGGGAAATGCCCACCCTATGTTTTGCCGCAACTCGAAAAACCGCTGCTCATCTTATCTGGAATTGCTCTAGGCCGCAGAGAATTCACCGCGTTGCCGGGTATTGGCGATGTGGTCGGCTGCACTCCTCAATCCTCGTCGCCAACGAAGCGGTAACCGACGCCGGGTTCGGTGCGGACGATCTTCGGATTGCCGGGATCGCGTTCGATCTTGCCACGCAGTTGACCGATGAAGACTCTCAGATAATGCAGGTCCTCCCCATGGGCGGCGCCCCAGACGGAGGTGAGCAGCGCCCTGTGGGTGACCACGCGGCCGGCGTGATGTGCGAGCATGACGAGGAGGTCGTATTCCTTCGGCGTCAGCCGGAGCGCCGCGCCGTCGCGCGTCACGACGCGTTTGACCATGTCGATCGAAAGGCCGTCCGCCGAAAGCTGCGCCTGGCCCCCTGCCATCTGGATGCGATGGCGCAGCGCCGCACGGATCCGCGCCGTCAGCTCGCCGATCCCGAAGGGCTTCTCGATGTAGTCGTCGGCGCCGAGATCGAGGGCAGCGATCTTCTCGCTTTCACGGTCGCGCGCCGAAAGGATGATGATCGGGACTTGCGACCAGGCGCGGATATTGGCCACGACATCCTTGCCGTCCATGTCGGGAAGGCCGAGATCGAGGATCACGACGTCCGGCGCCACCGTGGCAGCCGCCTTCAGCGCCTGCGCGCCGTTTGCCGCCTCTATCACCTCGTAGCCGGCGGCTGCGAGCGCGGGGCGCAGGAAACGCTGGATCTGCGGCTCGTCGTCCACGACGAGGATGCGCTCGGTCGTCATCCGCGCTCCTTCTCCACGATACCTGTTTCTGCCGCCGGGAACCGCATGGAAATGCGCGTGCCGCGGCGCTTCATCGCCGGGCTCTCCGCCTTTATCCGCCCGTCCATCGCCTCGACGAAGCCCTTGCTGATGGAAAGGCCGAGCCCGGTGCCGAGCGAACGGCCGTCCGGCTTTCCCTTGCGGAAGAATTTGTCGAACACATGGTCGAGGTCGGCCGGGGCGATGCCTTTACCGAGGTCGGTCACCGAGAGCACGATCTCATCTTCTTCCCGCCGCCCATAGACGCTGACCGGCTCGTCACCGCCAAACCTGTTGGCGTTGTCGAGCAGGTTGAAGATCACTTGACCAAGCAACACGCTATCGCCGCGGATCAACGGCAAGTCCGGAGCGATGCTCGTTTCGAAGACACGGCCGGGGAAGTACTTCCGCGCACGCTCCACAGCCGAATGGACCACATCGGCGACATCGACCCAATCGCGCTTGGCGTTTACCGTTCCGGCTTCGATGCGGGTCATGTCGAGCAGGTTGGCAACGAAGCGCGTGAGTCTGCCGCTCTCCTCCTCGATCGATTTGAGGAGATCGTCCCGGCTCTCCTCCGGCATCCGCTCGCCGAGTTGCCGCAGACTTGTCACAGCTCCGGTGATCGTCGCAAGCGGCGTTCTGAGGTCGTGGGATATGGACGAAAGCAGCGCCGCGAGGAACTTCTCGCCCTCGAGCTGCGCAGCCTGGTCGAGGATCTCGCGCGAGAGACGCGCTCTGTCGACGGCGATCGCGGTCTGGTCGAGGATCGCGGCAAGCGCTCGCTCCTCGTTTATTTCCAACGGTTTGTCTTCCTGCAGGAAACCGAAGACGCCGACGACTCCGTGCGGACTCATGAGCGGCCTGAACTGGAAAGGGCTGTTCGGTAGCGTGCCGGTGCCGTTGCCGGCAGCCTCCTTCTTCTCGAAAGCCCAGCGCGCCGCCATCGTGTCGGTTAGGCCGAGCTCCGTATCCGGCGGCCAGGCCGCCATCAAGCGGACATCTCCGTCTTCCGGCAACAGCAGCGCCGCGTTGCGCCGAAGGGTCGCCTGGATTTGCGTGACGGCCGCCCACAGCACGTCCTCGGCATTTGCCGTACCCGACAGCTTGCGGGAGAAATCGTAAAGCGCCTGCGTCGCCCCGGCCCGCCGCCTCGCTGTCTTCGCCTGCTCGCGAACGCGGGAGGCGAGCCCCCCGGCAAGCATCGCCGCCGCGAGGAACACGAAGAGGGCAAAGACTTCGTGCGGTTCGGCAACAGTAAAAGTGCCGACCGGTTCGATGAAGCAGAAATTATAGGCAAGAACGGAAATGAGCGCGGCCGCAATCGCAGCGACATAGCCCGCGTAAGTCGCCGAGACGAGCACAGCCAGAAGAAAGAGAAGCGAGATATTCTGCAGGACGACGAATTGCTCGATCAGCAGGCCAAGTGCTGTCGCGGCTGCAGCCGTACCGGCTGCGATGGCAACCCCCCGCCCCCACCCTTCCGGAAGCGTGCTTCTGCGTCTGGCCGCCGGTTTTACCACGGGTGCGCTCCCGTCAGTGACGAGGTGGATGGCGATACCGGCCGCCCGCGCGGCGAGTGCGTCCGGCAAGGAGCGGCGGAAGAGGCGCAGCGGGAAACGGTGGCGGCGCGTGCCGATCACGATTTGCGTCGCATGTTCCCGCCTTGCGAGCTTCAGAATTTCTTCCACGAAGTCGTTGCCGATGATACGGCGCGTCTCGGCGCCCAGTTGCTCGGCGAGCCGGAAAGTCTCGTCGAGCTGTCGCATCGCCCCGCTGCTCTCCGCCTCCCCGTCCGCACGCTCGACGGAAACGACGAGCCAATCGGCATTCAGGCCCGAAGCGAGCCGGCTTGCCGTCCTCACCACCTTTTCGGATAGAGGGTCGGGACCGATGCAGACGAGAAGCCGTTCGGCGGCCCCCCAGGGACCCTCGATCGCGTTCTGCCTGAGATAGTCGACCATCTGGTCGTCGACCCGGTCGGCCGTCCGGCGAAGCGCGAGTTCGCGCAGCGCTGTAAGATTGCCCAGGCGGAAGAAGCGATCGGCGGCGCGCTTGGCGCTGTCGGGCAGATAGACCTTGCCCTCCTTCAACCGCTCGATCAGTTCGGCCGGTGGCAGGTCCACCAGCAGGACATCGTCAGCGCGATTGAGAACCGTGTCGGGGACCCGCTCGCGCACCGGCACGCCGGCAATCTGCGCAACCACGTCCGAGAGGCTTTCCAGGTGCTGGATGTTGAGTGCCGTCCACACGTCTATGCCGGCATCGACCAGTTCCTCTATATCCTGGTAGCGCTTGGGGTGGCGGCATTCGCCGAAGTTGGTATGGGCGAGCTCGTCGACCAGGATGACGCGCGGGCGGCGCGCCAACGCCGCGTCCAGATCGAATGCGTGGAGCGTCCGTCCGTTGTGGAGCACCTGACGGCGCGGCAGGACTTCCAGCCCCTCGAGCAGGGCCGCGGTCTCGCCGCGTCCATGCGTTTCGACGAGCCCGATGACGATATCGCCGCCTTCTTCCTTGAGGCGCCGCGCACGCGTCAGCATCGCATAGGTCTTGCCGACACCGGGTGCGGCACCAAGAAAGACGGTGAGTTTGCCTCTCCTGCCCCGTTCGGCGAGCGCCAGCAGGGCGTCCGGGTCAGGGCGGCTCGTCAGGTCGCGATCATTGTCGGGCATGCAACGTCTCGAACTCGGTCAGGTCCTCGGCGCGTCCAAGGCAAGGTTCAGTTCTAGCACATTGACGCGCGGCTCGCCTACGACCCCGAACAGACGGCCTTGCGTTGCCCTGTCGACGAGCGCGCCCACATCGGCTTCCGGAAGCCCGCGCGCTTTCGCAACCCGGGCGATCTGGACCCTGGCGTATTCGGGCGAGATATGCGGGTCGAGACCCGATGCGGAAGCCATGCCGGCATCGGCGGGGAGCGCACCCCGCATGCCTGCGGCGCGAAGCCTCTCGATATCGGCCCTGACACGCTCCTCCAGCTTGCCGGAAGTCGTCCCGAGATTGGAACCGCTCGAAGCGCCGGCATTGTAGGGCTCGGGGCCGGTCGCCGAAGGACGCGGCCAGAAATATTTCTCCGAGGCGAAATTCTGGCCGATGAGGTGCGATCCGACGAGGACGCTGCCTTTGCGGACGAGGCTGCCATTCGCCTCTACCGGCATCAGCGCCTGCGCCACGCCGGTAATCAGCAGCGGGTAGCCGAGCCCGGTAATGAGGGTAAGTGCGAAGGTCAGGACGAGTGCGGGACGGAGTTGGTTGAGCATGATCACACCAGGTTGAGGTTCGAGACGGCAAGGTCGATCAGCTTGATCCCTGCGAAGGGCAGGACCAGGCCGCCGAGGCCGTAGACGAGGAGATTGCCGCGAAGCAGGGCTGCCGCGCCGACGGGACGGTACCTGACGCCCTTCAATGCCAGCGGAATGAGCGCCACGATGATCAGCGCGTTGAAGATGACGGCCGACAGGATAGCCGACTGCGGTGACGCCAGGCCCATTACGTTGAGCACGCCGAGCGCCGGATAGGTGGTGACGAAGAGCGCCGGGATGATGGCGAAGTATTTCGCCACGTCATTGGCGATCGAGAACGTCGTGAGGGAACCGCGCGTCATCAGCAGTTGCTTGCCGATCTCGACGATCTCGATCAGCTTGGTCGGGCTCGAGTCGAGGTCCACCATATTGGCCGCCTCGCGGGCGGCTTGCGTGCCGGTCTGCATGGCGACGCCCACATCCGCCTGGGCGAGCGCCGGCGCATCATTGGTGCCGTCCCCGCACATGGCGATCAGCCGGCCGCCCTTCTGTTCCCTGCGGATATAGGCGAGCTTGTCTTCCGGCGTCGCTTCGGCGAGGAAATCGTCGACGCCGGCCTCTGAGGCGATTGCCGCGGCGGTGATCGGATTGTCACCGGTCACCATTACCGTGCGGATCCCCATGGTGCGCAATTCGGAGAAGCGCTCCTTGATCCCGGGCTTGACGATGTCCTTCAGGTGGATCACGCCGAGCAGCCGGCTGCCGTCGGCGACGCCGAGCGGCGTGCCGCCGGTTCGGGCGACCCGGTCGACCGCCTGCCGGAATTCCTGCGGGATCTCGCTGTCGGACAGGCCGGCAAACCTCAAAATCGAGTCGACCGCGCCCTTGCGCAGCCGGCGGCCGCCATGGTCGACGCCGGACAACCGGGTTTCCGCGGCAAAGGGCACGACCGCATCTATCCCGGCCTCGGACGCCCAGCGCCCGAACTCGCCGGTGGCGAGCGCCACGATGGAGCGGCCCTCCGGCGTCTCGTCGGCAAGGCTTGCGAGGAGCGCCACATCGGCGAGCTCCTCCACCGTTACGCCCGGCACGGGCAGGAACTCGCTTGCCATTCGGTTGCCGAAGGTGATCGTCCCGGTCTTGTCGAGGAGCAGCGTGTCAACGTCCCCCGCAGCCTCGACGGCGCGGCCGGAGGTGGCGATCACGTTGAAGCGAACCAGCCGGTCCATGCCGGCGATGCCGATCGCCGAAAGCAATCCGCCGATGGTCGTCGGGATCAGCGTGATAAGGAGGGCGGAAAGCACGGTCACCGAAAGCACGGTCGCCGAATAGGCGGCAAGGCCCCAGAGCGTCACCACGGCGATCAGGAAGATCAGCGTCAATCCGGAAAGCAGGATCGACAGCGCAATCTCGTTCGGCGTCTTCTGCCGTTGCGCCCCTTCGATCAGAGCAATCATGCGATCGACGAAGGTCGAACCCGGGGCGGTCGTGATGCGGACTTTGATCCAGTCCGAAAGCACCTCGGTACCGCCGGTGACGGCGGAGCGATCGCCGCCCGCCTCGCGGATCACCGGGGCCGATTCGCCCGTTATCGCGCTCTCGTTGACCGAGGCGACCCCTTCGACGACCTCGCCGTCGCCCGGGATCAATTCGCCGGCCGCTATGAGGACGAGATCCCCCACCTTCAGCATGGTCGCGGGGATTTCCTTGGTCTCCCGACCCTCGGGGGCGACAAGCTTGCGGGCGCTGAGCTCCGATTTGGTACGGCGGAGGAAGTCAGCCTGCGCCTTGCCGCGCCCCTCGGCAACGGCTTCGGCGAAGGTGGCGAAGAGAACGGTAAACCATAGCCAGGCGGCAATCTGGCCCGAGAAGAGCGGACTGCCGCCGCCGGTTGCGACATCGAGAACGAAGAAGAAGGTCACCACCGCCGCCACGGCTTCGGTGACGAAGATCACCGGATTGCGGACGAGCTGGCGCGGATCAAGTTTGACGAAAGCGGCCTTCGCTGCCGGGAGGAGTATCTTCGGGTCGAAAAGGTTCGGGGTCATGGGTTTGCTTGACATGCCTGGTTCCTTCAGAAGGTCTGCCCGGAGAGCATGGCGAAATGCTCGACGATCGGACCGAGCGCGAGCGCCGGCAAGAACTGCAGCCCGCCGAGAATGAGGATGATGCCGATCAGGAGACCGACGAAGAGCGGCGTATCGGTCGGGAGCGTACCCTTTGATGCCGAGGCGCGGGTCTTGGCGGCGATCGAGCCGGCAATGGCAAGCACCGGAACGGCATAGGCGAAGCGGCCGAGCAGCATCGCAAATCCAAGCGTCGTATTGTACCAGAGTGTGTTGCCCGAAAGCCCGCCGAATGCCGAGCCGTTGTTGCCGGTGGCCGACGTATAGGCATAGAGGATTTCCGAGAGCCCGTGCGGTCCGGCGGTACCGACGCTGGCGACGGCCGAGGGCGTGACGGCCGAAATCGCCGTGAAGCCGAGAATTGCAGCCGGCAGAATGAGCACGGCAAGCATCGCGTATTTCATCTCGCGCGCTTCGATCTTCTTGCCGAGCAGTTCCGGAGTGCGGCCGACCATAAGACCAGCGACGAAAACCGCAAGGATCGCGAAGACGATCATGCCGTAGAGGCCTGAGCCGACGCCGCCGGGCAGGACCTCGCCGAGCTGCATGAGGAACATCGGAACGAGACCGCCAAGGCCGGTGAACGAGCCGTGCATGCCGTTGACACCGCCATCCGAAAGGCCGGTCGTAACCGTCGCGTAAAGCGCAGTCATCGCCTGGCCGAAGCGAACTTCCTTGCCTTCCATATTGCCTAAAGCCGGGTCGAGGCCGAGCTGCGACAGGATCGGATTTCCCTGCGCTTCGGCCCAATAGACGATGCCGACACCGATGATCAGAAATGCATAGGTGACGGCGATAAAGGCCCAGCCCTGCCGACGATTGCCGACGAGTTGCCCGAATGTGTAGAGCAGCGCCGCCGAAACCGACAGCATCGCGAAGATATTGAGATAATTGGAAAGCGCAGTCGGATTTTCGAACGGATGTGCGGCATTGGCGTTGAAGAAGCCGCCCCCGTTGGTGCCGAGCTGCTTGATCGCTTCCTGGCTGGCAACCGGGCCCAGAGCGATGGTCTGCTTCACCCCCTCGAGGGTCGTGGCCTCCACCGAGGCGCGGAACGTCTGCGGCAGGCCCATCGCCACGAAGGCGACCGCCACCAGCACGGCGAGCGGCAAGAGGATGTACAGTGTCGAACGGGTGAGATCGACCCAGAAGTTACCGATCGTCGGTACGGCTGAGCGGGCGAAGGAGCGGGTAACGGCAAGCGCAATCGAAATGCCGGTGGCGGCCGAGACGAAGTTCTGCACGGTCAGCCCCATCATCTGGCTGAAGTGACTGAGCGTCGTCTCTCCGCCGTAATTCTGCCAGTTGGTGTTGGTGACGAAACTGACCGCGGTGTTGAAGGCGAGGTCCGGTGGCACGTTGCCGAAGCCCTGCGGGTTCAAGGGCATCCATGCCTGAAGCCTTAGAATCGCATAGAGCAGCGCAAAGCCCGCCATGCTGAAAGCGAGCATGGAGAGCGTATAGGCGAGCCAGCCCTGCTCGCGCGTCGGATCGATGCCGGCGGCACCATAAAGCCCACGCTCCACCGGGCCGAGAATTGGCGAAAGGACATTGCGTTCGCCGGAAAGAACCTCAGCCATGTAAAGCCCCAGCGGCTTGACGACGACGAGGACGGCGAGAAAAAGGAGGCTGACCTGCAGCCATCCGATGACAGACATGAGAAGTCTCCGTGAGTGAAGGAGCGCTCGAACAACTCCAGGAAAAGTGCGCAGCGCTTTTCCGTCCTGAGTTGCGGTAGAACTAATGGTTGCGTGGCCGGAATTCGCAGAAAAGAGGAAATGCTCTAGAAACGGTCCGGCCGGACAAGCGTCACGATCAGATAGGCTGCGAGCGCGACGGCGACCACGAGCCCGATCAAAGCCTCGACCATCGGATCCTCCTAAAGTCGGCTCAGGGCGCGCGCATAAAGCGCTAGCGCGGCAAGGCCGCCAACGCCGGCGGCAACGAAAAGAAAATCGGACATGGGCATTCTCCAGATTGATCCAAGAGCCGGATGATGCGCCCGCGCCGCGTCAATTATCGATTGGGATGGTTTGGCGGCCACATAAAGAAAAGATAAGGAGTTCGGGCCGAGCGTGATCATGACCTTCGACGCTGCGCCGGAAGCGTCCGCTGATCTTTCTCTCCTCGCCCAACTAAGAGCTATTTCAGCAGTTTATCGCCTCTCTCGAGAACGCGTTCGCTATTGTCTTAATCAGGTTCGCTCACATCCAAGCCGTTCACCGCCCGTCCATTTAAAGGTGATGACAACACTCATGTTTATCGTCAGACAATGTTGCCGGGCAGTGGCAGTTTTCGACATTCGCCGCTGTGGTCCAAGGATCGGATCCTATCATGACAATTGCGCAGACTTCTCCAGCGATCCGCGAAGGGTCGACGGCGGCAGGTGCGGGAAGGCTTTACGCGGTCTTGGGCGGACTCTATCTCGCCCAGGGGATCCCAACTTACCTCCTGCTCGTGGCCCTGCCGCCCTTAATGCGCGAGAGCGGCGCGTCGCGCACCGCGATCGGTTTGTTCTCGCTTCTGATGTTGCCGCTTGTGCTGAAATTCGCGGTTGCGCCTCTCGTTGATCGTTGGGCGCCCTGGCCAGGGCTCGGCCACCGGCGCGGCTGGGTCGTGCCGACGCAGCTTCTCGTCAGTGCAGGTATAGCATCGATGGCGCTGGTCGAGCCCGACCGGGCTGGCACGCTGTTCGCGATCGGCATCTGCATCACGCTTCTTTCCTCAGTGCAGGATATCGCTACTGACGGGTATGCGGTGCGCCACCTCAGCGGCAGGACGCGGCCGATCGGCAATGCCGTCCAGGCCGGATCGGTCGCGCTTGGCGTCATTGTCGGCGGTACGCTGACGCTGGTCCTTTTCCACAAGATCGGTTGGCGGCCGACGATCCTGCTTGTCGCGTGCCTCTCCCTGCTGCCGCTGGTCGCGGCGATCTGGATGAAAGATAGGGCCATAGCTAATCCGGAAGCGCCGCCGCGCAGGCGGGCAAGCCTCTTCGGCTTCTTCCGGCGGCCGAATGCCTGGATGATCCTTGCCTTCGCCCTCACTTATCGCGCGAGCGAAGGCCTCGTGCGCGGCATGGAAGGATCTTACCTCGTCGACAGTAAAGTGCCGACCGAGTGGATCGGCTACATGTCCGGGGCGGCCGCCGCGACGGCGGGGCTTCTCGGCGCACTCATCGCCGCGCTGATCATCCGCAAGGCGGGCTTAACGGCGACGCTCATCCTGCTCGGCGGGCTTCGCAGCCTCTGCTTCCTTGCCTTCGCACTCAATGCCTTCGGCATATGGCCCGGTATAGCCGTCGCCATGTCCGCCTCCGCCTTCCAGACCCTGATCCGCTACATGGAATTGGTCGCGATCTATTCCTTTTTTATGGCGTCCTCGTCCGACGACCAGCCGGGGACGGACTTCACCATCCTGAGCTGCGCCGAGTTGGTCGTGTATCTGATCGGCACCTCGCTCGCCGGCTACGTTGCCGACCGGTTCGGCTATGCGACGCTCTTCTCCTCGGCGACGGTCATTTCCGTGCTGGGCATCGGATTGTCGGTCTGGATGCTGGAACGGATGAAAGCGCGTCCTTCAAGATCACGATGATTTCAGGTCGATCGACCTGAAAATCGCAGAAGCTGAGTGATTGTAAAGAGTTAGACCGAGACGCCGGCTGAGTTAGCCGCCCGAACGTCATCGAAAATCTTCAACGGAGTTGATCTCATGGATGCTTCCGCACGCGCTGACAACGCCTTTTATCTCGAACGACAGGAAAGGCGCGAGTCGAACGCCCGCAGCTATCCGCGCCGCTTTCCCGTCGCGCTGAAATCGGCATTCGGCTGCACAGTTACCGACGTCGACGGCAGATCCTATCTCGATTGCCTCGCAGGCGCTGGAACGTTGGCGCTCGGTCATAACCACCCGGAGGTGATCGAGACGCTGCAGCAGGTCCTCGGTTCGGGCCTGCCGCTCCACACCCTAGATCTGACGACGCCGGTGAAGGACCGCTTTGTCGCCGACATTTTCGGCACCCTTCCCACCGGACTTCGTGACGAGGCAAAGATCCAATTTTGCTCGCCGAGCGGTACTGACGCCGTCGAGGCGGCCATCAAACTTGCGAAGACGGCGACAGGTCGCACCGACGTCGTCTCGTTCCGGGGCGCCTATCACGGCATGTCGCAGGGTTCGCTTTCCCTCATGGGCTCACTCGGACCAAAAGCTTCCGTCGGCCAGCTGGTGCCCGGTGCGCATTTCTTTCCCTACCCCTATGCCTATCGTTGCCCCTTCGGCCGTGGGGGCAACGAGACTGCAACCCTCGCCGCGGAATACTTCGAGCGCGCACTGCGTGACCCGGAGGGGGGCATCAACCGCCCGGCCGCGGTCATTCTCGAAGCCGTGCAGGGAGAAGGCGGCGTCATACCCGCTCCTGTCGAATGGCTGCGCGCGGTCCGCCGCGTGACGCGCGATCTCGGCATCCCCCTCATTGTCGACGAAGTGCAAAGCGGCGTCGGGCGCACGGGCAGCTTCTACGCCTTCGAGAAGGCCGGCATTATTCCCGACGTCCTCGTGCTCTCCAAGGCGATCGGCGGCGGACTGCCGCTTGCGGTCGTGATCTACCGCGAGGCTCTCGACCTTTGGAAGCCGGGCGCTCATGCCGGGACCTTCCGTGGAAATCAGCTTGCCATGGCTGCCGGGTCCAAGACCCTGGAAATCATTGAGCGCGACAGGCTTGTCGAACGGGCGGCGATCGCCGGGCGAAGGCTTCGCGCCAATCTCGAACGGATGGCGGCACAGACGCCTTACATCGGTGAAGTGCGCGGCGAAGGCCTGATGCTCGGCGTCGAAGTCGTCGATCCAGACGGCCTGCCGGATGCGCTCGGCCATCCGCCGCATGGGCAGGAGATCGCACGGACGATCCAGCACGAGATGTTCCGTGCCGGGATTATTCTTGAAACAGGCGGTCGCTACGGCAGCGTGCTGCGCCTCTTGCCCCCGCTGGTAATCTCCGACGCGGAGATCGATCAGGTCTCTGGCGCTCTTGCCGCCGCATTCGAGCGCCTTGGACGCAAGGCCGCATGAACATCAACGTCGCTGCATTCAGAACCCCACCGGCCGACCAACCCGATCACGCCGACCAGATACTCGGCACCGACAGCGAGTCACGCCAGGGATTCCGCAACGCGATGCTGCAGGCCATCGACATGGTCGTCGATCGAACGGCAGCCGCAAGCAGTCTCTACTCCGGGACGAGCGTCCAGGGGCTACGCGGCCTCCTCGACGATCTCGATCCGCTGCCGGAGGTCGGGACGGGAATCGCCGCCGCACTTGCCGATGTCGGCAGACCGGCGCTTGAGCATGCGATGATGGTCGGTCATCCGGCGGCAATGGCACATCTCCATTGCCCCGTCGCGGTGCCTGCACTCGCGGCAGAGGTCCTTATCTCGGCGACCAACCAGTCGCTCGATTCGTGGGATCAATCGCCCTTCGCTACGATCGTCGAAGAGCGGGTTCTCACCTGCCTCACGCAATTGGCAGAATTGCCGGCGTCGGCAAGCGGCAATTTCACCAGCGGCGGCACCCAGTCGAACATGACGGCCTTGTATCTGGCCGCGGTGCGGTGCGGCCCCGAAGCACGGGAAGCAGGCGTCATCCTGACGTCGGCACATGCGCATTTCAGTATCCGCAAGAGCGCTGCGATACTGGGCTTCGCCGAAGATGCGGTCATCGCTATTGCAGCCGATGCAGATGGCCGGATGTCAGTGCCGGCGCTTAAAGCCGAGTTGCTGCGGGTGGCCGGCGAAGGTCGCATACCCGTCGCCGTGGTCGCGACGGCGGGAACGACCGACCTCGGCGCCATCGATCCGCTTGTCGAAATCGCCGATCTGGCCGCCGCTCAGAAGCTTTGGATGCATGTGGATGCTGCCTATGGCGGTGGGCTTCTCTTTTCCCGCCATCGCAGCCGCCTTGAGGGATTGGAGTATGCCCACTCGATCGCGCTCGATTTTCATAAGATGCTGTTTCAGCCGATCAGTTGCGGCGCGCTACTTCTGCGCGACCGGGCGGATTTCGCACCGCTTGCGAGCAAGGCGGATTACCTTAATCCCGAAGATGCAGTCTTTGCCGATGCACCGAATCTCGTCGAGCGTTCGATGCAGACGACGCGCAGAGCCGACGCATTGAAGATTCTCATGACCATGCGCGCTATCGGCCGCGACGGGCTGGACGCTCTGATCTGCCAGACTTTGCAAAATGCGTATGCCGCCGCGGAAGCAGTGAAGACACGGGAATACTTGAGTCTTGCTAGGCCACCGTCCTTGTCGACCGTTCTCTTCCGTTACGTCTCGGCGAGGGGACCGAAATTTGCCGATGCGATCACGCTGAAGACGCGAGCGGCGCTTTTCAATGCCGGCATCGCGGCGCTTGCAACGACCGTTCTCGACGGCCGCGTCCACTTCAAGCTCACCCTGCTCAATCCGCGTTCAACCCCCGATGTCGTCCACCGCATCCTCGATGCGATCGGCGAAACGGCCCGCGAACTGGAGACCCATCATGCACGCCCATAACGCTGCGACGCTTACCCTGCGCTCCCTTCTCAACTGCGTAGCACGCGAGTATCCCCACCACGTCCGCTGGGTGGAGACACAAGGCCAATTGCACTTTATGATGACCTTCTCCGACGGCGGCGGGAGCCTCGGCCTGCCCGCTCACTACCGCTCGGCAACCGGTCACCATCTTTTCGGCGAGCCGGTGATCCTGACGGACGAAAATGGGGCGAAGGCGGTCGATGCCGTCGAAGCGATAACCGCCGTTGTCGAGCGTCTGGAACCTTCCAATGCTGCGAAAGAAGGCCGTGCCGACCTGCTGAACCGCACGCATTCGAGTCGGCTCCTGATCGAAGCGGCGCTTCAAGCCCGCAACGGTGACCTGGCCGCACTCGCGGGCGATGAGGTCTCTTTCGTCGCGGCGGAACAGGGGCTGATTGCCGGACACGGCATTCATCCCTGCCCGAAAAGCCGCGAAGGCATGACGGAGGCGCAATCGCGGCGCTACTCCCCCGAGTTCGCCGCCGGCTTCCCGCTGCGTTGGTTCGCCGTCGAAGGCGGGCTTTTCCATACCGGCCATTCCGAGGGCTCGCCTTCGGCGGAAGAATGGCTGAAAGAGGCCATGGGGAGCGACATCGATGCCCTCAAGGCACGTCTGCCCGTGGGCGACTTCGCTCTATTGCCGGTGCACCCCTGGCAGGCTGACCAGATGCTGAAGGATCCCACAGTGGCAGCTCTCGTGGCGGGTGGGCGCATGATCGATTGCGGCGAGGCCGGCAAGCCATGGTTCCCTACGTCGTCCGTGCGCACGCTTTACCGCCCGGATGCGCCTTTCATGCTGAAGATGTCGCTGGGCGTCGGCATCACCAATTCCGTCCGCGTCAATCTTGCCCGGGAACTCCTCCGCGGGGACGACATGTACCGCTTCCGCCGCCACGGGCTATGGCAGGATTTCGCGCGCAGCTATCCGGGCCTGACACTCATTCCAGATCCGGCCTTTATGGGCGTCAAGATCGACGGCGCCTTGATCGACGGTCTCTCCGTGTCGATGCGTGAAAATCCCTTCACTGGCGCGGATGCCGATCGCAACGTGTCGCTCCTTGCGGCCGTTTGCGAGCATTTGCCGGACCGCGGCAGCCGGCTTGGGGCGCTGATACGAAACCGGGCGCGCCTGGAGGGACGCCCGCTTGATATCGTTGCGAGGGATTGGTTCGAGCGGTTCCTGACGATCTTCGTCCGGCCGATTTTTGGGCTCTATCTACGCCACGGCATCGCTATGGAGGCGCACCAGCAGAACATCGTGGTCGAGATCGAGCATGGCTATCCGGTCGGCCTGTTCTACCGTGACAATCAGGGCTTCTTCCACCATGAGCGTGCGCACGGAGCGCTTGTCGAGGCGCTGCCGGGCTTCGGAGAGCCGAGCGAGTCCGTCTTTGGTGAAGAGCCGGTCGATGAGCGCCTGCTCTACTACGCCTTCATCAATTCGGTTCTCGGCATGATCGGAGCGCTCGGGCGGGAGGGACTCGTCAGCGAGACCGCCCTTCTTACGATGTTGCGGAGCGAGCTGCTGCGGCTCGAGGCGCTTGAGGGCGCGAATTCCGGAATTGTGCGCAAGATGCTGGCGCCGACGCTGCAATGCAAGGCGAATCTCAAGACGCGGCTTGCGCGCATGGACGAGCTCGTCGGGCCGCTTGAAACACAATCGGTCTACCTTGAAATCACCAACCCCCTGTTCGAAACGGAAAAGGTTCTGGCAGATGCTTGAGAGGAGCGAGCCGGACACTGCCTTGGCCTATTCGCGCTACGACCCCGACATACGCCGGACGATCAGCTTCCGCCTTCTTGAGAAGCAGCGCGATCTGAAGCTCCTTTGGCGGTGGATGAATCAGGCGCATGTCGTGCCGCAATGGAAGATGGCGAAACCGATCGAAGACATCGCAGCTTATATCGATATCAATCTCGCCGATCCGCACCAGGATCCGTATATCGGCCTCATCGACGGGACCCCGATGAGCTATTGGGAAGCCTACTGGGCGAAGGACGATGTGCTTGGTCGCTACTATCCGGCCGAGAAAAAGGACAGGGGCTGGCACATGCTGGTCGGCGAACCTTCATTTTTCGGCCGCGGCATCGCGCCCGCAGTCATCCGTGCCTTCACCCGCTTCCTCTTTCTCGATGACCCGGGAACGCAAAAGGTAGTCGGAGAGCCGAGCGTCGCAGCCCGGCGCCTGCTTCGCTATGCACCAGCCTGCGCCTTCGAGGAACAGGGCGAAATCGACCTTCCCGACAAGCGCGCCAAACTGATGTTCTGCTACCGGGAACGCTTCATTCAACAATTCGGATTATGATCATGACGGATTTCGATCTAGCAGGGATCGGCATCGGGCCGTTCAATCTTGGCCTTGCCGCCCTTCTCTCTTCCCACGAAAATCTCTCGAGCGTGTTTCTCGAGCGCAAACCGGCGTTCCGGTGGCACGAAGGGCTCATTCTTCCCGGGACGACCCTGCAGGTTCCCTTCATGGCGGATCTCGTCACCATGGCGGACCCGACGCATCGTCTGAGCTTCCTCAACTACCTTGCTGTGCACGATCGCCTCTACAAGTTCTACTTCTACGAAAACTTCATGATCCCGCGGCAGGAATACGATCACTATTGCCGCTGGGCCTCGCAGCAACTTTCCGCTTGCCGCTTCGGCGAGGAAGTGGTCGACGTTGCCCATGAGCCGGCATCCGACAGCTTTATTGTCGAAAGCAGGTCCGCCTTGGGCGGAAAGCAGCGATATCGAAGCCGAAACATTGCGGTCGGCGTCGGCACGGCTCCTTTCCTGCCGAAGTGGGCGCAGGTCAAGACGATGGCACCGCTCATGCATTCCAGCGAATTCGGGAGGCGGCGTCTGGAGCTCTCGAAACGACGCCGTGTAACAGTCATCGGCTCAGGGCAAAGCGCCGCCGAATGCGTTCTTGCGCTTTTGAACGATCTGACGCCGGAGATGGTCGCAGCCGGCGCTTCGATCCAATGGATCACCCGCTCGGCGGGGTTCTTCCCGATGGAGTATTCGAAGCTGGGACTCGAATACTTCACGCCTGACTACATGCGCCATTTCCATCGAATCGCGCCGGACAGACGTCGCGAGATCGTTGCGAACCAGGGCCTGCTCTACAAGGGCATCAGCTTTTCGACCATCGGTGAGATCTTCGATCTCATGTATGAACGTTCGGTAGGCGGACGCGATCCAGGCCTGGCACTTTTTTCCAATTGTGCGGTCGAAATGCTGGAGAGCGCAGGGGGATCGGGGTCGTTCCGCATCGGCATCAACCACAACCATCTGGATGAGAAGGCAACGGTCGAGACCGACGCGATTGTGGCCGCAACGGGGTACCGGCATGCCTGGCCGGAATGGCTGGAGTCGCTGAAGGGCAACGTTCTCGATACCTGCGATTTGGGCGACCTCGTCGTCGGCGGGGATTTCCGTGCACGCCGCAGCGACGGCGGCCAGGGCCATGTGTTCGTCCAGAATGCCGAAACCTTCCACCACGGCGTCGGCGCGCCGGATCTTGGCCTCGGCGCCTTTCGCAATGCCGTCATCGTCAATCAGCTTCTCGGTCGCGAGCATTACCGCGTCAACGCGTCGGCATCGTTCCAGAAGTTCGGTCTGCCCTCCAGTCAGACCGCTCCGTCCTCGATTTCAGGAGATTTCTATGCGCATGCATCATGATCCCCTTCTTCCCGGCGCCTTTTCCAAGGAGCTCTGGCAGCAGGTCTCGAAACGTCTTCTGGCCAAAGTCATCGAGGAATTCGCGTATGAACGTGTCTTCGACGTTCTGGAGGAAAAACCGGGACACTACCGCATCGACATCGGCGAGTTTCAGTATCGCTTCAAAGCCAAGCGCTATGTCTTCGACAACCTCTCGGTCGATCCTGCGAGCTTGTTGAAGCGACACGGCAATACCGATGCCCCGATTGACGATCCGCTGGCCTTTTGCGCGGAGGTGCTGCCCAAGCTCGGCGTCAAGCCAATGACGGTCGCACACTTCATCAAAGAACTCGGTAACACGCTCGTTTCCGACGCCCATATTGCCGCACGCGCGGCCAAAACCGGTACCGAACTTGCGGAGCTCGATGAGATTCGCATGGAAGGCGAGACCACAGGTCATCCGTGGGTCACCGTCAGCAAGGGGCGTATCGGCCTCGGCTATTCCGACTATCTTGCCTACACGCCGGAAAACCGAACGCCGACCGAGGTGCTTTGGCTCGGTGTCAGCAAGGAGCGCGCCTCCTTCATCGCGGAAAAGACGCTTACCAACGAGGGGCTTGTCCGCGAAGCCGTCGGAGTGTCTCGCTTCGACGCGTTTTGCGCCGCGCTCGCCGCGCGAGGCGGCTCCGTCAGCACGCATTACATGATGCCGGTGCATCCATGGCAATGGGATCACATGATCGTTGCGCACTTTGCCGCCGACATAGCGGCAGGGCACATCGTGTTTCTCGGCACGGGCGATGATCTCTACCTGCCGCAGCAATCGGTACGAACCTTGTCGAACATCTCCCATCCGGAGAAGTCGACACTGAAGCTATGCATGACCATTCTGAACACGGCTGTTTATCGCGGCATACCCGGCAAGCGGGCGCTGACGGCTGCGCCGCTGACGACGTGGCTCGACCAACTGCTCGCCAGGGACCGATTCCTGTCCGAGGAGTGCGGTCTCGTTCTTCTCGGCGAGCGCGCAGGCATGCACTACGTCCATCCGCAATTCTCCGCGATTGAGGGCGCGCCCTATCAGTTCAACGAAATGCTTGGCTGCATGTGGCGCGACAGCCTGGCAGCGCATCTGAAGTCCGGCGAAACGGGCATGCCGCTTGCCGCCCTCCTCCATGCCGGCACGGACGGCAAACCGGTGGTTCAAGCACTCGCCGAGAAATCGGGAATGACGGTTTCGGAATGGATGGCGCGGCTCTTCGACGTCGTGATCCCGCCGGTCTTCCATCTGCTCGCGAAGCACGGCCTTGCCTTTTCGGCGCACGGTCAGAATGCGACACTCATTCTCAAGGACGGCCGGCCGGAGCGTCTGGCACTGCGCGATTTCATCGACGACGTTATTGTATGCGATCAGGCGTTTCCCGAAAGCGCCACCCTGCCGGAAGAGGTCCGGGCGGTTCTCCTGTGCCTACCTGCGGACTTCCTGATCCATTTCATCCAGACGACGCTCTTCATATGCGTCTTCCGCTACATGTCTGTCCTGCTTGACCAGCGCTCCGGCCTCTCCGAGCACGCCTTCTGGGGGTTGGCGCGCAACAGCATACTCGCCTATCAGAAGCGCTTCCCCGAGATGGCCTCCCGTTTCGCGACATTCGATCTCTTCGCCGATGAATATCCGCGTCTTTGCCTGAACCGGGTTCGCCTGTTCACGCATGGCTATGCCGATGACGACGAGCGCCCGGTACCGGATTTCCAGGGCATGGTGGACAATCCACTGGTCGCCTTCGACAAGCGCAGCAACGCCGCGTAATGGGCTTCAAGGCCAAATTTCCCAGGAGACGAGCCTGTGGCGGGCTTCCGAGGAGTAGCTACACCGCATGCGCTGGAATGTGACTCAGCGGACCGGCGGTACTGGCAGGATCGGCCGCTCCTGCTCGTCTGGATCAATGGGTGGAATGGGTTCGGGCTCCGGAGCTGGTTCTTTCCCGGGTCTTTCCCCAGGATCTGGCTCACGCCCCGGTACCGGTAAAGGCGGTTCATCTTTGCGCGGCTCCTGCTGCGCCACCCAGGCCGGGGCAAGCTCGGCCAGCAGGCTTCTCACGAATTCCTTCATCGATCGCATCCTTTCCTGTTCAACGTGGAGAAGCCGATAGTTAGCCATATGTTCCAGCTCGCGATCGCGATGGAGCCCTGATTGTCCAATGCGCGGCGGCTCCATACCCTCCGTGCACCCTGAGCCGACACTCTGCAAGCGGCCGGGCAGCTGAAATGAAATGCGCAAAAAAAGGCGAAGCTGCTCGGTCACACCAACTTACAGCAGCTGCTAAATTGTATATAATGGAGTTCTAAAATAATGAGGGCATCAGCCGAGTGCTCCAAGGCCACATAACAGCACTCAGCATTGCCGTAAGGTGCGGGGAAAATAGGGTGAGCAGACTCGCGTCACAGAACAACAAACCAGATCCAGTCGATATTCACGTTGGCGCCAAAATCCGAACGCAGCGGATGATGTTGGGCATGTCGCAGACGGCGCTTGCGGAGCGCATTGGAGTGACGTTTCAGCAGCTACAAAAATATGAGAAGGCTGCCAACAGAGTGAGCTCAAGTCGTCTTCAAAACATCGCGGACGCACTGAACGTGCCGGTTTCCCACTTCTTTGACAGCCCAGGCGGCGGCGCTCTGCCGAAGGCCGATGCTGACCTGGAACAGTATCTGTCCAGTCCAGAGGGCATTGCTCTTAACCGGGCATTTGCCCGGCTAAGCGACACGACAGTTCGTCGCCAACTGGTAGGCCTCATCAGAGCGATCGCGGCTGAAGAGTAAGCGCCGAGTCAAGCACACCGTCGGTACTGTTCTTGGATCAGTCAGTCGTTCCCGCGAACCATCGTCGCCCGCCCTGACTTGGCATGGCCCGACGGCGAGCGACGTGAGACTGAGCACGCACGGTTCGATATCCTTCCCGTCCCGGAGGTGAAGGCAGTTTCACCGGAAATTCTTCAACGATGGCTAAACGCTGGAGAGGCCGCGGTCATCGATGTGAGCAGTTCGGCAAACTACGTAAAGGGCCATGCTCCGGGGGCCTGGTAGGCGTTGCGTTCGCAGATCGAAAATGCGTTGGAGACCATTGGATCCTCCAAGCGGATCATCATCACCTCGGTTCCGGGGCTCTCGCCCAGTTTGCGGCCAGGGCGGAAAATAACGGCGTCCACGCGTCGGTATTCTGCTTACGTATTGTGGACGCCATCGGGAAGGTAGGCCTGTCGGAAACCGAATATCTCTTGTTCTCTATCACCGTCGACAATCTTCTTCTGGCGCCACCGGCCGAGTGCGACGTCGAGTACGATGATCTTAAATCGGCAATGACCGCAATTATCGACCTTATCGTCAATGGTGCCGGTCTGGAGGAGATCAAGAAGCAGATTTGCCTGATGTCAGCGGCTGTCGAGCGAATAATTGTTCTATCGCACACGCAGAATGCTGCTCAGCTCCTTTTCAAGGAAGGCTAGTCACGTAAGCAGTTTTACGAATTCGAGCATTTTTCCGCCTTCCAATCTGCCGATGAGTGTGAGCCAACGCTCTCGACCAGGGCAATACTAGCCCAGTTATCTTTATAGATGTGTGCGCAGGTTTCGATTGCGCCCAGATCGCGGCAGCGCGTGTTCAGCTCGAACAACAATGACTTCGCAATGCCCCTCCTCAGCCAAGTCGCCCCCACGATGATCTCTACCGAATATCGACCGTCACGTCGGCGGCGTGCGAGGCCCGCACCAGCTACGGAGGTGTCAACGACGGCCTTCAGAGATATCAGGTCCCTAGGAGATGCGCTGGAGAGCATCAGATTGGCGTCGACCGTGCTTTCGATGACCGACAGGTCCACGGGGCTTGGTACAGCTGCTTGCGCATGCCCGCTCAAATAAATCGCGATTAGCACGGTCCGGTCGGACGGAGATGCGTCATCGATGTCGATGAGAGCGTCACCAGCCATTCGACATTAAACCATTCTTAGGCACCATCCGGTCACGCCAAATGCTAACGAGTTGCTGCGTCCCGGCCTTTGTGCTGCGTTCGACCTCAGGCGAGAGCCGGATGAAGTCGCGGAGAAAGAGCAGCGAACGCAGCTCGACCAGAAGAACGTGATACGGAAGGCTCGAAAGGTCTGGACGTGACAGGTCATGCCCCTCGTCATAGCCCTCCAGGAAGGCGGTCCAAAGTTTCGCTATCGTATCCGATGGCTGCTGCAGGCCTGTCAGCCACCACGCAACGTTGGCGAAGTCGCGGACGGGGTCGCCGATCGATGCGTGCTCGAAGTCGAACAACGTCACAGCGTGGGCGCCAAATCGGCCGTTACCCGGCCAGGCATCTCCATGGCAGATGGATCGCCGCCCGGAACCTGTGGGCCGACCGCGATCAACCCAATCTGCTGCGGTAGCAGTCACCAGAGAAATCTGGTCCACCAGCGAGCCTTCGCGATGATCTGAGCGTGAATGATCGACTTGCTCTGCCCTGTCGACGCCGGCGTCGCCGAACGCACGCACACTATGAAGCTTCGCTAGCGCCTGTCCAAACCGACGCAGCTCGCCGATTGACTCATCATAAGGAGTTCCCGGCGCGACGGCCGTTGCTATTCCAAAATAACGTTCACCGCCCCAGGCGAAGGCGGCTCCGGCATGCTGGGCATCCGGAAAGGGCCTTGTAGCGATTGATGGCTCATGATCAGTGACAATTGTGAGGAGCCGTGCCTCACGCTGTAGCTCCGTTTGCGAATGAAGGCGTTCCGGGGATAGCCGTAGAAAGAAGTCGCCAGCGGAACACCTGCCTGAAAACGTCTTATTCACTCCATTGAGCACCAATTGCAGCTTAATGTCATGTTTGCCGATGACCTTCGACAGCGCGCGCTCCGCGTCTTCCAGGTTCCCATTTTCAACCATGAGCGCTCTCCCGAAGAAATGCTTCCGGATGCAGAATCGAACAAATGTGGTGCAGCAGATCGAAAGACCGTGCGCCATAGAGGTGATCGAGGTCCTTCCGAAATTGTTGCGGCGACACGATATTGGTATCCTCTATCGCGGCCGTGGCTCTCCTAGTCGGAGGAGTAGGCGTGATGAACATTATGCTCGTGTCAATCACCGAGCGCACCAATGAAATAGGCTTGCGCATGGCCGTGGGGGCACGCCCGAGCGATATCCTGATGCAATTTCTCATTGAGGCGCTTGCTATCACGACCATTGGATGCGGCGTAGGCGTCGCCCTGGCTTTGGGTCTTGGGGGATTTCGGGCTACGTCGGGTCGCCGGTTCCAATGGTGATCTCGTTGCAAGCGGTTGTCATCGGCTGTGTTATGGCAGTTATCATCGGCACGATCTTCGGCTTCTTCCCTGCGAGGAAAGCTGCACGACTAAGATCCGTTGAGGCGCTAGCTCGCAATTGACTTTTGCAGTGGGGGAGGGCCGTGTCCTCCGGAACATCCGAGGCGCATTGAGCCGAATGATCGACTGCTTCTGATGCCTCCGGCCCGATCGCCCCGTACGGACCTGGAGGCCATGGCCCACCGGCACTGTCGTGTCATCGACGGTCACATCGGCTCCGGTCGCCTCGATTTTTTCGTGGCAGCAAGGTTGAACTGTCCGCCGTTGGGCAAAGTTGAAATGTCACTTTGTGCGCGTCATCAGCCATTTGGAAATGCGATGACCTGCCACTGAACTTTCATCCAGCGGCGATTCCAACATTTGAACCGTTAAGGTGTTTCTGTCGAATTCCTGTTTACCTCTCGTTGCAGAGTGCGGGCTACAACGGAAGCACGGCGGCTCCCTCAACCGGGAGCGCCCTTTCTGTCAGTTCGTCAGGCGGCCGCCGCGAGCCGGCGCAGGTCGGAGGGGCGCACGCCGTAGCGGCTCCTGAAGGTTCGATTGAAGTAGGAAAGATCGTTAAAGCCGACATTGTAGGCGATCTGGCTGATGGACGTGGCCTCGCCTTCGGCCAGTATGAGACCCTTGGCGAGTGAGAGCCGCCTTCCGAGCACATAGCGGGAGAATGTTGTGCCCTCGCGGCTGAAGAATTTCTGGATTGCCCTCGGAGTGATACGCTCGGCCTCGGCCACGTCGGTTATCGAGAAAGAACCGTTCGCAAGGTTCTGTTCCACGCGCATCTTGATGGATGCCATGCGATTGTGCGGCGTTTCTCGCGGACTTACATTGCCGACATCTTGAGCAAGCACCGGCAGAAGATCGTAGAAATGCGCGACCATCATGCCGGCATGTTCCTCGCTCTGATACTCCTGCCTCAGAAGATAGCCCGCATAGTTCGTCAGGAGCTGCAAAGGCAGGCATTCCGCCGCAAGCGGTTGCATCATTATCGGCTTTAGAAGATCGCGCTTGGAAGCCAGAGCATAGGCCGGAAGGTAAGCGCAATCGAAGCGCCCACCTTCCGGCAGCGTGATCTCGGATGACGCGTCCGAGGGGAGAAATATGACGTCTGCGCGTGCCGTCTCCACCTTTATCCGACGGTGACGGATGACGAGCGGACCGTCCATCGCACGCAGGATGACGATACCGGCATCCCCCATGCCGCTTGCGTTGAGCCGAAGCATCGTTCTGGGAAAATAGACGGTTGCCAGCGACAGGGAAACGTATTTCCAGAAGAGGCCGGTCACACCGGTCAAATCGCCCTCGTCTGGGGCGATGGTCGCCTCTCCGAGCATGTCCAGAAGAATGCTTCTGCAAACGAGTCTGCTTTCCCGATCAGGCAAAGAAAGCGTCCCGAATTTCAGCGGTCGGATTGTCTCCATGTCGTGAGCCAGCCTTTTCTGTTGACGTTCGCATGCGTCCAAATGAGGTTCGCCATTATCCAAGCGGCGAACACCCCTTAGCCCATAAAACATGACTTAAATAGTCTTGTATTGGCAATTTGCCCGCTCACCGGCAGCGGCAGTTGTTTTCTCGGGCGCAGGGGGCGTTATGGGCAATAATGAGAATGGCGGCGTAGGCTTTTGCGTCTTCGTGGTGGTAATGGCGTTTGGCACCGGTGCTGTTGCACAGGAGGCCGCGAATCAATCGGAAGCTGCGACGAGCCTGGAAGAGATCGTAGTCACCGGCGGACGATCCCCTCAGCAGATTTCGGAAATCGCGCGCACCATTTACGTCGTCGATTCGGATCAGATCCAGGCCGAGGCGCGCTCGGGCAAGACGCTGCAGCAGATTCTAGGCGAAACCATTCCGAGCTTCGATCCCGCGAGCGACGGAGCGCGCACGTCCTTCGGCCAGAACCTGCGTGGCCGGCCACCACTGATCCTCATCGACGGTGTCTCGATGAACTCGGCGCGCTCGCTGAGCCGACAATTCGATGCCATCGATCCGTTCAACATCGAACGCGTAGAGGTCCTGTCCGGGGCGACTGCAATCTACGGCGGAAACGCGACCGGCGGCATCATCAACATCATCACGAAGAAGGGCAAGGACGCGGAGCCGGGCCTGCATGCGGAAGTGACCGGCGGCATGGGCAGCGGCTTTGCCGGCAGCCAGGACTTCGACCGCAATGCGGCGGGTGCGGTCACCTACAACAGCGAAAACTGGGATGCCCGCCTTTCGATTGCCGGCAACAGGACCGGCGCCTTTTATGACGGCAGCGGCACGCTGCTGATCCCCGACATCACGCAGACGTCCACCGCCTTCAACGAGCGCATCGACCTGTTGGGGTCTGTCGGCTACCAGATCGATGAGGGCCGTCGCCTCGAATTTTCCGGGCAGTATTTCGACAGCAAGCAGGATTCGGATTACGGGCTTTATTACGGGCCCTTCTTTGCAGCGCTCGCCGACCCGAGCCTGTTTGAAACCCGTTCCGGATACGAGTCCGACTTCAATCCGCAGACACGCCGCTCGATGTTGAACGTCACCTACACCGATAATGACGTTCTCGGCCAGCAGCTATTGCTTCAAGGATCTTACCGCACTGAGCGAATAAAGTTCCATCCCTTCCCTGCTTCGGGCAATAGTGAGACGGGTCCTTACTTTTACGGCAGTTCGCAGGACACAGATTATTACGCCATCAGGGCCGCCTTGGTTGCGGAACCCACCGACGCACTCAAAATCACCTATGGCGTCGATGCCGATAGAGATTCCTTCAAGGCGCGTCAGAACATCTTCGACACGCTGACAGCCGGGCAATCCGGAGGGCTCGATTTCGATACGATCGGCAAGACCGGTCTTTATCCATCCATCGATGTCTCCACCGTCGCCGGCTTTGCTGAGGCCTCGTACGAGGCTACCGACAGGCTCACTCTGAACGGCGGGGTGCGCTATCAGTTCGTCAACACTGAGGTATCCGACTTCATCGGAGCGGCGCAGCAGGTCGCCATCCTGCAGGGCAGAGCAACTTCTGCCGACACCATACCCGGCGGCGAAGTCAGTTACGACGCCGCTTTGTTCAGTGCAGGCGCGACCTACCAGTTGACGAATACGCAGCAGGTCTACGCCAATTTCAGCCAGGGCTTCGAACTGCCGGATCCGGCCAAGTACTATGGAATTGGCAACTACTCCTTCTCCGGTGGACACTACACGCTTCTCAATAGCGTGAACGTGGGCGATTCCGCGCTGGAGGCGATCAAGACAAACTCATTCGAAATCGGCTATCGTCTCGATGACGGGACCTTCAATCTTGAAACGGCGGCCTATTACTCGCTCTCCGACCGTTCCATCAATCTCAATCGCTCATCGCTTGCCGTTGAGCTCATCGATCGGGAGAGACGCGTCTATGGCATCGAAGGAAAGGCGGGCGTGAAGCTCGATCATGGCTTCGACGTTGGCGTCATGGGGCACTGGGTCAGAACCGAGGTCAAGGGAGCCGATGGTTGGGAAAAGGACTCTGTCGGCAGCGCGAGCGTCTCCAAACTCGGTGGCTATGTCGGCTGGACCAATGACGCTCTGAGCCTGAGGTTTTCCGGTCAGCACGTCTTCGAACTCACCGACGCCCAGGATTTCACGATCGACGATTATACGCTGTTTGATCTAACCGGCGGCTACAGGTTCGAGAATACCGATACGACGTTGAATTTCGGTATCCATAACGTCTTCGATACTGATTACACCACCATCTGGGGTTCTCGCGCCAAAGCCCTTTACGGCGGCCTAGCCGACGAGTCGGTGTTCGACTACAAGGGCCGCGGCCGCACATTCGCGGTCTCGCTGACGAAGGTTTTTTAATGGACCGGGGTCATCGAGGACAGTGGGGTTCCACCCCGGGAGCGGGCGGCGGGTACGCTGGGTCCGACGTTCAAGATGGCCGCGTCTTTCGCTCCTTTCAGCTTCATCCTTGCGGACCCGTCGAGCTGCACGAGGCCGGTTCAATCTTGTCGGCCTCGGCGGCCGGCGGTCACCGCGCTCGCCTCGCATTTGCGGAGGGGGAACTCCACATTGACGACCTCCACTCAGGCGACGCCGAGGGTCTTCGGCTTGCCTGCGCAGCCTTCGAATATTTGTTCGCGACACGACGAGACCTGGCGTCGATCAGGCTTGCGGGAGAGGGCTGGAACGTCCTTTCCCCGGAGTTGAAGCGGCGTGGCCTTTTGGTCGAAAACACCAACGCGATCGAGCATCGAACGATCTTCGCGGAGATGTTCTGGCAGATGCCGGAGATCTGGATGGCCTCGCCGTCAATCACCTTCCCACGGCGCGACCTCTTTGACGGCAGGACCGAGCATCCCCTACGCCCGCCGAAACCAGCCGGATGCGTCTATGCCCGATTCATCCCGTGGCTGTCGGGCACGCTGTCGCTCCACGTCGCGACACTCGACGACCTTCCCGACATTCATCGCTGGATGAATGACCCGAGGGTCGACGAATTCTGGAACGAGGCGGGAAGCGAAGCCGCCCATGAACGCTATCTGGAGCGCATGTTCGCCGATCCGCATACGATACCGCTGATCGGCCGCTTCAACGCACGGGCCTTTTCCTACTTCGAGATCTATTGGGCCAAGGAGGACGTGATCGGACCTTTCTCAAGTGCCGGCGACTACGACCGCGGTTGCCACGTCATAGTTGGAGAGGAGTCCTGTCGCGGCAAGCCCTGGTTCACGGCTTGGCTACCCTCCCTTCTGCATCTGATGTTTCTCGATGATCCTCGAACCGAACGGATCGTGCAGGAACCGAGCGCGGCGCACAACCGCCAGCTCGGCAATCTGCAGCGCTCCGGTTTCTCTCACACAAGAACCGTCGACCTTCCGACAAAACGCGCGGCGATCATGTCGATCTCCAGGCAGCATTTCTTTCCGAATCGGCTGTGGCATCCGGCCGCGGGTCCCGACAGGAGCAACTCATGATCGGCCGACCGTACAGGTTCCAGGCAACAATCGTAGCGAAAGAGCCCGCGCAGCTTTTCGAAAGCCTGTTCGCGCACCTGATTGAACACGATGTCGATCCTCACCTGTCCGACGGCATCTTATCTGTCGATCTGCCTGCGGTCGCGGGCACATTGAAAGCGATCGACGGCCGCATCGAGGTGGATGTTTCATGCGCCGATCTCGAAAGCTTGTATTTCGTCAAAGTGTGGCTCCAGGATGTTGTCGCGGAGGACGCCTCTCAAGCGGTCCGAATCGAGTGGAGCGAAAGCAGTCTTCAGCATCTCCTGCCGCCCAGCTTCTCAGTTCTGACTGTCGACGGCGTCGAAGATGTCACACCCGGAATGAGGCGCATCCGCTTTCGAACGGCCGACACGCGTTCCTTCGACACGGTGGATGAAATGCACCTGCGTATCCTCTTCAACTTCGAAGAAATCGCCAAAGAGCATGCGTGGCGGGAGAGCCGGTCGGGCTCGCCGCCACTCGTCGTCAACCCTATCTGGCGCGTCTACACCGTCCGTTTCGTGGACTCAGAAAATCATGTGATTGCCGTCGATTTCGTCATGCACGATGCGGAAGGCCCCGGCTGCTCATGGGCAAGGCGAGCGAAACGTGGTGACGTTGTCGGAGCCGCGGGGCCCGCCGGAGGAGGCATCGGTCACGCGCAATGGTATCTTCTTGCCGGTGATGAGACCGCTTTGCCCGCGATCTGTCGAATCCTGGAATCGCTGGACCGGACCGCGACTGCGACAGTCGTGATCGAGGTCAGAACCCCGGAAGATGCGATCTCCTTCACAAGCCGCGCGGCGGTTGAAGCTAAATGGCTATATCGCGATGCGGATGGCGAAGGCCGTCAGGGCGGTCTTGCGCAAGCGATTGCCGCTATGGATTTTCCGGAGGATGTTTCGCAGAAGAGATTTGTCTGGGTAGCCTGTGAAAGCCGCACCGCAAACGCTATTCGGGCAACGCTTCGGATGCGGGGGGTTGCGAAACAGGAGCAATCAGTCGCCGCCTATTGGCACGCAGCGTAAGAGGCAGGCACGTCCGCAATGCAGCCCATGGCATCGGCATCCTCACCCCGCCACCACATCTCCCGATAACTCGCCGGTTATCGCCACCGCCGTATATGCTCGATCAAGGCCCGCATCTTTGGCGCCATGTTGCGGCGCTGAGGGAAATAAAGGAAGAAACCGGGGAACGGCGGCAGGAAATCCTGCAGCAGCGGAACAAGTTCACCGGTTTCCACGAACGGGCGGAAGGTTTCTTCCGTTGCGAAGGTGATCCCGGCCCCGCAGAGTGCTGAGCGGAGCATGAAGCGCAGGTCATTGGTGGTAATCTGGGGCTCGACCGCCACGTCGAAGGGAACACCATTCTCCTCGAATTCCCACCTGTAGGGCGCGACATTCGGCGCTCGCCGCCAACCTATGCAGCGATGATGGACCAGCTCACGCGGGTGCGCCGGCGTGCCGCGGACAGCGAGATAGGCGGGGGCAGCGACGGCCAGCTCGCGCTGATCGCCCGTCAGCGGCACCGCGATCATGTCCTGCTCGATCACCTCGCCAAGCCTGACGCCCGCGTCGAAACCGGCGGCCACGATGTCGAACTCCTCGTCCGTGACGGTAACGTCTATCGTCACCTTCGGATGGGCCTGAGCAAAGGAAGCGATGAGCGGACCGGAAAGGAATTGCTCGGCGATCGAGGTGGCGGCGATCCTCAAGAGACCCCGGGGCTCATCCTCACCCGCTACCCGATCGAGCGCCGTCGCAATATCCGAAAAGGGCTGCGACAGAGCCTCGCGCAGACGCTCCCCCGCTTCGGTCAGGCGAACTGAACGCGTCGTGCGGGTGACGAGCGTCGTACCAAAGGCATCTTCGAGCCGCCGCATCCCTTGGCTGACAGCCGAGCGGGTCACACCGAGGCGATCGGCGGCAGCACGGAAATTGTCCTCCTCCGCGACAGCCAGGAAGAGCGGCAGAAGGTTCATGTCTATTTTCATTGTAGAGTACTGCTAACCATTGAGTTGAGTGAGCGATGGATACCGGCGACAGTCATTAAAGTCCATCTTCTTCGTGCAAATCAAAGGACGGAGTACAACATGGACAAGGTCATTCTGATCACTGGCGCCTCCAGCGGCATCGGCGAGGGCATCGCTCGGGAGCTTGGCGCCGCCGGTGCGAAAATATTGCTGGGTGCACGCCGCCAGGCCCGTATCGAGCCCATCGCCGCGGAGATTCGAGACGCAGGAGGAAGCGCCCTGGCGCAGGTGCTGGACGTGACCGACCGTCACTCCATGGCCGCCTTTGCGCAGGCCGCGGTCGACACCTGGGGACGCATCGACGTTCTGGTGAACAATGCCGGCGTCATGCCGCTCTCGCCGCTTGCCGCCGTCAAGGTGGACGAGTGGGAGCGCATGATCGACGTAAACATCAAGGGCGTGCTTTGGGGCATCGGGGCCGTATTGCCGATCATGGAGGCACAGCGTAGCGGGCAGATCATCAATATCGGCTCGATCGGAGCGCTGTCGGTCGTACCCACAGCCGCGGTCTATTGCGCAACGAAGTTTGCGATCCGCGCGATCTCGGACGAACTGCGCCAGGAGAGTACCAATATCCGCGTCACCTGCGTCAATCCCGGCGTCGTCGAAAGCGAACTTGCTGCAACCATCACCCACGAGGAGACCATGGCGGCGATGGACGCTTATCGCGCCATCGCGCTTCAGCCCGGCGACATCGCCCGTGCGGTCCGGCAGGTGATCGAGGCTCCGCAGAGCGTGGACACCACCGAGATCACGATCAGGCCGACCGCATCGAGCAATTGACCCGGCGCGAACGATCCCGGGGCGCTTTCCCGCGTCCCCCTGACGAAAGGAATATTCCATGATCTTTTCCTTATTGACAGATCGCCTCGCCGGCGGCGGCCGCAAGCTGCTGATCGCTTCGACGGTTGCGGCCAGCATGGGACCGGCGCATGCCAATACCATCGCGCCAACCGCCGATATCGAGGCGCAGAATAGAACCGCGGTGCGCGCGGCATTCGAGAAATGGCGAGCAGGCGGCAACATCTTTGCAGGGCTTCTCGCGCCAGATGTCGTCTGGACAATCCACGGTTCCGGACCGGTGGCCGGCACCTACCGTGGCGTCGAGGATTTCGTCGAACGGGCCTCGACTCCCCTGATCAGCCGTCTCGCAACCCCTCTGGTGCCGAGAGTGCATCGTATCTGGGCCGATGGAGACACGGTCATCATCCGCTTCGACGGATCGGCCACCACGACTTCGGGAGCGCCTTACAGAAACAAGTTCGTTTGGATATTCCGGATGAAGAACGGAGCTGTCGTCGAGGCGGAAGCCTTTCTCGATCTCGCCGCCTATTACGCGGCTGTCGAGAACAACGAGCCGCGTTCCCAATGACGGCCGGTCGGGTTCGGCCCCTTGCGTCACCAGCCGCTGAGCGGCCGGGACCGAGATGCGAGCAGAATCTGCCCTGCGCAGCCGCAAGATATTCCCGCAATCACTAATCACGAGGAGATCAACGTGCAGCGTACCTTTGCAACCTTGATGACCGCCGCACTCCTAAGCCAATCCGTAAAAGCCGAGGAAACCGAAATGCAGGCCAATCACCCCTATGTCGGCCTTTGGGTCACAGAAGACAGTTACATCCGCCATGAGCTCCTGCCGAACGGTCGCTATGTCGAGGCCCGCGGTACGCGTGAACGTGCCTACGAGGGACGCTACCAAGTGACGGGCACGCATATCGATTATTGGGACGATACCGGCTTTACCGCGGATGGAGATTTTATCGACGGCGTTCTGCATCACGCCGGTATGATCTTCTATCGCGGGCGCCGGACGGGGCAACCATGAGCACTGCAGGATGTTGAGAATTTAGGCGTATCCCACCCAGCCCCTGAAGGTCATAGCCGCATAGAACAGGCGAACACCCGAGAAGCCCGCCTTGCGAAGCACCGCCTCGTCCTCCTCTGGCGAGAGAACCGATAACTTCGTCGCGATCGCCTGCCTTGCACTTTCAGGTTCGCCGGAGGCTGTTCCGCCGAACGCGACGTGACGGGCGATCCAGGTCGAGCGCTCAGGTTCTGATTGCGGGAAACTGATATGCGCGACGACGAACGGAGCGCCCGGCACCAAACGGCGGCGAATCTGTTCGAGTGTGTCGAGGCGTTGAGCGCGGCAAACAAAATGGAGCGTCAGCAGGCAGACGGCCGCGTCGAACGGCCCCTCCGGTGCGGCGTCTATGTAGCCCTGCTGCAGATGGACACGCGGCAAATGGGGTCCCACCGTCCGTTCTGCGACGCGAAGCATGTCCGCCGACGGGTCAATGCCACAAAAACTCCAACCTGAATTCTCGTCGGCGAGAGCTTTGAGCTCCATACCGCCGCCGGCGCCGAGCACCAAAACCCGCGCTTGCACCGGCGCACGTTCCGCGACCAACATCGATGTCATGCGGTGGAGAGCGGCCAGCCCCGGTACTTTTCTCAACGTCCCTTCGACGTAGGAACTGGCATGAGCCGCGGTAAAAGCTGGACTATCGACGCTCCGGGATTTCATTGTGCGGTCCTCTCACTCACGTAACATTATCTGTTACATGATTCGCCTTTCGTCAAGTTGCCTCTGCCTCTGAAGGCGCCTGATTCAGTACCGCCATTCATGAACCCCGTTCATAGGCCTTATCGGCAGCGGGACGGTAGTCACACGCGCTATCCGCCCTAACTCACTTGTGAACGCGCCTGCCGGATCATTTCTCGCGCTCGGTTGTTGCGCGTTGGCGGCGTAGGGCCGCTTCGTCCTAGACCTTTCATCATCAAGACATGGAGCTGGATATGCAAAGTCCTGGCGCACTTGAAATCTCGCGGCGTGACCTGCTCGCCGCCTCGGCCGCTACCGTGACAGTGGTGAGCGCACACTCGCTCGGTCACGCGCAGACCAATGCCTCCACCGCACCCCCGAGCACGAAGCTCACTTTCACGGTGAACGGCGAACGCCGGGAGCTTCAGCTCGATAACCGAACGACGCTTCTCGACGCGCTGCGCGAGCATCTGCATTTGACGGGTACCAAGAAGGGGTGCGACCACGGTCAGTGCGGAGCCTGCACGGTTCTCATTGAAGGCCGCCGCGTCAACGCGTGCCTGACGCTCGCCGTCATGCACGAGGGCGACAGCATCACCACTCTCGAAGGATTGGGGCAGCCGGAGAACCTCCATCCGATGCAGGCCGCCTTTGTCAAGCACGACGGGTTCCAGTGCGGCTACTGCACGCCCGGCCAGATCTGTTCCTCCGTTGCCATGCTCGACGAAATCAAGGCCAATATTCCAAGCCATGTGACCGTGGATCTCACGTCGCCGGCCGAAATCACGCCCGCCGAGATCCGCGAGCGCATGAGCGGCAACATCTGTCGTTGCGGCGCCTATTCGAACATCGTCGAAGCCATCACCGAAGTCGCGGGGAGGAAGGCATGAGAGCTTTCAGCTACGAACGCGTCTCGTCGATCGAAGCGGCGGCCCGGGCCGCGGCCAGCACGGAAGGCGCGAAATTCATCGCCGGCGGCACCAATCTCCTGGATCTGATGAAGCTGGAGATCGAGACGCCGACACATTTGATCGATGTCAACGGATTAGGACTGGACAGGATCGAAGCGACGCCGGAAGGGGGCCTGCGTATCGGCGCCCTGGTCCGCAATACGGATCTTGCCGCCGACGAACGGGTCCGCCGAGATTACTCTCTTCTGTCGCGCGCCCTGCTCGCGGGGGCATCGGGACAGTTGCGCAACAGGGCGACAACCGCCGGCAATCTGCTTCAACGCACCCGCTGTCCGTATTTCTACGACACCAACCAGCCGTGCAATAAGAGGCAGCCGGGCAGCGGCTGTTCGGCGCTCGCCGGCTTCAGCCGCCAGCTTGCGGTGGTTGGCGTCAGCGATGCCTGCATCGCCAGCCACCCGAGCGACATGGCAGTTGCGATGCGCGCCCTCGACGCCGTCGTGGAGACCGTGCGAGCCGACGGCACGACGCGCAGCATCCCCATTGCAGATCTGCATCGCCTTCCCGGTGACACGCCGCATGTCGAACATGTCCTTGAGCGGGGCGAGCTGATCACCGCTGTCGTCCTTCCTAAGCCGCCCGGCGGCAAGCAGATCTATCGCAAGGTTCGCGACCGTGCCTCCTACGCCTTTGCGCTCGTCTCCGTCGGCGCCGTCGTGCAGCCGGACGGAACCGGCCGCATCGCGGTCGGCGGCATCGCGCCGAAACCATGGCGTGACGAGGCGGCCGAAAAGGAGCTGGCGAACGGAGCAAAGGCGGTGGCCGCCAAGCTTCTCGCGGGCGCCCGCCCGACTGAACAGAACGCCTTCAAACTCACGCTTGTCGAACGCGCGCTGAGCGCGGTCCTCGTCGAAGCGAAGGGATGAGACAATGAGATTCGACACACCAGCAACGACGAACCCGATTGATCAGGGCAAGGTAATCGGCAAGCCCATCCCCCGCATCGACGGTCCGCTTAAGACCACCGGCAAAGCAATCTATGCCTATGAATGGCATGATCCGAATACCCGCTATGCCTATGGCTATATCGTCGGTTCGGCAATCGCCAAGGGCCGAATCAAGTCGATGGATGTCGCCGCCGCGAGAAATGCTCCCGGCGTAATAGCGGTCGTCACCTCCGACGGGGTGGGGGAACTGAAGAAGGGCAAATACAACACCGCCAAGCTCTTCGGCGGCACCGAAATCCAGCACTACCACCAGGCGATCGCCGTCGTGGTTGCGGAAACGTTCGAGGAGGCCCGCGCTGCCGCGGCGCTTGTAAAGGTCGATTATGTTGAGGAAAAAGGCGCGTTCGACCTGGCCGCCGCCAAGGACGGCGCCGTCGAACCGGAAGGCGGGGGAGACTCCGGGGCGGGCGACTTTGATGCCGCCTTCGAAGCTGCCCCCGTCAAGTTCGACCAGGTCTATACCACCCCGGACCAGTCGCATGCCATGATGGAGCCCCACGCTTCCATCGCCGCTTGGAATGGCGACGACCTGACGGTCTGGACGTCGAGCCAGATGATCGACTGGTGGCGGACCGACCTCGCGACGACGCTTGGGATCGACAAGGACAAGGTGCATCTCATGTCGCCGTTCATTGGCGGAGGCTTCGGGGTGAAGCTGTTCCTGCGCGCGGATGCGGTGTTGGCGGCGCTTGCCGCGCGTGAAGCAAAGCGCCCCGTGAAGGTCGCCCTCCCCCGCCCCTTCCTGATGAACAACACTACACATCGCCCGGCGACGATCCAAAGGATCCGGATCGGTGCAGGGCGCGACGGCAAGATCACGGCGATCGCGCATGAAAGCTGGTCCGGGGACCTTCCGGGCGGTGGCCCCGAAGTGGCCGTCCAGCAGACTCGCCTGCTTTATGCCGGCGAGAACCGGATGACTGCCATGCGGCTTGCGACACTCGATCTTCCAGAAGGAAACGCGATGCGCGCTCCCGGCGAGGCGCCCGGCATGATGGCGCTGGAGATCGCCATCGACGAAATGGCCGAAAGGCTGGGTCTCGATCCCGTCGAATTTCGCATCATCAACGACACCCAGGTCGATCCGGAGAATCCCGAACGGCCCTTCTCGCACCGCAATCTCGTCGGCTGCCTGCGCACCGGCGCGGAGCGCTTCGGCTGGCAAGACCGGAGCAAGCAACCTGGCGCTCGGCGCGAAGGAAACTGGCTGATCGGCATGGGAGTGGCCGCGGCGTTCCGCAACAATCTTGTGCTGAACTCCGGAGCCCGCGTGCGGCTCGACCGCGAGGGCGTCGTCACGGTCGAGACCGATATGACCGATATCGGCACGGGCAGTTACACGATCATCGCCCAGACGGCGGCCGAAATGCTCGGTGTCCCGATGGAGAAGGTCGCCGTCAGCCTGGGAGACTCGCGCTTCCCCGTTTCCTCGGGTTCGGGCGGGCAGTTCGGAGGAAATTGCTCCACGGCCGGCGTATATGCGGCCTGCGCCAAGCTGCGGGAAGCCGTGGCGCAGAAGCTCGGCTTCAACAGCACCGACGACCTGGTCTTCGCAGACGGTGAGGTTCGCTCGGGAGACCGGCGCATGCCGCTTTCGCAAGCTGCTGGCGATGAGGGGCTCGTCGCGGAGGACCAGATAGAATTCGGTGACCTCACCAAGACTCATCAGCAATCCACCTTCGGCGCTCATTTCGTCGAGGTCGCGGTCGATGTCGCGACAGGAGAGACACGGATCCGGCGAATGCTCGCGGTCTGCGCCGCTGGCCGGATTCTCAATCCGATCACGGCACGCAGCCAGGTGATCGGTGCGATGACAATGGGCGTCGGCGGCGCCCTGACGGAGGAGCTCGTCGTCGACAAGGAGCGCGGCTTCTTCGTCAATCACGATCTCGCTGCCTACGAGGTGCCGGTGCATGCCGACATTCCGCACCAGGAGGTCGTCTTCCTAGAAGAGACGGATCCGATGTCCTCGCCGATGAAGGCCAAGGGTATCGCCGAGCTCGGGATCTGCGGTGTCGCGGCAGCTGTCGCGAACGCTATCTACAATGCGACCGCCATAAGGGTGCGGGAGTATCCCATCACGCTCGACAAGCTGATCAACGAGCTTCCGGAAATCAGCTAGAACGGCTATCTGCCGAGGACGAGTGGTGCTCGTGTCCACACGTCCTCGGCAACCCATTGGAGCGGCCGTCGTCCACATCTATTTCGGGCAACTTTACGGCTAAGCAGGCGATGGAGGTTCGGATAGAGTAGGAAGCGCTATAGCGAGAGGAAATGAATGCGGGCGGGCGCAGAGCCAGAGGAAGATGACAGGAGCGGTGGGGCACTTGCACCCTCCCCCGGCGGCCGCGTGCGCAAAATCATCCATATCGACATGGACGCATTTTATGCTTCGGTCGAGCAGCGCGACAATCCGGAGCTTCGAGGCAAACCGGTCGCAGTCGGTTATCCGGAGGCGCGCGGGGTGGTGGCGGCCGCAAGCTACGAGGCGCGCAAGTTCGGCGTTCACTCCGCTATGCCCTCGGTAACGGCCAAGCGCAAATGTCCGGAGCTGATCTTCGTTCCGCACCGCTTCGACGTCTACCGGGCCGTGTCGCGGCAGATCCAGGCGATCTTTGCCGAATACACGCCGCTGATCGAACCATTGTCGCTGGATGAAGCCTATCTCGACGTTACCGAGAACCTGAAAGGCATGCAGCTCGCAACCGAGATCGCGGAACAGATACGCGCCCGGATCCGGGCCGAGACGCAGCTCACCGCATCCGCCGGCGTATCTTACAACAAGTTCCTTGCGAAGATCGCTTCGGACCAACGCAAGCCCGATGGGCTATTCGTCATCACGCCGAAGCACGGCCCGGACTTCGTGCAGGCACTTCCTGTCAAGAAGTTTCACGGCGTCGGACCAGCGACGGCGGAGAAGATGAAAAGGCTTGGGATTGAAACCGGCGCCGACCTCAAGTCCCGTGATCTCGCCTTCCTGCAGCAGCACTTCGGCAAGTCGGGGCCGTATTTCTACTGGATCGCCCGCGGCATCGACGAGCGTGAGGTCAAGCCTGACCGCATCCGAAAATCGATCGGCGCCGAGGATACGTTTCGGGAGGATATTCATGATCTTGAGACAGCCCGCGCGGGCCTCAAACCTCTGATCGACAAGGTCTGGCACTATTGCGAAGCCAGCGGCATTCGCGGCAAGACCGTGACGCTGAAGGTGAAGTGGGCAGATTTCACGCAGATCACGAGGAGCAAGACCATCGTTGCGCCGATTGCGAGCGCCGCCGAAATGGCCGAGATCGCGGAACTGCTGCTGTCACCAATCTTTCCCGCGGCCAAAGGCATTCGATTGCTCGGCGTCACGCTCTCGTCTCTCGATCAGGTGGACGATCGGACCGAGCCGCAGCTCGCCCTGGCGCTGTGATGTAGTCTTCTTGACGGTAAGCGGTAAAGCCTACCGCGGGAGCACTTACGGCAAGATTTCCAAGCAAAAATCTGGCATTTACGGCAGATTAAAAGTATTTATGACGAAATATCGGCCGCTGCGAAAAGAAATTTTCTATGACGTTTTGGGGACGTTTGCCAAAATTCCCCTGAACTTCCTGATGTCGCGTGAGAAACACCTGCATGGATCTTGATTTCGCCATATTTATGTCCCACAAGTTAATCGTTATTCATTGAAGGGCTTGGCTCTAAGGCCCGACCTCCAACTCTCCGATCATCGATCTGCTCCTCCAGGGCGCAAAGCCTTCTCTGCTGCCGAGGTGTGGAGAATATGGCGGCACTTGTTCGTGCTGCGATGGAGTCAAACATGCTCCGCGGGTTCTGACCGAGCCTTGCGAACTACGCTTCCGAAGGAAGCGAATGGTCCGTTCGCTAAACCGTTCTGGATCCCAGACAGCTCACCGGGAGGAAACCAAAGTCATGAAATCGTATGTTGAAAGCTTCGGATACCAATTCCATCCCGTCGATTTTGCGATCAGGTCGACGCCAGCACTCTGCATCGGAATGATCGTCTTTATTACTCTTTACGACGTGTTCTGGTAAATGGCGTTGGCAAAGTGAGTCTACATCTCAAGCACACACTTCCTCGTCGCGCCGCCATAAGACGCGCGGCGCTGTAGAAACGTATCGGAGGACTGCAGTCTCTCCTCTCCCTCACATGAGCTTGTCACAGAGATCCAGCAGCGCCGCGTCTGCGGCGCGGGAAGAGTTCTTTCAGCCCAAGGACTTGGTCTGGCTGGATCCCTGTGACGAGCACAAGGATGAGGTAGTCAGGCAAGCCGCCTCGGGCATCCCGGATCTCAACAGACCTTAGCCTGTGCCACGCCTGAAATAGCTAGGAACGGCCGGTGAACATGGCGAAATGATACCCCGCCAATAACCACTCCGCGGCAGCGACGGCATGGTATAATGCCGGCTCGTGACAACGCCTCGAACATCGTGACCCAGGTTCAACCATCGTTGCAGGAACTGCTGCATCGGTGGCTCGTTCTCACTTTGTGTAGAGTGGAGTACGTTCGAATGACTGGATGGAATTATCAGGAACCGGAACATCACGCCTCAACGGGACTGCCCGTAAGCATTCTGCTGCTGTCGGTCCTCGGAATATCAGCCTACCTGCTGGTCGGGGGCTCGTTGACTGGCGAGCGCGCCGGCTCGAAAGTCTATCTGCCTGTCGCGCAAACACAGGATCGTTGAGGAAGGGCTGCTCGAGACCCCGGTTTTTTCGGACAGGTGAGAGCCGTCGGCTGCCGCAGAAAAGGCAAGCACCGGTTTTCGTCAGTCAGGCTTATCCGTGAATTACTGCTCAGGTGGTCAGTTGGCGTTCCCACCGAACCGGATGTGCTGGAACAACGAGGTCTCCGGGAGAGTTTCTCGGTGTGGCAACGAACCTGGTAAATATTTATGCGTATCGTCATATTAGTTATAGTCGCCTCGATTATCAGCATACTCGCTTTCAAGTACGTCAATAATTCCTTGTGGAATGCACCCATAGCGGCCACAGCCGAAGAACTCTCTGAAGGATAACGGGCCATCACGGCCTCAGTTACAGACCCCCTCCGTTACAGACCCCAAGGGTTTTCAGGAGATTTTGTTGCCGATATATGCGAAAGTCGCATTGCGTCACGCAAGCAGGGCGGCGGCAACATGTCTCAATCCAGGATTTGCAAGGGATGCTGGGAGCAGATGCGTATTCCCGTGCCGCTTCGCGGACCGGCTTCCATTCCCTTCCGCGCCTTTGGCATCCGTCCGAGCCGGATGAACCCAAATACCTGCACGATCTGCGAACTCATGTTCACACGCGTGATGAAAGCCCGCAAAATCACCGTTGACGTGTCCGTCCTTTTTGCAGATCTGCGAGGCTATACCGCGCTTTCGCAGTCGCTTTCGGCCGATACTGTTTCGTCGCTGCTGGATGATTTCTACGATGAATGCGCCGCGGCGATTTGGGAGTTCGACGGCCTTCTCAACAAGACGGTCGGGGACGCGATCATGGCAATCTTCAACTTTCCGATCCCCCACCAGGATCACGCGGAGCGCGCTGTGCTCGCCGCACGGGAGATCCAGCGCCGCTGCCAATTGCGTCGTGACCTTCGCTTGGCGGAAGGCGCGGGCCTGGACGGAAGTGAGCTCGGTGTCGGCATCGGGATCGACACCGGTGAGGCCAGCTTCGGAGAATTCGGCCGATCGCACCGCGACCTGACTGCCATCGGAACGGTTGTGAATACCGCCGCTCGCGCCCAGTCCGCCGCCGAGGCGGGGCGAATCCTCGTGACCAGGGCCGTTTGCGAGCGCGCGCAGAGCCAAACGGCCGAAAGCGAGGGCCGGGAATACCGCCTCAAGGGCTTTGAGAAGCCGGTTGAGCTTTACGCGGTCTGAGGAAAGCCGGTATTCAGAAAAACCCGGTAAGTTGGAGCGTCTGATAGCCGGCCAAAAGCGTGATCAAAGATCCGACGAGCCGCAGGAGAGTTTTCTCTTGCAGTGCCTTGACCACCCATCCTGCAAATGGCGCCGCCAGCACGCCGCCCGTAATCAGCCCGCCAATGGATGTAAGATGATCGCGGAAATCGCCGGCCTGTTCCCAGTGACCCGTTAGAACTGTGGCCAGGAAGCTCAGAGACACTGAAAGTGCGATCAGAAACTCGCTCGCATTGACGGTCCCGATAACAAAGCGCGGCTGTCCGCCGGCGCCGAGCAGACCGGTGGTGGCAACGGGCCCCCATCCGCCGCCACCTGCGGCATCCAGAAACCCCGCAGTTGCGCCGAGCGGTGCCACGATCCTCAGCTTGACCGGGTTTGTGGGAATGCGATGGAAGGAGCGATAAAGCAGCCAGGCTCCAATCACTGCGAGATAGGCTGTGACGAAAGGCTTGACCTGATCTCCGTCAAACGAGGTCACCACGAAGGCACCCAACATTCCACCGGCGATGCCAAAGGGAATGAGCCGCCAGAACAGCTTCCAATCGATGTTGCGGTGATAGAGATGGGCCGAGCCGGAAGCGGCAGTGGTGAACAATTCTGCCGCATGGGCCGACGCCGACGCCTGGGCAGGCGGCACGCCAAAGGCAAGAAGCACCGTCGAGCAGATGACGCCATAGGCCATGCCGAGAGCGCCGTCGATTACCTGAGCGAGAAAGCCGACCAATGCGAACAGTATAAAATCTTCCATGGACAGCTCCGGATTTCTGGCTCGACCGCCCTGCACAAGGAAGCCTCACATGTGCCGTGGCACACGGAGGCTTCCTTGGTCGCTTCTGTCTTAATGCTCCTTCGCAGCTGGAAAACGAACGCACGTCGGGCTTGTTCCGCGAAGGGCATGCGACGCCTGTCGCGCTCGCTCGCCAGACAGGGGACGACATGAAACTTCTGTGAGATAACCCAGCATGTGTTCCGTTGCCGCTTTTCTGCTCATCCGCGCTGCTTGACAAAACTTTGTACAAAATAAAGATTCTACCAATCGGTAAAAAAGGGGAACACCATCCATGGCAAGAGATCTGATGATGAGCCGGCGCAATGTGCTTGCGTCGGGCTTGGCGTTTGGCGTGAGCGCTTTGGCGCCGGCCGTCCGCGCTAGCGCGCCGATAAAAGTTGCCGGTGTCCACGCCTCCCCGGTCGAGAACGCCTGGAACTCGGTCCTGCACAAGGCGCTGCAGGATGCGGCCGCGGAGGGCGTCATCGAATATGTCTTCTCCGAAGGCATTTCGGGGACGGACTATCCCCGCGCGATGCGCGAATATGCCGAACAGGGCGCAAAGCTCATCATCGGCGAAGCCTATGCCGTTGAAAAGCAGGCCCGCGAAGTCGCCGTCGACTATCCGGAGACCGCCTTCGTGCTCGGCTCGAGCGGCAAGGAATCGGGCGACAACTTCGGCGTTTTCGGCACCTGGAACCACGACGGCGCCTATCTCGCCGGCATGCTCGCCGGCAAGATGACAAAGTCGAACGTCGTCGGTTCCGTCGGCGCCATGCCGATCCCGGAAGTCAACATGCTGATCAATGCCTTCGCTGCGGGCGTGAAGGCCGTCAATCCCGATGCCAGGCACCTCGTCAGCTTCATAGGCACCTTCTTCGACCCGCCGAAGGCGCGCGAGGCGGGTCTCGCTCAGATCGACGCCGGTGCCGACATCCTCTTCGGCGAGCGAATCGGCACCGCCGATGCGGCGAAGGAACGCGGGCTCAAATCCGTGGGTTCGCTGATCGACTACACGCCGCGCTATCCGGACACAGTGTTCGCCAACGCGCTCTGGGGCTTTCGCCCGATCCTCAACGCCGCAATTGCCGACGTGTCCGCCGGCAAGCCGGTCGGCAAGGACTACACAGCCTTTGGCCTGCTCAAGGAAGGCGGCAGCGACGTTGCCTATGTCAAGGGCGTCGCCCCGGCGGATGCCGAAGCGGCAATGGAAGCCAAGCGCGCCGAGATCAAGTCAGGCGCCTTCGAGGTTCCGCGCATCACGGACGAGCCTAAGTAACCGGTTTGTCTATGGCAGGCGATGCAATCTCTCTCGGTGAGGCGATCCGAATGGGCCGCCTCACCGCTTCCGAAGCAATGGAAGCATCCCTGGCGGCGGCCGGCCGATGGGCAGAAATAGGCGCAATCGTCCATCTCGATCCAACGCTCGGACGAACGGCGGCCGAAAATGCGGACGCCCGCCTGCGCCACTTGCCCGGCGGCGGGCAGACCGCACCGTTTCTCGGCGTCCCTAGCCTTGCCAAGGATCTGGGCGGCCCCTTTGCCGGCCTCCCTGTTGCGGCCGGATCGAACATGCTCGGGCGCCGTGGCGCCGTCGCGGAAGACAGCGATCTGGCGGCGCGGCTCCGCGGAGCAGGCCTTTGCTTCTTTGGACTGACCACGGTGCCCGAAATGGGCCTGTCGCTCGCGAGCGAACCGGCGGCCGGCCCCATCTGCCGCAACCCCCTCGATACGAGCCGGACGCCCGGCGGCTCATCCGGCGGGGCGGCGGCTGCCGTTGCCGCCGGCATTGTGGCGATCGCCCATGCGACCGATGCGGGCGGGTCGATCCGCGTCCCCGCGGCCTGTTGCGGTCTCTTCGGCCTCAAGGCGAGCCGGGGTGCGATCGCGGCTGGACCATCCTTCGGCAATCATCTCGGCGGCATTGCCAGTGAACTGGCGCTGTGCCGCTCCGTCCGCGACCTGGCGGCGATATTCAACGCGGCAGCCGGACGCGCACGCGGGCCGTTTGCCGATCCGTGGTTCGCCCCCTTCCCGTCCGGCCCCTTACGTGTCGGCCTTCTTCTCGAGACCGGTGACCAATACCCGACCGAACCGGCGCGCAGCGAGGCTGTCGAAGAGGCCGCGCGCACACTGGAGCGAGACGGCCACAGCGTCGTTCCGATGTATTGGGATGCGTTTGCCGCAAGCGTTGCCGCAAGCGGCCAGGCCCTGCGCGACATCATCGCCGTCAACCTTGCCAATTTCGTCGTTTCCGCCGGTCTCCATGCCGGGCGCGCCGAACCGCTGACGCAGGCTTTTGTCAGCCATGGATCGCAACTCGAGGCGACCGCGCTCTGGGCGACGCTCGACGACGCCGTCCATGCGAGCCACGCGGTCTGGTCGCTTTTCGACCAGGTAGACTGTATCCTGACGCCAATGCTTGCGTCGGCACCCCTTCCTATCGGATCCTTTCCTTTCGACCACGACGATATCGACCTTCAGATTCGCCGCATGACGGCGTTTGCGCCACTCGCCGCACTCGCCAATGCCACCGGTTTTCCGGCCCTCACGCTGCCCTTCGGCGCGGATGAAGCCGGATTGCCGCTGCCGGTGCAGATCCTGGCGCCCATGGGCGGCGACCGCCTCCTCATCGAGCTTGCGGCACGCCTGGAAAGAGAGGGTCGCTGGCAGCACCGTTTCGCCGTCGCGGGAATTCCGGAATGAGCCAAGCCATTCTCGACATTTGCAGCGTCAGCAAGCGCTTCGGCGACAATCTCGCCAATGACGACATCTCGCTGAGCCTCGGAAAGGGCGAGATCGTCGCCCTCCTCGGTGAAAACGGCGCCGGCAAGACCACGCTGATGAGCGTCCTGTTCGGCCATTATGTGCCTGATAGCGGCAAGGTGCTGGTCGAGGGACGGGAACTCCCTCCGGGCAAACCACGCGCGGCGATCCGCGCCGGCATCGGCATGGTGCATCAGCATTTCTCGCTCGCCCCCAACCTGACGGTGCTGGAAAACGTCATGGCCGGCACGGAACGCCTCTGGCATCTCCGATCCGGCACCAGCGCGGCGCGGCGGAAGCTGCTCGGCATTTGCCAGCGGTTCGGCCTGACGGTGGAGCCGGACGCGCGCGTCGGCGACCTCTCGGTCGGCGAGCAGCAGCGCGTCGAGATCCTGAAGGCCCTCTACAACGATGCGCATATTCTGGTGCTCGACGAGCCGACGGCGGTGCTGACGAATCTGGAGGCCGAGCGACTGTTCTCGACACTAAAGGACATGGCGCGCGAGGGGCTTTCGCTGATCTTCATTTCGCACAAGCTGGACGAGGTCATGGCCGCGGCCGACAGGATCGTCGTGCTTCGCGGCGGCCGCAAGGTGGCCGAGCGTCTTGCGAAAGAGACGAACAAGGCCGAGCTTGCCGAACTGATGGTCGGCCGCAAGGTTGCCCGGCCGGTGCGCGAGCCTTCGACGCCCGGCGAGGTGGTGCTTGATGTCGCGGATGTGAGCGTCAGCATCGACGGGGTGGAACGGCTGAAGTCCATCGATTTCAGCCTCCGCGCGGGCGAGATTCTCGGCATTATCGGAGTTTCCGGCAACGGCCAGACGACGCTGGCGCATCTCCTGTCGGGTACGGTCAGGCGCGACAAGGGCGAACTCCTGCTGTTCGGTGAGCCCATCGGCGACCTCACGGTTGATGACGCCGTCCGGGCGGGGATCGGCCGCATCCCGGAAGATCGCAACAAGGAAGGCGCGATCGGCGAAATGGCCATTTGGGAGAACGCCGTTCTGGAGCGCCTGCCGCGATTTTCGCGCTACGGCCTCGTCGATCGGCCGTCCGGCCAGGCATTCGCCGGCCAGATCATCGATGCCTTCGACGTGCGCGGCGGCCGACCGACGACGCGCACGCGGCTGCTCTCGGGTGGCAACATGCAGAAACTCATCCTCGGGCGAAATCTGATCGACCGACCGCGCATCCTGCTCGCGGCGCAGCCGGCGCGGGGGCTCGACGAGGGGGCTGTCGCCGCGGTGCACGCGCGGCTGCTCGAAGCGCGGCGCGCGGGAACCGCGGTGCTCCTCATCTCCGAGGACCTGGAAGAAGTCATGGCGCTTGCCGACCGCATTCAGGCCATCGTCAACGGCCGGCTTTCGCCTCCGATTGCCGCCGACAGCGCCAGTGCCACGAAACTCGGCCTGATGATGGCCGGCGAATGGAATGAAGAGCACGAGGTTTCGAATGCGTTTTGAACGACGCGAACATCGTTCGCTCGCCCTGGTGATCGCGACACCCGTGCTTGCAATCCTCTGCGCGCTGGCGCTCGCCGGTCTGCTCATCGCGATCGCCGGTGCCCCGGTCATGGAAGCCTATTGGCGCATTCTCGTCGGTGCCTTCGGCTCGCGGCTTTCGGCGACCGAAACCCTCACCCGCGCAAGCCCTCTCATTCTAACGGGCCTTGCCGCGGCGGTCGCGTTCCGCGCGAGGCTCTGGAACATCGGCGCCGAGGGTCAGTTCTATCTCGGAGCGATTGCCGTCGCCGCCGCCAGTTCGCACCTTTTCGGCGGGCTGCCCTCGCTCCTGCAGATTCCGCTGCTTCTCGTCATCGGCGCGGCAGCCGGCATCGTCCTCCTGCTCGTGCCGCTTTGGCTGAGGCTGCGCTTTTCCGTCGACGAGGTCGTTACCACGCTTCTCCTCAATTTCGTCGCCGTGCTCTTCGTGTCCATGCTGATCGATGGCCCACTCAAGGATCCGATGGGCTTCGGATGGCCGCAGTCCCAACCGGTCGCCGACACAGCGGTCCTGCCAAAGCTCTTCGCCCGATCCCGCCTCCATGTCGGGCTGATGATCGCGCTCGTACTCGCCGTTGCAGTCCATCTCGTTCAGTCGCGCACGGTGTTCGGCATGCAGTCGCGCGCAGCCGGCCTCAATCCGGCCGGGGCGGTGTTCGCCGGCGTTCCGCTCGGCCGCACCCTGGTGACGGTGGCCTGCATTTCAGGCGGGCTCGCCGGCCTTGCGGGGGCTATCGAAGTCATGGGCGTGCAGGGCTATGTCACGACGGACCTGTCGCCGGGTTACGGCTATTCCGGGATCGTCGTCGCCATGCTCGCCAATCTCCACCCGCTTGGCGTGGTGCTTGCCGCCCTGTTCACGGCCGTCATGTTCGTCGGGGCCGACGGGATGAGCCGCAGCATGGGTATCCCCTCTTACATAGCCGACGTCACGGTGGCCCTGTCGCTGATCAGCATGCTGACCGGCGTCTTCTTCACCCAGTATAGGATTCGCCGATGAACGCCGTCATCGACATTTTCGCTTCCGCGGGCCTCTGGGCGGCCGTCCTGCGGATTGCCACGCCGCTAATCCTCGGCACGCTCGGCGCGCTCCTGTGCGAGCGCTCGGGCGTCCTGAATCTCGGCATCGAGGGCATCATGACCTTCGGCGCGATGATCGGCTGGCTTACGGTCTATAACGGCGCCGACCTGTGGACTGGCATTCTCGTCGCGGGCCTCTCCGGCGGGATCTTCGGCCTCTTGCATGCGGGCCTGACGGTCACGCTCGGTTTGTCCCAGCATGTGTCCGGCCTCGGGGTGACGCTTTTCGCCTCGAGCTTCAGCTACTACGTTTTCCGTCTGCTGGTACCGGTCGCGGGTACACCGCCGACGATCGAGCCGTTCCAGCCGATCGACGTGCCGGCGCTATCGTCCCTCCCCTTTCTAGGTCCGGCGCTCTTCACACAGACGCCGCCGACCTATCTGGCGATCCTGCTGGCGCTGGCACTCGGCTACGTGTTTTACCGCACGCCGCTCGGCCTGGCGATCCGCATGACCGGAGAAAATCCGCACGCCGCCGAGGCGCAGGGCATCAACCCGATGGCGATCCGCTACGGTTCCGTGGTCGTCGGGAGCGCACTGATGGGTATCGGCGGCGCCTTCCTAACGCTCTCTGCCTTCAACAGCTTCTTCCCGACCATGGTGCAGGGACGGGGCTGGATCTGCATAGCGCTCGTCGTCTTCGCCTCGTGGCGGCCGGGCCGCGCCCTCGTCGGAGCGCTGCTGTTTGCACTGTTCGACGGCTTCCAGCTGCGCCTGCAGACGCGGCTGAGCGGCGTCGTCCCCTATCAGGTCTTCCTGATGATACCCTATCTGCTGTCGATCGCAGCGCTGGCGCTCATGGCCCGGCGCGCCCGCGTTCCGCAGGCGCTGATGCAACCCTACCGGCGCGGCGAGCGCTAAAAGAAAATCCGAGGGACTGACCCATGTTCGACCTGATCATCCGCAATGCGAATCTGCCGGACGGCCGCCAGGGCTTTGATATCGGCCTTGCCGGCGGCAAGATCGCCGCCATCGAGAAATCGATAGCCGCGACCCCCGGCGAGGAGATCGACGCGGCCGGCCGCCTGGTCAGCCCCCCCTTCTGCGATCCACATTTCCACATGGATGCGACGCTTTCGCTCGGTTTGCCGCGCATGAACGTCTCCGGCACGCTGCTCGAGGGCATCGCGCTCTGGGGCGAGCTGCGGCCGCTGCTGACGAAGGAAGCCCTCGTCGAACGAGCGGTTCGCTATTGCGACCTCGCCGTCACCCAGGGCCTTCTCTACATTCGCAGCCACGTGGACACGTCCGATCGGCGCCTGGTGACGGCCGAAGCGCTGCTCGAGGTCAAGGAAAAGGTCGCACCCTATATCGAACTGCAGCTCGTCGCCTTCCCGCAGGACGGATATTACCGCGCGCCCGACGGCGTTGCCTCGCTCGAGCGCGCGCTCGATATGGGCATCGGCATCGTTGGCGGCATTCCTCATTTCGAGCGAACGATGGAAGACGGCGCCCGCTCCGTCGAGGCGCTGTGCCGGATCGCCGCCGACCGCGGCCTGCCGGTCGACATGCACTGCGACGAAACCGACGATCCGATGTCGCGCCACATCGAGACGCTCGCCGCCCAGACGGTGCGGTTCGGCCTCAAGGGGCGCGTAGCTGGTTCCCATCTCACCTCGATGCACTCCATGGACAACTACTACGTCTCGAAGCTCATCCCGATGATGGCCGAGGCGGAGATCAACGTGATCCCCAATCCGCTGATCAACATCATGCTTCAGGGCCGCCACGACACCTATCCGAAGCGGCGCGGCATGACGCGGGTGCGCGAGCTGATGGCGGCCGGCCTCAATGTCTCCTTCGGGCACGACTGCGTCATGGACCCCTGGTACTCGATGGGTTCCGGCGACATGCTGGAGGTCGGCCATATGGCGATCCATGTCGCGCAGATGGCCGGCATTGACGACAAGCGCAAGATCTTCGACGCGATCACCGTCAATTCGGCAAAGACCATGGGGCTCGAAGGCTACGGCCTCGACATTGGCTGCAAGGCAGACCTCGTGGTGCTGCAGGCGGCGGACGTCACCGAAGCGTTAAGGCTGAAGCCGAACCGGCTGTTCGTCATCAAGGCGGGCAAGGTCGTCGCCAGAACCGCGCCGCGCATCGGCGAACTTTTCCTCGCCGGGCGTCCTGCCTCGATCGACATGGGACGCGACTACGTTCCCCCGGTGCTGCAGCGCTGATCCCATGCTGCTGGAGCGACCGCAGAACTGTTGAGAAAATGAGGTCCGGTGGCGCGAAGTTCCGTATAGTCGTGACGTGGGAGACCAGTCAGATGCGCATCAATGACGACCTGACGAAACCGGTAATCGTCCATTCGACTAAACTCGACTGGATTCCAAGCCCCGCCGCAGGGGTGGATCGCCGCATGCTCTACCGCGTCGGCGGCGAAGTCGCGCGCGCAACCTCGATCGTGCGCTATGCGCCGGGCAGCGCTTTCCCACGCCACGTCCATAGCGGCGGCGAGGAAATCCTCGTGCTCGAGGGGACCTTTGAGGACGAGCACGGCGACTATCCTGCGGGCAGCTATTTCCGCAATCCGCCCGGCACCTCGCATATACCTGCCTCGAAGAACGGCTGCACGATTTTCGTGCGGCTCTGGCAATATCGTGAGGGCGACGGCACGCAAAGTGTTCGCCACCCTGGAGAGGGTGAATCAGCGCCGTTGCGCGAGGGGGTCGAGGCAGCGCGCGTCCTGTTCGACGACGGGAAAGAGCGCGTGTCGATAGAAAATTGGCTGCCGGGTTCAGCCGTCAGGGTCGAGAATCCCCGTGGGCTCGAGTTCCTCGTCCTCTCCGGTGGTCTCGCAGTCGGGGGCGAGCAACTGGAACCGCAGAGTTGGGGCCGGTTGCCCGCAGGAGAGGCGCTCGAAGCGATGACCGGGGCCGAAGGGGCTGAGATCTGGATCAAGGATGCATCGCTGCAGCACCCCGACGTGCTGCAGCTGCCCTGAAACGCGACGCAGTTCCGGACGGGCTTTCTCGGCTTCGGTAAGAGACGTTGCTGAAGGGCGACCTTCCGGCAGGCCTGGGCGACGGCGATATCAACGGGAAAGAAGTTTCATGTCACGATGCGCGTGAAACACTTGGACGGACGTTGCGTCAGATTGAGGGGTCAAGCGCTTGCCGTCCGAGATGAGACTGGAGAGATTGTCGAGTGGGTCGGAAGCACCGACTATCTCGACGATCACCTTCTAGAGCCCGCCGAGGATGGACCGCTGACCCCCGGACAGATCTGTGCCGCGCGGGCATTGCTCGACTGGACGGCGCCTGAATTGGCTAGGGAGGCCAGCGTATCGTTCTCGACGGTAAGTCGCATGAAATCATCTACGGATTCAATAAGACAAGAAAGCCTGAGAAAGGTGCGAAGTGCACTGGAGGCGCACGGCGTTCGCTTCTTTTGGGATTCCAACGGTGGAGTGTCGGTCGGCATCTCAGCCAAAACGGCAGAGAACACCTGACGACGTGATGGGTGCGATCGCAGCGACAACTGCCGCATCATACCACCAGGGGTTTGGCTTTCGAGCGCCCGAACGCCCACTCATGGACGCCGGTCTCGTCTGGCTCCTCGATGTGCTTGGGCGAACCCACTGAATGCAAGCACAATTTCGGATAGAATGCGAGAGCATCCGGACCTTGGGCCGAGCTTCCATAATTGCGGCGAAGTCACGATAGTCCTCGGCCCGGTCCGCCCTTTGGAACGGGGAACATTCTTTGAGCCCGTGAATTAATAGGCGTCGTTTCTCCATCTGGAACAAGCGACTCCATGTCCCCCCGATTGATGGCAAGTAGTGCCCACCCAGGCACCCAGGACGGCACTGCTTCTGACGTCTGCTTCGCGAGCGATTGACATGAACGTTAGGAAAGCAGGAAAAGCCCGGTTGCTATTGGCGGTCCCTGAGCTCCGTCGCAGTCCTTGGATGATGCGCGACCCAATATTTCTGAATCTCTGCGAGGCCTACGAGCTTGCATGCCTTGACCGGGACGCGCTTCGGCGCTCGGCAATACAGGACGAGACGACGCTCATGAAGTCGGAGGAGGAATGCCGAATGATAGAGGCGACCGTAGTCGATTACGTCAGAAAGCACCAAGGAGCTCCCCACCTTGTCTAAACCCCTGAAAGTGGAGTGCAGGCGGCTATCTTTGAGTTTCGAAATTCGCTGGCAGAGCGTCTTAGACTCTTCCTCGCCCTTCGACGTATCTACTCTTCCTGTTCAGGGTCGATCCGCGAGAGCTTGGACACGGTGTCGCATACCACAGGATCCGGGAGATTAGAGGTACTGTTCAAAGGAGCAACCACCTGCAGGGGTTGACTGATGTGCACACCTTCCCTGTGCCATTTTCTCGGATCGGCCAGAGTAACAACACGATTCTGGCAGTCTGGGCAAAGGTCGAATGTCTCTCCAAAACGCAAGCCGCTTGCGGATGAGATCTCCACGCTCAGCACTCTCCACTTATCGATTTTCCTCAATGTGAACTGTACGTCACAGCCCGCACAAATCCAGGTTGGCTTTGCCATACCTCTTTCCTCTCTCCCATCCCCTTTCAAGCGATGATTGCACACGAAGGATACAAGCGCGAGCAACACTTCTGGTGGGCTGGCAGTAAGAGGCCGCGGGAACACAGCCGTTTTGTGGCGCGTCGGCTGATGCGGCGGCAAGCAGTCGCGAAATGCTAGGGGCGCGTGTGCTTTTCGCGCAGCAGACTCGGCGTTTTGCCCCGATGAGCTTTCATCAAATTCGTCAAATGACTCTGGCTGGAAAAGCCGCTTAGATATGCAATCTCCGAAACAGGCATTTCGGTTCTGGCGAGCATCTTTTCGGCGAAGTCAAGCCGCAGTTCCAGGACATAGCGATACGGTGGCGATCCGAACGTTTTTGTGAACGCCTGCGAGAAGTGCCCTGGCGAAAGTCCACAGATCTCGGCGAGCTCGGATGTCGTCAGCTTTCGTCTGAAGTGCTCGTGAAGGTATTCGCGGACTCTGTTGGCGGCGATTACTGAAAGGCCGCCATCCATTGGCTTGGGCGGTTTCGTTGCGCTTGAATAGTTGCGCAGAACGTGCACGCCTAAAAGCGTTATCAATGAGTCGAGGTAGAGTTCGTTCGCGTGTTCTGGGCGGCTGAGCTCCGCCTTGATCAACTTTGCGAACTGCAATGCGGTGTTGTCGATCGTATGGTTAATCGGCCTGATCTCAATATCGGGGCGATCAATCTCATGACCCGCAAGTTCGCGCATGCTCTCCGGTGAGAGCGCCACGACGACGCTCTCTATTGTGGCAGACCACTCCGACTTACACTCCATGCCTGCCGGTGCTACCCCGATCATGCCCGGTGTGACGTCGAATTGCCGCCACCGTTCTGAGTCGAAGGCAAATCTGAAGCCCGGCGAGCGGTCCAGCCTGATCGCCATGCTGTGGCCGCTCGACAGGAAGGAATGCGAGCCTGGCGGCTGGCGCCAGTGAACCGCACCCCCACGGAATGCCATCTTTCGCGGCCCGACATGATCGGGCACGCGCTCGAGCAGACTAGCGTCTGCAGTTTGCCTATTCATTTCTGCCACTGCCCCACAACGCGCTGCATCTTGCAGGCGGTCGAACATTAGCCCGGCAAGCTCAAGTCGACTATTCCGGGAATTTGGGGGTGGATTTGATAGTTATTAGCATTTAGTTTCCAGCGCCCGGCCGATCGGGGTTGTGGCTTTGAAGCAGGCGAGCCTGGCAGGAAGGGCACAGCTGAAGCAGTGCGCCCTCGTCGAGGCACACTCCGGACTTGGCCATACTCTTGACCCACCGATGAGAGTCGATTTTGCGAAGCTCATGCTCTCGGCCGCAGCCGTCGCATGTCCACGTGCGTTCGTGTGGCATGGATACCTGAATCCCCCAGACCCGTTGGTTCGGTGTGGCTCCCTGATTTCCAGAGTGCCACGTGCCTTAGAACTTGCCGACCATGTTGAGGAAGACGCCCTCGTCGTTGAGGGTCAGGTCCCTGAGATCATCGGAGAAACGGCCGAAGTTGTAGCCGACACCCACCTTGAAGTTCTCGCCGACGTGCCGGTAGACGGCCGCGAGCGCGCCATAGTCTGTGGTGTCGGCCTCGGGCATGTGCAGGACGCGGCTTTCCACCAGGATATCCCAGCTCTTGATGACGTGCAGATCGGCTCTGATAATCCCGAGATGGGCCGAGGACTTCTGCCACTCCTCTTCAAAGCTCGAGCCGCCGCCGTCTTCGGTGCGGTAACGCACCTCGCCGAAGCGGAAGCCGTATTTGCCGCCGATTGTAAGCCATGGCATCAGGTCGTAATTGACGTCGGCCGAAAGGATATGACTGCGCTGCGCCGGAGCGAACTGATCGCCGGTGGCGCCGCTGATCAACTGATTGTTGCCGGGCAGATCATAAAGCCAGGTGTATTTGAAGAGCGCGTTGAGACGATCGTTGTCGACCGGCCGATAGGCATAGCCGACGGACGCCTCGACGTAATCGGTGTCGGCAAAGAAGGTCTCCGACCCTCGGCTGTCGGAGAGCACTGTGTCGAAGTGGGTGATCAGCCGCCAGTCCGGGTCGGTCTTCCAGGCGAGCCCGCCGGTCAACAGATAGGTGTTCTGGTCGCGCGTATGGTTGTCCGAACGTTCGACCCGGACCTCGCCGCGCGCCCGCGCGGTGATACCCCGTTCCTCGTCTTTGTAGCCGACCGCCAGCGAGGGGGCGTAGCGCTCGAAGTCCTCGTATTGCGCGTCGGTATCGGGATTGACCGTCTCGTCGCGGATGCCGCCGATTTCGAGACCGCCGTCGACCGTCCAAACGTCGTCCGGCGTATAGACGACGCCGTAGGTCTGGGTCAGCGAGTGGCGGTCGCCGAACATGTCGTAACTGCTCTCGCTGTAGGCCTGCAGCAATTCGCTCATGGTGCGGCGCATGCCGAGGACGATGGTGCCCTTGTCGCTGCCGAACAGATCGCGCGTATCGTAGAGGTCGAAGGCGCGATCCGGATCGAGCTTGTAGCCGAGATAATAGTGCTTGTCGGCCGTCGGGTCATAGGTGATGCCGGCCAGCGCCCCGACACCGTTCGTGCCGTAGGATACCTCTCCCTCCAGCCCGATCTTGTCGGTGAGGCGGTATTGACTGCCCACGCCCACCCGGTCGTTGCGGTCGATGTCGCCGGAGCGGTCCAGCGTCCCTTGCGCGAAGGCATAGACGAGCCGGTCGTCGTCGATGCGATAGTCGAGGCGCACGCCGGTATCCAAGCGCGAGCCGTCATAGCCCGACTTTCCTGCGTCGATCGCAAGCGGCGACATAAGTTCCGTGTAGGTCACGCCGAAGGACAGCTTCCAGTGTTCGTCGAACTGGTGGCTGACGCTCGTCGAGCCGTCGCGGCGAATCTGGCCCTGATCGTCGCTGAAGTCGTCATAGGTGAGCTTCAAGCCGGATTTGGCCGTCAGATCGAGGTCGGCATGCGCCCCCCAGATGCGCTGGTCGACCGTCACGTCGTCGAAGAGCGTCGAGAATCCGGCCTGCTTTTCCTCATAATAGCCGCCGAGCTTGCCCTTGATCGCGGTGCCGATCTCCGCGAGGTCGGCCTGTCCTTCGACGCGCCAGGCTGCCCCCTCGTCGTCATCAGGGTCGCCGTAATAGCTCGGTTGCTTGTCGCCCCAGGTCAGGCCGCCGTCGGAGGATTGGTTGAGATCGAAGCCGCGTCCCTTGGACTGGGCGACTTCAGCCTTCAGATAGGTGCTTTCGGAGTGCCGCAGCGTCACGTCGGCCCCATAGGCCTTCTGGTCTGCAAGCTCGGTGCTGTCGTCCATGCCGGTGACGCCGACGCGGACCTTGTCGTTGACCCAGTGCTGGGCGCGACCGCCATAGACATAGCCGTCGACATCGCTCGCCACCGGTTCATACTCGTATTGAACCGTCAGGTAGAGCTTGCCGCCGCCGAGTGCGCCGTCGCGAACCGGTGCGCTGGTGCCGGTCATGGAGGAAAGCGGCCGGCGAAGGATGATGACGCCCTGCATATAGTCGAAGGAATAGTCCTCGCCATAGGCGAGCACCCGCCGCTCGATGACGCGGCGGGTCACCGGATCGCGGATTTCCACCTTGACGGTCTCGGAGCCCTCAACGATGTCCTGCCGCTGCAGGAAATAGGCCGAGCCGCCGGTGCCGAGAAACTCCTCGCGTTGCGGCAGCGTGTCGGGCTGCGCGGCATAGGCGGTCACCTCCGTGCGCCTCTCGCCGAACGACGTCGTCTCTTGCGAACGGTACACGCCGGATGCGCCGTATAGCGCCCGGTCGGAAGGCAGGAACTCGGTGCCGGTGATCTGGGTCTTGTAGTTGCCCCACATCACATGGCTGTCGCCGCGCTCGAGCCGGACGTAGAACTTGCCCTTGGTCGGCGCGTCCTCGGTGAAGGTCGAGTCGTCGCCATAGACCGGATAATAATCGTCCGGATCGAGGCGGCGCAGGATCTGGCGCGGATCCTGACCGTCGAGGTTGCCGAAGAGTTCGTTGAGGTCGTCCTCGCCCGTGTCGGCCGCCGCCGTCAGCAGGTATTTGCCCTTGACCTTGCCCTTCAGATAGAAGGCAAGCCGGCCCTTGGAGTAGACGTCGTCATATTCGCCCGGCCGCACCTCTTCGATGCGCGCATCGCCGGTGCGTTTTCCGATGGTGAGATCGGCAAGCGCCACGTAGAACCAGTCGTTATCCGGGATGTTGACGTCACGGCTGAATGACAATCCGCCTGTCTTCCCCCCGGTCTTCGATGCGCCCTTGACCGCCACGTCCACGGAATGGTCGCCCGGCGGCAGGATGCGCTGCACGACAAAGGCCTGGTCGGGATCCGTCGGGATCGTTTCACCGAAGACCTGGACGGCATAGCCGGGCGGCACCTGGCGGCCGTGGACCGTCACCGCTCCGCCGCTGACAGGAATGTTCTTAATTGCGGTTCGGTCCTCACCCATGCCGGGCGCCACCGCCTTGTCCTGCTTCGGATCGAGATTCAGATCGCGGTCGGTGCGGGCGATCGTCAGCGGCGCCGTCTCGTCGAAACGGCCCTCTTTGTCGTAGACGCGCAGCACATAGGCGAACTCGGCCGCTTCAGCCTCGGGCATGACCCAGCCCGCCTCGCCGTTGATCGCTACCGGCACAGTCGCAATGGGCTTTTTCTTGTCCTTGCCCTTCCGGTCGAAGATGCGGACCTCCGCCCGGTCGATGAAGGCCGGGTAATTGGCGGTAGAAAGGAAGCGGACCTCTTCGCCGGCCTTGTAGGTGCGCTTGACCGGAACGGTCGAGACATTGAGCAGCGTGCCGGCCTCGAGTCCGTCGAACTTCACCTGAATGTCGACGGCGGAGAGATCGATGTCGGTCTGGCGCTGCTGGTCCACCGGGCGAATTGCCGGCTTCGGCTCGCCGGACGCAACGCGCCCGGCCTTGCGGGCCGGAGCTGGTTCCTCGACCGTCTCGGCGCTCTTGTCCACCGTCTCCCCATCGACGCTGATCATGAAGGGGATCGCCGGCTTGTCGGCCACGGTTTCGCTCTCCGTGTTTTCGCCGATCGGCAGCGAGCGCACCGCACTGCCGGCAACGATCTTGCCGCCCTTTCCCGCCTCTTCGGCGGCTGCCTGCAGCGGGGCTCCCGTGAGCCCAACAAGGGCCGTGCCGGCGAGCAGCATCAGACGCAGACTGGACGCCTTCGGGCAAAGCCCCATGCTCGTTACAACGCTGTTCATTGTCCCGCCTCCACACGCGTCTCAATTTCCAGGGGGTAGGATCGTTTGCGTTGTCGCCATCTCTCGGCGATCAGCGCCTTGGTGCGTTTGACACGGGCCTCGGCCAGTTCCGGATCGCTGCCCGGATCGAGATAGGTCAGCCGCAGCACCGATTGTTCCTGGGCCAGCACATCGATGAGCTGGTCGACGCCTTCGGCCCAAAGCTTCGCGAGCTCCACTTCTCCCGGCACGAAAGCCTCTTCGGTGAGATCGAGCCTAACCACGCGGCCGATCGAGGCACCGAAGTTGAGCTCCGTCATCTTGCCGGCGGTCAGCCGCACGACACGCGGGTTCTCGGTCGTCACGCGATAGCCGGTCGGCAGGGTCCGGGTGTCGAGCTTCATGATGAAGTTCGAGCCGATGCGTGCTTCCGGCAGGTCCGCGCAGGCGACATGGAAGCGGCCATATTCGTCCGTGGTGATCAGCCAGCCCTTGACGGTCGCAACCCTGACGCCGGGAAGCCCCGGCTCGCCCTGGTCCTGGTAGCCGTTGCGGTTCTCGTCGTCGAAGACCTTGCCGATGATGTCGCCGCAGTCGAAGACCGGTTCGACGATGATCTCCACCACGGCGCGCGCCTGCGGCGAGATGCGGTTACCGGTGGCGTCATCGGCATGGGCAAGGTTGACGTGCTCGCCTCCCGCCGTGCTCAAGGCCAGCAGGCGCAGCCGGATCTCGATCTCCGAATTGCCGTCGACCGAGATATCGGGGAAGCGGATCTGCCGGCCGACGATCTCCGGCGTCACCTTGGTGCCGCCGACCATTGCCGTCCCGTCCACGTAGCGGAAGCCGGCGGGCATCGTGTCGACGATCGTCAGGCCGGCGGCCCGCGCAGCCGCGTTGTTGATCACGCGGATGGTGAACGGCGCCTGCTCGCCGCGGCGGATGAACCGCAGGTTCGCAACCTTGGTCACGGTGATGCTGGTCGGCTCGGCCGTCGGCATGGTGACGAGCGAGGTCGATTCCGCCGAGGTGACGTCACCGCCACCGGCGGTCCCGGCTGCCGTCGCGCTGTTGGCAACGGCCTCCGAAACGCCGGCAGCATTCTCGATATCGCGCTCCGTCAGCGTATAGGTCGCGGTAAAGTCCTGGCTCTCACCCGGGGCCAAGGTGACCGGTTCCGGGCTGAACCGCGAGAGCGAACCGCCGGCGGCCTTGCCGTTGAAGGTCGGTCCGGCATCGACCGGCCAGACATTCTTGACCGTCTGCCCGCCGTCATTGGTGACGGTGAAGGTGTAGGTCAGCGTATCGCCGGTGCTGGCATAGCCGTTTCCGTCGACATCGCTGAACAGGCCGGTTTTCTGAAGCACGAGGCTTGCCGGCTGCGGCAGCGTCACGACGCTGTCGGGCGGGCTGCCGATCGGCGTGCCGACGGGGTTGGTGCCCCTGGCGGTCGCCGTGTTTTCCACACGGCCGGCATCGATCTCGCCTTGAGTCGGCGCATAGGTCGCCGTGAAGGTGAAGGTCTGAGCCGGTGCGAGCGTCTGCGGCCCCTGATCCAGCGAGATGCCGGCCCGGGCAAGCATCGGATCGTCCACCGTCACCCCGGTCAGGGTCACCGCGCCGGTGTTCTCGACCAGGAACGAATAGGTGATCGTTTCTCCAAAATCGAGCAGGTCGTCGCCGTCCAGATCGTTGAGCACGGCGGCCTTCTCGATCGTCATGCCGGTCGCCTGGTCCGGCGGAACGACAACCGTGTCCGGCGGGCTCTCTGTCGGCGGTCCGGACGGAGGCGTGCCGGTGCCGGTCGCCGTGTTTTCGACCCGGCCGGCATCGATCTCGGCCTGGGTCGGCGTATAGGTCGCCGTGAACGTCGCCGTTCCGCCGGGCGCCAGCGTCTGCGGGCCGGGGGTCACCGAGGTGCCGGCATTGGCGAGCAGCGGATCGTCGACGGTGACGCCGGTCATTGTCACCGCGCCGGTGTTTCTCACCAGGAACGAATAGTCGATCGTCTCGCCGGCATCGAGAAGTCCGTCGCCGTCGGTATCATTCAGCGTGCCAGTCTTCTCGATTGTCAGGCCGGAGGCCTGATCCGGCGGCACCACCACGGTATCCGGCGGGCTTTCGACCGGCGGACCTGAGGGCGGCGTGCCGGAACCGGTCGCCGTGTTCTCAACCCGGCCGGCATCGATCTCGGCTTGCGTCGGCGTATAGGTCGCCGTGAACGTCGCGGTTCCGCCGGGCGCCAGCGTCTGCGGGCCGGGTGTCACCGAGATGCCGGCATTGGCAAGCAGCGGGTCGTTGACCGTCACGCCGGTCATCGTCACCGTACCGGTGTTGCGCACCAGGAACGAGTAGCCGATCGACTCGCCGGCATCGATGAGACCATCGCCGTCGGCATCGTTCAGCGTGCCGGTCTTCTCGATGGTCAGTCCCGTCGTCTGGTCCGGCGGCACGACGACCGTGTCCGGCGGGCTGTCGATCGGCGGACCGGAGGGTGGCGTGCCGGTGCCGGTCGCGGTGTTCTCCACCTTGCCGGCATCGATCTCGCCTTGGGTCGGCGCATAGGTCGCGGTGAAGGTCGCGGTTCCGCCGGGTGCCAGGGTCTGCGGTCCCGGCGTCACAGAGATGCCGGCGTTCTGGAGCAAGGGGTCGTTGACGGTGACATTGGTCATCGTCACCGCGCCGGTGTTGCGCACCAGGAACGAGTAGCTGATCGTCTCGCCGGCATCGATGAGCCCGTCGCCGTCGGCATCGTTGAGCGTGCCGGTCTTTTCGATGGTGAGCCTGGAGGTCTGGTCCGGCGGCACGACAACCGTGTCCGGAGGGCTTTCGACCGGCGGACCTGACGGCGGCGTGCCGGTGCCTGTGGCGGTGTTTTCGACGCGACCGGCATCGATCTCGCCTTGGGTCGGCGCATAGGTCGCCGTGAAGGTGATGCTGCCCCGCGGAGCAAGCGTCTGCGGTCCCGGCGTCACAGAGATGCCGGCGTTCTGCAGCAAGGGATCGTTGACGGTGACATTGGTCATCGTCACCGCGCCGGTGTTGCGCACCAGGAACGAGTAGCTGATCGTCTCGCCGGCATCGAGGAGCCCGTCGCCGTCGGCGTCGTTGAGCCTGCCGGTCTTTTCGATCGTCAGTCCGGACGCCTGGTCCGGCGGCACCACGACGGTGTCCGGCGGGCTTTCGATCGGCGGGCCGGAGGGCGGCGTGCCGGTGCCGGTCGCGGTGTTCTCCACCTTGCCGGCATCGATCTCGCCTTGAGTCGGCGCGTAGGTCGCGGTGAAGGTGACGCTGCCTCTTGGAGCAAGCGTCTGCGGCCCGGGGGTTACCGAGAGGCCGGCATTGGCAAGCAGCGGATCGTCGACGGTCACGCCGGTCAGCGTCACCGCGCCGGTGTTTCTCACCAGGAAGGAGTAGCTGATCGTCTCGCCGGCATCGAGCAGCCCGTCGCCGTCGCTGTCGTTGAGCGTGCCGGTCTTTTCGATCGTCAGGGCAGGCGCCTGGTCCGGCGGCACCACGACGGTATCCGGCGGGCTTTCGACCGGCGGGCCTGATGGCGGCGTGCCGGTGCCGGTGGCGGTGTTCTCCACGCGCCCGGCATCGATCTCGCCTTGTGTCGGCATATAGGTCGCGGTGAAGGTGACGCTGCCTCTTGGAGCAAGCGTCTGCGGCCCGGGGGTCACCGAGAGGCCGGCATTGGCGAGCAGCGGATCGTCGACGGTGACATTGGTCATCGTCACCGTGCCGGTGTTGCGCACCAGGAACGAGTAGCTGACCGTCTCGCCCGGATCGAGCAGTCCATCGCCGTCGCTGTCGTTGAGCGTGCCGGTCTTCTCGATCGTCAGAGTAGGCGTCTGATCCGGCGGTACGATCACTGTGTCTGGAGGGCTGTCGATCGGCGGTCCAGAAGGCGGTGTGCCGGTGCCGGTCGCGGTGTTCTCGACGCGGCCCGCATCGATGTCACCTTGAGTCGGCGTATAGGTCGCGGTGAAGGTCGCGGATCCGCCGGGCGCCAGCGTCTGCGGCCCCGGTGTCACCGATATTCCGGCATTGGTCAGCAGCGGATCGTTGACCGTCACGCCGGTCATCGACACCGTGCCGGTGTTCTGGACGCGGAAGGAGTAGCTGATCGTCTCGCCGAGATCGATGAGGCCATCGCCGTCGCTGTCATTGAGCGTGCCGGTCTTCTCGATCGTCAGCTGCGGCGTCTGATCCGGCGGCACCACGACGGTGTCCGGCGGGCTTTCGATCGGCGGACCGGACGGAGGGGTGCCGGTGCCTGTGGCGGTGTTCTCGACCCGGCCGGCATCGATGTCACCTTGCGTCGGCGTATAGGTTGCCGTGAAGGTGAAGGTCGCACCCGGCGCCAGCGTCTGCGGGCCCTGATCCAGGGCGATACCGGCATTGGCAAGCAACGGATCGTTGACCGTCACGCCCGTCAGCGTCACCGCCCCGGTGTTTTTGACCAGGAACGAGTAGCTGATCGTCTCGCCAAGATCGATGAGATCGTCGCCATCGCCATCGTTGAGCGTGCCGCTCTTCTCGATCGTCAGTCCGGACGTCTGGTCCGGCGGCACGATGACCGTGTCCGGCGGGCTTTCGACCGGCGGCCCGGAGGGCGGCGTGCCGGTGCCGGTCGCGGTGTTCTCCACCCGGCCGGCATCGATGTCACCTTGCGTCGGCGTATAGGTCGCCGTGAAGGTCGCGGATCCGCCGGGCGCCAGCGTCTGCGGGCCGGGTGTCACCGAGATGCCGGCATTGGTGAGCAGCGGATCGTTGACGGTGACATTGGACATCGTCACCGTGCCGGCGTTTCTCACCAGGAACGAGTAACTGATCGTTTCGCCGAGATCGATGAGGCCGTCACCATCGACATCGTTCAGGGTACCGGTCTTCTCGATCGAAAGCCGCGGCGTCTGGTCCGGCGGCACCACAACGGTGTCCGGCGGACTGTCGATGGGCGGACCCGACGGCGGCGTGCCGGTGCCGGTCGCGGTATTCGCGACGCGGCCGGCATCGATGTCGGCTTGCGTCGGCGTGTAGGTGGCGGTGAAGGTCGCGGTCCCGCCGGGCGCCAGCGTCTGCGGGCCGGGTGTCACCGAGATGCCGGCACCTTGAAGCAGCGAGTCGTTGACGGTGACGTTGGTCATCGTCACCGGGCCGGTATTCTGGACCCGGAACGAATAGCTGATCGTTTCGCCGAGATCGATGAACCCGTCGCCGTCGGCGTCATTGAGCCTGCCGGTCTTCTCGATCGAAAGGCGCGGCGCCTGATCCGGCGGCACGATGACCGTATCCGGCGGGCTCTCCGTCGGCGGGCCTGAAGGCGGCGTGCCGGTGGCGGTGGCGGTATTCTCCACCTCGCCTGCGTCGATCTCAGCCTGCGTCGGCGCGTAGGTCGCCGTAAAGGTGGCGGTTCCGCCGGGCGCCAGCGTCTGCGGGCCTGGCGTTACGCTGATCCCGGCATTGGTCAGCATCGGGTCGTTGACCGTAACGCCCGTCATCGTCAGCGTGCCGGTGTTCTGAACCCGGAAGGAGAAGTTGATCGTCTCGCCGGGATCGAGCAGTCCGTCGCCGTCGCTGTCGTTCAGCGTACCGGTCTTCTCGATCGAAAGGCGCGGCGTCTGCTCCGGCGGAACGATGACCGTGTCCGGCGGGCTCTCGACGGGCGGGCCGGACGGAGGCGTGCCGGTGCCGGTTGCCGTATTCTCCACCCGGCCGGCATCAATGTCGGCCTGGGTCGGCGTATAGGTGGCGGTGAAGGTCGCGGTCCCGCGCGGCGCCAGCGTCTGCGGGCCCGGAGTGACCGAAATGCCCGCATTGGTAAGCAGCGGATCGTCGACCGTCACGCCGGTCATCGAGACGTTGCCGGTGTTCTCCACCACGAAGCTGTAGCTGATGGTTTCGCCGAGATCGATAAGGCCGTCGCCGTCGAGGTCGTTGAGCGTGCCGGTCTTCTCGACCGTCAGCTGCGGATCCTGGTCGTCGTTGGCGACGGTGCAGATCGCGTTCTGGCCGTTCGCAAGCGTGAGCTGGTTGTTGGCCGCGGGGGCTGCGGCGCCGCCATCGACCGAGCAGCTATAGGCATCAGCCACGTAACCGGCCAGATTGTCTTCGCCAAGCGCGTAGGTGCCGGACGGGATCGATGCATTGGTGACCGCCGCATCACCCATGGCGCCTTCGATCATGTTGGTCAGCGGAGCCTGGCCGGTGGCGCGCAGCGTGAAGTCGGCCGCCGCGGCGGTCCCGCCATTGTCATTCACCACCACTTTGCGCAGCGTCACCTTCGGCTGGCAGATCGCCGGCGTGTTGATCTGCGCCATGAAGGCCTGCGCCGGGGGGCCCGACTTGACGTGAACGATGACCTCGTTCAGTCCCGTCCGCCAGCTTCCGTTGAGGGAACCGGTTGCGCCGCCGGCCGAGCTGAAGCCGGCATAGTAGTAGGGATCGGCGCCGCCGAACCCGGAGCGCACGCCCTGCGCCTGCCCGTTGACCCAGACCTGGTAGACCGAGTTGTCGGAATAGAAGGTCATGTCCAGATCGAGGCTCGACGGCTCGACTGCTGGGTCCAGATTGAACTGGTAGCGATAGAAGATGTCGTAGGAGACACCCGTATTCGGATGCATGGTGTTAGCGCTGTGCGAAATCCACCCCGCATTGCCGAAAGGCGAGGGGATATAGGCTCCCGGCGGATTGGTGACGATCGTCGCCCCACCCCAGCTGAGGCCTGCCGGCGGTGCCCCGGTGACACGGGTCGGCGTCAACGCGACCTGCCAGTAGTCGTCGAAACCGCTGGTCTTCCTGCCGCCTGAGCCATTGTAAGCCGTATTGAAATAGGCACCCGTGGTCGAGCACGACACGGTCGGAGGATAGGCGGGCGTATAGGGCGGCGTCGGCGTGGTGACCGAGCACTCCGGGCAATCCTCGGGCACGTCGCCGCCGCTCACCATGTTGCGGATCTGAGTGACGCCCAGCGGGAGGGGAGCGGCGACTGTCAGGTCGATCTCGACCACGGCTTCGCCGCCTACCGGTACCTCCGGCACCGTCAGCAGGACCGTCGACGCCCCCGCAACTGGATTCGTGAAACCGGTCGCGCCCGAGACGCGCGTCATCGTCGCGCCATTCGGAATGTTCTCGATGAATTCGAAGTCGTTGAAGGCCGACCCGCTTACGTGGGTGACGGTCACCCGATAGGTCAGGACCTCTCCCGCCTCGGCCACATTGTTGGTGGTGATGCTTTCGCCGGTCAGTTCCTTCTTGACGCTCACCTGCGGCTCGCCCGGCGTATTGGTGAACACGCAGCGGATATCCGCCTGCGGTCTGACATTGGCTGCCGGAATGGTCATAGCCGGCGAGCTGAAGGCGCCGATCACGGTTGGATTGCCGGTCGTTCCCGCATTTTGGTCGGTGCAGACGGCGGATCCGAGCGTCCAACCGGCCGGGACGACCTCGCTCAGCGTAACGTCGGTCCTGGTGTCCCGTGCGAAATACATCGGCGAGGAGACCGCCGTGCCGGCCTGCGTGGTCGTCAGCGTCGTGCTGCCCACCAGGGAACCGTTCGCTGCCGCGACATTGGACATGTTGATCTGGAAGCTGCCGGTGTCCTCTTCGCTGACCTTGGAAACCGTCAGGCAGGGCGGGCGGACATAGAGCGAATTTGCAATGTTGTCCCCGCTGGCAATTCCCCTGGCGCGGAGAGTGATGGACGTTACGAGGCCTGAGCCGCTCCCCTGCAGGTAACCGCTCTGCCTGTAGGGTCCCGAAGGATTGTATTGCAGCGCTCCCGACGTCCAGGCCAGGTCGCCACCCACCTTGGTGAAGCTGGATACGGAAGCTGTGCTTCCCGTACCGAGCGACACGGTAACGGTCGCCGGGCTCTGCGCCGTATAGGCGCCGTTGAGGTCGTTGACGTGGAAGCGGATCCAGCTTGCCGGAACGGCTTGCGAGAAGGTCCAGGTGAAGTCGTAGTTCCCACCGCCTTGCGTCGCCCACGGATTGTCGGTCTGCCATGCACTGCCGGCCTTGGTAACGGTACCGGTGACCGGGAAAGGGGAGAGCGTAAAGCTGTTGCCCGCCGTTACCAGGCGCGGCGAGCACACGCCGGACACCGGAGGCGGCTCCATCGTGTCGATGTCGCTCGCGGTGTTGTTGCCCGTATCGCTGTCGGGCGAACCTTCGGGGGCGGTCACCGTTGCCGTATTGGTGAGGCTGCCGTTGTAGCTCGCGGGCACGGTCATGCTCAGCGTATAGGTGACCGAGCCTCCGGCCGGCAGGTCCGCTGTTGTGTCGATCGCGCCGGTGCCGCTAGGCACGTCGCAGGTTGCTCCGCCCGTCGTGTTGCCGCAGGTCCAGCTGGCATTGGTGATGCCCGCCGGGAGCGGATCTCTCACTGCGGCGTTCTGGACGCCGAAGGGGCCATTATTGCTGACGACGATCGTATAGGTCGCGTCCCCTCCGGGGACATAGGTCGTCGTCTGATCGTCCTTGGTGATGGCGAGGTCAACCGGGAACTCCATTGGAGAGAGAGCGCATTTGGCGCCGTCATTGTTGGTCGAACCCTGCAAGTCCGAGATCAGCGTCGCCGCCCCGGTGGTCACGTCGAATTTATAGAACCCGCCTGAGTTCAGGCCGCCATAGAGCCCATTGCTGGCCCCGAACATGGCACCGAAAATACTGGTCGACAGGCCCGTCGGCCCGACCAACGCGACTTGGCCGCTCGTCGGATTGATCGCGTAAAGGGTGAGAGTGGAGTTCTGGCCATCAACGGCGTAAAGCTGACCATTGTACCATGCCAGATCAGCAACATAGAGCGTCCGGCTCAGTGGGACGGCAGTGGCGGTTCTCGACGCCAGATCAATTCGGTACAGCCCGTTATAGACCTGGTTCGTTCGGACGTAGTAGCTGCCGTCCGGGCCGATCTCACCTGCATTGTACTCCGCCCCGGCGACTTGAGGGAGGTCGCTTACCGTGCCAAGATCCGCGACGCTCCCATCGCCGCCAATGCGGAGAAGCCTGTTCGTCGCCGATATGGCGTATTGGTAGTTGTCGGCCGGGTTGTAGGCGACCGCATTGTACGTGAAGGACGACATCGCCCCTACCGGCTGGACGACAAAAGGATTCGACGACGTGTCGAACCGGTAAAGCGATGTCGGCCGGTTTTGGGCCAGATACATGGTCGAGGTGCAACTGCCGAAGCTCGGTTGAGTATCGACTGACAGGGAGGCGCTCCCGGTGGGCACGAGATTGCCCACGCTGCTCGACATGTTGCTGGCGCCGTTTGTGTAGTTGCCCCCCGCTGTCGCGGTGACACTCACGGTAATCGTGCACGTAGAGCCCGGGGCCACGCTGATGTTCGCCGCCCGAACGGAGGTCGCGCCGGCCGCCAGTGCGCCACCTGCTCCATTGGTAACGGTTGGACTGCCGCAACTGCCATTGTTCGTTGCCGTCCCCGACGCAAGGGTCAGACCCACGGGAAGGTTGTCGGAGAAGTCCAAGGGGGTAAGGGTCACCGAGCCCGATTGGTTGGGGTTGGTGATCGAGAAGATGAGTTGGCTCGTCCCCCCCGCCGCGATCGAAGCAGGGCTGAACTGCTTGGTCAGCGGTGCCGTGGGGAAGGAAAGCGTCCAGGCCAAGCCGTCGTTGAAACCGGTCGTGGTGCCGGTTGGAGGCGTGGCGTTGTTGTTCAGGGTCAGGGTCTGGATTAGACCCGACGCTGCCGTCAGGCGGAACGAGCCGCAGGCGCCATTGATCGGATCGGTCGCGCTGTTGTTGTTGCAGCCATTTTGGGTGGCCGGCTGCAGGGTGTTGTTCAGCGTCGTGCCGCTGACGTCCATAAGGTTGTTCTTGACGACGGTCGTCAGCCCGATTGCCGCACCCGATGTGCTCGTTCCAGTGACTGCGAGGCGCGATGCATCCAGATTGTAGAAATGGAAAATTGGAGCGATCAGCGGCTTGTTGAACTGGAGTCGGGAAACATAGCCGTTGCTGCCCTCGATACAGCTGTTTCCTACCAATCCATTCGAGGGAAAGTCCGGCTCGATGAAGGTGGCGACGTTCGAGAAGCTGTTCAGACTGGAGGCCGTCCCTGATCCACCCATGAAGAGGCAGCCGGCCGCCGAAGGCGCTGCAACGCGCGAGGTAATGGTCTGAGTGGCAGTGACTGCCGGACTGCCGTAAGGACTGCTTGTCCAGTTGAACGTGCGGGTAGCGCCTACAGCGGCTCCCGTTCCGGTTATCGTTGTCGGCCAGGCCTGCGCGGGGGCTTCTGCAGCCGTTGCTTGGGAGGCAAGCAGCGTTGTGGCCACCAGAGCTGTCGATGTCAGTATGTCCCGGAATGCTGCGGAGCCCGCCCGCCGGCGGACCGTCGCCAGTGCCGAACTGAAGAGTTGTGCCGAATCCGGCGTGGTCGCGGCATGAGTTTTGGTAAAACGTCGCACGACATCGCGCAGCGAAACTGGCTTCCGCATGAAGGACCCCCTCGAATTCAGTCATTCGATCGAGTCCTTCGCAGCGCGTTATTGTCCCCACGCCACGAGTCGGACTGACCGAAATCAAGGGCAAGAGACGCAGAACGCCGAAAATCTGTCTTTCAGGAAACCAAGGTCTTTTGCAGGATCCTACGATGCGGGATCGCTTTTTTCAGGGGGTGTCGCTTTATGGTTGATGTTGTGTTCAATTCGCCACGGTTCCGCCTCGAACCGGCGCTCTTGGACCGGCAAGAGAACGCGCCGGATGAAACCGATGAAGTTTGCCATATTGGCTGTGTTTAGCGCCGCGCTGGCGGCATTCCTATGAGAGGCAGCAACCTAGAGCGCGTCCGATGAAAGCGGAATCGGCGCGAGGATTCCTTTTCAGAGCGTTCTGTGATTCCCTCCTCCTGTCTTTGATTTGTCGGAGGGAACATGGCCCGAGCATTGAGTGATGATCTTCGCCACCGGGTTCTGGCTGCGTCGGCTGGTGGGATGTCCGCGCGGTCGGCTGCAGCGCGGTTCGGGATCGGGATTTCGACGGCGATTGCCTGGATCGCGAGCGCCCGGCAGGGTCAGGTGAGCGCTGCCAAGCAGGGTCGACCTGGAGGTTCCCGTCTCGACGATCATGAGGCTTTCATCATCGGCATGATCGAGGCGTCGAAGGACATCACGCTGAACGAGATGGTTTTGCGTCTGGAAGAGGACCGATCCGTCTCTATCGGCCGCAGCACCCTCGACGTCTGGCTGCGCAAGCGCGGCTTCACATTCAAAAAAAGACCGCACATGCATTGGAGCAGGAGCGGCCAGACCTCCTGAAGCGGCGTCAGGACTGGTTCGATGCCCAGCTTGATCTCGATCCAGCCCGCCTCGTCTTCATAGACGAGACGGGTCTTTCCACGAAGATGTCCCGGCTTCGCGGTCGCGCGCCGCGCGGAGAGCGTTGCCGATCGGGCGTTCCGCACGGTCATTGGAAAACTACGACGTTCACCGGGGCGCTCAGGCTCTCCGGCATGACCGCGCCGATGGTCCTTGACGGGGCGATGAATGGAGTGGCTTTCCGGGCCTATGTCGAGCAGGTTCTCGTGCCGACCCTCACGCCCGGCGACATCGTCGTCATGGACAACCTGCCGGCCCACAAGGCAGATGGCATCCGACAGGCCATAGAAACCGCCGGCTGCACGCTGCTCTATCTCCCGCCCTACAGCCCCGACTTCAACCCGATCGAAAACGCCTTCTCAAAGCTCAAAGCGCTTCTGCGGGCACAGGCCGAACGCTCCGTCGACGCCCTGTGGAACACCGTTGGCGACATCGTCAAACTCTTCGAGCCGCAAGAGTGTGCGAACTACTTCGCAGCAGCAGGTTATGACCCGGTTTAAAGTGGACGTGCTCTAGCGCTGGGCACGGCGAGCATCAGGTTGCTCCCTCAAAAGCCAGCGGGAAGGGTTTGCGGTGAGCAGAAACTCTGAAATTCATAATTGTGGGGCGGGTGATCCGCCCCGACGGCTCTTGACCCCCATTAGGGCTGTCACCAGTATGCTTCTCCCAGGCGCATCGGCCATCGAACCAAGAGCAGCTCGCCGTATAGCCACTTCCGGCACTTGCTTCTGTGGAACTTTGTCTCAGCTCTAACAGGTGAAACTGTTCACCTCGTCGAATAATTGCGAGGCGCAACAGTGGATGCTCAGAAAGCAGGAATGGCCCGGCTGCTCCTTGCAGCGCCTGACTTACGTGACAATGCTTGGATGGACCGAGATCTCGGGTTCCTGAAGATATGCGAGGTCTACGAGCACGCGTGCCTGCGGCGCGACGTCTTAAGATGCGCAGCCGAGAAAGATGATCACGCCCTGCTCAAGTCCGAGAAGAATTGCAAGAGCTTGGAGGCTGCTGCAATCGCATACGTTCGCGACCACCAGAAACTCTCCGGCATTGCCTAAAACGGCGCCGTCCGGGCAGCAACGCTGGATAGACGCATAGCCGAAGTCCTCGCGGTGCGCCCCTGGTGAGAAAACGCTCCGCTGGCGCGTATGGTTCACCACCTCCACGTGCAAGTTGATCAGTCGCGCGCCGAGAGGCCCGGTGCCAATTCCTCTTCCAGTCTGAAGGCCGATCGGTCTCCCCGGAGCGCCCGCGGTCTCTTGGATCACTGGCGGCTAAGTCCCTGGTAATATTCACCTTCACCGCCCTTCACGACCCGTGGATCCGGTTTCGCCGTGCTTGGGAAGCCATAGGTGGCGGCTTTTGTCCTGATGCCACCGGTGGCGCGGCCGTCGAGTTTCTTGGCGGCCGATGTGGCGCCGCGCTTCACATTGATGTCGGCGCCTTCATAGTAGTCAAAGTTGGCGAGCGCCGGTGCGACGCTTGCAAGGGCAACAAACGACGCAAGAGCGGCTGCGATGTAATGCTTGATTGTCATGGAATTCTCCTATGTCCGTTGTTCCATCGCGCCCTGGTTCGGGAGCTATCAGGGCGCGATGGCGACGACGTCCGGACTGGTGCGAAAGAACGCACGGCCTCGGACGGGAGAACCCTAGACGTGATTTGTCGAATGGGTATGCGACGCGATGCGCGGTTTGTGACCAAGTGTAACAAGGTCGCGACGGGGTCCGAGTGCCTTGCGCTGCCCTCAATTATCCCCTCTCGGCCATGCTGCAGCGCAAATATGGGTGTGCGTAGAATGCCGTGGCCACCGATAGCAGTATTGTAACTGATACCGTTTGATACACTTTTTTCAATGCGGCGCCTCAGCGGTGGCGGTATGTGTTTATAAGGACAACTCTACCCGGGCGGACCCAATGCAATCCACGCCTCACATTGCCGTTGTGGATGATCATCGCGATATTCGCGACCTGGTAGGGAAATATCTGACACAACAGGGTTACCGCGTTTCCCTCGCGGAAAGCGGCGAAGCGCTTCGACGTCTTCTGGAAAAAGGAGCCCCAGATCTCGTCGTGCTGGACATCATGATGCCCGGCGAGGATGGACTGACGGTCTGCCGGCAGTTGCGCACGACGACAGAGCTGCCGGTCATCTTTCTGACGGCGATGGCGGACGGGACCGATCGGATCGTCGGCCTGGAACTCGGCGCCGACGATTACATCACCAAGCCGTTCAACCCGCGCGAACTCCTGGCAAGGATCCGGGCGGTGCTGCGGCGTGTCAACAGCCTTCCTCCCCAGCGCGGGAGGATCAAGGCCAAGACCATCCGCTTCGGTATCTGGGAACTCGACACTGGACGCCGGGAGCTCGTCGGACGCGATGGCGTCAGCGTGGCGTTGAGCACGGCGGAGTTCCGGCTGCTCAATGCCTTCCTGGAACACCCCGGTCTGGTCTTGAGCCGTGACCAGCTACTTGATCTGACCGCAGGGCGAGCCGCGGAGAGCTTCGATCGCAGCATTGACAACCAGGTCAGTCGGTTGCGCAAGAAGATCGAGAGCGACCCGAAAAATCCATGTTTGATCAAGACGCACTGGGGTGGAGGATACAGCTTCGTGGCGGAGGTAGAAGCCTACTAATGCGATGGTGGAGGAAGAGCCTCGCGGCTCAGTTCATCTGTTTTCTGTTGATGGCGCTTGTGTTGTCGCAAGTGATCGGGTTTCTGATCTCCTGGGAGGAACGCGACAAGGCTTTGCGTGCGGCATCGAAGGGTGAATTCTTGAGCCGCACGGCGTCGCTTGCAACTCTGCTCGAGTCCATTCCTCCAGGTTTCCATACCGATGTCCTGCGGGCAAGCGGAACAACGTATACACGCTTTTGGATGTCGGGACAGGATCCCGTCGATACGCTCGCCTGGCGAAAACAGGCAGTCGCGCAGCTGGAGGAACCGCTACCCAACCTGCTCCCAGCCTATCGCCCGCCTGAGCTAACCTCGGCTGCGCCAGCCAAGACGCCGTCAGGCAAGGGTCTCCAGCTTTTCGAGAAGGCAATTGCCTCCGAGGGCTGGACGCGCCTTTCTACTGACGTATGGAGCCTGCCCCGGTTCGCCAAGTTTCTTCCGCTAGGCGATTCCCACGGCATGGGGCTTGCGGTCCAACTCAGCGACGGGCGCTGGCTGAACTCCGTCTATCGCAAGACGATGCCGAATCCTTTCTGGAACACGCAGTCCCTCGTCTCGCTCGCCGTCACCGCGACAACGCTTGCGTTGATCGGCGTGTTCGTAGCTAACCGCATGGCAAGACCCATGCGCCGGCTGGCCGGCGCCGCGGAGGCTCTCGGCAGAGGCCAATCCGTCGAGCCACTGCCGGAAACCGGCCCCGATGATATCCGCAGGACGACGGAGGCCTTCAACCGGATGCAGGCGCGACTTACGCGCTTTGTCGAGGATAGGACGCGCATGCTCGCTGCGATCAGTCACGATCTCCGCACTCCGCTTACTTCGCTGCGTCTGCGGGCTGAATTCGTGACGGACAGCGACGCTCAGCACAAAATGATGGCTACGATCGACGAGATCCAGACGATGACCGAGGCAGCGCTTGCCTTTGCGCGCGAGGAGGCCGTGACGGAGGCAACACGCACCGTCGATTTGACGGCTTTGATCGAAAGCCTCTGTGACGACCTTGCCGACCTCGGGCAAAACGTGACATTTCTCGATAGCCCCAAGATTACCTATCGCTGCCGTCCGGACGGGCTCAGGCGCGCCGTTCGCAACCTGATCGAAAACGCCGTGCGCTACGGCAACGAGGCTCGCGTCCAGCTCAATGAGACGCCCTCCTCCGTTCGAATCGCAGTTGAGGATAATGGGCCCGGGATTCCCGAAGCGGATTTCGAGCGTGTTTTTGAGCCATTCTTCCGGCTGGAGTCCTCGCGAAATCGCGAAACAGGCGGGGTTGGCCTAGGCCTGTCGATCGCCCGGGCAACCGTTCGCCACCACGGCGGCGACATCACCCTGTCGCGACTGAAGAAGGGCCTGAGGGCGACGATAACGCTTCCCAAGTCGGATCGGGGCGCTTGAAGCGCTGCTATCTTGGCTGTGGATGGCGTTCCGGCGGCCCCGTGCGCGGATAGCGAGAACCCTACCGTACAGATCGGCGACGAGCGCATACGGCATCCCGGCGGTGCAATTGCGATGTGTGCGGCCGCGCCCTCCCTGGTTGGCGGGCGACGGCCCCACGTCGGCTTTCAGCTTGTGTGCTGCAATGAAGATTGCGCCCCGTAGACCTGAGCCGGGGCCAGCTTCAGGCACGGCGCTTGTTTTTCGACACTTGCTGTCTGAGCCGCGCAAGTCTCTTCGGTAAGGTCAGCCGCCGGAACAATCATCGCGGCGCAGAGGATCGAAGCTGCGCTCAGAAGTAAACCCGCTAGTACATTCGCTGCTGGCCGCGCACCAGCTTCACGGCGATCACGAAGATACCCAGGCTCACTCTCGGCGAGTTTACGTTTCATGCTCCACGACTTTCTTCAGGGATGAATTGATGGTCGAAGCTTAGCCGCAACTTGTCGCAATATTTTCCCAGGTTCGCTGGCAATTTGTATCAGCATGTGTCGGGCGGCTTAGTTTAAGGAGCCGGAAATATAAATTCAAAGCCGCCTGGCCGGCTCGAATATGCGTCCAGTAAAACTCTGCAGGGCCGACTTCGCGCGCGGCCTCATACAGCATGCTTTTGAGATAATTCGTTACAACTCGGCAGTTCCACCGGCAAATCTCTGCGACAAACGCCAACTATCCTTCGGTTCTCGAAGCGACCTGCACGGGAGGCGTTCGTGCCTCGCCTGCAGCCGCCAACTCCCAGGATTGTTCATGAAAAACAAGTATCTGATCTCTGCCTCCATTCTTGGTGCCCTACTCTGTCCTGGCGCGAGCCTGGCACAGGAACCGGCGGCTGCCGAAGGCGAGAGGCTCTTCCGCATCCGCTGCGCCTCCTGCCACAGCCTGAATACGGGCGAAAACCGTGTCGGTCCGCATTTATCCGGGCTCGTTGGCCGCTCAGCCGGCAGTATCGAAGGCGCCCGCTACTCAAAGGCACTCAGCGCATCGGGTTTCGTCTGGGACGAAGAACGACTGCAGGACTACTTGAACAATCCACGCCAGGCCGTGCCGGGCACCACGATGAGCGTCAGCATTCGCGATGCGGCGCAGCGATCGGCAATCATCTCCTATCTGCGGAGCATTCCTGGCGAGACGACCCAGTAAGACAAGCATGCGACTGGTCTACGTTCAAGCGCTGGCGGTTCGCCGCCGCTAACCTGGCAAGGAAAGGTATCATGGCTCGATTGACCATCAATGGCGAGACGCGGGATATCGAGGTAGATCCCGAGACTCCACTTCTCTGGGTACTACGCGAACAGGCAGGTCTGACCGGCACCAAATTCGGCTGCGGGATAGCGCAATGCGGCGCCTGCACAGTCCATATAGACGGTGTTGCGACGCGCTCCTGCGCGTTGCCGGTCAGTGCAGTAGAATCAGGTCAACAGATCGTCACGATCGAAGGCCTGTCAAAGGACGGCTCCCATCCGGTCCAGCAGGCATGGCTGGCGCTCGACGTTCCACAATGTGGATACTGTCAGGCTGGCATGATCATGGCGGCCGCCGCCCTCATCAGCAGCACGCCAAGCCCGAGCGACGACGACATCAGCGCCGAAATTACCAACATTTGTCGCTGCGGGACCTATAACCGCGTCCGCGCCGCCATCAAACTCGCCGCTGAAACCGCCAGCGCATCCCAGAAAGGATGAGGACCTGACCATGACAGTCGCAACCTTGTCGCGCCGCAAATTCCTCATTGGCACCGCCGCCACGGCCGGCGGCCTCTCGCTCGGCTTCCATGTGCCCTTCGCGGCGCAGGCTGAGGGGAGCTCCGCCGTCCTTCCTGAGATCAACGCTTGGGTGCTCATCCGCCCGGATGACACCGTCGTGATCCGCATCGCCCGCTCGGAAATGGGCCAGGGAACATTGACAGGCCTCGCCCAGCTCGTGGCGGAAGAGCTTGAGTGCGATTGGTCGAAGGTGACCACCGAATATCCAACCCCCGGAGACAGCCTGAGGCGCAATCGCATCTGGGGCAGTTTTTCGACCGGTGGCAGCCGCGGCATCCGGGAGTCGCACGAATATGTGCGCCAGGGCGGTGCGGCCGCGCGGCAATTGCTTGTTGCCGCAGCGGCGAGCATCTGGAAGGTGCCTGCAGATGAGTGCTCGGCGGCAAATAGTATCATCACACACCCTTCTTCCGGGCGCACGGTCAGATATGGCGCGGTCGCCTCGCTCGCCGCGCAAATGCCGCTGCCGGCGAACGTTGCGCTGAAAGCTCCGCGGGAGTGGAAGATCGCCGGAAAGCCGCTGCCGAGGCTCGACACGCGCGACAAGCTCATAGGCAAACAGATTTATGGCGTCGATTTAACGTTACCGGGCATGTTGAACGCTTCGATCAAAGCCTGCCCGGTCTTCGGGGGCAAAGTCGCGAGCTTCGATGCGGCGACCGTGTCTGGTATGCCCGGCGTGCGAAAGGTCGTTCAGGTGGATGAAACGGCCGTTGCCGTCGTCGCCGACACCTGGTGGCAGGCGCATTCTGCCCTCAATGCGCTGCCGATTGTTTGGGACGAAGGTCCTAATACGAACGTCACCAGCGAAACGATTGCCGCGATGCTGAGGGAAGGACTGGACGCAGAGGACGCAGTCGTTGGTACGGCGATCGGCGATGCCCGGGCGGCACTTGACGGCGACGCCAAATTGGTGACGGCGACCTACTCCTTTCCATACCAGGCCCACGCAACCATGGAGCCGATGAACGCGACGGCACGATATACACCTGACAAATGCGAAGTTTGGGTGCCGACCCAGAACGGCGAGACGAGCCTTACTGCCGCGGCCGAAGCCTCCGGCCTGCCGATCGAGCAATGCGAGGTCTACAAGCTACACCTTGGCGGCGGCTTCGGCAGGCGCGGCAACTACCAGGAGTATGTTCGTCAGGCTGTGAGGCTCGCCAAGGAATTCCCGGGGACCCCCGTGAAGCTTATCTGGTCGCGCGAAGAGGACATGCTCCACGGCGCCTACCACCCGGTAACGCAATGTCGCTTCAGGGCGGCGCTCGACGGCAACGGCAACGTGGCTGCGCTTCACATGCGGATCAGCGGCCAGTCGATTCTGTGGCCACTTCGCGCCGAAGTGCGCGAAACCGGTCGCGATCCGGCCGTCTTCCAGGGTTTGAACGATGGCGGGACGGAGGGCGCCTTTGGCTACACCATTCCGAACCTGTTGATCGATCACGCCATGCGCAATCCGCCAGTTCCTCCAGGGTTCTGGCGTGGCGTGAATCTCAATCAGAACGCGCTCTACGTCGAATGCTTCATCGATGAGCTCGCGCACGAGGCGGGGATCGACCCACTCGACTTCCGGCGAAAGCTGCTCGCCAACCACCCCAAGCACCTTGCGGTTCTCGAGGCGGTGGCCGAACGGGTTGGCTGGGAAAAGCCGGCAGGAAACGGGATCCATCGCGGCCTCGCCCAGATCATGGGATTCGGCAGCTACGTCGCAGCCGCGGCGGAAGTCTCGGTCACAGACGGTCAGCTTAAGATCCACCGCATCGTCGCGGCGACGGACCCGGGTCACATCGTGAATCCCGCCCAGGCCGAGCGGCAGGTGGAGGGCTCGTTCGTCTACGGTCTTTCAGCCTGTCTTTACGGAGAGTGCACGATCAATGGCGGTCGCGTCGAACAGGAGAATTTCGATACCTACGAGGTCATGCGTATGGACCAGATGCCGGCCGTCGAAACCATTCTCATGCCATCGGGGAATTTCTGGGGCGGCGTCGGCGAGCCGACGATCGCGGTGGCGGGACCGGCGGTTCTGAATGCGGTCTTTGCGGCCACTGGCAAGCGCATCCGACAATTGCCGTTGAAGAACAACAGCCTCGGCGTTTGATGAGTGGTGGCGAAGACCGCATCGTGCGCACCCGAGGTGCCCTCCAACGACGCTGTATGAGACCGCGCGTTGCGGGCGCCCGGATGATCTGTCCTCTCAGCCCAAGCTTCAGGGACGAGAAACGAGGCACCGACGCGACCGCGGGTGGCCGCAGCCCACGGCGGGTCAGACCCCGCAAGCTGGCTTGGGTGGCGCCGTGGGCGCACCTCGCCAGTGATCTGCCGCTCGAGATAGAGGATTGCCAGCTCGCTCAAGTGGCCGCTACCTGGAGGTTCGAGAGCGGTTGAACACCCCGACCATGACGATGCCAACGAACTGGACGCCACCTCAATGGCTACCCCGCCGGGCCCCCTCCTGAGTTCCTGGTAGCTATGACACTGACACCGAGGGTAAGAACACCAACTCCCGATTTTTACCCAAAGTCCTTCCGCCTCGAACTTGAACCCAATGAGATTGCGGACTAGCGACGATTTCGGCCACTTGCATCTTCCTACAATTTCGCTGCCCGAGCGCTGCCATTAAGATCCGGTTCTCCGATCTGAACAGTCAGGGTCGAAACACAGAGCGATGGCAGAAACTGAAATTTCCACCGATGGTCGACAACCGCAGAATCTCACTGTCCCTAAGGACGCTCCAGGCAGCGAAGCATCGCGAGGACCTTGACCCCGCATTGCGCGAACTTTGCGTGCGACACGGCCTGTCGCACATGACATTGCTTGTGGTTTGCAACGGAGGCAGGTCGGGTTTGTACCCCGACTACTGCACGACATATCCAGCTACGTGGACTGAGATATACGTCGACAAGGGCTATTTCGACATAGACCCGGTGATTGACGTCGTCCGTTGGGGGTTCCTCCCGGTGGACTGGTCCTCTCTCGATCGGCGGTCAGCACAGGTCTACCGATTGTTTAAGGAAGCGCGTTCGTGCGATATCGGCCCCCATGGCTTGACGATCCCCATCCGAGGCTCGAAAGGCGAACGGTCTCTCTTTTCCGTGACCTCGAACCTGCCCAAGCGCGACTGGTTGCGGCTACGCGCTTCGAGCATTCACGAGCTGCAGATCCTTTCCCACTATCTTCATGAGACGATGCTTTCTGCCAGCGGCCTTCGAGAGATTGGCCGCTACCGGAACCTCTCCAGGCGCGAAAGCCAGTGCGTTCAACTTCTTGCAACAGGTCTGATTTCCAAACAAATAGCAGCGGATCTGGGCATCTCAGAAAACGCGGTGAAGTTGTACCTGCGATCGGCAAGACAAAAACTCGGTGCTTTTACAAGTTATCAGGCCGTTGCCAAGGCAAGCTTCCTCGAGCTGATCAAAATCTGACCGCGCCCGATCGCATTCGCGGCCCGTCCCTCTCTTCGACATACCCGGAACGGTCAACCTCCCGAATTAGGTAGATTGGCTACCCGCTCCCCTGGGTCCACAGATGAGATCAGAAGCTCACGCATGGCAGATGCGGGCGGCAGCTAAAACATCTCGATGGGCGCTCAGATGAAGCACGCCACCCGCCGGCTATATTGGGAGGTAGCGATGGTGGATCGACTAACTATTGAACACTGGCGGAATGCTCCCAGACTTACCGCGTTCGCCGAGTTCTTTGAAAGAACCGCCAGCGGAAAGGGTGAAGCACCGGACCTTGCCGAACCTCAAATCGACATGAGCCTGCTCGACTTTGATCTCGAGAGCGAGTTTTCGCGGATACGCATCGGCGTCTTTGGGGCCATTTTGACAGCCATTACTTTGCCAGCATTCCCTATAGGCTCGAAGAGGAATGCCGACTGGGTGCTGCGATACTTTCCTTCGCTTTAAGGACCTGGGCCCGCAACGCCTCCCCAACGACAATATACACGCTGGGCACGGGCACTGGTTGCCTCGCGCGCACGCTCGCCACGCTTGGCGATGGTCGCATCGAGGCGCTCTGCTGCAGTCCAACGGCAGCCAATCGAGCGTCGTTCTTTGCGAACCGGGGAAGCCAGCACGCGCACTTCTTCCACGGCCCATTCTTTGAGTTGGACGACGACCGATACGCGACCGACAAGGATCTTCTCCCATTTCGGGGCGGATTCGACGTGCTGTTGGAGGACACGACGTTTCAGATGTACGACCGCGATCGGCTAAATCAGCTGGAGTTCGTTGTTCCTCGCATCCGCCCTGGCGGCCTCCTCGTGCAGGTGCAGAAGCTCGCTCATGAAGACCGCGACATATATGAGGGACGCGAGCGGCAAAAGGACGAGCTTTTTAAGCCCAGGTTCTTCTCTACAGGCCACATCTCCAAGAAAAACGATGAAGTCCTGAACACTATGACGGATCTCCAAGTCGATCTGGCGACGACGGTAGCCGCTCTGAGGGCGTTTTTCCGATATTCGGTGTTAACCTGGAACAGCGGGAACTTCTACACGATCGTGTCATCCAACTCCCGGGCTTCCATGTTGGAACTGCTTTCGCTGATGTTGAAGCCGGCAATTCCACCAGGCTATTGCTACGAGCAGTTGCCGGTCGCGATCGTCGATACCGAGGTAGAGGCGTTGGCTCCTGATCTAACTTGGCGTAGCGCGAACACCATGACGCTGCTCGCGCCGAAGCGCCTGGCATCATGAAATGATGGAAACTCCCAAGGCGGACGAACATTGCAGCGCAGCTGCCGTGCGACGCGCGCTGTCTGCCTTGATGCCGCATCTCGCCCCCTATTGGGAGCGTCCCCTCCGAGACTACGCTTCGGTTGTCTACGCCGTCGAAGAATTCCGTTACGAATCTTCGGTCCGTCGTCATGCAATGGAGCTGCTCTGCAGCTGCATTGAACGGGCGGCGCGGAGGTCCGGTTACGATCCTGTGGAAGCTCGAAGAGCCAGCCTTCAGTTGATGGCGTCGCCGGTGCTCCAGACTGGTCCGCATTGCCTGCTGTTAATCGAGCCGGATGCGTTCTACACGCATCTGTTCAGCCTTTTGGGCCTGAACGCCAATGGTCGCGAATGGTACATCACGTATCACGCCTCGACCGTCAGTTTCTCGGAAAAGGCCAAGAAGGGTCCCGGCTGGCTCTGGATTAAGGACGAGCCCCTCAACGTCTTCGGCTTGCCTCGGAGCCGGATGGATTCGTTTAGCATCTGCGGCTCGAACGGTCCCTATCGCTTCGCTTTCTCGAATGCCAAAGGCGATCCGGCACCAAATGCCTCCGCCGCCCATCTCCTCGCCGAACTGCCGTCGGATGAATTTGCTTCAGCGGCCGACGCAATCAGGGCGGCCAACCAAACGATCTGGCGCCACAAGCTCCCCTTCCCCATCAAGCTGCTTCAGCTCGATGATTTCGACGTCGCCGACCTGGTCGCCGACCATCTCGAGGACACGGAATCCTGGATGTCGGCTCGTTTCATCGGAGATGGCATGGTTGCCGAGGGCATCCTGAATGCCATGGATCGCTTGAACACCGGGCCATGGAAAGGTTGGATCCGCAGAACGACCGATCTCTTCTGGGCCATGGAAAAAGGCAGGATTGTTCCGCTCCGCCTTCAGGACAACGTCCTCAGGGCCAAGGGTCTGTCGAACTTCGAAGTGAAGTTCCGGCCAGGCAGCATTGCAGCCGCGCTTCGGCAGCGAGCGATCGTGCCGAGCCTGTACACGGTGTTCCTGGTGACATCCATATTGCCCGGCGTGAGAGCGCTTGGAGGATGTCGCCAGACGATCTACTACCCGCTTATGCGCTATCTTACCGCGATCGGACTTGATCAGTCGGGAAATTTCGATCTCGTGACTGAATTGCGGAGGGACGACCGACCCGGGCTGTGGGGTCATCGTGTCTTGAAGCCTGCTGGCGGCTATCCATTCCAGGAGATCGAGCTTTTCGATGGGGCCGCGGCACCCCTTTCAAAATACGCGCAGATGCCTTTGGTGCAGTCGAGCGGTGATCTAGGAAGTTTCACCAGGGACCCGATCTGGGCGGGCCTGTCGGAGCAAATTGCGGGCGGCGTCATCAACTCGGGTTCCGTCGAGTGGCAGTGGTCGGGTTCGTGAGCGAGGACGGATGCCCGAGCGGCTTCGCTGCTGGAGCGTTTACGTGCATGCGATCAGATGCCCTGGGTGGCAGGATACGACGTTTCTCAGCCGGAACTTGGTGGAGGTCGATGTGCCGATTGGAGAAGGGGCGGTAATCAGGCGCCTATCAGTCGAGGACGTGGACGTGTTTCGCCGCATACGGCTGGAGGCGCTTTCACACGAGCCATTTTCGTTTGCGAGCGTATTTGACGATTGGGTCCATCTCTCCGACCGTGAATGGCGTGAGCATCTGGACCAGCCAGTTTTTGTCGCGTTCCTGAGCGGGCAGCCCGTCGGCATGATGGGGCTCAGGTTTGAGCGTTCGAGGAAAATGGTGCATCGCGCAAAGCTCGTCAGCGTCTATGTGCGGAAAGGCGAACGAGGGACCGGAATTGCAGCAAACCTTTTGCATGACGTTACAGAGCATGCACGAGATCGCGGAGTTCTGCAGCTGGAGCTTGCGGTGAATGCAGAGATTTCAGCAGCGATACGCTTCTATCAACGCCACGGTTTCGTAGAGGTTGGCCGGATTCCAAACGGCTTCCTGGGGCACGGTACCGAGAATGACGAGTTAATCATGGTCCTGCGCTTGGTGAGATAACCATTTCCGTTTCACTTCACCTGCCCGGTGGCAAACCTACGCAACGGCCACCCAAGACGGTATCGCGGCGTGCCGGCGCTGGAGCTTCGCAGATCTGCCGGTCGGCGGGGTCGAGACGGTGACCTACGTCGTTGACGGCGCCATTAATCATTACGACAACCACGGCAACGAGGGCATCATCGAAGCCAACGACGCGCTTTGGCTGACCGCCGGTCGCGGCGTCGTGCACAATGAGCAGCCTGCGAATGGCGAGGCTGTCCACCTGCGTCAGTTGTGGGTGAACCTGCCTGCGGCGAACAAGCTGGTTCCGTCTCATTTCCAGGCACTGCGCGCAGCCGACATGCCGGTGCGTCATGAACCTGGCGCGGAGATCCGGGTGTTTTCCGGCGCGTCGGGATCGGCGGTTGCGCCCACGACGAACTATGCGCCAGTGACCACGGTCGAGGCGCGGATCGAACCGGATGCCCGCTTCGAACAAGAGCTGCCTGCCGGTTACAGCGGCTTCATTGTAGTGCTCGAGGGAAGCGCCCGGATCGGCGCCTCGGCCGCCGACGTCGAAGCCGGACAGGTGGCATCGCTGACGCGAAATGACGCCGAAAGCGCCATCACAATCGCTGCCGACGGAGCGCGCGCGTTCCTCTTCGCAGGCCAGCCGAAGGCACATCGCGCTTTGAGTTGCCAACCGAGGCTGAACGCGTCGCCAATTGTCTCGACCATGGCGATGAAATAAGGTAGGAACAAAAGAAGAACAATCAACCGATGCTCGACCTCCCCAATATTGGAGAGGTGATCATAGGAGATCGTCCATTGAGCGACGAACTGGGCGCCAAGCCTCACCACGAACAAGGGCCGTATGTCCACTACTGCGAGCATCCGGGCTGCAACAGATGGGGAAGTTTCGGCTTCGCCGTCGGTCGGGCGGAGCCGCACTGGTTCTGCTCTGAGCATCAGCCTGAATGGAAGTCGCGCCACGAGGAAGAGTCGCGGCATTGACCTGGAGAAGCAAGGCCCGCATCCCCCAGACGCGGGCCCTACTCTAAATTGCTTCTGAAATGACTGAGTGGTTTCCTGTGCCTCAGCGGGCAGGGCTATAGCAGAGCTATGTTCCAAATCCGAGGTTGTTTTGTCCAGTAACCCTTTCGGGCTAACATGTCGGCGCCTGGCGGGGCGGCAAGATACGGAACCTTAGTTTTGCTGACGGGGAACCTGACGTTCATAGCTCTGTTTTTGACCTCGAAGGCAAGCTAGCGCATGGTGGGCCGGAGTTTTGAAAGGGGGAAGCGATGGCACAGCATGAGGAATGGCAGTTGGAGGGCACCGCTGCGGAACTCTATCAAAAATATCTCGTTCCGCTCATCACGGAACTCTGGGCGGCGGACTTGGTCGAGCGGTCCGCGCCTCGCCCCGGCGAGCGGGTGCTCGATGTGGCGTGTGGTACGGGGGTAGTGGCGAGACTTGCCGCTGAACGGATGGGCTCGGGACGCGTGGTCGGCCTGGACCTCAACCGCACCATGTTGGAGGTTGCACGTGCGGTTGCGCAGAACGGGGGGCCGAAGATTGAGTGGCATGAAGCTAGCGTCCTTCAGATGCCGTTCTCCGACGGGACTTTCGATGTGATCCTGTGCCAGTTGGGCCTGCAATTCTTTCCTGATCGCGCCCGAGCGTTGGCAGAGATGTTCAGGGTCCTCATACCGGGCGGACGGCTGGCGCTCAGCGTCTTCACCGCGATTGAACGGACGCCGATGGCCCATGCATTAGCCGATGCGCTGGACCGTCATCTCGGGCCCGATGCCTCTTCAATCAAGCGATCCGAGCACGCCCTTTCGGACGGTCATCTGTTAGAAAATCTCGTCTCCTCTGCCGGATTCAGAGACGTCACGGTGACATCGCTCGCCCTAACGATCCGCTTTCCGTCAGCACGCGACTATGTGCGCCTTCAGCTTTCGGCGACTCCTCAAGCGGGGATGCTTGCGGGAGTGGAAGCTAGCCGGCGTGACGCGCTGGTGGATGCGATTACATGCGATCTCGTGCGGTCGCTAGGGGGCAATGCGACGAGCGGAGGGCTCGTGTCGCCACAGGAGTGCCACGTCCTTGTCGCCGCACGTTAGGCGCGGCGTAGATCGACGGGCGACGCCAAGGCCGGCATATTTTGCCATCTACCAATCCGGCGTTCGCGAGGGGGACATGCTGCGCCACATGGCGACCGGAACTGGTCGTGAAGTATCCGACGCGGTCCCCAGCAATGGTACACTCACCTGAAGTAGCTGAGAGACAGCCGTCACCAGTTCCTCAAAAGGGAAAGGCTTTTCCAGCAGAATGCTGTTTTCCACCCCCCTTGATTGCCACTCGTCAGCCGCGTGTCCGCTAATGTAGACGACCGGCATATCGGGATGGATCTCGCGAGCAACGAGCGCAATATCCCATCCGTCCGCAAGTTCGCCAAAGCGGATATCGGTTACCACCGCGTCTACGGCGGAGTCTGCGGAACGCAAGAACGCTAGTGCCTGTCTGCCGCTCGTTACCGGCACCACGCGGAACCCTGCGTCGGCGAGCGTGTCCTCGTACCCCAAGAGCAGCAGCGCTTCGTCGTCGGCGACTAATATTGTGGCCGGTTCCATGTTCGCGAACCTCGTGCTTTTCCGAAGGACGGGAGGGCGCACACCATAGCCCTTCTCGACTTCGAGCAGCAGTGCACGTACTTCTTGGGGGCACCACTCCAAATGAATTTGTCAAATCGCTAATTTATACGCGGCAACTGACAACCTAACGCTTGATCGGCGGCGGTCTATAGCCAGAAGGGATTAACTAGCTGCGTTTTTGGTGCTCAGCCATTTTCCACTTGGGATTGCTAGAAAGACATTGCCGCGTATCGGCCGCCGGGGAGCGACATTTTCGGAGCACGAGCTGGTGAAAATGCTCATCGCTGTCTGGACGGCGTCGCCCCTTCGGGCGGGTGATCCCCCTCCGATTTCTCCCCTTGGCCCCCTCTCCCCCGCTGCTCCGCGCGAGCTCGGGGAGCAGGAGCGGGGCTCCTGCCCCTTCGGGCTTGAGGCCGCTTCGCGGGAATAGGGAAAGGGAACCATCATGACTGACATCATCACCGTTGCATTGAGCAAGCTGGACGCCGATCCAATGAACGTCCGCAAGACCTACAGCGCCGAGGGAATTGAGGCGCTGGCAGCAAACATTCGAGCCGACGGTTACCGGCTTCTGCAGAACCTCGTTGTTCGCAAGGGCGACAAGAAGGGCCGCTATTTCGTCGTCGCCCGTGGACGCCGATTGGCTGCGCTCAAGCTCTTGGCCGAGGCGGGCGAGATCACCAAGGATTACCCCGTCGAGTGCCGTGCATGTCTAAGCGCCGCGGTCTGCACGCCGCCAGCAAGGCACTCTAGTGGTGAGACATAGACATTGCGTCAGTGCGCTGTCGGCTCTCATCACCGGCTAATTTGGCTATTTCAATCGTAGGTCTCCGGTGGTGAGGTCGCTCACGATCAGTCGAAACTGCTGCATTAACAAGGCTACACTAACCCTGCGCCGCGAGGGGTTGGACCAGACAGACAAAGCGCTTTCTGACTTTCGCGTCGCGAATTCGTCCAAAAGCTCTGTTCAGGGCCAAGCCCTCATCACTGGACACAAACTCGGTCAAATCATTGTGCGGAATCGGCTTGGCGGACTCGTCGTCCTCCGGCATGTCCCCGAAAAAGTACGAGGGTGCCACTTCGAGCACTTTGGCAATCGCTTGCAGCCGGCTTGCTCCGACCCTATTGGTCCCCTTCTCGTATTTCTGCACCTGCTGGAATGTAACCCCGAGCGCCTTGGCAAGGGTCTCCTGGGTCATCTCGATCCAGAGTCGGCGCATACGGATTCGGCGACCCACGTGAATGTCGATGGGATCAGGTTTCTGTCTCTCAGGGCTATGGGTGAACACGCATTACCCCCCTTGGTGTTTGCTGATTTGAGCCAACGCCCGCCCGCATGCCTGGATCTAAAACTCCTGCCGGCGAGCACGTAGACAATCTCTCCGCGGGCGCACGAGCATCCTTAAAACCGCAGCACGAGGCCCAAGACTGGCCCCTGCTGAACAGCGTCGAACACGAACCCGCCGTCGCTATAGTCCACGCCCAGAGCGCGATAACCGACGACCGCCGAAATCGAATCACTGAACCGGTAGCCGATCGCCGCGGCGACGTCCCAGTCGAGATCGGCGCCACCGGCACCGACGAGCCCCCACCCAGTCAGGTAGATTTCGGGTGTCAGCGAATAGGTTCCGCGAAAGCCGGCCAGACCGTCTACCCAGGTGGCATCATCGCTTCTGGAGCGCCCATCGAAAAGCCCGCCGCTGAAGGAAAGCTGACTTTCGACCGACCATACGCGCAGGCCGCCCACCACATCCAACCGCGCTGTCGCGCTTTCGAAGACAGAGTACCCCGCACCGAGCAGTCCTGCGAATGTTTCGGAGGTAAGCTCGACGTCCGTTGCGAGAACACCTCTTGGAGTACCCGCCTGCCCCGAAATCTTGGTATACATCACATCAGCGAAGATGCTGTACGGGCCGCTGCGGGCTTCGCCTATTGCCATCGCACCGAACTCAAGATTGTCGAAAATGTCGCTGAAACTGGCATCGACATCCACCGCCGGCAGCCCGAATTGGGCAACGTCACCCGACAATCCGGCCGCCCAGAAATAAGGGGCAAAGGAAAAGGTCCATCCGCTATCGGTGGTCGTCTGCTGAAGCTCCGGCGTCATTGGCGAATAGATGTCCGCAGCGTTGACCGTCCCGGCAAAGAGGCACGCTCCGATTGCCGTCACAGTACAGGCGATGCAATTCTTCATGATTTCTCCCTATGACGGTCTCTGTTAAGACCAACCTGTGTTTGTTGGTCCGCGTTCTAACCCGCTGAGAATGGATTGGCGCGCTGCGCCTCGATCGCACTGTTCTGGGACCAGTCTGTGTGACAGAGGGATCGATGGCTTTACGTTTCGCAGCCACCACGAACAGCGCCGTCGCGGCTGCATGCACGCCAATACAGATATCAACTCACCTTCGTCACCGGCGGTATCGTCCAAGAGCCATCGATTATGGATGGATTGCTTTCGTTGGGCCAATAAAGGCGCATCATGAGGATGAATTTTCCTTTGGGCGCGGGAAGCCAGTTCGATTCCTTGTCCGCTCCCGGCGACTCGTGCTGGATAAGGAGGTCAATCGAGCCATCGGGGTTCGCCTTGAGTGGCTGCCGCGCACTGATCGAATAGCGATTCAGCGGATTGTCGACAAAGAAGTAGTCTGCATCATACATGGTCAAGGACCAGAAACCCGAAACTGGCGGCGTTAGGCCTTTCTTGAATGTCAGAACGTACTTCTCGGACCCGTTATATGCCCGCTTGATCACGCCGCTGTCGGACTTCAGCGAGGTTGGGTAGATCGCATCTTGCGGCCGGTTTGCTCCGAGCCCAATCGCGGTAACCAGGGCACGCTGGATATAGTTGGTGCCGTAAATACCGGTTTTCGTCGTGAAGCCCCAGCCATCAATGTCCTGCACGTCGCCGCCACTAAATTTGAAATGCGTCATGATGCGCGCGAAGCCGACCTGCGGCACGCGTTTCACAAACGCCGGATCGAACTTGGCCTTGTCGAAGTCCTGGCCAGGAACGATGCCAAGTTCGGCAAGCTTGGCGACCATGGGTGCGTCCGCGTCGGTCGGCGGATTTCTCTTCAGAAGTTCGGCGAAGAGGGTGAAGTACTCAATGGCGTCCATATTGTTGACCTGCGCGCGAACGGCAGTCTTCATGTCGATCGCCGGATCGACCTTGCCCTTCGGTGGCGTCCAGTCCTTCCCCCATGCGCTCAGCGGGTAGAGCTTCACTTCATCCTGCAGCTTATGCACCTCGGCGTAGTCTTCCGGCGTGCCTGTGCAGTAGATGCGTCCAAGCAGCCAAACGATGCTCGTCGGAGACTTATATTGGGTCACGCCCTCCGGGAGCGTCCCCTCCCAACCTGGGCCGGTGACCACGAAGGTCTGTGCGTCCGTGCCGGTGGTGCGCTTTCCGGGGACATCGAACACTGTCGTCCAGCCATCCAGCATCGGAAACAGGGCATAGCGGTCCTTCAGGTCGGGCAGACTAACGACCCAAGGCTCATCCCCCACATCGAAGAACGCGGTCGTATAGAGGGTGTCGGCGTTGGGCGCAGTGACGTCTCGGAACTTGGCGTCCGGATACTGGCGCAGCTTGATCAGATGCCCCATAGGACCGCGGCTGCCTTCCGCCTCGGCGACGTTGGTAATCACCCGTCGGGTCATTTCCATTGTCACCAGAGGATAGGCATAAATGTAGGCTTCGACAGCCAGCGCAAACTCGTCGAGTCCTTCCGGCAAGTCTGCCACCAAGCCGTCTCCGGCCATCGCCGGCGAACCGAGAGACCCAGCCGCCAGCGCCCCAAGACCGGCCTTCGTCAAGTCACGACGTGTGATATCCATTTTATCCCTCCAGAAAAAAATTGGCTGCGACGCAATGCACTGAGCTCAGTCGATGTAAACGACCACGTAACGCCCCCCGTACGGTTGGTAATAGACCCCGCCACAACGCCATACCACGACACCGTTCACGCTGTTCCTGACGCAGCCGGCTGGCAGCGTGGCGGCATAAACAGTGGAGCGGCGGATCACTCGACGCGTGGTACGGCGGGCGACGCCGGCCACACTTCCCGGCGTTAACGGTCGGCCTACGATTGCGTGCGCCTCGGATACGAACGAGCCGAACGGCATGGGAACGACATCCACCGCGAGCATGGCGAGACCGGCGACGGCAACCGAAAGGACTTTCAACTTGCGCCTCTTCATTGCACCGCCCCCAGTGAAAGCTCGCCGGTGGCGTCGGCGTGGACATGTTCAACCTTGTTCGCGTCGGCTGGCGGCGTGAACTTAAACTGCGCTGCCTCGATCCCGTCCGAATTCCAGTTGCTCAGCCGCAGCGTGTATTGCGGTGCCCCGGTCGTCCATTTGGTCGTGATGACATATTTAAGCGGCACTGGCTTGCTGCCCTTGCTGATCCAGATTTGCCAGTCGACGATATCGGTCCTGAAGGCGAGATGATCGCATTCCACACCATTGACAAAGGCTGACCCGACATGGGTTCCCCCGGTGACGCCATCGGTGAGGACGCCATAAGGATCATTTCCAAGCAGGTCCGCTCCCGGAGTGTCGAGTTCGGTTGTGGCGCGAAGCTCCTCCGTCGCATCTTCAACACTGCGGCCCGGACTTTGCAGTTGTACGTAAGCGTTGGCGATCTGGTCGTGGAGCGATATCGTAGTGCCGTCGAAAATAACTTCCGCATGGGCAAATGGGCCCATACGCTTCATCCGAAAACCTTTCGCGCGATCAAGTGCAATGGAGCCGGATGCGCTGTACTGGATCTTCTGGCCATCCAGAGTAACGATTTCCTGATCTGCATCGAAGTCGACACTGAGAGTGGGCACCGACCTGAGATATTCGCTCATCGTAGCCAGTATCCGATCAGCCTCCGGTTCGATCCCGTCTCGCGCTGAGGCCGGCAATGCGACCGCGCTGGCTGCGAGCATCGACATCAGTGCGTACGCGCGCCCTGCTGTGCCAAGCGATCTCATTATGGGTCCATTCATTTGCTCACCTAGGGATCTCGTTTTCTGTATGATTTTCGCTCACCGTCCATGACGCCGGCTCTGCTTGCTCCGGTGACTTTGTTTCGTAGGCCTTCCCAATCAGTTGCATATTGCTATAGCGCTCAACTTTCGTCTTGCCTTTTCATGCCAGGTTTGCTGCTCTGATGTCACATTCTGCACCCTGCATCAGGGTTAGGGCCTTCCTGCCGATGGCGCCCTATCTCGCCAAGCACGATGTTTTGGCCATAGAGTTCTGTGCGCGGAGGACAAGGCATTGCACTAGCGCTGGAGGCGCTGTAGCCGCCTCACAATGCTATTTTTGAGGTTGAAAAAGATCGACCCCTTTTCGGCCCTTCCGATCGAAATGACAAACGGCAGCTACGATGCCTGATGCAGTCTTGAGGTAGCGGTACCGACTGATCCAGATGAATATCGGCACCACACACCTGCGGCACCCCGTCAGCGTAGCTCATCGAGGAGCGCCTTGGCCCTGGCAAGGTCCTCTGTGTCGAAACCCTCGGTAAACCGGCGGTAGACCGGCGCGAGCAGATCGCGGGCCTCGGGGCGCTTATCTTGGTCGCGCCACAGGCGGGCGAGCGAGGTGCCGGCCCGAAGCTCGAGCGAAGCGGCTGCTTGGTTGCGGGCGATTTCCAGGGCGTTGAGATACTCGATCTCGGCGCGATCCTCATTCTGTTGGGGAGAGAGCCGCAGGAGTAGCTCGCCCCTCAGTCTATGGAGCTCTGATTCGTAGAGACGTTCGTCGGTCTCTCTCATTGTCGCCAACGCTTGATCGAGCGCTTCGATCGCTTGCTCGGACCGGCCCGCCTTGACAAGCGCTTGGGCAAACAATGCATGGTAACATGGCAACAGCCATGTCGAATCTGTCTCGCGCCACCCGGCAAGCCCCGAACGAAGCTCGGCCAGACCCCGTTCTACGTCTCCTTCTTCGGCCAGCACCCATCCCCAAATCACCCGGGCCATGGCCAGCCAGAATGGGTTGCGCTCCTCCTCACAGAAGACGACTGCGGCCTGAGCCGCCTTGTGGGTTCCGGCAAGGTCGCCACAGAAGTGATGCACATAGGGCGCCACACTCAAGGCGTACGCTGTGGTCGTGGCGTGGGCGAGATCGCGCGAGAGATCGATAGCTTCCTGACTATGTTTCAGCGCCACATCAGGATAGCCCAGAAGCCATTCAATCCAGGCCAGGAAGGACAGCCCCACGGCCCGCGGATCCTGCCCATAGCGATACGCCAGCGAGCGGTGCGCCTCCGGATCATAGAGCGCAGCAACCTGCTCCATCTGCTCTCGGGCCGCCGCGAGCTGTCCAAGGTTGAGAAGCGTCAGCCCCAGCGTGCGATGCGCCACAACGATGCCATCAAGAGCCCCATGCTGTTCGGCGAGGTGCAGAAACTCTTGTGCGACGCGCCGCGCCTTCCGCTGATGCGCCTTCACCATGTGATACACCCATTCGCCGTACATCGCAGGAAAGAGCTGCGTCCTATCGCCCAGAGCGCCGCAAAGCTCTCGCGCTCTCGTATAGGCCCGGGCTGTTTCCGGAGCCGCGTAGCCTTTGGCCGCTGTCAGCGGGACCGCCACGCTGATTTGAAGCATAAGTTCTCGTTTGGCCCGTTCTGGTGAATCGGGCTGTGCTGCCAAGAGCTCCAGCCCCGCGGTTAAATGACTGATCGCTTCCACGTTGGCCGAGCGTTCCGTTGCCCGACGTCCAGCCAATAGCCAATAGGTAATGGCCTCGTCGGTCAGTCCTGCCTTCGTGAAGTGAGCAGCAAGGACCTCAGGTTCTGCCTCGGCCTGCGCCGGGAAGTGCTCCCCGAGAACCTGGGCGACACGCGCATGGAGCTGTTGTTTCCTGCTCCGGAGCAGGGTGGCATACGCGGCGTCTTGAACCAGCGCGTGCTTGAAGGCGTAGGTCGCGTGGGGCGGGATACCACGCCGGAAGACCAGTTCCGACTTCAGCAATTGATCGAGAGAGTTCTCAAGCTCGGGCTCCGGCAGAGGCGACACGGCAGCGAGCAGCTGATGTGAAAATTCGCGGCCGATGACTGCACCAACCTGCGCAACTTCCTTTACAGGCGCAAGCCGCTCAAGCCGGGCCATCAGCGAATCCTGCAGAGTGCTCGGAATTGCGAAGGGCGGCAGCGGACCGCGTAGGATAAAGCCGCCGTCCCGCGCGACGAGGAGATCCGATTCTAGGATTGTCTTCGTGAGCTCTTCGATGAACAGCGGCACGCCGTCAGTCTTGATAGCGATCTGGTCGAGCACCTCCACCGGCAGGGACTTGCCCCCGGCAACGCTCTCCACCATCGTATCGACTTGTTTGCGCGTGAGGCGGTTGAGCGAGTGAAACGTCACGTGCGGGTAGTGGGTCCAGGGCGGAGCGAATTCTGGCCGGAACGTAACTACCATCAGAACCCGGAGCTTCTGCACACGGTCGACGATCTGGTCCAGGAGCTCGAGTGAACTTGGATCGATCCAGTGCGCGTCCTCGAAAATGAAGAGGACCGGCCGATGCGCGGCCAGGCCGTCGACTTGATCTACCAGAACTTCCAATAGGCGCTCCTTCTGCCGCGGTGTGCTCAAATCAACCGGCGGATAGCGCGTCCCGGTTGGCACCGAAAGCAAAGCAGCAAACAGCGGCACGACCTCCGCGAGATTGGTGGCGGATTGGGCGAGCACGGTTTCGAGCTTGTCGAGCGTGGAGTCAGCCGCGTCTTGGGGTCCGATCCCAGCGGCCCGTTCGAGCTGGTCGATAATGGGATAGAGCGTGCTGTTGCGGTGGTGGGGCGAACACTGGTATCGCAGGCGCGTGTGCGGCACTTCGGCGAGGTGTTCTCGCAGCGTTTGGGTGATCCGCGACTTGCCCATCCCGGGGTCCGCCGAAATCAGCACCACCTGACCCTCACCTTCGCTGGCGTAACTCCACCGGTCCATCAGCAGGGAGATTTCCTGTTCGCGCCCGACAAAGGCCGTCAGCTCAGCTTCGTGCGCCGCTTCAAAGCGGGTTTCGGCCCTGGTCGTCCCGATCACCTGCCAGGCCCGTATGGGCTCAGAAAAGCCCTGCAACTCGTGGCTGCCGAGATCGGCATACTCGAAGAAACCGCTAGCGAGTTGATGAGTTGTCGGACCAATCACGACAGCGTTCGGCTGCGCTAGCGTCTGAAGGCGGGCGGCAAGATTTGGCGTATCCCCTACGACGCTCTCCTCTTGCGCAGCGCCCTCGCCGATCAGCTCGCCGACGACGACTAGACCTGTCGAAATTCCTACCCGCGCGCCGATAGGCTCATCGGAAGGGGTCCTCAGACCGGCGACCGAGTCGATGAGTGCAAGCCCTGCCCGGATCGCTCGCTCGACGTCGTCTTCATGCGCCTGTGGAAAGCCGAAATAGGCCAATACACCGTCGCCCATGTACTTCGCGACGTGTCCTCCCCAACTCCGTATGACGTCCGTGGAGCGGCTGTGATAGGCGCGAATGATCGCCCCCATGTCCTCGGGGTCCAGGCGCGCAGCGAGCGCCGTCGAGCCGACCAGATCACAAAACAAGACCGTTAATTGGCGGCGCTCGGCTTCGCCTTTGGGTGAGCGCGCTGGCTGTTGTTCTTCGATGTCGGTTCGCTCTGGCGCTGCGCCGACTGGCTGCGCCTTACCCAGAGTAGCTATCGCGTCGAGCAGTAGCCGCCGATGGCCAACAAGCGTTACGCCCAGCTCTTTCAGGTCTTCAGCGGTGAGGTGCGGCAAGCTGCGGGCATCAATCTCATTCTCGCGGAACGAACGTTCGTACCGTTCAAGACCCAACTCCCGAAGCCAGGCACCGACGTTCATGTATCTTTGCCTCTGTCTCTCCGGCGTGCAAGGCTCTGTATTCTACCGCAGATTCTCGATGAAGGCGCGAGAGAATCCCGTCTGCGGCCAAAAACGTCCCAACGTCCGTAACATGGCGCATTTTGCCCGTTTGGACGGATTATGGGGACGTCGGTTGTCCACCCATCCACGACGCTGATGAAGGCGAATTCTCGGCCCATTGCAGCCATCCGAACCTGCTCGCGACACGGCGCAAATCTGCGCAAAGCTGCCATTACACCTCACTGCCGATAATGGTGCGGCTGGTATTGGCAGCGTCTGCCTCGTCTCGTCTCTCAATCGCTTGGTTACACGATGAACCAGCAGGAGCTGACCTTGACACATCCTCTCGCAAGCATCGCGAAACAGTGCTTCAGGGAACCGGAAAGATACCAGAAAGCGGATTCAACCGGCTGGTGCCGGAACTGGACGTCTCGGATATCAGGGCGAGCCATAAGTTCTGGTGCAACTGTCTTGGGATTTGCGTTGTCTACGACCGTCCGCGGCGGGCTTTGCCTATTGCGAGCGGGAGGGTGCGCAGGTGACGCTTTGTCACGTGAATGGTGAATGGGTCACCGGTCCTCTGGGGCGGCCGTTCGGGCGGGGATTAAATTCGAGATAACGGTCACGGATATCGAACCGTTGCTGGCTAGCGGCAAACATTGGCAAAGATGATCGCTCTTACCTCAACCTCGAGTCCCATACGGCAAATACCGGATGCGCAGCGGCCTACCGCTCTACGACTAGGTCGCTCAGCGGCTTCGAGCAGCAGGGCAGGAAGAACCCGGCGTCGATCTCTCGTTGTCTGATGCCGCCGCCATGCTTCATGTCGACGGTCCCACTCACGAGTTTCGACTTGCAGGTGCCACAGATTCCATTCGCGCAGGATGACGGAATCCGTACGCCCGCCTTCTTGCCGCAGGACAGGACGGTCTGGTCAGCCCTGACGTCCACCGACTTGGCCTGCTTGGAGAAGCGGACATTGAACGTCGCGGCAACGCCGGCCTCGGTCACGGGCGTCGGTGGCTCCTCTATCGCCGCGGCGTCGAAGCTCTCCTCGTGATAGTTCTCCGGCGGCACCCCGAGTTCGGAGCACAGTCTGCGCGCCGTCATCATGAACGGCGCGGGACCGCAGCACATGACGAGCCGCTCGGCGATGTCTGGCATTGCCAATGTGAGGAATTCCATCGATATCCTCCCGGTAAGGCCAGGCCACGACCGCTCCGTACCGACCTCTTCGGGCAACAGGTGAAGGCGAAACCCTTTAAGCCGGTTTGCGATGTTCGCCAGATCGTCTCGGAAGATAAAGTCCCTCGGGCTTCTTCCCGCATGCAGGAAGACGACATCGACCGGCTGGGCCGAGTCGAGCATTTCCCGCGCCATCGACATGACCGGCGTGATACCCGAACCTCCGGAGAGGAACAGGTACTTGTCCGACTGCGGCCGGACGAACTTGCCGAGTGGACCCGACGCCTTCACTTTCATTCCGGGCTTCAGGTTGTCGTGAAGCCAGTTCGACACCTTGCCGCCCGCTACGCGCTTGACCGTGACCGTGATCGCGTTGTTCCGTAGCGGAGAGGACGAGATGCTGTAGCAGCGCGCCTCCGTGTCGCCTTCGATTCCGAGCTCTAACAGCATGTATTGCCCCGCGCCGAGGGCGAACTTCTTTCCCTCCGGAGAGACGAAGGTGATGCTCTTGACGTCGTGCGTTTCGTAGTGGACATCGACGCAGAGGAGCGTGTCGTCGGTATCCCTGTTCCAGAATTCCCCCGCGCTCGCCGAAGCCCGCTGCAGCAGATCAATAGCCATGTGCGCGCATCCGCTCGACATACCATGTGGCGAAGTCGTCAACGTGAACTTCGGTGAAACGGGAATAGCGGCCGGGCTCGTAGCCTGGGTCATGAATCCCGGCGTGTGACCGACCGACGAGCTCGGAGTCCTGCTCGGTGGTAGCGATCCAGACCTTGGTCAGCTTGTCGAAGTCATAGTCGACGCCGTCCACCGCGTCCTTGTGGACAAGCCATTTGGTGCGTACGAGCGTCCGGTCGGGCGACAGCGGAATGAGGGTCGACACCACGGCGTGGTCGCCCATGAAGTGGCTCCAGGCGTTGTGGCCCCAGAGGTGCATGTCGCCGAGGTCCTTGCGGGTCATGGTGCCGAGCAGCTTCGACGAGGCTGCGGTCGCGTCCTCCGTCTGGGATTCGCCCGCTCCCGCGATGATCAGCCGTTGCGTTCTGAAATTGGATTCGACATTCCGCGTATGGTTCACGGCGGCCGACGGGTAGCCCTCGTCCTCCCAGCTCTTGGTACGCTCCGCGTACATGTCGAAGTGCCGCTCCGCCTCATCGCGGTCCTCGGGACTGAGCGCGTCCGGGTCGTAGCCGAAATCCACTTCGACGAACGACACACAGAGTTCGGGGTGGTTGGCCGAGCAATGGTAGCACTCGCGATTGTTCTCGATCGTGAGTTTCCAGTTGCCCTCCTCGATGACGTCGACCTGGTGAGCGACCTTTGCGTCACGAATGCCGTATGGCGCTAGGCGCTCTTCCATGACTGTCTGGAGTTCTGCGATGTCGGCCGGAGGGTTGTCCGAAAGACAGACGAAGATGAGGCCGCCTATGGCCTTGAAGTTGACCGCCTTTAGATTGTTGCAGCTCTTTTCGAAGTCTTTGCCCATATGGGGCGCGTAGGTCAGTTCGCCCGAGAGCTCGTAAGTCCACTGATGGTAGGGGCATACAAGCTTGGAGATCACAGTGCTGCCGCCGTCGAGAAGACGCGACCCGCGGTGCCGGCAGACATTGCGCACGACGCGAATTTGGTTGTCGTCGTCTCTCAGCAGGACCAGGCTGACCTTGCCGATGTCGATGACGATCGCGTCGCCCGGTTCCGGAACATCGCACTCCAGACCGACTTGAATCCAATGCTTGCCAAACATCACATCGAGGTCGGCTTGGAAGACGTCATCGCGCGTGTAAAGCCCTGCTGGGAGAGAATGGCCTTCGACGCGTGCGTCGAGCAGAGCGGTGATGGTGGACTGAAGCTTATTAAGCATGTCGTCTCCTCATGCGATTTCCCCCAGAATCGCAGGAAATCGCGGGAGCTCAACCGCAATAATTTACTGCATTGACATAACCGCTGGTAATGGGACTATTCGCGTAACGTCAGAAGCGGCGTCTCTGCCGGAAGGACATGGCTTCAGAATGAGCGTACGGAAGAAACTGCCCCCATTGGGCGCTCTGACGGCTTTCGAGGCCGCGTCGCGCCTCTCGAGCTTCACGAAAGCCGCCGAAGAACTCGGTATCACCCAGGCGGCGGTCAGCCGGCAGATTCATCTGCTAGAGGAAAAGTTCGGTTTCCCGCTTTTCATCAGGCTGCACCGGAAAGTCGCGCTGACAGAAAAGGGCAAGACGCTATCGGCGGCGGCGAGCGAGGCGTTCGATCTCCTCACCACCGTCGTGAACGACATCACCCGAGCGGGCTCACGTGACGAGCTGATCATTTCCGCCACGGTCGCGTTCTCGCACTTCTGGTTGATGCCCCGGATATTCGAGTTCTCGGGGCAGCATCCCGAGATTGAACTTCGAATCATGACGCAGGACAGCATGCCGCGTCTGGACGGGGCCAACTTGGACGTCGCCATAAGGTTCGGTAACGGCATGTGGCCGGATAGCCGGGCGAAGAGGCTTTTCGGCGACGAGATTTTTCCCGTCTGCAGTCCCGAGTATGCCCGGGCCGCAGGGTCGATGACCTCGCCCGCCGACCTGCTGGCCCACTCACTGATATCATACGACACGACCGATCCTATGTGGACCGGTTGGAACGAGTGGCTTTCCGCCTGTTCCGTCGTTGTGCCGAGGAAGACTTTGGGATTGCGCTGCAGTTTCTACACCGAAGCGATTTACGCGGCACTGAATGGGCAGGGGATTGCTCTCGGATGGAAGCATCTCGTGCAGGACCTCATGAACCAGAACCGCCTGGTCCGGCTTACGGACGCTTCAATCGAAGCGGCGGGCGCGTACTATGTCGTGACGCCAACGCGACGAAAGCCCAAGGTCGGCGCCGGCATCTTCGTCGATTGGATTACGGAGTGTTCCAAGCAAGACCCTTTGACGGCACCGCGCCCAGGGTTGACGCTCGGATAGGCTGCGATATCCACATTCTAAATCGCTGGCGTTTATCCCGGTGGATGGCCCCTTGGGGCGCAAGTGCCGACACTAGATGGTGCTTGCACGAACTTCCGCTCTCCACCCATCCGCGACGCTGATGAAGGCGAGTTCTCGACCCGAAGCGGTAGTACCTCGACGGCGCCAGCGCTGTCTGGTGTTGGATGCGAGAGCGGCCGCACGAAGGATCCTCCCCATTCACCCGGATTTCAGCCTGCGCCCGAGCGGAAGATTGCCGGATCGTTGCTCCGGGATAGGCGCTGGAACAGGATCGGGCAGCCGCTCCAGCCTCAGCGAATTCACCACCACGAGGATGCTCGAGCCGGCCATGACCGCCGCCGCAAGGATTGGCTGCAGAAGTCCGATTGCCGCGAACGTCAGCGCAACGAGATTGTAGCCGAACGCCCACATAAGGTTGGTTAAGATGGTCTTGCGGACCGCGCGGGCCACGTCAACGATCCAGGGCAGCATCCACAATCAGTCTGCAGGGCGGACCACATTTACAGAAAGGCCGGCAACCTGCGCGCCGTCCAGCTTTTGCGCGGCCACAAAAAACTGGAGAGCACTGTACAATACCTCGGGATCGAGGTGGACGACGCCCTGGCCATTTTTGAGCAAGTCGAATTGTAGTGCTCATGGCGGCGCTTCTCATCGAAGCGCCCCCCTCGCTGGTCCCGCTGACGGTCAAGGCCTGACCCTTTTTTGCCGTGGATCGAACCGGAAAGATCGACCCTTCTCCGACCTCCCTTCTCCGCAATCACACGGCAAGTCTTGATGCATTTTCGGTCATTCGCGCGGTGATATGACGTTTCAAACACTGACGCCGAACCGGAGGTCATGACCCTCTCGGGTCTTCCCCGACAGATATTTGGAGGGGAAGTTCTGATTCCCAACGCAGACATTTGCCAATGACCCGCACGACACCCCTCTGGCGAGCCGTCGCAGGGCGCACTCGCTAGCCGCGTAGGGCTTTCAGCCGGTTGGTTTAACTCGCGAACGGTTGCGATCGGGATCAGAGCCGTGCTCATCGTATCGATCCGGCAGCCCTGCGAGTAAGGCCGGGGCGAGAAGATAAAGGATGGTGGCGATCGTCACGACGCCTGTAAACCCGATATGCATCGCAAGCAGTGTGGCGAGGATCGCGCTCAACACGGACGCACAGCCATTGATCCCCCACGCCCAGGGAATAAACTCGTCCGAGCGTGCACCGACGTGGCCGAGGCCGAGGGGGAACGGCATGCCCATAAAGACGGCGAGCGGCGCTATGAGGAAGAGCGTGATCGCGATCTTCGCGGCATCCGGGAGTGCCAGCAGCCGTTCGAATATCAAGGGCAGCGCGACGAGGTAGCTGGCAGCCAGGAACGCGATCACCACGACGGCGAGCGCAATGCCGCGCACCGGTGATCCGCGTCCGACCGCCGCCATCCACCGTGCGGCTACGGCGCTACCGAGACCGGCAAAGGCAAGGAAACCCGCGAGCACGACAGCGACAGCGTAGAGCGGATGGCCGAGGAACAGCACGAAGCGCTGGACGAAGGCAATCTCGATAAAGAGGAAGGCCAGGCCCAAGGCAAGGAAATAGAGCCCGAAGCGCAGCCGATGTACGGCTCTCCCCCGTGCGCGCCGGCCAAGCCAGAGCGGTAGCAGGATCAGGACGGCGCTGAGGGTCGCGGCCTGGACGAGCGTCGTCACCAGGATCAGGTAGCCCCAGTCGAGCATCGCTGCCCCACCCTGGGTGCGCAGCGTCAGGAGTTCGGGCAGGGCGCGCCAGCGGAAGAAGTCGAAGAAATAGGGCCGATTGTCAGTGGCCGGTGTAATATCGAACTTGTAGCGCTCGGTGAATTCGGCGCGCTCAGGGCCGAGGAGAGCGAGGGCTCCCTGGTAGAGATATTCCTGGTCGAGCTGGTTGTAGCGGTTCACGTCGCTCGCGGAGATGCCCGGCGCCCAGGAGATGTCAAAGAAATTCTCGGCCGCGAAGCCGCGGATGGCTGCGACGTCTTCGCCGGTGAACGGCGCCTTGGCGACGAGCAGGGTTGCAGTATTCCAGCTCCGGATCAGCACCAGGTGCCGGCCTGGCTGGGCCACGCCATCCGCTTCAAGCGCAACGGTAGCAGTGGCGAATAGCTTGAGGATGTCGCGCGGCGGCACCCGCAGCCATCGCGTGATCGCGACGACTCCATCTGGTCTCAGCACCGCTAGGTAATCCCGCATTGCCTCCACGGTGTAGGTATAGTTCTCATGCAGGCTCTGCACGCCGGCCGCGGCCGCGCTGAAGGAGTCAAGGAGCGGCATCTGGATCAGGTCATAACGCTCGCCAGTCGTCGCAGCGAAGGCGCGCGCCTCGGCTAGATGCAGATGCACGTTCGGTCGGCTCAAGATGCCGCCCACGATGTCCGCGAAGCGATTCCGAGCCAAGTCGATCATCTGCGGGTTGACCTCTACAGCATCCACGGTATCGGCTCCGGCGCGCAGCGCCAGCAGCACCTGCTCACCGCCGCCGGCGCCTAGGACTAGCACCCGCGGCCGCTCAAGGATGCGGTACGGGAGCGCCGTCGTTGTCCGGCCGAGATAGGCGACCGTCGCCGGGTCGCCGCCATAGGCGGTGATCGCCGTAAGACTGTCGCCATCGGTGAAGACGGCGAGTTGCGCGGGCGGCTCTTGGGTGTTGGCGAGGCTGAGACCCGGCGCGTACCGCAAAGGGACGGCCGGGCTCTCGACGACCGTCAGCAGTCCGAGCGGGCTCGATCGCTCCTCGACCACCCGCGCGTTCGGCACTTCGAGAGCCATGCGGAGGCCCTTGTACTGCGACATGTGGAGGCCAGGGGCCAGCCAGGACGGTGGTAGCCACACCGTGATGACCGCAGCTGCAAGCCCGAGGCTGCCCGCGGCGAACCACCGATGGCGAGCCATGCCCGTCGCGGCGAGGGCAGCCGCCGCGAATCCCAGCGCCGCGATGAAGCGCAGCGCCTCGGAGGGAAAGACCAGGAACAGGAGGCCGACGGTGCCCAGCGCACCGATCCCTGCGCCGACGAGGTCAAAGGCATAGACGCGTCCGATCTGGTCAGGATAGCGGCTGAAGGCAAGGGCGATGCTGGTTGCACCGAAAAAGAACGGCAGGATCAGGAGAGCGTAGATGGCCGCAAGCCAACCGAGCTGGCGCGGATTCCAGACGATCTCAAGCGCGTTGAACGGTACACGTTCGGCACAGGCGAAGCTGGCAACCGCAGTAATGCCGAACAGCGCTGCCGACGCTGCGAAGGCAACGGGGTACCGTTCCACCAGCGGGCGGCGGGCCAAGGCAACGAATGTGCCGCTCGCGCCAAAGCCCAAGAGCGCGATGCTTATCATCATATAGGCAAAATGATGCCACTGAATAATCGAAAAGAGCCTTATCAGCAGCACTTCGTGGGCAAGGATTGCCGCCGATATGAGGCCAACCGGCAGCAGGCGCCCCGCTCTCATCGGGCCCCACCTCCACGCAGCGGCACAAAGCTTACCGGCAGCAGCTGCCGGGTCGTGATGCTTCCGTCCCGCCGCTTGTCGACCAGCATGAGAAACTGGGTCGCGAAGGGACCTCCCACGGGCACGACCATCCGGCCCCCCTTGGCGAGCTGCTCAACCAGCGGCGGCGGGATGTGGCTGGCAGCGGCAGTCACTACGATGCCGTCGAAAGGCGCGTGCGCAGGCCACCCATAGTAACCGTCGTCTACCTTCACCTCGACATTGTTGAATCGGAGCTCCGCGAGGCGGGCGGCCGCCCTTTCGCCCAGTTCCGGTATGATCTCAATCGAGTATACCTTCGCTGCGAGCGGCGACAAGACGGCTGCCTGATAGCCCGAGCCAGTACCGATCTCGAGGACAGAGTCGCCAGGCCCGATGTTGATCAGGTCGGTCATCAGCGCGACGATGAAGGGCTGCGAGATGGTCTGACCGTATCCGATCGGCAGTGGCCGATCTCGATAGGCCGCGCCGCGCTGCTCCTCGGGCACGAAAAAGTGGCGCGGCACCTTCCCCATCGTCGTCAGCACGGCCGGATCGATGCCCTGCCCCTCGACCGCCGACGGCGCTGAGCGGGCGTGCCCTTTGACCGTTTCGATCATCGCCGCACGCTCGGCGAAGCGATCCTGAGCGGGCGCGGATGTCGGAATCACGGCGGCTGCGCTCGCGAGAACCACGGCCAGAAACGCTTGGCACTGGGCTAGTCGACGCATGAACTCTCTCCCGGCTATAACGCCGAGTATAGTGGCGGCAGCGGCAATTTTGAACAAATCTCGCTCGGGTCTCTGCCGCGCTCCAGCTTAAGACTCCAGAACAATGCGATGGCGCGGCCGGAAAGTGGCCGCGCCTCCATAACCGCTCACTCACAATGATTTGCAGAACATTCACCCACTGAAGTCAAGAAAGTTACTGTACTGGAGAGCATTGAGGAGGGAGTTGAGACTGGAGCAGGAGCGCGATGTTGAAAGCTCACCGAAAGGTCCGCAACGAGTCGCAAAGGCGAAGTTCCTCAGCGGTGCATCAAAGTCAGAAAACCAATTGCCGTCGTTCGGCGGGTCAGGCGCGTTGACAGGTCTTGGCCGCAAGAGCGGACGCTGGCGCGAGAGCACAAATGGACCCGCGAGGACGTGACGGCCGTGTCGCCATGGGCGCGCCGCGGCGCCTTATCTGAAGGCGTCTTGAGGGACCCGGTTGCCGTCGCTTGGCCGCCCGGTGGGATAATCAACCTCCCGCCCCGACGCGCGATGGAGGCTGATTTCACCACAGGTGAAATTCTGACTATGAGTATACAAATGAGCGAGAAGTCGTCTGCGTCGCTTCAAAGAGGCTTGAGGGTGCGGTCTGGAATTCACGCTAGTTTCCTGTCAGTACCGCCGACGCGCAGACGTGCGCTTAAGTAGAGCCGGAGTGTGACTGCCACGGGTCTCCGCAAATGGCATCGATGCCTCTATACAGGCATCCATAAATGATAGCCTTGCCACCTCGGCTGTTTGAAGCCTCAACAACGCCGCACGGCAATCTGCGACTGCTTGGTAGTAACGTCTTCCATGGTTCGGCCACTCGTGTTCGAGGAAGTCGAGGGCGTCATACGGGCCACAGAACCGTCGCTCTATGCCGTTTTGAAGTCTTACCGAAAGGGCTATGCGCCAGGGGATCTCCTTCATTGAGACCTCCCTTCTATGAACCTGCCATCCAACCCGGAGGCGCACGTCTCGTTCCACCGCCCGAGCCGTTGGTCCGCTTTCGTACGCAGGACGAGCGAAGATGGCGCAATTTCGATTCGTGCGCTACTTTACAGAACCGCACACATAATGGCTTGCACATTGATGGCCTGCCCCTCGGCAAATGCTCCGAGGGGCTTTTTTTGAGCTTTGACGGTGAGCGCGACGACATCTACTGGCGAGCGACTTGGCGACCTTCTTTCCGGAATCAAAAAAGCCCTGTCATAAGCCGCTGGTATTCCGCCTCCGGCTTGCCATAGGCGTCGCGGGCGAACTCTTCGAGGGCTTGCCTGTTCCGGATAATAATGTTGCCCCTGTTCGAGCGAATGAAACCGTTGCCTTCAAGGACGTGGAGCGACGTTGTGACACTTGGACGGCGAACCGCAAGCATCAGCGAAATGAACTCGTGCGTCAGAGTAATTTCGTCGCCTGATACACGGTCGTGACACATCAGAAGCCATCTGGCCAATCTTTCGTCCACCCCGTGCAACGCGTTCGAAATCGCAGTGTAGGTAAGCTGAATCGAGAAGGCCTCGATGCATCGGATCATGACTTTGGCGAAGTTCCGATTATGATCCATCCACTTCCGGAATGCGGTGAACTCCATCCGGTAAGCATCTCCCTCGATCTGCATGATGACGTCGTGGACGCTGAGCTCAACACCCATCGCGGCAGAGGTCGGAATGTAACCTTCACGCCCGAAGATGCCCGCCTCTGCTCTGTTGCCTTCCGGCGTGGAGGCGACCAGCGAGCCTATGCCGGATGTGAGATAGTAGACATGCTCGATGGGATGGCCAGCCCTTGCCAGCAACGCCCCTCGCGCCACATTGAAAGGGGCGAGATCGGGCGCGATCTGGCGATAGTCGGCCTCTGGGAGCAGGGTCAGCAGTAGATTGTTGAGCGAAGCTTGGGAAGGAACTACCATAGCCGCTCCCTAGGCTGCGGAGCCGGCCACCGCAGCGCCTCGCCGACCGCTCCGCTATAACCGAAACGCATAGAACATTAGCATGCCGGCTGCGCGTCGCCAATCTGCGCCCCTAGTAATTGGAATAGCAGAGCCACCGTTGGCTAATTTTGTTTTTCCCATCAGACTGATCTCCTCGTTCGTACGGTTCCGGACCCTTGATCCGCTAGGCGCTCTAATGACTCGCCATGTTGGTGAAGTGGCGTAGACTTTGCGCCAGCATCGACCCTGCGGCGTTGCCGGGGCAAAGAGGAAAAGCTGATGAAATCCGAGCGAGTTTGGAGCTTCGACCCAATCGGGCCTGACGAGCTCAAGATGATCGAGAGAATTTTCCGAAGCGAACTGCAATTGCGCGCTCTGCCGTTGAAGTCGGAGGAAGCTCAAGTCCTTGCCGCGAAGCTGATCGATGCCTACCAGTCCGGGATCCGCGACACCACAGGGTTAGCCGCCGCAGCGAAGCGGTGTTGAGGGGCCTGCATGCCGATCACTCTAGCGCTGAGGCACTCAGTTAGGCGTCGTTGGATGGCGTCGTGAGCACTGCAAAACTCCTGCTGATGTTCTTGACTGTGGCGATTATCGCCTATGCGTCCCTCGTCGGCGGGACGTACCTCTCCCAGAGAGAGCCCTGCTCTACTCGGTGCACGACAAGCGCCTGTGCACGCAAGCTGGGGCGACAGTGTCTATGTTAGGACGCCCGATGGAGAGACGCTTTTCGGACTCTACAGCCGGGACAAACCCCGCAAGCCGGGCCGTGCTATTCTTTCTTGGCAACGCTGACCGGGTCGGCAACTATAGCTTTCTCGCCCAAGCGCTGGTCTCACGGGGGATCGGCCTGCTCGCAATTTCTTATCGCGACTATCCCGGGTCGACGGGAACACCGAGCGAGGTCGGGCTACTCACCGATGAAGTTGCCGCATTCGACTGGCTTGCTGCAGAATCTGAAAGCCAGATCTTTCTTCTAGGCCAATCGTTGAGAAGCGGCGTCGCGGTCGATATTGCGCGGCGAAGACCGGCTATGGCCGTCATTCTCGTATCTGGCTACCTGTCGGTGCTGTCGCTCGCTCAGACGATCTATCCCTGCTTCCCGGTTGCACTCCTATAAAGGATCTGTTCCGCTCCGATCTGAGAATAGCGAAGGTCAGGCAGCCGAAGCTGGTTATCCACGGGCGACGTGACCCTGTCATTCCGCTTTCCTCGGGCGAGGCGCTATATGAAATCGCACCCCAGCCCAAGCAAATGCTGATCTACGACCTCTCCGGTCATAATGATCTTTGGGACTTACCGTTGGTCGACGACATTATCGGGTTCGTGGAGCGCTTTAACGACGCCCAGAACCGTATCTGACGAGGCGGATCGCAGCGATCCCGCATCTTCGCCAGAGCACGAGCGCATAAGACGCCGCGACCTTTTCCGGTCGGCGCAAGTGCCGACGTAGATGGTGCTTGAATTGTAATAGTGCAAAGAGCGGCGCTTCTCATTGAAGCTCCGCTGAAGGCCGAAGCCGACCCTTTGCTGTCTTCCGCAACAGACGCTGGGAACGGCACGATTGGGGCCCATTCAGACGGCGCAATAACTCGCGTCATTGTCTGCGAACGGCTCATTGCGGTGTTTCTGGCGAGACAGCGTGTCACAGTGAGCCGACCGAATTCCCGTTAGACGCGGGGGGGACTTCGCTTAATCTGGGCTTGGGCACCGTTTTTAAGGAGGACAGGTCGAATGCTACTCAAGGCGCTGATTTTCGATGTGGACGGGACGCTCGCCGAAACCGAGGAGCTTCACCGTATCTGCTTCAACGACGCGTTTGCGAATGCCGGGCACGACTGGGAGTGGCCTCGTGAGCTCTACTACCAGCTCCTGAAGGTCACAGGCGGCAAGGAACGCATCCGTCACTATTTCGACTGCATGGGCCTCGACGTCGGGACAGACTCTACAGCGCGGGTCGCCGAGCTGCATGCCGAAAAGAACAGGCTTTATGCGCTCAGAACGGCTTCGGGCGTAGCGCTCCGACCGGGCGTGAGGCGTCTCATCGTCGAGGCACGGGCACGCGGACTGGCGATGGCGGTCGCCACGACAACCAGCCGAGGCAATCTCGACGCCCTGATTGCGGCGGCGTTCGGGACCGGGGCGGGTTGGTTCTCGGCCATCGTGACCGGCGAGGACGTCAGCCGGAAGAAGCCGGACCCCGCAGCCTATCTTCAGGTGCTCGATCGTCTTAACCTGGCGCCCAGCGAATGCGTTGCCTTTGAGGACTCGCGCAATGGGCTGCTGGCGGCAAAAGCGGCCGGCCTGCCGGTAATTGTGACTCCGAGCCTCTACACCCAGGATGAGGAGTTGGGGGAGGGCGATTGCGTCGTTTCTGACTTGGGGGAGCTCGGTCGACCGCTGCGGCACATCAGTGGCTGGAAGCCGGCGGGGGATGTGATCGACGTCGCCACCCTGGAGGCATTGCTGAAACATCGCACCTGCAAATGACAGCGGTAACTTTTTCTTAGCGCAAGGCTAAATAAAGTAAACTTTACTTATCGTCACGCGTGCCGTCATCTTTGCTCCGTGCAGCATCGATCTCGGTCTGATGCTCGGCTACTGGGACGGGGAAGGTGCCCGCTCCTATCACCACACCGCGCCGGTTAATGCGCTATACGGGCTGCACGAGAGCCTTCACCGTCTGCTTGGGGAAGGATTGGAGATCGCATGGGCGCGCCACCGCGCCGCCCATGCACGGCTGGCCGAACGATTGCAAGGGCTCGACGTCGCCTTCGTTGTCGACGAGGAGCACCGACTGCCGCAGCTGCATACCGTGTGGATCCCGGAAGGTGTGGAGGACGCCCCCGCACGCAGACGCCCGCTCGATGAATTCGGGATCGAGATCGGTGGAGGACTCGGGCCGCTCGCCGGGCGCATCTGGCGAATCGGCCTGATGGGCGAAACTTGCCGGATGGAGAATGTGGACCGTCTGGCCGACGCGATCGCGGCAATTCTAGCGTAGGGACGAGTCGGTCACGCCAGCGCCAACGCTCATTTGACCTCGGGAGGATTCGGCGGGGCGCGGGCGACGGCCGTGGCGTGCGTGAGCTGCCAGAGTTGGATGTCAGCTGTTCTAGCCCCGGCAACGCCCACATAGTGGTGCTTACGCGACCTGCCGCTCACCACCCATAAAAGAAGTTGTGCCGGGTACCAAACCGCAGGCCTTCACCAGTTGAAGCAACAGTCCTTTTCCTGCTCCCGCAAATCGAGAGTCCCAGTGCCTGAGCCTATTCACGTAATTGTCCACGGCAAAACATGTGCCCGGCCGCTACCGACGTGCTCGGCCTGCGAAGAGCCGTGACCATTCGGGCCATGACAGCCCAACCTGCCACTACTTCTTGAAACGAACACCCACGCCGCCACCATTTTCAGGGATGAACTCTATCCCGGCATCTTCCAGCACGCGCTGGACGCGTTCTAAGGTGGACGCCCGGAGCTGGTCTCCACGCTCAAGTCGGGTGATCGTTTGAGTCGAGACGTTAGCTGCTTTTGCAAGTTCAAGGACTCCCCAACCCAGCGCAACGCGGGCCAACTTACACTGAATTCCGTTCATATCACCATGCCATGGTGATTTTGGTTGCGCATGTTAAGGTTGCCCTGTATATGAGTACACGTTAGCGGCTGTACCTGGTGTTGCGAGCACCGGGCACAGCCTGACCACAACCAAGCTGTCAGGAGCTCGGATCATGGCTGATTCCGACAATAGCAGAACTTTGTCTACGGTCACCCGGGGAGATTTTCATTCCTTGGTGGCGGCGTCTTTACCCACAAATCAAGAGCTTACTCGGGTGAAACAGCTGTCCCGGGGTGCGTGCGCCGAAGATCCGACGCTCGCCCTCTGGCATCAATGGTGTGCCGCCTGGCAATATTTAGGCGAATCGAGCTTGCGCCAGCAGCGGCTCGAACGATCACTCTTTCCGGATGCTTTGCCACCGCTTGAGCAAGCCGCACGTTCGCGAACCTACGACGAGGCTCTCGAAGCCGAAGATCGCGCAGCCATCGCGGAGGAGCGGGCCGCGGAAACCTTGTGGGAGACACCGGCGGTGTCGATCGCAGGCGCTGCCGCCAAACTCCACGCCGCCATCACCAAATGGCAACCCTCCCCCACGAGCCAAGAAGAGCCTTGGCCGCAAATCCGCTCCGTTATCGCTGACCTCCTAAAGATCGATATCGCCTCAGTTGCGAGCGGACGGAATTGCCTATCGACGCCCGAAATCCGATCTGAGGTTCAAAGCGGCTGAACGGGCGACGGTAGAGCACGCGGGATTTCGGGCTCGCCCTCACGCGCAACCGCGCCTTTGCACGCATCTCGCCTTGGAAACCCCGCGTCGGAGACCACTCCAGCGCGGTGTTGTGACTCCACCAAGAACTCAAAAAAAGGAACTTCGTATGAAACTGGGAAAACCATTTCGCGCACGGCTGCTTTCCGCATTTCTGATGTCAATCTCCCTCTGGAGTGCTCCGTCAACGCTGGCGCAGACGCAGGAAGGAGAAGAGCTTCGGATCGCCACGTCCTACAAGCTGATGACGCTCGATCCGCAATATGCCAATCTCAACGAGAATACCTCGCTGCTCTCCCATATCTACGAGCGGCTCGTCTATCAGGACGAGAATCTCGAGTTGAAGCCGGGCCTTGCCACCTCCTGGCGGCTACTGTCGGACACGCAATGGGAGTTCAAGCTCCGCGACAACGTCCGCTTTCATGACGGGTCAAAGTTTACGGCGGACGACGTCGTCTACACGATCGAGCGCATCCGGGACTTCCTCAAACCGCCAAGCGGCGGCTTTCGCTCGTATGTGAGCGGCATCAAGTCGGCCTCGGCGCCCGATCCCCTCACCGTCCTCATCGAGACAAACGGCGCGGTCCCCAACCTGCCACTCTTCTTCTCCTCCATCTTTGTGATGAAGCGGCCCTCTGACGGGTTCGAGACGACAGAGGACCTCAACTCCGGTCGCTCGCCCTTCGGCACCGGACCCTACCGGTTCGAGAGCTGGAGTTCCGGCGAGAGCCTGAGGCTTACCCGGAACGACGACTACTGGGGCGAGAAACCTGCCTGGCGGAAGGTGACGTTCCGGGTAATCGAGAACCCGGCCGCGCGCGTGGCCGCACTCAGCACCGCGGAAGTGGATGTGGCGGACGCCATTCCGGCGCGGGACGTCGCCTCGTTGAAAGAGCGCGGCGCCAGGCTTGCAAGCGTTGGTGCGGCACGCGTCAACTTCGTGCAATTCGACGTTTCGCGAGAGACACTTCCGGGAGTGACGGGCAAGTCGGGCGAACCGATCGCCAATCCTTTCAAGAACCCGCTGGTTCGCCGTGCGCTTGCGATGGCGACGGACCGGGGCATTCTCGTCGACAAGATCCTCGCGGGCTATGGTACGGCTGCGGCTCAGGTCTTTCCGAACGGCCTCCCGGGCACCTCGGCAAATTTGGTGCCCGGGGCGCCCAATTATGAGGAGGCAAAGGCACTTCTTTCGAAGGCCGGCCTCCCAGACGGCTTCAACCTCGTTCTTGCCGGACCGGCCGGCCGCTATCCCGGTGACGCCGAGAGCCTTCAAGCCATCGCGCAAAGCTGGGCCCGCATCGGGGTCAACGCCCAGCCATCGGCAGCTCCGTTCTCTGTCTTCAATACCAAGCGGGCCGCAGGTGATTATGGCGTCTGGTACGGCGGCACTTCCGGCGAGGCGGTCGACGTCATCCTCCATACCTTGCTGGCATCCCCAGACGCTGAACGCGGAACCGGAGCGTTGAACTTCGGGAAGTATCAGAACGTTGCCTTCGACGCGATACTGGCAGAGGCGGAGAGCATTGAGGTGGGGCCGGAGCGAAACCAGGCGCTGGCTGAAGCAACCGAGCTGGTAATGGCCGACCAGCCGATCATACCGCTTTACCATTTCCATCACATCGTCGGCTTCGGCCCGCGCATCGGCTCCTATGTGATGCATCCCCGCGGCTGGACGACCGCGATGCAGACGCTTGCGGCAATGGAGTAAGCGATCATGGTCATGATTTCAGTCGCATTGGGAAGGCTATCGCAAGCCTTCCTGCTCCTCATCGCCATGTCGCTGATCGCTTTCATCGGTATCCACAGCGTCGGCAATCCGGTCTTCAACGTCGTCAACATCGAAACGGCCACGCCTGAGGACATCCAGCGGGCAACAATCGCGCTCGGCCTCGATCAGCCGATCTGGCAACAATACCTCGTCTTTATCGGCAATGTCGTCAGCGGCAACTTTGGCACGTCCTATATCTATCATCAGCCGGCATTCGAGCTGGTGATGAGCAAGCTGCCGGCGACGCTGGAACTCGCCTCAGTCGCGATGCTGATCGCGGCGCCGGTCGGGACCGGACTCGGCCTCCTTGCCGGCCGGCGGAACGGTACTCTGTTCGATCGGACCATCCTGAAGGCGAGCGTGTCGGCACTCAGCATCCCTTCCTTCTGGCTGGCGATGATGCTCATCCTCGTCGGTGCCATTCTGACAGGCTGGTTCCCGTCCGGGGGGAGAGGATCGACTGAGAGCTTCCTAGGTGTGGACTGGAGTTTCCTCACCGCAAACGGACTGTGGCACCTCGTGCTGCCGGCCTTGGCGTTGGCGATACCGAATATCGCGCTGATTGCGCGACTGTCGCGGTCCGGAACGATCGAAGTCGAGAACCTGGACTACACGCGGTTTTGCCGCGCCAAAGGGCTTTCCCCTCGAAGGATTCTGTTCCGCCACACCCTTCCGAACATCAGCGTGCCGATCGTGACGATCATCGGCCTGCAGTTCGGCGGCATGCTCGCCTTTGCCGTGGTGGTGGAATCGATCTTCTCGTGGCCGGGGATCGGCAAGCTTCTGATCGACTCGATCCAGCTCCTCGACCGACCGGTGGTGATGGCGACATTGACCTTCATCGCAATCGCGTTCGTGGCGCTGAACGCCCTCGTCGACCTCTTCTATGCCGTGCTCGATCCGCGCGTGCGCCTGTCTTCACAAAGGTGACCCCGTCATGAAAGCCCAAATTTTGAGGGCGCTTCAAAAGCGTCCGCATGGACCGGTCCTCACCGCGTCCAAGGTCCTGCTTGCGAGCTACATCCTGGTTGCCATCGCGGCACCCGTGATCGCACCGCAAAACCCCTACGATCCGCTGCAGATCTACGGATGGGAGGCGTCCTCGCCGCCGGGCACGCCCGGCAGCGGCGGCTATCTCTACCTTCTCGGGACAGACGGGCTCGGCCGCGACATCGTCAGCACCATCCTCTATGGCCTGCGCATCAGCTTGGTGGTGTCGATCGTGAGTAGCGCGATCGCCGCGCTGATCGGGCTGACAGCCGGTGTCAGTGCCGCCTATTTCGGCAAGTGGGTGGATGCCGCGATCATGCGGCTGGTCGACCTGCAGCTCAGCCTGCCCACGATCCTGATTGCGCTCATCGCCATCGTCACGCTTGGGCCGGGCATAGACCGGATCATCCTGGCGTTGATCATTGCGCAATGGGCGACCTACGCGCGGATTGTACGCGGCGTGGCCTTGAGCGAGGCAAACAAGCCCTACATGGATGCGGCCCGATTGATGCGGCTGCCGACGTCCCGGATCATCTTTCGCCACCTGCTTCCAAACAGCATCGCGCCTGCCATCACCTTGATCCCGATCGAGGTCGGCCATGCCGTCGCACTCGAGGCGACCCTCTCCTTCCTCGGCTTGGGCGTGCCGATCGACCGGCCCTCGCTCGGCTCCGCGGTCGCAAACGGGTTCCAGTACCTGCTGACCGGCCAATACTGGATCAGCCTGTTCCCGGGCCTCGCCCTCTTCGGCCTGATCGCAAGCATCAATCTCGTCGGCGAAGACGTTCGACGCAGCCTCGATCCAAGGAACCATTCGCTATGACAATGGAACACGTGACGACACCCCTGCTGCGGGTACACAACCTTGGCCTTCGCCATGTTTCGGGAGACGCTCCGACGACGATCCTGTCGGACGTGAGTTTTGAACTCGGACGCGGCGAGATCCTCGGCATCATTGGCGAGTCGGGAGCCGGAAAGTCGACACTCGGCAATGCCGTGCTCGGCCTGCTTTCGCCCGAGTTCCAGCGGACGTCCGGAACGATCGAGTTCGATGGCAAGGCGATCGAGGCCATGACGACTGGCGAGCGCGAGGCGCTTCGAGGAAAGCGGATATCGGCGATCTTCCAGGACCACACCGCCTCGCTCGATCCGCTGATGAGCGTCGGCGCCCAGGTAGAGGAAACCTGCCTTGCAGTCGATGGCTCACTTTCGAGGCGCGCGGCCCGCGCCCGCGCGATCGATCTGCTTGCCCGCGTCGGAATTCCGGAACCGGAGCGGCGGTATCGCAACTACCCGCACCAGTTCTCCGGCGGGCAAAGGCAGCGCGTCGTTATCGCCATTGCTCTTGCCGGCTCACCCGACATCATCATCGCGGACGAGCCGACATCGGCGCTCGACGCGACGGTCCAGAAGCAGGTTCTCGAACTGCTGAGAACCCTCGTCGATGAAACGGGCGTCTCGATGATCCTCGTCACCCACGACATGGGCGTGATTTCCGAGATCACCGACCGGGTGCTCGTCATGCGAAAAGGCCAGGTGGTTGAGGCGGATCGCACAGCCTCCATTCTCGATCAGCCTGGCCACGACTACACGAAGAAGCTGCTTGCCGCTGTCCCCAGGCTTCGTATCCCGAGCGGCACGGCTGATGCGCATTGGGGTGGAGGTCAGGAGGACTCTCCCGCCACAGCTGGTGGTGGGAGCCTGCTTCTCGTCGCGGAAGGCGTTTCGAAACAGTTTGGCCCGCAGGGTTTTGCGTGGAGCGTTGGCCGCAGCGAGCCAAAGTCCGGCTTGCGTGACGTCGGCATTCGGCTGCCGCGCGGCTCAATCATCGGGATCGTCGGCGAGAGCGGAAGCGGCAAGACGACTTTCGGCCGCATCATCGCCGGCCTCGATACGGCGTTTGCCGGCAGGATCCGGATCGGTGCCAGCGAATTCGACGTTTCGAAAAGCGGTCGCCGCAACGGCCTCCTCGGCCGCGTGCAAATGATCTTCCAGGATCCTTCCGTCTCGCTGAACCCCCGGATGAGCATCGCGGACACGCTCGACGAAAGCATCCGCTTCGGCGCGAGACTCGGCTCCGGCGATAAGCCTACGGACGCGGCAGCGATGATGGATCGGCTGGGGCTTGCTCGGAGTCTACTCGACCGCTACCCGCACCAACTCTCCGGCGGCCAGAAGCAGCGTGTCTGCATCGCCAGGGCCCTGCTCGCGCATCCCGAGATCATCGTCGCGGACGAACCGACATCGGCGCTCGACGTCTCGGTGCAGGCCGAGATCGTCCAACTCCTGAAGGACACCATCGCCGAGCGAGAGATGACGATGATCTTCATCTCCCACGACCTCGCCATCGTCCAGGAGATGTGCAGCTCGGTCTACATTTTCAGGGACGGCCGGGTCGAGGATTTCGGGCCCGCCGAGTTCATCTTCTCGCGATCCGACAATCCCTACACGCGCACGCTCATCGACGCCCGACCGCAGCGGTTCACATGCTGAGCTGTGGGATACGCCTCACCGACCGGATCCAAACCAGCACAGCGGACACTCAAAACACATGGCGTGCATCGCCACAGAAGGGCACTTCAATAAATGACAGGTTCACCTTGGCCGTCACCGGCCAGTCGCTAATCAAGCACGATATCCGCGACATCACCGCCCCGGCTTTCGCTAACGTTCAGTCGCTGCTTCGTGAGGCGGATCTCTCCTTCACCAACTTCGAGAGCACAATCCTTGGGAGCCACGGCGGCTGGCCACTTAAAGGTTCGTTCTTCGGCTGCAGCGATCCGGCCGTGCTCGACACCCTTCAGGCGATCGGGTTCCGGGCGCTGTCGCTATCGAACAATCATGCCTTCGACCTCGGCCCATCCGGCGTGCTCTCGACGCTTGAAGAAGTAGACAGGCGCGGCTTCCTCCATGCAGGCCTCGGCCGCGACCACGCGCAAGTCTCGCGCGCCAGCACCGCAACGGTCGGCGGGCGCCGGGTCGCGATCGTAGCGATGGACGGAGGTCCGGGTCCGGACTTCATGTATGCCGCCGATGGCGACGACAACCGGCCGGCACGCCCCGGCGTCAACCGGCTGCGTCTCACCCAGGTACTCGAGGTCGATGGAGCTGCATTTGAACAGATTCGGGCCATTCGCGACAAGGTCGGCTACACCGCGATCGATCTCACCAATGACAGCCAGCCCGACGATCCACAGCACCCTGCTCCGGATAGCGAGATCGGCATCGCCCAAGCCGTGTTCCGGCGATCTGACCGCTTCGGACGCAACGTCAAGATCGACGAGGCCGACCTTTCCCGGAACCTCGCCGCGATTGCTACCGCGGCCAAGGACGGATCTCTAGTGGTCGCCTATCTGCACCATCATCATTGGGCATCCGACTGGTACCAGGTTCCCGACTGGGTCGCCGGCGTCGCCAAACAGTGCATCGATGCTGGTGCTGCCATGTTCGTCAGTCACGGCGCGCCCGTCCTCCAGCCGATCGAGATCGACCGGGGCCGGCCGATCTTCTACAGCTTGGGGAATTTCATTTTCCATGTGCGTTCGGAGAAGTCGACCTGGACGGCACCCGAAGTCTGGGAGAGCGTCGTCGGAGTATGCTCGTTCCGGGCTGACGACCGTCTCGCCGAGCTCACACTTCATCCCGTCATCATCGGCGGCGACGAGGCATTGAAGGAAGGCGCGCTGGAACGGCGCCTGGCGCCGCATCTTGCGACCGGGAAAAGTGCCAAGCGTATCTTGCGGCGGATTTGCGAACAATCGGCCAGGTTCGGCGTCGAGATCGACATTTCCGATGATGTCGGTGTCGTCAGGGTCTAGCCCGCAGTGACCCGGCGTGTGACAGCAACCCAGCCAGCGGCCGACACGGCCCGCATACCCCGCATGAGGAACACCATGGGTTTACGCGAAGAACTCATCAGCCGCTTTTTCCGCTATGTCGCCATCGAGAGCCAAAGCAACAGCCGTTCCCAATCTCTTCCCTCCTCCCCGGGACAGGCTGCACTTGCCGCCCTGCTCGCTGACGAGATGCGTGCGCTCGGCCTGGAAGACATCCTCATCGATCAGCACGCCATCGTGACGGGTGTCAAACGTGGCAATGGGCCTGAGGCTCCATCGATCGGCTTTATCGCGCATCTCGACACGGTCGATGTCGGCCTCTCGCCCTTTGTCCGCCCGCAAGTCCTTCACTTCGAGGGCACGGACCTTTGCCTCAACCATCAGAAGGACATCTGGTTACGTGTCGCCGAACATCCGGAAGTTCTCGAATGGATAGGGGAAGACATCATCGTCGGCGACGGCACCAGCGTGCTGGGTGCAGACAACAAGGCGGCAATCGCGGTCATCATGACGCTGCTTGCCCGGCTCGATCAGCAAGTCCGCCACGGCGATGTCTTCATCGCCTTCGTGCCGGACGAGGAAATCGGATTGCGTGGCGCCAAGGCGCTGGATCTCTCACGCTTTCCCTGTGATTTCGCCTACACGATCGACTGCTGCGAACTCGGGGAAGTGGTGCTGGAGACATTCAATGCCGCATCCTGTGAGATCGTCTTTACCGGGGTCAGTGCGCACCCCATGTCCGCGAAGGGAAAGCTCGTCAATCCACTGCTGATGGCGATGGACTTCGTCTCCCATTTCGACCGCGAGGAGACGCCTGAATGCACGGAGGACCGCCAGGGCTTTTTGTGGTTCAAGGACCTCGTCGCCAACGACAGCGAGGCAATACTGACCGCATTGATCCGGGATTTCGATAAAGATGGCTTCAATCGGCGCAAACGCCGGATCGCTCAGGTCGCGGAGCGCATGCAATCACGTTATCCCACTGGCAGTGTCCGGTACGAGGTCACCGACACGTATTTGAACATCTCCACGAGCCTCGCTCGTGACGATCGTGCGGTCGCTCTTCTCTTCAAGGCCATGGAGGAACTCGGGATCGAGAAGAAAGTGATCCCGATGCGCGGCGGCACCGATGGCGCGGTCCTCTCGGCCAGAGGAATACCGACACCGAACTTCTTCACCGGCGCCTACAACTTCCATTCACGTTACGAGTTTCTCCCGGTACCAGCCTTCGAAAGGTCGTTGCAAGTTGCGATGAAGATTTGCCAGTTGACGGCGACCGACTCCTGAGAGGAGATATTCACGTTTCATCCCAGCAACGATTGGTCCCGCACTCATAGCCGCCGATTACCTCGCTGAGGGACGCCACTTAACCGCCGAGCGCTGACGCTGGCGTCTCGATCAGGCCTTGAATGCTGCACATCCGCTGCGAGACAGTCGCCAACCGAACCGGACGATTGAGATCAACCCTGAACAATGTCGGACCACCGAAGGGCTTTCCTCGTTTGCCAAGACACGGCGGCGGTGACACGCTATTCCATTTAACACTCGTTGAGTCGATCTCAAGCCGGAACCTGCTTTGGCTGCATCGCTGGCTTCCGACCGCGGAAAATACGATTGAGCACCACGTATACGACCGGAGTCGAAAACAAAGTCAGAACCTGACTGACAAGCAAACCGCCCACGACCGCCACACCCAACGGTTCGCGCAGCTCAGCGCCCGTCCCGAAGGCCAACATGAGCGGAATAGCGGCAAGCAGCGCGGCGATCGTCGTCATAATAATCGGGCGGAAGCGCGTGACCGCGGCTTCGTAGATCGCTTCTTCGGAGTCAAGGCCGCGCCTTCGTTCGGCGTCGAGCGCAAAATCCACCATCAGGATACCGTTCTTCTTGACGATGCCTATGAGAAGTATGACACCGATTAAAGCCATCACAGAAAAATCAAGACCCCAGAGCCAAATGAGCCACAACGCGCCGAGACCTGCTGACGGCAGGGTCGAAAGGATCACGGCCGGCGTGAGGAAGCTCTCGTAAAGAACACCCAGGATGATATAGACGGCGATGAGCGCGGCGGCGATCAAGAATGGCTGAGAGGCTAAAGACTCTTCGAAGGCGCGTGCGGTTCCCTGCGAGCGCCCGCGGACCGATGTCGGGACTTCGATTTCTGCTTTCAGCCTGTCAATGGTGGCGATCGCGTCACCCAGGGAGGTGCCGACGGGAAGATTGAAGGAGATCGTTGCGGCGGGCGCAAGCCCGCTGCGGTTGATGAAAAGCGGTCCTGCCTGCTGCGGCTCCACCTTCGCCACGGCGGAAAGCGGGACCATGTCTCCTGTCGGAGCCCGCATGAACAGCGAACTCAACGTCGCGACGCGGGAGAAGTGGCTCTGCTCTACCTCCAGCACGATCTGGTACTGGCCGATCTGCGTCTGGTACTCACCGATCTGGCGTTGACCGAAGCTGTCGTAGAGTGTCTGGTCGATCATGTCGACCGAAAGGCCGTATCGTGCGGCAGCAGGCCGATCGATCGTGATCTGCTGCATGCGCGCGCCGAGTTGCATGTCGTGCCGGACGTCGCTGAAAGTGGGCGAGTCCGCCATTGCGCGCGTCAGCCGATCCGCCCACAGCGCAAGCTCATCCTGGTTATCGGCAGTCATAACGTAGCTGTATTGCGCAGCCCCACCGATGCCAAGGTTGATGTCCTGAGCCGATCGGAGTTGAACTGCGATTCCCGGAATTGCCGCGAGCTTCGGTCGTAGGCGAGCGATGAACTCTTCTGCAGACACGTCCCTGTCGGACCGGTCTTTCAATACGATCCATAAACGCCCGTTGGCCAGCGATTGGCTGCCGCCGGTCCGCCCGATCGCGGTGCTGAAGTCCTGGACTGCCGGGTCGGCGGCGACGATGTCCGCCAATGCCAGGTGCTTCTCCCTCATGGCCTCATAGGAAATGTCCTCTGGCGCGATCGTCGTCCCCAGGATGAAGGCGGTATCCTGCGGCGGAAAGAAGCCCTTGGGGATGTAAACGTAAGTTGCGACCGTTGCTGCGATTGTCGCCACAAACACCGACATGGTGAACGCCTTGTGCCGAAGGGACCAGCGCAGCGCCGCGGCATAGGAATCGACCAGCCGGTCGGTAAGGGACTTTTTGCCCCTGGTGCCACCGTGTTTCGGTGCCTTCATGAATAGGGCGCAAAGCGTCGGTGCCAGGGTCAGCGCCATGACGACGGAAATCAGCAACGACAAGGTGATGGTGAGAGAGAACTCCCGGAACAGACGCCCGACGATGCCTCCCATGAACAGCAGGGGTGTGAAGGCCGCGATCAGAGACAGGGTGATCGAAACGACCGTGAAGCCGATTTCGCGGGCACCCTCGAGAGCCGCTGTCATCGCCGATTCGCCGGCCTCCATGTGACGGTGGATGTTTTCAACCACGACGATGGCGTCGTCGACTACGAATCCGATCGCGATTACCAGTGCAACAAGGGTCAAATTGTTGAGGCTGAAACCCAGGACGTACATCGCTGCGAAGGTGGCAATCACGGATATACCGAGGATGATCGCGACGATCGCCGTTGCCGCGACTTGCCTCAGGAACACACCCATCACTGCGATGACGAGCACCAGCGTTACGACCAGTGTCAATTCCACTTCATGAAGCGAGGCGCGGATGGTCCGCGTTCGGTCATTGAGGACGGTCACGCTGACATCGGACGGCAGGCTTTCCCGCAGCCGTGGAAGCTCTTCAGATATCCGGTCGGCGATCTCGATGATGTTGGCACCTGGCTGCCTTTGCACGATGACACCCAGCCCGGGGGCCCCGCTGGGCCATGCGCCAACGTAGGCGTCTTCCGGACCGACAGCGACCTTCGCGACGTCTCGTATCCGCACAGGTGCACCATCCCGCCACGTTATGACGACGTCCTGATATTCACCCTCGGTGAAAAGCTGGTCGTTTGTCTGCAATGTCGATACGACATCTTGTCCAAAAACAGCGCCCTTGGCCCGATTGACGTTCGCGGATGCGACCGCCGCGCGGATGTCGGCCATTGTCAGCCCATAGGCCGCAAGCCGATCCGGCTGGGCCTGAATGCGAATAGCGGGTCGTTGCATGCCGGCGATGACGACCTGTGCAACACCGCTGATCTGTCCAAGTTGGCGCGCGATCCTGGTCTCGGCTAGGTCGCTAAGTGACGTCGTAGGCATACTCTCCGACGTCACGCTCAGCACCATCACCGGACCATCTGTCGGATTGATCTTCCTCCAGGTCGGAGGGTTGGGAAGGTCGGAAGGGAGGCGGCCCGCTACCGAATTGATGGCCGCCTGAATCTCCTGGGCCGCGACATCGATGTTCCTCTCCAGCTCGAACTGGATGAGAATGTTTGTCTGGCCTAGCGCACTTGAAGACGTCATCTCAATTATACCCGCGATTCCGGTGAAGGCGACCTCGAGGGGAGACGCTACTGCCGATGCCATTGTTTCGGGACTTGCGCCCGGAAACGTCGCGCTGACCTGAATCGTTGGGAAGTCCGCCTGCGGCAGAGGCGCGACCGATAGGGCGGGAAAGGCGAAGACGCCAAGCAACGTCACCGAGAGCGCAAGCAAGACACTGGCTATCGGCCGGCGAATGAACCAAGCCGAAAGACCGCCGCCCGAGGCTGGCGCGCGCTCATGCTCGAGCGTTGTTCGTGTGAGCTCGCTCATCGGCTGGCAACTCCCGCAACACGCACCACGGCAGGGTCCGCCACAGGCGCTTCTTCCACTACCTGGACCTTGGCAGATGGCCTCAGGCGTGAGTAGCCATCCGTAACCACGGCATCGCCGACCGAGACGCCCTCGGTGACGACCGCGATATTGTCGTCGTTGTAGCCGACCTTGACGGGAACCCTCTCGGCGACGGCATCGCGGATGCGGAAGACAAAGTTGCCGTCCATACCCAGCCTCACCGCCACTTTCGGCACAACGACCGCTTCGGCCGACACGTTCGTCTGAAGCTCCAAGGAAACGAACGCGCCGGGTGCCAGCCGCTCGTCCTTATTGTCGAAAACCGCTCTCACACGTGCGGTGCCTGTGCCGCCGCCGATGCGGTTGTCGAACGCGGCAAGTCTGCCCTGGATGCGTTGCCCGCTGTCTCGATCGACGATCGCAACGCCCTGACCATCGGATGTTTGCGCGTGATCCTTGAGCTCGGCTAGCAGCTGCTGCGGCACGTTGAAAATCACCGATACGGGGTCCATCTGCACGACTGAAGCGATGCCGTTCGCATCCTCCGGCCTGACAAAGTTCCCCGCGTCGACTTCCCGCAGGCCCACGCGTCCTGTTGTGGGCGCGAGGAGCTTCGTGAACGACAGGTTGATTTGGGCGGTTTCGACGTTCGCCTCGTCCAGCGCGATTGTTGCGCGCAACTGCTCGACCTGGGCCTGTTGCTGATCGACGGTTTGAACGGAAGTGACATTTTGCCGGAGGAGCGATTGGCCTCGCGCAAGTTCGCGCTCGGCAACGGCCAGCATGGCGCGGTCGCGCGCCAATTGTGCCTGCGCCGCGGCCAGCGCCGCGCGGTACGGCCGATCATCGATAGTGGCGAGTAGATCGCCAGCCCGGACAAGGTCTCCCTCGTTGAAGTTCACGGCTGTGAGCACGCCTTCAACTTGTGTTCGTACAAGAATGTCATTTAGCGAATCCACCGTGCCGACGATCTCGGTAACATGGGGTATATCGAAAACGGCCGCACGGGCGATTTTGACCGGAGTCAGCGGTGGCGGGGCCGCGGTCGTTTTGGCTTCGCTCGAAGCGTTGTAGGCGGCCCCGCTGGCAATGGCGGCGGCGACGAATGCTCCGAGGGAAAGCGGCCACCGAAGGCGCTTCCGCTTCGGCGCGATGTCGACGTCAGTTTTCTCGCTCCAATCCCCGTTCATGGAACCCTTCCGGCATTTGTTTCGAGAGTTGGATATTGCCCCTACGGCGCGGGCGAACGGGCCAATGCGACACGGCAACGGTCGCGAGCGCCATGCGCCCACGACCGTCTCAGGTCATCGGCGATTGATGCCCTGGTAGTATTCGCCTTCGCCGCCCTTCGACAACACCGGTTGTGCGGTTCCAGCGCCCGGGTAGCCATAGTCCGCGGACTGGGTCCGAATGTCGCGTGCAACGCTCGTCTTCTTGGGAGCCGAAAGGGAGCCCCTCGGATTGTTGATGTCGATGCCATCATAATAAGAGTCGGCAAACGCGGGTGCGACGCTTGCGAGCGTCACAAACGATGCGAGGGTAGCTGCGATATAGTGCTTGGCGGTCATGCCATTCTCCTTTGTCCGTTGTGCCATCGCCCCCGGCTTGGGAGATGTCGGGCTGCTATGGCGACGTAGTCCGGGCGCAGTAATCATGCGGCCTCGGACAAGGGAGAAACTAAATGTGAGTTGTCGCGCGTTTATGCGAGGCAGTCGGCTGTTTGTCTCCGAATGTATCAAAGATGTCGGGAGCCCCGCTCGGGTTGCCTTCATCAGAATTTGCCGTTTCCCCTATGTTGCGCCGCAATACAGCCATGCAGTAGGGCGTCGGAAGGGTGTCAGGAAGTTTCGCGGCTGGTATCGTTTGATACACTTTTTTGAATGCGGCACCTGAGTAGCGGCGCTATTAATTTCTGAGAAATTGCGCTTAGACATACGATATGGCTTGCCTCGGAATCTGCAGCTTAGAACTTCGGCGTGGATTATCGCGCATCGTTTTTGACGTCCGGGACAAGTTCAAGTCTGCGCTGAATCTCTCGCAAAGCACGGGCAAGAGGTGCATATGTTGCACGTCCATCACCCGAAATCTGCGCCCCAAACAGACCGTTTTCGCAAGGCCGGTCGTCATCCCAGCCGAGATGAGAGATAATTGGATAAAGGCATATGCCCTCTACGGGCACTCCGGCGTCCATAGCGGCTCTGACCTCTGCGTAAACATAGGTTATCCAATCGGCGCGTCGTTCCGCTTCTATTCCCGTCTCCGCGATAAAGAGCGGTTTACCATATCGCGCATATGTTTCGATCAGAATTGTCCTGAGTGGCTTGTAGAGCGGATGATCAATATCGATCGGCCGCCCGCCGTGGATCCATTGATTGTTATGGTAGTAGTTCACGCCAACGATATCGAGGAACTTATCAGCACCGCCAATCTGCGGCCAGAGCCGTCCCGCAAGCAGATCCCAGCCCTGAAACTGGGATTGACGGTGGCCCTCAGCGGCGCGCCGCTCCCAAGGGCGCGACGGATCGGTGATAACATTGATCACCGGATCGCAGTGGACGAAGCGCGCTCTCGGATCCACTGCAAGAATGGCTTCCATCGCCTCGATAGAAGCACGCGCCAGCTGAACCTTCAATTCGAAGCCGCGCCCATTGGCAAAAGGATTGAGGTAGCCGGCGTCGCCGCCGCCCCACGAGAAGAACGAGATCTCGTTGACGGGCGAGTAAAATGGCACGGCGTCGCTTTCCTGCCGTATGACACTTGCCGCAGCACCCGCAAAGCGCGCGAAACGTGTCACAAAATCCGGAGACCAAATGTCGATGTCGTCGGGCCAGCCATAATGCAACAGATCCCAGACCACCTGCGTCCTGGTCTCCTTCGCTGCCCTGAGCATCGACAGGAAACTTGACCAGTCGTACTTCCGGGGGACCGTCTCGATCCGGTGCCAGCGCAATCCGTCGCGCACGGTACGGATCGCATGGCGAGCGAGCTGCGCATAGTCGTCCGCGGCATAGACATCATGCCCAGTCGTGGCGATCACATCCAGGCGTTTTCCGGTAATTTCGCCCTCGCGTGGACGCAAGCGATGCGTGGAACACTCGAAACCGCCCTGAAGAAAGGACTGGAATATGCCCGCGGGCCCCGACTTCCGCCTCTCGTCGACGACCTTCTGGATGACGCTTTCCCACTGGGGTACTACGGCCGCCACACTGTAGTGGGTTTCCACCTTTGAACGTAGAGCCTGTCCGAGCTTTCTGCGCAAATCGGCTGACGCGATCAGCTTCTTCATCGCCGCCGCGACCGCGGCCGGGTCGCTATAGGGCACGAATATGCCAGACACCCCGTCATCGATCTGCTGCAAGGCGCCGTTGTCAGGCGTCGCGATAACAGGCAAGCAGGCCGCGCCCGCCTCCGCTATCACATGCGGCATGCCTTCGCCCTTCGATAGCCAGGTGAAAATGTCGAAAGCCGACAGAAGCGCCTGAATATCCTTCCGGTCCCCAAGAAAAGTCAGCACATCGCCCAGCCCGCACGAAGCGACTAGCGACTGCAGCTGGACGGCATAATCGGGCATAAACGCGTCCGGACCACCGACAATCACGAAACGCGCAGACTCATTTTCCGCATGCACGATCGCCGCTGCTTCGATGAAATCCTCGACATTTTTCTTTGGATCGAGCCGCCCCACCCAGCCGATAAGAACTGTATTTTCCGCCACACCAAGCGACGCACGCGTTGCGGCGCGCTGGGTAGCGTCGAACTCCGTCAGATCGACCATCGAGGGGATTTCGATCGCATCTTCTCCGCGCCCCGGCATGACCGAGGCAGCGGCGTCGCGTATTGATCGGCAGACGCCGACGTAGCGGCTGGTGAAATGCTTCGGCCCTGCCAGCGCTTCGGATACAAGTCCACCATGCTCGATCAGCGGCGGTCGCAGATGGACACGCTCCAACGCCGGGTAAATATCTGCAACATTCTGACACGCGACCACGACGTCATATCCCGGTATCTTATTTGCAAGATAGGAAACCGTGTCGTCGAAGGACAGATCGTAAGGCGTCGTATCCACGTCGACGCCCAGGGCCGTCAATTGTTCATGCGTCTGGCTGGGCATGTTGGGCTTGTGGAAACAGGCGACAACATCTATCCGGTAGCGAACTCGATTGAGGCTACGAGCCAGAAGGCGGACTTCCGTCTCCTCGCCCCCGACCACCAGCCATGCGAAGACGAACAGAATACGGAGTGGTGGCTCAAGCGGCGTCATCCGCTGACCTTGAAGACGATCTGCAGGAATTCCGGCCGGTTCTCCACCAGATCAGCGAGGAATTTTGGCCCAGCGTCGAATGGAACGACATGCGTGATCATATGCTCGCGAATGAGAGCTCCGTGGGTTTTTAGGAGCTGAACCGTTTCCTCGGCTAGCCGGCGCCTGTTCCACAGCGGCGCCAGTCCTCTGGGTACGCGGTTAATCTGTGCGCAGCGGATGTTGAGGCCATTGTGATGAAACTCTTCGCCTAGCCGCAGCCGCTCGGCGTTGCCCTGATAGAATGCGAGATCAATGACTGTGCCCTGCGGGCGCAGTGCCTTCAGCGCGACGTGGAGGCTCCACGGGTGCGCCCGTGTCTGAAACACGACATCGGCGCCGCGATCACTTCCGCCGTTATGCCATCGCGTTTTCGCGTGCTGCCAGACCTCATCCTCGGTCATCGCAATCAGACCCATGGCCCGCGCCTTGTTCCGCCGAAACGCCGAAGGATCGGCAACGACGATTTCCAAGGCCCCCGCTTTCTGCGCAAAAAGCGCCGTCATCAATCCAACCGTGCCTCCTCCGAGCACGACCACGAGACGCCCGGCAACGCCAACTCCGAGACAGGATACGTTGCTCCCCAGAGCGTCCGCATCCGCATGTAGAATGCCGTTGGCCGCGATAGGGCCCATCTGCGCTACGAAGACGCCGAGAACGGGATCGATTTCGGCTGGCAAGGGCACCAGCAAGTCGAGGAGTGGATCGGCAGTATGGCCGCTTTTGTGCGCGTAGGTCGCGGCAACGACATCCCCTTCCTTGAAGCCTACCGCCTTCGATTCCGAGACGCGCGCCACTTCCATGTATCCCAGAAAAGGCACCGGGTAGCGAAGATCCGGCTCGTTCTCGACAAACACGCCACGCTCGCTATCGAAACGGGAGTGGAAGTAAGGATTGGTGTTCTTCATGAAGGTAAGTTCGGTGCCGGCGGAAAAGCCGGTAAAGAGCGTTTCCAAACGGACATGGCCGTCAGCGGGCGGGCCCTCTTCATAGTCGAAGAAGAATGCTTTTCCGGGCCCTTCGATGCCAAGAGAGCGAATGGCACGATGGTCTGGGGATAATCCGTGAGAGGCCTCGGACGACGGTGGATACTGCAGCGTCGTCACAGCGTTGCGGACTATGACAGGCGGATCGAGCTTTATCGGCTCGCCGCTGCGCGCCGAGGATGCGACCGCGAGCGCGAGGCGGTGCGTCGCCAGCGCATCCGCGTAGGCACAGCGAATGTTATTATTTCCCCCGCGCACGGCGTCGACAAAATCGCGATCTTCACGCCAGACGGGATCGCCCTCGGCATGCCGCACTGGTCGACCAGCACCCACATCGATCATGATGTCATGGTCAGTCAGCTCGATCGCAAGTCGGTCGGCGAAGATGTTCAGTCCGACCCTGTGGCTCCAACCGAGAAGACATGTCGAGGAGATGTTGCCGATAACGCCCGACTGAAAGGTGAGGCTCGCAGTGGTCACCGCCGGCACATCGAGGCCCGGAAATTCGGGGCGGTCTTTGAAGCCGACACGGCCATAAACGTCCGTAACTTCACCAATAAGGTATCGCGCCAGATCGATGATGTGGGTCGCCTGCTCAACCATCTGGCCGCCCGAACGGTCGTTCTTCCACCACCATTGCGGCGGTGGCGTCTGGTCCAGCCAATAGCCCGAAAGAAGCTGAGCGGGATTTTCGGCCAGAAGCCGGCGCGCCTCCTCTACTGTATCGAGATTGCGCCAATGATAGCCGACAGCCGTGATCAGCTGTGCGGCTTCGATCGCGGCAGACAGTTCCTCCGCCAGCCCGATATCGAGCGTGATGGGCTTCTCGACAAAGAACGGGATGCCACGCGCGATCAGATCCCGTTCGGCATCGCCATGGGCAAAGGGGGGAATGCAGATATAGACCGCATCCAGCGCCTCTTTCTCCAGCATCGCACTGTGGCTCTCGAACGCCTTCGCGCCGAACCGCGACGCAGCATGCTCGGCGCGTCCGAAGTCCGGGTCTGCAAAAGCAACGAGCGCCACGTCCTCGAAACCGGCGAATATATCGAGATGCCGCTGGGCGATGCCCCCGACGCCAATGAAGCCGACACGTGTCTTGTTCATGAAATGATGTCCTTGTTCATTCTCCGTCTGCTCGGAAAGAAATCGCCGATAAACAGCTGCGGTTTCGTCCGCCATTCGCTGCGCTGAAAATTCAGTGTGAAACCTGTCCCGGCCGGCCCGGCCGACCGTTTTCGCCCGTTCCGGGTCTCTCAGAGCTTCGATCAGCACGCGGGCCAATAAGGGTGGATTTTCGCGTTCAGCCAGGAACGGATGTTCCGATCCAAGCGCCTCGACGGTGCCGCCGATCCGGGTTGCGACGACAGGCAGTCCGATCGACATTGCTTCGAGCACTGCTAAGGGAAGCCCTTCAAATCGCGACGGCAGGACCAAAAGGTCGGCGCTGCCCATCAACTGGTCGACCTCGACGCGATGCCCCAGAAACTGGACATGCGGGCCAAGCGACAGGTCTTCGACAAGTGCCCGAACAGCATCCATCTCCTCGCCTTTGCCCACAAGAAGCAAAACGACCGATGGGTCCGCCGCTACTACTGCCGGCATTGCCCTGATCAGAGTGGCGTGGTCCTTCTGCTTAGAAAAGCGCGCCACCGTAATGAGGACGCTTTTTCCCTCGAGCCCAAGTGCGGCTTTGCTGCGATCGGCAATGTTCCGTGTGCCTAGCGAGAAGATTCCATTGCGGACGACCGTCATGCGGTTGGCATTGACCCCGTTGCTCTCGAAGCTGAACTTCGATGCTTCCGAAACGACGATATGATGCGCAAGAGCATCAGTTTCACTGGCATAGCGCTCCTTCTGCTCGGTATCGGTGAGCAGGTAGGGAAGATGCTCCGTACGGATAACCGGGATGCCGCAAGCGACCCCTGCGCGCGCTATCTCATGCCCCTCCCAACCGATGCCAGCGTGGACGTGGAGCAAAGAAACGCCCGAAAGCCGCAGCCAATGTTCGAACGACGCATTATCATCGATGCCTTTGACCGCGAGGCCGCAACGCGCAGCCCTTGTCAGCAGGGCGGCTTCGATCCCATCGATGGCGGCAAGCGTCACATCGAACTGGCCCTGGAGCGCCCGACCGAGCGTCAGCATGTGTTCACCCATTCCGGATGGATCGACACTGTCGGTCGCAAGCACTATGCGCAAACGTGTGTTCATTGAGCGCTGGCAGCCATGGCGTCGCTCAGGACTGTCTTCACCATCCGCCGATAGGTTGCCAACGCCTGACCAACAACCTGGTCCATATTGAAGTATTTGTAGGTTCCCAGTCGTCCGACGAACGTTACGTCCGCGCGCGCTCGTGCCAAGGCCTCGTACTGCTTGTAGAGTGCCTGGTTTTCCGGTCGCGGAATCGGATAGTAGGGGTCGCCGTCGGCACAGGCGAACTCATAGGAAATGCTGGTTTTCGGGTGGATCTGCCCGGTCAGATGCTTGTACTCGGTAACGCGGGTATAAGGCACAGCCTCAGACGGATAGTTTACGACGGCTACGGGTTGCACGCGACTGATATCATGCGTTTCGTGCTGGAACTTCAGGCTGCGATACGGCAGTGGGCCAAAGCAGTAACCGAAATATTCGTCGATTGGCCCTGTAAAGATCGTATGCGCTGCCAGGCTGTCCCTGTGGATGTCGGCATACTCGGTGCCGGTCATGACGGTGATGTTCTCGTGATCCAGCATCTTCTTGAACATTTCGGTATACCCATGAAGCGGCATCGCCTGATAAGTGTCGAGAAAATACCGGTCGTCCGTATTTGTGCGCGTCGGCACCCGCGCCGTTACCGACTTGTCGAGCTGCGCTGGATCAAGCCCCCATTGCTTCCGGGTGTAACCCTCAAAGAATGCACTGTACAAATCACTGCCGATCTGAGACACGACCACGTCCTTCGACGTCACGATCGCATCGCACGGCTCGGCGCGGCTGGCCAGAAACAGCGCGGCTTCCGCCTCGTTCTTGAGGTCAAGACCGTACAGGGCATTCAGCGTCGTTCTGTTGATGGGAACAGGCAGTAGATGATCGCCGACGTGTGCAAGTACCCGATGCTCGTAGGGCCTCCAAGCGGTAAACCGCGACAGGTACTTGAGGACGACCTCGCTGTTGGTGTGAAAGATATGAGGTCCGTATCGATGAACCAGGATGCCGTCTCCATTGTGGAAATCATAGGCATTCCCGGCGATATGCGGTCGTCGGTCGCAAAGAAGCACGCGCTTATTGCCATCGGATGCAAGTCTCTCTGCCAAAACCGAACCGGCAAACCCTGCACCGACAATCAGATAATCGTAAACCAAAGAAAACGGGGCGCCTGATCTTTGAGGATGGCGTCTTTTGGGAGGCAGCTCGGGCACGATCCGCCGTGTCACAGCTTCCTCCATCAGAGCATTCATCGCAAGGAATGTCTGGTCCCAGGATGACCCCGCAAGCAAAGTATCGACTGATGCCAGCCAATCCGTGCCTGAGCTTTTCAAGGTAAGCGCACTTTCGCATGCCGTAGCAAAATCATTGGCGTCACCAGCCAGAAATACGCCACCCACATCACCGTAATGACGCACCACATCCGTAATCGGCGTGCTGACAACTGGCCGTCCGGCTGCCAGATATTCCGGCGTCTTCGTGGGGCTGATGAACTTCGTTGCCTCGTTGAGGGCGAACGGCATCAATGCCACATCCCATCCCGAAAGATAGGCCGGCAGTTCAGTGTAACTCTTCTGTCCGAGATAATGGATGTTTGGGGCCTTTGGCAGATCATCCGGCGAAATCTTGGAAATCGGACCGATAAAGATGAAGGAGAGGTTTGGTTTGGCTTTGGCCACTGCACCGATCAGCGCCAGATCGAGGCGCTCGTCAATGACGCCATAATATCCGAGCTTCGAGCCGGAAATTGTCCGTTGATCGGACGGCTCCTCACAGTTCAGCCGTGCGGTCTGAAAATGGCTTGCGTCGACACTCGATGGAAAAGGATGAATGTTGGCATGCAGATGGCGCTTCGCCTCGTAAAGGCTATGTCCTCCCGTGAATACCGCATCGGCCCGAACGATGAGCGCAGCCTCCGTTTCCTTCAATCGGGGCGGTGCAAATTTGAAATTCGCCAGTTCGTCCATGCAGTCATAAATGACCGCCGACGCATCCACATGGCTGGCGAAATCATACATCATCGGAGTGTAAAACCACAAAATTGGGCGCGTCGCGCCGCAAAGCCCGAGAAGATCATCCAGCAGTCTTCTCAACGCCTGTTCCCGGTCGCCGTCACTCCATCCATGCGGAACCCGGGGACGAACGGCCTTGACCGCCGTTCCGTCGAATGAATGAATTTCGAGATAGGCGAGATGATGGTCTGTCGGAATAAATTCCTCAAAGAAGAATACCTGCCGATCTTTGGCAAAGCGGTCCATCAGGTGTTGCGGGCGCTGCAACACAAAATCCCAGCGTAAGTGAGAGAAACAAATAAGAGGCGTGTTGTGGGCGGACACGGAATGTGCCGCTTGAGAAAACGAACTGGAGAGATTCATTGCACATCCGCGTTTGAGAGACGGATGCAAACTACGATCCCGTTGGTTTGTTCCGCGCGCTTCCTTCAAACATTCTAATATGCGGGAAAATTCATCAGTGTTCGCAGCTTGTGCACCGAGTGCGGCCACGTCCAGTTGTCGAGAACGGTTTGCCTGGGCGAAAAGTCGGAAAGCGTTGAGAGCATCTCAAGAATCCCCTCGTGAAAGGCGCCAGCTGCTGTGACGCGCCCAGTCTGCGGCGTAATATATTGAAGTCCGCACCGAAGCGCGCTGTTGGCAAGGACGGGCAATCCGGCAAGCATGTATTCGGTCAAGATCGCTGGCGCCCCATCATCGACGCCGCAAACGACGCCAATCTTGGCCTGGTTCATCAAGCGGTTTACCTCGGCAAACGGGACGGAGGGCGGACCGACGAAGTCAACGTTGATCTGCAAGTCACGAGCTTGCGCACGCAAAGTTTCGCTCATCTCCCCATAACCAAAGACGCACAACGCGCGATGGGAGGGCGGGAGTTTCGCCAAAGCTTCGAAAAGAATGTCGTGACGCTTGTAGCTCTGCGCGGCTGCGACATAGATGACGTCATACGGCTTCGGGCTCTGGTACGGATAGAACGTACTGATGGCAGTTTTCATTCCGGGATGCCGGTCGGTCACCTCGTCTGACTGCCACTTCGCACCGGTAAGCACGAGATCGAAATGCCGGCTAATCTCAGGCGGGATACGCAACGCTGGCGCATCAATGGAATTGTAAATCAGGTAACTGCCTTTACAGGCGGCGAGTATGTCTTCGGAAACGCCCAGGCCCCATACGCAAAGAACGTCAGGCGGACCAAATGCCAAAATGTGGGCCAGCATGTCGTTTGATGCAAACGGTACTTCCGGACCATTCATCTGAAATGAACGTCGGAAGAGAGGTCGCACTTCCCCTAGATCTGTCTCCGGAGGATCGTCCCCGCGCCAATGTGTCCAAATCTCCACAGCATCGACTATCCCCACTTTCAAGCAGGCCAGAGGAAGACGTTCGATGTATCCGCCCTCTACCGCAAAATCGCGATGTGCCCGTTCAACTGCCTTAGGCTGTTCGCGCGCACGCTTTTCCCACCGCTTCTGGCAATCCTCAACGGAGGGTACCCGAGAGGCAAATGGCCACCCGGCCTGAGAATCGCTGATGACGACAAGCCGTCGATGTTTTGGATGCGAAGTCATCCTGTAGACGGAAGAATCATGCCGTTAGTTCCTGTATGTAGGCTTTGAGAAACCCGCAATGGTGAAGCACTCGTCGGCACTCCCCGCGTTCCAGCGCGGCGAGCCAAGTTCCCGACCGCCGATCTCCCGCAGCTGCGGGAGATCGGCGCTACTTTTACTAACCGTCCCGACGCGTGGCGCTGGTCGTGACCAGAGTACGTGGCGTTCCAAACGCGCCACCGAACCAAGCAGCGACCGCGCCAACAACGAGGGAGAAGAAGCCTAAGATGGCCCCGCTCGAAACGGCGGTGGCGGCCGTATCGGCGGCTTCGGTCGCCTGTTGTTTGGCGCGTTCGATCGAGGCCTTGTAGCTCTCTTCGTATTGTTGAACCTGCGCACGTGCCTGGTCCACAGGAATGTTCTGTGCCTTTGCAATGGCATCAGCAGCACGATTTCGTGCTTCTTCCGCGGTGGCCTCGTCGCCGGTGACTGCTGCCTGCACAGCGGCGACGGCTGCGTCGCGGAGGGCTGCCGGATCGTTTCCCCCCGTCGCACTTCTGACCTGCCGCTCGATGTCGGCCATTGGATCCGCGGACGTGGCGATTGCCGGTGCGGCGGCAGAGGTGACTGTGGCGGCAGTCTTGCCGACGCCCCCGATGATGCTACTCAGACCGCTGAAGGCACCACCTACCAGCGCGCCGACGGAGGTTGTGAGGAGATACAGAACGATTAATGTCGTAACGGCCCAACTCGTCAGCCCATGGTAACTTCCCGTCGTTTTGCTGGGGCGCCCGGAAACCCTGCTGGCGATATATCCGCCGACGAAGGCCGCAACTATGCCAGAGACGGCGAACCAGAGACCGCCGGCAATCGAAAAAGTGCTCGGGTTTGGGTTGTCGGTGGTTGTCGGATCGATCACGGCGGCTCCAATGCCGACGCCCAAGAGGTTCAGCAGAAATTGCACCGCGAGCGCGAGCGCGACGCCCGCAAACACTGCTCCCCAAGAGATTTCGTTGATGGCGGAATTTGCCGAGAGATCAGGGGCGTAAACGGTCTCGCGGGTTTGATGAACGGCGGCAGGATCGCTCATGATGGTGTGCCTCCCTTTATGCAACTTGTCTAAACTAAGCACCCGCGAAAGAGTTCCTTGGCCGCGGTGGAGGCAAGCTCACCTAGATCGATCCGGGGAGGCAGGCTGTAGGGATTACCGCCTACCCGAGCGCACCGGACTGGCAAGACGACAGCCGGAGATGTGGCACTGCTTGCGACCGAGCTCAAATCAGTCGGGCAACCGCGTACCGCCTTATGAAGCTGTTTCGGGCCGGTGGCACGGTCATGTCACTGGTGGAGCGCAAGCGGGGTCGACCAGAAGGCCACCGGGTGCTGGATGGGCGGGAAGAGATCTGCCTGCCGATCATGAAAGGCTGGAATTATACCGTTCGCCTCTATCGCCCACGTGCAGAAATCCTGGAAGGTAAATGGAAGTTCCCTGAGCCGCAGGCGGTCAATTGAATTCTATTAGATGAGCCGTCCGGTTTCGGCTGCTCGTATTCAGCGGACAAGCAGGTCGCTGTTGCCCCCCGCGCCGCCGGCAACCGAATTGCGCTTCTTCGACAATTCGCCATTGTCTTTCAACGATCGATTCCGCTTCAGCGCCTCACGGTTTCCCGGCATCATCGCCGAAGCGTCCACTCCAGAACTCCCGGTAGGAGGTTATCACGCCACGTTTAGGAAATTCCCGAGGATACATTATGCGATTTTCGAAGCACAAAACGGGAACATCTCTCCCGCTTCGATTAAGCCCTCAAGAGGCGGAACTGTAGGGCCGACGCTCATGGACCTGCGCAGCCGCTCACTCATCCGCTGTTAGGCTTCGCGCGCGTGTCGCCGCAATCGGGTAATCCAGCGAAGAGCTCGTATCTGAGCGCGCGGTTGCGCGTCCTGATCATCTTCCGTTTGCTCCTACCTCAACCAGACTGGATTGTAGAGTCCTTCCAGATTAGGAAAATGCTCCGGCCGGCCGTCGATCACTTGGACGCTTTCGAGAATGCGCTCCCCTCTCGTGATCCTGATCCGGTACCCTTCAAAAGTTCGGAGTTCGAAAGAAAAAGCTTCCGAATATGTGTTGACCAAATCCCATAAGAAGTAAATCGCCACGGCTTGGCCCAGCAGTAGGGAATAGGTGTGGTCAGACCGCCAATGTACACCTGCATGATTGCGGAAAAGGGATTCGTTGGAAGCAAGCTTGTTCAGCTCGCCGCCTATCGTCATCAGGGGCCACTCAGCCTCTGGAAAGTTCGCGACGCGTAGAGTTCGTCCGTCTGGCTGCGGCTCCGCAGGAACGAATATCTGTTCCAGATCGCCCCTCGACTCCGTTGTCCGATACAAGTCCCGGAGCGATCTGTCGTCACCGACGAACGCCTTCAACAGAGTTGCGCATGCGCCGGCTGCGGTGGCGTGACCGGCAGCATAAGCACTGTGCATCGGACACCCCTCAGGGAATGCGATCGGCAGCAGGAAGGATTCACCACCACCCGCGCCCTCATTGGCCGCGTTCGCCTCCGCGACTAGCGCCAAAAGGGACTTGCCCTCCAGGACCGGTCGTTCGAGTAACTGGCGCGCATAGCCGTTGTCCCAGTTCGAAGTATAGCGCCCACGATGCTCGCCCCCGAGATGATGGCGGCTGAAGTGCACGTGAATACGGGCGCCAAACTCCTCCGGCCGAGTTCTACGCTGCACGGACCATTTTTGATACCAGGCAGCGAGCAGCGCGCGACGCGCGACTTCGGAGACGAGCGATTTCACATCGTGGTTGCCTAAAGTGATGAATCCCTGCTGGATGGACGATCCTGGCTTAGACGGTAGCCCATCGCGCCCATTGAAGGGGGAATAAGGGTTTGTGCGGGAGAAGGTCCGCTCCGGATCAAATAACCCGCCTGCGAACGGAAGAGCGGCGGCGTCCACATCAAGTTCCTTAAAGACGCGCTGCGTCAGGTCGGCCTCATAGCCCGTCCTCTCCTGCGGTGGCACCAACAACAGGAAGCAAGCGTGCAAGAACTCTTGGAAGACAATGTCGACATGGACGTATTCTCCACCGTCACGACCTGACCGTATCAGGCGGGGAACAAAGTCAAACTCCGGGTTCAGGATATTCCCGATGGCCCTCTGGGGGACAAAGCCCTGCTGCCGCTCCAGCCAGTCCTCGAAGTTCGTGAGATAGTCACGGCCTTCAACGGGCACAGGATCTCCGCCATGGTCGCGTCGCATTCGAGCTGTCCGCATCCGGGGATCAACGGTCACTCGTCCCATGGGCACCGGGCGGACAAGGTATTGAGCTACATAAGGGCCTAGGCGATCACCAAAAGTAAAGCTCCTAAATAGCCTTGCCGTGTCCGGCACTCCATTGTTCTGCGCTCTGGTGCGGAGCTCGCCATGTTCAGGCACGTTGAAGTAAAAACCCCAGTTCTCGCCCAGATCGACCGCTGCCGCGCGTGTTATTGGGTTGGACCCATAGTTGGCAAAAGGGACATCTCGCGCGAGAGCCATCCAGTACAGCTCCGCCATCTCTGCAAATTGAGAGGGATGAGAGAATTTCGGCGGTGTCGGGTATTCGATGAGATCGACGTCTTCGGAATCACTGAAGCGGAACAGTTTCACAAGATGGCAATCCACACCCTCAAGAGTATAACCTAGTGCTGCTAAGGGATTCTCGAACAGGAGCCTGAAGCCGGCCTCACCCGTGTCTTTCCTCGTCACACCTCCGGCCAAACCTTGCTGAACATGTGGCTGGACACGGTTCAAGACGACTTGATTTTCAGGAACCGTGACTGGGCCTCCTAAACCAGTCCGGAGAATCCGGGCGCCGGTAGGATCGATTTCGAAGCCTTGGGACCGGAGAAACGAAGAAAGAGCTTCCCTGTCGGTAGAACTGAGACTTTGGAACCTGGACAGCAACTCCCGCGCGGTGTCGGCTCTGGTCCCAAGCCCATCCTCGATTAGCTCATCGAACTGCTCGACATCGCTCGCTCGCAGCGCAGCAAGGAGTGCCATATACGCGTCCGCGAGGACCTCACCCGTTTCGGGATCGTGGCTTAGCCCTTTTGTAAAACTACCCACGAACCAGGAGTTCCCTCGCTCCAGAACTCCTCCTCGTCTTCGTTGCAGAGCGCCTCCCCCGCTCCTCCACCATCGGGGAGTTGGGCGTTTAGTAGACGGGTAGCGCTCGCGCGATCTCTTCTGAGCTCGCTTGCCTTGTCAGCTCGCATCCGGATCGGCGTCTGAGCTGGTGGAACGATCCGACAGGGGTGCTGGTCACCTGCCGCCTGTTGGGCGAATGATGGTACCGCAGAAGAAGCTACGAGCCCCCCTCCCAAGGCGGTTGCTCCCGCCATGAACTCGCGGCGAGAGAGATCACCTTTGGTTCCGGCAGCCTGGGGTCTCGTCTCGTCCGCTTTGCTCATGTGATGCCTCCCAAACCGGATTTGTGATGCGCCAGCGCCTGCAAGCACCCGTCGAGTGAGCAATCATACATCTGATGGTCGTCAATCTCCTCGACGACCCTGCGAGTTTTCAATTCAGAACCCAGTCGATCTGGTGGAACTGGAGTCTACAGTCTCTGAGGGGGGCTGCTCCTCGATCCCGCTCTTCAAAGACTTCAGGTCTGGTGATCGACCTCCAATTCAAACATCAAAGTTGTACTATGACCAGTAAGCAATAATTGGTAGTGTGAGCGCCGTCGGCGCAGTTCCTCGCGCAAGAAAACTCAAGGGTGGAACTCTTACGACCGATCGCTTCGCCCCCTTCAACGCCCCGTTCTGCACGTCGCTCGGATTCCATATCGTGGAGGGAGATGCATGTCCGGAGCGCCTGAGCGCCATCCTTTCGGCGGAAAAGGCTAAGGGTCTCGACCCACTTCGTCGGGTCGCGATGATGCTCGTCTTCTGATCGCTCTCCAGACTGGAGGTCGATCGTTCCTCTCGGGACGACCATATCTTTGGCCAAACAGACAAGCGTTCATGGTGCCATTTCGGTTTGTGCTGGACCCACAGTGCGGCCGAACCGCAGATCGAGTCCCTTCACCCCAGCGGCCCCAGTGACATTTCCGCTCCGAGCAGGAGCAAGCAGATAAAGAACAGGCGTCGAAAGGGAACCGGGCTGATCCGCCCGCGCAGCGCCTGGCCAACCCACATGCCTGCGAGCGCAGGGCCAAGAGCCAGTCCCGAGAGCGCCAGTCCCTGCAGCTCGAAAGCGCCATGTGCGCCAAGCGCCGCGGCGAGGGCCACGGTCGATACAGCGAAGGATAACCCGAGCGCCTGCACCAGGTCGTCCCGCGGAAGGCTGAGTGCCTGCAAGTAGGGAACGGCCGGTATGACGAGTACCCCTGTGCCGCCCGTCACGACACCAGTCACCGCGCCGATCAGCGGTGAAAGCCATGGCTCCCAGTGGGCGGGCACGCGAATCTGTGACCCTAGCAATGAATAGCCGGCGTAAGTGACGAGCGCGGCGCCGAGGGCGGTGGTGGTCGCCTCGGTCTCACCGCTGGTCAGCCATGTGACACCCAGCGTCGTGCCCGCGCAGATCGCCAGCATCATCGGCCAGAGTCTGCGGACGAGCGGACCGAAGGCGGGTCCGGCCAGAAGTTGCCAGATATTGGTAACGAAGGACGGGACGATCAGCAGGCCGGCCGCCGCCAAGGGCGAGACCAGTGCGCCAAGCACCGCCATCGCCACGGTCGGCAAGCCCATGCCGGTCACGCCCTTGACGACGCCGGCGGCGAAGAAGGTTGCGGCGGCCGCGAGCAGGACGGGCATGGACAGATCGGTCATGCCCCGTCATACCTTCTGGCGCGCCGCAGACAATGCGGAAGTACCGCAGTCAGCCTTCGGCTGGACCGAAGCCTTGCCTCCGGTTATTCTGCCGGCATGCGTTTCGATTTGACCGACCTGCGCCTGTTCCTTGTCGTGGCCGAGGCCGGCAGCATCACCCATGGCGCGGCCGAGGCCGGTCTGTCGCTACCTGCCGCGAGCGAACGCTTACGCGAGATGGAAACCTCGGCCGGTGTGAAGCTGTTGGACCGCGGCCGGCGCGGCGTGACACTGACGGGAGCCGGCGAGACGCTGCTGCACCATGCGCGGCTGATCCTCACCCAACTGGCTCGGATGCACGGTGAGGTAGGACAGCTCGCGAAAACGTTGCGCGGCACCGTCCGCCTTCTGGCCAATACGGCGGCCATGGCCGAATTCCTGCCCGCGCGGCTCGCGCCCTGGCTGGCCGCGCATCCACAAGCCGATATAGTGATTAAGGAACGCCAAAGCGCCGACATCGCCCGCAGTATCGCCCTCGGCCTTGCTGAGATCGGCGTGCTGTCGGATTCGGTCGAAACGTCTGGCCTGTCGCTACGGCCCGTCGCAACGGACCGACTTGTCGTAGTGGCGGCACGCGACCATGCCATTGCGGCCATGCGACCGGTGCGGCTTGCCGATCTGAGCGATCACCCATTTATCGGGCTGACTGAAGGCGCCTTGCAGGATCACCTAGAGGCGCAGGCGGCGCGCATCGGTCTGCGGTTCAGGCCGCGCATCCGGCTGCGCGGGTTCGACGATATCTGCCGGATGGCGAGCGCCGGTGTCGGGGTCGGCGTCGTGCCCGAGACTGCCGCACGCCGCTGCCGGAAATCAATGCCGATCTGCGTCAAAGGCTTGGCGGAGGATTGGGCGGTGCGTCGCTTGTCACTCTGCGCCCGCAGCGATACGGCACTGACGCCGCTTGCCCAAAGCCTCCTCGAGCATCTTGAAAGCGGAGAGGGTGGTTAGTCTCTGAATAAGTGAAGCTGCGAGCGCTCGGCCGAGGCGGTAGAGTCGGACGACGGCGGAGGTGTCGCCGGCGCGGGCAGCCTTTGGATGGTGCCGAACGACAACGCCATAACGCCCAATCCATGCACCAGCGTCAGTCCAACTTCGAAATTGTGCAAAATCCTCGCTTTCGACCATCATGGTCTGGCGTGGGCCTTATGATGCGAGTATTTTCAAATGGTTCACAACCAATGGAACTCTCGCGACGAAATGTCAGTTCATTCGCAGGGCTGATTATGGCGCGGTTCAACGAATGCAGCATGGCGCAAGAGCTGGTTCAGCGAGCCGGTGGTACTATCCTTGTGGGCTCGGCGCGCATCTCGCCCTACAAAGAAATTGATGCCGTCGCGCAATTCCTGAGTTTTTAGACGCGCAAAAGGCGGCAAAAATTTCGAGCAAAACTCGGAGTTTTTTCACTTTAAGCCAACGGCCATAACCGGGCCCTGCCTTCCGGGCCTACCTTCGGATGGAATTCAGCCAAATTTCTGCGAACTTTCCGGACTTCCATGACTGATGCATGGGAACCTGGACCCATTCGGAACGAATGGAGCGAGCCATGGCCTATATCCGCATTGCTGACGCGATAACCCCGATGACCGTTCTGCGAGGCGCATTCCGGCTGATCCGGCACAGGGGCGCGGAGCAGCCCGCAAGTTGCGACAATCCTTCTGCCCGTATTACTGATGCGCGGGCCCTCGAAGCCTTTTCCCTGTTCAGCGAAGAACAGCTTAGCGATATCGGCGTTTCCCGCAAGCTGCGCCGCGTCAAGTGGGACCTGTTCGATAGAAGCTTTCCTCCGGAATGCATGCCCGTGTTTGACTATTTCCGTCTTGGCGACTGAAATGTATTCTGCGGTATCGGGGGGCAGATGAGACCTGAGCGCATTTACGAATTTGTAGGCCACAGCCTCGATCTCGGTCGCGGTCGGCTTCAGCGTGGCCAGCACGAAGTGGCATTGAGGCCCAAATCCATGGCGCTGCTGATCTATCTCCTCGAAAACCCGGGCCGGGTCGTCGACAAAGAGGAACTGATCGCCGCGGTCTGGCCAAAGACCATCGTGACGGACGATTCCCTTAGCCAGTGTCTGAAGGACATCCGCGTGGCGCTAGGCAGTGCAGCAGAAGGCTTTATCCGCACCGTGCCGCGCCGCGGCTACATCCTGGACGCAGAAAATGTCCAGAGCCGCAGCCGGCTTCCGGCGCATCCGTCGGAAAAGCCGACCATTCAACCGCGCGCTCGAACCGATCAGGGAGTTTCTTGACGATCCGAGGGTGGTGGAAATCGCCGTCAACAAACCGGGCCATGTCTATGTGGAACGGTTTGGCGCCGATTACATGGAGCATCATCGAATCGACGCCCTGACGGGTGATGAAATCCAGAACATCGGCGAGCGTGTTGCGGCTGCGACGAACCAGTTTATCAGCCGCTCGAAGCCGATCCTCAGCGCCGCGCTTCCGACCGGCGAGCGTATCCAGATCGTCTTGCCGCCGGCGGCACCCGAAGGCGGCTCGATCTCGATCCGCAAGCAGGTGGTCAATAACTTTACGCTCCAGGAGTATCGCGACAACGGTTCGCTCGATAAGGTCTCTGTGGCCGTCGGCGGACTCAGCGACATTGATCGCGAACTGATAGGGCATCTGCGCGGAAATCGGATTTTCGATTTCATCCATACCGCCATCACCAAGCGGGTCTCTATCCTGATCAGTGGCGGCACTTCCTCCGGCAAAACGACCTTCCTCAATGCCTGCCTGAAGAGCGTCGATCCGCATGAGCGGATCATCACGCTCGAGGACACGCGAGAGCTCTTCCCACCGCAAGCAAATGCCGTTCATCTGATTGCGTCGAAGGGCGACCAGGGCACAGCGGACGTGACAATTCAAAGCCTGCTCGAGTCATCGCTGCGCATGCGGCCGGACCGTCTGTTCGTCGGCGAAATTCGAGGCGCAGAGGCTTTTTCCTTCCTCCGGGCAATCAACACCGGCCATCCCGGCAGCATGTCGACGGTTCACGCCGACACGCCGATGGGCGCTTATGAACAGCTAGCCATGATGATGCAGCAAGCCGGCATGTCGGCGGGTTTTTCGAAGCAGGATCTGATGTCGTATATTCAGATGGTCATCCCGATCGTCATCCAGCTCCGCCGTGAAGGCGGCAAGCGGGGGGTCTCTGAGATCTTCTTCGCCCGGGATGAGTCATGACGAAGCAGCTCCAGGCTTTATACCTGCTCTTTTGCGTCGGGATAGCGTTCGTTGTCTGGATGCTCGGGTACGGCCTGGGGCTTCAGTTCTTCTACAAGGACGGTCGGATCCTCGAAACGACGATCACGAGCAATCCCTTCGCTCCGATTCAACAGTTCTGGCATTACAAAACGAGCCCAGCCCTGCAGAAGGTCGCGCTTGGGTCGATAGTGCCGGCGCTGCTGGTGGCGGGCCTTGTCGCCTACATCGGACTGAAACCGACGAGCAGCCCATTGGGGGATGCCGCCTTTCAGGACATGGCTTCGCTACGACGCGGGAAGTGGTTCCGCAAACAGGGCCATATCTTCGGTCGGGTCGGGCGGAACATACTCCGCACCAAGGACGACCGGCATCATCTGATCATTGGCCCGACGCGCTCGGGTAAAGGCGCGGGCTATGTGATCCCCAATGCGCTGATGCACGAAGGCTCGATGATCGTCACCGACCTCAAGGGAGAAGTGTTCAAGGCGACGGCGGGTTATCGCCGGCAGAACGGCAGCCAAGTCTTCCTATTCGCGCCCGGCTCCGAAAAGACCAACAGCTATAACCCGCTGGACTTTATCCGGCCGGAGCGCGGCAATCGCACGACCGACATTCAAAACATCGCCAGCATTCTTGTGCCCGAGAACACGGGATCAGAAAATTCCGTCTGGCAAGCGACCGCGCAACAGGTCCTTGCCGGCGCGATCAGCTACATCACGGAAAGCCCCTTCTACAAAGACCGGCGCAACCTCGCCGAGGTCAATTCCTTTTTTAACAGCGGCATCGATCTCCAGGCGCTCATGAAATACATCAAGGAAAAAGAGCCCTACCTTTCGAAGTTCACAGTCGAGAGCTTCAATTCCTATATTGCCCTATCGGAACGCGCCGCCGCGTCTGCTCTCTTGGACATTCAAAAGGCGATGCGGCCTTTCAAAAATGAGCGGATCGTTGCAGCGACCAATGTCACCGACATGGATCTTCGCGCAATGAAGCGCCGGCCGATCTCGATCTACCTGGCGCCGAACATCACCGACATCACCCTGCTGCGCCCTCTCCTCACCCTGTTCGTGCAGCAGGTAATGGATATCCTCACACTCGAGCACGATCCAAATTCCCTCCCCGTCTACTTCCTGCTCGATGAGTTCCGGCAGTTGAAGCGGATGGACGAGATCATGACCAAGCTGCCCTATGTGGCTGGTTATAACATCAAGCTCGCCTTCATCATCCAGGATCTGAAGAACCTCGACGAGATCTACGGCGAAACCTCCCGGCATTCCCTGCTCGGCAATTGTGGCTATCAGCTCGTCCTCGGCGCCAACGACCAGGCCACAGCCGAGTATGCATCGCGCGCGCTCGGAAAGCGCACCATCCGTTACCAGTCGGAATCCCGCACGATCGAATTGATGGGCCTGCCTCGCCGCACGAAGGTGGAGCAGATTCGCGAACGCGATCTGATGATGCCGCAGGAGGTCCGGCAAATGCCGGAGAACAAGATGATCCTGCTAATCGAAGGACAACGGCCGATCTTCGGTGAAAAGCTTCGCTTCTTCCAAACACAGCCCTTCAAATCAGCCGAGGCATTTTCTCAGGCCAACACTCCGCAGGTGCCGGAAGTCGATTATCTGGCACCGAAGCCCGTGCCGGCGACAACTCCAGAATATACCAAGGGGGGAGATCCTTCCGTCGAAATCCCCTCGCCGGCGCCAGCGAAAGAGGAGAAGCCTTTGACGGCCGCCGCGGCGCAGGCGAATCCGGTCAAGGCGGAACCTGCGGCAGACGAGAAAGCTGCAGCATCTGCCAAACGCACCGTCAATAAAAAGGCGCTGCGCCCGAAGCCTAAGGCGAATGCTGCAAACGCTGGTGGTGCGGAAGCATCTGCAAGCCTCGATGCAATGGAAGCCCGGATAAAGGCGATCGAGGAGGGCCTCAAACCAAAGGCCGCGCAGCTCAAGGAAGTGGTCGAGATGAAGGCTGAGAAGCTTGGCGACAAGTCTCCGACCAAGCGCCGCAACATCCTGGACATCTTCAGCGCGACTGTGCCTGATCCCGTCGAAGTTCGTGTGGCGGCCGAATAGCTTGCCGAGATCGCTTCCGGAGCCATTGCAGCCATCCGAACCTGCTGGCGCTACGGCTCAAATCGACCTCTGCCGCCGTAGGGGACGATGACCGGGAATGGCTCGATTGAGCCCGAAGCGGTCCATCCAGGTGTCGAGTTCAGCGGCACAGATGCGCCATAAGCGGCCATATCCAAATTCGTGGCTCACCATGATTGCGCCCATATATTGCCAGTCCTAGCTTTGGCGATCTACTACCAGTGCAACTAGGAAACTTTGAAATGACAATAGCGGTAGTTTGGAAAGAAGACGGGTTGTTGTGGTGTGCCGCTGACACACGATTGGTCGCTGGCGAGCGGAACAACATTACAACCGAGGTGGCAGCAAAGATTTATTCGATTCCGCTTTCTACAAGTGCGTACAATCCGGGCTTACCCCTCGACCTTATCGCATCGGAACGTCGTCACCCTCACTACTGGACGCAATATGGGTTCGTATATGCTGGGGCGGCTCTGCCAGCATCGCAGACAGCTATTACGGCCTCAACTCTTCTGCAGAACCTAGTTCGTCCAGGTGGTCGCGGGAATCCGCCTGTCTTTGAAGATGTAGCGCAACTGATCCACAGGTTGGCGCGCCGGTTTATGATGGAGAGACGTCAGTTCGGAGCTGAGGGGCTATTCCAAGCCGCCTTCTTCGGGTGGTGCCCTTTCAACAACATATACAGACTCGCGTATATTGATGGTCGAGAAGACGCAGGGAATTTCAGGGTTGAGCTAAGCTACCCCGAGATTCCCGACGCCGAAGGAGAACCTTGGCTCGTCTTAGGTAGCGGCACTAAGGCGTTCCTCAGAGCAAAAACTGAGTACCTTCAAAACGAGCCCGATATTCGAAAGCGAGTTCCACGACGCGTCATTGATAAGATGGTGGCTGAAGCGCTGGATGAGGCGGTAGGCGGCGCGACATCAATAGGTGCTGCTTATCCGGACGGCTTCCAACTGTTCTACGCTGTCGAACCGATAGAGCACGGGCAACCAGCGGCTCGGAGGGTGTTCAATGGCCTTGACCTAGATGCGGAAATTGGTTGCGTTGGTCAATATGCGGTAGCATTCAACGGCATCGCGTGAGTGAAGCACTCGATATGACCGGTTACGGCCGTCAGCCGCCCTGGCGCTGGTGCGCCAACAGCGGACAACGATGCGAGCGCGGTGGTTCTTGGGCTTTAGCGACTGCAGTACGAGACGCTCATCCTCCCCTGCAAGCCTCCTTCGGAACCTTATCTACTAAGTGCTTTGGGGAAAGGCTTGCATCCCGACTGGATTGAATCCGGCCGACTCTGCTACTTTGAGGCGTTGAGATCAAGGAGCAGACATGACTGAAACCCAATTACGTCGTTACCGCCGATGTCATGAACCGCGGCGGGGACGGCCTGAACCGCACGACGGCTCGCAACTCTAAAACCTTTATGGAGCGGGTCGACAACGACATTGCCATGAACGAGTCACGTCATCAGCGTCACCGTTACGGAAGACCGCGTGTCCCATTACAGGAAGCGCACCACTGACTAAAGTCCTTCCGGAAATTCGGGACATCTACCTGCGTTCGGCCTCCCATTACGGATTTTATCATCGGGCTTGGGTACCGATCATGCGCGGGTGGGCTTCCCGTGTCCGGGCAACCCTACCGAAGGCCATGCCCAAGAACCCGATGCACGCCTACCATCCCAAGGCGAAACCGATTGAAGTCCTGTTGCGCCGCCTGTCGGACACGGACGACCGACGTATCTTGCTAATGGTGTGGGCCATGCACGCTCTCCAGAGCAACCGTGTCGCCCAGGCGAAGGGACTCATCCGCCATCCCATCGAGGCCGAAACCACGGATATGGAATCCAAGTTCATGGCCTACAAATGGGAGATGGAGAGCATCATCACGCTGACGCTCAACATGCGGAAAGATGTCGTGCCGGACTTCATGAAGAGGCCTATCAATACGGCTGATTTCAGCGATTTTGCCGACACGATGAACCTTCTCAAGGCAGTTGAGCAGGAAGACAGCAAGCAACTCACCGGCGACACCATCATGCGGGAATTCCACCGCATCGCGCATCGCCAGTTTCCGTGGCAGACCGGATGGGAGAACGTGGCCAACATTTACCGCCACGTGTTCATCTATGGGCAGGGGCAGTGCGCAGATTACTTCGAGAAGACCTATGGCTTGACCATTCAGGATTTCATGGCCTGCTGCTTCTGCCTCTATGTCCAGACTCAACAAGCAGCTTGGAACATGCCCTTGAGCGGGAAGCTGCCGGTCGAGCTTGCCGAAGGCGCAATGGAAAAGACGATGGCCATGGTGTCGGCGGAATTGTGGACCGCTCGCCGTGAATCCTTCGAGCTTTACAAGAAGCTGGCAGCGGGGAACGCCATTCCGGCCGCCTATCATCCCAGCTATCTTCGCGTGCGGCCGATTATCCGGGCAGCGCCGCGCAACCACTACATCGCGCCTTTCCCCGAGTTCCTGTTGCTGCGTTCCACGGTCGGGCTGTATTTCGACCTTATCAACGCGCCTACCGGGGCGATGAACGAGGCACGGAGCCGGTTCGAGAAGTACGCACGGAACACCATCCAGGCTTATTTGCCCGAATTCGACCCGCAGCCGGCGCAGCCTTACACCTACAAGAACAATCCCGCCGAGACGCCCGACGCGCTGATGCACCGTAACGGGGAAATCGTCGCGGTATTTGAGTGCAAGGCCACCAAGCTGTCGTTTCAGGCGCAGTATGCCAATGACCCGGCAGCCGACGCCAAGAGCCAATACGATCAGATCGCCAATGGGGTTTTCCAGCTCTGGCGGTTCTTCTCCCATGTTCGACGCGGCATCATCCAGCATCCGCTTGCGGAAGAAGTGGCGGCTGTGGTGCTGACCATGGAGCCATGGACGCAGACTTCGGCCGAGCTGCGGACAGCAATGATTGCTGAAGCTGAGAAGATCGCAGCACAGAAAGAGCCGGAGATGACGGCCGCCGACAAGCGTACCCCGCTGTTCGTGTCTATCCACGAGCTTGAGAACGTCATGAGCCGATCCACCGGCGATGACCTGCTGGAGACGTTCCGAGCGGCGGCGCATGACAACCAGTTCAACGGCTGGAGCATTCGCGAGGTAAGGACAGCAGCTGTTCCCAACGTGCGGCAGGCGAAGAAATACCCGTTCGAGCCGGGTGATTTGCTGCCGTGGTGGAAGGACACGTACGACAAGGGTGTTGCCAGGCGGGCGGCCAAGGCCGCGTCTGCTGGCGAGAAAGACCAATAATTCCTCCCGTCCCTTGAAAATCGTTTTTGGCACCCACCATTTCAAGCGCCGAGTTTCAGCTCGTCGATGGTTGTGCCGGCTGGCCTAATCTTTGATGTTTTGGCGTGTCCATTCGTCCAGGACCTTGCAAAAGACCTCGTGATGGATTTTTTGAAAGGATTTAAGATGAACGCATACGTGAAAACTGGGGTATTCCTTCTCGCGGTTCTGTGGGGTCCATTAGGATAGAAGGGGCACGCCTAAAGCGTCGGAGTGGTCAGAAGTCGTTGCAGCCAAAGAGCACCGCGAAGGGCCGGGAAACCAGCCTCCCCACCCCAATCAGAACCCCGGCCAATCCCGGGGTTCTTTCGTTTGCGTTACGGCCGGGCACCTCGCATACGGCGCAAACCAATATCGCGAGCGGGCGGCAACCATGCCGTATGACTCGGCTTTGCGTATGTCCGCTTCTCTAATCGGGCATTTGGGTCAAGCTCTTTTGATCGTCGTTGGCCTGATCGTTCACGCGGGTCACGCTTCTCTTCGCAGTCTACTGACTCTTTTGCGTTTTGGAGCCGCTGCACGCATGCATGGGATCAGGGTCTGGAGAGCCTCGCTTTGGGGCGCGCTCGACGCGCAGCAGTCATAGTCGGCTTCATCCATCCCGTCGTCCGCATGGGACGATCCGGCCGAGGTCGGTTTCGAGGGCAGTGTTAGATCATGCTGCAGTCTCCGATCCGAACCGGAACTCTGTACCGTCAATCCACATGCGATGCAGGACGACGGCAATCTTTCGGGCGACGGCTACGATGGCTCGTCGGCGTCCCTTGGTCTTCATCAGCCGCACGCCCCAAGCCTTCAAGCTATTCCAGACAATCGAGCGCATGAGCATCGCATTGGCGGCGGCATAGAGTGTCGCCCGCACGTCGGCGTCTCCGGCGTGAGAGATGCGACCAGGGTTGTCCTTCTCGCCAGACTGGAACCTTCGCGGCGTCAATCCGAAGTGAGCGCCGACGGTACGCGAACTTCTGAAGCGAGCGGGGTCGTCAACCGCGGCCTTAAAGCTCAATGCCGTCACGTACCCAACACCAGGAACACTCATAAACCGTGCGGTGACGGCGTCTTTCTTCGCGACACTTCGGACTCGTCGATCGAGTTCAAGGAAGGTTTCCAGGAGCATTTGCCTGGCTTCCAGCAGCGGGAGTAACGCGTGGCTCAACGCCGGATCGCCTTCGATTGTGCCGCGGACAGCCGTTTCGAACGCGCCACCTCGCAGGCGCATCGGTAGCTTGACGCCGAAGACTTTGAGGAGGCCGCGAATCTCGTTTTTAAGATCAATGCATTTCCTTTGCATGACCTTGCGGCTGGAGAGGAGTGCACGGATGTAATGGCTTTCGACACTTTTCACATGCACCCGGCTGTACCAACCCGATCGCAGCAGTTGGGCTATGCCACGGGCGTCGTTCTTGTCAGTCTTATTCCGCATGGCCGAAAGAGCGGCATTGACTTGGCGCGCCTCCATGCACACGACATTGAAACCAGCCTCCGTCAAGCCGTTCGTTAAATGCTGAGTGAGCGTACCAGCCTCAAGCCCGACTTGATGAATTGGTTCGCCGAACTCGTTCAGGCAGCGAACAAGGTCAGGCACGTCAGATGGCACCGACCGCTCAAGTCTGACTTTCCCGGCTCCGTCAATAATGCAGATCGCCACTGAGCGCAGTGACACGTCCAACGCAGCATAGAACATCGTCATCTCCCTTCATCTCGGTTGCACCGGGACTGTACTGGGAGCTTGCCCCTTGTGGGACCGCCCGATTACGCATGCTTCGGGCCGAATGCTGCTATATGCCACGTCTCTTTTGCGCCTTCATGTCGGTCATAGACGCCATCCTCGCGCCCGCCCGAAAGGCATTCGGTGCTGATCGACTTTCTCTCAACTGGTCCGGCATTGTTAAAGGGCGATACTGCCTCCGAGGACTATTGCTCCACGATGTTACAGAGTGGAAGCAAAGGGCGAGTAACAGCTAAGGTCGCCCGACGCCGATTACAGCCCTCGCATGTGTTCCCGCCCATTTATGTTCTGTTCCAATAAGAAGATGCGATCTGCGGCAGCTAATCGAGCGCGCCGCGCAGTGATATCTCCTTTCGCACCGATGTCGTGGCAACGCGCGAGCAGCAAGGAAGGGAGAGTCAAATGAAGAGCATGATCGTGGATACGCTTGGCGTCATAAGGGGCCTCCGACAGCTAGCCATGTCAGGTATTGCCGCCCTGACGGCGCTTGGAGCCGTACTGGGTCCGGTATCTCCTGCTGCCGCGCATCACGGGTGGCCTGGCTTCGAGACCGATCGCCTCATTTATATCTCGGGAACGGTTGCTTCGGACGGCGTCTGGGGTAACCCGTACTCCCAGTTCGACGTCACCCTGGACAGTAGCCTACCTGCCGACACTCCTGATTTAAGGATTCCGGACGAGTTGCAAGATCCCGAGGACAGTAGCCGAGTCAATGCTGCTCGGAGTTGGAAATCATCATCGCGCCTCCGGCCTGGTCGGGCAGGTGGGGCCTGGGCCACGCGCTGAAGATCGGTGAACGCTTTCAAGCCGTCGGCTACATCAATCGGACAGATGATGGCCTGTTTCGTCCGGTCGTGTTCTGGTACGGGGACGACAGTATCCCGGTGAACCAGGTGCTGGGCAATACGCTCCCGGTACGAGCCCCCCTTCCGAAGTAGGCTTCTACGACGATTTTGCGTGACCCTCAGTGCGAGCCTCGACTGTTGATCGCGAGGCGATCCTGCTCGTCGTCATCTCAGCAGGCGTGGGTAGATTGCTTCGCCTGCGCCATCACCCTCCGGATTGGACGTGAACGGATATGCCTGATTTGCTCAACTCTTTTCTGATGACGCTGCAGAGTTCAGCGCTCGGCGACGTGGTGCGTAATGCCCGTTACCTCTATCCGGTGCTTGAAGCGATCCACATCCTCGGGATCGCTCTTCTGGTTGGCCCCGCGTACGCCTTCGACTTCCGCCTACTGGGGATAGGACACCGGTTCGTTTCCGTCACCACAGCGGAACGCTATCTGCTCCCCGTCTCCCACGCGGGCCTGGCACGGGCATCATCTTTGCCGGTCGGCTTTTAGCCTACACCTGATCAGCGAGACAGAGCAGCCGAAGCGCCGGATCGTGCTTCCATCATGAAGGTTCCGACAACCAAGCTGCCTGTCCTCAGCTCCGATGTCTCAGAGCATCGACGATCAGCGCCATCGCGAGGGACATCTGGCGTCGGCTGGGATAGTAAAGGTGATATCCTGTGAATGGCGCGCTCCAGTCGTCGAGGACAGCCTGCAGCCTTCCCGCCTTGATGTGTTCTTCTACAAGATCCTCCGGTATGTAGGCGATCCCGTATCCTTTCACCGCGGCATCAATCTGGAAGATCGAAGAATTGAAGCTAAGCTGCCCTTCGACCCGGACCCGCAGCTCCCGCCCGTCCTTATCGAATTCCCAGGCATAGAATCCGCCCCATGTTGCCTGCCGCGTATTGATGCAGACATGGTTGACGAGGTCCTGCGGCGTGCTAGGGATCCCGTGCCTGACGAGATATTCCGGGGAAGCTACGGCGCGCAGGCGCCAATCAGGGCCTATGCGCACGGCGATCATGTCCTTGTCGACACTCTCGCCGAGCCGAACGCCCGCGTCGAAACGCTCCTCGACGATGTTGCGCATTCCGTTGTCGCTGTAGAGCTCAACCTTGACGTCAGGATTGTCGGACAGGACACGGCTGAGCTTAGGCCAGACCGTCGTCTGTAGGGCGTGATCTGAGAGCGTAAGGCGCACAGTGCCTGACGGCTTCTCCCGGAAAGCCACCAGATCTGCCAGATCTGCCTCGATCCCCTCAAACCTTGGAGCAAGCGACTGTAGCAGGCGTTCGCCAGCCTCCGTTGTTGCCACGCTACGGGTCGTCCGCGTCAGCAGGCGGACGCCCAGCCGCGCCTCCAACTGCTTGATCGTATGGCTGAGGGTCGACTGAGAGGTGCCGAGCGTCGCCGCGGCCTTGGTGAAGCTCTGCTCCCTCGCCACTTCGATGAACCACAGCAGATCCTTCACATCCTCCCGCAGCATGCCCGTCCAAGCTCCTATTAATGTTCAGTATCGATAACTCCATGCGGATTAGCACGGATTGTTCGCAAAGTCCCCCGGCAATATCTTTCTCCTGCATGACGCGAAACGCGAGCACGCAAGGATCCATGACATGAGCATAACCTTCGAAGATGGCATCGAGAGCCAGAAAGCCGCTTGGGGAGCAGTATTCTCCATGACGCTGTGCGTCTTTGTTCTGATCGCCTCCGAGTTCATGCCGGTCAGTCTTTTGACACCGATCGCGTCGGGCCTCAGCATCTCCGAGGGGCAGGCGGGACAGGCGATTTCGATCTCCGGCGTCTTCGCAGTCATCACAAGCCTCTTCATCGCCACGCTCACCCGTCGGCTCGACCGAAGGATCGTCGTTCTCGGACTGACCGCTCTCCTGACGCTCTCCGGCATTATCGTGACGTTTGCGCCAACCTATCCCGTCCTCATGATCGGCCGCGCGCTGCTCGGCGTCTCGATCGGAGGCTTCTGGTCGATGTCGACGGCGATCGTCATGCGGCTTGTATCAGAAAGCCAGGTGCCTGCAGCGCTGGCCCTGCTCAACGCAGGCAATGCGATCGCAGCGACCATTTCGGCTCCAGCCGGCAGCCTCCTGGGCGCCTACATCGGCTGGAGAGGAGCGTTCTTCCTCGTGGTTCCAATTAGCCTACTTGCGATCCTCTGGCAGTTTATCAGCCTTCCCTCGCTGCCTGTGCGGGCCGGCCACTCTTCGCCGAACGTGTTCAGGTTGCTCCGGCGTCCCCCGGTCATCGCCGGGATGATGGCAATCCTGCTCCTGTTCATGGGACAGTTCGCGCTCTTCACCTATCTGCGTCCTTTCCTGGAGCAGGTAACCGATCTCGACATCCAGACGCTTTCGCTCAGCCTGCTCGTGATGGGCCTCGCCGGGGCGGTTGGCACCTGGGTGATCGGTAACTTCTGAGGCAGCGTCTGTTCAGCATCCTTGTTGTCATACCCCTGGTGATGGCAGGTCTCGCCTTGTTCCTGATCGCGTTCGGAGAGAGGGAGATTCCCGTGTTCGCCGCACTCGTGGGCTGGGGCTTCTTCGGTACGGCGGCTCCTGTCGGCTGGGGAACCTGGCTCAGCCGATACCTCGCCGATGACGCCGAGGCGGGAGGAGGGCTGCAGGTCGCTGTCATCCAGCTCGCAATCACGGCGGGAGCATCGATCGGCGGCCTCCTCTTCGACGCCGTGGGCTGGTGGTCCGCCTTTGCGCTGAGCGCGACCCTTCTCGTCGGCTCGGCTCTGACGTCAATTGCCGCCTGGCACACCGTCAGGAAAGCCTCATGAGCGATCCGCGACACCGCATGAAGCGCCGAACCCTTCTAGCAGGAGCTGCTGTTCTTGCACTGCCAGGACTAGGCGTGACTCAGACCGACCCCAACAACCAGGAGCCGACTGACGTGAAGATAAAGCTTACCTTTGGCGACCACGCGATGACGGCGACGCTCTACGACAATCCGTCAGCCCGTGACTTCGCCTCCATGCTGCCACTTGATCTCAAGGTCGAGGACTTCGGATCGAACGAAAAGATCGCGTACCTGCCTCGGAAGCTGACGGTCGAAGGGAGCGGTCCCTTCTCGAACGAGCGGCCATACGACCTCTGCTACTACATGCCCTGGGGAAATCTCGCGATGTTCTATGCCGACTACAAGCATCCGGGCCTCGTCCGGCTTGGTCGCTTCGACGACGGCTACGAAGCGCTTCACGTCCCTGGGGAATTCCCGCTGCGCATCGAGCGCATCCAGTGAAACTCAACCCAGTCAAACAGGAGACTCCCAAATGAGCAAGCGCATTGAGACGCAGGACGGCTTCAATTCAAGCAGGCGTGGTCTGATGAAGGCGACCGGCGTCGCCGTCGCAGCCATGGGCCTGATCCCGGCGGCTGCGGCGACCCAGGCCCTGGCTCAGACCACGGAATGGGACAAGACTTTCCCCAAGAGCGACAAGGTCGACCATCAAAAGGTCTCCTTCAAGAACCGGTATGGCATCACCCTGGCGGGAGATCTCTACCTTCCCAACGATCGGGGCAACGGCACGCTGGCCGCCATCGTCGTCAGCGGGCCGTTCGGCGCGGTGAAGGAACAGTCGTCGGGGCTTTATGCGCAGACTATGGCAGAACGTGGATTCGCGACGCTGGCCTTCGACCCATCATATACCGGAGAGAGTGGCGGCGAACCGCGCAACATCGCCTCGCCGGACATCAACACCGAGGACTTCAGTGCCGCGGTGGACTTCATTGGTCTGCGGCCGGAAGTCAACCTCGAACGGATCGGCGTGATCGGCGTCTGCGGCTGGGGTGGCATGGCGCTCAACGCCGTTGCTTCGGACAAGCGTGTGAAGGCGGTTGTCGCCAGCACCATGTACGACATGACCCGCGTCATGTCCAAGGGCTACAACGACACAGTCACGCTGGAACAGCGCACCAAGACCTTGGAGCAGTTGAGCCGTCAGCGATGGGTCGATGCCGAGAAGGGTACACCCGCTTATCAGCCGGCGTACAACGCCGAAGTCAACGCGGACTCCCCTCAGTTCATGATCGATTATCACGACTACTATGCCACGCCGCGCGGCTACCACAAGCGGGCGGTCAATTCCCGGAACGCCTGGTCGCAGACGACGCCAATCTCGTTCATGAACATGCCGATCCTGACCTACATCGCGGAGATCTCGCCGCGTCCGGTGCTGCTCATCCACGGCGAGAAGGCTCACTCGCGCTACTTCAGTGAAACCGCCTTCGCAGCCGCCGCGGAGCCGAAGGAACTGATGATCATTCCGGACGCAAACCATACCGACCTTTACGACCGCATGGACAAGATCCCCTTCGACCGGATGGCCGAGTTCTTCGGCCAGCATCTGGCATAAGCTGACTCGCCGGTCGAGGTAATTCTAGGCGGCGAGGTGACCTTCTGGTCACAAGGCCGTCTCTTTCTCATCAGGGAGACACGAAATGACAGACAATATCGCTGGCAAGACTATCGTCATCACGGGCGCCTCGAGCGGCATGGGTGCCGCAGCCGCCCGTTATCTCGCAGCCAAGGGCGCCAACGTAGTCCTTGGAGCGCGCCGCTCCGATCGGATCGACGCACTAGCCGCCGAACTTAATGAAGCCGGCCACAAGGCCACTGCCGTGGTCACCGACGTGACGAGGCAAGAGGACCTGCGGAAGTTGATCGACACGGCCGTTGAGACCTACGAACGGGTCGACGTGCTCATCAACAACGCGGGCGTCATGCCCCTCTCGCCCATGGATCGGCTGAAGGTGGACGAATGGGACCAGATGATCGACGTTAACGTCAAAGGCGTTCTGTACGGCATCGCTGCAGCGCTCCCCTATATGAAGGAGCAGCGTTCGGGCCACATCATCAATCTGTCCTCCGTGGCCGGCCACAAACTCTTCGGCGGCTCCGCCGTATACTCTGCGACCAAGTTCGCAGTCAGGGCATTGTCGGAGGGGCTGCGGCAGGAGATGGCGCCTTACAACATCCGCACGACGATTATCTCGCCTGGAGCCGTCAAGACGGAGCTGCTGGACCACATCAGCGAGAAGGACGTGCAGCAGGCGAATCAGGATTATGTAGGTCAGGTCGGCGTTCCAGCCGACACGTTCGCCAGGATGGTCGCCTTCGCGATCAACGAACCAGAGGACGTCGCCGTGAACGAGATCCTGTTCCGTCCGTCGGCGCAGGAACTGTAACCAGCATTTTAGACCGCTCGGCGGCGGTTCTCGGACTTGACCGAAGACGGCCGAAGGGACAGCCCCTCGGCCGTCTTCGTATTTGCAGTGTCGCCGGCGTTTGATGTCGAGATCGGATAGACCCTATCAGAAACGGCGTTCTAATCCTGCGTTTCCTCGCTCCTATCTCATGGTGGTTGGTAGACCATCGAAAGGATGACGACCGTGAAACTTCTGGCAGCCGCCACCCTCACTCTTGCGACCATCGCATCTTCACCCGCCTTCTCCCAGCAGAGTTCGACCATGACCAGATCGACAAGCGTGTCTTCGGACGAGATCCGCAGCGTTTCCCCCGCTCTCGGGCGATACGAGAAGGAAAACGTCGTCGAAGGCCTGTGGGCCCGTCCGCAGCTATCCGTACGCGACCGCAGCGTCGTCACCGTCGCAATCCTCGTGGCCCGCAGTCAGACCGCCGATCTTCCACTTTACATGAACCTTGCGCTCAACAACGGCGTGACACCCAAGGAACTCTCCGAGATCATCACTCATCTCGCATTCTATGCGGGTTGGACGAACGCGACGTCGGCGGTGGCTGTCGCCCATGACATCTTCGCCGAGCGGAACATAGACGCAGATCAGTTGCCTGAAGTTTCTCCGGATCTCATGCCGCTCAACCAGGAGGGTGAGGCTGCACGTCAAAAGGCGGTCGAAGGCCTGCTGGGCGATGCGTCGCCTGGGCTAGCGGACTTCACGACGGATCCGCTGTTCAAGGATGTCTGGCTGCGACCGGATCTCTCGCCACGTGACCGCAGTCTCGTAACCATCACGTCCCTAATGGCCAACGGCCAGGTGGCCCAGCTCGCAGGCCACCTCAACAGGGCGCTCGACAACGGGCTCACTCCCGAGCAGGCGGGCGAGGTTGTCACCCAGATCGCCTTCTACGCCGGTTGGCCGAATGCCTTCTCGGCAGGGCCTGTCGTCGCCGACGTCGTGAAAAAGCGCCAGCAGTAGCCGAACCAAGTGTATCGAACAAGAAGGACCCGTATTATGAAGAAGACCCTCATCGCTGCTACCCTTTCCGCCATGGCATTAGCCGACGCGCCTGCAGCTAGATCCGAAAGCATTACCGTCAGCCCCGTCGGCGCCGCGGCGTCTGTCCTCGCGGATCCGAAGAACTTCACAGGCCACGTCGTCGTCGATATGCTTCTGCCCACCTCACTGTCGACGCCGGCGTCATCCGGACTTGTTACGTTCGCACCCGGTGCTCGTACAGCGTGGCATAGCCACCCGCTTGGTCAGATGCTGATTGTCACAGCAGGTAAAGGGTGGGTGCAACAGGAAGGCCAGGCGCGTCAGGAGATCCTTCAGGGCGAGACCATCTGGATTCCGGCAGGTGTCAAGCACTGGCATGGTGCGACCGCGCAGAACGCCATGAGTCACTACGCCATCACCTACATCCAGGACGGCAAGAACGCTGAGTGGATGGAATTCGTTTCTGACGAGCAGTATCTTGAATAGGTAGCGCCGGCCCACTCGCATTGATGATCCGGAAGTTGAACGATCGTTGCTGCAGGCTGTGGAACTGGCTTAGCATACGACGACAGACCACGGTCTCGCACCCGTCGGGGCCGTGCCTCTGTCTTTCTATGGTCGCCCGTGAACGGAGGCACCGTGAGATATCTCAGCGTCGGGGTCGAAAATGCGCTGGAGCCAGCGGCTCGCACCGCATCCTAGGGCGCCAGCCCCTTCCTCAGTGCCTCAGCTTCCTGCACGTGAATGTTGGCATGTCCGCTTCTTCGTTCGCCCGGCTGGAAGCAGACTGTCTCTTGTCGGCCCCACTCACGACGTTCGCGGTGGTGTCCCCAAGCGTCCGAAAAGTCCGCGTCTCGGCCATTCGGGCTAACCGCAGCAGACGACCGGTCACCACCCAAAGCAGTCAGCTCCAGGCGATAAGATCGGCAAGTGAGCTTTAGAAGGGCCAGAAGCCGGCAAGATAGCTTGCTGTGTCGTTTAGCCAAACCATCGTGTCACGATACCAGGCGGAAACTGTATCCAGTGCGACTTGCAAAACGGCAAGGAAACCAACAAAAACGATAAGCGCGCCCATGACGGTTCCGAGCCCTTCATTGGCCTTGGGATCGGTACTGTCGTAGATGTATTCGTGACGGTGATCTCGCATTGCCTCTTAACGGTCCCGGTCGTCGCGGTCGCGTTCCCTCTGTTGCATCTGTTCGCGCTCCAGCTCCTCCAGACGAGGAATATGCTGTTGGGCGGGGTCTGTCCGTGTCGTTTCTCCGCTGCGCTGAGCGGCCTCCTTATCCTTATTTAGACGATCTTCTAGGCGATTTGTAGCATCGACTGCGGTCGCCAATTCGTGAGCTTCGCGCGTGTCGTCAAGGTCGGGCTCTGCTTCCGCAAACTCTTTCGCCAGCTCGTTCATATAGGCGTCGAAATCCCTTTGAGACGACGGCGCTGCAATCTTAAAGTCCGTGTCGATCGTGACGCCATGAGCTCTCAGTTGCTCCAACTGCGGAGCAACACTGTCGATGTGGCTTTCGTGCTCTTGCCGATCCCTCTCGAGCGACGGAACGTAATCGACGCCACTCTCCCGAGCGGATGCGGCTTCCTCTTCATCATAGCCGTAGTCGGTTTCCGTCCGCAAGAGGTCGAGAACATCCCCCGGTCCAAGCTCGTCGAGTTGCCCATTCATGTCCGCGAGGAATTGCCGTTCGGCAGATAGCTCTTTTCGGGTCGCATAGCTGTCCTCTGCAATATCGCTCAAACGCGCATTCAGGCTGTCGATCCGCTCGGCTATGACCGTCCGCACCACCTTAATGACGTCTGCGCGCCCGTCATCCTGTCCGTCAACTTCGGCTTGTTTTCCCGCGCGATCGATGGCCTGTCGCAAATCCTGGTCCTGCTCGGCAACGTCTCTGAGGTAGCCGTTTCCTTCGACAGCCAACTGCGCGGCCCTTTCCATCGCCTGCTGAAGGCCGGCTTGCATCCCATCGTTGCGGTCGGCCGAAAACTCGCCAGCCTCGATCCGGTCAAGTCCCTCTCGGTAGTGCTCGATCTCGATCATGGCCTCGTTGCCGGCCTCGACAACAGCCCCGCCGTGTTTGGCGACCGCAGCGTCCCACTCGTCGTTGGCCGGATCACGCGGCTCACTGCGAAGCGATTCAACACCTTGCTCCGCCAATGCCTCTTTGCGCTGCTCGTAAAGGTCCACCAGCTCACGCTTCTGATTGACGAAATCTCGGGCCAGGCCGGCTACCTCGACAAAGTCCGCTCGGTCGTCTGCCGAGACCGACCGCTCCAACTTGAACAAGGCCGTTTCTACCTTCTTCTCGTAGGTCTCAAACTCTGCTCGTGACATTTCGCGCAATTCCTGACCCTCCAAAACCATCTCCCGCAATGTAGCCAAATTGATGCGGAAGTTCGATCCAAAATCCGCCCGTATGACAGTGCCGCTCGTTTCCGTCTGCGTTGTCGAAACGCTTGATTCTAAATACTTTTGAAGCTGCGTGGCATAGGCCACGGTCTGACGATCATCACCCGCCAGAGCGACCTTCTGCCACGATTCCTGTGCCTTTATGATGTACTGCCGGCTCCGATCGCTCTTCGCGACCGTGCGTCGGACGCTACGCTTGGCGTCGTATCGCGCCTGCGCAGCCTCGCTCGTCCCGACATGCTCGGTGCGGCCTTCGCGGTTCACCGGCCGGACCTGGGTGCGCGTGAATGCCGGCGGGGTGGCAAACTCGCGCCGGTCGGTCATTTCCATCTCAATGCCGTGCTCCCGCGCCTTCTCTGCCATGACGGATCGCCATTCGCGAAACACGGCAGGCGTCGTCTCGATGCGATCACCGGAATCCGATTTCATCGCCACGATCGCATGGGCATGCACATGCGGACGCTTTCCCCCCTCCCCCGCCTCTTTTGGATCGCTGGCCGGATCGTGCATGGCGAAGACATACCGATGCCCAGCAAACTGATGCGCCAGGAAGTCGCGCACCGCGGCTTCGAATGCGGCAACATCGGTTCCGGCCCGAGCCGACATGATGACGTGCATCACGTCGCGGCTCTTGCGGCTGTGGAGCTCGCCGCGCCATTCCTTCTGCACCAGATCGCCCGCGACCTTCTCATTCGCTATCGACTGGCCGCGATCGTCGCGAACGTCGTCATGCCGATCGACCAGCCCGCGCAAGCGGCTGGCGCCGAACTCGACGCCATTTCCGTAGCCATGAAAGGAGAACTTCGCCGCAGCCTCGCCCGCGGCCGCGCTGGCGTCGTATCTCGCCTGGATGATGCCGGCCGCCTTCACGTCGCCCGTTAGCCGCTCCCCCTGCCCGCTTCGCAAGACGACAAGCCCTTGAACGGTCACGGAGCCGCCGCCATTTTTCGCGATCGCATAGGCAAAGCGCCGGTCGCCAAATCCGCTCGTCAGGGTGCTTCTCACCTGCTCGTGCAATGCCTCGTCCAATGCAAAGCCGGACGCTGCGATTTCGACGGAAAAACTCCCAATGTCGCGGCTTTCTACGCGGTTTTGAAAAAGGTGGTCCCAATCGCCACGGATGCGCGCCAAATCCTCCCGCCCCTCGAGGATCCTGCCGCATTCATTCTCCACCTTCAGCTCGCCGCCACGGGACACATAATTCAGCATCGCACCGACCCGAGCACCGCCGCCATAAGACGCCATTTTGACGACCGCCGGCTGGCTTCCCTTTGCGACGGCTGCAAGCCGTGTCTCCATCGGCCGGTTTGCTGCCGTCGCTGACTTCGCCTGCGCTGGAGGAGCCGCCCTGCCCTTCGATGCCGAGCCACGTCCGCCGGGTGCCCCGCTTGAGCCTCCGCCGCCACCTGTAGCGCCGAGTTGAACCAACTGCTTCAGGCGCTTTCGCATCTCTTCTTCTGCCGAAGCGCCTCGCCCGCCAGACGACATTTCGTGCAGCAGGGCCGCGCGCCGCTGCTCCCATTCGCTGGTGAATGCGCCGAAGAAGACTTCCAAAGGCTACATCTCCCCTCGACGCTGATAACCAGCTCGCCGCGTCAGAGCACGCAGCTCGCTCATCACGGCCACTTGAACCCGCTGCACGTTCTCCAGGTTGATGTCCAATTCGCTTGGGTGGACACCACGGCCGCTGTTGAGCGCCCTCGCAACCTGGTTCAGGTTGATCCCGATCATCCGCATGTCTTCGAGCAGAGCCGCCATGACCAGGCGGTCATCGCCGGTCAACATCGGCCGAACCCCTGCCCCCTCCAGAAGCAGCGACCGGAAAAAGCTGGATACCGTCATGTCGGCATCCTCAGCGGCCTTCTCGATCGCCGCATGTTCGTCACCCGTGACGCGGACATGCACAGTGCGATCTTTCTTCGCTGGCTCGAGAAGAGCGTTGAATTTCCCGTCATCCATTTGGCCGTTGGCCCCCTACTGGCGCTTGCGTCAGATGATCGAGGGCTCGTCCCTCGATTGCAGGAAAATGGCGTAGCACATTTTTCCGTATCCTGCCTCTCCAAATTGTAAGGGGAGTTCAACCAAACAACCTCGAGCTGCCCCCAGGGTTCACCTCCGAAATCCGCTTTTGAAGGCCTTGTCTGCCCCTCGTACTCAGCCGCAAGGGACGCTCCGCTCTTCGCCCTTGCCGCTTCCGAGCGAGCGTCAAAACCGGCCTTACGCGGCTCCGGGGTTCACTGATCGAGGAGAGCGTTCAGGTGGACGCCGCACCGAAACGCCGTCGAAAAGCAGCCAGCGGTCACATACCAATGTCGTGTCGATATTTCACACGAGTTAGCAGCACGATCATTCCACATCATGTGTTGATGGGGCGATTGCGGAAATGGTTTCACATCGTGGGGGGAATTGTTCACATCCTATAGCCGTGGTTTAGTTGACTCGATTGACTACACGGGGCGGTGGTGCAATGATTCCACAACGTACGGGCAATTGTTCGCATCGTGTGCACGTGGGACGCGGAAACTCCGTGCAAGTCCACGACGAACTGCCGGAATGACTTCGGATCAGCAAAGGAGTTGCGACGCTTGCCACTATTTATTTCCGCCGTGAGCGGCAAAGGTGGGGCTGGGAAGACAACAGCGGCAATCTTGATCGCCGGGGAGTATGCGCTTCAGGGGAAGCGTGTGCTTCTCATCGATGCAGACGGCCGCCAAAATCTGCAGGAATGGTGGAAGCGCTGTGAGGCAAAGGACAATCTGCCTGCCAACATCGAGCTCATAACCGCCGCGCGCCAGACCACCGTCCAGCAGCTCCTGGAGAACGAGGCGAACAAGTTCGACGTCGTTTTGATGGACTCGCCCGGCCAGGACACGGTTCTAAGGGACACGATCATCGCCGGCTCCGATATTGTGCTGACGCCGATCCAGCCGAACCAGGACGAGATCAAGGCGGCAGGACAGGCCGCGGCCGACACGGCCGATATTTCCGACAAGGTGGGGCGGTTAATCCCCCATGCCAACTTCGTCACCAGGATCACCATGCCGGCGAAACTGCTAGAAGCCTACCGCTTGATCAGGCCGTTCGTGCAGAACCTGCAGGAAGGAGGCTACGACTCCTATCTCCTCAAGACCGAGCTAATGGAGCGAAACTGCTATCGCGAAATTCGCAACGGCTATGGCACCGTGCAAATACTCGAGCTCACAGAATCGGTAAAAAAAGCGAGAGCGGAAGTGTTGAGCCTGGTCCGGGACATCGAAGCGATTTTGGCGGGGGAGAATGAGGTAGCAGCGAATGGCTAAGGGTCAAACGACCGTTTCTGACTTTGCAGTCGCGCCGCGTCGCAGCCGCGCACTTGAGCATGCTGCGACACCGTCGGGTTCAGCAACGAATCCGGCTGAGCCGTCGACAGAAAGCAGGAATGCAGATCAGCCTCAGGAGCCTGTACCGCTCGGCACTGAGATTGGTCAGCCCGCTCATGGTCTGATCGCCCCGACACAAGAAGCTCGGCGCGAACGGGCCACCACGAGAGCATTGCAGCGAGAGGATTCGAGAGTTCGCTTGCGCGACCTGAAGAGGGCGCGCGATCGGGAATCCAAGCACTACGTCAACTGCCCGCTGGATTACGACACGAAGATGCGGCTGCAAAAGGCCGCCATTGAGAACGACGTGAAGATGACGGTCATCATGAAGGCCGCGATCGATCAATTCCTCAAAGATAACGGCTATTGATCGATGTTAGGCCGCGGCTTCCTGCTTGGAGTGGCTGTTGGCTGCGTCCTCGGCGTGTATGTTGCTCCCCATCTCGGCCGACCGACGGTCGGAATGGGGAACTTTTCAGAAGGCAATTTGCCTCATGTGAATATTGCGAGAGCCGTACCCGAAAAGGCTACGTGGCCGACAGACGAACAGGCCAAGGCCCAGCTATTCGCTCTATCCAAATGGGATCTGAATAAGCATGGCAACGGCTCCAAAGTGATCGTCAACCGCTGCATTCGAATTGCAGACGCGGAGATCGCTTGCGAGCTCTCCGCGCAGCTCAGGTGGATCTCCGGCGACACTCGGATCGAGGCGGTTTTTCAGGCCAACGGCGGCGACTGGAAGATGATAGCCGCGAAGAACCGGTAATGGCTTCTCACGGCTGCTTCGCCATTCTAAGCGCCAAGTTTATTGCCCGAATGCTCTGGCGTATGCTGAAGCATTTTGATCCATCGCCTCAATGAGCTCGCGACCGCGATTTCCCCAAAAAAATTAGGGAAAATTGCTGTGATTCTTCGGAGGGCGTGCTCCCAAATACTTCAATGTGGTGCATAGTGGGCGCTTGAGGGCGGTACACAGAAAAAGGATGAGGTCGGTGACGGACGCAGTCGGCTTGATGAGCGCACGAGGTTTGGTTGAAGTAGCCGATCCGGAATTTGACAGGCCGGTCTTCCGCCAGCCGGGTTTCGACGGCACCCTTACCGCAAAGGAGATGGACGAAAAGATTTCGGCCTGGCTCAAGAAAACGCGCGAAGCCAAGGGTATTTCCCGCGCCGATTTAGCGCATTTGCTAGGGCTGTCCGTATCTGTTTACGGGAGGTACGAGCGGGGCTCAGAGGCTCGGATGTCGATCCCGCGGCTGATTCATCTCTGTGAGATCATGGGCTTTATGCCCCTCGATATGATCTCTGACGCAGCGCCGCACTTGTGGGGCAAGACGCCGGAAGAAGCAGAGGATCGCATGACACTGATGAGGCTTATCGAACGATTGCCGCCTGACACCATGCGCGATCTGATCCGGCTTCTGAGACGCATGACCCCAGGCGAACCCGCGGCCGACGCTGTCGCCACCAGCACGAGCGAACGCAGCTAAGCGGCGCAATCCTCCTCTTCAAGTCAAGGCGGGAGGCGGTGAAAGCGGCAGCCGCCCCACTCCCGTTTACCACAGGCTCCGGCCCTCTCTTCGGCGCGATGTGAAAGCGCGTTCAGGCGTCCGCCTGCTTCGCTCCGCCCCTTTTGGGCGGAGTGGAAAACGGGAGTGGGGCAGAACTCTCTATTCGAGTCTGTTGGACCCCTTGAAGCCATGAATCTTGAAGGCATGACCCAGCACTGGTCCCGCCTGTATGTTCAGCGAATCGACACCACTAGAAACATGACATGCTTCACGTCATGTCACTCGAACCGGATCTCCCCGGCGGCTCCGCGCTGGTCCGTCGCTGAGGTGGCATCGGCACTCGCGGCCAGGAGCGTATTCACCACTAACGTTCCAGAGAATAAATCTCCACAACATCCTCCAGCTCCCTGATCCCCTTGAACGAGGCATGCCGCAGCTTTCCATCGTCGGTCCAGGCGCGATATTCAACTTCTGCAATGAGCACCGGCTCGGTGAAGACAGCGCCTTTCCTCCTCAGCGGTACGGCCGCCGTTTTCGTCGCCATTCCCTCGAGCAGGTTGCGCAGTTCTCGCGAAAGCTCATGTGACCAGCCGGTACCACAGCCGCCGACATAGACGAGCTCGCCATCCTTTCGCGCTGCGAGCAGCAGCCGACCGAGATGACCAGGCACCGTCGAAGGCTCGAAGCCGACGATCACGAAGCTATCCCGGCGCTTGCAGGTGATCTTCTGCCACCATTCACCGCGGCCAGACCGATACGGCTTTTCGATGTGCTTGGCGATGATGCCTTCGAGACCGTGCGCGCAGGCGACGCGGAAGAATTCGTCGCCGTCGGCCTGGACTTCTTCCGATAGGCGGATTGCACCCTCGCGGCCGGCAACAAGAGGCTCCAGCAGCCGCCGGCGTTCGCCCAGAGGCAGCCGGCGAAGGTCGCGACCGTCGAGATAGGGCAGGTCGAAGGCATAGAAGACGATGGCGCCGGCTTCGACCGCCGACGGTAACCGGCCAAACGCCCGCTGGAGCATGCCGAAGTCCGACCGGCCCTTATCGTCGAGAACGACCGCCTCCCCGTCGAGGATGGCCGTTTTCACGGCCAAGCGCCGCGCGTCGTCAACGATCGTCGGAAAGCGCTCGGTCCAGTCATAGCCGCCGCGCGTGAGCACCCTCACCCGGCCGGGCTCGATGTGCACGGCGATCCGGTAACCGTCCCATTTTACCTCGTAGGCCCAGTCTGGCCCCTTCGGCGGCTTGTTGACGAGCGGTCACGAATTGGAGAATGGTTCAGCACCACAGGATGGAAAAGCCCGTCCTGCGAACGGAGAAGATTTACCCGGTCGGCAGAAGTGCCGGTCAAAACGCAATCGAACCCAGGGAAAGCCGCGCAGAACAAGCGTTTTGCCCCTTGAGTTCTTTCATTGGAGACCGTGATGTATGAGCACTGGTGCGAGCATCCCGGCTGCAAAAGGTGGGGCAGCCTCGGCTTTGCCTCAGGGAAAGAGGAGTCTCAGTGGTTCTGCGCAGAGCATCAGCCAGAGTGGAAGCTGAAGCATGCCTAGAGACGGAGCCTGGTGGCTTTCAGAGTTTCTGGCCTGGACAAAGATCCGGATCAAATGCGAGTGCGGGGTAAAGAGGCAATACGACGCACGACAGCTTTTCGATCGCATCGGTGACCGGAGCATGCCGGGGCTGCTCTCCGAATTCTCCAAGGCGCTCGGTTGCCCCAAGAGCGGCAACATCCAGCGCGATCGTTGCAGGCTCACATATGATATGCCATCGGGAGAGCCGCCCCTCTCTCGAAGGAGCCGGCTGGTGATGCGGCCCCAGCCGGTGCCCCTGAGGAGATTACTTTCGCGAACCTTCCCGAATGGTGCGACGTCCTGTGCCAAGTGCCGGAGCTGCGGCCGCATCGATCGACTAAATCGAAGCGCTCTGGCCGCGCGCTTCGGCAAAAGGCAGAGCATCCTTCAGTTGGTGCCGAGAATGCGATGTAAGAAGTGCGAGAACCGAGACGGCAACACGATCTTCATAGGAAAACCCCGGAAATGAAAGCCATCGCACCGGCGCTACTTCTTGCCCAGATACGCCATCACCTTCTCTCGGTTCGGCCCGGCTTCGCGGATCGCTTCCAGCGCCCTCTGCCGCGACACCTTCGCCGTTTTCATTAAATAGGCGACCTCGTGCTCCTGTTCGGAAACGAGCTCGCGGTCGCGGCCTTTCTTCTTTGGATTGTCTGCCATGCTTTCCTCCATCATCAAACATGAAGGATAGGAGGCGACCGGCTGACGACAAGGGCGGGAACCTCACGCAGGGTTAGGTGGTTGACGGCCCGAGGAGACAGATCATGGCCGACGCGCTCAAAATGAAACAGCTGATTTGGGATTGCCAGAAGGACATTGCGGCGTACTTGCCACCGGCGAGTGGCATTTCTGAGCACGAGCTGGTGAAGATGCTCATCGCCCGTCTGGACGGCCGCCAGGCGAAGGAAGCGTTGGGAGACGATTGGAAAGGATGGTGGCCGGATGAGCATGATGGCGGTGGAGACGACAGTCCCCTTCCCCAGCAGCCATTACCGGAGCCGGCGTGAAAAAGGGCATTATTCCGGAAAATTGCAGCCAACACGGTGTTTGAGAGGCGTTCCCATTTGAGGAAGGTTGTTTTCTCCCTCTGAATTTTGACTAGCGGACAATCGCACATGTCGGACAACTGCAGCGCTCCTAATCGCATCTGCCGGAGCGCTGCTTTTCTTGCTGCTAGGATCTGGTCAGATTATCCGTTGAATCCCAACAATGCCGTAGATCGCCATCAGGAGCATGACGAGAACCAGCAACAGGATAATTATCGTCGATACTCTCTTGGACATGCCAGTGAAATAAGGGAGTACGGCGTGCTTGGAATAGGACTGAAGTCTTACTCCAAGGAGTTGCTGTATTCCGCTTAATACAACGAACGAGCACAAACCCAAGCAGTGCCCCGCCCAGTTGGCATGCCGAGTGCCGAACATGGCTGACACAAATAGAGCTGCAGTGGGCAATGCTCGGGAATGCAACAGCGTCCTGAAGACTGATCTTTTGGGCCCCGAAATGCAGTGACCACTTGCCTGGCCGTTCCTCCCGCGACTCCATGTTCAGTACACGTTCATAGAAGCGGCGAGTGGCGCGAACGTCGTTGACGCAGAGCACTTTATGATCGAGCGCACAAACCTTCATGCCGTCACTTTACCTTTCCGAACATCGAAACGAAACTGTTACGGGACCGACTCTCCACTACTGCGATGGGCGAATGGCTGGGAGCGCCACCGGTGGTGTCGGCCCTTTCCTAGTCGTCGTCAACTCAACCGACCACGTCTGGGCGCCATGCCACACACACCTGAATGCGAACCTTTCCTCTATGACCATGTAGGCTGGGATAAGGGTGTACGCGGGATACAAACTCCCGCGTCTGGGTAATGCGACCAGGACGACCACTCTCGGGAAATTCTCGTCAAACAACCACAGCCCAGAGCAAAACTCAGGCGAGAGATGCAGTCAGTGGCTGCGGAGACTCACTCGCTCACGCAGGGTGGGGCCGTTCCCCGAGATACGAATTCGACCATATCGGCGCCAATGGGAGACCCGCAAAGGTGCGTCTCTTCGGCTGTTTCGGTCCGGCCGGACAGCCGTGCGTGTTTGCGAGAAACGGCCCGACGCGAGGGTACACGGGGAGGGAAGGCGAGATGTATCCTGTTGCACTTCCATGATGCTGCGGCGCGAACTTCGGTCTGGTCTGACCAGGAAACCTGAGCAAGCGCCGAATCCAGTCACATTTGAGGGAACCGTTTGCCGAACTGCGCGTTCACGGGAACCATATCTCGGGGGACATGCATTGGAATCGGTCACCATATTGCTCGCGGAGGACGAGACTCTCCTGCTGTTGGACTTCGAAGACGCCCTTAAAGAGGCCGGGTTCGTGGTTCTGGCGGTGACGAGCGGCAAGAAGGCAATCGAGCATTCGAAAGCCGCAGAACCCTCCATCGCTGGAATAGTGACGGACATCCGCTTCGCTGAATCCCCGAGCGGTTGGGATGTCGCCCGGATTGCAAGGGAGGTCGACCCGGAGATGGCGGTGGTCTACATCAGCGGGGACAGTGCTCCCGATTGGGCGTCTCAAGGCGTTCCTAAGAGCATCATGATTGAAAAACCTTTCGTCGTGTCACAATTAATCGTTGCAATTTCGCAGTTGCTAAATGACAGGACGGCGGGAGCTGCAGCTTTGGAATAATTTGGGGGCTACCCTCACGGGGGAGGCTCCCGCCTCTGTCCTCGTGTCTCTGTCTCCTTCGCGCCTACCATATGCGACCTGCTATTGTAGCGGCTGCGCTGTATCCGAAGACAATCTCCGCCGAAGCCAAGTGCCGTCATTGGAATCTTACGCCGGCGAAGGCGGCAGGTCCGAGGCCGTAAGCACTCCTGCGGCCGTCCCAACAATATCCTGCTGCGTGGCGGGCTTTACGATGACGACGGCGCCGTTGCTTTTCTTTCGCATGTCGTCGGGTAGCGTTTGGCCGCTATAGAAGAAGAATGGAATGCCCCGCTCGTTGAGGAGATCGATGACCCCCTCGGTGGTTGCCGTGCCCAGGCGAATGTCGAGCACCGCGAGCGCAAACGCTTCATTTTTCGCCGCCACCAATGCGGTCTCAAGGGTGGCGCAGGGTCCCACCACCTGAGCTCCACCATCGAGAAGTGCTGCCTCCAGGTCGAGAGCGATCCAAATCTCGTCCTCGACTACCAGAACTCTGACGCCCTCAAGAGGCCTGCCGTCGTCATTTTTCCGCGCCATCTGGCGGGATCTCCGGAAGCTCGATGTCGACCGTGCAGACGACGCCATCCGGTTGAAAATCGCGACGGACCGTAGATCCTGGCAAGCTCTTCTCGATCAGAACGCCGCCGAAACCCTGCTCGCTCGGCGGCTCGACCGGCGGGCCACCGCGTTCTTGCCAGATAACCCCAAGAGTTCGGCCGTTGTTCCCGAGTTTCCAACTGAGTTTGACTTGTCCGTTGTCGGTGGAAAACGCCCCATATTTGGCGGCGTTGGTCGCGAGCTCGTGGAGCACGAGACCGAACGGCGTAGCCAGGTCCGGCGGCAACATCACTGGTTCGCCCTCGATCAGCAGCCGGCGCCGATCACCGCCCGCATAGGCATCGAGCTGCCCGCGCGCGAGTGCGTCGAGCTCGGCGCCGCTCCATTCGGAGTCGACAAGCAGCTTGTGCGCGCTCGCAAGTGCTGCGAGGCGCCCTTCAAAGCGCTCGACGAAGTCCTCGCTCGATCGCGTTGTGCGGAGCGTCTGGCGTGCCAGCGACTGGACGACAGCGAGCGTGTTCTTTACGCGATGGCTGAGCTCGTTCAGCAAGAGCTGCCCGCGCCGCTCCCAGCGCTTGCGGTCGGTGATATCGCGGGTGCTTTCAAGCACAAGGCGGCGCTCGCCGATCGGCACGAGCTCGATTTGGCTTTCTACCGTCAGCACCCGCCCGTCCTTCGTGGTATGGTTCAGTTCGCCGCTCCAACGGCCTTTTTCTGCGAGCTTTCGCCGGAGCTTGTCGAAGGACGAGCCGGGAACGGCCGTCTTGAGCAGTTCTTCCTTGCGCCTTCCGAGCGCTTCCTCACGCGAATAGCCGTAGAGCTCCTCGCTGCCGCGGTTCCACTGCATTATGCCATCGTCGAAGTCCCATACGAACATGGGCGAGCGCGACAGCTCGACGAGCCGCATTTCCTGTTCAAGGCGCCGTCCGCTCTCCTTCGCCGCTTCTTCGGCATGGCGCCGCTCGCTGATGTCGACGAATGTGACGACGACGCCGTCGATCTTGTCTTCGATCGTGCGGTAGGGGCGCATTCTCACCAAGTACCAGCCGTCATTGCGGCCTTTCACCTCGTGTTCGATCGGCGTGAGCTGCTTCAGAACCGAGCGTGCGTCGTCAGCAAGTCCCGCATATTCGAGGTGATGCGTGAAATCGGTGATCGGCCGGCCTTCGTCGTTCGGCGTGACGTTGAAGATATCCGTCAACCGTGGTGTGAAACGCTTGATGCGCAGGGACGGATCAAGAAAAAGTGTCGCGATGTCGGTTGCCGCCATCAGGTTTTGAAGGTCGCTATGGGCGCGAGAAACGCTTTCCAGCTTCAGCTTCAACTCATTGTTGACCGTTTGCAGCTCCTCGTTGATCGACTGGAGTTCTTCCTTGCTCGTCTCCAGTTCCTCTGCCGTCGAACGGTATTCCTCGTTCATCGACTGCAATTCTTCGTTGGCGGCGCGCAGGTCCTCACTGGCCGCCTCGGACTCCTGTCTCGTCAGGCGAAGCCGGCTTTGCGCGAGCTGCAGTTCTTCCTGGAGCTGGCGAATAAGCTGGTCGATGGACGGACGACCGTCGAGCGTCTCGAGGACCACCTCCCCCGTCTTGTCGATGACCTCGCCTTCGATGAATAGCACCAGAGCGTGGCGCGTGCGTTCGTCCGCCTGAACGACAGGCTTTACCTGCAGGTAAACGCGATGCGGCTGCGCATCGAGCTCGGCAAGTATCGGCATGCTCAAGGTTGGTTCATTCCGCTCGAAGGCGCGATGCAGCGCCGCCCTCAGATCGAACCGGAACTCCTCGCGCACGAGGTCCGTCGCATCGGTCGTGACGGGACCGCCCGAGGGCCGGAGATACCGCCCGGCATTTTCGGAGAGGTGAATTGCGTGATGGCTTTCATCCACCAGCATGCTTGGGGGGGCAATCTTCTCAAGCATCTGACGGTGCACGGCCGCATCGCTGATGTGGCCCGCCGGCGCCGGTCGGATGATCGTCGATATCCTCTCCGTCTTGTGTGGGCCCAGCAATACCGGCGGCACCAGACGCCGATCACCGCCTGCTACGGCCCTGTAGATGCGCGCCTCGCGGTTCACAGTGCGGAAGAGGCCCGGATAGTCGGCGCTTTCAGACGATCCGAGCAAAAGGAAGCCGCCGGGTTTGAGCGCGTAGTGAAACGTACTGCACGCCTGTTGCTGCAGCTGGCGGTCGAGATAGATCAGCAGGTTCCGGCAGGAGATCATATCGAGGTGGGAGAAGGGCGGGTCCCTAAGCAGGCTGTGGCTTGCGAACAAAACGACGTCGCGCAACTCGCGACGAACGCGATAGTGATCGCCCTCGCGCTGGAAGAACCGGCGCAGCCGCTCCTCCGAGAGATCGCCTTCGATCGTCGATGGGTATCGCCCCTCGCGGGCCATGCTCAGTGCCTGAAGGTCGAGATCGGAGCCGAATACTTGAATTTCCGGCGAAAGGTCGCGGCGCGAGGACTCCTCGAGCAGAAGCATGGCGATCGTGTATGTTTCCTCGCCGGTGGCGCAGCCCGGAACCCAGACCCTGATGCTGTCGGCGGCTTCCTTGCCGTCGAACAGCTGCGGGATGACGTTCTCGGCCAGAGACTCGAACGCCGAAGGATCGCGAAAGAACGTGGTGACGGAAATCAGGAAGTCGCTGAAAAGAGCCTGCGCCTCCTCGGCATTCTCGCGCAGGTAGTCGAAATAGTCTGCGAGCCTCTCCTTCCTGGCGACCTGCGCTCGCCGGCCGATACGCCGCAGAATGGTCGCGCGCTTGTACTGGGAGAAATCATGTCCGGTTCGGGCGCGCACATGCGACAGAATCCGCCCGACCAGATCTTCGTCTCCAGCCTCATCGAGATGCGAAGACAGTCGGTCACGGCTGGCAATCAGGTCGGCCAGGCGCCGGGGAAGTTCGCGCACGGGCAGCACGAAATCCGCCATGTCCGTGGCAATCGCGTTGCGGGGCATGGAGGCATATTCCGCCTCGTCCGGATCCTGGACGAGCACGATCCCGCCCGCCTCCTTTATGGCCCTGACGCCAAGCGCCCCGTCCGCCCCGGCGCCGGTGAGTATGACCGCGAATTCGCTTCCATGTTCTTCCGCGAGCGACCGGAAAAACAGATCGATCGGCGCGCGGCTCGAACGCGGCTCCTCAAACGGAAGCGCGTCTATGATCCCGTCGGCGATCTTGAGCCGGCGGTTCGGCGCAATGACGTAAACGTGGTTTCGTTCAAGGCGCGCTTGGTCCTCGACCTGGATGACGGGCATAGGCGTCCGGGCCGCAAGAATGTTGGCAAGCTCGCTTCTGGCATGCGGATCGAGATGGACGATGACCACGAAGGCCGCGTCGGTGTCGTTGGGCAAAAGATCGAAGAAGGTCTGAAGAGCCTGGACGCCGCCCGCAGAAGCTCCGATTGCCACAATCGGAGGATCCAATTCTCGATCCATGCTTAACCTCCCGGAATCTCACAGGAACGCGCCGCCTGCGCGGCGGCTGCTGCGCCTGTGAGGAATATCGGCAATCTTCAAGGCCGGAGGTAGCCCATTCCACGTTCCCGGCACGTTCCTCTTATATCAGCGGACGTGTCGGCCATGATAGTATCGAGTGGGAAAATCTTCCCTTCCCCCCTAAGATTCCCACGCGATCGAACTTATCCGTGCCTCGAACGTTTTTGCCCGATGGAGCATACTATGAGCCGCCGGGACGTGATAGCCATAGGAGGTTCGCTTGGCGCGGTGGCAGCCCTGAAGCACTTGCTCGGCAAACTTCCGGGTGACTTCCCCGCCACCGTGTTCGTCGTCATACATGTGGGCGCACGCGGAAAGGATCTGCTCGCAGATATATTCGATGCGAACACCAGGATTCCCGTCACGACCGCTGTCGACGGAGAGCGGGTCGAACGCGGCCACGTCTATGTTGCGCCCGCAGATCACCATCTCCTCGTTATCGACGGCATCATCCGGCTTGGCCGCGGCCCCCGCGAGAACCTGGCTCGACCGGCGGTCGACCCGCTCTTTCGATCAGTCGGTTTGAATTACGGACCACGGGCAATCGCGGTCGTACTCACGGGGATGTTGAATGACGGGGCCGCCGGACTTTCCGATCTCAAGAGGTGCGGCGGGGTGACTGTCGTCCAGAACCCGAGCGACGCCGTTGCGCCTGACATGCCGATGGGCGCCCTGAGGGCAAGCGACGTCGATTACCGGGCTCCCCTCGACGGTCTCGCCGCACTCCTCGTCGAGCTCACCGGCGAGGAGGCCGGCACGCCGATTCTCATCGCGGCCGACATCAAGCTCGAGATCGATATCGCCCTCGGCCGGCAGATCGGTTCCGAGACGATGCGAACCATTGCGGACCCGGTCCCGATCTCGTGCCCGGCCTGCGGCGGCGTGCTGTCGCAGATCAAGAACTGGCCGCCGCTGCGGTTTCGTTGCCAAGTCGGGCATGCCTATACGTCCGAGGCTTTGGCTGCTGAGACGGAAGGCGCCGTCGACGAGGCTCTGAGAGTTGCCCTTCGGATCATCGAGGAGAGGGTAACTCTCAGCGAAAAAATGGCTGAAGATGCGCAGCGCAGCGGTTTCGCCGCCGCCGCTGCCGCAAACAGAAGGCGGGCCAATGAGGGACGGCAGCATGCGGAAACACTGCGCCGCGCGATCATCGGCAGCGCGCCGGACGCCACTGCCGGCAAAGGAGATTGAGCAAGCGCTCAATCAGATCGGCTGATACGACGATTCCCTTCGACACGCATCTCCTGCCGCGCGTGCATAGCAGCACCCGGCTCTCCCATCTTGCGAGTCGTTTCACCGGACATCGTGGAACCTTCGTGGGAGCCAGCTGGTTGGTCGCCAAGCTGGAGGTGCATCATGTCCGCACATTCGATTTCAAAGCACGTCGAAAGTTGGCCGCAAGAATCCCGTGAGGCTGCACAATTGGTCATTGAGCAGTATGGACCGGATGAAGTCACCGCGACGCAGCTCGTCTGGCATCGGCCAGGCCCCTGGAAGCGGATCGTCGCCACCAAGGTGTTTTACAATCACAATTTTCCGGCCCCGCACCACGACTCTGTTGAGTCGGTCATCGACTATCGCGTGCCGCCGGAAAGGTTTTCTGATCTTGCCGCGTTCGACGGTAGCGTGATCGTGGAACGGACAGCCGGCGAGGTATCTGCGCGGTGCCATGACGAACAGGCAAATTTCCTGGCGCTTAATCTGATGCACGATATCGTCACCGGCGCCAGGAGCGTCGAGGAGGCCCGCGCCTACTACGCCAAGGAATTCGGTGACTATCGCCGAAAGAGACCAACTCCCTATATGGAGAAGCTGCGCTTCGCTCCTGGCACCGATAGCACCGCCGATCCCGATGTGCGTGTCTAGTCGGACGAGGACCTGAAACAGGCAAAGCTTGAAGGCGAAAAGGCAGGCTAGACCGTTTGCCCGCTGCAAGCTTATCGGTTTCGAGCGGCTGCAAAACGCTTGGGAGGTGACGAGGCCGATGAACTGTGCACGAGCATCGGCGTCACACTATTAATGGAGCGATCTGATGGCTAAGAAGGATTTGAGCGGCAAAATCGTCGTGATTACGGGTGCCTCTAGTGGCTTCGGGAAGGGCGCCGCCCGTCGGTTCGCCAAGGAAGGCTGTTCACTGGTCCTTGCCGCACGCCGCAAAAATCTTTTGGAAGAGCTTGCGCAGGAGTGTCGTTCGCTTGGCGTTCGGGCTCTCGCGCTTGAGACAGATGTCAGCGACCCCGTTGCGGTTGCAAATTTGGCGTCCGCTGCGCTTGCCGAGCTCGGCCAGATCGACGTTTGGGTCAACAACGCCGGCGTCGGTGCCATCGGCCGTTTTGAGGATATTCCGCTTGAAGAGCAGGCCAAAGTCATCGAGACGAACTTATTAGGCACCCTCTACGGCAGCTTTCATGCACATCGGCAGTTTCAGACGCAGGGTTCAGGTATCTTAATCAATATCGCTTCCGAGCTCGGCAGGGAAAGCGTGCCCTACTACGCAGCCTATACGGCGTCAAAACACGGCGTAATCGGGTTGTCCGACGCGTTGCGCCAAGAGGTGAAGCAAGCAGGTCTTGAGAACATTCATATATGCGCGATCATGCCGACGGCACACGACACACCCTTCTTCGATCATGTGGCGAACTATAGCGGGCACCAGGTTAAACCGCCAACGCCTCTGCATGATCCGGAAAACGTCGCCGAAGCCATTGTGGCCGCAGCACGCGATCCCAGCGATGAGGACATCGTCGGATGGGATGGGACTATCAAGATAGCTATGAAGCGCTTTCTTCCGAGCGCGGCCGATGCGCTAATGGCCCGGACAATGCACAAGACCCAGATGGACGCCCCACCCGCACCGAACTCTCCCGGCGCGGTGAGCAGCCCGATTGAGGAGGGAACCGAAGTCGATGTTGGACGCCGCACGCGGCGGTAGCTCGGACCACAACCAATTGCCATCCGCGATGCGTCGATGCGAATACCTCAGATATTATTCGCATTCATGTGCCTCGAGAACTGCAGTATCGAGAACACGCGTCCGATGTCGATCGACCGATATGTCTGCGGTCTGCTGGCAACGCCGTCGGTGCCAATCTTGTCAGACGTCCCTAGCATCTTCGGCTAGACTTTTGCGTCAAGTCATGTGAGCTGATGTGAGACAGCGGTTGTATCGCCTCCACTACATCAAAAGCTCGAAAGCGTGCCTGATTGCGCTACTGCGGCTCATCAGGCCGGCACACCGCTCGCAGGGCCTTTAGCGCCTCCTCCGCGGAGCGGCAAAGAAGATTGAGTTTGACGGGTCTCCGAAGCGCGATCTGAATGTGGTGCGGGCCGAACACTCGGATCAGCCCATGACCGGGAAAGCGGCCGTTACCGGCCACTCGATTGTTCCACCGCGTGATCCTGTTGGGCGGGTGCCTGTAGGCATGCGACGCGCCGAGTATTCGCGAGCATTCATCGTAACGTCCGCCTGTCGCCGGTCATCTGCGAGACCTCGCTGCAACGGCGTTCGCCTCTGCATGGGCCAGAATTATTGAGATCGGCGGTGCCGGCGAGGCCGGAATTGAGCTGAGCGGAATGTTGGCATCCGCGGGCGTTGTTCGAACAGGGCGGCTTCGGCAAACGAGTTTCAATGTTTCTTGTAGAATCGCGACCGTCATTTTCTCGCCTGGGCAGCCATGGCTGGTTGCTGCCGGGTCCACTTCATGCGCAACGTTCTCGCCCACGCCGGCAAGAGCGGCTGTTGCAGCCGGTTTTAATCACCTCCTCGACGAAGGCAGGGATATCGCTCGCCTTCATCAGCTTTTGCTTGGTACTCTGCGCCTGTAGGCCACTCCGTTGGGGCGCAGCCCCGCCAGCGTTGTCGTTTCGTCGACAACTACGCAAGGCCCACCCACTAAACTCGCTTACGTGCGAAACCGTTGCATCCTTGAAACGAAGGAGTCTCGGGAACGATTCTCGCGTGTGAGGATTGAACGCTCAGTTCAGAACATGGAGGCATGTCTTGGATCGGCGTGCCAAGAACGCGCGGCCGCAAGCCGGCAAACAAGCGGCCTCTCCCCGTCGTCTGGCCAATATGGGCGCGAAGAAGGCCACCTTCCCCGTCTTCATTGAGCCTTGTCATCCAACACTGAAGAAGCGACCGCCCGACGGTCCGGAGTGGTTGCATGAAATCAAGTTTGATGGATACCGAGCACAACTCCACATCCGCGGGCGCAAGGTCACGATCTACACTCGAACGGGACTTGATTGGACGAAGGAATTCAAGTCAATCGCGACCGCCGCGGAGGCACTCGCAGACCACGAGCTGGTGATGGACGGCGAAGCTACCGTCTTCGGCAAGACCGGCCTTCCGGACTTTCAAGCGCTTCGGCGCGAGCTCGCGAAACCCTCATCGCCGCACCTGACGTTCCAGGCGTTCGACCTGCTCTATTTGGACGGATACGACCTCAGACGCGTGCCCCTGGTCGAGCGCAAGCGCGCGCTACGCGAGCTCATAGGCGACCGCGCCGCCACCCTCGCCTATGTCGACCATCTCGACGTCCATGAAGGAGACGAGGTCTACGAGCACGCCTGCATGATGGGCTTGGAAGGAATCGTGTCCAAGCGCAAAGACGCGCCCTACCGATCGGGACGGCAGGAAATCTGGACGAAGGCGAAGTGCACGAAGCGCGCGGCGTTTCCTATCATCGCCTTCGTCGAAAAGCTTGGTGCGCAACCTCGCCGGATCGCCTCGCTCTATCTCGGGCGTTGGGAGGGCGACCGCCTCGTCTATGCCGGCAAGGCTCAAACGGGCTACACGCTTGCCGCCGCACGAAAAGTGCGCGAGCGGCTCAATCCGCTGATCATCGGCAAGAGCGCCCTCTCCCACGAAATCAACAAGCCAAAGGCGACCTGGGTCGAACCGCAGGTCTGCGCTGAGGTCGACTACGGGGGTGTGACCGATGACGGCCTATTGCGCGAGCCCGTCTTCAAGGGCCTGCAGGAATCGAGAGCTCCAAAAAAGGCGCCAGGGGCCGCGTCGGCGACTAGCCGCGTTCCCCGCGAAAACATATTGCAGTTGTTGCCGGATGCGGTTGTCCCTTCGAAGGAAGACCTCACAGCCTATTGGACGCGCGTGGCAGATCGCGCCCTTCATTTCCTCGGCGGCCGTCCGCTGAAGCTCGTGCGGCACGTCCATGGCACCACCTTTTACCACAAGGGGCCGCTGCCGCCGATACCGCCGGAGGTCCATCAGCTCCGGATTGAGAAACGCGAGGGCGGCGAAGGTGTGCGGTTATGGGTCAATGATTTGGCGGGGTTGTTGGGCCTTGTCGAAATCGGTGCGGTGGAACTGCATCCCTGGGCGGCGACGGTCGACGATATCGAACACGCCGACACGCTGATTTTCGACCTGGATCCCGGCGAAGGCATCGAGTGGGAGTTCGTCGTCGAGACCGCGTTGCGCCTACGGGAGCTTCTTCAGGCGGAGGGCCTCCAGACCTGGCCGAAGCTTACCGGCGGCAAGGGCGTTCATCTGATGGCCCCTCTCGAGGAGAAAATGGCCCACAATGCGGTGCATGCCTGTGCGAAGCGCCTGGCGCAGCAGTTCGCCAGCAGCGATCCCGACCGCTACGTCACGTCGGCACAGCTTTCGCACCGGCCGGGCAAACTTTTCCTCGATTACCTCAGGAATGGCCGCGGCACCACCGCAGTCGGCACCTATTCGCCCAGAGCTCGTCCGGGCTTTCCCGTCGCGACACCTGTGACGTGGAAAGAAATCGAACGCGCGATAAAACCGGATACATTCACAATGAGCCGTCCGCCAAGACGACGTCGCGCGATGTGAACTTCGATCCGGAAATCCTTGGATTAAAGTCTGTTAGGTTGAAGCATATCCTGCATGCCTGAGATAGGCGGCGCATTCGTGCGGGCCGAAAGGCTTTGAGGACTTCGCCGCCACGCCGCCATGTCGCGTCGACGCTGCGCTCGTCGGATTTGCGCAGCAGGGTCTTGAGTTTGGCGAACATCATCTCGATTGGATTGAGATCGGGACTGTAAGGCGGAGGAAGAACAGATGGGCGCCGAGATCGCGGATGGCGTTGGGCGCCGGCTTGCCCTTGTGACTGCCGAGATTTTCGAGAATGACGATATCGCCGGGATTAAGGGTTTACTTGTGCCGACTCAGCAGCCTCGATTCAGTTCGGGAGCCCAGATTTCCAGTTTCACTCCATGCAAATGACGCTTCGATGCATGCTGCCCTGAAGCAGTTTCTAGCGGAATTGGCATATGCCGGATGATGCAACGCTTCACGACAGGCTTTGACCGCCCGTGCGTGCTGCACTCCGTGGTTCGGCCATTCATTCTCCAGGAAATCAAGGATGTCGTACGGCCCGCAGAACTGGCGTTTCATGCCGTTTTGCAGCGTCACCCACAGTGAGGTACGCCAAGATACTTCTCTCATTTTCGGACCTCCTCGAAGGCCGTATTGAGAACCCCGGTGCCTGCAGTTCGTTCCCAACGCTACAATGATTCTCGGCTCTTGGTCACCGTACGCCAACGGCGTACAATTTCAGTAGAGCAGGTTCACCCGACGACCGCGAACTTGGTTCGCCCATTCGCTTGCGGGAGAGGAGGCCGATATGCCGCTTCCCTTCAATCGGATGAAGTCAATCTGTTGTCTCAGTTCCTCCAGGAGGAACTCGACCGCCAGCACCTCACCCGCGAGGGTGTTGCGGCGGAGGAACTGGCAGCAAAAATCTTCAGTCTCTACCAGGCGCGCGTTAGAGACGTGGAAGACCTGCGCCAACTGATCAGCGTCTCGTGACAGCCAGCCGTGGCCGCTTCCGCAAGTACCTGTAAGGCTGGGGGACACCCTGGGCCTACCGCGGCGAATTCCGTCCTTCATCTTCAAGCTCTTTTTTGCCTGATGCCAGTGGCGCTCATGGCCGCCTTCAGGTCGGCCCTCGCGCTCCCAGATTTCGTAGGCGCGGCTTCGAATTCGATCTTCGTCATCATCGATGGTTTGATTCGGTGACCCCGTCCCGCTCTGATCGCGCTCCAGTTCGCGTTCAATCGTCTCCCTCGAGCCTTCAACCGGATCTTCGTTCCGCTTTTTGCTGTTTGCCATCATTTCCTCCCGCTAGGTCTCTAATGCAAGTAGAATTGGCCGGAACACATTACGCGCATTGTCTACGTCGCGCATAGATCAAAGCGGTTCTCCGCGCTCAAGCTGAGCGTTTTACCGCGGGGGGCTCACAGGGGCTCCGAGGATGCGGCGACGCGATGGGCGGTTTCCTGGGCAATCGGCCGTTCGTCCACTGCACAGCAAACTTCCGCCCTCCGCCCAATGCGACGCGATTTAACCGGAACGATCATCCCAAAGCTGCCGCTCGCGACAAGAGCGGGCAGGCCTCTCATGAAAGACAGACCGAGTCGACAGCACGTCAGGATCGGACAGCTTGTTCGAGGACAATCATCAGGCGTCGCATGCCGAAAGACGCGCCGGCGATCAACGCGGACTTTGAAGTCTCATCCCGGATGGTCGATCGCACGACGCTTCCCAAAAAGGCGAACCCTTTCCTCAGGATCGGGTGAGGGACTGCTCGTGGCCGAATGACTGCTTCGTCGGAAATCCAGCTTTCCATGTTGCCAGCCTTGGATGACTGATCACCCCCCGCTCAAAACGATCGGCGCTTGTCCACTCCCCACGGCAGCAAGTCGACGGCGATGTCCCACGCCTTGAACGACTCGAACCGGCGGCTTGGCTTGGTCATCCGACGAGTGCTACCTGGAAAAAACGGCAGCTACCGCGTTGCGGCACCGGTGAGATTGGCATGGATGTTACGCGCCAATTCGAGGTGCTGCAAAACGCCAGGCAGGATCTCTGCGGCAAATCTCTGCAACTCGGCGTCCTCTCCGGAGGCGATTTCCCATTGCAGCAGATGCGAGGTCTTCTGGTGGTCGACAATCTGGGCCTTGATATAGGCGATGTCGAACGCCTCGCCACTGAGCGACTGCAGCCTTTCCTTGACCGCGGCGTGCTCGGCATCGAGCTTGTCGGGCAATGGCATTCTCGCCGCCTCGGCGAGCTGCTTGAGTTTATCGTTCGCCGCGCCGTGATCCGTGACCATACGGTTGGCGAAGTCCTTCACCGCCTGAGCCTCGCTCTTGCCGGCGGCAAGCTTGCCGAGGTCGACCTCCGCCATTCCACCAGCTGCGGCCAAGCGGGCAAACAGTCTGTCCTGGTTGTTCGTCTGGTGGGGTGCCGGAACACCGGGCTCCGACATTCTTGTATCCGCGCCCAGTCCCGCCGGATTGCCGATCTGAGCGGAGGCGGGAACGGTCAGAAGAGCGGCAAGGACGCCCAAACCTGCATAGCGGAACATCGTCTCCTCCATTGCTCGGCTGGCAATTTCGGGAAAGCACACCGATCTTCCGCCCTCGAAATTGCGCCAGTTCAAAAACCTAAAGCGTCAGCAAGTAAGCCAAGAGCGCGTCTTTTTCCTGCTGGGTGAGTTTGACGCCAAGCACGAGATTGAAGAACTCCACGGTATCAGCGAGTGTGATGAGGCGGCCGTCGTGAAGATAGGGTGGTGTGTCTTTGATGCCGCGTAGGGTGAAGGTCTTGATCGGTCCGTCCGGCAGCGCAACGAAGTCATTGGCGGTTTTGCCGATATCGTAAAATCGCTCCAGCTTCAGGTCATGCATGTTATTGTCCATGAAGGATGTCTGCGGAACGTGGCAGTCGGAGCATCGGCCCTTGCCAAGAAAGACCTTCTCGCCTTCGAGCTCGAGATCGGTCGCACGCGCCGGGTCGAGCCGGCCGAACAAGTCCAGCTTGGGCGCCGGCGGAAAATCGATGATGTTCTGCATCTGCGCCATCATCGCGACCTGGTTCGTCCTGTCGGGGAGATTGGCGCCCTTACGCGTTGCGCTGACGTGGTCGCCGTTGAAATAGGCGGTGCGCTGTTCGAATTCGGTGAAGTCCTCCACCGATCGCAACGAACGCTTGGAGCCGTGGATCTGCTGGTTGAACATTCCGCGCAGGCTGGTCGTGTCCAAACGGAATCGGGACGCCTGCGGCCGCACGTCAGGCGTCAGGTGGAAGGCGCCGTTCGTGTTGAAGTTGGAATGACAATCGAGACAGGCCACGCCGAGACTTTGCCCTGCGACCTTCCTGTCCTCGGTCTGGTTGAATTCCTCCTGGGGGAAGGGCGTGAGCAGCAGCCTCAACCCCTCCATCTGGACCGGAGTGATGATCCCGTTCAAAATTTCATAGTGGTTCTTGATGGTCAGCAACTGGCCTCGCGAAACGTCGCCTAACTCGGGATGCGTCGTCAGAAAAATAGGCGGAGGAAATTCCGGCATCAGGTGATCCGGAAAATCGAAATCCGCATCGAAGCGACGGAGGTCGCGTGCTTCCTGTCTGTCGATCTCCTCGATCTGCCGATCCGGAAAAACCTGCCCGCCCGTTGCTTGTTTGACATGTGGCAAGGGCATGAAGCCTTCCGGCAACAGCGCCTTCTCACGGATTTCCCCAGGCGTCATCGACGCAAGTTCGTCCCAGCTCACGCCGTCGGGCAATTTCACCCTGACGCCGGCCTGCACCGGTCTGGTGCCGCCCGACATCATCACACCCTCCATGGGGCGGTCTGCGAGGTCGTAGCGCCGGTTAAGCAGATCGGCCTGGCGTCGCATGACGGCGGGCTTCTGCGCCTCATCTATCTCCTTCACCTGTGAAAACGGGAGCGTGGGAAGCGGCCGGTAGGTAAGATCCGGCGGGAGTGGGTCCGAGAAAGCATCCAGACTGAACAGCAAGACCGCCAGCGACACCGCTCCGAATGCCGGCAACATCAGTTGTTTCCGCATTGCGCTCTCCTCCCCGGTGGACGATGCTTGGAACGATGAAGTGCGCCGAACGATTGAGCGGGAGAAAAGTTCCAATCTCAAGTCGCGCGCTGGGGCAGCGTTAAAGTCGAAGTTGAATGCGACGGAGAGCGACCGGCCTATTGCACAAAGCTTTTCCCGCGACTGAACCTGGAAACTATCAAGGAAAGGACGTCGTCCGGAATGCCTGCCTCGCGGCCCATCGCTGCAAGGTCCTGCGTCGGCTTGACGCTGAAGTTGAACCCGTTTTGCCTCAGGTAGTCGGCATAGCCTTCGCAGCAGGCATTGGGACTTCAGCGCTCGCTGCGCCACACCACGCCAGATGCTCGACTCGTCTTAGCCGCCGCTGAGCCTCTGCGCGTGCTCCAGATGCCCCTGAACGACTGGCGCCGTCTTCGCCGCATGCGCCTTCAAAGGTGCGCTATCGCCGCCCTGGGCATAACTCTGCAGCAGCTTCAGCGCCTCCTGGTGGGCTGCGAGCTGAGCCTGCACATAGGCCGCATCAAACTGCTCACCCTGCGCATTCTTGAGCTTCTCCAACTCTGCCACGTGCTTCTCAACCATTTGCGTCGGAACCGTAATCTTGGCCTCTCCTGCGGCGGCCTTCAGTTCCTGGCTGGCCTTGGTGTGATCGGCAACCATCATCTCGGCGAATTGGCGCACACCGTCCTGTTTACTGTTTTGCATCGCGAGTTGGCTCGATTGAATTTCGAACATGTCGGAGCTCGCGGCCATGGTCACGAACTCCTCGGATGAGATTTGCTGCGCGTAGACATATGGCGCACCGGCAAGGAAGGCTGCAGCAACGGCTATCTTGATCATTCGCATGGGGATTCTCCGGTTTTGGCGCAGGGCGGAAAGCGCTCTAACCGCACAGCCGGAGAGGTGTTCCACAACATTCATCGCGCGAAGGGCGCACGTCAATCAAATCGTGGCCGTGCCATGGGAGGTAAAGTCCACAAGAAAGCAGAGTACGCCAAAATCGGCGCAACCACTCATTGCGGGCGTCGCTTGCGTCTGGCGCTAAGCGAGGAAGGCACCAGACTGGCTGGTCCGACACCGCGATACGCCGTCTCCACATCCGGGGGTCCAGAACCTGCCAGAGAGTGTGGCTTCGGCACACCAGATCGCTGCGAATCTGGACGGTCCGGCACGCTCTTTCCATACAGGGCCACACCACAAGAGCAGCAGCGCCGCGCCGAGCGGCAGCGACATAACCAAGATTAGCAGGAGACCTTCCATTTTGCGGTCCTCCAATGCTTCCTTACCTTCCTTTACAATGTAGCCACTCGTGGAAAGTTCCGCGACGCCCCTGACCGGGAGTGCAATAGCGAACCTGGCGTCTCTCAATACTGCCGTGTGGTGGCAGGAATCCCCGGCAACTCGAACGTACAGCCGGCGTGCACGTCGCTGCACGCCAAGGACGCCTCGGCGCATGCGGTCGTGAATGAGGCTCTTGCGACCTCGGCGCTTATTAATCCGGACAGTGCGGCACGACAGTCGCGTACCGCACGATGGTACCGCTTCCCATGACACGGCCACTCGTACTCCAGGAAATCAAGAGCGTCGTAAGGGCCAGTGAACCGACGAGCCATGCCGTTTTGCAGGGTGACCGATAGAGGTACGTGCCAAAGAATCTCCTTCATTGGAACCTCCTGTGGTATTCCTTGCGATAACCGGCAAGGCTTTTCCGAGTTCCAAATTCCAGCCCTATTTCTTTGCACACATTCTACTTTGCAGAAGATTTTAAAGCCGCACGTAACATCGGCCGCGGCTAACCCGCTACTAGCCTCTAGTGAATCGACTGAAAAACGATCTTTCCGGCCTTGACGACGAAACTGTCCGCGCCCTCGACGGCATCGAAGCGCTGACTTGTCGCCCTCCATATCAACAATGCGTAGGGGCCGCTCACCTGCTTTGCCACAATCTCGAACTTGGCACCGGGGAGCTGTTCTCCCAGCCGAGCAGCCGATGCACGGATTGCCTCATGCCCGCTCATGTTTGAGTTCAGCGTTAAAAGCACAACGTCTTCTGAGTAGTTTTCGACGAGATCCCGTTCCAGATCGCGGTCGATTCGCAGGTTCAGATGGCTGTCGAAAACTTCACTGGTGGATCGCGGCACGGAAGCTCTCCCTCGTGGTGGCGGAAATAGCGTGAACAACCCCGAGGAACTTTGGTTCCGGTTTTCCGCGCCCATGGCGTGAAGTGGAAGCGCCCATCGCAACCGGGAGCACCAAGAAGGGCGGCTATCATGCCGGGTGCGAGATCGAGATCGGACGTCGAAATTACCCGTCGGCGGTCGTTGCGTCAGGTTGCGGCTCGCCAAGAAAGCTGCAAATCTGCTCGGAAACGCTTATACTGAGCACTTCATCGACTTTGATGTGACCCGCTTGCGACCGGAGACGGATTCTCCGACGCCACGTCTGGAGTTGCGCCATGGAACGCCGCAGTTACGAATCCGCAGCAATCAGTCCTGACGACGTCGAGATGCTGGGTAGTCTCTTCGACCAGATCTTGGATGAATATCAGATCCCAAGAGAGGGAGAAGAAGCTGAGGAGCTCGCCGCCAGGCTGATCGAAATCTATCAAACGGGTGTGCGCGATATGCAGATGCTGAAACACCTCGCTATGAGGGCTGCCCGACAGCCATTCGCGTAACCGATGAGATTGGCTTCAACAACCCTCCGAAAGTCGGCAGCCGGTAACTCTTCGAAACGGCCGAATAAAAGCAGCGCAGGACAGTTTACCCACACGTCGATCCGTCCGAATTCGCCGACCGCCTTTTGGCCGAGTTCTTCGACGGCCACCACATCGCTCATGTCCAGGGCGTGTGTGATGACCGTTGCACCATGTGCGTGGAACTCATTCGCCGCCGCTTCCAAAGCAGCCAGGTCTCTGGAAGTCAGGATGAGGCGGACGCCCTTGCGAGCGAATTCGAGGGCGATGGCCCTACCGACGCCACTGGATCCACCCGTGACGACAACAACCGAGTCCTTGGACAGTGGAAAGCGCATCCTACAGGCGCTTGGCGAGCAGCGCACGAGCAGCGCCGCCGCAAAGTCTGGCAATCTTCGGCCGGGAAGGGTCACGATTTGCCATCGCATCGTCCAAGCTCGCGCGTCCGTTCATTGAAACGCCATGCTAAACAGCAATGTTCCTTCTCGGCGGTTCGCCAGTATCTGCCTCACGCCACGGACCTTTTTCGCCGGCTCTCGTACCTGCGGAACCAATCGCATCGTCCATTGTTCGGCCTCATTCCAAATCAGCGGGACAGGAGGCAGGCAAATGGCCCAGCAGATACCGCTCGATCCCAATGGACGGGCCGAAAATCCGGAGAATGACGCAGCGCGCGACGACAGCACGCACGAGATCTGCCCCGATCTCGCCTATCGCCGGCTGGCAATTGTCAATGTCATCTTTTTTGGAACGCCAGGTGCCGGTGACCGCGAATGGGTGCTGATTGATGCCGGGGTGATGGGCACAACCGGTTTGATCACCGGAGCTGCCGAGGAACGTTTCGGACCGAACGCGCGGCCCGCCGCCATCATCATGACGCATGGCCACTTCGATCACGTCGGCGCTCTCGAAGAGCTTGCGAACCGGTGGGATGCTCCCGTATACGCGCACGCGCTCGAACGGCCCTATCTCGACGGCAGCGCCTCCTATCCGCCACCGGACCCCTCTGTCGCTGGCGGGCTGATGTCGTTGCTTTCGCCGCTCTTTCCGCGCGGCCCCGTGGATGTGAGCCGTTGGCTTCAGACTCTCCCCGAAGACGGCAGCGTGCCAGGACTGCCGAGCTGGCGCTGGGTTCACACGCCTGGACATACTCCCGGTCATGTATCGCTCTGGCGAGAGGCCGACCGCACGATCATCGCAGGTGACGCCTTCATAACGACCCGGCAGGAGTCCGCCTACGCCGTTACCGTTCAGCAACCGGAGATGCACGGGCCGCCAATGTACTACACTACGCACTGGGAGAACGCCCGCACCTCGGTCGAACTGCTCGCCGGGCTAGAGCCCGAGCGGGTCATCACCGGCCACGGCCCTGCCATGCAGGGGGCGGGAATGCGCGACGCACTGCATGCGCTCGCCCGGAACTTCGATCGCCTTGCCGTGCCCGATGACGGCGAATATGTCGACAGACCCGCCGAGGAAAGGAAGGGTGGCGAGTATAGCTAGATCGCTTCGTTGTTTCATTGAAACGACGAGGGATCTTATCCGCTATGAAATCGCCGCGTTTGCGGGCCGCAATAAGTGGCGGTACGGTTATCTGGTTCAAAGCTGCAAAGTGCGCGGCAGAGACAATCGCCGCCTTCGCCCGCGCACGGCTTGAAATCTTCCTGGCCGCCCTTCGAAAGGACGACTCCTCACCGTGATTTGGAGTCTCCGCGCTTTCGCTTTCCTTCGTTTGCCGTCTTTGAACTGACTTGCTGCCGCGGTACCGGGCGGTCCCCGTCCTTGCCGGCTCCGTCTCGACCACTCCTTGCCAATTCACGCTCGATCGTTTCCCTCGACCCCTCGGCCGGGTCTTCATTATGTTGCGTGCTATCAACCATGCTTCTTCTCCCATTTCTGTTCAACCGTCGCCAAGATCACGGCTAAGATGCTGCACTCTGCGGACTCCACTGCGCGTATGACCAAGCAACTTCCATGTTGTTAATCAAAGCCGAAGCGCCATAACCGCGATGAATATAGTGCGGTTTTCGATCACGCCTTTTCGTCAATGTTTCGCGGTTACCTCCTGCCGGTCACGCTCAAGAAACCTTCGCGTGATGGCAGGGACGTGTTCGTCAAGCCAACGCGCCATTTCCTGTTCCTGCTGCAGGATCGTTTCACAGACGCGTTTTGTCTCCTGATCACCAGCGTGCTCAGCGGCGGCAATCAGGATCCTGTAGCTTGCGATTTCCATCTGTTCGAAGGTATAGCTGGCAAGCGAGCCTTTGACGACCTCGTCGTCGACGAACAGACCACTCATGCCTTGGCCGAAGGCAACCATCTTGGCAGTGATGTCCTTGACACTTGAAGTACCCCCGCCGACCCGTTCCAAGCACCGTTCGAGCATCGCGGCCTGATCTCGCGTTTCTTGCAGGTGCCTATCGATCCGCTCTTTGAGCTCCGGATAGTTTTCCAGTCGCTGAGATTGACTGGTTAACATGGTTATGGCCTGTTCTTCCATGGCATGCGCGTCCCTTAGCCATGCATGTAGATGTTCTCTCGGGTCCGACATTGCATGTTCCTTTCCTAACTGTTTCGCGTAGAACCTGAAGATCTCTCGGAAGTTCCGTTCAACTCGCAGCGCCGGCTTCCGCCGGGGACTGAACTTTTGGACCGCAATGAAGCAGGCGTGTGCCTGCCAGAACGGCTCAGCCCATCCTGCCCCAGGATACTCCGGTGTCCCATTCGAAACCCTGCAGAGCATACCTTCCAGTGACCTGGGGACGCTGGCCAATAGGCGGCACGGCGGCCGACGCTCAAAACGGCTCGGAACTGCGGGGCGTGAGTCGGTTGCGGGATCATTTCGCCGATCCGCAGGTTTGAAGCTCATGAAAGAGAGCCGCCCAGTCTCCTCAAGGCTTCGCGAGTGGGCGATCGGAGGAAGGGATTTGCAAATGCGCGCAATATTCATCGTGCTCCTTTGCGGACTGCCAGCGACCGTCTTCGCCCACTACGCTCCGAGCGGCTGGGAGTATCCTAGCTCCTGCTGCTCGAACCTGGATTGTCGCGAAGTGGGACAGACGGCGATAAGCGAGCGCCCGCAAGGCTATACTGTGGAGGCGACCGGTGAGGTCGTTCCTTATGGCGATAGAAGGGTGCGCATTTCACCTGACGGCGAATATCATTGGTGCTCGGCCGCTGGCAAAGATTACGGCAAGACGATCTGCCTGTTCGTTCCGCCGAGAGCATATTGAGCGGCCCCGCGTCTGCTTCCGGTTGGCTGCTCTCGGTTCGAACAATGTCGGACCTTTACCATGTGGACGTTTCGTCGCCGTCAGCGACGATCAGAATCAGACGAGCCTCGTCTTGATTGTCGCCGCGCACGTTGCGCCTTCAGCTAAGCGGATGAATGGCCGGCTTCAACCCGCAAGCCGTCTCGCCGCAGTCATCGATCGCACCCGCCAATCACCCCGCAAACGCGATCGGCGAAGTCCTTGCTTGGAACTGGTCTCCTGAAAACACAGTCCACCGAATCCGTAGTGGACACCATCAACCTACAAAACGAACGCTACCACCCGTCCACCGGGCCACGCTTACTACGCCGTGCGATCTCCATGATACGACGCAAAAACATCCGGTCGCCCCGGGGCCATTTCGCTTGCGCCAGAAGTCGTCCTCGCACCTGGTCAATGCCGGCTGCAGGGAACAAAGCTCCGATTGCAAGATTAGGGCGACAAGCGCCGGTTGTCGAAGCACCTTTCAGGAGTGGCGGCCATGTTTCTGCTAGCCAAGGACACGGTCAAATTCGCCGTTCTCGTCGGTCTTTCCGGAATTTTTATCGACGCCGTCATCGCCCACGGGCTCTTTTGGGACAACGACCCATACTGGACCTACTGGGTGACGAAGTCCTTTCTTATCACCAGCGTTTTCCTGTTCGGCACGGCCTTTCTTGGGATCGGCATTCTGCCGGGGCTGATCCTCACCGCGGCTCATACGGCCATTCTAGAAATCTATTACCAATGGCTCGCCCCTGTTGGACTGCCTCAGGAGCCGGAATGGCTGGATTTCAACCATCTGTGGGTGACCGGCGTTCCCGCGCATTTTCTGGCGATCTTTGCCGGCTATCTGCTGGCGCTCTGGCTGTGGCGGCGCAACCGTCCAACACAGCAAATTGAACGCGCCCAGACCTGGCATTTCGCCGTCTATGGGCTCCTCACAACCGTTTTGATTGTAGCGGTCGACGGGGTGCTGACGCAAATGCTTCTTTTGCGGCATTTTCCCGGCGTCACCTTCTTCGTCCAGCATACGTTGATCGGCTTCGTCTTCGTTTGTGCGTGGACCGCCTATGCGGGGGTCGGCAGAGTTGGCTGGATCGTTGGCTCACTGATGCTCGCGCTCGTCTGGGTGGCGTACAATATGTACCTCGGTCCACGGGGTCTGCCGCTTCGTCCTCCCACCTATTCCGGATACGAGGACCTCTGGTGGTGGTCATTCCCAGGTGCCTTCGTCTCGGCCCTTCTCGGCTGGTGGCTCGGCGGCTATTTGATGAAGATGCGTCGGAAGCTCGACTGGACCGGCGTGGCAATGACCCTGCTGATTATTGCAGTCGCATATCCGGTATTCGGTCAAACTCTGCCGGTGGAGAAGGGAACCAATGCCATGCTGGCGGGTGCCCGCGCATCTGGCCAAGGCATGCGCGTGGTCGGCCCCGATCCGACGAATCTGCAGCGCACCCAACCAATCAGCGGGGAGATCATTGTAGAAACATCTGAAATGGGCAATCGGTGGTCGCATGTGCAAAACACTGATGGAATGCGCGTGCGGGCCGTCTTCACGTCAGGTAGCGCCCAGTACGAGATCACCGTGGACAAGTCCATGCCCCGCCATCCGCTCGGCCTATACACGACTTGGTCGGGTGTTGTCTACGATCATGAAATGCACGGAGACACCGGCATCGGCACGGGGAAACTGCCGAAGATGAAGCCCGAGATTGCACTTTGGGGTTGGGGATCCGTAAAGCGTGACGGACAAGTGATTGCGGCAATGGCGCCGGTCCACATTATGGTAAGCAGCGAAGACCGGCCGATGCCCGGCATCATGCTTGAAGTCGATACCGAGGATAAGGCGCTCACGGCCGAGCCGGACGGCTACATCCATGTGATGTGGCCGAAGGTCGGCCAGCTTCAGATGCCGACCGGCCAAACACAAACGCGCATGATTATCGGCTGGATCGCCATGGTGGGCATCGTTGGCCTGTTCGGTTGGCTTGCCTATTCCGAGCGAGGGCGGCCGCACAAAGGCGTGGACGCAACATAACCCTCCGCTTGCGCAATCTAGACAGCGGCGTCCACGCGACAAAGCTAATCGGCAGATCGACAGGAGATGGGTGCTGACGAACCCTGACGGGCATCTGTTTAAGTCTGCTCCGATGACCTTCCAGGCACACTCTCATCGCTAGCTTAGCTAAGCTATAGTTGGCTGATCAGGAGACGAGTTCGGTGAAGTTGGCGTTCTCGCGCAGAGGCCTTTTGGTGGCGGCTGCCATGCTGCCTGCTGCTGCGCACATGCGATTCACTTTGGCAGGAGATGTAGCTGTGGCGAAGAAGGTTGTGCTTCTGGGCGATTCGGTGTTCGACAACCGCGCCTATATCCCAGGCGATGCGGACGTGTTGCAGCACCTTGTGCGCAGGTTGCCCGCTGGGTGGTCTGCCACGTTGCTGGCCGCTGACGGCGGTCGAATGAATGATGTGCGCCTGCAGTTGCAGCGGCTGCCCGGCGATTCGACTCACCTGGTAGTAAGCATGGGCGGCAACGATGCACTTCGCGTCTCAGATGTCTTGAACTTTCCATCGCGGTCGGTCGCCGAGGCATTGCTCACCCTTGCCGAAACAAGAGAGCAGTTCTGCTCAAGCTATTTCGCCACTCTCGACGCCATTCTGGCAGCCAAGCTTCCGACCGCCATCTGCACAATCTACGACGTACGCTACGCTGACCCCGACCAAAGGCGCGTTGCGGTTACAGCCCTCTCGATCCTCAATGACTGTATTACACGCGCAGCGGCGGAGCGCGGAGTGGCGCTGATCGACCTGCGCGTTATCTGCAACCAGGATAGCGATTTTGCCAACGCCATTGAACCCTCGGAGCAGGGTGGCAGCAAAATCGCTGCCGCCATCGTCTCGTTTCTCGCTCCGAATCCATCTCCAGCTGGACGCAGCGAACTGATTGCACGCTGACATAGGCCAACACGGCTGCTTCCGGCTCCGCCTTGGCCGAGCCCATAGGCCCACGCCTCCTTTATGTTCACTCAGCTAGGAACTTCGCGCCGCCGGCACCGTTTCAGCCGCATGCCCGATCCGTCCACCTACACCGCATTCCTCGGTGCAGTACTCGCCTACCAACTCTCCGGCGTTGGTCCAGACATGATGCTCGTCATCAGCCGCGGCATCGGTCAGGGCAGGCAGGCCGCGCTTGCGGCGGCTTTGGGATGCGTGGCGGCGGGTATTATCCAGATTCCCTTGCTTGCAATGGGGCTAGCCACCGTCGTTCTTTCCTCGCCGCCGCTCTACAAGGCCATGCAACTGATCGGGGCCGCCTATCTGATCTATGTGGGATTCCGTTTTCTAGCTGCCGGCGAAACCGGTAAAGAGCAGGATTATCTGGCGTCCGCATCTCTTGTTGGCGCCTTTAGGCAGGGCATGATCTGCAACCTGACCAATCCGGCAGCGCTTTCCTTCATGCTCGCGATCCTCCCGCAGTTCGTGCACCCGTCCGCCGGATCGCCTGCGCTGCAGTTCGCGATTCTGGCAGGCACGATGAAGGCGACGGGACTGCTGATCCTCGGCACGGCGGCTCTGGCTTCGGGCGCGTTCAGCGGTTGGTTGGCACGCAACAGACCCATTATGGTATGGCAGCAACGCATCGCAGGCACCATCATGGTCGCACTGGGCATTAGATTGCTGTTTCCTGTTGCCGTGCCGTCCTTTGGCCGATGAGCGCCACCGGTTAGCCGGGCCCCGGCGGTCCTCGCAACTTGGCGGATCGACATGGTCGCAACCTGCTCTCGAGCCATGAATGACGCTTCCAAGCTCGTCAAGGCGAGTAGCTGATCCCGTTTCCCGCGGCGCCTTGAACAGCTCTCGAGGCTGTCGAGTCCTAGCGGTCTGGGCTTCCTTCCTGGATGTTGCAATCCCGACCGCAGGACTATCGCGCGGCCAACCGATGCGTATGGCCGCCCCCCGCTCGTCCAGCCTGATCGACGCCCGCTTCTACTCCGCCTCGTCAGGCCGGCACGCCGCCCTTAGCGCCTTCAGCGCTTCTTCCGTGGAGTGGCAGAGAAGATGGAGTTCCACCGGTCGGCGAAGCGCAATCTGTATGTGATGAGGACCGAACACCCGGATCAAGCCGCGGCCCGGAAAGCGGCCGTTGCCCGGAGCTCGATTGTTCCACCGCGTGATCCTGCCGGGCGGGTTCCTGTAAGCATGCGGCGCGCCGAGTATTCGCGCGCATTCGTCGTAGAACCGTCTGTCGCTCGCACTACCACCGGTCATCTGCGAGACCTCTCGGTGGCGCCCCGCTCACCGCCCGTGGGCATATAGAGATCGGCGGCACCGGCGAAGCCGGAATCGAGCCAAGGGGGATGTCGGCATCCGCAGGCGTTATTCGAAGAGGACGGTTTCGGCAAACGAGCTTCAAGGTCTCCTTGAGAATTTCGACAATGATTTTTTCGCCTGGACAGCGATGGCTTGTTTCGGGCCGACCTCCTCCCTGCGGAATGAAGCGGAAATCTTCATTTCGCCATGACGATCCACGCTCGGGGTCGAAGACTCTCGGCTGAGGAAAGAGACGCGGATCGTGGGTCGTTCCATAGAGATCAAGCAACAGCCAGTCGCCTTTCACGAGTGGATGACCCTGCCAAACAAGATCCTTTCTGAGCTTCGCCCCGACAAATGGGAAGAACGGATAGAGGCGCCGCACCTCCTCGACGAAGCCTTCGATCTCCTCGTCGTGCCCGCCGCGGAACCGCTCCTGCCGCTCGGGGTTGCGGGCAAGCGCCAGAGCCAAAAATACGATCCAGCGGCTGATTGCTGCGATCGGACGCAGCAGGTTCAGAACTTCGACCGCTGCCGCTTCCGTGGAAAGAGCTCGTCCGTCGGCATCCCGATAGAACACACAGATGGTCTTCAGCGCGCACTCGTCGATCACAACGAGTGAGCCGTCGCGCACCGCCTCTACAATCGAAATCAGCCACCGCTCCGTTCGCCGGCGAGACACCAGCGCCAGCCACGCCGACGGACCAAAGCTGCCGGTATTGTCGATCATTTCTGCAAGGCTCTCGGCGAGTTTGCGGTCATCACGGCTGTGCTCAGGGATGCCGATCCAATCTGCCGACGCTTTCGTCAAGACGAGATTGGCAACTTCGCGGAGATCGGAGCGACCAGTCTCGCGATTGTCGACCTGGGCAAGCCAGTGATGGCGAAACCGGTCAATGAGGGCTGCCACGGCACCATCACTCATCGCCAGATCGATGAACATCTTCTTCCTCTGCCGGTGCATCTCGCCGTCGAGCTGCTGAACACTGTGCTTATCCTGAAGTAGGCGGAGCACGGTCCACGGCATCGAACCAACGCGCGTTACGTCGTCACTGCCGTAAAAGAGTTGAGCTGCCTCCTCCCCGCGCATGCAGAGCACCGGCCGAAGCATCAGCCGCGTTCGAAAGACGTCGGTGCGGAGTTCGTCACAGCGCGCGGATATGAAGGTATAGCTCTCCCGGAGCAGCGCCAGGGTACTGTCGATCGACGATGTGCAGGGTACCGATTTCATTCCGCGTCCGGTTCGCTTGCAGATGCACAACTTTTCTCTGCTGCGGATGTTCCGATGTGTCAGGCTGCGCAATGCCAAACGCTGAGCGATCGGTGCTTCCCGCGGTGATCGATGAGCCCGGCAGAGATGCCACGACACCAGTCGCCTTCTGCGCTCTCGAGAATACAGGAGCAGCCGCAAGGCGCGGGAATAGTCGGACGCTCGCAATCGCCAAAGCATTTCCTTGCCCCGCGCCGCATTCAGGAGCGTCGCGAAGCAACAGCAATGTCGCTTCCGGGCTAAGCTCGATCCTTATCGAACTCCTGCCGCGCCTGCATCGCCGGCGTGGCGATGCGTCAGAGCCGCAACGGCAACCTCTATCAACCCAACGGCGACGTGCGGCCACGCGATGCGCTCCGAAAAACCGAACAGCCATGGAGAGACCAGCAATAACATGCCACCACCGACGTCCAGCATGAGGTGCACCGGCATCGGAATCGCGGCAACAAGGCCGAGCTCATAATCGGTAATCAGGCTGTAGACGATAACCGCAGCTCCAAGCACCATCGGCACCCATTGCGCCGCACTGCCGTCTGCGAAACCAAAGAGCCACGGGGCCAAGATCAGTAGGATACCCGTTAAGTAGTCGAGTACCCCGTGTACTCTGGTCGGAATGATTTCCATAACCGCACCTCCGTCTTTCTCCAGGGCTACAACCAAGCAAGCACGAGAAAGTTTCCGCCCAGACGCCACTGCCAGCCCGAGCAGAGGGAGGTGGTCTGGTGTGGCCATGCGCTCGGCCGGCACCAGCATCCGCGCCAACCACCTCGAGCTCTCGAAACTTGGAACGGTACCCGCGGATGCAGCGTTTCCCTCGATTGTTTCAGCAGGAACATGCAACCAAAATGATGAACCAGCAGACTAGATCCTCGGTAAACCCACTCGCCTGGTGGAAGTCCTGCTCGATCTACCAGATATATCCCCGCTCCTTTCATGACTCCGACGGTGATGGCGTCGGTGACCTTCCCGGCTTGCTTTCGCGCGTGGACTATCTCGCCTGGCTTGGCGTCGGTGCCGTCTGGCTTTCACCGGTGTACCGATCGCCGATGGTCGATTTCGGCTATGACATTTCCGATTACACCGACATCGATCCGCTGTTCGGTACCCTGGCGGATTTCGACCGCGTGGTCGATGCGCTGCACGAGCGCAGGATCAGGCTGATCCTCGACGTGGTCCCTAACCACACGTCCGACCAGCATTCGTGGTTCATTGAAAGCCGCTCGTCGCGCGATAACCCGAGGCGGGACTGGTATGTCTGGGCTGATCCAGGTCCCGACGGTCTGCCGCCGAACAACTGGCTCAGCCGTTTCGGTGGCAGCGCTTGGGAATGGGACGAGCGAACTGGCCAATATTACTACCATGCATTCCTGCGCGAGCAGCCCGACCTCAACTGGCATAACCCCGCAGTACGGGAGGCGTTCGCCGATGTGCTGCGCTTCTGGTTGCGGCGCGGCGTGGATGGCTTTCGAGTCGACGCCAGTGCCGTCCTCGCCGAAGATCCGCTCCTGCGCGACGATCCGCCCAATCCGGATTTCGATGCTGAAATGCCGCGAACGGATAAGTTCAAACGGGTTTTCACCGATATCCGCCCTGAAACAATGAGCTATATCGAGGAAATGCGCGCCGTGCTCGACGCGTTCCCAGATCGAGTGCTTCTCGGTGAAGTTCAGGAAGGTTTTCGACACATCGGACAGTTCTATGGTGGCGAGCGTCCGCGTTTTCACCTGCCGCTCAACTCTCTGCTGCTTGAGACGGACTGGGATGCAGCCTCGATAGCTGCACGGATAGACCAGTACATCAACGCCATTCCCGACGGCGCCTGGCCAGTCTGGGTTCTCGGCGGGCACGACAAGCCACGCATCGCCACACGTGTCGGCCTGCAGCAGGCGCGTATCGCGGCCATGCTGCTTTTTACGCTCTCCGGCACCCCGATCTTCTTTGAAGGTGACGAGATCGGTATGCCGAGTTCGCAGATTTCCTCTGAAGACGCATGCGATCCGTTCGAGATCCGTGTTCCAGGCTTCGGCCTGAACCGCGATCCAGAACGGGCACCGATGCGCTGGGATGCCAGCGAGAAGGCCGGTTTTACCACAGGCGAGCCGTGGCTGCCGCTCGGCGATGACGTAGCGCAGCGAAACGTCGCCGTCGAGCGGGGCGATGAGCGGTCGCTGCTGTCGCTCTACCGGCAGCTCATTGCCCTGCGGCAGACGGAGCCAGCGCTGCTCGCCGGCGACTTCCGACCGTTGCGCAGCCGAGGCAACGTCCTGCTTTTCCGGCGGTGCACTCGTGACAGGCAACTTCTGATTGCCCTTAACGTCAGCGATGGCAGTGAGACTGTCTCCTTACGAGGCGGGGGCATGGTCCGGCTGAATACCCTTCTGGACCGCATAGGCGAGCCAGTGGATTCGCAACTATATCTGCGACCCAACGAAGGTGTGATCGCGGAGTCCTGTGTTCCTGAGCGGGCGAATGAATGATCGGCCTCACAAGGCCGAGACAGCTGCCGACGGCCGCGAGGAACGGGAGCCGAGCTCATGCGCTAACTCGGGCTGTCGGGGCAGAGATGTAGGTTTGCCGGCGCCGGGCCGATTTCTTAAATTCCGTGCAGAGGGAGATGGACGTCTGATCATATCCAAGCTCTGCGTTTTCTGGTATCCAACCTTGATCACCCAGTGGTGCAGGGCGCGCATGATCGGTGTCAGAGAGCTTCGGTCCGGTGACAAGTTCTGCAGTAGCGAGCGAGCGCCTTATGCTGATTGACGGCGTAGATTTGCTTGCCACCGATCTCTGCATTGTGGGCGCCGGTCCGGTTGGGCTGGCACTCGCAACAAAATGCGCCGCCAGAGGCTTATCGGTTTCACTTGTTGACGGCGGCGATTTCAGCAAGAGGCCCGGCTGGCAGGGTCTGTTCGGTGCGGGGGATCTCGCCACGGCGCATCACGCCAGCCGCGATCGCACTGGCCATCGCGGCATCGGCGGGACGTCCAGGCTATGGGGCGGCCGTTGTGTAACCCTTGACGACATTGATTTCGTGGCTCGGCCTCATGTGCCCTATTCTGGCTGGCCTATCAGTCATGACGAGATTGTTCGCTATTACCCCGAAGCGTTAAGGTTCCTCGGCTTTGCGGCGGATGAGGACGAGCTCCCATCATTTCCAGACCTCGGCGAGGCCGCTTCTGCGGAATCTTTGGAAAAGTGGGCGCCGGAGCCTGATTTGGCGAAGCTTTACTCCGCACCGCTGCGCGCCGACCCTATGATCCGTCTGCATACCGGCTGCACAGTCACTGATATCCGGCTCAATCTGGATGGTAGCCGGGTCACGGGGGTGGCAGCCAAATGGCATGGGCGCACGGTCGAGTTCGAAGCCAAGGCCTACGTGCTGGCAGCCGGGGGGCTCGATAACGCCAGACTGCTGCTCAAGACGCAACGCACATGGCCGCATAAGTTCGGCGGGCCGGATGGGCCGCTCGGGCGATTTTATACCGGCCATCTGACGGGCTACCTCGCCTCGGTACGGTTTACTCAGCCCGATCTCGGGCGAAGGCTCTGGTTTCACGGCCGAGGCGACCGCTCCTATGTTAAGCGTCGGCTGGCGCTCACGTCCCGAGCGCAATCCCAGCATCATCTGCTGAACACCGCCTTTTGGCTGGAGAGCTTTTCCATTGCCGATTCCGCCCATGGCAGCGGAGCGCTATCGATGCTCTATCTCGCGCTCGCAACCCTCAGAATTTACCCCCGCCTCGGGCGGGGGCTCGCCCCCTCGCCCACGCCGCTTGCAAGGCGCGGTCACCAGAGCCACTTAACGAACATGCGCCAGGATCCGCATCTGCTCATAGATACGCTGCAGGTGCTCGCGCAGCTTATGCGGCAGCCCTTTCGTAAGCGCGGCTTCGCGCTTCTCAACCCGCGTGGCCGTTACCTGCTGCGCTACCATGCCGAGCAGTTTCCCGATCCCGAAAACCGCGTGTGTCTGCTCGACCGGCAGGACGGATCGGAGCTGCCCAGCCTGCGCATCAACTTCCGGTTCCAGACGGAGGATGCCCAATCCGTGGTCGAGAGCCACGACGTGCTCGACCGCGCGCTCCAGACGGCGATCCTCGGGCGACTCGAGTATCTCGCTGACGCGGACAAGCGTCTCGAGCACGTGCTGAAGCAGGCACTCGACGGTTACCACCAAATCGGGCTGACGCGCATGTCGGAAGACCCACAGCAAGGGGTGGTCAATTCGCAGTGCCGGCTTCACGACGTGGCAAATCTCTACGTTGCCGGCAGCTCAGTGTTTCCAACGGCGGGCCAAGCCAATCCGACGCTTGCGGCAGTGGCATTGGCGCTGAGGCTGGCGGACGATCTCCTGGCGGCAAAGCCATCTACGTCCGCGAGAAGATCGAGCACAGCCGCAAGCTGATAACGAAATTGACCGCAAAGCTCGCCTTCCAGCCTGTGACCTGGCCGGCTACCTCTTCGATGAGTTTCAAAAGCTGGAAAACCTTCCGGTTCGGTATGGCGAGTTCCGCTTTGAGAAGACTAGGGTTCAATTCCTGTTGATCCAATGCGATTTGTTTAGCCCGAACATGGACATCCTCGGCACGTTCACAGGCTCGTGAAGGGCGGCTCGCTTCGATAAATGCGGTCATCTACTGTGAAGGCGGTGAGCTAATCGGGTTTACGAGACATTCCGCCAGCCTGCTAGCCGCGGAGCAGCGCCGGACGTCATTTCGCCGCGCTGCAGGTGGAACGTTTTGTTGGCCGAAGCATTCCTTCGGAACGGCGAATACATGGAGACATGGGAGGCCTCTGTGGACGACAAGACACGTAAACAGAGCCAAGATGAACGGAGCCGCGGCCCGGCGGCCCCGCGGAAGGAGTTCGAGCCTAAGCAGGACAAGACTGTGGCAGACCCTCATCCCGGTTCTGTTTCGGACGGCACCCATCCGGAGGCGAGTGAGGGAAAGCGGTAACATTGATGCGACGCCGCTCAATACATCGCGGCCAACTGGCACGGCAGAATCCGTAGGCAGTGGGCGGCCTAACTAGTGCAGGACCACATCTCGATTTGGCGCCTGGCTTTCGACGGCTTTCCTGATCCACTGCCGGGTAAAATCGTTGATTTTTTTGGCCTCGGTGGTGGGAAGGCGGTTCATCCCATGGGGCCCTTCCGGCACGATCAACAGCGTGGCGTTGTGGTTCTCATTTTGCCACTTGTTATACATTAACAGGCTATCATCAAGAACCGGATCAAGCTCGCCGACGACGAACAGAGCCGGCGGCAAGCCGGTAAGATCGCAGAAAAGCGGCGACAGCCACGGAGAGCGGCGCTGGGCCTCGTCCATCCCCGAGGTTAGCCGCATGAGATTTTCTAGAGCGGAAGGACCATGCATGATGAGCGCCTCCGCTGAAGATTTCCTCAGGCTCGGAGTGCCTGCCATATCGTAGGTGCCATAAAACAAAAGCGCGCCTGCGACAGCCGACAGATCGAACTGCCGACGGGACAGCGACGTCAGCGCACAAGCTGCAAGATGCGCTCCCGAGGATTCGCCTCCGAGGACCGCTCTATCCACACCGAACTCGTTCCGCATGTTTTCAAGTGTCCACCCTGTCGCTGCAAGCGCGTCTTCTATGGATGGACGGATCCGATCATCGCGCGCCAGACGGTATTCTACACTGGCGACGACCATCTGGCATTCCGTCGCGATCCCACTGTTTACTCGATCGTTGAAGCGGGCATTGCCCATCACCCAGGCGCCACCGTGGAAATCCAGGTAAATGCCCTTGCTCTGCCCCTTCGGTCGGAGGACGCGGAGTTCTGCATGATGACCTTCCCAGCATATCATACGCCGTGAGGTGTCAACGTTCGGGCAAGCTGTGCCTGCGCTCGAAAGGGCTTGCGTTGCCCGCAGCACGGCATGCAGCAGCAGGGACTGCCATCGGCGGTGCGGCTTGAATCGCGGCGCCCAGCGGAGCACCCTGTTGAAACGTGCCGCACTTAACCGGTCGCTAGTCGTCAGCGGCACCGCGTCCGGCCCAATGATCGTCATTTTGACGATAACCTTTTTCACCGTTGCAGCTATCAGAGCGCAAACACGGCCCTTAACCAGGGGCCTCCACGCCTGTCCTTCTCAACCGTCGGGTAAAAATGTTGTTCCTCGATCCTTGAAGAGTCGAAGGCCGTGAACGCCACCTCCCCGGCCTCGCTCGTTCAAAAGCGACGGTTTACCGGCGCAAGGTCTTCGTTCCGCAAGGCTGGGAATCTCGTGAGGTTTCAGCTCCGTTCTTTGCAGGCAGCGGCGGGAACCTACGCGGTCGTGGCCAGACCAGCTCGGTCAAACCCCCGGTGCCACAACCGGAACACTGTAGGTCAGGCAGCCGGCCGCAGGAGCTCCCCCGACGATGATCGCGCCACTTTGATAGAGCTGATAGCCCGCGAGAGGAGATTCAAATCTGACGACCCAAATAGTTCCGCTGGCATCCGTCGATACAACGGAACCATCCGCAGCGGCGATGGCTAGCATGATTTCGCTTGCCGAGCTTTCTTTGCCGAACAAAACCGTCTGAGGCGCCCCTCTCGCTGTCGGAAGCAAGCTGACTGCGGCAACGCCGATGGCGACCGCCGACAGACAGAAGACCAGAACGGCAGGACGTGACGATGGTGCGTGTGGCGGTCCTTTCAGGAACCGCCAGCCAAGTAACAGCGGCCCGAGACCGAAGACGGCCAACCAAAGGAGGTCCCAGAAGAACGGGTTTGGGCTGTCCATCTTGACACGGTGCAGGCCAAGAAGCCAATGCGACAGAACTGCGTCGACGAGGTGCCAGGCGCCGAAACCCATGAAGGTCCAAGCCATGGCGCTTGCGGCGGCGAACTGAAATGTGTCCGGATCGCGGCGCTGCCGCCACAAGAAACCAAGGCCGATGAGCAGCAGTATGTACATCGCAGCATGAAAGACCCCGTCGGCCATCACCTGGAAGCGCAGGTCAGCGGCGCGGTCCCCTATGCCAGAGAGCAGGTGATGCCATTGCAGGATCTGGTGCAGGAGGATTCCGTCGAAAAAGCCGCCGATCGACACGCCGAGAGCAAAGCAGCCGATCAGCCCTGACCTTTGTGTATGGGACAAGGTATTTCCCTTCATGATCCGGGCAACCAGGTGGGCGACGGGAGCGGGCAAACGCGCCCGTCACCAAATTCCCGACGGCGTCCTCGCGCACCCGGCACGCTGCCCGGATACGGGAGTTTGCCGTCCGCAAAAAACACTGCCGCCTCCTTGCGCGAAAAGCGCCTAACAAGACTGTTTGCGCCTTGTTCCCTCAGGAATCGAGAATAAATGCCGCGAAGGAGAAGCTGAGGCTCGGGTGATCAATCCTGGCCGTGATGTCGCTCAGGCTCGGACAGATGGACAGGCCGGCGCGCTTCGAGATCGAACCCGTCGCCCGAGCTCAACACGTGCGGTTTCAAGTCGTGGATGGAAAGCGCCTGTTCTGCGGCGGCTCGGCGATGTTCGAGTGGCTCACGCCACTTGCATCGACCAGATAGATGGCGCCACTGTCGATAACCCTGAATTGGTGTCCCCCCACGACTATCGCCGTGTCTTAACTGCAAAATCGCTGCGACGGATGCTGCAGATCACCGAGGGCATTACCGCCAACATTTTCCACACCATCAACACCCTCGCCATTGAGGCCATCGAAAGCGGACGCGAGCAGATTACCAACGAAGCGATCGAGAAGTGGAAGCCGGAGTTTGATGCCGAGGCAGCCTTCGCATGACGCGGGAACATCCTCGCGGCAATTCCGGTAATCTTAGCGCCCCACACAGACGATCTCTTGTCGTCGTGGATCAGCCGGCATGCTTCATTCTATGCGATCCCGCCACTTGGTATGCTGCGGCATTGTCTTCCCGAGGCGTCGTCTTTGCGCTCGGACGATCGCAATCTGACCGCTACTCAGGTCATCCGCCTCGCCGGCATCTTCTCCAACGAACCGGCCACCCTGCGCCGCATGACCTTTTCGAATGTGGCGCCCTGGTTTCCGACGCCTGATTGCAGCCAGACCGCTACAGTCCTGCTCAGCCTGCCATCCGAGTGACCAGCAACCGGGGCCCACTCTTCGCAGCCAGCTTCTCGGCCGGCGCACCCTTTCGGCCGCTACCATGGCACTGCGCTCATAGGAGAACGGCTCCTCGACGATGAGGCCGAGCGCGGCGTCCGAACCTGGACTTCGCCGACCGGAATCGCGTGCGTGGAACAGCATGGCGAATCCGCAATCCCACGGGAGCCACGCAGATCGAATCCAGGAACAACAATGCCGTTGCCGCGTTTGTTGCCGAGATCAAGGAGGGAGCCATGCAGGAGTTCATGTGGGATCAACCGGTGAAGCTTTCCATGCCCGGAGACGGCGAGCGCTGTATTAATGGTCCTCGCGAGGCTCTGCACTGCCTCGCCGAATGGACGGACGCCGGCGGCTGGTTCTATGAGCGCGCCAAAAACCGCTGCCACGCCGCTATAGAAATGAACGGGGATCTGGCGCTTTCGCGCCAGGCCTTCATCGCCGCTGCGATTGACGCCTCACTCCAGTGGGACTAGTCCCAAGGTCGGGTCGGTGTGCAGTGCCCGCGACGCGGCGAAACGCACCCACCCGGCGGCACCGAAGGTTGCTTCCGCTTTTTCGCTGAGTTTCAGAAAAATCCTCAGCAGGCGAGGATCAGCATCACCCGACAATTATTCAGCGACAATCCGCACATTGACGAGCTGGCACAGGGCCTGCCGGCCGATGAACACCGTGCCCGGCTTCAGTCGAAGGCAATATTGGATTTTTTGAGCACTGGATGAGAACTCCCCCGTTACGCTACGCCGAAGGCTCTTAACGGCACGGGCCGCTCTCAAGCATTCGAGATGATTGAGCACCACGGCTTCCGGGAGCTGGTGTGGCTCCCGAAAGCCCTGAGCGGACGCGAACTACAGGCGACGCGAGCAGGCCTACCCGTCCTGCTCAGAACTCTAGTTTGACCAAACGCAAAGAAATCCCACTGCCGCCAATCCCGACCGACCTGCCCCCACACGGAAGGGGCGCATCCCGCCCCGGGGTTCTGCGGAAGGGTGAATGTACACGAAGGGACCAGCCCGGCTCTGGTGGATAGCACAAAAAGCCCCGGCGCTCGGAGCGAGGCAGAGCGACATAGCGGCAGCTCGGATCCAGGCGGAGCCGTTCTGTTGGTTGGGCCGGGAACTCCGTGCACACTTGCGAGTTGGGCGCCTGCTTCAAGAGATTTTGGCGGTATGATTTCAGCGACGCCCCCACGGGAAGAAAATCACGGCAGCATCCGCGTTCCGCGGATCTATTATGCACATCCCCTCCTTCTCGGCGAGCTTGCCTTGTGGCGTGCGCTGTTCGAGCACGCGCGAGCGCTCGGGTTCGATACGGTTTTGAGCGCACCACTATTTGCTCGTGGAGAGGGAGCGAGCGTCTTCGTGTCCGGGTCCTTCGATGAGCTGGATGCATGCCTTAACATGCCCGGTCCAGCCGAGGCTCAGATCGGATCTCTGGCTCGAACAGCGGGTGAATTCGGCCTGCGTTTCATGTTGGATTTGGTCCTCGATCGGGTTGCGCAATCAAGGGCCGACGAACGACCGGATCCGCGAATCCCCGTGGAGGAAATCGGAAGCCGCAACATTCGTTCTGAGCATGACCCCGACAGTTCTCGGCACCTCGCAGAATGGCAGCAGCGGGTACGGCGGCTGGTGGATGCAGGCGTGACCGGCTTCAGATGCATCGGAATTGACCGAGTGCCGCCACATGTTTGGGCGAGCATGATCGAAGCAGGTCATGCCTCAAATGGAGACGTCGTGTTCCTGGCGTGGACGCCCGGTTCCAGCTACGAACGAAGGCGGTCGCTGCGCGGGAGTGGGATAGCGGGCACCTTTTCCTCGCTCGCATGGTGGGATCTTGAACAGTCCTGGCTTGCCGAGGAATACGAACTGCAACGGCAGCTCGGCTACCAAGTCTCCTTTCCTGAAGCCCCGTATGGCAAGCGTGTCGCGCATGGTGTCGACAGCTGCGAAGTGAGGGAACGCCGCTCTCTGCGGGCGCTGCGGTTGGCAGGTTTGACTGGCACCTTGATGGTGCCGATGGGCTTTGAGTTTGGCCTGGCTATGCCGCTCGACCCGATGCACGGCGATGGGCGCGGGCTTCGCGGCTTACGGGAACAGGCCAGCTTCGACCTTTCTGCCGAAATACGCAGCGTGAACGAGGGCCTTGCTCATGACAATGGGGCGTTCGAGCAGCGGCCCTTGCGACTTGTCGCGACGACGCAATCGTCGGCTTTTGCGTTGATCAGGAGCGACGATGAGGATTTGCGGTCATCCAAAAGAATCCGCGCCATTGTCGCTAATCGGGACTTGCGCCACTCCGCTGCGGCACCGATGCGATCGCTCAACGAAACGGTCTCGGCGTTCCTTCCCCTAACTTTAGACCAACCCCGAGGGCGTTTGCTCCGGGAGCCGCTTCGCCTGAGGCCGGGAGAACTGCTGGTCCTGGAGGGCCGTGCCGCGGCCCCGATCCTCGTGGGGTCAACGATGACGGCAAAGCAAGCCGCTGCTCGACCACGGATCGCCATCGAAAACATCACGCCCTCCGTCGATGGAGGCCGGTATCCGGTGAAGAGGGTGGTCGGTGGACTTGTGCGGGTTGAGGCCGACATCTTCGGCGATGGTCATGACCCTCTCTCGGCATCGTTGATTTGGCGAGAGGCGGATGCGCCTGATTGGCAACAAACTCCGATGGAGCTGGCGGAGAACGACCGCTGGCGTGCCGACTTTCCGCTCCGGCGCCTTGGCCGTCATCAATTCGCGGTGGAGGCTTGGCGCAACCCTTTCGCGGTTTATCGCTACGAACTGTCGAAAAAGCACGAAGCACGGCTAAATCTTACACTCGAGCTCCAGGAGGGATTGCTTCTCGTCCGCGAAGCTTTGGAACACGCGAAGGGGGAACTTGCCGGCCGGCTAGGGGCGCTCCTCGAACAGTTGCTAGAAGCCCCAGAAAGCGGCCGGACCGAGATGCTCCTCTCTGCCGAGACCTTCAGGCTCATGGCTGAGGCGGACCGGCGGCCGTTCAGGGTTCGCTCCGAGGTAATGCCTATCGATGCCGAACGCGCCGGTGCGGCATTTGCGAGCTGGTATGAACTGTTTCCGCGCTCGCAAAGCGGTGACCCGAACCGCCATGGCACTTTCAAGGACGTGATGAGGCGACTGCCGAAGATCCGTGAAATGGGGTTCGACGTCGTCTATTTTCCCCCGATTCACCCGATCGGCAAAACGAATCGCAAGGGCCGTAACAACAGCCTCAAGGGCGGGCCCGGAGATCCCGGCAGTCCCTATGCCATCGGATCTGAAGAAGGTGGGCACGACGCCATTCATCCCGAACTCGGCACGTTCGAGGATTTCCGCGACCTCATCGAAGCGGCCGAGAAATGCGGCTTGGAGATCGCGCTCGATCTGGCCATCCAGGCGTCCCCCGACCATCCGTGGTTGAAGCAGAAGCCAGGCTGGTTCGACTGGCGCCCCGACGGGACGATCCGCTATGCCGAGAACCCGCCGAAGAAATACGAAGACATCGTCAACCTCGACTTCTACACGAAGGACGCGATCCCCGAGCTTTGGCAGACGCTGCGTGACATAGTCCAGCTGTGGGTCGACAACGGCGTAAAACTCTTCCGCGTAGACAATCCGCACACCAAGCCGTTCCCCTTCTGGGAATGGCTGATTGCCGATATTCGGGGGCGGCATCCGGAGGTCGTCTTCCTGTCGGAAGCATTTACCCGCCCGAAGGTCATGTATCGCCTGGCCAAGATCGGCTTTTCCCAGTCCTACACCTATTTCACCTGGCGAAACACCAGATGGGAGATTGAGCAATATATGCGCGAGTTGACGGAAGAGGCGCCGAAGAACTTCTTTCGGCCCCATTTCTTCGTGAACACGCACGACATCAATCCCGACTACCTTCAGGATGCGCCCCGGCCTGCATTCTTGATCCGGGCCGCACTGGCGGCGACCCTTTCGGGGCTTTGGGGCATCTACAACGGTTTCGAGTTGTGCGAAGGCCGCCCCGACGCGAAGCGCAAGGAATATGCGGACAGCGAGAAATACGAGATCCGCGCATGGGACTGGGATCGTCCCGGCAACATCATCCCCGAAATCGCGATGCTCAATCGCATCCGTAACGAGAACAGCGCATTACACTCTCATCTCGGGTTGACCCTCCTGGCTTCTTCCAACGACGCCGTGATGTTCTATGAGAAGGCGAGTTCGGGTCGCGAAAACGTGCTTCTCATCGGAGTCAGCCTCGACCCGTACAGCGATCAGCAAAGCGACGTCGAGGTCCCGCTCTGGTTCTGGGATCTTCCCGACGACGGCATACTCCCACTCCAGGATCTCGTCACCGGGGAGACGTTCACGTGGACCGGCAAGTGGCAACGGGTCCACTACAACCCGAGCGTCCTGCCGTTCAGCATATACCGAGTGAGGTGAGGAGGAACGATGGAAGCAGGTCACCAAACGCCGGGCACCGAAACGTTCTGGTACAAGGACGCGATTATCTATCAGTTACACATCAAATCCTTTTACGACGCGAACGGGGACGGGATCGGTGACTTTGCCGGACTGGAACAGAAGCTCGATCACATCGCGTCGCTGGGCACAACCGCGATCTGGCTTCTGCCCTTTTTCCCCTCGCCCCGCCTGGATGACGGTTACGACATCGCCGACTACGGCGGTGTCAGCCCCGACTATGGCACCATGGACGATTTCCGCGCCTTTGTGGAGGCAGCCCATCGGCGTGACCTCAGAGTGATCATCGAGCTGGTCATCAATCATACTTCCGACCAGCACCCGTGGTTCCAGCGAGCGCGGCACGCGGCGCCGGATACGCCCGAACGCAACTTCTATGTCTGGTCCGACACGGACCAGAAGTTTCCCGAAACGCGGATCATTTTCCTGGACACGGAGAAATCCAACTGGGCGTGGGATCCAGTCGCAGGTGCCTATTATTGGCACAGATTCTACTCGCATCAGCCGGATCTGAATTTCGACAACCCGCTCGTTTTGCAGGAGCTGTTGAAAGTCATGCGTTTCTGGCTCGAAACCGGCATCGACGGCTTCAGGCTTGACGCAATTCCATATCTCGTCGAACGCGAAGGGACGATCAACGAGAATCTCCCCGAGACTCATGAGGTTCTGAAGGAGATCCGGGCCGCACTGGATGCCAGCCATCCGGGTAAAATGCTTCTCGCCGAAGCCAACCAGTGGCCGGAAGATACCAGAGAATATTTCGGCGAGGGTGACGAATGCCATATGGCGTTTCACTTCCCATTGATGCCGCGCATGTACATGGCAATAGCCAAGGAAGACCGCTTCCCGATCACCGACATCGTTCGGCAGACGCCGGATATTCCGGACAACTGCCAATGGGCGATCTTCCTCAGAAACCACGACGAGCTGACACTGGAGATGGTGACCGACAGCGAGCGCGACTATCTCTGGAACACCTATGCCGCCGATCGGCGGGCGCGGATCAACCTTGGTATTCGACGTCGCCTCGCGCCGCTGATGGAGCGTGACCGGCGGCGAATTGAGCTCATGAACGCGCTCCTACTGTCCATGCCCGGAACGCCCGTTGTCTATTACGGCGACGAAATCGGCATGGGTGACAACATCTATCTTGGCGACCGGGACGGCGTCAGGACCCCCATGCAGTGGTCGCCGGACAGGAATGGGGGCTTTTCGCGCGCAGACCCAGCCCGTCTTGTTCTTCCTCTCATAATGGACCCGCTTTATGGCTACGAGGCTCTAAACGTCGAGGCCCAGAGCGCCGATGGCCACTCGCTGTTGAACTGGACACGCCGGATGCTGGCGCTTCGCCGCAAGCACCCTGCCTTCGGACGCGGAGCCCTCCGGTTCCTGAGCCCGGAGAACCGACGAATTCTGGCTTACATGAGGGAATACCAGGACGATACGTTGCTATGCGTCGCTAACCTGTCGCGTCTGCCGCAAGCGGTGGAACTCGACCTCGCACAGTTCGAAGGAAGGGTGCCGGTCGAGCTTACCGGCATGTCGCCCTTCCCGCCGATCGGCCAGCTTACCTATTTGCTTACACTTCCGCCCTACGGCTTTTACTGGTTCCGGTTGGAAGCCGAGGCCGAGGGGCCGGCATGGCGCACCGAGCCGCCCGAGCAGCTGCCGGACTTCATTACCCTCGTGATGCGGCGCGAAATGGCTGACTTGCTCGAGAGCACGCAGGCGCGCGCAACTCTCTCAAGCGAAATTCTGCCCTCCTATCTCAAAATGCGGCGATGGTTCGCCTCCAAGGGTGAGCGGCTGAGCCAGGCTTCATTCGCTTCACTCACGCCGATGCCGTTTGGGAATGACCTGCTCTTCGGAGAGCTGGAAACCAAGTTTGAAAGCCATACCGAACGGTACTTTCTGCCTCTTGCGGCTGCATGGGACGATGACAAGCCGCATGCGCTGGCTCAGCAACTGGCATTGGCCCGCATACGAAAAGGCCGGCGCGTGGGCTTCCTGACCGACGGTTTCGCGATGGAAAGTCTCGCGAGAGGGGTCATCAGAGCTCTGTGCGACCGGTCCCGCATAACCGGGAAATCGGGAACTTTCGAGTTCTTGGGAACGGAGCAGTTGGACTGCATCGGTATCGCCGACGAATTGCCGGTACGCTGGCTGTCGGCCGAGCAATCGAACAGCTCACTCCTGATCGGCGACGTCGCCATGATCAAGCTGATCCGGCACGTATCACAAGGCACCCATCCCGAAGTCGAAATGACACGTCACTTGACGAAGGTGCAGTACGCGCACACGCCGCCGCTGCTTGGCGAAGTGGCTCGATCAGTACCGCATGAAGGCCGGTCGACTCTCATCATCGTCCAAGGTGCGATTCGCAACCAGGGGGACGGTTGGAGTTGGATGCTGAACAATCTGCGGCACGCCGTCGAGGACGCGATCGTATCTGGAGGCGAGAGCGTCCCCACAGGAGAGCGCTTCATACCCTTGTTGGGGCTCATGGAAACTGTCGGCCGCCGCTTGGCGGAGTTGCACGTGGCCCTTGCTGCGCCCACCGACGACGAGGCGTTCAGACCCGTCCGGACCGCCGAAGAGGATGCGCGGAAATGGCAGCTGGCGGTGATCGACCGGCTCTCCGAAACCGCCTCCGTTCTAGCTGAAAATGCCGAAGCCGCCGAGGAAGAAGTGCGATCGCAGATCGCCGACCTGATCGAGCGCCGCCAGGACATTGCCAGCGCCGTCGGCAATCTTGCCGGCGCAGCGGTCGGCACCCTGATGACGCGGAATCACGGAGACTTCCACCTCGGCCAAATTCTCGTCGCTGACGGCGATATCTACATCATCGACTTCGAGGGCGAGCCTGCCCGCGGCCTCGCGGAGAGGCGGTCCAAGACAAACCCATTGAGGGATGTCGCCGGATTCATCCGCTCTCTCAGCTATCTCGCCGCCTCCGCCAACCGGGACTGGGAGACAGCCACCGAGGATGACGACGGCAAACGTAGGCTATTGGTCCAGCAGTTTACGCAACAGGCGGAAAAAAGCTTCCGGGACGCGTATTTCGACGGCGTTGCAGGTTCCTCGGCGCTCGCAATGCCGCAAGAAACCCGGGAGAAGATACTGGACCTCTTTCTCCTGGAGAAGGCCGCATACGAAATCGCATATGAAGCGCGCAATCGCCCGTCGTGGGTTCCGATCCCTCTCGCTGGCCTATCCTCCATCGCCGCGAAACTTACGGGAAAGAACACATGAGCTCCGAGCGCGCGGACCTTCTCATCGGTCTCGACCCCGGCGCACTGGACGCGGTGGTGGACGGCAGGCATGGCGATCCCTTTTCCGTGCTCGGCCGCCACCGGAGCGGCGACACGACGGTCGTCAGGGCACTGTTCCCCGGCGCACTCGGCGTCGATCTTCTGCATCGGGAAAGCAATGCCGTTCTGACGCGCATGGAACAGGTGCACCGCGGCGGGCTCTTCGCCGCCCGCATCGACAGCCATGCAAGGCATTGGTTCCGCATCTTTTGGCCGGACGCGGTCCAGGACACAGATGATGCCTATTCCTTTGGCATGCTGCTCGGCGCATTCGACCTGCATCTCCTGTCACAAGGAACGCACTACAATCTTGGGCGGACGCTCGGCGCCGTTCCGATGGAGGTCGAGGGAATCGCAGGTGTTCGTTTCGCCGTTTGGGCCCCAATGGCGCGCCGTGTCTCGGTCGTCGGCGACTTCAACTCCTGGGACGGGCGGCGAAATCCGATGCGATTTCGGCATGAGGGTGGAATCTGGGAGATCTTTATACCGGGGCTCGGGCCTGGCGAACGATACAAATACGAGCTTCTGGACGCCGCAGGCAACATGCTGCCTCAAAAGGCTGATCCGGTCGCAAGGGCAAGCGAGGCAGCGCCGGCCACAGGGTCGATCGTCGCGTCCAACGATCCCTTCGACTGGAGCGATCATGAATGGATGAGCGCGCGCAGCTCCGCCTCGAAGCTTGAAGGCCCGATGTCCATATACGAGGTGCACCTTGGCTCCTGGCTCCGCGTCGTGGAGGATGGCAACAGGTCCCTCGATTGGGTCGAGCTTAGCCAGAGGCTCCTGCCTTACGTAAAAAAGCTTGGGTTCACGCATATCGAGCTCATGCCCATCATGGAGTATCCTTTCGGCGGGTCGTGGGGTTATCAACCGCTCGGCATGTTCTCACCGACGGGCCGGTACGGCACACCGGAGGATTTCGCCTACTTCGTGGATCGCTGCCACCATTGCGGGATAGGAGTTATCCTGGATTGGGTTCCAGCGCATTTTCCCACCGATGTATGGGGCCTTGCGCGGTTTGACGGCACCGCGCTTTACGAGTACCAGGACCCGCGGGAGGGTTTCCACCGCGACTGGAACACCCTGATCTACAATCTTGCCCGAAACGAAGTGAGGGGATTCCTCATTGCGAGTGCTCTCGAGTGGCTGGAGCACTACCATGTCGATGGTCTGCGGGTCGATGCGGTGGCTTCCATGCTGTACCGCGACTACAGCCGGCAGGAGGGTGAATGGATCCCCAATCGCGATGGCGGCCGCGAAAACCTGGAAGCGATTGAGTTCTTCAAGCATCTGAACAGCATCATACACCGCCGCTGCCTTCATGCAGTGATGATTGCGGAGGAATCCACCGCATGGCCCGGTGTAACCAAATCGCCCGAGGAGGGCGGCCTCGGCTTCGACTTCAAGTGGAACATGGGTTGGATGCACGACAGCCTCCGGTATATGCGGGAGGACCCGATACATCGGCGCTACCACCATGGCACGATGACATTCGGGATGATCTATGCCTATTCCGAGAACTTTGTCTTGCCGCTGTCTCACGATGAGGTTGTACACGGGAAAGGCTCTATTCTCGGCAAGATGCCGGGTGACGCCTGGCAGAGGTTTGCCAATCTGCGCGACTACTACGCCTTCATGTGGGCGCACCCCGGCAAGAAGCTGCTCTTCATGGGCTCGGAGATCGGGCAACCCACGGAATGGGATCATGATGGGTCCGTCGTGTGGGATCTTCTTGACCGACCGGAACATGCCGCCGTGCAGACCTTGATCGGGGACTTGAACCGAATTTACATCCGCGAGCCCGCTTTACAATTCGGTGACGTAGAGCCCTCCGGTTTCGAGTGGGCCGTCGTCGACGACGCCCGAAATTCCGTCCTCGGTCTGCTGCGCTCATCAGCCGATCAGTCAACCTGGATACTGGCGGTCTCCAATTTCACTCCCATTCCGCGGCATGGCTACCGCATCGGAGTGCCGCGGCGGGGGCTTTGGAGGGAGATACTGAACACCGATGCCCGGGAGTATGGCGGATCGGGCGTCACGAACGGCGAATGCTGGGCCGATGACCAAAGTGCCCATGGCAGGGAGTCGTCCATCAATCTAGTGCTTCCCCCGCTGGCGACGGTCTTTCTCAGGTGGGCGGCAGAATGACTGCCTTGGACAAGCTCGCGAAAAAGCATGGGATCAATCCGACCAGACCCGGGATTGAACGAGCCAAAGTTCCGATCTCCGATCAAACCAAGCGTAAGATCCTTTCTGCCCTCCACGTCGAAACCAACCCGGCACCGAAGTGCTTCCTGCCGAGCTCTGTCCTCAAGGAGCGGGTTTGGGGGATTACGGCGCAGCTTTACGAGCTTCGCTCGTCGCGAAACTGGGGGATCGGCGATTTCGAAGATCTCGCCCGCCTCTGTGAGATCGCCGCAAGCTGGGGAGCCGACTTCGTCGGCCTCAGTCCGCTCCACGCGCCCTTCCTCGCGGACCCAGACCGCTGCAGCCCCTATGAACCGTCTAACAGGCGGTTCCTCAATCCGCTTTATATCGCCGTGGATCGAGTGAAGGGGTTCAAAGGCACTCCGGGGCTCGATACAATCTTGGAAAAGCTGAGAAGGACGGACTTGGTTGACTATAGTGGTGTGGCCAAGGCGAAGCTGCAAGCTCTGAGGCAGGTATGGAAAACCCGGAACAGGTGGTCGAAGGAGGTGCTTTGCGCCTTCCGGAATTTCGAGCAAAAAGGTGGCGCTGCGCTCAGATTGCATGCGCTCTTTGAGGCTCTTTCGAGCGAGATGCAACAACGCGGCAAAGGCGCCGGCTGGACTGCTTGGCCACTTGCCTATCAGAATCCAGACGGTGAGGACGTCCAGCGCTTTGAAAGCGATCACCGTGAAGAGGTGGAGTTCCATATCTGGCTGCAGTGGCTGGCGCATCAACAGCTATCAGAAGCCGCGGCACGAGCCGAGCAAGCCCGGCTGCGTATCGGCCTCTATCTCGACCTGGCCGTTGGCGAAGCACTCGACGGTTCCGCCACGTGGAGCGAACGGGATATCTACGTCTGGGGTGCAAGCATTGGCAGCCCGCCGGACCCTTGGGCGATCAACGGGCAGGATTGGAAATTGGCGGCCCTGCAGCCATCCACCATAGCGGCTGGGGCCAATTCGCCCTTTCGAAAAATCATTGATGAGACAATGCGCTATGCAGGAGCCCTGAGGATTGATCATGCGGCCGCGCTACGCCGTCTATACCTCGTACCTTTTGACTCCACACCGGAAGACGGGGCATACGTTGAGTATCCGGACGCGCAGCTTCTTCGGGTACTTGCCGAAGCCTCACATGCGCATTGCTGTGCCGTAATCGGGGAGGATCTCGGTCTTGTTCCGAGAGGTCTGCGCGACCAACTGTCGGCCGCCAATATTCTCTCCTACCGCATTCTTTCTTACGAAAAAAGCAACCGAGGCTTCGCGGCGCCGGCACGGTATCCACGCCTAGCTTTGGCATGTGTCTCCACACATGACCATCAGACGATGGTCGGTTGGTGGAACGGCGCGGACATCGACATGCGCCTCGAGCACAGGCTCGTACCGACAGATGCGGCAAAGGAGGAGAGGCAAGAACGCGAGCGCGAGCGCGCACGGATCACAAGAGCATTCAACGCTGCCGGCATCGCCTTACCGCCTTATAAACACAGCCGCCGAGAACAGGAATTCATGCAGGCACTCGTCGTCAGCGCATATCGGTACGTCGGGCAAACGCCTTGCGTGCTGGTTGCCGCTCGGCTTGCGGACATGACGAACGAGCCGAGGCCAACAAACGTACCGGGTACAAGCACCAGCTATCCGAACTGGAGGCCGAAGCTTTCAATAGCGCTGGAGGACATACCGCGCGAACCTCTAGCTCTCATGGTGGCGCAGACCCTTGCCACCGAACGTCCTCGAAAGGGCTGATATCATCAACCCTGAATGAGCGGTTGCCCTGTAAACTGAGAATGTCCGCCGCGGCCTCGCCTGAGGTCGTTCCAAGGGATACATTATGCGATCCTCTCAGCCAGAACGTGAACATCCTGGAAACAAGCCCAGCATCGGGTTCGTGGGAGGAAGGATGAACTCCGTTGGGTGGTAACTCACGTTGAGTGCCACATCCATTCAACGCCGATTGACACGCCCGGTTCGGGCACCGCCATGCGCCTCAATAGTAGAACTCGGTGAAGGACAGGTTCTCGGCCGAAATCTCCGTGAGGGTGACGCCCTCGATCAGGATGCCGGCATCGTGGAACCCGTCGAGCGTGACGAAGACGCCGTCCTGCGTGTCACGCGAGGCCGCCAGGAAATCCGCGTAGCTGCGGATCGAGGCGATCTCGCCATCGGCGTCGATGGCGAAGCTGAGGATGTCGCCCGCCAAAGCGCTGAAATCCGCAATGCGGTCGACGCTGTCGGTCTCAAGGGACGAGATGGACCACTGGAAGATGTCAGCATCGCCCCCGCCGTGCAGATAATCGGCTCCCTCCTGGCCTGACAGCCGGTCCCTGCCCGTATGTCCGGACAAGTGATCGTCACCCGAGCCGCCGCTCAGATCGTCGGCTCCAGCTTCGCCCCGCAGATCGTCGGAGCCGGCGCCGCCAAGCAGGCGGTCGTCGCCAAAATCGCCGGACAGGAAGTCGTCGCCGTCGCCGCCGAGCAGGCGGTCGTTGTCATCGCCACCGAACAGGCGGTCGTCTCCGGCCCGTCCTTCCAGGAGATCGTCACCGAAAAAGGCTGAGAGCTGATCAGCCCCGTCGGCGCCACGCAGCGTATCGTCAAGATCGCCAAATCTCCCGCTCGACACGGTGAAGCTCTCGATGTCGGTCCATGTCAGCCCGGTCGAGATCGATCCACGCGTCGCGTCGAAATCGACAGGACCAAGCAGATGGGACACTTCGAACGCGAGGTGATCGTTGCCTTCCCCCCCGTCGACACTGCCCGAGCTCCCCGCTCCGATCCGGTCATCCCCTGTGCCGCCGTCGACGCTGTCCGAGCCCCACGCCCGGATCTGGTCATTCCCCGCGCCGCCGCTGATCGTTGCCGGACCGCTGCCGGAGAAACGCGAAATCCGGTCGTCGCCATCGCCGCCGTCGATGACGTCGCGACCGTCGAAGCTTTCCATGATGTCGTTGCCCGATCCGCCAAAGAGGCGATCGTCTCCTGGGCCGCCGTCCATTCTGTCATCGCCGGCGCCGCCCTCGAGGATATCATTGCCGGCTCCCGCCCTGACATTGTCATCCCCGTCGCCGCCGGACATCGTGTCGGCTCCGCTCCCGCCGGACAGGCCGTCATTCCCCGCCCCGCCGAAGAGGCGGTCATTGCCGGCATCGCCGCTCAGGCCGTCATTGCCGTCTCCGCCCGACAAAACGTCATTGTCCAGGCCGCCGTTCAGGTTGTCGTCGCCGTCTCCGCCCTCGATTCGATCGTCACCCGCACCGGTATTGGCGAGGAGATCGTCGAGTCCGCCGGCGATCACCGTATCGTCGCCGCTTCCGGTCCAGACACGGGCCGTCTCGAGATTGCGCAGGACCGTGCCGGTCGATGCACTGCCCGCGGCGAAGTCGATGGTGACGCCATCCACGTCTTCGGAATTGTCGATTGTCACCAAATCCCGTCCCGCGCCGCCATCGATCACGGCCGAAGACAGCGTCGTCGTGATCGCGTCCGACCCGTCGCCGGTGACGATGACATCGTCGCGCGTACTGCCGTAGACGATGTCATTTCCACTGCCGGTGAGCAGCTCAAGGCGCTCGATATCCCGGAAGAAGACATGCTGGGCCGTCGAGGGATCGCGGCCGATCATGGCGTGACCCTGCGGACCGTTGAAGATCACGTCCTCCGTCGCCAAGGAGGCATTGACGGCGAGGGTATCGTGGCCAGCGCCGCCGGTGACCGCGCCGCCCGTCCGGGCCAGGATCAACCGGTCGTCGCCGTCGCCACCGTCGAGGCGGTCATAGCCGCTTGTGCTCCTGACGACGTCGTCTCCCGCACCGGCATCGACAAGATCATCTCCGCCACCGCCATCGATGTCGTCATTGCCGGCAAGACCCCAGATGCGATCCGTCTCGTCCGTCCCGCGCAGCGTATCGCCCCCGCCCGTCCCCACGATCTTCGTCATGAAACCGCTCCTCAGCTGAGACACGAGGCGTCCGGATAGATAAGCCGACACCTAATAGTTGATCACCGGAATATAGCACCCTTCCTTGCAAGTTCCAATGAGAACAATATTTCGATTAGTCTGATATTACCTTCAAATATCATCTAAATTTGAAACAAATTAACTGGCGGAAAAAGCACTCTTCCACTAAAGAAGCAGCCACACTTCAGAGTCGCTCCGGAGTTCGGGAAAATCGACCTGTATCCCTCGCCTTGAAACGATCCGAACCGCCAGCCCTGTCATCTGCATTCAGGATCACTGGAAATTCCGGCTTTTGATCTTCCGCGTATCGATATGATGAGTCGCATTGGAAAACGGTCGCATAGAACCAGACCTGAGACGGAGGAAGCATGTGCAATGATTATCGGCTGATGGTGGATGTCGCCTCGATCGTCGAGGACTTCGCCGACCTCAAGATCGAGATCCGTTTCGGCGAAGGCGCGCCGAATCTTGAACCGCGGGAAGACATCAAGATCACCGATGTCGGCCCCATCGTCCGGACGATCGATGGGATCCGCGATGAGGCCGAGCTCGTGCAGCGGCGCTGGAGCTGGCCTGGGCCGAACAAGCGGCCGGTCTATAATTTCCGATCGGAGGGTCGCGAGTTCACTTCCAATCGCTGCCTGATCGTCGCCGACGGCTTTTACGAGTTCACCGATCCGAAGGACCCGAAGAAGAAGCGCAAGGACAAGTGGCTATTCACCAAGAAGGACGAGCCAATCTTCTGCATTGCCGGCATCTGGCGCGAAACGCCGGAGGTAGGTCAAGCCTTCACTATGCTGACAATGGAGCCGGGGCCGGACATCGCTCCATACCACGACCGACAGATCGTCATCCTGGAGCGGAACGCCTGGGCCGACTGGCTGGATCTGACCGTTTCTGCCAAGTCGCTCATCAAACCGTTACCGGCAGGCACTTTAGCCGTCGATCAAGTGGGTTAACGGCAAACAATCGGCAGTGTCGCTCTTTGCGGAACCCTCAGCGTCACGTAAGCTCGGCTCAAGTCAATCGCCCTCCGGCAAATTGGCCGGATTCCACACGACCTCCCACAGGTGACCATCGGGATCGGTGAAGTAGCCCGCATATCCCCCATAAAATGTCTCTTGGGCGGGCTTCACGATGGCCGCGCCCGCTTCGCGTGCCTGTTCCATGACGTCATCCACCTCGCTTCGTTGCGAGACGTTGTGGCCGATCGAGAACGATGTACTGCTGGCGGGCGCTTTCGTCAGGCCGCTATCGTGAGCCAGATCGGCCTGATTCCAGATCGCAAGTTTGACACCGTTCGAAAGATCAAAGAACGCGACGGCGCCATGCTCGAATTCGCGGCCCACGATCCCTGGGGTCTGCAGTCCGAGTCCGTCACGATAAAAAGCGAGAGACCGTTCCAGATCTGCGATACCAAGCGTCAGTACGGAAATCCGGGGCTTCATGAGCAATCCTCCCGTTAAATCGTGCACTGGCCCACCCAGTTTCGCGCTGTCTTTGCGTCCACCAGCATTGTCGCAGAAGCGCAGACCGTGAGCAGACCGACTATCACCAAGAGTTGTTTTTTCTAGGGCCTTGGAGCCGCCAAAGACGTGCCCACTCTCGAGCGAAAGTGGCAAGTACCGCACTTTCGAAATGGAGGCCGAGTGAGGCGCCCGACATCGCCCGAAGGAAATCCGCGACGCGCTTGTCGATGCCGGTGATGTGACCCGGATGTCGAAGATTATGCTTGATCGGACGAAGCGAGAAGCGTTTACCTTGCCGATGTTTTGAAGGGGCGGACCGGAATCGCGGGATCAGACCTTCCTCTCTGATCAAACGGCAGATAGCGTCTCTGGGTAGCTGCATCTCTTGGCTACGTCCCCGCCTCCAACGAAGGCAACAGGATGCGGGATTGCCCCGCGATAGTGGCGGGGCTTTTTGCTGGCCTTCCTACTCAGACCCATCCGCGCCGAGGTCGACATGCCGACCAATCGAGCGAAGGTAAGCAACGATTTCCAACTTGAGGAAATCACGATCGCCGTAAATATCCTCGATTTTCTTCAGCCTGCGCTTTGTTTTCTCATAATCACCCGGCGACAGGTCTGCGTCTCCAACCACGTATTTGTCGTGACCGACGGCGCAGATGTTACAGCCGATTTTGATCACCTCCTCGACGAAGGCAGGGATATCGCTCGCCTTCATCAGCTTTTGCTTGGTACTCTGCGCCATGTAGACTAGTCCGTTGGGGTCGACCGGCCGCAGCCAGCGCTGTCGTTTCGTCGACAACTACGCAAGGCCCACCCACTAAACTCGCTCAAGTGCGAAACCGTTGCATCCGTCGGAACGAAGCAGTCTCGGGAACGTTCTCGGGTGTAAGGATTGAACGCTCGGTTCAGAACATGGAGGCATGTCTTGAATCGGCGTGCCAAGAAACCGCGGCCACAAGCCGCCAAACAAGCGGCCTCTCAGCGTCGTCTGGCCAATATGGGCGCGAAGAAGGCCACCCGCCCCGCCTTCATTGAGCCTTGTCATCCAACGCTGAAGAAACGACCGCCCGACGGTCCAGAATGGTTGCATGAAATCAAGTTTGATGGGTATCGGGCGCAGCTACACATCCACAAGAGCGAGATCACCGTCTACTCGCGAACCGGGCTTGACTGGACGAAGGAGTTCAAACCGATCGCAACGGCTGCGGAGGCACTCGCGGGTCACGACGTGATCATGGATGGCGAGGCCACCGTCTTCGGCAAGACCGGCCTTCCCGACTTTCAAGCACTTCGGCGCGAGCTCGCGAAACCCGCATCGCCTCACCTGACGTTTCAGGCGTTCGACCTGCTCTATTTGGACGGATACGACCTCAGACGCATGCCCCTGGTCGAGCGCAAGCGCGTGCTGCGCGAGCTCATAGGAGACCGCGGTGGCGCCATCGCCTATGTCGACCATCTCGACATCCATGAAGGAGCGGAGGTCTATGAGCACGCCTGCATAATGGGTCTGGAAGGAATCGTGTCCAAGCGCAAGGACGCGCCATACCGATCGGGACGGCAGGAAATTTGGACAAAGACGAAGTGCACGAAGCGCGCGGCATTTCCCATCATCGCCTTCGTCGAAAAGCTTGGTGCGCATCCTCGCCGGATCGCTTCGCTCTATCTCGGGCGTTCGGAGGGCGCCCGCCTTGTCTATGCCGGCAAGGCTCAAACAGGCTACACGCTTGCGGCCGCGCGCGAGGTGCGGGAGCGGCTCAATCCGCTGATCATCGGCAAGAGCCCCCTCTCCCATCCGATCAACAAGCCAAAGGCGACGTGGGTCGAGCCACGGGTCTACGCTGAGGTCGACTACAGCGGCGTGACCGATGACGGCCTGTTGCGCGAGCCGGTCTTCAAGGGCCTGCAGAAAACCTCCAGGGATGCGCCGAAAAAGTTAGCGAGCGTCACCCCGACCTCCGGCCCGGTTCCCCGCGAAAACATTTTGCAGTTACTGCCGGACGCGGTTGTGCCCTCGAAAGAGGAGCTTGCGGCCTATTGGACGCGCGTGGCCGATCGCGCCCTTCATTTCCTCGGCGGCCGTCCGCTGAAGCTCGTGCGGCACCTCCATGGCACCACCTTCTACCACAAGGGACCCTTGCCGCCGATCCCGCCAGAGGTCCATCAGCTCCGCATTGAGAAACGCGAGGGCGGCGAAGGTGTGCGGCTCTGGGTCGATGATCTCGCCGGTTTGCTGGGCCTTGTCGAAATCGGCGCGGTCGAACTGCATCCCTGGGCGGCGACGGTCGACGATATCGAGCACGCCGACACGCTGATATTCGACCTGGATCCCGGCGAAGGCGTGGCGTGGGAGTTCGTCGTCGAGACCGCGTTGCGGCTACGAGAGCTTCTTCAGGCGGAGGGCCTTCAGAACTGGCCGAAGCTCACCGGCGGCAAAGGCGTTCATCTGATGGCCCCTCTTCCGGAAAAGATGGCCCACAATGCTGTGCACGCGTATGCCAAACGGCTGGCGCAGCAGTTCGCCAGCAGCGATCCCGACCGCTACCTCACGTCGGCACAGCTTTCGCACCGGCCGGGCAAACTTTTCCTCGATTACCTGAGGAATGGCCGCGGCACCACCGCCGTCGGCACCTATTCGCCCAGAGCTCGTCCGGGCTTTCCCGTCGCGGCACCTGCGACCTGGGAAGAAATCGAGCGCAGGATAAAGCCGGACGCATTCACAATGACCCGTCCACCTAGACGACGTCGCGGCATGTGAACTCAACCCGAAAATTCCTGATTAGGTCGCAGGTTTCACTTGATACATTATGCGATCCTAAACGCACAGAACCGGAACAAGTGTGGTACACACGGGCCGTAGGGACAGTCCGGTCGGCTGAGAGGGGTAACGGTCGTGCGTTGCAACTTTGTCTTGAGTGGTTACAATTCCTTCGGCTCGGCGGTAACATTGCTGGAGGAATTGCGCATGTCACTGTGGACCTACTGAGCGATGAGATCGAAGAGATTTGGATGGGCTAACCTCGCCCGCCTCACATTCGTAGCGTTAGGTGCCTGCGTCAGTGCCATCGTCACCGTGTCTCCATCGTACGCTCAGACTGTTGCAGGCCGTGCGATCGGCGAAGACGCTTCCAAATTTGTGGCTGACCAGGAAGTTGCTTCGTCAAATCCTACAGCCGAATACACGATGCTCCAGCTGCCGAGCCCCAACGGAATCGATGTGAGGGCGACCTACGAAAACGGGTCAAAGAAGATCGTCCAAATTGAAGCCACCCGGCGGCTTTCTCAGCCTGGAGCATCGGGGCAGTTTGGGAAATTTGAATTCGGAAAAACAAGCCTCTCCGAAGTACGTTCTCTTTTTGGTAGCAAGGGCTTGCTCTTCACAGGCGTCGCGCCCGTAACCGCTACACCGGATGGTGGAGTGACTATTGTCAGTTCTTATGAGGTTCAGGGGACCAAAACCATCGCCTCGTTTGTCTCCAAAATATCCGCATCCTCCCTACGTGAGTTGAAGCAGCGGTTCGGTGAAGACATGTACGCCCACCTGGATGGTGTGGCGTTGCTCGAAACAACGGTGGTCGCCGACGTCGACTATTTGAAGCTTACGCGCGGCCGCGAACTCGTTTACGATGTGGGGTACGCACCCATTATGTGGCAAAATGCGATGTTACAGGTTGATGAGCCACGGCAAATCTCCCTCGCCCGCATCTCCCCCTCACAGCTTCCGGTACATCGCATCTACAATGGGCCGATCAATGCTCCCTACTTCACGGATGCCTCTGCACGTAACTTTCAAACTCGCATCTCGGAGGGCATGGCGGGCGGCCCGAACTTCGCTGGCGAATACGCCGTGATCCAAGTGGGCTGCGGCACAGGATGCTCCATCGCCTATCTTGCAAGCGTCAGGACCGGCGAGGTTTCGCGCATTCCCATCGATGACGAGGCAGCCCAGTATCTCGACCTTAAATACCAAATCGATAGTCGGCTGTTGGTGACGCAATCGGCAAGAGGCGCGGCTTCCAAATGCCACATGCAGTTCTTCACTATGGATGACGGTGAATGGATTTCCTTGCTGGAGCACGACGTGGGACCAACGGAGTCGTGCTACAACTCGATCGCTCAGAATCTTCGAAACTGACAGGAAGGCGCGGCATCAATGGATCGTGCAGATTACGAGAGAACCTTGACCGTCGAACCCGAACTCTGTCCTTGGTTGGCGGACGCAGCTGCTCGGTTTCGCTATCTTTATCCGGACGTCCATCTGAGTATAAGCGAGCAGTCGGTGACACTGACGACCTCCAATGACCGAATGACCGCACTCGTGCAGGATTTCATGTTTTGCCTTTACCGACAGAAGATCTACAGCGAAACGTTGCCGCTTCGGACAATGCTGATCGAAGGGGTGACGGGATTTGTCAGTCGTTCCGCTTAAATTCCGGCCGCATCCGGATGGGCTCCTTCTCTTTGCGGACGACGCCGGCGGATACTTCAAGTCCGACCATGCTTTCTTGCGCCGCTATGCGTTCGATCAATTGACATCCGGCGATCTCGCGTTCCTCCGTGGGAACGGCCACGCCTACAATGCTGTCGGTGATCTGGCATATTCGGGTTTCGAACACCGTTTTGCTGAGCGGCTCTACCTGCCGCGAGAAATGGACTATGTCATTCTGGTCCCTACGCTCAGATGCAACTTGACCTGTGGCTATTGCCAAGTCTCGCGTGTCAACGAAGCCACTCCAGGCTTCGATTGGGACGCCTCCACAGTGGAAGCGGTGATCGGATTTCTCGGCTCGCTTTCGGCTAGGAAAATCAAGGTCGAGTTCCAGGGCGGCGAGCCACTCTTGCGCCTCGACGTCATCGAGAGGATTCGTGATTTCTGCAGGCAAAGATTTGATGCCTGCGAGTTCGTAATTTGTACGAATCTGCAGGAGGTCAGCGACCAAGCCTGGGACCTGCTCGGACGAGACGACGTTTTTGTTAGCACGTCTTTGGACGGCAATCGCATAACGCATCAAAAGCAGCGGACAATCTCGCCCGGCAAGACGGATCAATTCTTCTCAAACCTCGATTTCGCTGTGAACCGCTTGGGGCCGGAAAAGATCTCCGCCTTGCCAACGATCGATCCGCACAATGCCCCCTCGCCGCAAGAAGTCATCGAGACCTTCCTCAGATATGGTATTCGATCCGTCTACCTGCGACCCGTAAACTACCAGGGCTTTGCGAGAAAGAAGTTCGATGCCCGCGGAAGTGCCGACGCCTGGAGCAAATATCACGCCTCTTTCATTGACGCGGTCATCGAGCAAAATTGGTCCTCTGAGATCCCGGTCGAGGAATACTACTTCGTCCACTGTCTTCGACGGGTGCTGCGATCCGGACACAACGGCCATGTAGATCTCCGCAACCCCAACATCGTCGGACACAGCTATGTAGTGATCGACTATGACGGCAAGATATACCCGACGGATGAAGCCCGGATGGTCACTCGCATCGGTCAGTTCGATCTGTCCATGGGAGACGTCTTCAGTGGGATTTCCGCAGAAACGATCGATCGCCTCAACGCTGAAGCGCTCAACAACTTCCATCCTGATTGCGTTCACTGCCCCTACCAAGCCTTCTGCGGAGTTGATCTGATCGATGACATGTCACGATACGGGCGGATCGACATGCCGAAGCATATGACCGACTTCTGTCAGCGCCATACGTCGATTTTCGACAGGATTTTCGCGATGATCTATTCGGATGATCCAAAGGTCAAAAAGACGTTGGCGCTTTGGGCTGGCACACCTCACTTCGATCCGCTTCTTGCCAAGGTTCATCAATGATCAGCCTGCGCCTGAAGGTCGACCCACTACCGATCGACGAGCCCTTGGTCGTCCGCCTGCAAGGATCGGGGTCGCCTGCTCGGTCGGATCATGACGCGGTTCTTGCTGAAGTTACGCCCGATCGCCGCGAGTACGACCTTAATGGTTTCTCCTTCGGCGTGTATGGGATCTCCGACGAGGTTATCGACGGTGACATCTTGATGATGTTGCCAGGCGAGACAACGGCGCATCGCCTTATCCGAGCCGGTTCCGCTCACAACACACTTCTCGTAACGGAGCAATGCGACCAGCTATGTGTGATGTGCTCGCAGCCTCCCAAGAAGTATCACACCGATCTGTTCGAGCAATTCACCCTCGCTGCGTCACTTGCCCCGCAGGGCGCAATGATTGGCGTTTCGGGCGGCGAACCCTTGCTTCATAAGGAGCGGCTGTTCTCCATGCTTGAAGAAGTGAAGGCGCAGCGTCCCGACATCGGGTTTCATGTCTTGACCAATGCGCAGCATTTTTCCCCAGCCGACCTAGAAAGACTGCAGCGTCTTGACCACGAACGCGTGCTCTGGGGCGTTCCGCTCTATTCGGCCACACCTGAAAATCACGATCGGATCGTGGGCAAACAGGGAGCATTCGCCAACCTCGAAGAGGGATTGTCGATCTTGATGCGTGCAGGGGCTTCCCTCGAACTGCGAACGGTGGTCATGCAACAGAACTGGCAGGATCTTCCGGCCCTGGCAGATTACGTGTCCACTCGTCTCAGCTTTTTGGCGGTCTGGGCTATCATGCAGCTGGAGCGGATCGGTTATGCCCGGATGAACTGGAAGGAGACGTTTCGAGACACATCGGGCGATTTCGAGCAGATTGCTCGAGCGGTCGATATCGCAACCGCTCGCGGTCTCAAGGCCTCGCTCTATAATTTTCCATTGTGTTCAGTACCGCCCGCTTATCAGGATTTTGCTCCCTCAACGATCTCCGATTGGAAGAGGAAATACCTAGACTTCTGTTTGAATTGTCGCGCCAAGGAAACTTGTGGTGGTTTTTTTCAATGGTATAGTCATGCAGAGGGGTTTGCATTTCTGGGGCCGTTATGAAATCTCGCCTGTTTATGATCCCGTCGCTTCTGGTGGCGGGCTTTTTGCCATCGAAATCTGAGGCGATGCCTATTGGCGAGATTGTTTCCAAGAAAAATCCCGGCACTTCGGTTTTGGAGCGCCTGAGGCTGAGGCACATCTTCACGCTCGCCGGGCATCGCTCACATAGCTCCCACCGCTCCCATAGCTCCCATTCAAGCCATCGATCAAGCAGTGGCGGTGGCTACACCTACAGAAGGAGTGCACCAGTCTACTCGCCACCATCCACGGTCTACACGGCACCTTCTACAGTATACACAGCTCCGTCTGGTTCGTTTGCTACCCAACCCACGGTCTCGGCGACCCCTACCTATCCAGTCACTTCCGATCCGGTGACAGCCACGCCGCTCAAGACGCTTCCGGGAAATACCGCGAAATTCAAGCGCATCGTTATGCAGGTTCAGACCGCCCTTACCGCCTATGGCTATTACGAAGGTTTGATTGACGGGCAGGTCGGACCGGCTTGCAAGAAGGCGCTCGTCGCGATGCAGACCGACTACAATCTCAAGGTCACCGGAACGATCACACCCGAGGTGCTCAATACTTTCGGCATCGTCGCGAACTAATCAACCCACCAATCCCAACGGTTTTTGAAAGAACAGACTATGGCCAATCCATTTGAGCAGCAACCCTTCGAAGGTACCGAGTTCGTCGATAACCCGGAACCACGGTGTCCCTGCCTTTTGCTGCTCGATGTATCGGGTTCGATGCGAGGAGCGCCACTGAAGGAACTGAACGAAGGTCTCGTCCAATTCAGAGACGAGCTCTACGCGGACTCCCTGGCTGCCAAGAGGGTGGAAGTAGGTATTGTTACTTTTGGGCCAGTTTCGGTCGCTAACGACTTCGAGGGCATTCATCACTGGAACCCGCCTGAGCTCTCGTCACAAGGCGACACTCCGATGGGACGCGCGATAGAGACCGGACTTGAGATGCTTCGGCAGAGAAAAGACAGCTACAAACAGAACGGGATCTCCTACTATCGGCCATGGGTTTTTCTCATCACGGATGGCGCGCCCACAGATGCTTGGCACGACGCCGCCAGTGCGGTGAAGGCGGGTGAAGCCGAGAAGGCGTTTTCGTTCTTTGCGGTCGGTGTGCAGGGCGCCAACATGGAGATCCTGTCACAGATTTCAGTTCGACAGCCGTTGGCGCTGAAGGAACTGCGCTTTCGTGATCTGTTTTCCTGGCTTTCAAGCTCACTCGGCTCAGTATCCCACTCCAATCCAGGGGACGCTGTTCCGCTAGCAAACCCGGCTACTCCGGACGGATGGGCTTCGATTGCATGACCAGCAGTTGGCGATGGGCATGCGCACGGTCCATTGGTACTTCGCATATGAAGACGGATACCCGCTGCGAAGACTTCGCAAGCGCCAAGCTGTTCATTCGGCCGGAAGGCCCGATCATAGCGGCGGTCGTTTCTGACGGAGCCGGGAGTGCGTCACACGCGGAAGTCGGATCCAAGCTCGTGTGTCTTTCGTTCTTACGGGCATGCCGAGAGTTTCTGGTCAGCAAGCCCCTTGAAGAACTGGTGGAAGAGGATGTCTGGCACTGGCTCGACGAGATCCGGGAGGCCTTAAACGCCAAGGCGAACGCCAAGGCGCTTCGGCCCCGGGACTTCGCCTCAACAATGGTGGCGGTACTCGCCAGCCCACAAACGTCGATCGTGATCCATATCGGCGATGGCGCGGCAGTCTGGAAGAAGGCGGGATCGGACGGATGGGAAGTGCCTTCCTGGCCCTACCATGGTGAATACGCGTCGACAACAGCATTTGTGACTGACGATCCCCAAGCCAAGCTCAACTACCTGCGCATTAACGAGGCCATCGACGAATTCGCCTTGTTTTCTGACGGCATCGAGCGTCTTGTGCTTGAGCAAGCTACGCAATCGGCGCATGCGCCATTCTTCAATCGGATGCTAGCGCCGCTGAAAGGTTCACTCGTGGAGGGACCGGACAGAGGTCTCTCGGCGGCGTTGAAAGACTATCTCGATAGTCCAAGCGTGTGCGACCGCACCGACGACGACAAATCGCTTATTCTTGGCGTCAGAACATGACCGTGGTCGTATCGTCCGATGGTCGAAAGTTGACGCTCGGCGGCCTCGTCGCGAAGGGTGGAGAGGGAGCTGTCCACCACATCGTCGAGGCACCCGACCTCGTTGCAAAGGTTTATCTTCGCGGCAAGGCAGCCGATCGACGAGAAAAGGTCGAATCGATGGTTTCGGCTCGCCTGCACATGAGCACGACTTTCGTTGCATTTCCGATCGACACGCTGAAATCCCAACGCGGCGAGTTCCTGGGCTTCACTATGAAGAAGGTGAACGGCTTCAAAAGCGTTCATGATCTTTATGGGCCGGCCAGCCGCAAGACCGAGTTTCCGACGGCAGACACAACCTTCCTGGTTAGAGCCGCCATCAATCTGGCGCGAGCAATCGCAAGTGTGCACGCGACCGGATGTGTAATCGGCGATATCAACCATTCCGGCGTCCTCGTGTCCGAGAAGGCGCTCGTCACTCTGATCGACAGCGACTCGTTTCAATTCCGCTCGCAATCAAAGCTCTACCGATGTCTTGTCGGCGTTCCGGAGTATACCCCGCCGGAACTGCAGGGCGCATCGCTCGACCGAACGGATCGCATGCCCAACCACGATAATTTCGGTTTGGCTGTCCTACTTTTCCAGTTGCTGTTTCTCGGACGGCATCCCTTCGCGGGGCGCTATCGCGGCAAGGGCGACATGGATATTCGAAAGGCCATTGGAGAAGGCCGCTTCGCCTATAGCGAGCGCCGCGCGGAAACCATGATGGAGCCGCCGCCCTACGTTCCTACGCTTGACGACTATGGGAGGGAACTGGGGGCGCATTCGAAAAAGCTTTCCGATTGCCTGGGAAACATACTAACGGCCGTCCGCTCGCCTCGGAATGGGTGACGCTGCTGACGTCAGTCGAATTCGGTCTCAAGACGTGCACGGCCGATCGGGCCCATTCCTACGGAGGTAGTCTCTCTTCCTGCCCCTGGTGCTCGATCGAAAGATCGATGGGTCGTTCATTGTTCGTCGCGCAGTATTCGCCGAACGCCCCGATCATGGATATCGGCCAACTCCTAACGGCGATCCGCGGCATCCCAGCACCTGGTAGGCCGCCAGAACCGGAGAAGGTTGTCGGGCCGCTCTTGAATGTGACGATGTCCGTAGCCGGGCAACAGGCCCGATCCGAAAGGACGATTACCGCTGTGGCGGGCATTATTGCGTTGCTTATCGGCTTCTACCTGATGACGTCCATTCAAGGCTTTTGGGGAGCGGCGCTTATGGCCGGCGCTGGCTTCCTGACCCTCCGCTCTCTCGATTTAACGCGAACATTTGCCGCCGAGCATGCGAGCGCCCAATCCGTTTGGGAGTCAGAGCGGAAGACATGGATGACTCACGCAGGACCAGGGAAGTTCGAAGAAAGAAGAAATCACTACCTCAGCGTGGCAACAGCTCATTCGGAGCTACCTGCGCAGGAGCAAACAAAATTGAGGGCGCTTGAGCAAAAGAAGCGGCAACTCCAGATGCAGAAACATATGGAATCGCATCTGATCGAGCGCGCAAAAATCCCCAAAATCGGCCCCGGCCGTAAGGCGACGCTGGCATCTTTCGGCTTCGAAGATGCGTGGGATGTCATGCAGCGACCGATAACCAGCGTTCCCGGCTTCGGACCGTCGCTTGCTGCAGATGTCATGGGGTGGGCACGCTCGATCGAGCGCAAATTCGTTTTCAACAACGCGATTCCAACGGATCCGCAGGCAATTCAGCAAATTAAGACCGAAATCGGAAAGAAGCGCGCCGAATTGGAAAGGGAGCTTCATCGCGCGCCTGATGAGCTTCGCCGCTTGGCAGACGATGCGCGCGCACTCGTAACGTCGCCCCCTCGAGGACTGATCGAAGCCTATCAGCGGCTGAAGCAGCTCGAAGTTGATATGGGCACGATCTGATCGATGGCAGTCACCTATCGAAATTTCTGGATTATTGTGGGGATGACCGTCTCGGCTACGGTACTAGCAAATTTGTCGGCAAAACCTAAGCGCCCTGCCTTATCGACCATCGAGGCCAGCCGTCGTGAACCAACCCGACCGTCGATCGAAACGGCAAATCAGAAGTCGATTCCATCCGGAACCCCAGAGCCAAGTTCCGGCGACGTTGGTAAGATAGGCCAAACCACTTCCAATGCCCTCCCGGCCGAACGGCAATTCAGAAACATAGATGCGGAATTCAAGGCGGCATTCGAGTCTGCTGCTCAGGTCGCGCTTGCTATGCCTGCAGCTGCAGCGGCCGACCAAGCCGAGCAACCGCCTCCAAGTGTCCCTTTGCCCTCGTTGCAAACCCGGGAGATACAAGCGGAGCCGAAGCTCTTCGATTCCGGAGAGGAAGCAGCGCCGAACAACGATGCTAGCCCGACAAACCTAGAGACGGGTGTTACGACCACGAACTTGAACATGCGCGAGGGTCCGGCCGCAAAATACCTCCTGGTCGACGTTCTCGCGACCGGGCTCACACTAGTCATTCTCGAACAGGAGAATGGTTGGCTGCACGTGCGTGATGCGTCTGGCCGGCAGGGCTGGGTCAACGGAACGTACGTCTCGCGAACTGCGAACTAACGCCACTCTGTGAGGCATATCACCTAGCTATTTGAGCTGGAAGGTCCCGCGTCGGCTGTTAGGCGCGTGCGCTAGCCGCACCACGGCCGAGGCGTGGCCGGGCAGCTGGTGTCGCCGCAAACAAACGGGACCGCAAGACCTTCGGAGATCAGGATGTCTCCGACATCGCGACCATCGACCCGAAGCGTTCCGCAGCGGCGGCCGTGATTGCATTTGTCCGTACCTTCTGTCCCGGGTTTGCAGGAGCAGGCAATCCTCGTCACTGTCGGCGTTCCGGACGCGACGAGTTCCCTCAGGCGCTCGCTTGCCCGGGCGCCAAGTGCTGCCTCGCGCGAACATTGGGGTTCAAATTTTTCTGGCGTATTGAATCCAACAAGTCGAACGCGCGTACCGTCACTCATGCGAACTGTATCGCCGTCGGTGACTGTGAATAATTGAGTAGCGAAATTGTGGGGCGGAGTTGCGGTCTGAAAGGAACCGAGATCACTCTTCGGTAGCCACCCCGTGAGCGCCTGTCCGCCGAAAATCGCGATCATCAGCAGAAGCAACACAAAAAACTTGATTTCTCTATAGCTCCAACGTCGTCGACCTGCCTTTCGCCAATGCGGCAGCCGATGGTTCTGAGATCCTCTGTTCGCGGCCATCGGTTTGATGAACGAGAGATTAGCTTGGCCACGGAGCTTTGTCAGCTTCCTCAGCGTCGACATTTGCTTTTCACTGAGTCGCGTGCGCGTTCCGTAGCGCTCGATCCTCTGGCGCATGTCCATCAAAAACTGGCGCTGCCATGCGGTCGCTCGCCCTTCCCGCAGGACATCGTCAATGCGGCTGCGGAAATATGTGACTTCGATCTCGCTTAGCAAAGTTGTCCCCGACACGAAGTCCACCTTGGTTTGCCGAAGTGACTGCTCCTTTTGTCGGCCCCTAGGGTACGCCCCGATAACCTATCAAACCCAAGAAGTCCTGTAACTTCTAATTTAGTATCGACACCATCTCTCCGCTGTGCTTAGGTTGCATAGCAATGGAGGAGACATCATGAAGTTGACTAAACTTGCCGGGGCAATGCTTATCCTTTTGGGCAGTGCCACGTACGTTTTCGCCCACAGTGGGGGAACGGACGAAAACGGGTGCCACACCAATCACAAGACGGGAAGCTACCACTGTCATTGATAATCCAGGCCCGCTTGCGAGGCCTGGTGTTTCAAACAAGAGAAAGCGGCCGCCGAAGGGTCACGCGACGTCAAGGGCGGACAGCATGATCCAAATGGCCTGAGACGATCGGAAGCCGACAATATGCCGCAAATCCGGAACATAGGTTCTTATCCCTCGCCTTGAAGGGATAAGAACCAACGACCCTGTTATTACGAATCCCTCCGTCTCAACTTCCCAGTAACGGACATCAGACCGGCGTGGATGGAACGACCGATTTCGGGCCGGAAGCCGTCCTTCTGCTTTCGGCAATCAGACGCGGAAAGCGGACGTTCGTGCAGCTCGTCCCTGACGCCGGTAAGCTATTGTCGAAAACTCGTTGAACCCACTTCGCTAGTTGGCCAGCCCGCCGCTCGAGAAAGGCCCCCCTGTACGCGGCTTTTGGCAGCCCTGCGCGCGATCGTGCCGCAGAGGATGAGCGCGAAGTACGCTAGCGTAATCACAATCTGTGCCGCCGCGCCGGATCCGCGCGTCCAGACTAGGTGATGATCGCCCTGTGCGTCAGTGAAAAGCTGCTGTTACTCCCTGAGAACTGAGCGAACTGTCCGTGAAATTAACATTCTGCGCCAGCCTCGATCTTTCCCGTTGCTCAACGGCGGCGCAGGATTCACGATTGCCGAGATGCCCAAGCGATCGCCTCGATAAAACTGAAGTCAAGAAAACTGCCATCCGTCCTGGCAACCCAAAAGCCGATCGTCCTACCACCGTTGGTCCTGTTGACGCGGGTTTCGAAGTAGCTAACGCCAGAACCGATCTTCGACTCCTCCGCCGGCCAGTTCATATCATAGAGCGTCAGCAGCGCGAGAAGGTCTTCGTAATCTGGTCCCGGACCGATCTGGGTGCCCGGCGGAAACTTGTCACGGATTCTACGGAAGTGCTCTTCTGCATCCCCCTGAGACGCCCACGTTGACCCGTTGGGGAGCTTCACCGGCTTCTTCGGCATGATTTATCCTCTTGGGCCAAACGTAAAGTTCGATCTAGTGTCTTCGGTTCAGGCCTTGGGCGTCGCGCCAGACGGTCCGAAGATCGGCCGCCGAGACGTATGCCCCCACGGTCGTGCCTTCGATGGCCTCTGCCCAGTCCTCCACAAGGCTCTCCTGGAGAAACGCCTTGAACTGGCTCGATCCTTCCGGGGTAAGATTGCCGTTTCTGCGTCTATACACTTCGGAGATGCCGGTCGCGGCGTGGCGGGGAACGCCCATTATCGAAGCCACCACCGCTTCCGGAGAATTCACACCGTACTGTATGAAAGCCGGGAGCATCCGATGTTCTTCGTCCGCCTCGTCCCGAGAACTCATGCCTCGGCCGCAGAGGAACGCGTGGGCGCCCCACGACACGATTTGAGAAACCTGTCCGAAAACATACTTGCCCGCATTCCGGACCCTGTCGGCCTCTTCTCCCGTAAAGAGGTCGGCGATTTCGCGAACGGTCGAGCCATTGATCCATCGATGCACGACTGTGGCTACCGCCTCCGTGTCGATGACGCCGTGGCCCTTCTCGAGGGCAAGCGATAGTTCCGGAAGCTTGGCGAGCGCATCAACCAAATGCTTCAGGCCCTCCTGACCGCGCAGAGTTTCGGCGTCGCCGTTCCGCAGAACCGGATCCCCTGCGATCGATGCATACAGCTCGTCGAAACTGAACGAAGCCAGACCGGTCTGGTCGGCGACCTTCATGTATCCCTGATCCTTGCTCGCCACATCTGCAAGATACTTCCGAGCAAGCCTCGTCAGGGCGGCGCGCGTCTGAGGAGACCTGCCGGCGAGACTGGCCGTGACGAGACGATCGAGATCGCTAGTAGTCTGTCGCACTCCGAGACTTGCTACCGCATGTCCGAGGTATTGAATGAACGGCCTAATGCCTTCGTGGATTTTGTAGGTCCACTTCACGGAGTCCGTCTCGTTGATCTTGCCGATCGCATCTTTCAGGGCGGAATCCACCCGCTCGGACAGATATTGCGTGTACCGCTCCCAGTGGGCCCGGTGGCCGGGGTTGGCGAACACGATGACCCCTTTTTCGGAAAGACCCACGCGACCTGCGCGCCCAGCGATGTTCCAGAATTCCGCAGGCGTCAGAGGCGTGGCCGGCATACCTTTAGTCACCGAGTGGATCACAACGCTCGAAACCGGGAAGTTCATGCCCTGAGCCAGTGTTGTCGTGGCCGCGATGTAGTCGAGCACGCCGAGGCTGGCGAGACGTTCGACGAGGTAGCGCAGTTCGCTGCTGAGAGCTGAGTGATGGAATGCCACGCCTTTCGATAGGCATCTGGCCAAATCGCTGCCTTCACCATATTCGCTTATAGCAAGGGCCAGCGCGACGCGGAACTCGGGCGGCGCCGTATTCGGGTCGATTTCGGCTTTCGCCTCCGCCACTTCGAGCGCGGCTGTTTCGGCATCCGTCCGGGATGCTGTGAACATACCGAGCGACGGCCCCAGAATCCGCAGACGTTTGCTTAGCGTGATCGCAGTGGTGCGGACATTCGGGTGGGCGCGCAATGTCTGACGCTCGTTCTCGTCGAGCGCCAGCTTGGTGTCTGATATCTCCGACCTGCTGCGGTGAGGCTCCCTCCACTCGATCTCCAACGTGCGGCCCTTGCCTCGTCCCGTCAGCTTCGCCAGTCCGACGATCAGGCGGGAAGGGCGCCACCGGACGTCGACGTCGCTTCCGCGCTCCTCGCTCAACCAGCTCGCAACTTCCTGGGCATTCTGGACGAAAGGCGTGAGCAGCAGCAGTCGGACATGCGGATGTTCGCGCCGTATGTTCGCGAGCAGGAGTTCCAGCCGAGCGCCTCGCTCCCCGTCGGTGAGCAGGTGGGCCTCGTCTACGATCACCAAGCGAACCTGATCGAACCACTCCGCGCGGCCGCGCAGGAGCAGGTCGAGCTTTTCCGGCGTCGATACGACAACGCCGGAAACGCTGTCGAGCAGGGCCATTTCGAAGGGGTCCTCCTCGAATGCGCTGCTGGCTGCAGTCACCTCTACGCCGAGTTCGGCGAAATCGGTGCCGAGCGTCCTGCGCACCTGCGTGGCGAGCGCGCGCGTGGGCGTGAGGTAAACGACTTTAGCTCCACTGTAGCTGGAAAGAGCCTGCAGCGCGGATAGCTCGGCCATGAGGGTCTTGCCCGAACTTGTCGGCATCTGAAGGACGACTGCCTCCCGCTGCGCGTCGAGAAGGTTTCCAGCCAGCGCGTCCTGCTGCGACGGTAGCATGCTGTACATGGGCCCGCTGCGGGCGCTGATCGTGCGGATCAGCGTGTCGATCGATTGAGAAATATTGAAACCGTTCGCCCACACCGTGTCCGCGCGCAGCTTCGCGATGATCATCCCGACCGACTTGATCCACGTCATCAGTTCGGGATCCGCCGACAGTTCGGCATACTCGAAAGCTCTGGACATGAGGACGGAAAGTTCGGTCTGGACATTGACCGGCCGCCCTTTGATGCCGCGATATTCACCCGTCAGAACATAGTTGGTGACAACGATCGTGGCCTGCGCTGCGTGATACAGCCCAAGCAAGCTGAGCGCTGATTCCTCGGAACGGTCAGAAGATTGAAGCCAGTCCTCTTCTACCGTTCTTTGCAGCTCGCTAAGCTCCTGAACTCGTGCCAGAGCGCTGTCGATATCCGGTTTTCCGCCCTGACGAGCCACGAGAACGAGCGCACGTGACACCGTGTCCTGCACACGTCTTGGCCATGCGTGAGCCCTCGACTGGTCTTCGAGGACGCCGGTCACTGTTTGCGTGTTGAGGAGGTGACGCAGCTCGACCTGCCGTCTTGACGCAAGTCCTGTTACCGTTGCTAGCAGCACGTCCCGAAGTTCGACCTTGCGGGTTCCTTCCGCGGCAATAATATAGGCCTGCCACTGCTCGAAGACCTGCAGCGTGCCGTCGTAGGGTGGCTGGTTCGACGCCGAGAAAACGTTGGCAGGAAACGCCAGTGTCGCCGCCCAGCGTTCGTAGGCGACCTTCGCACCAAGCTTCAGCTCGATCAGTCGGCCGGCGTCCTGCGAAGCCACTTGGTTGAACGCAGCCTGGAAGGCGGCATCGTCGAGCTGCTTGACGAGCCGGTCGAGATAGGTGTGATCGGTGATGTTCGCGACGTCAGCCATCGCTTCGCGCCTTCATCATGGCAAGGCGGCCGAAGGAGGTTAGCTCGGTTCCGATCGACAGCGACATGCCGAACGCCCTCGCATGCAGATACGTGTCGGTTCCAGCGTCCCGGAGAGACCGCAGGTCCTCGATATCGGCGCTTGTCCTGCCTCGTATGATCACCGGCGACACAATCGTTCTCTCGATACGTTCGGTGGACTCCAACTCGAGCATCATCTTCATCAGAGTGTGTCCTAACGGCGTACCCTCGCACCGTACGACGCAGGCGCAAAGATAGTCGTTCAGCTTTTCCCCGTCCGATGCCGCAGCGGCACACTCCTTGATGAGCTTCGCGGCTTCCCCTGGCGGCCGGCGTTCGTCGTCAGTGCCCTTGACCTGGATCAGCACGAGGGAGACTTCCTCCTGCGCGTTCGCCACCAGGCTCCACCCATCGAAGCCGAGCGCGGGCTGGTTGCGATTTCCTTTCGTGGCATGAAGAGCCGGCGGCGTCGCGAAGCCGAATACGGTGCTCAACGCCTCTCTGGCAATGATCTCCGCAGTTTCCGATCGGAAGTTCTTCAGATGCTCGGGCTTATTACCCTCCTTATCAGGATTCGGCAGCCCTGCACGGAACATTTTCATCAACCGTTCGGTCTGGAAGCTTGCCTCGACGCCGTCCGCAGGAGCCGGAATCGACGGCATGGCCTCGGCCATTTCTCTGAACTTTTCCTCTCCGTAGATACGCCTGATCGCTTTCGCGACGTGTAGAAGGAAAGGATCGTCACCCTTGTCGGGGTCGCAGGTTTCATGGACGACCGCCCATTGGTGGACCTCGTCGACCGTTACTTCATGCTTGGTGTAAATCAACAGATGCTCCCAGTCCCCGCCTGAGAAATTTCACATCTTCACGTTGCAGTCAATCGGCCAGGAACTCGGCAGATCGGCATCGGCAAAACCGGCGGGAAGTCCGGTCCCATGTCATCGCCGACGGCGCGGAGAGGTTTCGGAACTTCCAAAACGTCAGCTTCAGGCAGGCTAGCTGGGATTGGGATGGCTCAATGGGGGCGCAATAGGCGACGTAACGCCGCTGGTAGGACAGTGTCACCTTCCGGCAGGCGCGGTGACCGGTCTCTATGACCAACGTCGAGACATAACCGGAAATCATTTCCGTTACTGGGCCGGTTGCGGACTGTTTGCTACAACCAAGAGACAGTGCCAAAGCCGAGGCGATGGTGTGCGCCAGTGAAGCGGTTGTAGGATACGACTGAGCGATGCCAGCAGACGAAATCCGACGAGGACTGGTCGCCATCGTCGCTATGGATGTGATCGACGGCAAGTTGGACGAGGAATTCGAGGTGTCTCGAGCGATTGAAATCACCGAGCGGGTCAAGTGGAGCAAGGGTCGCGTTGCGCCTCCGGCTGATCTGACGGCGCAGTGGGATCTGGATCCCGCACATTTCTATCTAGCCTCCGATGGCAATGACCCTGATTTGCATCCGGGAGACCAGTTCGCATTGATCGAAGCCGACGTGGCCGATGTCCATGGAAAGCTGACGTACCACTCTAGCCGTGACAAGGATCCATGGCACAGACAGTATAGGCGTGGGAGTGAGGGAACCGCTTTTCGCTGGTTTAAGGGGCTGCCTGTGACTCCTCCGCTGATCAACCGCGTTGGCGATCAGATCGGTATCCAGGGCGGCAATCACAGGTACCACCTCGCGCACTCCTACAAGACCGACAGGATGCCCTTCTTGGTGCTGAACGAAGATCTGGCTGCTGTGCTTGACCTTCTGCCGACCGCCGTCGTCAGGACTGAACCAGCCGCCTGACTGCCGCCAGCTTCGTGCGACATTCCTCACGGACCGCCGCAAGCTTGACCAGGTACTGAGCGAGATCAAGGTGGATGATGAAATGGTAGTGAGCAAAAATTATGTATTCGCGGGTATCAGTAGTCGAGTAGAACGAATCCGATCGACTGCCACGAGAGATTGCCTTGCCTGTTACCTTGAACCTCTACCTCGACGATTCCGGAACTAGACATCCCACCCACAAGGTCGGGAAGAAGGCGGCGCACGGGTACGACTGGTTCGCACTCGGGGGCATCCTGGTTCGAAGTGACGAAGAGGACAACGCCCGAGACCTTCATTCAAAGTTCTGTGAGAAATGGGAAATCACGGCGCCCTTGCACTCGTCGGAAATCAGATCGCAGAACGAGAACTTCGATTTCCTGCGGGGCTGGGAGAAGGACAAGCTGGGAGCATTTTACGAGGAACTTTACATTCTGATGCGAGAGGCGCCCGTGGTCGGTATCGCGTGCACTATCGACCGTCCCGGATACTGTGGACGATACCTCGAGCAGTACAAGCAGAATCCTTGGATGCTCTGCAAAACCGCATTCACTGTCGTCGTCGAACGCGCCGCGAAATACGCTATGGCCCAGGGCATGAAGCTGCGCGTGCATCCTGAGCGCTGCAACAAGGCTGAAGATGCGAACCTGGAGGGCTACTACAAGGCTCTAAAGGCGGAGGGAATGCCGTTCGCTAAGGACAATTCCGATAAGTACGGCCCCTTGACCACCGAGCAGTTGACTCAGACGCTCTACGAGTTCAAGACCAAGCAGAAGACTTCGCCGATGGCGCAACTGGCGGATCTGTACCTATGGCCGATCTGCATGGGCGGCTATCACGCCAGCAATCGTCCTTACCAGCGCCTGACCGACGACGGAAAGCTGATTGACTGCCATATCAAGGAAGACGAGCGGCCGATGCTCGGATCCAAATATAGCTGCTTTGAGAATGTCGAACGGAAGGCCTAAAAACTCAAAAAGCCTCCGACGTTTCCATCGAGGCTTTTGGGCGACCGCAAAGGCGATCTCGTGGGCCAGGCCCGACCGAATAACTATCGTACCCCATGACTTGTTGCAAGGAATTTTTCGTTAAACCGAATTAACCTGACGGCGGTACGAACGCAACCATTCGTCGAAATCATGTACGAACTGGCATCGCTCGTTCCCTCGTAACCTATCACCAAGCCGCTGTTGTTGTCGACATCCCACCGCGCGATGACGTCCACCGTCACCGTCCGCGCGGCTGCCGCCTTCGTCGATGAGAAGCTCGATCCCGACCACCTTGCCCACAGCAGGCTGCGATGTTGATGGTTTGCGGGCATTCGCTCTCGTGTCTAAGTATTCTGACGAGAAGTATCCGATATGATCACAAGCCAACTACGGATGACGCGCCCGCTAACTTATAGCTGCATTCCCAGGCCGATTTCATGTCAGCTTCTAGGTACTTTGGGATACGGCGAGAACGGCCAAAATGGGGGCGCAAAGCAGCCGTTCACTGTTGACAAGGATGTCCGCTTGGGGCTGACACATCGGGCATAAAGCTCTTGAACGGATACGAACGCCGATACCCTCACGTAGTTAGCTAAGCCGTTGGATCGCGCCGAATTCAAAAATGCGACCTGCAAGAAGCTCGTGGTCGACAAGGTGGAAGCCGACCGCCCTGAATCTGATCCGCAGGCATGATGCCTCAGCTTCTTCAACGTCGATATCCCAGAGATGAAGGTTCCCGTGATTCAACACCAAAGCATCGTAGACAGATAAGCAGATCGAGCGGGGGAGAGGAACATTTATCCACAAGGCGCAGCGTTAGGCGCGCCACTACTTGAGGGTTGCCCAAAATACGTGCCTTCTTCCCAAAGATGTCGGCTACTGATTCTCGTAGCCGCCAGATTGGTTGGGGATCAGGCGGGACCATGCTTGTGGATCAGGAATACATTCAGTGGAGCTTGTGGGGCGCGGCCGCCTTCAGCTCTTTCGTATCGCTCCTCGTCGTTTTTGTGGTTATAAGCCGCCTTTCAAGGTTGGCCGGAAAGCTTGATGCCGATCCCGCGGCGGCAAAACTGAGCGCCCTGGAAATGGCCCAGGAGCGCATTGAGCGCAATGTGCGTGACGATCTTCGGGCTGCTCGCGAAGAAGGCACGGCATCCGCCAAGGATTTGCGTGAGGAGGTCACAAAGAGCATTGCGGCACTCGCCGAAACCTTGCGGACGCAGTCCGCCGAGGCGGCGAAACACCAGAAGGAAAACCTGGATCAGGTTTCCCAGACGCTTCGCCAGATGGCGAGCGACAGCGCAGCCCAGTTCTCCAAAAACCAGGAAGCCCTCCTCACCACGTTCCGGGAACTTCGTGACCAGGTCATCCAGAATCTCGATGCGATGAAGGCCGATGCCGGCGAGCGGACAAAGGCACTGACGGAAACGGTGACAGCTAGCCTGGACCGCTTTGCCAAGAACTCGATCGAACAGAACCAGCAGATGTTTGATATCCAGCGCGCCCAACACGAGGATTTTGGCAAGCGCCTGGAGGCGTTGAGCGAGAAGAACACGCAGACGGGCGAAGCACTAAAGCTCAGCGTAGAAAACCAGCTCGGCGTATTGCGCAGAGAGAATGGTGAGAAGCTCGAACAGATGCGCGTCACCGTCGATGAGAAGCTGCAGGGTACGCTCGACAAGCGGCTTGGAGACTCCTTCAAGATCGTCAGCGAACGCCTCGAAGCGGTTCATCAGGGCCTGGGTGAAATGCAGAACTTGGCGACGGGCGTCGGCGATTTGAAACGCGTGCTCACGAACGTCAAATCACGCGGGTCGTGGGGCGAGGTGCAACTTGGAGCTCTGCTGGAACAAATATTGACGCCTGCACAATATGTGGCGAACGCCACCATGTCCGAATTCGGCAACGAACGTGTCGAATACGCAATCCGGCTCCCCGGCTCCGGCGAGACAGAAGAGTGCCTGCTGCCGATCGACGCGAAATTTCCGATTGAGGATTATGAACGGCTGCAGGCGGCCTCAGAGATCGGGGACATTGCCGCTGTCGAGGAAGCCTCAAAGGCTTTGGAGACACGCATCAAGAACTCGGCCAAGGACATCTCAAGTAAGTACATTCGTCCACCGAAGACGACAGATTTCGCGATCCTGTTTCTGCCAACGGAAGGCCTTTACGCCGAGATCATCCGCCGCCCGGGACTGTGCGACGACCTCCAGCGAACCTATCGCGTTACAGTGGCCGGACCGACAACCCTCACCGCCATTCTTAGCAGTCTGCAGATGGGATTCCGCACACTTGCAATCCAGGAACGTTCAAGCGAAGTGTGGCAGGTTCTTTCCGCGGTCAAAGAGGAGTTTGGTAAATTCGGCCCAGTGCTGGAGAAGGTTAAAAAGAAGCTGCAGGAAGCGTCCAACCAGATCGACAATGTCGAGGTGCGAGGCCGCGCCATCAACCGTAAGCTACGCAACGTTGAAATCCTACCTGCAAACGATGCGCAGGTCTTGATCGAGACGCTGGAAGAGGACCTTGGTTTCGACGATGATGATGCCGAGGCTGACGGAAAACTGTCGGCCTGAATTTCAACACTTGTCAACGCGCATCCGATCACATTCTCAGACGTTTCAGTTCCATTTGCTGGGTGAGTTGGGCCCGATGGCCACATTAACTAGCGGCATGATGTCGCGGATGACCGACCATGGCCGGGCAATCGAACTCGCACTTTCGGAACCGGCACCAGGTTGGCGCAGACGAGCGTCGCGCCGTCACAAACTCGACAAGCGCTGGCAGTTTTGCGCCGCCGGCTGTCCCGGGGAGCGGGCGACGCGCTCGTTGATACCTACCGGCGCAGATGTCAGGGAGCACCTCTCCGGCACCTGCGATCATTCATGAACGATTAACCATATGAATTAACGTATGGTATTTCGCAAACGGAAGCTAAATGCCTTCATGTTTCCGTCATCCGGTCGACCTTTCCTGCGCTCAAGTCACTATCGATAGGGACCCAGTATCGATAGTGATGAATTTGGAGTCGCAAATCGCCTAAGCTCGCGCCAAACCACACCGGAGCAGGAATGAGAAAGGACGCTGTCTTAGCACGTTTACTCGGTACGGGCGGTAGGCCTGTGTCGCTGGGCGCGAGCGAGTTCGACGAAGCGGCGCTTGACCTCGGCAAAAACCCCGGCGGCAATGGCCCGAAATAGCCGCCGTCGCTGTCGACCGGCCGAATGTCCGGTCCCGGCCAGGCAAAACGATTGCTTTCGGAAAGCACGATCCAGGAACGCTCGCCATCGAGCCCGAGCCGGCGCTTGGTGGCCGGCTGGATCTCGATTGCCTCGTCGGCGCGGGCCGGCGGCGTATGGGTGATCGGCAGCACGCGCACCACCGGCGTGCCGTCCTCAAGCGTGGTGACCAACGCCAACACCAGGCAGGGACGATCCTTGTCGCCCGCTTCGCGGCCTTCGAGGTGTTGCCAGTGCCAGAGATAGGAATAGCGGAAGACGTGGCCGACCTTGATTTCAGTCGGCAGCATGCTTGTCCGTCAGCAGTTCGGCATTGAGATGATCGAAGCCCGGCTCCATTTCGGATTTTTCGACCGCGGCAAGATCGTCGTCGTTCAGATCCGCCGTCGCCTCGACGCGGCGGTCGCGGCGCGACAGCCGCAGATAGTCCTCATAGGCAAGGAGCACGGTACGCGGGCGACCATTCTTGGTGATGATCACCGGCTCGCGCACAGCGGCATCCTGGTAGGCCCCGAAATTCTTGGAAACCGCCGCGGCGGTCACGGTCGACCTCATTTCAACACTCCTTTTTCCGGAATATACGGATTTTCCGTAACTTCCGCAAGAGCACCGAAGGCTACGCACCATGGTCGATAATCATAGAGCGGCGGGCTCAGACAGCCAAGCGGTCCACCGCCGTGCCGAACAGCTGGACGCACTCGACGCCATCCTGCCGTTCGACCGGCGTGACCAGCTCGCGGCGCTGCTGACCGACGACGACGTCGCCGCGCTCAAACATCTCGCCGGCGAAGGCATGAGCGAAAACACGCTCAGGGCGCTGGCCTCGGATCTCGCCTATCTCGAGGCCTGGTGTCGGCTCGTGACCGGCACTCCCCTCCCCTGGCCGGCGCCGGAAGCGCTGCTACTAAAATTCGTTGCCCACCACCTTTGGGATCCCGTCAAACGCGCTGAGGATCCGGCCCACGGCATGCCCATCGAGGTGGAAAGCGCCCTGCGCGCCGGCAATCTGCTCAAAGCCACTGGCCCGCACGCGCCGGCGACGGTGCGGCGGCGGCTGACCTCCTGGTCGATCCTCACGCGCTGGCGGGGCCTGACCGGCGCTTTCGGCGCGCCGTCGCTGAAGAGTGCGCTCAGGCTGGCGGTGAAGGCGAGCAGCCGGCCGCGGCAGCGCAAGAGCAACAAGGCGGTCACCAGTGATGTCCTGGCGAAGCTGCTCGAGACTTGTGCCGGCGAGCGCCTGGTCGACTGGCGCGATTGCGCGCTGCTGTTAACCGCCTTCGCCTCCGGCGGTCGTCGCCGTTCAGAAGTCGCAGGTCTTCGCGTTGAAGATCTCGTCGAGGAAGAACCGGTCCGCGCCGACGCCGCATCCCCTCCCCTCTCCTGTCTTTCGATCCACCTTGGGCGCACCAAGACGACGAAGGCCGGCGATAACGAACACGTGCTTCTGATCGGCCGGCCTGTGACCGCGCTGAAGCGTTGGCTGACCGAATCCGGGATCAAGGATGGGCCAATCTTCCGCCGCATCGACCAATGGGGCAATGTCGACCGCCGCGCACTGACCCCGCAATCCGTCAATCTGATCCTGAAGGGCCGCTGCAAACAGGCCGGCCTCGATCCGGCGCTGTTTTCGGCGCATGGGTTAAGGTCAGGCTATCTGACCGAGGCCGCCGACCGCGGCATCCCGCTGCCCGAAGCGATGCAACAGTCGTTGCACAAGTCGGTGACGCAGGCAGCGCGCTACTACAACAATGCGGAGCGAAAATCGGGCCGGGCGGCACGTCTGATCGTCTGACCGCCTAACGGTTCTCAGTCCGTTTACCTGTCTTGTCGCCAGGTTTGGAAACGGTGCGCCTCTTCGGCGATTTCGCACTGTCTGGCTGCTTACTCGCCGCAGAGTTCGGCGCCTTGTTTGCTTTTGTAGCCAACGCAGGTTCATCGGGTTCGCCGAAAACCGCCGCATTCTCCAGCACGTCGGCGCCATTTACCCGTGTAGATTCGATTTCGTTCGCTGCCTGAAACCAGTACCTGAGACCGTCCCCGTCTGGTCGCCCTGCTTTCTCCCACAGCTCATAGGCTCGCCTCCTGGTCAGTTCTTCGTCGTCTGTCTTCATGGCAGAGGCTCCTTGTCGACTGAGGGGAAGTAATGCTTGGCAGCGGCCTGGTTTCGTCTTCATGAGGAACTTAGGTCAAAGAGGGCATGCTTCGCAACCGGCGCTATGCTTTGCCGTGTTGCCTCAGTCGAATACTGATGGACCCTCCCGCGGCCTGCTGCACCTCGAGCTGTTTTGTCTTACGGACAAGATCACTAAGTTTGCGGAAGCCAAAGGTACGCGGATCAAAGTCTGGCGCGAGGTTGAGCAATTGCTTACCCACCGTGCCGAGGTTTACCCAACCATCCTCGGTTTCCTCCTGCGAGAGCACCTTCTTGATCAGCGGCATGGCCGCGCTCACCGGCTGCAGTGGGCTTTCGGCCGAGGCGGCGCTTTGATCATCCTTTATCGCTCCAGCCAATAGGTTTTCGGTGTACACGAACCTGCGACAGGCCTGCCGAAAGCTCTCCGGCGTCTTTTGTTCGCCAAAGCCGAAGACATCGATGCCCTGCTCGCGAATACGTGCTGCCAGTCGTGTGAAATCACTGTCGGACGAAACGAGGCAGAAGCCGTCAAAGCGCCCGCTATGCAGGAGGTCCATGGCGTCGATCACCAACGTTATGTCGGAAGCGTTCTTTCCTGTGGTGTAGGCGAACTGCTGTTGCGGGATGATCGCGTGTTTGGCCAGCACGTCCGCCCAGGCTTTCGATCGTGTACCTGAGAAATCTCCATAAATGCGCCGCACGCTCGCCTCGCCGAGTTGAGCAATCTCTTCGAACAATCCGTCGACAATCTTGGCGGAGGTATTGTCGGCATCGATCAGGACCGCAAGGCGTGGTGATCTTGGCTCAGACGGCATGATATGTCTCTCTCCTCGAACTCGGCAAAGCTTAGCAGCCGTTCTGCAATCGCACTATCCGGCTTTCCTTCGGCATTTGCTCGCATCAGCGCCATCAACATCGACCCAAGCGAGAACTCCCCTCGACCCGCCTTGGCGGTCAAATCACGCACATAGCCGCCAGGCGAGTTGATGTGCCCTGCCCTTTCAAGAATGCAGGCCATGGCAACGGCGGCGTTCTCAGGCCCCATGACCTCGCAGGCATCCTGATAAGCCGACGGGCTAACCCCAAGCATTGATCGCACGACAACTGCAGCCGACATCAGGTCCCGCCAGTCACCAATTGCTCCTCCAGGGGCGTAATCAGCAACAGCGGGGCAGGCCTGCAGCACCATGCCTAACGGGAATGCCTTGATTGGCACACTCGTCGGTCGCATGTCCTTGCTCGGCTTCGCCCCCTGCTCTTTTCGAGAGCTAGGTTCAAGTTCATTGCTGTAATCGGTATTTGAATTCTGTATGTGATTTCATTTTGAACAGCATTGCTGGCCGTGTCTTTTGGATTGTTTCTGAATTTTCAGACCGCTCTTGATCTCATCCCGTAATATTGCATTTCGTCGAGGATTGGCTCTATATCCGCGACCCTCGCATGCTCGGGCTGCGGCCGGCAGCCCGCCTCCTCATATAGGCGGAGAGCAGTTTCCGGACGTGACGCCGGCAGATCGACAAAGAGAAGTCGGGCCGCTCATACCAAAACGTATGTGCTGTCCGACCGTTTCAAGGTTCTCATCTTTCAGGAGCCTGTAGTCGACTGCGACAGAACTCTCGCTAAAACCCTGGCAGCTGACAGGATTTTCTCAGCAAGCTGGACTAGCGCTTCGAGGAACTATGTCGCCGCGCAAATTCACGTCGCCGTAGATCTCTGCTGCCGGTGTATCTCTACAGTTCCTCCATTCGCGTGAGCATCGCTGGCGCGCTATTTCCGACCGCGGAGGAGACCTTAAGGAAACCCGGCACCGAAATCCTGTCAGCTGACAGGATTATTCGTTGGATGCCTCACTTCGAAGGCATGAAGCACTTCGACGCCGCCACTCGGCTGCCGAAGTAACAAACCCGTTGCCGGCAAAAAACAGCCTATCCAGCTCGCCGATCATCGCTTCCATTTGCTCTTAACAGCGCCTTTCGTGTTCCCGTATCCGACGGCTCCCCTGACAGCTGTCAGGGGTTTTGATTTTCACGCTGCCTAGAGAAGCGTTCGATGAGCGCGGGGAGCTCGTCCCCAACGAATTTCACAAACTCGACACCAAGAGGCCCATCTGCAGAAATTCGAACTTCCTTGGGCGAGATCTTCCAGGCACCAAGTTTGCGGCCATTGGCATCCGAGATTGCCGTACTGTTCCGATCCATCTTGCTCGACGGCTTTATGACCTCGAAAGCCCGCTGAAAGCGTTGATCGGACACAGATAACCGTTCGCGCGCTCCCGACAGTACCTGGCGGGCTGCTGAAAGAGATTCCGGGTCGTTGGCTATCGCTTTAGCAAACTCAAGCCAGCGCGGCCTACCTATCTTGGGCGCGCGACCAATTGCTTCAATCACGTCGGTAGGAACCGATCGATAGACGCTGCGCATCTTGGCGAGTTCTGCGTCATCGATCGATAGTGCCGCGTATATGTCACGGGGCTTGATTCCCGCATCATCCATTCGCGACGCAAACAGGGCGCGTTCGATCCAGGTCAGGTCCTGGCGGCTTGCATTCTCAATGCCCTGCGCCACGACGAGGTCCAGGTCTGAAATCTCTACTTCGATCGCGCGGACTGACTTGCCGAGCTGCTTGGCAGCAAGCCACCGCCGATGACCATAAACGATCTGGTGGCGACCAGGGGAGGAGGGGTGTTTTCGAACCTGGACCGGAACCTTTTGTCCCTCGGTCTCAATCGAACGCTTGAATACCTCAAAGCCTGCCGCGTCATCGTCCGGCAGTCTATCCGGATAAGGGGAGGGGTCGATCAGAGAGGGATCCAGCTCTCGAATCGCACCGCCGCCTGACTCGACCAGCGCCTTCAACAGATCCCGCTCCGTTCGGATCTCCTCGATTGCCCGGTGTGTTGCACCTATAACGCCGGCACCGACACGCGGCGACGGGGCAGGGGGCGCAGGTTGGTGGTCGTCTGCAAGCTTTCCCTCCAGTTCTGCAGACAGCAGACCAAAACTGGCTACAATCGATTTGCGAGATGACTTGCTCATGTCCGCCCCCAGCTGTCGTTGATAAGGCGGATGATTGCTTCATTGACCGCGTCAACGGCTTCACGCGCACGCTTGTGGGTATCCCGTCCGATCTGGCCCATTTCCATTTCGTATATCGAACGTTTCGCTAGGCCCGCTGCTTCGACGGCTGTGCTTTCGATGGCAGTGGGCAACAGGACATCAGTCCCGAACATGTGCCGGAGCATTGCGACGACCTGCGACTGCGGCGCATCATTGGGATCATGCCGCGTCACGAGATATCGGATGAAGTCCTGATCCAGCTGAGCTCCACTCTCATTCAGAACGCTAATCAGGTCGCCCATCATCAGAAGGAACTGGCTCATCGAGGCCACGTCCAGCATGGCCGGATGCACTGTTATGATCATGCTGGTCGCCGCATATATCGCGCTCAGCGTCAGAAAGCCCAGTGACGGTGGGGTGTCCAGGATTACGACGTCGTAGTCAGGCTCGACTTCCGAAAGGGCGAGCTTCAACCGCTCGAAGAAGATCGCGCCGGAGCTCGACTTATTCGCCAAGACGCGCGGTGTTTCATGCTCATACTCCATCACTTCGAGGTTCCCGGGAATTAGATCGATCCCCTCGAAGTAGGTCTTGCGAATGATGTCGCGGATCGGGCGCCGCTCGGCTTCGTCGTAGCGCAAGGCAGCGTAGATGGTTTCATTAGAGCCAACGTCCACCTCTGGCTGGGCGCCGAACATGGCTGACAGCGATGCCTGAGGGTCCAAGTCGAGTGCGAGAACGCGATAACCTTGAAGCGCCAGATAGTGAGAAAGGTGGACGCAGGTCGTGGTTTTTGCGCTGCCCCCCTTGAAATTGGCAATGGCAAGAATTTGGAGATGCTCACCGGCACGACGTCGAGGGAAGAATCGCAAGGCCTCCGCTGGTTTCTGCTTAGCAAAGAACTCTCGCAGCTCATTGATCTGCGCCAGCGTGTAGACACGATGGTTGTTCTCAAGCCTGCCCGGGACGGGTCCACGCCCTTCGATGGACATGAGCTTCAGCGTGGAATCGGGTATCGACGTCAGCTTCGACACTTCGTTGGTCAAAAACGGACGAAGCGTTTTCTCCGACTTCGGAGGATACATGCGAGTTCTGAGCTGCTGCAATTGCGCTGACAGGAGCCCTGCGTGGCGCGTGATTTTGCTGGCCGCATCTTCCTTAGTGCCAACAACTGATTCCACTCGGTTCGCTATCGCCATCTGTTCCTCTTGGCGGTCTACTGCCGGTTTACCGGCCTTTACCCGCCAGAGAGATAGAACATGATTCTCCAGACCCGTCCAGAAGTTTAGGGTTAACAAAGGGTTAACGGCGACCAATAAACCAGGAGGCGTTCTGGCTTTTTCCGTTTGTACCCGAAGCTTAGCCGATTTTGGCGCTCTCCTTAATCCCTGATTGTTCTCCTTTAACTCCTACGATCACACTGCGCAGTCCCCAATTTTTCCACTCCAATTTGCGCCAGCTCGCTTCAGCCGACCTTGTTGAATCCTACAACTGCCGCCCGATTCCGATTCGTGCGATTTCCCCGACGTCCAGCAACGACGGAGAATTTCATGCAGATTGTCGCGATCTCAAAGCCGCGAAATATCGAAGAAGCCCAACTTCTCCATAGCCACCACCAACTGCGCGCCCGCATCTTTGCCGATCGTTTGGGCTGGGAAGTCAATGTCGCCGGAGGCTGTGAGTCGGATGCTTTCGACGATCTTTTACCGACCTACATCCTGGCCGTGTCGAGCAACGGTCGAGTCGTTGGATGTGCGCGTCTGCTTCCCGCACTCGGCCCCACGATGGTGGCCAACGTTTTCCCCTCGCTCCTGTCTGCCGGTCACCTCAACGCTCATTCCTCCATGGTCGAGAGTTCGCGCTTTTGCGTGGACACCTCCCTTGCTGAGGGCAGGGGAGGCGGCTCCATTCATGAGGCGACGCTCACCATGCTCGCGGGGATCATCGAATGGTCGGTGGCGAACCGCTTCACCGAAATCGTCACGGTGACGGACCTTCGGTTCGAACGGATCCCCGCCCGCGTTGGTTGGCCGCTTCAGCGCATTGGCGAGCCAAGGACGATCGGAACGACCGTGGCCGTCGCGGGCACTCTGCCGGCGCGCGCGGACACATTCATGAAGCTCCGCCCCGCCAACTACCGCTCTAAAATCATCAGCCCTTTTGGCCAATCAGCGTAAGGAGACATCAGTGGCACAGCTTCGCTCTCATCCTCGCCTCGTCCGCAAGCTTCAAGAGGCGCTTGGCGACCAGCTCTGCGTTGCTTTGGACGATAGCAACGTCGTGGAGATCATGCTGAATCCCGATGGCAAGCTGTTCATAGAGCGGCTCGGGCACGGCGTCGCGCCCGCTGGCGAGATGTCTTCGGCTGCGGCGGAAATGGTGATTGGAACAGTTGCTCACGCGCTCCAATCCGAGGTGGACACCGACGAACCCATCATTTCCGGTGAGCTCCCGATCGGGGGGCATCGTTTCGAGGGCCTATTGCCGCCAGTGGTCGCGAAGCCCGCCTTCACGATTCGTCGTCGGGCATCACGCCTCATCCCGCTCGACGACTATGTTCGCTCCGGTGTCATGACCGAGGCCCAGGCTGCGACTATCCGCAGCGCAATTGCCGCGCGTCTGAATATCATCATTTCCGGTGGGACCGGCTCCGGCAAGACGACGCTCGCAAACGCAGTGATCCATGAGATCGTAAGGAGCGCACCAGAAGACCGGCTGGTCATTCTCGAAGACACCGCCGAAATCCAGTGTGCGGCCGAGAATGCCGTTCTTCTTCGTACCAGCGACACGGTCGACATGGCGCGGCTCCTCAAAAGCACGATGCGCCTGCGCCCAGATCGGATCGTCGTCGGCGAGGTGCGCGACGGTGCTGCCCTCACCTTGCTCAAGGCATGGAACACCGGACATCCGGGCGGCGTGGCAACTATTCATTCCAACACCGCCATGTCGGCGCTGCGCCGTCTCGAACAACTGACCGCCGAAGCCAGCCAGCAGCCTATGCACGAGGTGATCGGCGAAGCTGTCGATCTCGTCATCTCGATAGAGCGGACCCCGCATGGGCGGCGCGTTCGCGACGTCATCCAGGTCGAGCGGTTCGCGGGCGGCCAATACGAAATCGAATCCGACCAACTCACCGAAGAACAGGAGGCGCGCCGTGTCGCGTAAGAATGCAATTGTCGCCATGACACTGCTTGCTGCACCTATCGTTCTCGCTTCGGTAGCACCGGCGCTCGCCGGTTCCGGCGGTAGTCTCCCATGGGAAGCGCCGCTGGAGCAGATCCAGCAATCAATCACTGGTCCGGTCGCGGGCTACATCGCGCTAGCGGCGGTCGCGATCGCAGGTGGCATGTTGATCTTCGGCGGCGAGCTCAACGATTTCGCGAGACGGCTCATGTACGTCGTCCTAGTCGCCGGCATTCTGCTTGGTGCCACGCAGATCGTCGGTCTGTTCGGCGCCACGGGCGCTTCGATCGGACTGCCGAACCAGCAGACCACATCAATCGGCCACGGTGGAGAAGGGGAGGGGGCTCATGGCTGACTCCCTTTCCGGTCTCCAGCGCAACCGCATCCACCGCGCGCTTTCGCGTCCAAATCTGCTGATGGGCGCCGATCGTGAGCTTGTGCTGATCACCGGGCTTGCCGCCGTTATCCTGATCTTCGTGGTGCTGACGGTCTACTCCGCGCTCTTCGGGATCGCCGTCTGGATCGTGATCGTCGGGCTGCTTCGGGTGATGGCGAAATCGGACCCGCTCATGCGGCACGTCTATGTGCGCCATATCTCGTACAAGCCCTACTACAAGGCGACCACCTCGCCTTGGCGACGGTATTGAGGGGGACTGGTATGGTCGCTCTCAAACGCTGCCGGACCACTGGCCCGTCCTTCGCCGATCTCGTTCCCTATGCCGGTCTGGTCGACAATGGCGTCCTCTTATTGAAAGACGGAAGTCTGATGGCCGGCTGGTATTTTGCTGGGCCGGATTCCGAAAGCGCCACCGACATCGAGCGCAATGAACTCGCGCGCCAGATCAACGCAATCCTGTCGCGGCTCGGAAGCGGCTGGATGATCCAGGTCGAAGCTATCCGCATTCCAACGTTCGATTATCCTTCGGAAGATCGTTGCCATTTCCCAGATGCTGTGACGCGCGCGATCGACGCGGAGCGGCGGGCGCATTTCGCGCGCGACGGGGGACATTTTGAAAGCAAGCATGCGCTTATCCTGACCTATCGACCGCTCGGATCCAAAAAGACAGCTCTCAGCAAATATATCTATTCGGACGAGGAGAGCCGTAAGGAAACCTATGCGGACACGGTGCTCTCGATCTTCAAGAGCGCCATCCGGGAGATAGAGCAATATTTCGCCAACACCCTTTCAATCCGGCGCATGGAAACGCGCGAGGCCGCCGAGAGGGGAGGGGAGCGTGTCGCCCGTTATGATGAACTGCTCCAATTTATCCGATTCTGCATCACCGGCGAAAACCATCCAATCCGGCTGCCGGATGCCCCCATGTACATCGATTGGATCGCGACAGCTGAACTCGAGCATGGGCTGACCCCGAAAGTCGAAAACCGTTTCCTAGGTGTCGTGGCGATCGACGGGCTCCCCGCCGAGAGCTGGCCGGGGATCCTCAACAGCCTCGACCTCATGCCTTTGACCTATCGCTGGTCGTCGCGCTTCATCTTTCTTGACGCGGAAGAGGCGCGTCAGAAGCTCGAACGCACGCGCAAGAAGTGGCAGCAGAAAGTCCGGCCGTTCTTCGACCAGCTATTCCAGACACAAAGCCGCACGGTCGATCAGAATGCCATGACGATGGTGGCCGAGACAGAGGATGCGATCGCGCAAGCATCGTCGCAGCTTGTCGCCTACGGCTATTACACGCCCGTGATCATTCTCTTCGACAATGATCGGGAGGCATTGCGGGAAAAAGCCGAGACGATCCGCCGACTGATCCAGGCCGAGGGATTTGGGGCGAGGATCGAAACGCTCAACGCGACCGACGCCTATCTCGGGAGCTTGCCCGGCAACTGGTATTGCAATGTCCGCGAGCCGCTAATCAACACCAGCAATCTCGCCGATCTCATTCCGCTGAACTCCGTGTGGGCGGGAAGCCCAGTCGCACCTTGCCCTTTCTATCCTCCCAATTCTCCGCCGCTAATGCAGGTTGCAAGCGGTTCGACACCGTTCCGGCTGAACCTGCATGTCGACGATGTCGGCCACACGCTGATCTTTGGTCCGACGGGATCCGGCAAATCCACGCTTCTGGCGCTGATCGCGGCACAGTTCAGTCGCTACGCTCGCGCTCAGATCTTCGCCTTCGACAAAGGCAACTCTCTTTTGCCCCTGACGCTGGCAACCGGAGGGGATCACTACGAGATAGGCGGCGACATCGAGGAAGAGGGGAGGGCGCTTGCCTTCTGCCCGCTTGCGGAGCTTTCCACTGACAGCGACCGGGCCTGGGCGACCGAGTGGATCGAAATGCTGGTCGCGCTGCAGGGTGTCACCATCACGCCCGATCATCGCAACGCCATTTCGCGCCAGATCGGTTTGATGGCGAGAGCACCTGGTCGATCGCTGTCGGATTTCGTGAGCGGCGTTCAGATGCGCGAGATCAAGGACGCGCTGCATCACTATACTGTCGACGGGCCGATGGGTCAGCTTCTAGACGCGGAAGAGGACGGGTTGACGCTCGGCGCCTTCCAGTGCTTCGAGATCGAGCAACTCATGAACATGGGCGAGCGCAATCTCGTGCCCGTGCTCACCTATCTGTTCCGTCGCATTGAGAAGCGCCTCGATGGTTCCCCGAGTTTGATCGTGCTGGACGAGGCGTGGTTGATGCTCGGCCACCCTGTGTTCCGAGCCAAAATCCGCGAATGGCTGAAGGTGCTGCGCAAGGCAAATTGCGCCGTGGTGCTGGCAACACAGTCAATCTCGGACGCGGAGCGCTCCGGCATCATTGATGTGCTGAAGGAATCTTGCCCTACCAAAATCTGCCTTCCGAACGGCGCCGCGCGCGAGCCGGGGACGCGCGAGTTCTATGAGCGGATCGGCTTCAACGAGCGGCAAATCGCGATCGTTTCGAATGCGGTTCCCAAAGCGCGAATACTACGTCGTCACACCTGAAGGCCGGCGTCTCTTCGATATGACGCTTGGTCCCGTGGCGCTTAGCTTCGTCGGCGCATCCGGCAAGGAGGACTTGAAACGCATTCGCGCACTTAATTCCGAACACGGCCGCGATTGGCCGATCCACTGGCTTCAGATGAGAGGAGTTCACGATGCCGCATCGCTGCTCAACGTCGAATAGTTTGCTCGCCAGTCTAGCGGTCGTCGCCGTAACTATCGGCACTATCACGCGGGCCGATGCCGGCGCCGCCACAGGTGTGGCGACCGAATGGACGCAGATTCTCAACAATGGTGAACTGGTGTCGCTCGTCGGCCAATCTGGCGAGCAGATCCAGAACCAGCTCACGCAGGTCAGCCAGCTCGCACAACAGATCGAAACGCAGCTAGATATTTATCAGAACCTGCTCCAGAACACTGCGACGCTCCCATCGCACATGTGGGGGCAGGTCGAGAACGATCTCAATCAGCTTCGCAGTATCGTGGATCAAGGCCAGAGCATCGCCTTTTCCATGGGCAACGCCGACGACGTGCTGCAGCAGCGATTCCAGAGCTATTCCACCCTGAAGACCAACCTGCCGAGCAATGAGACATTCTCCTCGACGTATCAAACTTGGTCCGACACCAACCGCGACACGATTGCCGGCACTCTCAGAGCGGCGAGCCTCACGTCCGATCAGTTCGATAGTGAGGAAAGTACGATGACCGCCCTGCGTTCGATGTCCGAGACGGCCGACGGGCAGATGAAGGCATTGCAGGTGGGGCATCAGATCGCCGCGCAGCAGGTCGCGCAGATGCAGAAGCTCCGCGGTCTCGTGTCTCAACAGATGACGATGATGGGAACCTGGCTTCAGACGGAGCAGACCGACGAGGATCTTGCACAGGCACGGCGCGAGAAGTTCTTCGCGCCTGTGAACCGCGGAATCCCCGAAGGCCAGATGATGGAGCCACGCTGGTGACTCGCATAGCTCTAGTCATCATTGTCGCCGGCCTCACCGGCGCGGCGATGACCGCCGCCTACTTCGTATCCACGAATCCGACTTCAACAAAGGAAGTCGAGTCGAAATCGGATCATGAACAGCGGGTTCGAGATTTCTTCAAACCCGCACCGAAACGCAACCTTCACAGCAGTCAGGAGATGAAGCCAAGATGGTGACTAACATCGTTCAGCGCTCTCTGTTGATTGTCGGCATCCTTTGCCTGCCGTTTATCGCTCCTGCATTCGCGCAGGACGGGCAAGTTCTAACGGAACTGGAGAACCAGGTTTCGTCTGCTGCGAAAGGATGGGAGACAACCATTACAGATGCCGCGAAATCCCTATTTTGGATTCTTGCCGCGATTGAGGTGGGTATTGCGGCGGTGTGGCTTGCGATCCAGGCCGCGTCACTGGATAGCTGGTTCGCCGAGTTGGTCCGGCGGATCATGTTCATCGGCTTCTTCGCCTTCGTTTTGAACCACGGCGCGACTTTCGCGCGCTCCGTGGTCGACAGCCTCTTTCAGCTCGGTGCTGGCGGTGGCTCGGCTTCACCAGCTGCTATCTTCGACGCGGGTATCGAAGTTGCCGGGAAATTGTCTGAGCAGGTCCGGTTCGGCGTGTTTGAAGACAATTCCTTAGCCATCGCAGCGGTCTTCGCGATGGTCGTTGTTGTCATTTGCTTCTCTCTCGTGGCTGCAATCTTTGTCGCCGTGATGGCCGAGATGTATGTCGGCCTGCTTGCCGGCATGATCATGCTGGGGCTTGGTGGATCATCGTTCACCAAAGACTTTGCGGTGCGCTATCTCGTCTACGCTTTTTCTGTCGGCATGAAGCTCATGGCGCTAGTCGTAATTGCCAAAATCGGCTCGTCAGTTCTTATCGGCCTAGCCGAAACACCTGTAGCAACGGAACAGCAATACATCACAAGCCTCTCGATTGCCGGCATCTCCGTCGTGGTCTTCATCATCGCAATGTACGTGCCGAACATCATTCAAGGCGTTGTGCAGGGCGCCTCAGTCTCGGGCGGGATGGAAGCGGTTCGTCATGGCGGCCAGGCAGCATCCTTCGCGGCCGGCGGGGCGTTTCTTGCCGCCGGCGCGGCCGGCGCTGGATATGCGGCTGGCCAGGCAGCACGGGCGGCTGGATCTTCGTTCGCCGGAGCCGCGTTGCGCGGAATGAGCGCCGGCATCGGTTCTGCAAGTCGGGCGGCTGGATCCGCCGCCAAAGAGAAGGCGATCGGCTCGCCTGGCGCTTATGCAGGTTCAATCCTCGGACTTGCCAACGCCAAGCTCGATGAGAACCGCGGCTACAGTGCGCCGAAGCCACCTACCGAACGGAAAGACTAACCGCAATCAGAAAGTGAAGGATCGATGGCAGCGAACCGCGCCCCCGAAAACCCTTATCTTGCCGCGCGTCAGGAATGGACGGAACGATACGGATCTTATGTGCAGGCGGCCGCGGCGTGGCGCATTGTCGGCATCCTGGGTCTCACCATGGCGGTGATCGGCTTTGGATATGCAATGTATCTCAGCACCCAGGTCAAGCTCGTGCCTTACATCGTTGAGGTCGACAAGCTCGGCACGTCCGCCACCGCCGGCTTCCCTGAACAAATCGCATATGCCGATGTCCGCGTGGTGCGCGCCACGCTCGGCAATTTCGTGACGAGCTTCCGTTCGATCACGCCCGACGCCGTGGTGCAGAAACAATATATCGATCGAACTTACGCGCTCCTTCGGACCTCCGATCCTTCGACTGAGAAGATCAACGCCTGGTTCCGAGGCAATTCGCCATTCGAGAAGGCAAAGACATCCACGATCGCCATCGAGGTCAACAATATCGTGGCGCTCTCGAACCAGACCTATCAGATCGACTGGACCGAATACGAGCGAGATCGCAAAGGCAAGGAAACCGGCACGCGCCGGTTCCGCGGGATCGCGACCGTCGCGCTGACCCCGCCGCAGGACGAGGCGACGATCCGCCTCAATCCGATCGGTCTCTATATCCGCGATTTTGACTGGACGGCACAGCTTTAAGGGCAGGGGATTTTTCAATGCACAAAACAGGATTGACCGCGGCCGCCGGCTGCATTGCCGGGCTCGTCCTTGCGAGCGACGCTTTCGCCCAGAGCATGACATCGAATGAGGTGAAGGGAACGAACATTTCCAGGAAGTGGCGCGGCACGCCGGGCCTTGTTACCACAGGGCCGGATGGGAAAGTTATCTTCCTCTTTGGCGAAACCCAACCTTCCGTGGTCTGCTCGCCGCTGCAGGTTTGCGATATCGAGCTGCAGGGCGGCGAGATCGTACGGGACGTTCTGGTCGGCGACACCGTCCGGTGGAAGGTCGAACCGGCGACCTCTGGCGCGACCGGTGGGCAAGCAATCCATTTGATCGTCAAGCCATCCGAGCCCGGTCTCGTCACTTCGATGGTGGTCACGACGTCACGGCGCACCTATCACATCCAGCTCAAGTCCCATCCGAGCCAATACATGGCCCGCGTCGGCTTCGAATATCCCGAAGACACCTCTACGAAGCTTGCCGACATCAATGCCCGGCTCGAGACCGGCGTTATGCCTGGTACCGCCCCTGACAAGTTGAACTTCTCTTATTCAGTCAGTGGCAGCGCCTCGTGGAGACCGAAGCGGGTCTATTCCGACGGCGTGAAGACCTACATCCAGTTCCCCCGGTCAATCTCGGGACAGGACGCACCCGTCCTCTTCGTCGTTTCTGGCGGCCAGAACCGCATCGTCAACTATCGCATGAAGAACGATATGATGGTCGTCGACTATGCGGTCGACAAGGCAATCCTTGTTTCCGGTGTCGGCTGGCGCCAACAGAAGATCACTATCCGGCGGGGAGGCTGATCAATGCGCAAGCTGCTCCCTGTAGTCATCGGCGCATCGCTCCTTTCCGGTTGCCAGTCCGCCGACGATGCTCTCACCACCAACTCCACCCCCGTCGCCGTCAGCGGATCGGCCGCAGGCGCCATCGCCGGCGATATGGCAAGTCGGCTTGCCGAACAGATCGGCCCGGCCGCCACGACAACAATCACAATGGACAAGGACACTTCGGAGTATGCCACTGCCCTCGAGGCGGCCCTCAAGGGATGGGGTTACACCGTCGTCACCGATGGAAAAGTCGACAAGGACCAGAAGCCGGTCGAACTTGCGTGGTCGCTCGACAGCTTTGACGGCCAGGTACTTGCCCGCCTGACGACGCCGTCGATCGCGCTCGGCCGTGCCTACACGACTACGGGATTTGGAGCCACACCGGCGAGCCCGCTTTCGATCATGCAGCGCAACTGACGGAGAGACACATGGTCCAGTCGCTTCAGCTCGGCACGTCCGGCAATGCCGAGGATCAGCAAGGGATGCGCCGCCTCAACCGGCTGCCGATCATCATCGCAATCGTCGTCATTGTGCTGTTCTTCGGAGTCGTCGTGATCGGCCTTTCGTGGCGTGGGCTGACGTTCAACCGCGGTAACGATCTCGAGAGCGCATCGAATTCGCCGGCGACGAACTTCGGGGACCAGCTGAAAAGAGGCATCTCGGACGGCATCATCGGCGAGCCTGAAAGGCAGGACGTCGTCTTCCAGCCGACACCGGTTATCGTCCAGAAGGAGGACAAACAGGCACCCGCTATCGAGCGCCAACCGGTGGAACGACAAGAGCGTCGACCGCGGCTCGAGTCGGAGGAAGAGTGGAGGGCCCGGCTGAAGCGTGAGCAGGATGAGCAGTATATCCGTGAAGCGCAGCGCCAGCGGATGGCACGCCTTCAGGCGCGCGCCACAGCTCTCGACTCTCCTTTGAAAGTCGACATCTCCGATGCCGAAAAGACTGCGGCAAATCCTACCGACACCGGGCGGCAAAATTCAACGGCCACAGCAACCAATGCCTCGGACCTCTACGCAGCCGCTATGCAATCGGGGCTCATGGGCCAGAACGTCGATCCCAACGGCCAGACCACGAAGGAGGATTTCTTCAATCAGGATATCAACGACCTTGGCTACCTGCCGAACAAGGTCGTGCCACAGATGTCGCCCTACGAGTTGAAGCGTGGCTCGGTCATTCCAGCCATGTTGATCACCGGCCTCAATTCCGACCTGCCTGGAAGGATCGCCGCGCAGGTCAGCCAGAATGTCTATGACAGCACCACCGGCTACCGGCTCTTGATCCCACAAGGCGCGAAGCTGTTCGGGCGCTATGATTCAAAGATCTCCTTCGGTCAGGGACGCGTTCTCGTCGTCTGGACCGACCTCATATTCCCAAACGGCTCGACGCTGCAGATCGGTGGCATGGCAGGGACCGACGCCGAAGGCTACGGAGGCTTCAAAGACAAGGTCGACGGGCATCTTTGGCGGACTTTCGGATCGGCGGCGTTGCTCGCGCTGATTGGAACCGGGATCGACATGTCGATGCCCGAGAGCTCGACGCTGGCGACACAGGATACTGCTTCGGACGCTGCACGACGAAACTTTGCCGAATCTTTCGGCCGGGTGGCTGAGCAGACCATTTCAAAAAACCTGAATGTTCAGCCAACGATCCGCATTCGACCTGGCTATACGTTCAATGTCGTGGTCGACCAGGACATCATCTTTCCGTCCGCCTATCGCGGAAATTAGCAGCCCGGGACCCAGGGGTTGGTCCCCCCCTGGTTGACGCGGGGTGTGGCGGCAGAATCACTGCGGTGCAAGTCTTTCATCCGTTTGTCATATTTCTGGGCTGCCGCAGCTTGAAAGATGCAACTTCGCAGGTAGTGCTAACGTACTCGGTCCGAGGGAATGCTTCGCATGGGGCAAGAACCTGAGGTTGCCGTCAAAAGTGATTGTGTGCGTAAATCGCAGCCATGACCCGATTGCCCAAACGGGCAAAGGCAAGTGTAGACCGATCGTTTCACCGAAGGACGAACTCGCCGGGTCAAGAAGATAGGAGAGATGTCCGTGGACGGAAACCTTCGCTCGCTCATCGATATGCTGGAAGCCGCGCAAGATGGGCACATGATCAAGAGTGCACTTAGAAGCTTCGCGAATTTCTGCGGGTATGATCGGTTCGCCTACCTGCAAAAAGAAGGCGCCCAGGTCAGCACGTTCAATTCCTATCCCGGACCATGGGAAGGAATCTACCTCGGTAGCGACTATTTCCGCATCGATCCCGTGCTGATGGAAGCAAAGCGCCGGCGGGATGTTTTTTTCTGGACCGCCGACGACTGGCCCGCCCGGGGATCTTCTCCTCTTCGGCGGTTTCGCGACGAGGCCGTTGAGCATGGAATTCGCTGCGGCGTCACCATTCCGGTTGAGGGAAGCTTCGGATCCACGATGATGCTCACCTTCGCGTCACCGGAAAAGAAAGTGGACATCTCAGCCCTACTGGATCCCAAGAAGGCGGTACAAGTGGTGCTGGCCGTACACTACGGGCTAAAGATCATCGCGGCGAAGACCGCGGTCAATCCAAAACAGATGCTGTCGCCGCGCGAAATGCTTTGCCTGGTTTGGGCGACGAAGGGAAAGACCGCTCCCGAAACCGCAATGCTTGCCGGGATCAATGCAAGAACCGTGCAGCACTATCTGGACAAAGCCCGTGCAAAGCTTGGCGCGGAATCAGTGCCGCAACTCGTCGCGATTGCCAAGGATCGTGGCCTGGTCTGAACTCTCGTCGCCATCGTCGAAAGGCACGTCGGGCACGAAGCCAAGTGCGTCCAGAATGTCTGAGAGTTCCTGCTGTTGAGCCTCGGACCTCTTCTGTCGGGCAACATACTCATCCTGGAGAGACTGAAGGACTGAACTGGAGATCGACGGATCCTCGCTTGCGCGCAACCACTCTTCGTAGACGGTCTGATCAGCCTCGAGGAGCCGGCGGTGTTCCAAAATGGCGGCCACCGCCAAGGCCTCTAGCTCTGACTTGTTCATCACACTGTAGCGCGCCTCTTTCTCCTTGCTTTCGTCGTTCACCTCGGATGAGCCCATATCGTTCATCCGCTTCTCCCTGATTTCATTTCTTCACTGCCCGAACCCAATATTCCGCATTGGTATCGGTCAAGCCGCTACATCCAAAAACTCTAGGCTTGAGGCAAGGCAGTTGACCCTAAACTCGGCATTTAAACAGCAGCTCTGGACCGACAGGCATTGCGAGCTGCCGCGTTTACATACTTTAGTTGATAAACTTAAAGTGTGTAAACGACGATCTTTCGGCGCATGGATATGCGCAAACTGGTCGGCTCTAATTTCGCCCGCCTGCGTCGGGAGAAGGGCCTGACACAGGAAGAGGTCGAAGCTCGTTCCGGTTTCAGCCAACAATATCTGAGTAGCCTTGAGCGCGGGCGGCGCAACCCCACTGTGATTACTCTTTATGAGTTGGCTCAGGCCCTGGAGGTCAGCCATGTCGAGCTAGTTACCCCGACTGATCAGACACAGTTGGGCACACGATCAGGCGCATAATCCTACGGACTGCAGGTTCAAATCGAGCTGGTGATAACGAGAAGGCAAGCCACCGCATTGAGATTTGTGCGCGCATCATATATATTCTTTCCAAGGAGAATGATTATGGCTGCAGCACTTCGCGAATACACGCCGACCGAGGCGGCCGCCGTGAGTGGGGTCGGCATCAAGTCGGTCCACAATGCCATCGATAAACGGATCATCGGAAGCCGCTTTGCCGGTCACCGAAGCCGCACGATAACTGATAACGATCTGCTTCGTCTGAAGCTTTGGTACGGCGTCGGATCGATCCTTTCGGCCGAGCGCCGAAAACGCCTCTTCGACGCCATCGACGAAAATCCTGGCGCCGAGACGGTCAGGGCAGACGACTATCTGATCGTCGACGTAGCGCGCGCAAGGGAACAACTCGCGGCCCGTGCCGATGCTCTTTGCGAAGCTGAGGATCTCGTTCATAGGTCCAAGGGTATACTCGGCGGTGAACCAGTGTTCAAAGGCACACGTGTTCCCGTGCGGATGGTCGCCGTCATGAAGGCCCAAGGAGCCACGACCGAGGAGATCGTCGAAGGATATCCTTCGCTCACGGCCAGGATGGTCGAGCTTGCTGAGATTTGGGCTGCGGCTCATCCCGCTCGGGGGCGGCCGAAAAGGCTTGCAGAGCAGGGGCTGAGGGTGAAATCAACCAAGAGTATTCCTCTCGCAAGCGGTGGCGCATCAAAAACCCCGGATACGCCTGCGTGAAATTCCTCATCGATGAATGCCTCCACACATCTCTCGTGGCCGTGGCGCAAGAGCGCGGCCACGATTGCTTTCATGTCAATTGGCTAGGCCTGAGCGGCCAGACCGATTGGGACCTTATGCCCCGGATTGTCGACGAGGATTTTACGTTCGTAACCAATAATGCTCGCGACTTTCGGAAACTCTACGCGAGAGAGGAACTGCACGCCGGCCTCATCATCATCGTTCCGCAAGTGCTTCCTGGACTACAACGTGAGCTCTTCACTGTTATCCTTGACGAACTTGGTACCGACAGCGAGCTCGTGAACGAGGTGATCGAGGTAACGATCGATAGCGATGCGGCCGTCTTGACGCGTTACGCGCTGCCAGATGTTTGATGCAGTTGATTGGCGGGGCCGTGCGTCGCCATCAGCGAAGAAGACGATTGCTGATATCGTCAAAAGCGGTCGCGCGAGTGGCGAACGACGTGGATGCGCAGATTTCCGCCATCCGGCTGTCAGATGCTAAGGGCCGGACCGGGTGGTGACCCGTGGTCTGCTGCGGTTAGCCGGAGTGGCCGAGATGCGGACTTTCCGGACGCTTGGGGACACCACGTCGAACGTCGTAAGTGGGGCCGCAAGCGGTCTGTCGGCTTTGGGTCGCGCGCCTGGAATAGCTGCCGTTCGCTCTTTGTCTAACTAAGGCAGCTAACGACCCCATCCAGCCTTAGGTGCCGCCTGTATCGGGTTCCCTGCGCCGCTTGAACGTCTGTAACCAGCGACAACGACAGGCCGCTTCAGACGGTTAGCCCGGCCCTCGCTCGTCGTCCGGTTGCTTTCTGACCACGACACGCCTTAGCTTGGACCCATCGAGTGCGTTGTATCGCATTGCCAGAAGCTTCTCGGCTCTCGTCGTCAACAGATCGTCTTCGCGTATCGGTTCGACGATCCTGAGAGGATCCTGCCACATGCAAAGAACCTCCGGGTCAGCCACGTCGACGGCATACTCCAAGGAGGCCAATGTGCGCGTATCCCGAAATTGCATGACGGCTGATTCCACGCGTTTCCAGTGACGCCAGGTTCCGTAAAGTTGGCGCCTGACTTGATCGTCCTTCTCCGCGTCGATCAGGGCGATCATGTCGTCGGCCGCCTCCAAGACCCAACCCAGTGCGTCGCCCATCGCTCCACGCTCATCGGAGCTCGCCTGCAAGAGCCTGCTCAACAACAGCTTGCGGGCACGCTCCCGCCTGGAACGCATGACGACGCAAATTGCCCTGTAGGTCGCCCTTGTTCCTGTCGATCCACGCTCTTCGCCCAGGCTCGCGATCATTGCCTCGAGGGCCTCGTCGTCGAGCAGGTGAGCGACCTTGACCAGATGCGTCCGTCGTTTGGGGTGGTCCTTCCACGACTGCACGAATGCCTGAGTGGCAAGGGGGCGATCAACCGAAGCCAAAAGCCGGATCGCGTCTGGCTGGGCATTCGTGAAGATTTCCGGAGCGGCGAAGGTGCGCTCGAGGAGCACGTCCAGCGCCTGTTCGCGGTCGTGCTCGAGGAAGGCCTCGATAAAATTCTCTCCTGACAACGACGGCCGGTGCATCATCCTGGCCCCGGCCCGCCAAAGCCCAGGTGCAGCGTCGCCTTGGCCGAGCCGGATAGCCAGAGCCTGACTGTCGAGCGAATTCCACGAGGTCGCGGTCTCCAGCGGTGCCAGGTAGGCATCGAGCGCGGCTCGCCCGGCTATCGAGCGATCTCGGAGAAGCACGTTCACCCACTCCGTCGCCAGCGGACCGCGGCCGGCGTCCTTGATGCGCGCGATTGCCCGACCTACGATTCTCTCGTCGAGCTTTCCGAACTTGAGCGCCGCCGACATCGCTCCGGCCTCGGTCGGGCTGCCCGCAGCGGTACGGTCGATACACCCGAGGATCAGTTCGAAGTCGCCCGGGCGGGGAAGCTCGGTTATGAGCTTCAGGGCAAGTGTCACGAGCCTCTCCTCCTCCGACTCGAGCAGCGCGCGGAGGCGCGGATGCCACTCTGATGGCTTCTTGGCGATCAGCGAGCGCCAGAGATCCAGAACGGCATCGTCATTCCCGTCGCGAGCGGCATCGCCGAGCGCCAGTTGGGCGAGCCTGGCGGTGACAACGTCGCTGGAACATGTGAAACTCGCAATGATGCCGGGATGCGCCTTGTCGATGTCATCGAAGCGCAGTGAGTGCAGCACGGCCAGCTCGTGCTCCTCGCCTCCTATGCGTCGCAGCAGCCGGGATGCGAGGGAATGGTCTCTATCGCTTTCGCCGTCGAGATGGCTCTTTATGCGATCCAGGAGTGCCGCGGCGAGCGGGGAGCTCCGTCGTCCCCAGAAGACATGGTCGTTGACCGGATCGAAGGTGGGGCTGCCCAGCAATCCCAGTAGCTCGCTGCTGGCGGCGGACTTTGGTTGGTCTAGGGCGTCGTCGAGCTTGTCCAGCAGGAGGTCGATCGTTTTCTCGTCGATCCGGTCCTCGGCCGCTCTCCACACCGAGGCGAGTTCGCCGCCGCTCGGGTCTATCTGGATCAACCAATCCCGGAGGGCGTCGGAGGCTTGGTTGCGATCGGCGTCCAGCAACCGGTCAAGCCAAGTGCGACTGTGGGGAACCGCTTCGATAGGAGGATAGCGTCGGATGATGGCCAATGCGGCGCGCGCATCGATCTCGGCGAGAGCCTCCAATGCCGAGCGTGAGCTCCCGCCCCCGCCGACTATCCGTAGCTCGAGCAAGTCGCGGTCGGATTCCGATGGATATCGCCGGATGCATTCCATCAGGATCGATTGCAGGTCGCCGGGTATCGCCTCGAGAAGCTTTTTTCTGGACGACGCCCAGACGGTTGCTCCCTGGGCTACGTCCAGCTTGTTCATCAACCGCACGGCGAGTTGCAGTTCGTCCGGTCCGTCTTCTCCGTCGATAAACTCCATAAGGCATGACGGCATGGCGCGTACGATCGTGCTAAGTGCGGTTTCCGTTCGGTCGACGAGGTCGAAGCGCGCGCGCGGAGTTCGGCGCTCCCTGCTGAGTTCGCAGTACCGTCGCCACAAGATGTCCCTTTGCTCGAGGAGGGGCCATTGCGCGCCAAGCGAAATCGCGATCCAGCGACGTGGGTGATCCTCGCTCCCCCAAAGCCGTCGGATGAGCGCCTCCCGTCCGTGTTCATCGAGCGGGATGACGCGGAACGCGGAAGCCAGGTGCTTCAGCACCCGATCTTCCTCCAGCACGACCCTCCTCGCTCGTTCTTCCAACACCCCGAGTACTCGGATGCCAGCCGTCGGGAGCAGTTGGTCGTATAGCGTGCCACCGTCAGCCCAGTGGTCCCGCTCGAACACCTCCAGGAAGTCTACGACCGCGGCAGCCGACCGAGGCGTCCCCGCGATGAGCCAGACGACATCCATCAGGAGGAAACCGAGGCCGGAGAGCTGGGCTTTTTGCCTATCAGCCTGTAGGGCGCCGACCTGCGCGGCAAGTGCCGTGGCGTCGAGGGCGCCGGAATCGAAGTCGCTGGCGAGCGCCATCGCGATCGCCCAGGTGAGGAGCCTGTCATGCGCAAAGGACCAGCGTCCGCTCAGGCTGCTCAGCCATCCGGCCGCGACGAGCGTCTCGAGTTCCTGCTCGGAGAACCCGAGCTCCAATGCCTCGTCGTCGGTTACCGACGTGCGACGGCTCGCCACCAACGTTCGGGCCAGCGATTTTAGGCGCGCCCCCGCAAATTTTCCGGCGTGGCGCTGCGCCCGCCCCCAAAACCCCTCGAGGACGCGGTACTCGTTCCGTGGGTCCCATTGCTCGAGCTCCAGCGCGAGCGTCGCGTACATCCCGGCCAACACGGGCAAGCGGAGCATGCGCCTTATCTCCCTAGGTACCGTACCCGCCGACACTCCGCGCTTTTTCAGCGCTTCGAACAGTTGGGCCGGCGTGAATTCGGTGACGCGATGGGTCGGCACTTGATCGAAATCCGCAAGTCGATCTGCTTGGGAGACGGGGAATTCGGCGATGAGGCTCAGACCGGGGCCGAGGCCGCCGTTCAGCCTCAGATCGTCCAGAATAGCGGCATCCCTGCACCCTTCCCACAGGATCGCTATGGACGCTTCGGGATCGCCGTGCATTCGCCTCCACGTCTGGCCCAGCACGTTTGCGGCGAGGGGCTTCTCCTGGAGGAGTCCTTTCACGCCGACCGCGTGTTGCAGATGCCTCTCAAGCTCTAGCCGTTCGGCAGCCCTCACCAGGACTACCTGTCGGCCCGATCTCGCGAGCTTGTCGGCAAGCCGGTACAGGACCCACGACTTGCCACAACCCGATTCGCCGGCAACGAGTGTCAACTCGTCTAGATCGTTGATCGAGATCGGGGAACGAACGTCGAAATCAGGGTCGAACCCGCGAGCTTGCAGGCCATTGAGCACTAGGTCGGCTAGCCTCGATGTCGCCGCGCTGCTTGCCCGGACACTGGGCAGGTCCAACCGAGAGAGTAGATAGTCCACCGATATCACGACGTCGTTTCTCTTGGCCTGGTCGGCCAAGTGACCGACCAGCGTATCGAGGGCAGATGCAGCGTCCTCCCGGTACGGGACACGCGTCTCCAGAAAACGGATCGCCTCCCGGCGGGCTTGGTCGGTGTCGATGTCCGGCGCGATCGACACCCGATCGATGAATGTCGCGAAACTGTCGTCGAAACCGTCGTGTGTTCCTTTGGCCGCTTTGAACACATCCCTGAGGATGGTAAAAGCCTCCCTTGCACGGGCGTCGGTCCTCTGGGCCGTGCCGGCCACGAAGTTCTTCAAGGTCGCGAGCAGCTCTCTCCCCGGCCCGCTGACTCCGTTCGTGGTGTGGAGCTCGTACGCAGCCGCGGGGTTGTCGCAATGCGCGCGAAACAGGTCTGGCAAGACCTTTCGGGCGACCAGGCCAACCGAAACCGGCACGTTCCGATGCTTGAACTGAATGACTTTTCGAGCATCGGCCTCGATGCTGAGGTCACCTCCCGCGGTAGGTTCGAATATCGCGGTTATCGTATCTGAATCAACCCTACCGGCCTGGCTTCCGAACTGAGCGCGGACCAACTGCCCGATGGACGCCAGGATCTGATAGACAAATCCGTGGATTGCTGCGGCACCGCCTACAGACCCGAATTCCCTGGTGGCAACGTCGAGGTCCGGCTCATTGCTCTCGTCGGTCATGGTTCACCTGTAGGGCATCGGTCGTAGGCGAAAGGAGAACACCGGATGGGATACCGGTGATTGCGGATCGATCATGGGGAGCCGTAGCTGCCGCTTTGCCAACTCGTCACTCCAGCGCGTCGCGTTCGGCCTCGTCGCCGTGGACCTTGCTGATCGCCGCGCGAAGGCGTTCCCGCGTGCGGCTAGCCCAGCGACGCAGGTTGCCGTGGCGGTGAGAGGAGAGCGTGCCGAGGGGACCGTCGAACAGGGCGTAGTAGTCAGCGGTGGAGCCGGTCCAACCGAACGTGCCCATGTTACGGTCCAACGCCTTGAGCACGTCAGGCCGGTCGCCGAATTCCTCGAGTAGCCTGACCATCCTAGGGTGCAACGCCCGCGCGGTATCGTCCACGTCCCGGCTAGTGAGGATCGGTAGGAGGCCGGCGGCAAACGCCGGGGCCGTATCGGGATATGCCGAGCACCATGAAAGGAGTACCGCCTCCGGCAGGTCGATCAACGCCGGAGTCTTGTTGCGGAAGGAGAACCCGTCTCCCAGGGCGAGCTCCAGCCGCCAGGATTGGCGCCTGTCCCCGGTTATGGCCTGACCGAGGATCGGCCACACCACTTCCGGGAAATCCCGCAACATCCTGGCCATGAGCGGACGCACCAAGGTTTCGTTCACGTTCTCGCCGGTCACGGCAACCCGGGCGAGTGTCGACGCGACGAAGGTGGCATCCTCGTCGCCGCGCCCCTTGTCGAGGAGCCAAGACACCAGGTTGTTGAAGTGGTGCGCATCGGACTGGCCACGCAGGCGCGAGCCCGCCTTGGTGGCCAGTTGGCGCAGCTGTGGCCGGAGCCCCTCCAACCCGGCTGGCTCTCCGTGCGCGAAAGCACCCAACAGGTCGAGGACGACCGAGACTGACGTGTCGTCGCCATCGAGAAGCAGGTCAACCAATGGCGCCAGATCGCCCGCCGACAGGCGCCTCAGTTGGCCACCGAACATCCAACTGCGCATCCGGTGAGGAAGCAACAGGCCAGATCGGATCGCCTCGATGACCACCGCGACATCCCCGGGCTGCAGGCCGATCGCCGCGCACAGGTATGGAAGTGCCGGAGCCAGTTTCGCCGACCCTACCGCCCGTCGCTTCAGCTCGTCGGCGACCGCGGGACGGGCGACCGCGAGTTCACCCACGAAACCGCCCAGGAGCGCGGCGTTCTCATGGTCCGGAGGGCTCTCCAGGTAGGCGGTGACAATATCCTCTAATAAGTCGACCGGCGCCCCGGAATTCATCGCTAGGCACCTTCCGAGGTAGGCGCCCATGCGCTGCTCGCCCTGGCTCAGCTCGGGCAATAGGTCCGAAAGCAGTCCTGGCTCGCCGAGGAGTTCTTTCGCCAGCTCCTCGACTTCCTCTTGCTGGCGCCGCTCGCGCTCATCGAACTCCAAGTTCTCGCCCGTGGGATAATCCCAGGGCATCTCGCTGACCAGAAGGCGCACCCTCCCGGGCAAATCCCGGGGGGTCAGCAGTTCCACCAGCGCCCTTACCCGGTCTTTCTCTCCGGCATTCAACCCTTCCCGATCGTACTCGAGCACGTGTCCGAGACTTTCCAGGGCTTCGGGCCAGTAGTTTCCGTTCGCTTCGATAACAGTTCCGACAGCCCGCTCGACGTCCCCGATCAGCTGGTTATCGACCAATAATCTGAGATTGGACCCCAGTCCCGCCCTCGCGCGTTGGCCTAGAGCGTCGGGCCGACACGCGAAATCGGTAAGGGCCGCGATGCAGGCTCCGAGGTAGTCCCATACCTCGCCCCAGGTCTGGGGTTGCCAAGGCTGCAGGGCGGGCCGCGTGCCGTGCTCCTCGGGACCTACCAGCCGTGATCCGCGGTTCCAGTTCAACGCAGCCAGGAGGGCGTCGACCAGGATGGTGAGCTCCTCATCATTGCCCGTTCCGGCGATCTCCTCGACCAACAGCAGCCGTGCCGGACCCCTGGCTTCCGTCGCGCCGGAGAATGGAGCGAAGAGCCCCTTGAACTCGCCGGTAGCGTTGTTACCCCACGTTTCGTTCTCGGCGACAGCCAACCGGAGCAGCAGCCGCGCACCGATCTCGAAGCCTTCTGCGGCGAACGCTGTCTTGGAAAGCGTCCAGACCAGGTGGCGACGGGCTTCACCTTCTATGGAGCGCAACTCCTCGATGCCGGAACCGTCCAGCACGCGGTCGAGCAGATCACCGACCACGCGTGCGTCGATTTCCGCAAGGGCGGACAGTATCCCCGTGGCACCCTCGGCCGCGATCGCCTTGAGGCTGGAGAACGGCCCGTCCCAAGCGCATAGGTCGAGTACGACATCGCGGGCGACCGGCTCCCGGTTGAGCATAGCCAGGCGGCGGGCCGCCCGGTTACGCAGACCGACATCGGGCAATTCCGCAAGGACATAGCGCCAATGTCGGCGGGTCCACAGCCGCCATTGCCGCTTGGCCAGGGACAAAGACAGCTGCGCGGGCTGGAGTACGAGCATCCGGCCGCGGAGCTGGCCCACCCCCCGGCGGAGCACCCCTTCGAGGCCGTCGCGCATTTCCGCTTCCCCGGGGGCGGCGGGGATGGTCGCTATGGATGTGACCTCGTTCAAGTCCGAGCGCAGCCCGATCGCCCCGAAGACCGCAAGCAACATGCCGGCCTTGAGCAGGGTCGCGCTCTCGGCGCCGCTCCGGGCGGTCAGGATACGCTCTGAGAGGGTCGCTTCGCTAAAGGAGGTGCCGACTTCCCATGCCTCGCCGATGAGCATCGCTGCCTGGGGGTTGCCGGATGCGAGCCGCACCACGCGGCCGCGCTCGGACCCCTGCATATCCGGTCTGATGTTCTGCACGATCGCGGACACGACACTGTCGTCGGCCCCCTCGACCACCAGTGTCCCTTCCGAGCTCCCCTCGGGATCGAACTCGTGATCGATTGTCACCAGCGACACATTGCTGCCGGACCTCCGCACCGATGCCGCCAGGTCGTCATGGGTGGAGGGCGCGCAGTGGTCGATCACCACGATGGCACGCCGGCCGGTGTCAACGATGGATTGCACGGCTGCCACGACAGCGTGCGTTCCGGCTTCCTCTTCGACGGCGTACAGGACCAGGCCGCTGGTCCGGGCGATCTCTCCTTCGACCCCCGCGAGCGCTTCGAGCACCAGACGCGACTTGCCGATTCCGGACGGGCCCACGATGCGAAGGACGCCGCGTCGTGTGCCGGCGGCGGCAAGCACCGCGGACTGCAGCGGCTGGAGCCGCGCGTCTTCCACCCACGGCGAACGGTCGTGCTCGTGCCGCCCGGCCCAATGGTTCCAGTCGCGGAAGATACTGAGGCCCGGGTGGACCCTCCCCAAGAGCCACGCGGCCACCCCGGGGTGACTGTTCACCCATCGCGTCACCTGCGAGCCGTCGAGAACCTCGATCTGTCCTTCCGCCGCTTGGAACCCCGCCCGCGAGAGACTTTCACGGATGGCCTCCTCGTGGCGCACCATGGTCTGGCGCACCGAAGGGTGTGTGACCAGCATCATGTAGGTGGCGCCTGCCTCGAGCTCCCGCCGTATCATCGGCTTGATGCGCCCGTCGCGGTCGAGGACGTCACGCCCGGCGGCGGCCGGCGAGATGGGAGAGGCCTTGAGCTGGAACTGGGTTCGGCGGGACGGAAGGAAGCGGGTGCGTGCCGGCCCTCCTTCCCACGACATGAACGCATCCTCTCCGCCGTCCCCTACGGTCAATTGGACGGCGACATGCATCCCACCCGTCGGCAAGCCGTAGGTAAGTACCTCGGCCTCCAGCAGCCTTTGGACGAGAAGGGCGAACATGGAGGACGAAAGCGACCTTACGTGTTCGTGGGACACCTCCAGCGGGAGGAGATCGGTGGTGTCTACGGGAACAGGCCTCCCGGTCAAGGCCTCCAGTTGCTCGGGAGAACGATCCAGCACGAGCAACAGGTTTGCTACGGACGCGGCCGGTTTTATCACGCCGTTCTCGTACTTGGCGAAGGCTCGTGGACCTCCGCCGATCGTCTCGCCCGCTTCGACTTGGGTCAGTCCGAGCCTCTCGCGAATTCGACGTATGTCTGCCGGCGTGATTTCCGGATCGGGCCTCTCGGCCATAATGGTGCACCATTCATTGAAGACACCACAATGGTACATCGAACAAAAATGTCAAGTCATCCACGTTCCGGCGGAACGGGATGGGCCAGAGGGCGCCGGTGGGCGCGGACGGCATGTCGGTTTAAGGACAGTCTGGCCGGTCAAATCTCGATCGCTGTCGTTATGAACTCCGCACATTTGTACACCTAACCCGTTGCCAGGGACCGTCCGCTTAGGGGAATTGGCTCAGGGCAGCGTAACGGCTGAAATGGGGCGCACAGCAGTCGTTGGAGAGGCGTGGCGGGAACGGCTGAACCGGGCTCAATCGAGCCATTCCCGGTCCTTGTCCCCTACGGCCGCAAGGGGTCGAACGTTGCCGGCTGCAAGAGCTTGTCCAAGGGCCGTTGTGCGGCGAAACCGGTCAAATTCTCCTTCATGTGAAAACTTTCATCGTGGAGAGTGATTCCGCCCCTACCGGAACCGACGAACCGCCCCCTTTCCAGGCGACTTCATTTTCCGCCGATGCGCGAAAGGTCGATCCGTATTTCCGATCTCCCGATTTCAGGCTCTGCCTGCTCGTCCTCGAGTTCGGGAGGCTCCGATCGCGCATCCTCTGCCGGCGCGTCATCATCCATTTTATCCGGGAGGGGAGTCGGCAGCTCTGCTGCGGTACCTGGATCAGGCACCTGGAATACCGCCACGCCCTCGAACTCGCCGGTCTTCCACGCATAGGCGGCATCCTCGAAGATCTGCGGCTGAACGTCCTTGGCTGTCGGGTTCCCATACCACTTGGCGACGATGCGCATGATCTTCGCGAACATCTTCGTACCCATGCGCAGGTTCTCGCAGGCGTCGACGAGATCGGGCTTCAGCTCCGAGGCTTCCTTGACGCCCACGCCGGCCGGGAATTGCGTGAGGCCGACCCGAACAACGGCGTGGCCAACGTATTGACGAACAATCTCCATCGCCGCGTCGGCCGACTTGGCCTTCGGTACAAGGATCAGCCGCCCGCCGAATTTCACGGTGACCGCGAGCGGGTCTGGCGAACCGGCCGCCTCCACGAACTGCTCGACAATACCAGGGGGAAGCGAGGGATCGGCGCATCTTTCAATAAGGGCAGCATCCAGCATGGCGGTCTCCGAACTCAGGTGTTGAACGAAATGACGAGTGGCTTGGCGAAGAGCTTCGCCCAGGCCGTGACGCTCGCGCGCTGAATGGCGACGATGGAACTGCCGGCCGTCCACCAGCCGTTGCCGACAGCGACGATGATGTCGGGATCATCCAGCATCGATTGCAAGACTGGCCAAACGACCAGCTGCTCGTAGCAGATCAGCGGAGCGATCGTCCTCGATGCCACCTCGACAACCGGGTTTGCGAAGAAGTGGGCGCGAGCACCACCGCTTGTCCCCAGCCAGGATCGCCAGGGCTGCCACATCGAGCCGGGAACTGGCATGCGCTCACGATAGAGGATGCGGCCACCGTTCCCGTCGACCGCGACGAGGACATTGTCGTAACCCCCGGCGTCGACCACCGCAGCGCCGGCGATGACCGTAGCATCGCCATCGACGAAGGCGTCCGCCCAGAGGCGCTCAACGGTCGGAGTCAAGAAGCCGAGCGCGCTTTCCGGCAAGACGACGGCCTGCGCGCCGCTCTCGACCGCGCCGCGCGCCGTGGCAATCAGGTCACGCTGGCGATGCAGTCCGCCGTCCCGACCGAGGGAAGCGCCCATCGCCAGATCGACGCCGCGCCAAGTCTCGGGTAGGTTGGGATCGGTCCATGTTGCGGCGGACCACAGCCAGAAGCCTCCTAAGGCAACCGCGACAGCCGGCCCCATCCGGGTCACGAGGCCCATGAGGCCGGCTGTCATGGCGGCAAGGCCGAACCATCCCCATCCAGGAAACACGACGCCCGCGGCGGTGATCGGATGCGCCCAGCCGGTGATGCCGAACGGCGGCGTCGCCATCAGGATGGAGACGGCGAGATAGCGGGCCGGCCGCCAGGCTCCATGTCGCGACCCGAGTGCCGTGTGAACGACGACGAAGCTGGTTGACGCCGCGAACCAAAGCAAGAGGCCGGGCCAGAAGTCGGATGCATAGAAGGTGGCGACACCGTGAGGCAGTCCTCGTGATGCCGCCAAGAAATATCCCGCCGAGATGAGTGCGGCTGCCGGCCGATTCGGCGCCTGCGACCAGAGCAACGGAAAGGCGAGCGCGGCTGGCAGGAGCACAACATGTCCGCTCCACCCGATCCAGCCGGATGCGGCGGCCCCGCCGGCCAAGAGCGCGGTGCGCGCGACGTCATGGCGCATAGGTCAGTACCTCCTGCGCCAACCCGAGAATGCCGGAAGCCGGGATCGGGCCGAAGTAGCGAGAGTCCCATGAGGCGGAATAGGGGGAATGGAGGAACACGTTCCCGGCCGGGACGATTCCGCCCACATAGACATCAAGCGAGCGCCTCTTGCCGTCGGTTTGTACTATGCGCGATTTGACGATCTCGTGCCCATCGACACGCACGTCCACACCGATCTCGATGCGTTGTCCTGCGATGGCGACGACGGTCTTGATCAACGGCGCATAACTTGCCGGGCAGAGCCCGCGGCGGAGATAACCGCGCGCCCGCGCCTCGGCAAAGAGGGCTGTGGCCGGCGGGCAAATGAAGACGAGGTCGCCGACGGCAGCGGGGCGCTCCAGCGGACGGATGCGCCAGAGACCGAGCGGTTCGCTCGGCGTCATGTTGATGCGATAGCCGGCCACCGCACCCGCCACGAGAACGCTCGTCGACAGAGCCAGTCCCGCAAATGCTACGGCCACCGTCCTTCGTCTGCGTCGACGGATCGAACCAGCTCCGAAAGAGGCGTCTGTCATTTCAGCGAAAGCCCCTTCGACTGAGTCTGGCGGAAGGCCTCGGATTGTTTGATCGTCTCGGTGGCGCGCTCATGGGCGGAAAGCTGCTGGATCGTCCGCATGGAATTCCAGGCCGACTGCACCTCCGCTTTTTGCGCCGGCGTCATGCCCGCAGTGACGGAATTGAAGACTTCGCCGCCCGGCTGTTTTGCCGCGATGCCCAAAAAGGTGCGCTCGCCGAAACGCTCGGAGACAGCGCTTGCAAATCCCTCCAGCTCCGCCTTCACCATTCGGTCAGCGCGTGCGTATTCAAGACCGGCCGGAAGATCGTTCCGGTCGATCGCGTCGCGCACCCGCTCGAGCGTCTGCTTCGCGCTCGGAGAAAGGGCGGGGATGTCGACGGACACCTTCAAACGAACGGTGCGCTCTTGCGTCTCGTGCCTACGCTCCGCCTCTGAGCGTGCGCGGACATAGCGCTCCAGATTGCGGGCAAGCGCCGGTGCATTGACGAGCGCGGCATCGCGATCCTGCCTGTCGGCGCGGCTCGCGAAGATCCCGGTCTTGCCCTTGAGCGCGCCGAAGCTTTCCGGCTCGGCCGCGATCTTCGCCATGGTGGCCGTGGCGAGCGACTGGTCCTTCAGCATGGCCTCGACGTTGACCGCCTTGAACGCCGCTTCCGGCTGCGCGTAGACGAGATGGAAGCGGGCAGAGACGTCCTGCCATTTCTTCTTCAGACCGGGGTCCGCAGCGAGCCTGTCCTCGACGGCCTGCTCGATGGATTTGGCGAAGGTAGTGATGCCGGCAACCATGGGCTTTGCCTCCTTGGCGGTGTTCGGGACGGATTGCTTGTCGCTGCCACGAACGAGGCCCAGCGAGGCTCCGATCGCCGCAAGCCGCGCGCCGAGATCAATAAGCATCAAGCGCTGCCGGGCGGTCCATTCGAGCCGGTCGCGGACGATCGTGCGTGCGACATTCATCAGGTGGAGACCGCGCGCGTCGGCAAAGCGCAGCGCCTGCCGATAGAACGGCGACTTTTCGTAATCGAGCGTCGTCTCCTTGGCGTTCGGGCGCGACAGGATGGGGACCAGGCCGCCCGCTTTGGCGAAGGAACGCCGGCCGTAATAGACAACGAGATCCTCACGGTGGCGCGTCATCGCGACATAGGTGAGGTGACGATCCAGAGACAGGGAGGCAAGCACCTTGACCCGGTCAACGGTGGCGCCCTGGCTCTTGTGGATTGTAGTCGCATAGCCGTGATTGACACTATTGTAGAAACGCTGCTCGACGGTGACGCTGCGACGCTGCTCGCCGTCACCGATCTCCGCGACGATGCGGCCGGGTGCTGCGTCGACAACCCTGGCCAGCATGCCGTTCCTGACCCCAAGGCTGCCCTCGTTCTTCAGGAAGACGATCTGGTCGCCCGCAGCGAAGTTGCGGCTTCCGTCCTCGGTCTTGAAGGCAAACCCTTCAGCGACGATGCCACGCTCGACGAGCTTCGCGCGGGCGATGTCATTGAGCATCCGGACATCCCGACGCAGGTGCGCAAGGATCAGGCTGGTCTTCGCCGGATCGTAGTCGCGGTTCCAATCGGCAATGAGGTTTTCGACAGCGTGCGCCTTGAGTTCGGCGCCGATTACTCTGCCGTTGACACGATAGGTCTCGACTGCCTTGCCGATGTTGCCGCGCGCCAGATCGAGCGAGGCATCTCGCATCCATGGCTCGCGCTGCCGATAGATCGTTTCGAGTTCGGCATAGCCAACACGATCGGCAATGGCGCGGAAGGCAGCGCCCGCCTCGATTGGCTGGAGCTGCTCCGGATCGCCGACAAGGACGAGTTTAGCGCCGGACCTCGTTGCCGCTTCGACGAACAGTGCGAGCTGCCGCGATGACACCATGCCGGCTTCGTCCAGCACGAACACGGTCTTGTCGTCGAGCTGGTTGCGCCCTTTATTCCAGCGCAGCTCCCACGACGACAGCGTGCGCGAGACGATGCCGGCTTCCTTCTCCAAGCCTTCGGCCGCCTTGCCCGCCAGCGCCCCGCCGACGACACGATAACCCGCCGCTTCCCATGCCTCGCGAGCGGCCTTCATCATCGTCGTCTTGCCGGCGCCGGCGCGACCGATCACGGCGGCGATCCGTTCACCGCCGGCGACATGCGCAATGGCCGTTCTCTGCTCATCCGACAGGCGAGTGTGGCGCGCAAAGGTCGCGTCCAGAACCGCCTCGCGCACGCGGTGCGAGGACCGGGCGGAAAGCCAGACGGCGCGGTTCACCATCTCGGCTTCGAGCCGGATCACCTCCCTCGTCGTGTACTTCGCTGAAGCGCGGATGCCGGTGCCAAAATCGATCCGCTCGCGGTCGAGACGCACGGTTTCCGGGCTTTGCAGAATCCGGGCCATCAGCGATTGGAACAGGCCGGCATCGTCGAAGTAGCGGTGCAGGATCTTCGCTACTTCGCGCTCATCGAAGACGCTTTTCTCGCGCGTGATCATCTCCAGGACGATTTCCGGCCGGCGCTGAATACGCCGCGCATTCTCGGCCCGACGCTCGTCCTGAAGCTCAATGCGCTCCAGCGTGATTGGCTCGGTCGCAGAAGCGGACTTTCGTTCGATCGCCTTGGCGCCCACACCAAGGTGGATGGTCGGCTTCAGGTCGATGCCCTGCTTCTCGTAGGAGCGTCCATCGACGCGAATGTCGAGACCGGCCAAGGCCAGATGCTTGTTCTGGCATGCGAACCAACCATCGCGAAAGGCGTTGAATTCGTCGGTGCTCCCGGCCCAAAGTTCGTAGACGATCTTGCCGGCGTGGTTGCGCATCGGCTTGCCGTCCGGCCCAACGACCGCGACCTTTTTCGCGCCGAAGCCGTTGTCGGCCAGTGGTCGCAAGGTCGTCATCAGATGGACATGCGGATTGCCGGGCGCGTCGTGATAGACCCAGTC
>NZ_CP096436.1:0-252529 GCF_054161295.1 Ensifer sp. D2-11
GTAGCTCAAGCAGGTCGCGCGACCGTCGTGCGCCGGGTCGCATCTCCGCCCGCCACGATCTCGCGCAGTTCATCCTCAGTCATCGTCTCCTGCTCCAGAAGCAGCTTCGCCGCCCGTTCAAGGGTGGGTCGCTGCTCCTTGAGCAGCGCAACGGTCCGGTCAAACGCGTTCTCCACGATCCTACGGACCTGCTCGTCGATGATGGCAGCAGTCGCCTCGGAGTAATCGCGCTCGCGGGGGCCATAGAGCGGCTCGGGGGTCAGGAGTGAGCGGCGATCCCGCTCGAGCGCTACATGCCCCAGGTCCTCGGTCATGCCGTAGCGGCGACGATGGCCCGCGCAATGTCGGTGACCTTGACCAAGTCGTCGGCCGCACCCGTCGACAGGTGGCTGAAGGCGATCCATTCCGCAGCGCGGCCGCCGAGCAGCGCCGCCATCTTGTTCTCTAGCTCCTCTTTCGTCATTAGGAAACGGTCTTCGGTGGGTCGCTGGATCGTGTAGCCGAGCGAACCTATGCCGCGCGGGATGATCGAGACCTTGTGAACGGGGTCGACCCCGGGCAACGCCATAGCGACGAGCGCGTGGTCCGTTTCGTGATAGGCGACAATCTCGCGCTCTCTCGGATTGAGCAGGCGATTGCGCTTCTCTAGCCCCGCAACGATCCGCTTTATGGCGTTGTTGAAGTCTGCCATGGTCACGGCTTCGGCCTTGCGCCGCGTTGCCAGTAGCGCTGCTTCATTGACGAGATTGGCGAGATCCGCTCCCGTAAAACCCGGCGTCAATGCGGCTATCTGCTCCGACTTGACGTCGGCAGCGAGTTTGGCTCGCTTCAAATGCACATCCAGGATTTGCATGCGGCCGTGCTTGTCCGGGCGGTCGACGAGGACCTGCCGATCGAAGCGTCCGGCGCGCAACAGCGCCGGATCCAGAATTTCGGGTCTGTTGGTGGCGCCGAGGAGGACGAGTCCGGCCGAGGGGTCAAAGCCGTCGAGTTCGACCAGCAGCTGGTTGAGGGTCTGCTCCTTTTCGTCATGCCCGCCTGCCATCGGGCCAATTCCCCTGGCACGGCCGAGCGCGTCGAGCTCGTCGATGAAGATGATGGTCGGCGCTTTGGAACGCGCCTGTTCGAATAGATCGCGCACCCGGGCCGCACCTACCCCGACGAACATCTCCACGAATTCAGAACCGGAGATCGAGAAGAAGGGCACCCCTGCCTCGCCGGCGACCGCTCGTGCCTCGGCGCGCGCTAAGTGTGATGCGAGCCGTTTCGCAGGCCGCCGTCAGGCACGGCAGCTTGCCCCCCGCGCGCGCCGGCGTCATCGTTGCTTTCCCTGGCGAAGGAGTCGTTTGATCCGCCAATCCAGGCAGCGGAAAGGGCGAGCGCCGCGGCGACGTATATCATGCTTGCCGGTACCCACATGATCAGACCGGCAAGCTGCTGATCCTCGAGAGCCGACAGGCCCCAGCTTGCAGCGCCGGCGCCCTGACTGCGGTAGAGCGGCTCACGCGCGAAAGAGAGCAGGATGCCAAGGAAGCCAGAGTGAAGCGTGGTCGCGAAAAGATAGAAGATGGCGGCGCCGTAATGCTGCCGGCCGCGCCCGAAAAGCAGCGCCCACCAGAAGATGAGGGCGGTGCAGAAGAAGCTTAGATGCTGAAGCCAGTGAACAGGCGTTTCGGCCAGTGCGGCATCGTAGAGGCGCGGCGCGTGCCAGAGCCACAGAGTCGCGCCATGCAGGCCGGTCGCGACGAGCTGATTGGTCGCCGCCTTCCGGATTGAAAGAAGGACGACGCTGCGAACGAGTGCTCGGCCGACCGACGCTCGGAGCTTCTGCGGCAAGGACCAGAGCAGAGGCGCGAGCGGCTTCGACAGGACGAAGAGCGGTGCGGCGATCACCATCAGTATCTCGTGTTCGATCATATGGGCGGTGAAGAGCTGCGTCGCCAGCCTATCCAGCGGCGACACGAGCGCAGCCGCCAGGAAGAGCCAGCCGACGGCAAAGCATACGGCCCGCTGTAGGTGGATCGTCTGGCCTCTTGCCGATGCGGACCATAACCTGCGCATGCCGACGGCGTATGCCAGGGCGCTTAGCGCGAGCGGCAGTACGACAAACAGATAGTTCCATGGATCTCCGGCTTCGGCGCCAGTCTCATGGGCTTGCGCATCGGCCGCCATGATCGTGAACAGTGCGGCAACGACGATCCTCATCGCTCGCACCCCGTGAGAAAGAGATTGGCCGATGCGTGCAGCAGAATGACCAGGGTGAAGAGCACCGCGGAAGCAGTCCCGAGCAGCGCCACGAATCCATAGGGGCGGTTTTCGTCCTGTCCGAAGGGGCGAGGGCCGTCCTTCGCCAGCCAGGCACGCCAGGACAGCAGGCCGGAGAGGGCGCTGACGAGTGCGAGCGCCAGCCCGGCGACGAGGACGAGAGGAATGCCGGTGCTGCAGGTGAGCCCTGGCAGCATGTAGTTGAGCTGGGTGCTGATCAGCCAGGCCGCAGGGCTGACATAAAGCCCGGAGGACGGAAGTCCCTGGCGAAGCAGCCTTGCGATCATAGCCTCGGCACCCAATAGAGGACGAAATAGGTAGGCAGCCAGGATAGGACGACGAAGTTCCAGTAGAACGCATTGTCCTCGACATCGCTGAAGCGTCTGCCGAAGCCGTGGCGGGTGAACATCAGCACCGTGACGATGACGGTGTCGACGACATCCGTGACGAGATGGGCAGCGTGGAGGCCGAGAATGGTCCAGAGCAGCGAACCGTAGGCGTTGAAGTCCCATCGCACCGGCAGCAGCGCGAATTCCATGACGCGGGCGCCGGTGAGCAGCACGCCGATGCCGCTCATCAGGACCAGCAGTATCCGCACTCTGAAAAGGTTTTCCTGGCGCGCGGCGGCCTCCGTCAGAAAATTGGGCACGAGGCTCGCCACCATCAGGAGGGTGAAAATGCCCGACCAGAGCAGGGGCGGAGGCGGCCCGAGGGGCCAGTCCGGATTGATGAAGGCGAGATACAGATAGCCTCCCAGGGCGAGCGCGAAGCCGGTTCCCTCCAATACGCAGAAAGCCAACGTACCCCACCACATGGTCATGCGCGGGCCGAAGGCGTAGCTGGGCAATTCGGCGAGGTCCCTGACGACGCGGTGCTCCATCTATTTGTCCTCCTCGATGCTCTTCGGCCAGAACCAGGCGATTATGACGAGGGCGGCGACGGGGGCGCCCCAGGCGACTGCCCAGGGCGTGAAGATGCTGGCGATGAAGATGACGCCCACCACGACTGCGGAAACGAACGGCCAGACAGTCGGATCCGGTGAACTCTCCTTCAGGTCGGGGAGTGCCTCGGTCGTGGTGGTGATGACCACTTCCCGCTTGTCGACGGCAAGTCCCGTCACAACGGGCAGCGTCTCGCGCTCGGCCCAGAGCGGCTCCCGGCTCGTCACAAACGGGATGCAGTCGAAATTATGAGGCGGCGGCGGGGAAGTGGTAGCCCACTCCAGCGTCGCGGCATCCCACGGGTTGTCGCCGGCGGCGTCGCCGGAGCGGGCGCTGACGGCCACGTTGTAGACGAAGACGAGGAAGCTCACGACGAACAGCGTCGCTCCCAGGGTCGAGACCAGATTGAGCGTGTCCCACCCCATTTCCGCCGGATAGGTATAGACGCGGCGGGGCATGCCCCTCAGGCCGGAGATGTGCATCGGGAAGAAGGCGACGTTGAAGCCGATGAAGGCCAGCCAGAAATGCCACCGGCCGAGACGTTCGCTCATCATGCGCCCGGTAAACTTCGGGAACCAGTAGTAGATGGCGCCGATGAGCGGGAAAACGGCGCCGCCGATCAGGACATAGTGAAAATGCGCCACGACGAAATAGGTGTCGTGAACCTGGGTGTCGATCGGTACCGAGGCAAGCATGACGCCCGACAGGCCTCCCGCGACGAAAACGAAGAAAAAGCCGAGGACGAAAAGAAGGGGCGTGCGATAGATCGGCCTGCCATCCCACAAGGTCGCGATCCAGCAGAAAATCTGGATGCCCGTGGGGATGGCGATCATCATGCTTGAGGCGGTGAAGAAGGTCGCACCGAGCTGAGGCAGGCCGGTTGTGAACATGTGGTGGACCCAGAGACCGAAGGAGAGGAAGCCGGTCGCTATCAGCGAAAGAACGATGGCCGGGTAGCCGAAGACGGGGCGGCGGGCAAAGGTCGCGACAATGGCCGAGACGAAGGCCGTGCCCGGCAGGAAGATGATATAGACCTCCGGGTGGCCGAAGAACCAGAAAAGGTGCTGCCAGAGCAGCGGGTCGCCCCCCTCGGCCTGATTGAAGAAGTGCGTGTCGAGCAGGCGGTCGAGGATGAGCAGCGTCGAGCCAAGCATCACGGCGGGCATCGCGAAGATGATGAGGAAAGCGTTGATGAACATCGCCCATACGAAGAGCGGGATCCGGTCGAGCGCCATGCCCGGCGCACGCAGCTTCAACACGGTGACGACGATCTCGACGGCGACCGCAAGCGCTGCAACCTCGGTGAACGTCACCATCTGCGCCCAGAAGTCGGCGCGTTTGCCGGGGGAGAATTCCGGCCCCGCGAGCGGCACGTAGGAAAACCAGCCGTTGTCGGGACCGATATTCAGCGCGAAGGCGACCCATATCATCAGGCCGCCGAAAAGATAGACGTAGTAGGAGAAGGCATTGAGCCTCGGAAAGGCGATGTTGCGCGTGCCGACCATCAGCGGCACGAGATAGACGGCCAGTGCCTCGCCGATCGGTACGCCGAAGAGGAACATCATCGTCGTGCCGTGCATCGTGAATATCTGGTTGTAGAGGTCCGGCCCGATCAGACCATTGTCAGGCACCGCCAGCTGGAGGCGCATCGCTACGGCTGCCAGCCCGCCGAGGAACATGAAGAAGAAGCCTGTCAGGATATAGCGCCGGCCGATGATCTTGTGGTCGACCGTGGAGAGGGCGCCGATGAGGCCGCCGGCCGTGCCCCAGGTGGCGGCGAGCCGTTTGGCCAGTTCGCCCTCAGCGACGTCGGAGTCGAGGGCTTCCTTGGCGTGAGGCTTGATAACCGTCTCGCTCACCTCAAACCCTCCAGATATCGCGTGAGCGGCTCGATCTCCTCGGGTTCAAGCGCGATGAGCGGCATATGCGCGCCGGGCTTGATGCCCTGCGGATCGACGATCCAGGCAGCGAGATTGCCGCGGCTATTGGGCAGCGTGCCGGCGGCGATATGGAGCCGGCTGCCAAGATGCGTCAGATCCGGCGCGACCTTGCCGGCTGCGGTGGTGCCGCGGATCTGGTGGCACATCACGCAGGGCCGTGACAGGAAAATGTCCATTCCGCGCTTGCGCACAAGGTCATCCGGCGGCTCGGCCGCCTTGATCTGGCTTTCGCGCCAACGCTCGAAGTCCGCGGTCGCATGCGCAACGACGGTGATGGCCATATGCGCATGTTGCCAGCCGCAGAATTCCGCACATTGACCGCGGAAGATGCCGTCCCGCGTGGCCTCGATCACGATGCGGTTCTCCCGCCCGGGAATGACGTCCATCTTGCCCGCGAGACTGGGTACCCAGAAGGAATGGATGACGTCCGAGGACTGCAATTTGATCAGGACCGGCTGGCCGACGGGAACATGGATCTCGTTGGCCGTCGTGAAGCGCCGCGAGGGTTGAGCGTCCTCATACGTCACTTCCCACCACCATTGGTGGCCCTTGACCAGCAGCTGAAGCGGAGCCTCGTTCCTGGAGAACAGGGCGCGCTGCGCTGCGTAACTCACCACGGTAAGCGCGATGACGATAGCGGCGGTCAATATGGTTGCCGCTGTGACCGCACGGGTCATGCCCCGTTCCGCCTGCGGCTCACGCATAAGCGGTCCCGCTCGCGCCGCATGCTCACGGCGGAGCGCCAGAAACAGGGCTGCCATGGTCAGGAGCCAGACTGCCGCAAGAATGGCTGTGAACACCCAGAATAAGTCCGCCAGCGTGTCCGCCTGGGGCCCCTGCGGATCCAGAGTGGATTGCCAGCCGTCACAGCCGGTGAGGGTGAGCGGGAAAATGATGAGAGCGGGGCGACAGCGCATCTCGGCCTCACTGCGGAGCCTGGCCGGAGGGCGGGGCGGTGCCGCCGGGCACCGGGGGCGTCGCAGGCAGGCGGTGCTCCGACGGCCGCGGCATCAGGTCGTCGTTGCGCCCCGGCGCGGCGTCCTGCGGGACCTGGCGCTCCATCGAGCGTACATAGGCCGCGATCTGCATCACCTGCTCGTCGGGAATTTTGCCCCGAAAGGAAGGCATTCCGTTTGGGCGTCCCTCGCGGATCGTCTGGACGATGTTCCGGAACTCGCCGCCGTAAATCCAGCGGTCGTCCATCAGCGCCGGACCGGAGCCGCCGCCGCCATTGGCGTGGCAGCCCTTGCAATTGAACCAGGTGAAGAGCCGCTTGCCCTCGCTAAGATGATAGGCGTTCTCTTCATAGCGCTTGCCGCTCTCTGCCGGTTGCCCCCACGGTCCCGAGCCTGGAGAGATAGTGGAGAGCGTGACCTCCGCCTCGCCCTCCGACGCAGCGGTAGGCGGGCGGAATTCACGGTCCTCTCGCTCACAGGCGCCGATCACGGCGAGTGCCGCCGCCATGGCCAGCAGGCGCCTCATGGCCTCGCGTCCGGCAGGCTGTCAGAAGGCGGGAGCCGCGGCACGTCGTACTGGGTCAGAATCACGCCGATCTGCGGGGTAAGGCGTTCCACAAGAGCGTCGATCTCCGAAAGAAGCGCGCCGTCATCCTCGCGCACGGCCATGGCGATATCCCAGGCCATCGGCAGGCCGGGTTCATCGAGCGGCTTTACGGCGCTGACATTGAGAGCCGGATGCTCACGTGCGGCGAAGTAGCCGCCGATGGGCCCCCAGGCCAGCGCTACGTCGATTTCTCCATGCGCCACGGCGGAGACGATCCGGGCGGTGGGATTGGGCTCGCGATAGTCCCCGTAGAGCGTATATCCCCGGACGTTGTCGACAATGCCTCGCCGCGTCAGCGCATGTGCCGGCGGCGTGTTCCAACCGTCGTCGCCGACCAGTTGTACGCCCAGCAACTTCCTTCGAAGCGCGGGATCGTCAAAGGACGCGACTAGAGGCTCCTTGGCACGCGTGACGAAAACATAGGCCGAGCGATAGTAGGGGCGGGTCGTGCGGACGCTCTCCAATCCAGCCGGGACGCCGATCACGAGATCGCAGCGTCCCGCATTGAGCGTCTCGCGAAGGAAACCGCGCCGCTGCGCTCTCCAGGTGTAGACGAGCGTCGCGTCAAGCTCACCGGCAAGCAGCTCGGCGATCCGGTTCTCGAAGCCTTCGCCCTGTCTGTTGGAGAAAGGCAGGTTGTTCGGGTCGGCGCAGACTCGCAGCTCGCGCGCCTCTACATCCGGCGCGATTACGAATACGAGCAAGGCGGCCGCCGCGTTAAGGCAGCGCGAAGACATAGAGGTTGCCTCCCTTGGTCGTGGCTTGCTTCAGGTCGGCCATGGCATTTACGAAGCCGAGTGCGGCGGTGCTGTCGCGCGGGTCCAGGTCGCCGGATACGATCGAGCCCGCCCAGCCGCCGACGCCTGACAGAACGGCGACATATTGCTTGCCGTCAGGACCGCGATAGGTCGTCGGCTGACCGATGATGCCGGACGAGGTCTTGAACTGCCAGAGCACCTCGCCCGTCTTCGCATCGACGGCCCTGAACCAGCCTTCCATGTTGCCGTAGAAGACCAGCCCACCGGCGGTCGTCATGGTGCCGCCCCAGACGGGGAAGCGTTCCTTGATGGTCCAGACTTCCTTGCCCGCGACGATATCCCAGGCGGAAAGCTCGCCGCGATGGCCGCCCGGCCCCGCATACATGCGCACTTCCGCGCCCACGTAGGGCGTGCCGGCGATGTAGTTCGCTTCCGTGCTTTCCCAATCCATGCAGAGATTGTTGTGCGGGATGTAGAGCAGGCCGGTCTGGTGGGAGAAGGAGGATGGACTCCAGTCCTTCGCGCCGGGCGCGGTGGGGCAGACGTTGCGGATCACCTTGCCCTCGTGTGGGTACTTTTCCTCGTTGATTCTGATGCGGCCGGTCTTCAGATCGACACCCCTATGCGCGTTCACCGGGTGGTAGAAACTGGCAGAGAGAACTTCGCCCGTGGTGCGGTCCAGCAGGTAGACCAGGCCGTTTCGGTCGGGATGTACCAGCGCCTTGCGCGGCTTTCCGCGCCATTCCACGTCGACGAGGATGTTTTCGTTGATCCCGTCCCAATCGTGAAGATCGTGCGGATTCCACTGATAGGCCCAGCGTGCCTCGCCGGTATCCGGATCGCGTGCGAAGACGGTATTGGTCCATTTGTTGTCACCGGGGCGCTGATTCGGATTCCATGGGCCGGGGTTGGCCGTTCCATAGAAGATTAGATCCAGATCGGGATCATAGCTGGCAAAGCCCCAGACGGTGCCGCCGCCGATCTCCCAGGCATTGGGGGGCCAGGTCGAGACGCCGAGGTCTTTGCCACGGTCCTCCTCATAGAACGGCTTGAAGTCCGCCCCTATCTTCACGTCCCGATCGGGTCCGGTGCTGTAGGCTTTCCACACGGTTTTCCCGTCCGCGGCATCGAGCGCCTGGATCCAGCCGCGCACCCCGTATTCACCGCCGGATATGCCGGCGATCACCTTGTCCTTCACGACCAGCGGCGCCATGGTCATGGTCTCGCCGCGATTGATCTCGCCGAGCTTCACGTTCCAGATTTCCCGGCCAGTGCCTGCGTCGAGCGCCACCACGTGAGCATCGAGCGTGGTGAAGAAGAGCCGTCCATTGGAATAGGTCGGCCCGCGATTGACGACATCGCAACAGGCGACACCTTGGGCGGAGGCGTCCTGCTTGGGATTGTACTGCCATTTCAATGGCGCGCCCGGCCGGGTGAGGTCGAGTGCATAGACGATGTTCGGATAGGGCGAGACGATGAACATCATGCCGCCGACAACGAGGGGAGCCCCCTCGTGGCCCTTGTTGACCCCCGTGGAGAAGGTGAAGGCGACCTGAAGCCGATTGACGTTTTGGGTGTTGATCTCCGACAGCTCGCTGTAACGCGTGGCCGCCGTGTTCTTTGCCGGGGTGGCCCAGTCCGCGTCTTCAGGCGAAACGGCAAAAGCCGGGGCGGCCGGCTTCGTTCTTCCGTCCTGCGGCTGGCTACGGGAAATCGACGGCGAAAGGGTCAAAACCGCTGCCAGAAAGCAGTATTGCAACAGGGAAGAACGCATTTTCTGACCTTAAATGGGCCGAATGCAGTCGTGCCGCCGGGAAAACGGACGAAGACGTTCTTTGTTCCTGCGGCGGATACGAGTGGGGAACCTGCACCGCATGAGCCGCGTTCGGCGTAAAAGAAGGAGAAATGCCGATGAGCCTGCGTCACGATTTGCGCGTTTTCCGCGAGCCGGGCTTTTATGTCTCTGCTGTGCTTACCGTGGTGTTTCTCGGCGGGTTGCTCGTCTTTGCGGGGCTGACGACGCCCTGAAGCGCTTACGCAATTTCTCCGAATCGGAACGCTCGGGAACACCTCTCCGGCTTCGCGGTTGGGGCTGCCTTCCGCTCAGTGTCAAAACGGAGAAAACCCCCATGCGAATGTTGAAGATAGCAACCGCCGTAGCATTCCTGGCCAGTGCGCCCTGCGTCGCCGCACAGCAGATCTCGTCCGAGGAGTTCGTTTCCATGGCGGCGAGTTCGGACATGTTCGAAATCCAGTCCAGCCAGCTCGCCGTAGCGAACAGCAAACAGGACAACGTTCGGCAGTTCGCGGAAATGATGATTGCTGACCACACCAAGGCCAGCCAGGAACTGAAGACCGCCGCGGGAGAGGCAAGCGTCACGCTTCCTGCGCAAATGGACGAGAAGCACGCGGCCGAGTTGGAGAAGCTCAAGAATGCGCAGGGCGAGCAGTTCGATGCGGCCTATGTGCAGGCGCAGCTTGCGGCGCACCAGGAGGCTCTGAAGCTCCTGCAGAGCTACGCCCAAGGCGGCGACAGCCAACCGTTGAAGGCGCATGCGGCCAAAACGGCGCCCGTTGTTCAGGGGCATCTGGAACACGCGCAGAAGCTCAGCGGTAGTTAAAGCGCTTCCGGGAAGCGGCCACTACGGAAGCGGCGCGCCTGCAGGGCAGATGGGGTACTACCGCCGCCCTATCTGCCCTCAAGCGGGATGAGGCAAGGCGGGTTTCCGCCTGCATTCCAGGTCCATCCTGACTGCCGTCAAAGCAGCCCATGCCGCACCAGAATCTGCGGTATTCTTGCGTCGTGCTCTTTGTTCGGGAACAAAGTCGGCTGGCGCGAGGCGCCGACCTAGGAATCCTGCAGATAGAGCGATCGCTTGCGGGCGGCAAAGCGAGAGCCTAAAGCTCGGTGTAGAGAGCCTGCCGACGCTCTTCGGATTTCGCCGCGAGTGATCGGTGGGGGCCTTCAGTACGCCATCATGGCCAGGACGGCCTATGGCTGATCTAGGCTTCGATTTCCAGACGATCCCAAGCGATGTTGCGAGGATTCTGTTAGCGTTTGCCTTGGCGCTGCCAATCGGTTGGGAGCGACGACACGGTCGGCGCAGCATCGCGTTTCGAACACTTCCGATAGTGGCGCTGGCGGCGTGCGGCTTCGCCCTGATTTATCGACACGAGCGCGCCGGCAGACAATGAAGCTAGGGCGCGTGTTCTTCAGGGTGTCATCACCGGAATTGGCTTCATTGGCGGTGGGGCTATCGTCAAGCAGGGCAGTAGCGTCAAAGGTCTGGTGACCGCCGCGAGCATCTGGAATGCCGGCGCCATCGGGGTGGCAGTCGGACTCGGTGCGGCAAACGTTGCAATCGTCCTCAGCCTGACCAACCTCCTCGGACTATGGCTGCTGAGCACGCTTGGCGTACACGGTCGCGAAGATGACGATGGGAACTCGCCCTCGTAACGAACGGGCACACTGAAGCATGGGAAGCATGCAAATCCTCTCAACAAATCGCTCTCGCAAAGCGAGTTTCATCTTATCTGCAGCCGAGCTTTACACGCGGTTTTTCGATGTCGGCTAAAAAGGCATCCGCGCGACCGCGCGGCGCACGGCCGCAGTGCGATACTAGGCCTAAACTGCTACGCGCGCTGGGGACGTGCTCGGCTGCGACTGGCGATTATGGTAAGCGGACGGTGATGACGGTGACGAAGGAACCGATAACCCATGCTCACGATAAAGGTGCTGCAGTAGACTGAACCCAGGGAACCATTCAAGGCGGCGAATGTTAGACTCCGTCGCTTGTCGAGCGGCTTCTGCACAAACTTCGGTCGACTAATCGTTCCCTCGCTGGTTCGCGGTAAGTCGACCGATCGGCAGCGCCCTTCACGCTCCCCTTTGGGCGCTGCCCACATTTGCCCAAGACTATTAGAAAGATGCCGCCGCCAACCTGCCGTTAGGTCGGAAGAAGGCGGGAGCTGGGTCGAGATCCTCGACAAGGATCTGCTCATAACCTGCGCGACATCGGCGCAAGGTCGAGATCGGCAGCGGCTCGTCGGACACGACTTGCCCCGTGAAGCCCCGTAATTGCTGAAGCGTCGGAACAAAGTTGCACGAGACGCGTTGTCGGTAGCGCCGCGTATTGCCGCGGCACCAGGTCCCCCAACCTGTTCAGAGTGCCCGCCCGTTCCCCTCGCGCGGGCACTCGCTTTTTTGTCTTCACTTGCCCTGAAGACACGCCATCACCTTCTCCCGGCCCGGGCCGGCTTCACGAATAGCCTCAAGGGCCTTCTGCCGCGTCTCCTTTGCCGTCCTCATCAGATAGGCGACCTCGTGCTCCTGTTCGGAAACGAGCTCGCGGTCGCGGCTGTTTTCTTCGAATTGTCTGCCATGTGGTTCCTCCCATGATCAAACAAGGAGGATAGGAGCCGACCGGGCGCCGACAAGGGCTGGAACCTCATGCCCGGTGACGTGTTCACCTGCCGAGGAGACGGATTATGGCCGACAAAGAGAAGATGAAGCAGCTGACTGGGATTGCCAGAAGGATATTGCCGCCTACCTTCCGCCGGCGAGCGGCATTTCAGAGCACCAGCTGTTCCGGATGTTCATCTCCCGCTCGACGGGCGCCAGGCGAAGGAAGCGCTGGGCGACGATTGGCAACGTTGGTGGTCGGATGACGATGATTGCGGGGGAGACGACCTCCCCTTCCCCAGAGCCGCTACCGGAGCCGGCCTGAAATTCGCCAACCTTGAAAAAAAGGTTTGTTCCGGAACATTCCAGCCAACACGGCGTTTGAGAGGCGTTCCTATTTCAGAAGGTTGTTTTCTCCCTCTGAATTTCGACTGGCGAACAATTGCACGTGTCGGACAACTGCAGCGCTCCATTCCATCTTCCCGGAGCGCTGCTTTTCTTGGGATAAACCCAAAACCTGGGAACCATCTGCGCGGCCGCCGGTTTGATTCGCGTCGCTGGCAGAGCGACTATCTCCGCGCGGAGACTTCGTGTCGGCTCGTTCATTTCTCCTTCCGCAGAAGCCGACCGAGTGGCAGCGTCCTTCAGTTCCCGCCCCATGGGACGCTGCCACATTCAGGAGTGAAGAAGGAGCTCGCAACGTCATCAACGCTTCATCGAGTTGGGGAATGGCCACGCCCCAAGGCCTTGGCGATCTTCCGCCAGCCATGTCCGCTCATCCAGGGTATTCGCAGCAATTCTGCAGTCGGCAGATTTTGCATATCTCCAACTATCTCATACCCGGTCTGGTTTAGCTCGCGGAGAAGCGAAGGCCAGAGTTTCAAGTCTTCCAGTTTCGTGTCCATTCCGGAGATTAATGACAGCCCGACACTCGCAATTGTTTAATTTTACACGCGGGGCATGTGCTTGCCGGACCTTGGCCGGCACCCAGGCGCAAGGCCCCAAATATTGGATTGTTGAGGCGGTCTGGTGTGCTCGTTTCGCAGAGGCCCGAACCACAGGAGAACCAATGCCGCTTCGAGCGGCAGGGCCATGACAACTATGAGCATTACGCCTGCCATTTACGTCAGACGGCTCCGTTAGTGTTTGGCGGTCGTCCCTGGCTGGTCAGCATTGTAACCCTGCTCTACCCTCGCGTCTGCACCCGTGCGCCGGTATGCAGATGGTCGGCCGGGGTGCCCATTGTCCCTTTTCTTATTTCTTGTTCTTGTTCTTGTTCTTGTTCTTGTTCTTGTTCTTGTGAACATAGAACTTGAGGTTGCCAGAAAGGTTCCTCAGACGGCTTCAGCAGAAATGCGCGGCGGCTTTGTTAGCGCTTCAACTCGACTTGTCAGCGCGGTGCCGGCGACAGGCTTCCTATCTTGCTGCGTCCACTATCGTCATGGCGGCCGTTAAGGCAGCAGCCCGGGAACATCTTCCTCGTTGCTCGGTTTGCAACGAATCAGCACAATCGTTGCGCAGGTGGAGGATCGAAATGGCTAATAACAGGCGGAACGCAGATCCGGCCGAGGGCTCTCGGGACACGATTGAACATGAATTGCAAAATCGTGACCAGGACAACAAGGCACCCACTCCGCCGAGCCAAGCGGAGGAGAACCGTTCAGGTGCTGTCGATGAGAAGGAAGAGCGTGTCCGACGGCGCGCTTACGAGATTTGGGAGCGCGAAGGCGGAATTGACGGTGACCACGAGCGCCATTGGGAACAGGCCACCAGCGAAATAGAAGAAGAGGAGCGGCTTGGCTCTTAGCCTGCGACGCGCGCAGCGGCGGCCGGTGAATGGCAGACTCACCCGAAAAGAGGTCGACCGGGGCGGTGGTCTTAGGACGCCATATTAAAGGGCCACGGGACCTCGGTTAAAATTCCGCCTGGCGAAGTGGCCGAGCGCCAGAGCGCACACCACGCGAGAAGAGGTCGCCGCCGCGGCCACCCGCTTTAGCGATCCAGGCCCCAATCGGCTGTAGGCTGACGTAAATTCGGCCGCGGCGGCCTGGCTCCTCCTCGGATGTCGCTGCAAGCGAATGACGCCTCGGTGCATGCGGCTATGAAGGAGTTTCTTGCCCAGTCGGCGTAACGTGGGTGACGCAAAGCTGCGCGACAGGCGCGGACGGCTTGGGCCTGGTGCTTGCCATGCATCGGCCACTCGTTCTCGAGGAAATCAAGCGCGTCGTACACGCCACAGAACTGTCGGTTCATGCCGTTTTGCAAGGTCACCGATAGTGGAACGCGCCATGGCACTTCTCTCATATCGGACCTCCTGGAAGGCCGTATGGAGAACCGCCAGCCCATCCACTTCGTTCCGCAGAATGGGTTCTTTTTCACTTATGCTAATAAAGGCGAAGCATCCGCAGGGCGCCTTATGTCTTTTTCTGAAAAACCGCGATCTCCAGCCGGGATTTCGTTGCTGGCGCAGGGCGGCGCTTCACCCTATGATGTGCTGTTGTCTCATCGACGCGCAGGAAACAATGACAAAAGTATCCTATCTCGGCAAATTCCCCATCGTCGGAATAGGGGCATCGGCGGGGGGCATTCCGGCCATGGAAGGCTTCTTCCGGGGATTGCCGGCACGGCCGCATATGGCTTTCGTCATCGTGACCCATCTCAATCCCGCACGGCAGAGCCTGCTTGACGAGGTGGTGAGCCGCTACACGGAAATGCCGGTCCTTGTCGCCGAAGACGGGATGCCGACCGAGCCAAACCACGTCTACGTGATGCCGGCGAACGCGATCCTAACCATCAAAGAGGGGCGTCTTCAAATTCGACGTCCAGACGCCGCGAATCGTGAACGCAAGCCGATCGACATCTTTCTTGGGGCACTTGCCGAAGATCAGGACGAGCACGCCGTTGGTGTCATACTTTCCGGCGGTGACGGCGATGGGACGCTGGGCGCGAAGGCCATCAAGGAGAGAGGCGGTCTGACGCTTGCCCAGGTGAGCGACGGTTCAGGTCCTCGCAACCCAGATATGCCACAAAGCGCCATCTCCAGCGGAATGATCGATCTTGCGCTGCCGGCCGATCGGATGGGCGAGCGACTGGTTGCTTTCGCACGAGCTTTCAGGGCGCCTTTGGAGGAGACAAAGAACGGTGCAGCAGATGATGGGTTGGAAGCAGACGTGCAGCGAGCACGGGTCGAGATATGTGCATTGCTGCGAAGCCATTCCGGCCACGATTTCTCCGGCTATAAATCGAAGACATTCATAAGGCGCGTCAAGCGCCGCATGCAAATCCTGCAGATGCCATCCGTCGAGAGCTACATCGGCTTACTGCAGCGCGACGCCAACGAAGTGACGGCCCTCTTTCGCGATCTGCTGATCAATGTGACTAACTTCTTTCGCGACCCCGATGCATTCACGGCCCTGGAAAACCTTGTAGTCCCGCGCCTGTTTGAAGGTCGTGGAGAAAGCGATAACATTCGTATTTGGGTGCCCGGTTGTGCGACAGGCGAAGAGGTGTATTCGATTGGAATTCTCATGCGCGAGCATATGGAAAAACTCTCCGAAGTGCCACGCGTGCAGATTTTCGCGACGGACATCGATGAGCCGGCTCTCAGCGTTGCCCGCGCGGGACGATATCCGGAAGCACTGCTGAAAGGCATCACGCCGGAACGAAAACGGCGGTTCTTCCACAATCACGGCTCCAGTTTCGTCGTCAGCCATGAGGTGCGCGAACTCTGCATCTTTTCTCCCCATAGCGTCACGCGCGACCCCCCCTTCTCGCGCATGGATCTGGTGTCCTGCCGCAATCTGCTAATCTATTTGGCACCCGACATTCAGAACCGTGTCATCCCTACGTTCCATTACGCGCTCAAGCCAGGCGGCTATCTGTTCCTTGGAACGTCGGAAAGCATCAGCCAGCACAGCGATCTTTTCGTAACCCTCGACAAGAAGAACCGCTTATTCCAATGGCGAGAAAATGCCGCGGCGACACCGCACTTCTCGACTCTGATGGGCCATCCGCGCGCGGCCGACACCGGTTTGGGCCGTGAGCAAAGGGGCACGTCCTATTCATTGCGACAGTCAGTTGAGAGCCATGTCCTCGAACGGTTCGCGCCGGCTCATGTTGTGGTCAATGCCGACGGCGATGCGGTATATTTCTCAGCCCGCACAGGAAAATATCTCGAAGCGCCGCAGGGGGCGCCAAGCCGGCAAATCCTGACCATCGCCCGACGAGGCCTCAGACTTGAATTGCGCTCAGCCTTGCGCGAAGCCGTTTCCACGCGAAACACGGTGGTACGCTCGAATGTCGTTGTCGAAGACGATGATGGCCGGGCTCAAGCCTTGACGGTAACGGTCGAGCCACTGCCGAACAAGAGCAACGGGGAACAGCTCTTTCTGATCGTCTTCAATCCGGTGGAGGCGACGCAAAGCCGGCAGGAGATTGATAGGCAAGGAGTGGAAGTTGATGTCGCCGCGGATCTCGATCGCGAGCTGCGCGACACGCGAGAGCGCCTGCAGTCGATGATCGAGGAATACGAGACCGCGCTTGAAGAGTTGAAGGCTTCAAACGAAGAGCTCGTGTCGGTCAACGAAGAGGCACAATCGACCAACGAGGAGTTGGAGGCATCCAAGGAGGAGATGCAATCCCTCAATGAAGAGCTGAACACCATCAATGCGGAACTCAGCGGAAAGGTCGAGGAACTCGATCGCGCCAACAGCGATCTCAAGAATCTCTTCGAGAGCACTCAGATCGCGACGGTTTTTTCTCGACCGGAATCTCGTCATACGAAATTTTACTCCTGCCGCCTCCTCTTTCTTCAGCCTTCGCCAATCCGATGTCGGTCGACCGCTGACCGAACTCGCCAATCAGCTGCACTACGCGGAGCTGAAACAGCACATCGCTTCGGTCTTCAATACCGGCGACCTCGTCGAGCACCAGCTTGCCAGCGATCAGGACGGCAAACACTATCTGGTTCGCCTAATCCCCTATCGTGACTGTGCCGGCCGCATTCAGGGGGTGGTGGTCACGCTCATTGATGTGACAACGCTCGCCAAGGCCGAGGAGCACCAGCGCATGCTGATCTCCGAGCTCAATCACCGGGGTCAAGAACATGCTGGCCGTGGTGATCAGCATCGCCAACCACACGTTGAAAGGCGCACCGTCTCCGAAAGACTTCAACACGGCGCTGAGCGGCCGCCTCCACGCGATGGCGCGCGCATTCGACGTCTTGACCAACTCGAATTGGACCGCCGCCCCCATCGAAGACCTGGTCAGCCAGGAGCTGGAGGCCTTCGGGTCCGATCGTTTCGAGCTTACCGGACCGAACCGGCGGTTGCAGCCCCAGCAGGGGCTGTCGCTTGGAATGACCATCCATGAATTGGCAACCAATGCGTCGAAGTACGGTTCGCTGAGCAAGCCCGAGGGCCACGTTGCTGTTGAGTGGGACGACTACGACCAACGATTGACGCTTACTTGGCGGGAAACGGGAGGGCCGCCCGTCAAAGAACCGCAGAAGGATGGTTTCGGCCTGACGTTGATCAGAGGCGAGGTCGTTTCTCGGCTTGGCGGCAACGTCGAAACAATTTTCGCTCCCGAGGGCTTGCAAGTGCAGATTTCATTCCCGCTGGGACGCTAGACGGACCAGCGTCGAGGCCTCGGTTTTGAACCGGGGTGAAATGAACATCAGCCCCCGACACCTGTTTGGTCGTCGTGGGCCGCAACTGCCCTTGAAGCCCGGCCGACCGGCGCTCAGACGCCCGCCGCGATCAGAGCCTTGATGTGCCGCATGTCCGAGCCGCAACAGCCGCCAACGACGCGCAGTCCGGGGAGCCGCTCTGCTATTTCGCTATTTCAGCGTAAAGCGCGCCGAACTCCTGCGGGTCACCGTCATCGAGCTCGGTGGCTTCGTCCAGTTCGGCATGGCTGCGGCGCGAGGCGTTTGGCCGTACCATGAGAAATCCGGTTGAGCCAGAGCGATAGAGCGATGGCAACTGTTCGCCGAATTGCTCGGGATGGGCGCAGTTGATCCCGTAATAGCGAACGTAGCCGCCAGTCGCGGCTTCGACCTCGCTGAGCGCGGAATCGAGGTCCTGCCCAGTCCGGCAACCGCCCGTCGGTCTCCACCGTGACTCAGGGTGCGAAAGGCAGGCTAAGATCGCGTGCCCGGGTTGACCATGCCGATGGCCTCGCCTGGATGGTGATGGTGAAGGTCGACGCGATGTCCATCACAAAGCCCCCACTGGCGACCTTGGGCCAAGTCGAAATACGAATCCGCGTAGCGCCGCAGCATCTCGCAACCCTCCGGGCTGTCGAGCAGAACGAAGGAGGCGAACAGCGGCATTTCGGCGGCCTTCGTGGAAGATCAGGTCTGTCTCCATGCCCCCGTCGCTGATGAATGGGTCTGGCGACGAAAACAGGGCGATCAAGTATACCCATGATCCTCCCCCAAGAACCCACTGTGGAAAATACCGGCGGCGCGGTCGAAACTTGGTAGCGAGGCGCGGCCAGCGTACTCGACGCTGCCGACGATCAGACGTCGAACTTATCACCCATCCAGATAATCCTGTCAGACGGCCTTCTCCCAATGGATCAGATCACGCCCAGGCAAATAGGACTGGATACCGGCCATCGCGCCCGCGTCCCACTTGGTACATTATGCGATCCTCTCAGCCCAGAACGTAAACATCCTGGGAACAAGCCCAGCATCGGGCTCGTGGAGGAAGGATGAACTCCCTTGGGTGGTAACTCACGTTGAGTGCCACATCCATTCAACGCCGATTGACACGCCCGGTTCGGGCACCGCCATGCGCCTCAATAGTAGAACTCGGTGAAGGACAGGTTCTCGGCCGAAATCTCCGTGAGGGTGACGCCCTCTATTAGGATGCCGGCATCATCGAACCCGTCGAGCGTGACGACGACGCCGTCCTGCGTGTCATGCGAGGCCGCCAGGAAATCCGCGTAGCTGCGGATCGAGGCGATCTCGCCATCGGCGTCGATGGCGAAGCTGAGGATGTCGCCCGCCAAAGCGCTGAAATCGGCAATGCGGTCGACGCTGTCGGTCTCAAGGGACGAGATGGACACTGGAAGATGTCAGCATCGCCGCCGCCGTGCAGATAATCGGCTCCCTCCTGGCCTGACAGCCGGTCCCTGCCCGTATGTCCGGACAAGTGATCGTCACCCGAGCCGCCGCTCAGATCGTCGGCTCCAGCTTCGCCCCGCAGATCGTCGGAGCCGGCGCCGCCAAGCAGGCGGTCGTCGCCAAAATCGCCGGACAGGAAGTCGTCGCCGTCGCCGCCGAGCAGGCGGTCGTTGTCATCGCCACCGAACAGGCGGTCGTTCTCCGGCCCGTCCCTTCCAGGAGATCGTCACCGAAAAAGGCTGAGAGCTGATCAGCGCCGTCGGCGCCACGCAGCGTATCGTCAAGATCGCCAAATCTCCCGCTCGACACGGTGAAGCTTCTCGATGTCGGTCCATGTCAAGCCCGGTCGAGATCGATCCACGCGTCGCGTCGAAATCGACAGGACCAAGCAGATGGGACACTTCGAACGCGAGGTGATCGTTGCCTTCCCCGCCGTCGACACTGCCCGAGCTCCCGCTCCGATCCGGTCATCCCCTGTGCCGCCGTCGACGCTGTCCGAGCCCCACGCCCGGATCTGGTCATTCCCGCGCCGCCGCCTGATCGTTGCCGGACCGCTGCCGGAGAAACGCGAAATCCGGTCGTCGCCATCGCCGCCGTCGATGGACGTCGCGACCGTCGAAGCTTTCCATGATGTCTTTGCCCGATCCGCCAAAAGAGGCGATCGTCTCCTGGCCGCCGTCCATTCTGTCATCGCCGGCGCCGCCCTCGAGATATCATTGCCGGCTCCCGCCTTGACATTGTCATCCCCGTCGCCGCCCGCCGGACATCGTGCGGCTCCGCTCCCGCCGGACAGGCCGTCATTCCCCGCCCCGCCGAAGAGGCGGTCATTGCGGCATCGCCGCTCAGGCCGTCATTGCCGTCTCCGCCCGACAAAAACGTCATTGTCCAGGCCGCCGTTCAGGTTGTCGTCGCCGTCTCCGCCTCGATTCGATCGTCACCCGCACCGGTATTGGCGATGGAGATGTCGAGTCCGCCGGCGATCACCGTATCGTCGCCGCTTCCGGTCCAGACACGGCCGTCTCGAGATTGCGCAGGACCGTGCCGGTCGATGCACTGCCCGCGGCGAAGTCGATGGTGACGCCATCCACGTCTTCGGAATTGTCGATTGTCACCAATTCCCGTCCCGCGCGCCCATCGATCACGGCCGAAGACAGCGTCGTCGTGATCGCGTCCGACCCGTCGCCGGTGACGATGACATCGTCGCGCGTACTGCCGTAGACGATGTCATTTCCACTGCCGGTGAGCAGCTCAAGGCGCTCGATATCCCGGAAGAAGACATGCTGGGCCGTCGAGGGATCGCGGCCGATCATGGCGTGACCCTGCGGACCGTTGAAGATCACGTCCTCCGTCGCCAAGGAGGCATTGACGGCGAGGGTATCGTGGCCAGCGCCGCCGGTGACCGCGCCGCCCGTCCGGGCCAGGATCAACCGGTCGTCGCCGTCGCCACCGTCGAGGCGGTCATAGCCGCTTGTGCTCCTGACGACGTCGTCTCCCGCACCGGCATCGACAAGATCATCTCCGCCACCGCCATCGATGTCGTCATTGCCGGCAAGACCCCAGATGCGATCCGTCTCGTCCGTCCCGCGCAGCGTATCGCCCCCGCCCGTCCCCACGATCTTCGTCATGAAACCGCTCCTCAGCTGAGACACGAGGCGTCCGGATAGATAAGCCGACACCTAATAGTTGATCACCGGAATATAGCACCCTTCCTTGCAAGTTTCCAATGAGACAATATTTCGATTAGTCTGATATTACCTTCAAATATCATCTAAATTTGAAACAAATTAACTGGCGGAAAAAGCACTCTTCCACTAAAGAAGCAGCCACACTTCAGAGTCGCTCCGGAGTTCGGGAAATCGACCTGTATCCCTCGCCTTGAAACGATCCGAACCGCCAGCCCTGTCATCTGCATTCAGGATCACTGGAAATTCCGGCTTTTGATCTTCCGCGTATCGATATGATGAGTCGCATTGGAAAACGGTCGCATAGAACCAGACCTGAGACGGAGGAAGCATGTGCAATGATTATCGGCTGATGGTGGATGTCGCCTCGATCGTCGAGGACTTCGCCGACCTCAAGATCGAGATCCGTTTCGGCGAAGGCGCGCCGAATCTTGAACCGCGGGAAGACATCAAGATCACCGATGTCGGCCCCATCGTCCGGACGATCGATGGATCCGCGATGAGGCCGAGCTCGTGCAGCGGCGCTGGAGCTGGCCTGGGCCGAACAAGCGGCCGGTCTATAATTTCCGATCGGAGGGTCGCGAGTTCACTTCCAATCGCTGCCTGATCGTCGCCGACGGCTTTTACGAGTTCACCGATCCGAAGGACCCGAAGAAGAAGCGCAAGGACAAGTGGCTATTCACCAAGAAGGACGAGCCAATCTTCTGCATTGCCGGCATCTGGCGCGAAACGCCGGGGTAGGTCAAGCCTTCACTATGCTGACAATGGAGCCGGGGCCGGACATCGCTCCATACCACGACCGACAGATCGTCATCCTGGAGCGGAACGCCTGGGCCGACTGGCTGGATCTGACCGTTTCTGCCAAGTCGCTCATCAAACCGTTACCGGCAGGCACTTTAGCCGTCGATCAAGTGGGTTAACGGCAAACAATCGGCAGTGTCGCTCTTTGCGGAACCCTCAGCGTCACGTAAGCTCGGCTCAAGTCAATCGCCCTCCGGCAAATTGGCCGGATTCCACACGACCTCCCACAGGTGACCATCGGGATCGGTGAAGTAGCCCGCATATCCCCCATAAAATGTCTCTTGGGCGGGCTTCACGATGGCCGCGCCCGCTTCGCGTGCCTGTTCCATGACGTCATCCACCTCGCTTCGTTGCGAGACGTTGTGGCCGATCGAGAACGATGTACTGCTGGCGGGCGCTTTCGTCAGGCCGCTATCGTGAGCCAGATCGGCCTGATTCCAGATCGCAAGTTTGACACCGTTCGAAAGATCAAAGAACGCGACGGCGCCATGCTCGAATTCGCGGCCCACGATCCCTGGGGTCTGCAGTCCGAGTCCGTCACGATAAAAAGCGAGAGACCGTTCCAGATCTGCGATACCAAGCGTCAGTACGGAAATCCGGGGCTTCATGAGCAATCCTCCCGTTAAATCGTGCACTGGCCCACCCAGTTTCGCGCTGTCTTTGCGTCCACCAGCATTGTCGCAGAAGCGCAGACCGTGAGCAGACCGACTATCACCAAGAGTTGTTTTTTTCTAGGGCCTTGGAGCCGCCAAAGACGTGCCCACTCTCGAGCGAAAGTGGCAAGTACCGCACTTTCGAAATGGAGGCCGAGTGAGGCGCCCGACATCGCCCGAAGGAAATCCGCGACGCGCTTGTCGATGCCGGTGATGTGACCCGGATGTCGAAGATTATGCTTGATCGGACGAAGCGAGAAGCGTTTACCTTGCCGATGTTTTGAAGGGGCGGACCGGAATCGCGGGATCAGACCTTCCTCTCTGATCAAACGGCAGATAGCGTCTCTGGGTAGCTGCATCTCTTGGCTACGTCCCCGCCTCCAACGAAGGCAACAGGATGCGGGATTGCCCCGCGATAGTGGCGGGGCTTTTCTGCTAGCCTTCCTACTCAGACCCATCCGCGCCGAGGTCGACATGCCGACCAATCGAGCGAAGGTAAGCAACGATTTCCAACTTGAGGAAATCACGATCGCCGTAAATATCCTCGATTTTCTTCAGCCTGCGCTTTGTTTTCTCATAATCACCCGGCGACAGGTCTGCGTCTCCAACCACGTATTTGTCGTGACCGACGGCGCAGATGTTACAGCCGATTTTGATCACCTCCTCGACGAAGGCAGGGATATCGCTCGCCTTCATCAGCTTTTGCTTGGTACTCTGCGCCATGTAGACTAGTCCGTTGGGGTCGACCGGCCGCAGCCAGCGCTGTCGTTTCGTCGACAACTACGCAAGGCCCACCCACTAAACTCGCTCAAGTGCGAAACCGTTGCATCCGTCGGAACGAAGCAGTCTCGGGAACGTTCTCGGGTGTAAGGATTGAACGCTCGGTTCAGAACATGGAGGCATGTCTTGAATCGGCGTGCCAAGAAACCGCGGCCACAAGCCGCCAACAAGCGGCCTCTCAGCGTCGTCTGGCCAATATGGCGCGAAGAAGGCCACCCGCCCCGCCTTCATTGAGCCTTGTCATCCAACGCTGAAGAAACGACCGCCCGACGGTCCAGAATGGTTGCATGAAATCAAGTTTGATGGGTATCGGGCGCAGCTACACATCCACAAGAGCGAGATCACCGTCTACTCGCGAACCGGGCTTGACTGGACGAAGGAGTTCAAAACCGATCGCAACGGCTGCGGAGGCAACTCGCGGGTCACGACGTGATCATGGATGGCGAGGCCACCGTCTTCGGCAAGACCGGCCTTCCCGACTTTCAAGCACTTCGGCGCGAGCTCGCGAAACCCGCATCGCCTCACCTGACGTTTCAGGCGTTCGACCTGCTCTATTTGGACGGATACGACCTCAGACGCATGCCCCTGGTCGAGCGCAAGCGCGTGCTGCGCGAGCTCATAGGAGACCGCGGTGGCGCCATCGCCTATGTCGACCATCTCGACATCCATGAAGGAGCGGAGGTCTATGAGCACGCCTGCATAATGGGTCCTGGAAGGAATCGTGTCCAAGCGCAAGGACGCGCCATACCGATCGGGACGGCAGGAAATTTGGACAAAGACGAAGTGCACGAAGCGCGCGGCATTTCCCATCATCGCCTTCGTCGAAAAGCTTGGTGCGCATCCTCGCCGGATCGCTTCGCTCTATCTCGGGCGTTCGGAGGGCGCCCGCCTTGTCTATGCCGGCAAGGCTCAAACAGGCTACACGCTTGCGGCCGCGCGCGAGGTGCGGGAGCGGCTCAATCCGCTGATCATCGGCAAGAGCCCCCTCTCCCATCCGATCAACAAGCCAAAGGCGACGTGGGTCGAGCCACGGGTCTACGCTGAGGTCGACTACAGCGGCGTGACCGATGACGGCCTGTTGCGCGAGCCGGTCTTCAAGGGCCTGCAGAAAACCTCCAGGGATGCGCCGAAAAAGTTAGCGAGCGTCACCCCGACCTCCGGCCCGGTTCCCCGCGAAAACATTTTGCAGTTACTGCCGGACGCGGTTGTGCCCTCGAAAGAGGAGCTTGCGGCCTATTGGACGCGCGTGGCCGATCGCGCCCTTCATTTCCTCGGCGGCCGTCCGCTGAAGCTCGTGCGGCACCTCCATGGCACCACCTTCTACCACAAGGGACCCTTGCCGCCGATCCCGCCAGAGGTCCATCAGCTCCGCATTGAGAAACGCGAGGGCGGCGAAGGTGTGCGGCTCTGGGTCGATGATCTCGCCGGTTTGCTGGGCCTTGTCGAAATCGGCGCGGTCGAACTGCATCCCTGGGCGGCGACGGTCGACGATATCGAGCACGCCGACACGCTGATATTCGACCTGGATCCCGGCGAAGGCGTGGCGTGGGAGTTCGTCGTCGAGACCGCGTTGCGGCTACGAGAGCTTCTTCAGGCGGAGGGCCTTCAGAACTGGCCGAAGCTCACCGGCGGCAAAGGCGTTCATCTGATGGCCCCTCTTCCGGAAAAGATGGCCCACAATGCTGTGCACGCGTATGCCAAACGGCTGGCGCAGCAGTTCGCCAGCAGCGATCCCGACCGCTACCTCACGTCGGCACAGCTTTCGCACCGGCCGGGCAAACTTTTCCTCGATTACCTGAGGAATGGCCGCGGCACCACCGCCGTCGGCACCTATTCGCCCAGAGCTCGTCCGGGCTTTCCCGTCGCGGCACCTGCGACCTGGGAAGAAATCGAGCGCAGGATAAAGCCGGACGCATTCACAATGACCCGTCCACCTAGACGACGTCGCGGCATGTGAACTCAACCCGAAAATTCCTGATTAGGTCGCAGGTTTCACTTGATACATTATGCGATCTTAGAAGCACATAACGGGAACATCCTCGCAACACGCCGTGTACCGGGCTCGTGAAGAACGGCTCCCATCGACCCCAAAGCGGACGCCGGCGACAAGCCTAGGGAAGTTCCCAAGTCGGCCCAAAGCACGTGTAATCGGGCGGTCCCACGAGGGGCAAGCTCCCGGTACAGTCCCGGTGCAAACGAGATGTTCCTTGTCCTCCCGAGACCACAGCCGGCGGAAGGCTCGATAGCGCTTGACCTCAAGACGCCGAATAGAGAAGTTCCAGAACTAAGCGCAGACATGTAAGCGACAAGCCTAGGCCGTTCAGCCGGCGTAGTTCCACGGCATGAGCGCGTCGATTTCTGAACTCGGCCAGCCATTAGCAATGCGCTCGAGGGTCTGAGTGACCCAGGCCAGCGGATCGACGTTGTTCATCTTCGCCGTTTATGCCGACCGGCGAACTATGCCGATTAATCAAGTTTTTGCCAACGTTTCCGGCACCATAGCGGTCGCCTGGTCGGCATAGCTTAGGGTCCCTCCGTCGCAATTGACGCGAAGGAGAGGACACATGAACGCAAGTGACTATTTGAATCGCAGCGCCCTATACCGGAAGCTGGTCTACGGTCCGCATCGGGAGTTTGCGGGCGTTTACGCCGCCAAAATGTCGAACGAAGGTTTGGGTCGGCAATGCACGTGGCGCTCGCTGAGGCTGTTTCGAGACCTGATGGACTGGCATGTTGGCAATGGACATGCTCCGCAGGATTTGAGCGAAGTTTATGTCGATCGTTTTCTTGAGCATCGTTTCAAACACTGGAGTCCCGACACGGGCGACCGATCGGCACTCAGACGCTTGCTTTCAGCGCTACGGGAGGAGGGCTTAATACCAGCTGCGCTTCCGGTTGAGCGCACTGAGCACGAGAAGATCGTCGATGTATTTGGGGCATATCTCTCGAATGAGAGAGGGCTCGCCGCCTCGACGGTGGGGAGCCACAAGCTCCTGTCACTTCGATTTCTGCGGGAGGTCTGTCCTGCCGGCGCGAATGGGTTTGCAGCGCTCACCCCGGAGATTGTCATCGGGTATGTCGAACGACATGCGCTCGATGGCTCCGCCGACAGCGGCAAGGCAATGTGCGGAGTCGTGCGTGCCTTTCTGCGCTACTTGCATTTGAAGGGCTTCATTTTAACGGCGTTGGCTGATTGCGTGCCGTCCATCCGACGCTGGCGACTTGCCGGCCTTCCAACATTCCTGCCGCCCGAGAAGGTGCAGAAGGTTCTCGATGCCTGTGACCGGACCACGGCAATGGGTCATCGGGACTATGCGGTTCTGATGCTCCTGGCCAAGCTCGGCTTGCGCGCCAGCGAAGTTGCTACCCTCAATCTTGACGATATCGACTGGCAGTCGGGCACGATTCTCGTACACGGAAAGGGACGGCGGCAAGCGAATATGCCGCTGCGTCACGACGTCGGAACAGCTATCGTGGCTTATATCCGGCATGGGCGCCCTGCTTCGGCGTGTCGGCGCGTTTTCTTGCGAACGCTTGCGCCGCACGTGGGTTTTGCCTCCGGTTGCGCCATCACGATGATCGCGAAGCAAGCACTCGAACGGGCAGGCATTGACGGCTATGCACATCATGGCGCCCATCTTTTCCGCCACAGCCTCGCGACCGACCTTTTGCGGTCGGGCGCTAGCTTTGCCGAGATCGGCCAACTGCTCCGCCATCGAAGCATCGACAGTACAAGAATCTATGCCAAGCTCGATGTTGAGAAGCTGCGTGAACTGAGCCTACCCTGGCCGGGAGGGGTCCAATGAGCCGGCTTCGCACCGCGCTTGAGCGCTATGTCGGCATGCGCCAAGGGCTGGGATACAAATACACGGGCCCTGCGCGACGGTTGTCGTCATTCATCACCTTCATGGAAGCCCGCGGCGCCGATACCATCACGACGGACCTGGCAATGGAGTGGGTGACGTCGATGGGCCGACAGCCAAGTTGGTCCATCCGCCTGGCTGATGTGCGCTGCTTTGCCCAGCACCTCAGCCATTTCGATCCTCTGACGGAAGTGCCACCAAGCGACGCAGTGCCGCCGGCACGGCGGACAAAGCCTTACATCTATAGCGACATCGAGATTCGAGCGCTTCTGGCGGCAGCACTGTCGCTGCCGCCAGCCAACGCCCTCCGCCGCTGGACGTATCACTGCCTGTTCGGACTGATAGCGGTCGCCGGACTGCGCCATTCCGAAGCGCTCGGCCTGTTCCGGGCCGACGTCGATCTCGACCAGGGCGTCCTCACTATCCGAGGGACAAAGTTCGGCAAGTCGCGGCTGGTGCCGCTGCATACCACGACAATCGCTGTCCTTTCAGACTATGCTGCCCGACGCGATGCACACCTCGGTACACCGCGCAGTCCCTATTTCTTCGTCGCCGAACAGGGCGGCAGATTGCTGCATCAATACGTGCACCGCGTGTTCTGGCGACTATCCCGGCAAATCGGATTACGGCAGGAGGGGGATCGCGATGGTCCTCGGGTTCACGATCTTCGCCACCGTTTCGCCGTCCAGACCCTGATCAACTGGCATCGCGCTGGCGAAGATGTGGGACGCGAGCTGCCGGTACTCTCGACCTTCCTCGGCCATGCCAATGTTCGCGACACCTACTGGTACCTGTCCGCTGCGCCTGAGCTGATGAACCATGCCGCACGGCGACTGGATAAGCGGTGGGAGGTTCGCTCATGAGACGCACGAACGACCTGGCCGTGCTGATCGAGCGGTGGTTCACAGATCGGCTCATGAAGCATCGAGGTGTAAGCTCCAACACCATTGCCTCCTATCGCGACACTTTCAGGCTCCTGTTTGCGTTCGCACAGGCGCGCCTTGGGAGGTCCCCATCTCAATTGACCCTGCGGGATTTGGACGCTCCGTTCATCGGCGCATTCCTGGAAGACCTTGAGACCCAGAGAGCGGCCTCGGTGAGGACCCGGAATCTCCGCCTCACAGCCATTCGATCTTTCTTCCGATATGCGGCGTTCGAGGAGCCGGCACATAGCGCCCACATTCAGCGTGTGCTCGCGATCCCCAGCAAGCGATGCGACAAGCGGCAGCTTCAGTTCCTAACCAGGCCCGAGATTGAATCGATCCTGGACTGCACGGATCGAAGCACGTGGCTGGGACGCCGCGATTACACTCTGCTATTGCTGGCCGTGCAAACGGGGCTGCGGGTCTCGGAGATCACCGACCTCGACCGAGACTCGGTAATGCTCGGCCGCGGTGCGCATGTGCAATGCGTCGGTAAGGGCCGCAAAGAGCGAAGTACGCCGCTCACAAAGGCCGCACAGCAAGCCCTCCGGCGTTGGCTCAAGGAACCAGGGAAGCGAGGCGCAACGGCTCTCTTTCCGAATATGCACGGTAGCAGGCTCAGCGCTGACGGCGTGCAGGCGCTGCTGAACAAATATGTCGCCAAAGCACGCCAGCACTGCGTCTCCCTTCGCTCAAAGCGGGTGTCGCCTCATGTCTTGCGGCACTCCGCTGCCATGGAGTTGCTGCAGGCGGGCGTCGACTGCTCGGTCATTGCCCTGTGGTTGGGCCACGAGGCGATGGAAACGACGCTGACCTATCTTCATGCGCATCTCGAACTGAAGGAATCTGCACTCGCAAAGCTGAAGCCGTACGAACGCGCCAAGGCCGAGCGATTTCGACCAAGCGACCGGCTTCTGGAATTCCTGAATGCTCTCTGAGCACGAGAACTATGCCGAGTGCCAACCAACGGCTCCCCGCCGAACTGGCCGGGAACGCACGGTGTGCCGCCAACATCAGAAGAGGCGTTCGGCATAGTTCGCCGGTCGGCATAAACCGCGTTATGCCGCGCGCGGCATAATGCCGTCTGCAGCAGCGTCGCAATGGTCGCCCAGGTCCTTCCGCCGCCGTCGCTGCCAGCGAAGAGCGAGTTCTTTCGCGTTATGGCCTGGGGCCGGATTGCTCGCTCGACGATGTTGGAGTCGAGCTCGATGCGGCCGTCGGTCAGGAAGCGTTCGAAGATGGCGCGACGCGAGATCGCATAACGGAGCGCCTCAGCCAGTTTCGATTTGCCGGAGACCCGCGGCAGAGTCTTCTGCCAGAGAGCGAAGAGCTCGGCGACAACCGCCGCACAGGCCTCCTGGCGCGCCGCGACACGAGCATCGGGGCTTTGCCCGCGGACGGTCTCCTCTATCTGCCAGAGCGTCGCCATCCGCTCGACCGTCTCCGTTGCGACCTTTGAGCTTTCCGCGACATGCAGTTCATAGAACTTGCGCCGGCTGTGCGATCAGCAGCCTGCCAGCAGAACGCCGTCATTGCCGCGATCGGAGCGGACCAGCTTGTTGTAGGCGGCATAACCGTCCACCTGCAGAATGCCGCGATAGCCGTTCAGATGACGGGCGACGCATTCGCCGGCTCGACTATCCTCGAAGCGATAGGCCACCATCGGCGGACCGCTGCCCCCGAATGTTCGGTCATCCCTTGCGTAGGCCCAAAGCCATGCTGTCTTCGTCGATCCGGAACCGGGAGCGAGCGTCGGCAAGGTGGTTTCGTCAGCGAAGATCCGTTCGGCCTTCTTGATTTCATCGAAGAGGTAGTCGGCGAGGATCTCCAGCTCGAAGCCGAGCTTGCCCATCCATTGCGCCATCAGCTTGCGATCGAGCTCGACCTTGTCGCGGGCGTAGATCGCTTCCTGCCGGTAGAGCGGCAGGCCATCGGCATATTTGGAGACGGCGATCTGCGCCAGAAGTGCTTCCGTCGGAATGCCGCCCTCAATGATGTGTGCCGGCGCCGGTGCCTGGACGACGCCGTCCTCATTTTTGAAGGCATACTTCGGCCGACGGGTGACGATGACGCGGAACTTCGCCGGCATGACATCCAGCCGCTCCGAGATGTCCTCGCCGATCAGCACCTTCTGCTTGCCGGCATGCTCCGGCAACTCCTCCGGCTCGATGACGACTTCGACCCGCTCCAGATGGGGTGCGAAGCCCTTGCGTGGCCGCGGCGGACGTTTGCCATCCGGACGCTCGCGGCCCTTGCTGACCTGCGCCCGGATCGCAGCGATGCCGGTCTCGATCTCCTCGAAGACAAAGGCCTGCTGCTCATCGTCGGTGCTTGCGGAGCCGAGCTTCTCCGACCGGCGGCCGAAGCGGGCGCGATCGAAGGCCTTCAGGATCTGCGTCAGCCGCTCGATGCGCTCATCGGCATCGGCGTTTCGTGCCTTGAGATCAGCGACCTCGTTCTCCAGGGCATCGGCCCGCGCCGCCTTTTCGGCCATGGCAAGCACCATGGCTTTCAGCGCTTCAACGTCGTCTGGAAGGTTGAGATCGGGCGGCGTCATCGGTTCGACCAGAGCACAATTTGCTCCGGTTTTCTTGCCCTTTCAGGCCACTGATTCACTTCGCCGCAGGGCTTTTACCCAACAATCTCTGGCGGCTTGACCGGCACGGCTCGAACCCGCTTCCAGTCCATGCCATCGATGAGCGCCAGAAGCTGAGCATGGTTGAGCTGGACCCGGCTGTGGCCGATGCGGGGCCAGCAGAACTGCGATTTTTCCAACCGCTTGGCGTAAAGGCAGACCCCGGAGCCGTCCCACCAGACGATCTTGATCCTGTCCGCCCGTTTGGCCCGGAAGACGTATAGCGCACCGTTGAACGGATCACTGCCGGCGTCACGCACCAGCGACAACAAGCTATCCGGGCCCTTACGGAAATCGACCGGATGACTGGCGAGGAACACCTTCACGCCGGAGGGGATCATGCCGACCGCACCGCCCGGATCACCCGCTGCAAGTGCGCCTCACTGACGTCAGCGCGAGCACGCACGGTCACGTCGCCGATGACAACCTCGATCACCGCTTCGCCATCATACGCCGCGACTACCTCACAACGCGCCGGTTCCGTGGAAACCTTCCGAGCGTCTAAGACCGCACGACGCCAGCCAAAGAGCTGCGACGGGTGAATGCTGAGCCGATGCGCGATCGCCGAAACGCTCGCGCCTGGCTCCAATGCCTCCGCCACCGCACGTGCCTTGAACTCATCCGACCAGCGTCGGCGAAGCTGCCGCGGCGCACCCTCAAGGCGGTCGGCAACAGCTTCGATCATATGGAAGGTTCTAGTTCCAGAACTAGGCGCAGACATAGAAGCTCACAGCAGTTCATTGTGGCCGCTACCAATATCCGACCGCTCACCCCCTCCGCCAGACGGGGTCTGCTTGCCGCTTACGCAGACATAGAAGCTCACAGCAGCTCATCGTGTCCGCTACCGATATCCGACCGCTCACCCCCTCCGCCAGACGGGGTCTGCTTGCCGCTTACTATCTTTTGGAGGACAGCAGCGGTGCTCTCGTCATCGACAACGGAGTCTGACCCTTCGCTCAGGTGAATGACGATCGGCCACCTGCGGTGCTCACCGGACGGTTACGATGCACCGATGCACCTACTCCCAGATCGATATAGATGAACGTGCCCTCACCGCCCAACTCCGTCATCGTTAGTGCGATTCAGCCTGCCTCGGACGAAAAATTGGCGGGGAATTCCGTCACCCGTTCAACTCGGGTGATGCGGTAGGCAATATCGGGCCGATGTCCCTCGCCAGCGAAGGGGCAGAAATCGATGCCGGGCTTAAGATCTTGCGGATCTCATTGGATGAGCGATTGCGTGATGTTGGTCCACCGGCTGTTTGGCGCGCCTCTCGGACTAGCGCGCGAAGAGGCTGATATGCCTCCGTGGGCAGTTGAGCGACGAACTGGTGCCTCTGGCTGTAGATGAAAGCGATCCCATCGTTGGCGCCGTCCCCGAGCAGTACACAGGTGCTGAGGGGAATAGACCCCCTCGACGTTTCAATCGAACCCTCTTGCAAGAGACGAAGAGACGTTATGATCAACTCGTCTCGTCGAGAGTCGAGAAATTGGCCGTCGAGCAGCCCTCGCGCTAAGATAAGACCGTCGAACAAACTCGTTAGAGCTGGACGGGTACGCTGAACGTGGCAATACTCATCTACAGTTAGCGGATGAGGAAAGAGGCACTGAGAACACGATGCCCTTGCGGAGCATGTACTGCAGCCGCGCTTGAGCCGCTCAGTCTCAAACATGGCAGTCGCGCGCGAGCGTAGAACTTGCAGCTTCTCTCCAACGCGTCCAATCGGTCCGCCGTTTAAGCACGGCTGTATCGACTTCGTTGCAGAAACCAAGAGGCGATTCAGTTTCGTCGCGGGACATGTCCCGCTGCACCACCGGCAACTATCTTGGAATGCAACTCTCGAATTAATGAGACCGCGATCTATTGAAAACTCAGCCTCCGTTCCCTGCGGCGCTAAATCGAGAACGGTGGATAACTCTTCCATGTCATCGATTGAGAAAATCACGGCTTCCTTGGCGTCAGTCTCTGCGTCATGATCATGGAGTACACCCGGCGTACCAGGAGGCATAACTTTTAGAACGCGTGTGTTGTACGCCGGTGCGGTTGCGCTGAACTCATTCACGCGAAATGCGCGCTTCGCGTTCGCCGCCTCGGTCTCTCGTAGCGCATTCAGTTCGGGAATTGGTACACCTGCTAAGTTGAAAAGCACTTGAACGTTTCGCTTTCTCTCCACCTGACGATGAATAAGCCACACGCTCATATATAAAGGCATAGTATCTGCCAGCCACTCGGCTGTTTCCTCATCTGCCGCAATCTCAGCGATACCAAGAACTGGTCCACTCTCCTCTAAAGGTGCTGCGACATCATCGTCGGGAAGTCGCCCGCTCCCGCCGCGCCCGAAACTTCTTGGACGTGGCGCCGAAATGGGAAGATGACCGACACCAGTGAGCAGCAGGGTCGCCTGCCGCAGCTCAAACCCGGTCATCGCAAGCCAAGCACGGTCATTCTTCAGAATTCGTAGCTGATGAACATCATACGGTAACGTCGTAACGGCTGGAAGAACACGATCAATCGGGTACTCAACTGAGATACCCCAGTCAGCGTAAGTCGCGGCGAGCTCTGTACCATCACCCACTCCAAGAAAATTATGAGCATAGGTGTCCACTTGGAGCTCTTCTACAAACTGCAAAGTTGCTAAACCTTCGGCCTCACTCTCATCCGGAGCGCCTAAGATAACGCTAACTGTAGTGCGTATCCCGCTCTCCCGGGATTGTCTCACAGCCCACGCGATCCGCTCAAGAAAGGCGCTCTCCTTTGCATAGGAGTCGCGCTGCCACCCCGATGAGCGAACTTTCTTCATAGCAGCCAGAACTTTAGGCGAGCCGCTTTCCAGGCCGAAATTGATCTCTACGAAGCCAGCCGCCCTTAACAGCCTGAAGCTCTCATCATTCATCGGCTCCGTTCTCATCTCTGCCCAAAATGAGAGGTTTCCGTAGCGCCGGTCCTTCATTCGCCTTAGCAGTTCGTGAAAGCGCTTGCCTTGCAGCGAGAAGTTGTCGTCGTTGATGGTAACTAAGGTTCGGCCTGGCCCTGTCAACTCGCTATTGAGGAAGTCAAACACGCGTAGTTGGTACTCGAGAGAATGAGTGGCAAACGATCGTCCCGACATTGCCGAAAAATTGCAGAAGGTACACGCAAAGGTGCAGCCGCGGGACGTGATCAGACCCACATCGCTCACGCGTTTCGGAGGAATGAAGCCGCCCACGTATGGATCAGGATAAGCATCAAGAGCTCCGCCAGTTTCCTTGAACGCACTTTCGTCCGAAGGAGCATCGACCAAGGTGGAAGCTGCGCTGACCGGCCGGACCGGCATAGGGCGGTCCCTGTTTCGAATGACTTGCCCGCCCGCTCGATAGCTTATCCCTTGGATAGACTGAAGATCGATCTCGCCCTGGCGCCAGCGAACGAGATCCAAGCAACTCTCCTCGGCATAGGAGCGAGCACAAACGTCGATAACATCGCAGTCTTGCATGATTAGCTGATCGGAGAATGTTGCGCTTGGGCCTCCGACTACGATCGGCACCTCTGGCCCCTGCCTCTTGATCTCCCGCGCAAGGATTCGAACAAGGTGATAATTTACATCATAACAACTGAACCCGACCATAAGCGGTTGAGTGAGCAGGACAGCCTTGGCTACTTCGGCTACCGAATGGGACCCATCAGACAAGAACTGGATGGTGGGGATGTTATAAAGGGCCAAGTATGCGCGAATGTACCCGGCCCCGAGGTGAAAGTCGAAACCATCGAAAAGGCGACCATTCAAAACACTGGGGAAGATGAAGGTGAAAGCTGGGTCGCGCTGCTCCACTTTGGGTCTCCAGCTCTGAGGCCGTCAGTAGCTCAAGATCCGATGCCGGGAACTAGGCCGTTCTCGTAGGCCGCGCCATTCGACAGCGTCTTGAGATCTTCCTCTTTCAATTCTATCGACTCCAGATCTTTCCCCGTTTCGGCTTTCACGATCCGTCGCTGCTCATCTGAGAGGATAAGTGTCACCCTGGGTGAGCCGGTGAGCGCCACCTTTTCGGTCAGCTTGTGGCCGACCGCCTCCTCGATCTTCCTCCGTTGGTCGCTTGTTAACGTAAGTCGTTGAGCCATTTGTCTTTCCTCTTCTAAGTTGTCTACGTGTTTGAGGCTGCGACGGAGCTCTCTTGGAGCAGTCCCTGTCGGACAAGCGATCTTACTAGCACTAGCTTGGCGTCATCGCTCAGCTTAGGTAACTCGGACACCTGGAATGCGGTCCTCCTTCTACCGATGAATCGAATAATCGGTTCGAGTATCGCGGGTGCTTCGACCCGGTTCGGTAGGATGCTCTCGTCCCGGATTACTCCGAGGCCTGGGAAGTTGAACTGCAAAGTGCCCTCTATGATCGCCGCTGAGATCACAGCTCCCGGCGTCCTTTGCACCCAATCGTCCAGCCGCAAACGTTCAGCGAGTTCCGCCCTGAAAAGCTGGCGACCCGGCAGCGCACGCAAGCTGCCGGCAAATCTTAGCCGCTGCCGTGCAAGCAGCGCTTCAATGGTCAGCTCAGCGCCAAGCAGATTCGCTAGTCTCTCCACCAAACTTGCAACTCTTGTATCAGAGATGTCCAAACTTTCTCGAAGCGAGCCATTCTGCTCGGCCGCGAGTTCGACACATGTGCTGATAATGTCCGCTAGCTTTGGAGGATGTAATCCGATCGACAAGTGCAGAGAATGGCTTTCGTCCGTGTGTGCAGCGTGAACAAGACCTCGCGGTATATAGAGGAGGTCGCCAGGTTTCAGAGTTATGCTATCGCTCGGTTCACCTATTTCCTCATGTGAAATAGGATAAAACTGCCTCTTGATTGGTAGGTGTGGCGAATTAGCATTTTTAAACAGGCGATAATGTTTTGTCCCTTCGACTTGCAGAATCAGCACGTCATGCGTGTCGAAGTGTACGCGAAATGCCCTCGCCTGCTGTGGCGTAAGATACGCACTTGCGGAAACGCGTGAGGAGAAAAGTTCTTCAAGCTCGCGTACGAATGATGCTAATGGGAGGTGGAAATCCTCCAAATTATTGATGATAATGCTGGCCCCAGTACTATAGGCATCAAACGCCCACTTGGAAAAATCCAGCGGGCTGCTGCTTCGCGGCGCAGCTATTTCTGTGCCGTTGTTGTGGAGGCGTACGAAGCTGGGGATTCGGCTTTCCTGCTGCCAGAGCACTATCTCTGCCGCTTCCCGAGAGAAAATGTGGGTGAAGTAGTTGTTGGTACGACCGCAGACGTGAAGAAAGGTCTTTTCGTAGACGTCTTCAAAAAAACCCGTGAGGGATATCGGAGCGAGAAGATACTCAAGCGCGGCAGAGCAGGAATCTTCGGCAGAGCCGGTCTCGGACAGACCGTCTTCCGCGACAGAACCACCCGCGTCTGTCATGGCATCCGTCATTGGGATGACCCCAAGTTGGCCCTCTAGCGTAAAAGTAGCAGGTCCGAGGCAGCGCGTCCACCAGGTTTTGCCTCGGTTAGACCGACAGGGCCGGAAACAGTTCGACGACGCCGTTCAGTAAACGAATAGGTTTTCTGTAGCGACCGCTCCGATCATCTGTAACGAGCTATACGACATCGCTGAGTTTTATTCTACTTTGCGGACCGACCTAGCTCGTGCACACAGCGATATCGCCGCTGACCTTGCCTCAAGTTTTAGCCAGTTTTGAGTTCGCTCCAGCGGTTTTTGGTTTCGGTGTTTGCGGCGGTAGCGGCGGATTGCGGTGCGGAGCCATTTCGGCTGCGCAGCACCGCATCACGTCGCGGGTTGATGGTCTGAGCGAACTCGGCAGGTGTCAGCCAGCCGAGGCCAGAGTGTGGTCGGTGATCGTTGTAATCGCTGCCCCAGTTTGAAAGCGCTGATCGGGCATGAGGCAGTAACGAGAAGAGGGTTTCATTCAAGAACTCGTCTCGCAGCCGCCCATTGAAGCTTTCGATGAAGGCGTTCTGGATCGGTTTGCCCGGCGCGATATAGTGCCAATCCACCTTGGTCCGATCCGTCCAGTGCAGGATCGCATTGCTGGTGAACTCGCTGCCGTGGTCACTGACGATCATCTTCGGCTCGCCACGCTGCTCGATGATCCAGTCAAGCTCACGGGTAACACGCAGGCCGGAAAGCGATGTATGGGCGACGAGTGCCAGGCATTCCCTCGTGCAATCATCAACGACTGTCAGAATCCGGAACCTGCGTCCATCGGTCAATTGATCCGACACGAAGTCCCGCGACCAACGATCATTGGCTGCCATCGGGATCAGCATCGGTGCGCGTGTGCCGATCGCTCGCTTGCGACCACCACGTTTGCGCACTGCCAGCTTCTCCTCCCGATAGAGAGCCGGAAGAGCCGTTTGTGATTCACAAGGTGACCCTCACGCCTGAGCAGCACGTGAAGACGCCGACATCCGAAGCGGCGGCGTTCATGCGCCAGCGCTTTCATCCGTTCGCGAAGGTCATGATCGCCGCCGCGCCTGCTTTCATAACGGATTGTCATCCGGCAAAAGCCGATGGCTTACACGCCCGCCGTTCGCTCATCTGGTGGTGATCCATCAGATGAGCGACAGCGTTCCGCCTTGCTGCGGGCGTCACCACTAATAGGGATGGTCCGCCCCGTCCTCCTCGCTCATCATGAGGAAGCCAGATCAATGGAGGAAAGTAGCATGGCGCATCGCAATTTGCCGCGGCCCGCGGCCGTCGCAAAGCCCGCGATCTAGCGGCATGGCTGGGATTGGTGCCTAGGCAATACTCGACCGGAGGCAAGCAAACGCTGCTCGGGCATCAGCAAACGCGGCAACCGTGCGAAAGCTGCTGGTGCATGGAGCGAGATCCTGCTTTCGACACCTCGATCGAACGCGCGATCGGATGGGAACCCGGCTCAATGGCCTTGAAGCGCGGATGCATCACCCACATAATAAAAGAGGGAGTAACGTCGAACAAGCGGTTGAGCGAACAACAAGTCTCCCGAACACGAATTATGCTCACTCAGCATGACTTGTTTACTATCACACCATTTGCGTATTGTTCATACATTAAGTAATACATCCCATACATGAGGTTGCTGCTCCCCTTGGCGGATGAGAGCATTCTCCTTGGTTTGTCGAAGATCTGAGGAGCAACCTCATGTATGGGATGTATTACGTGTGCAATTCAACTATCCATAGGATAATTTCACGTCGCTTGTCCTCGCGCCGCTATGTCCTGGTAGCCGTCAGATCACCTTTAGGCGGTGAGATGCCCGCGAGGACTTAATCGCCTCATTGTCCGTTATGACTATCAGGACACGGAATTACACTCGAGCCCACTCGGAGCTGTAGGCCTGCCCGTCGGAGTCGTTGTAGTAGCTCGCGCCTGTATACGATGTCGCGCCGCGAATCAGAGCCCGGCCGAGATTGGGTGTGAGCACCTTAATTTATCCATTGCTAAATTCGCAACTTTAACTATTATATTTCTCGCTCAACTAGATTCATAAAGAACCTCTCGTCACGCTGGATACGTCGAGGATCCGGCCTGTCTATTTTTTGAGCTCAGTTTAGGGGTCAAGCTGAGAATAATAAAGCAGTTTTAGACAAATGAGTTTAGAACAGCGGTGGCTGCGGGATTTTGTTCAAATAGCCGCCAATCTAAGCTCCCGAAGTATTTAAGTAACAGCCACAAATATGGGCTGAAGGTGCGTGATATGTGCACTCTCCCGGTCGCATTTCGTTCGAGCCAATTTGCGAACCGCGTCGGGCGCGCGATCGGGCATTTGATCGAAAATCGGAACGGCTTGCGGATACTTCCTGAGGCTGAGCCGGGCCCAATCGCTCCGGCCGTTGGATGGGGTTCACGCCGCTTGAAGAGAGCAGCAAGTCAGGTCGAAAGTGGATTGGATCGCTCTGGCCGCCAAGCTCGCCGTTGTGACTTACCATCTGCGCAAGAGGACTAAAATGCCCAAGGCATTTCGCATGATCACTCTGATCCTGCCGGAAGGCCTCTCGCCCGAGCAGTATCATGCGCTAGCGCAGCGCCTGGTCGCAAAATTGGCGGGAAGCACTCTAGAGCACGTCCACTTTAAACCGGGTCATATCCTGCTGCTGCGAAGTAGTTCGCACACTCTTGCGGCTCGAAGAGTTTGACGATGTCGCCAACGGTGTTCCACAGGGCGTCGACGGAGCGTTCGGCCCGTGCCCGCAGAAGCGCCTTGAGCTTTGAGAAGGCGTTTTCGATCGGGTTGAAGTCGGGGCTGTAGGGCGGGAGATAGAGCAGCGTGCAGCCGGCGGTTTCTATGGCCTGTCGGATGCCATCTGCCTTGTGGGCCGGCAGGTTGTCCATGACGACGATGTCGCCGGGCGTGAGGGTCGGCACGAGAACCTGCTCGACATAGGCCCGGAAAGCCACTCCATTCATCGCCCCGTCAAGGACCATCGGCGCGGTCATGCCGGAGAGCCTGAGCGCCCCGGTGAACGTCGTGGTTTTCCAATGACCGTGCGGAACGCCCGATCGGCAACGCTCTCCGCGCGGCGCGCGACCGCGAAGCCGGGACATCTTCGTGGAAAGACCCGTCTCGTCTATGAAGACGAGGCGGGCTGGATCGAGATCAAGCTGGGCATCGAACCAGTCCTGACGCCGCTTCAAGAGGTCTGGCCGCTCCTGCTCCAATGCATGTGCGGTCTTTTTTTGAATGTGAAGCCGCGCTTGCGCAGCCAGACGTCGAGGGTGCTGCGGCCGATAGAGACGGATCGGTCCTCTTCCAGACGCAAAACCATCTCGTTCAGCGTGATGTCCTTCGACGCCTCGATCATGCCGATGATGAAAGCCTCATGATCGTCGAGACGGGAACCTCCAGGTCGACCCTGCTTGGCAGCGCTCACCTGACCCTGCCGGGCGCTCGCGATCCAGGCAATCGCCGTCGAAATCCCGATCCCGAACCGCGCTGCAGCCGACCGCGCGGACATCCCACCAGCCGACGCAGCCAGAACCCGGTGGCGAAGATCATCACTCAATGCTCGGGCCATGTTCCCTCCGACAAATCAAAGACAGGAGGAGGGAATCACAGAACGCTCTGAAAAGGAATCCTCACGCCGATTCCGCTTTCATCGGACGCGCTCTAGCCAGAGCCAGAGCTGCGGAATCAAAAGATAGCAGGAGTTTCGTGCTGCTGTCTGAAATCGAAGGTGCGCCTCCAGAGATGGCCGCCGTGCTCAATGATTCGACTTGGACTCTGACGTTGCCCGTTTCAGCCAATCTCGGCGCGGATACGCTTACCGCGTCGGCGCAATCTGTGGCGGGGGGTAGAGAAGTCCAAATAGAGGTTCCGCCCGATTACCAAGCGGAGTGATGATCCCGTAAGCGCACAAGTGCGACGGGACATGCATTGGTCAACAAGGAGGGATGCAAATGGCGAGACCAGGATTTTCCCGCGCTCAGGAACAGGTTAACATCCTGCTCAAGTTCCCGTTGGAACAACAGGTCGGCAGCGACACGATCGCGGCATTGACGGATCCCGACCGAGGCGTACGTCGAGAAGCGCTCGCGCGAATTGAAACTTATGAGCAGGATTACCGACAGAACGCAACCGATGTCGTTCGTCGGATCGTTGATCGCGTCGCGCCGGTGGCGCCATCTTTGGGCATTGCAGCTGAAGCGTCCGGTGCAAGCTACCTTTCGATCGATGATCTTGATCCGAACATCGGTCCGCCGGAGGGCGTGCCCATTTACAATCCCTATACCGGCGTGTTGTCCGTATATCCGGAGTACGGTATAGCAGCTGAAGACGCCGTCCAGAGCATCGAGATGGCGGTCAAGGACGATGACGAGGTCGAGGGCGTGGAGCCCGTGGCCATCTATCGGGCCATCGCGGCGCTCGACGCAAACCTGCAGACAATTCCGGAAATTTCGGGTTTCGACCGTGGCGGATACGGCATGGAAGAAATCGAATTCCGCGAGGCCGACGCCAGCCTTCTAGCCGAGACAACGGGGGAACACATTCCTTGGGGTATCGACCAGATTGGCGCACGTGCAGCCTGGCGGCGGGGCTACACAGGTCAAGGGGTTTTTGTAGCCGTGGTAGATACTGGCATCTCCCCTCATATTGATTTGGCGGAGCCTGTGCGCGGGGCAACCCTCATCCCCGGGAGCAATTCATACAATGACGACCACGGCCACGGCACACATGTCGCTGGAACGATCGCTGCACTGAAGGAAAACTCGCGCGGCGTCGTGGGTGTGGCCCCCGGCGCCCGGCTGCTGGCAGTCAAAGTGCTGGCGCGGGACGGGTTTTCACGTGGGGACTCGGTTGCGCACGGCGTTACCTGGGCAGCCAACAATGGTGCTCGTGTCATTAATCTGAGCTTAGGGAGCCGTGCCGCTTCGAATTCGCTGCGCCGGGCTGTCGTTTACGCTCGCTCGCGCAACGTGATTATCTGCGCCGCCGCTGGAAATGACTATGGGGCGCCGGTCTCCTATCCCGCCGCGTTCGATGACGCCTGTATTGCAGTCGCAGCAACCGATCGCGAGAACCGAAGGGCTCCATTCAGCAATCGCGGGCCGCAGGTCGATTTGTCGGCACCGGGCGTCCTAATCCGTTCTACCCATCTAGGCAACGGTTACCGGGAGATGAACGGCACTAGCATGGCCACACCGCACGTATCCGGAGTGGCGGCAATTGTGCTCAGCCAACATCCTGACCTCACACCACTTGCCCTTCAGCGACACCTTGAAGCGACTACCACGCGGCTTGGCGCGCCTGATCAGTACGGACGTGGTCTGGTTCACGCGGAGCGCGCAGTTGCGAGGCCTGTGTCAGCTGCGACTACAGTTGTCAGCGAGCCGCCTCAGCCATTGGGCGGCACGGCCGTTACGGCGATCCGTTCACGTGGACGCCGTTCGGGTGCGCGTTCTGAAAAATCAATGGGAGCGGAAAATGTCTAAATTTGATTGGGCCCCTGTAGAGAGCTCTTCAGCCGGCTGCGGTTGCCGCCAGACCCATAGTGCTTTTAGGGCGACGGACATTGTGTTCCCCATTGGAGCCGCTGAAGCGGCGCAACCCCTAGTTCATGGAACTGACTCATGGAACGCACGCCCCGCGCGTCAGCCGATCACTCTCTTGAACCGGCGTCCCACGGGTATCGTCATTCACCATACTGCGAGCGCCAACGTGGCGGACGGGTCGCTTCCACACGCCAAACAGCTCGCACGCAACATCCAAGCGTTCCACATGGGGCGAAGAGGCTGGATTGACACGGGGCAGCATTTCACAATCAGCCGAGGAGGCCATGTTCTTGAAGGCCGTCACCGCAGTTTGGAAGCTGCGCGAAGTGGTCAGCGTCATGTCCTGGGCGCGCACGCGGAGAACTGCAACACTGAGTTTGTCGGAATCGAAAGCGAAGGCACTTACATTGAACGGCTGCCCACAACCGCGCAATGGGGAGCGCTGGTTCAACTATGCGCTTGGCTATGCAAACAATACAGTATGACCGCTGACAACATAATCGGGCACCGTCAATGCAAGAGCACGGAGTGTCCAGGCGAGAGATTCTTCGGGAAACTCGACCGGTTGCGAGAGGACGTTTCCGCTGCTTTGTAGGATGGCTGGGCCACAAGGGCTTCCGGCCGAAACATGCAAACGAACCAGCGGAGATTTCCGTCCGCTGGTCACAATGGCCTGGCTATGTTGCTTTGCAGACTATGCCGGATGGGACCGCGACGCAAGAGCCTCAGGATCCGTTAGCGGTTCCTCATGTAACGGGAGGGGCACACAAATGCAGGAGGCCGAACTCAAACCAATCCAGAAGCGGAAACCGCAAAATCGGAACATTGCTCCGGAAGACGCAACTTCGGTCAAACGCAGCGATGCCATCGAAGCTTCCTCTCCTGCAGTGATCCTGGAAAAGGATCCGGCGATCTGCCTTGTTTACCACGTAAAGGACAGGAGGAACCGCTATCTTCAGAAGGAGGAAGCACTGCGCCTTTATGGGGCAACCTCGCGCGACGCCGTCGTAGCGCGTACATCTGCCGTCCGTATCTGCGGTGACGGGGACTCGTGGATAAACATTCTATGGCCTTTGTCTGGTCTGGCTGGCTACCACCCTACCCTCTACGACATCCTCGAAGGCCGGTACTACGCGCCGAACGTGGCTTATCCGGGCGACACCTTCGAGCAGATGCTGGTGAAGAAAGACTACCGCAGCTTGATAAAATCCGCATCGTTCGACTTCTTCATCTTCTCAGGAGGTGGAAACGATGTCCTTGGAGGTGGTGCACTCACGCAATTGCTTAGATCCCGCGGTTCCGGAACGCCCAGCGATCCGAGGAGCTTCCTTCGCCTGGACATTCTTGAGCGAACGGTACGCAAGCTCGAGGATGGCTACAACGAGATCGCGCGCGACGTAGCGATCCTTTCCAGCCCCAAACGAACGCAAATGCTTGTGCACGGCTACGACGTGCCGAAACCGGTCCAAGGAGGCGTGTGGCTGGGCGGACCTTTCACCCGCCGCGGTTTCAGCCTTACCCAAGATGCCACCATCATCAAATCCATTCTCACATATCTCGTCGACCGCTTCTACGACATGCTTGAACGTGTTGAACGCGCGCAGGATAACGTCACTGTGGTTCACCTCAAGGACGTGGTCGGAAACCGTTGGAACGATGAACTTCATCCCAAGCGGGCAGCGTCTCAGGATCTCGCAAAGAAGTTCAGTAGAGTCATCGACGCACTGTCAGCCGTGCCAGTTGCGTAAATTGCTGTGTCAAGAAGAATGCTAACGCCGCATCGAAGAAATGCGCCGGTAGAGGCGAGAGATTTGGGCTGACCATAAAGGCCCAGATGGAGGGACGCCAAGGAAGGCGAGATGGACACCCGCTGTGGCTAGGGCAGTGTGCCCTTGGCCCCGCGATCCTGACGAAGAAAATCGAGAGGTCTGTGATGACGGTCCGAGCTCTTTTGATCTCCGGCGGAGTGTCGCTCTTAAACGCGACCTTTTCGGTTTCTCAAGGTGTTACCACCACATACGATGGTCTTTGCAAAGCCTCCGCGGCAGTTTATCTGGATTCGGACCGTTTTGTTGTTGCCAGCGATGAGACCAATGTTCTTCGTATTTATCTGCGTGGTGATCGCTCATCAGGCATCCCCTTGGATTTTCAAGCGCCAAGCGGCGTGAGTTGACGCCGACGGCGATGATCACGGCGACGGAGACGATGCGGCCGCCGCGGCGCACCTTCAGGTAGGTGGGGATGAGTAGGCGATACGCGCCTTACCGCATTACGGCGGCAGGTCTCGCATCGCCTCTCGCCGAACCGGACGTGCGCCTTTCGTTACGCATCCGGCTCTCCAGAAGACATGGCAAAGTCAGGCGTATCCATCCACGCGAGACGATATCTTTCGACAGGTGTCCAGCAGAGCACGTGCTGCTCAATGGATCCCTCTCCCCAAACTCGCCTCGTCGCCCGGCGTTTGCTTGGCTGTTTTGAGCCCCACAGTTCGCTCGGTGTTGCCTTTGGACGTTTCTTACGTAGCCAGCAGTACAGACGCAGGCCAATGTACCAGTCTAGAGCGACAAATACCCGGCCGGCACCTACACAGTAGCGATAGTAATTCGCCCATCCGCTAGTGATGGCATTCACCCCTCGAAGCTTTTCGCCAAGACTGACGGATATGCTATCACGTTGCGTCAGTTGCTTGACTTTGTGACGCAGGTTCGCGGCCTTTGTCTTGGGTATTTCGACGCGCGGGCCGTAGCCGTAGCGTTTGTCCCAATGCACGCTGAAGCGGAATCCGAGAAACTCGAAGCCCTCTGTCATGGCCGTAACCTTCGTCTTTTCCGGCGACAGCGTCAGTCCAGTTGTCTTGATCAGGTAGTCGGCCAGAGCAGATTTCTCTGCCATTGCCTCCTCCAGCGACCCGGACACCAGAACCACGAAGTCGTCGGCGTAGCGCACGGGGAGATATATACAGCGTCCTGCTATACGATCGCTGTCCCGGGCGCTCGCCGCTGCCGCCACCCCGTTGCTTTTGCGACGGGCTTGGGTCTTTTTGCGGTGATAGGTCCACCTTTCATACCGCTCCTCGATCGCGCTAAGGGCGATGTTTGCGAGCAAAGGTGAGATGATCCCGCCCTGAGGGGTACCGGCGTCCGTCCGGAGGAACTGATCCTCCGTCAAAACACCGGCCTTGAGGAATAATCCGACCAATCGCACCACTCGTCGATCACCGATGCGCTTGCGCATCCGCTGGAGCAGGTGATGGTGATTGATATTGTCGAAGCATCCTTTGATGTCCCCTTCAATAACCCAAGGATATGGCAACCGGTCTCGCCGGGTGTCCTTGTCCCGCTTCTGCGGCAGGGCTGCCCGGCGAATGTACTCCAAGGCACCATGGGTGTTTCTGCCAGGTCGAAACCCGTAAGAGACATGCCAGAACTGTGCCTCGAAGATTGGCTCCAAAAGGATCTTAACCGCGCCTTGCACGACGCGGTCCCTGATGGTGGGGATGCCCAAGGGCCGGAATTGCCCCGGTTTCCCGGCCTTTGGAATGAGCTTGCGTCTGGCCGGACTTGGCCGATATGCGCCGCTGCGCAGATCCGCTTGGAGATCGACCAAAAAGCGCTGTTCACTCCTGTTCCGGATGCGCCCCACCGTCATCCCGTCAACCCCAGCCGTGCGCCCACCTTTGTTGGAGGCAACGCGCTGCCAGGCGTGCCGCAGCACCCTGAGGTCGGTCAACCAACCCCACATGTCGCGCCACTGGTCGTCGGGATTAGCCTTACTCCACTGATAGAGTTTGCTTTGAATGCCGAGTACCCAGACCTTATCGGTCCGATGATCCGTGTCCACAGATCACTCCTCCGTCGTTACAAGCCTATCGTCTTCCTGCTTCCCTTCGCCCTGTGCGTGGCTTTCCCACACTCCGACTACTACGAAAGCTCCGCCCTTGGTGTTGTCCATATCTGGCCGTCGCAGCGAGCCGGGCAGACAATCCAAGTTCCCGTGTTCCGACTTCCAACCTTGTGCCGTTAGGCGGTGAGCTCTACCCCGTGCGATGCGGGAGATGGGGCATAGGAGCCAGTCCCATCTCGGGTCTCGTCGAGAACCCGGCCGTAAGGATCGATGAGCCTTACCGCCTCTGATCGCTTTTTTTCGTGCTCCCACGCCATCACGCTAATGGAAGCGATATCTGTGTTTCGAGGCTTCTGACGCTCACTTTGTTGTCTCGCCATGGGCATTGCGGTAGCCCGGCCCGCGGTTGATGGCCCGCATCCGGTACAGTTAAGGCCAATCTGCTTATGCAACCCAACCGACGACGCCCGGTCGAGCTTCTTGGCCCCCTTCAATCCACTGCTCCTGTAAATCGGGCGGCATCGCAGCCGCCGGTTAGAAGTCGGCAAGCTTGAGAGGTCACGCTAACTCATGCGCACCTCCCGCGCCGCACGGCGCACCATCGATCCACAGATACGGCCAGTCGCCCTCGATCGGCCGCTCGAGGAAGGCCTTGATCTTGCCGTCGATCTCTTCGCACAGCCGGCTGACCTGCCTCTCGGAGATGCCGCTCATGCCCATGGCCTTGACCAGATCGTCGACCGAGCGTGTCGAGATGCCCTGCACGTAGGCCTCCTGAATGACGGCGGTCAGCGCCTTCTCGGCCATGCGCCGCGGCTCCAGGAAGCCCGGAAAGTAGGAGCCCTTCCTGAGCTTCGGAATGCGCAGCTCGACGGTTCCGGCGCGGGTCTCCCAATCCCGCTCGCGGTAGCCGTTGCGCTGCGCCGTTCGCAGCGGGTTCTTCTCGCCATAGCCGGCACCGGTGGCGGCACCCACCTCCAGTTCCATCAACCGCTCGGCGGCAAAACCGATCATCTCGCGCAAAAGATCGGCGTCGGGGGACTTCTCACGAGCGCACGCACGTTCATCATGTCGTCGGTCATCGGTGGTTCCTTCGAATCAGGTTGGTGTCAGCAACCCGACCCTACCGAAGAACATCGATGACCACCGCTACGTCGCCCGCCCACTACGGCGCTGTTGAGGGCGCGCTCGCGAGCGGCTTCGCTACCGCCGAGCTACACCACCTGTAGGGACACGACCGGCCACTGGTAGAACCTGGTCGAGTTGTAACCGGTGTTTAACCCGGCGTTGTCCCGTTTGCCGTGATCTGGGATAGGCTTCTCATGGATGAATAAGGGAGGCTCTCCTGGGAGACTAAATTGGTGGTTCTCACGACCGGGAAAGCCAGACGTAAGAGGCATCGCCAAGGCCCGGATGAGGTAGGCGCGGATGCGTCGGATAGTCTGCGGCAGGGCGTGACGTTGAATCGGGGTGGCAGGGCGCTACGGAGTCAAGCCGAACCGCTTATCTTGGTGGCGAACGATGGCGCGGCATGGCAAGGCAGTTGGCCGCTCCGCAGAATGCCGTTGAGTTTGCGGCATGGTTGTCGAGGGACGTCTGCCGCCGAGCCGCCCGGGAGGTCAGTCGTCCCGCGACCATCGTCGGTGCTATCACGCTCCGCCTTGAGGAGGGCCTGTCTGCTGCTCGCATCGTTACGATAGAGAACGGCAGTAAAACCACTTTTACTTGCGTGCCGAATATGGGATACTAAATTAGCAATCGCATAATTTTGGGAAAGCTATTTTTAAAATTTCCTCTAACAGGCACTTCCACACGGGGGACGGCGGTGGGTCTGGCGATACCCAGCAAACGTGCTTCTTTGCTCAATGGCGTCGTACCGGCGGTGGTTTCAGCATTGTTTTCGCTGCTGACGATCGCACCGCAGACCGGGCACGCGCAGCCGAGTGACTTTCCCGCAGCGTCCCTCGTACCGCGATCACAGCCGGGCTGGGACACTGCGCCCGATGGAGCTGATCTTGCGGCTCCCGTCGACGAACCCCAGGGCGGAATGACGGAAGCCGGTACTCCACTTAGCAAACGTGATGAAGATTGCTTTCCCGCCGAGGAACGAAATCTCTTCGGCGATGTCGACTTGGTCGCTGGATTCGACGGTAGGCTCCATCCGTTCGACTACCGGACCAATGGTTCGATTTTGCCTGACGCACGCAATGCGATCAGGGGAAAAAACACGTGGATCCTCTGGGGCGAAGGCAATGACGTCTTTTGGAATTGGGTGCAGCAACACGGCTTCGGCCTGACCGATTTTCTCGTGCTGGTGGATTCCAGAAATCGCGCCGTGCGATTTGCAAGATTTGGCCTCGTCAATCAGCCGGGAATGAAGTCGCGGACCGACAGAAACAAGCGGGTTCTTGGGCTCTATATCGACCAGGCGGACGGCGACAAGATCACGCTGAAGCAACCCGACAGCGACATCGATCCGAAAACGCAGGCGCTCGCCGCCCGCCCGGCGTCCGGCCTACACTGTCAAGCGTTCGAGCCATGGGACACGGATCAGTATGGCAAGGTAATGACACAACTTCCCGACGACGGCCTCGACCCTAACGTCTATGGCTATCCCAGCGGTATTGTCGGGCTTCGGTTGATGCCAAATCCGGATTTCTTCGGCAAGACGGACGCTGCGGCGAAAGCGCGGCGATATTGGAAGGAGCGCGTCGAAGATGCTCCCGGCGACCCCTATTATACGGATATATCAGTCAACGCAGACCCGCAGCTTGTCCGGCCCTTTCGAGCGAGCATGTCCTGCGGCTTCTGCCACGTCGCCCCGCATCCTCTCAATCCGCCGACCGATGTGGAAGCACCGCAATGGAGCAACCTGTCGACGACAATCGGCGATCAATACTGGAACCCCGTTGCGACGTTCGGCAACCTCAAGACGCCCAAGAGTTTCCTGTATCATTTCCTGGCCAGCCAGCAACCGGGCACCATCGACACCTCGCTGGTCAGCACCGATCACATCAATAATCCCAACACGATCACCCCGGTCTTCAGCGTGCCGGCGCGCTTGGAGCGGGCCTTGCTGAATCCACCCGAAATCCAAAGCCGATACAATCTTCTCGTCCCCCAGATCGAAGCCCTGCCAGCGGGCGCCAACCCAAGGCACACGCCGAGAGTGCTGCTGGATGGTTCGGACAGCGTCGGTATCTTCGGCGCCTTGTCTCGCGTCTATCTGAATATCGGCGCCTATTCCGAAGAATGGAAACGCGTACAAAATTCCATCGTGGGGTTCAGGCCGCAGCGTCCCTTCGCCGTCGCGACGGCTTTGAAAAACTCCGTTTACTGGCGAACGGGCGATAGATACCGAATTCCATATCTGACCGCGTTCTTCACCTATCGAAGCAAGAGCGACGGCGAAAGCGTCACACGTCCCATGCACCTTGCCGATATCCCCATCGGCAAGGCCATCATCGATCGGGAGCGAGAGGACGCTAAGTATGGCCGGAGAGTGTTCGTCGAAAACTGCGCTATCTGTCACTCGAGCAAGCAACCCGCAGGCTTTGCGCTGCAATTTTCTCGCAACTGGGCCAGTGAAAATAAGCGGAACCTCGACCGCTCAGCCACGCTGATCCTGCCGATGGATTTCGACGACTGGGAAGGTTTCACGAAAAGCACGCGTTATCGTGAATATGTCAGAGACATAAGCGCGCTTGCGGGGCAGCCGCCGGCCCTTCAGCCTGATTCTTTCCTCAAGGACAATTTCCTGTCGACGGACATAAGGGTGCCGATCACGCTCGTCGGCACGAATTCCGCCCGTGCGGTCGGCACCAATGCGATGCGAGGCCAGGTTTGGGACAACTTTTCCTCGGAAACGTACAAGTCGCTTCCACCGGTCGGCGAGGTCAGGTTTTTCAACCCCTTCTCCGGCAAACCGGTCGATCGCTGGGGCAACAACGACAGCTATGCGCCTCCACCCGGCGGACCGGGATACTATCGTCCGGCCTCTCTGGTCAGCCTTTGGGCGACTGCGCCTTTCCTGCACAACAACACATTGGGGAAATATACTGGCGATCCATCGGTCGAAGGTCGACTGAAAGCCTTTGACGATGCGGCCGACAAGATCCTGTGGAAAGAGAAACGGGAGGCGAGTTCGTTCCGCCTGCCGGGCGATCTGCGCGGCCGGATGACGCTGGCCGATGGCGATCGTGGCTTCATATATCGGACTGACCGGCCGACATGGGTCGATTTCCCGGGCCGCTTCATCCGCCCGCTCGTGACGGGGGTGATCGGCCCCTTCTGGACGTCCTTTCTGGCGACATACCTCTGGGGTGGCGTTGCTGTGGTGTCGTTGGCTTTGGCGGTTGTCGGGCGCCCGCGCCATGCAGGCTTCGTGTTCGCACTAATAGCGGTGTTCGCCGCCGCGGGCCTGCTTGCCAGTCGGGCGGACACGATCTATCCGCTGTTGTGGCTGATCCCTTCGCTGACCGCCTTAGCAGCGGCGCTTCTGTGGTTCGTCGCTGCGCGCCATCTGTGGGCGGGCCGGATAAGCTTCATCGTGTTTGCCTTGGCAAGTGTTGCGGCTGGCGTGCAGGCAAACGCCTTCGTCGATGGCAGGAAGGGCGACCTGACAATCGGTCCCCTCCCCACCGGCACGCCCGTGAGCCTAATCATGAACATGAATCCGGAAGCCCCGACAGGCGATTTGATGCAAGCGGTCTTCGGCATGACTCGCGGCATCCTGCGAATCCGCAAGGATTCGCTTCCCGACGGCTCTGCCTGGGAGGCCTTCAGGGCCGAGGCTGCCGACGCGCTCATGCGCGTGAGCAAGTGTCCCGATCTCGTGCTCGATCGCGGTCACTGGTTCGCCGACACGTTGCCAGACGAAGAAAAGCGACAGCTCAAAGCATTTCTGAGAACACTCTGATTTTCGTCTACGGGGAGGATCGCGCGGACAATGACGACGGAGGCGCGGCAAGCAGCGATAAAGGCAGCCATCGCGCAGGCGAGCGATCCCGGCACCACGCCGTTCGACTACATCGTCATTGGGTCGGGGGCTGGCGGCGGTCCGTTGGCTGCGCGCTTGGCATTGAGCGGCCGGCGCGTCCTCGTCATCGAGGCAGGCACCGATCCTGCACTCGACGACGCGAAAGGACTGAGAGAAATCTATGAGCTTCCAGTCTACCATGGTGCGGCGACAGAGGATCCGGCAACAAGCTGGGATTTCTCAGTCCGCCATTACGAAGATGACGAAAAGCAGCGCGCGGACACGAAATACGACCCAACCCGAGATCCCTCCCGGGTGGACCGAACAGGCAAGGGCGGCATTTTCTATCCGCGCGCCGCCGCCCTCGGTGGCTGCACTGCGCATCACGCCATGATCGTCATTCGTCCGAACGACTCCGATTGGGACGAAATCGCTCACCTCACCGGCGACGACAGCTGGCGCTCGGAAAACATGCAGGGGTATTTTCCGAAGATCGAGAAATGCCTCTACTATAAGGTCTACAAGGGCTTTCTCGGCAGCATCCTCGGCGGCCTTCTGGGGCTGGTACAGGCAATCGCCACCTTCATTAACCCGCGGCGCCATCTCGATCCGAACGGCCACGGCTTCAACGGCTGGCAACCGACGAGCTTCATCGATCCGCTCGTCATCGCCGGCGTCGCTCGCCGCGACCTCACCTTCCTCGGCCTCATTTTCGATGTCGTCTGGTCGGCACTTGCCAGAAGGAACACGCGGTCGATCCTGAGGCGGGCACTCGCGCATCTGCAGATCATCCAATTTCTAGATCCGAACGTCCGCGCGAACGAGATCGACACCCGCGCCCGCCTGTCGCTGATTTCGATTGGAACGGATGGCAAGAGACGTTACGGATTGCGCGAATGGCTGCTGGAGGTGGCCGGCAGGCATCCGGAACGCCTTGTCTTGAAAACAGGCGCCCACGCGACGCGCCTAGTCTTCGATAAGGACGAAAATGATGACGCCCCACGGGCGATCGGCGTCGAGGCGGTCCTGGGGGAATATCTGTATCGCGCGAGCAAGCGCAGCGGTGAGACCAGTGCCGGAGATATCGTTCAATATTTTGCGCGCCGGGAAGTCATCGTCTGCGGCGGATCGTTCAATACGCCCCAACTCCTAATGCTGAGCGGCATAGGCAATGCCCGAAAGCTCGAAACGCTCGAGATCGCCGGGCTGCGCGACAGGCACGGAGCGACGCTCGCTCCGGTGGTCGACCTTCCGGGCGTCGGGGCCAATCTCCAGGACCGCTACGAGGTCAGCGTCATCAGTGAAATGCGCCAGGATTTCAGAACGCTGAAGGGAGCGACATTCCGGCCCGGCGATGACGGCGATCCCTTGCGGGCCCAATGGCTGGCGGACAGGACGGGGCTTTACGGCACAAACGGGGGGGCCTTGGCGATGATGCTGTCGTCATCGGCGAACAGGAACGAGGGCAATCCCGACCTATTTGTATTCGGCGTGCCGGCGGCTTTTCGGGGATACTACTGGAATTGGTCGGAAGAACTCCTCAGGCCAACCAAGGGAGCACTCCAGGACCAGCGAAATCTCTGGACGTGGGTCATACTCAAGGCCTACACGGACAACAATTTCGGCACGGTCGAACTCCGCACGCGCGATGCCTTCGACGTGCCCAACATAAACTTCCATTCCTTCTCGGAGGGCTCGCCCGACCATGGGACCGATCTCGACGCGATTTGCGAAGCGATCCGGCGCGTGCGCGAGATCAACGGAAGGATCACCGGCATGAAAGGAGAGATCCAGCCGGGCAGGAGCGTGGGGAATGAATCGGCACTCAGGAAATGGGTGCAGGATGAGGCATGGGGGCATCATGCTTGCGGAACCTGCCGCATCGGTTCGGACCGTTGGCAATTCAACGTGGCGCGACTGCGTGACAGGGGCGCTGTTCTTGACAGTTCCTTCCGGGTCCACGGCATTCGCAATCTCCGTGTCGTCGACGCGTCGGTGTTTCCGCGAATTCCAGGCTATTTCCTGGTCACTCCGGTATTCATGGTCGCCGAGAAGGCGGCCGATACGATCCTGGCTGACTCGCCGGCATATCCCAGTGAAATGGAGCAGCGCGAAGCGGCTGCGATCCACCTGCGTCGTCAACAAGTGGACAAGACGAGAGGCGCGGGCGAGCCGGCCCCGACCTCGCTACCGGAGGATTGCATCGGGCTGGCGTTGTCAGGGGGCGGCATCCGCGGCGCTACCTATTCGCTTGGCGTTCTGCAGGCTCTCGCGGCTACGAGGATCTTGCGCCGCATCGACTTCCTATCTTCAACATCTGGTGGCGGCTATGTCGGCGGGTTCCTGGGACGGCTCTACACGCGTTTTGCTCCGCACACCCCGGACAAGATCGATCGAGTCGAGGCCACCCTTGCCGATCCGAACTCTCCGGAAATCTGGTGGCTGCGCCGCTATGCGGACTATCTCGTCGGCAACGGCCGCTCCGATGTGCAAACGGACGTCGCGATCATCGCGAGGAATCTGACAGCCGTGCTTTTTTGCGTGGCCGCGCTCTTCCTCGGCTGCCTCGGGGCATTGCGGTGGGCATCGGCGGCGCTATTGCCAGTCGGCATCAATGGCTGGAAGATTGCATCCGTGCCTGTCTCGCCCTGGTGGCTTGCACCGACGGGGGTGCTCCTCCTGACGGTCCTGCCGATATCTATCGGTTATTGGCTGATTTCGAGTTCAGGGACGAGAACGCCCTATTCACGATTTGGTGCTTTTGGATGGGCGGTATTGTTGGGCTGCGCAATTGCCTTGATCGGCGGCGGTCTCGGCGGCGAGGCCATCATCGCCACGGCGGTCCTGTTGCTGGCTTGGGTTTGGCAGGAAGGAGTGCACTGGAAGATCTCGCCGCATACCAACGGCAGCGGTTTGGGCGCCCTCTACCGGAACCGGCTGTCTCGCGTACTCGGCAGCGCGTTGCTGATATTTGCGGCGACTGTGGGCTTTGTCCTCATCGATAGCCTTGCGCGGTTCATTGCGGCTGGAGACGACATACCGCTCATGGTGGGATCCATGCTGGCCGCCCCTCCTCTTCTGCTATCGCTTCGGCCGCTCGTCCTCCGTCTGTTTCGGCGCGACGACTCACCGATGGAGGCAAAGACCGGCGTCAGGGTGCTATTCGGCGCGTTTGCATTTTCGTTTGCCGTCCTGCTGTTTCTTGCTCTCGATATCTTGGCGCACAGCGCGTTCGATCGCGACCTTTCGACGGGCGTTTGGATGACACTCGCGGGACTGGCCATTTCAACGGCGGCAGGCCGGGCCGTCAACTTCCTCAATCTCTCGTCCTTGCAGCAATCCTTGACCCAGAAGGTGATCCGGACATTTCTTGGCGCATCGAACGATCGGCGTGTTCACCCTACGGGCACTGATGCACCGGTGCCGATTCAAGTCTTCGAGGACGATGACGACGTATGGTTCGACGATTATCATCCCGAACTGACCGGCGGGCCGCTGCATCTTATAAATGTCTGCATCAATCAGACGGTCGATCATATTTCGGGACGCCAGCTTCGCCAGAACAAAGGACTGACAATGTGCCTCGGGCCGGGCGGCATCAGTGTCGGCCAGCAATACCATGCAGTATGGGAGGCTCGAGGTGATGATCTTGCCGCCAACAAAGCGGTCGTGCGCGCGCTGCCCGTCGCGCCTGACCCGCACAAGTTCCATACGCTCGGCCAGAGGTCGGGCGATACGGCTATCGTCGAGCAACTGACGCTCGGGCGTTGGCTCGCGATTTCAGCCGCTTCGGTGTCCACCGGAGCTGGCCGCAACAGCAGCCTGCCGATGTCCCTATTGCTGGGGCTGTTCAATGTTCGCCTCGGATATTGGTGGGATAGCGGCATCGATGCCGGCAAACGCCCCGGCAGATATCCTCCCGATCTGTGGCGGCGAATAAAGTCGCTGCCATCCGTCATCTTCGCCGTGCAGGCCATGCTACTGAATGAATGGCGTAACTTTTTCCACGGGCCGTCCGCGCGGCGCTGGTATTTGAGCGATGGCGGGCATTTCGACAATACCGGTCTTTACGAACTCATCAGGCGACGCCTGCCGTTCATCATCGCCGTCGATGCATCGCAGGACGAGCGGTATCAGATGGACGATGTCGCGACCCTGATGCGGCAGGTGCGCCTCGACTTCGATGCCGAGCTCGTCTGGCTTGATCCTGGCCCGGCCGCATCCGTTTCAGCGGCCTGGCAAGGTCTGGATAGCGCCGCATCGCCTGCGATCATACCCGACTGGATCAAGAGCCTCGTTTGTCGGCCCGACAGGCTGGGGAGCCTTACTGAGATCAAAAGCAATAATCATGCCTGTGGTGCCTTGGCGCGCATCGTTTATCGCGATCAGCCTGCTAGGAGTAGCTGGCTTCTGTTAATCAAGGCCAATCTTGCGCCCCCAATCCCGGCCGACGTCCAGAACTACGCCGCGACCCATCCGAGATTTCCCAATCAGGCAACGATCGATCAGTTTTTCGATGACGATCAGTGGGAGAGCTACCGGTCTCTCGGAGAATGTGCGGGCAAGGCAATTTTCCAGGCGTGAGGCGTCACCCCCTTCAGATCGCAGCCAGTGGGTATCGCGAACAGGGAGAAACGAAATGGGCAAATTTCCGGAACCAACTGCCGAGGAGATCAGGCTAAGACGGAGAAAGGTCTTCGCCTTTCTCTATGGAAGCTTCGTCTACATTATCGGCGTCTGGGGCATACTGCTCTACACCGTTGGCTTTGTTGGCAACTTCTTTGGGCCGATCATCGACAGCCGATTCGGCAATGTCTTTCCTTGGAAATCGATAGACATGGGTGCGGTGGAGCCCTTTTGGACCGCGCTCACCATAGATATAATGCTGCTTGTCGTCCTGGGTCTGCAGCATTCCGGCATGGCAAGACCGACCTTCAAGAACTGGTGGACAAGGATCGTCCCGCAACATCTTGAGCGATCCACCTACATCGTCATCGCGATTGCCGCTCTGGCGCTGCTGCAATGGCAATGGCGGCCGATACCAGACATTATCTGGCACGTCGAAAGCCCCTTCTGGCGGCAGGTGCTGGGATGGATATCGTTCGGTGGCTGGTTGACGGTGCTATGGGCGACAATTCTGGTCGGCCACTGGAAAATCTTTGGCGTCGATCAGGTGATCGATTTTATCGAAGACCGACTCTACACGAGAGCGTCCCAAACCACGCCAGAATACTACAAGGTAGGCTGGCCGATTACCATGAAGGGCCTCTGGTATCATTCGCGCCACCCGGATTTCCTCGGTTTCATCATAGCGTTCTGGATCACGCCGACCATGACCGTGGGACACCTCGTATTCGCAATCGGACTGACGATATACATCATGATCGGGATTTATTTCCTAGAACGCAACCTCATTCAGCTGTGGGGTCCGGATTACGAAGAATATGTGAAAACCCGATCGAAGATCATCCCCTGGTTCGTCAGGCGTCGCCCGGTTTCGACACACTCGTGACGGTCGAACCTTCTAACGCCGAGCTGCAAGAAAGCGAACAGGCGTGTCCCGAACGTTGCAACGACAGTGGCGGTCGTTGCTACACCGTTTTTTTAAATGCCGCCATCACTAGACCTAGCCCCATAGAGGGTACCAGAGAAATGAAGCGCAACCGTTTCACCGAGGAACAGATCACGGAATGTCTATCAGCACTGACCTTTAATTCGGCTCTTTAGCTCGCGAGCGGTTCTTGAGACGCAAGGATACGTTTCCGGCGTCGACGATTTCGGCGTGAGAAGTGCGGTGATCATCTTGGCATCGCCGAACACGCTCCGCGACGCCAGCATGGTTCCAAAGGTTGCTTCCGCGGAAGCCAAACCCACGCTCGACCGAGGGAAGATTTGACCTTGCAGTCGTGACGCCGGGCTGAACGTGTCGGTCCCGCGACCTCGATGTCGGTATCGTGGCTGCGACGTCAGGCTCTGAGTGCGCTAATGTGATCCTTTCTGCGGCAGCTGTCGCAATGGTGACCAGACTATCACCCCCGGTGGCGCGTCATTCAACCCGTAAATGATTTGGGACCGCGGCCCCCTACATTCCGGTCGTCTCGCTTCTGCAACTCGCAGTAAACATTAGTTGTGAAAAGCAAGAAGTGAAAATAAAATCCGCGTTAGAGTTTTGTGCTTCCAGATAATGCGGTCAGGACGGTTGAAATTTGGCACGGCCTCCAGCTTCTACTACGCAGGATGATCTCAACCGGGCACTGATACATAAGGCCGGTTTAGAAGCACGTCTCCTTGAAAGGCAACTTGATCCCAAGTTCGATCGTCTAGAGCGTCTCAAGACCATTGCGGGCATGAGTGGAGCGGTTCTGGCTGCAGTTGCCATTCTGAGCGCCGTTGGTTCCGTCGCTGGATGGCTTTGGGATCAAAATCAAGTGCGCCAGACGCAGGCTGAAGAGAGACTACAGCGCGGGCTAGCTGCCTTGGGCGCTGATGCTCCATCTACGAGGGTCGCGGGTTTATCGAGCCTCCGTTCATTTAGTGGAGCGAATGATCCGCGAGCGACACAGATGCTTGTCTCTGTGGTTAATGCGTTGACGGTGGAGCCAGATGCTCGAGTCCGTGCGGCGATTGTGGCGTTCTTCGAAGAAGTTCAGGAACAGTCATTTCCCCCCGAAAGGTTGATCCCATCACTCAAGGCTCTCGTTCGCGCCAATCGATTGGCTGTTTTAAGAACGGGTAGTTGGCGATCGAACCCAGAAAATCCTCCGGCCGAACTATCGGCAGGCGGAGAATTGGACTCTCAGGCGAAAGTCCTTGCGTCCTTGCTTCGGGCGGGAGCGCGGGGTGATGTCTCTGGGACCTATCTCCGCAACGTCAACCTATCCGGGATAGACCTCCAGGGCTCTAATTTTCGAGGAGCGGATCTATCGCATAGCGCGTTCAGGCGCAGCAGGTTAGATGCCGCGGACTTTCGAGAGGCCCGCCTTTCCCGAACCGATTTTTCTTATGCCATTCTCGAGCGCGCCAATTTTTCAGTCCCTCCACTTGGGGACGAATATCCTAGGACCAACTACATCCTCTTTGACCTGCAAAACACCCCTGATCCGACAGCCTTGCCGTTCGAGTCTCCAAACTTTCATTGCGCAAAGCTGGCGGGCGCGAATTTTGAAAACCTCCTCGTGTTCGTGGATGTCGGGGAGGGCTATGAAGATAAAAAGTTCTTCAATTTCGATGGCGCCGACCTGCAGGATGCGAGTTTCGGTACGAAGCCGCTGCTTTGGCGGGTCGCGCCCAAAATTGAAAACCGGGCGATTGCTCCTGGCATTCACGGCGGTTGGACCTATGACGTAGCTGGCAAAAGCATGGTCGACATCGGCTACATCGCACCCGAGACCAAGCTCTCGACGAAGGCACCTGAGAGCGATTTTGCGTCGAGATCGGGTTTCGACGCACTGAGTGTGACCACGCGTCTCGATGAGGCGAACTGGCACAATGCCGCCCTTCCGGTATGGATGAAACAACTGCTGCGAAGTAGTGCGACATCTCCGTTTTTCCGACCCGTGGATTGCGGGCGGTAAAGGGCTGACAAGCAGCTAACCGCACCTGCTCCGTTCCTGCTTCGGAAGACATGATCGCTTCTTGGGTGGCATGGTCTTCGCGCACCTTAAGCCTTAACGCATTCTGAGGCTCGATAGATTGCGACTACGCGGCCCCTGTGGTGCCCGCGATGAGTTCCACCTCGCCGCCATTGCCCAGAACCTGAGGAAGTTGGCCAAGATCTGCAGCCGGCTGTCAATCGGCACTGAACTTTTGCATGCCGGTTCACAGCCGGCGGACGGCGATCCGGGCCAGTTAGGGCGAGGAGGTCACGTCGACCTCAATCGCCACGTCCTGAGCGAGCTGCTCTACCGGCTTCAGCCTGGCTTCTTCAACACCATCGACCCAATGCAGAGTCTCCACGGCGGGAGTCATGGTGGCCGCTTTGCGCCCCCATGTCGGTCGTAGAGCTCAGCTTGTCACTTCCCGTAAGTAGACATTGCCCGCGACGAAGCCGGAGGTCTCGGTTGCGGACTTTCGAGACATTCGGATTCGCGATTGGTACGGACGCGTTCGACCCGACTGAGACGATCGCAAGCCGGCAACATGCCCCAGTCGGGGATGTCGACTCCTATCCTCGCCTTGAACAGAATCGAAACGTCGGTGACTGAGTTCAAATGTGGCTCCGGTAACGGTTTGGCTGCGTTCACTTCGCACAGAAAATTTTGAGCTGGACGCCGACGGATTGACATGCAGAAAACGCCGACACGATCAAATGATAGAATTGCAAAACATGCGCCTTGGGTTGCGGACGCTTGAACTCTTTTTCCAACGCCTTTTTAGATAACATCCCCCCGGCGCATACCAGCCAGATCGATCGTTCCGCACCCGGTGATCGCTTGACCTGGTCTAACATACGTCGGAACGCAAGCGAGTCTGGCCCTATGCGCGTTCGAGGCACAGTGTCGGTCAAATTGTCTTTGGTCATGCTCCAATCGTTGTCGAATTTCAGTTTTTCGCCAGGAACACTTAAGCCATCGCTCTTCAAATAAGCTAGGTTTTTCAAGCCTTGACCGGAAACATCGTAGAAGCCGGAAGTCGCCACACCGACCTCGTTCGCCTTGGGATGTTTGTGCTTACAGACGACGAAGACTACGCGCTGGCTATTTGATCTGTCATCTACCGCAATAAAGTCGCCAGCTTCGGTTCCCAGATCGTCGCAAACCAGAGCGGGGAACGTAACTCCAAATGCATTCCGTCCCTTGCCTTCAATCAATTGCTCGTCCACAAAGCGAAACAAAGATCCCTCTCTCCGTGTCGCCAAGGTCTCACCACCGGGCGTGCCCTTTTCCGAGGTGATTCCTGCGAGTTCGTCGATCGGCGTGATCAGGTCGAGAACGAGCCCAGCCGCGCCATTCGGCTTCCTCAGATCGAGGTCGATCACATAGAAGGCCCCGTCGACATAGACATGACGGTGATCGGACGTGATGATCCTAAAGGCTTGGCTCCGGTTTAGACGTCGCGTCAGCGATACTTTCGGATCACTGGTCGACTTGATCTCGCTGAGCGTGTTCGAGATTAGCCAGTATTTTTTCTTTTGGCTGTCCCATTTCAACCAGATCGCATGTGCCGTGCCCCCTATCATCAGCTCAAACTTGAAGGGCCCTGGTGCCTTTGGTGTTGCATCCGGGATTACGTCAACGCACATCCCATCTGGGTCGACCTCAACACGGCCCCCTGCCAAGGTGAAGGCCTCAGTGAACTCCTGCATGTCTATCAAAATGTTGATCGGCGTCTTGTCGTCGGGAGCCGAAGCAGCCAAAGCAAAGCGGTCGAAGATCGGCATTGAGGGCCTTGCAAGGTCGATCGTGTTGCTGACCTTGTCGGTCCATTCTGCGAACTCTTGTGCAGTCACGGTATAGCCGGACCCATCCCTCACCCTGCTCCGCGAGAAGCCGATCGTGCGCCGCGTTTTGTCGACTGTACCTGTAGCACGCGTCACGACGTTCATATGCTCACCCATGAAGGTGCCTGAGCGATCGAGCGACTTCGCCGCCAATGTACGCGACCGGAGCGCCAACGGGCCAAGATCAGTGTTCTTAACTGCAAGAAAGGAGATCGAATTCGATTCTTCCTTTGGTAGGAGCGACCGTAAAAATTTTGGAGTTAAACGCGTCCCTACATTCTCGATTTCGTCGAACCATAGACCCGCACTATCATACAAAAAGAGCCGGTTGCCCGATCGTGCATAGATCGTGACATCAAGCGAAACCGACTGGAATAGTGCCTCAGAAAGAAAAGGCGACTGCGTCAGACCCAGCGAGACGTGAAACCGGCAATTGCCCCCTGCAGCTGTACCGACAAGCTTTTGAAATCGGTCCTCTTGCTCGAGCAGCGCGGATACATCGGACTGAAACTGGTCTATGTCGAAACCAGGCAGGATCTCGTAGACGACCGCCGCCTTCGGAAAAAGGAGATCCTGCGCCAGACCATCGTCATCTTCAAGATCCAGCCGTGTGCGAAATTGACCGTCAATGAAGTCCATTTTCGGAAGGGCGTCGACAAGCTTGCGGAGAACCTGCTCACTATTGCGCATCGGTGGCTTGCCGCCGTTATCAAGGCACGCCTTGTCGTAGGTAAGGAATGATCCCCACTGCTCCCTCACCCCGTCGTCGTGTCTGGCCAGGACGATCGCGTCCGATACTTTCTTTCCGATCTGATCGGCAGGCTGTCGGGTCAGCCTACCGATCTGTTGTACCAGCATTCGGGTGCTGTTGAAGGGCTCGTAAAGCGCAAGTATCGTGCAGGACGGATCGTCTATCCCCTCGACTAGCATGAATTGATGGATAAGGAACTTTTCTGGGCGCGTCCGAAGCGGTGGAACGTCTCCACGTCGCTGGGCACCGATCTCGCCGCTTTCTTTGAATGTATTGTGCATCGCCAACACGCCGTCGTCGCGACCGTTCAGCACCCTGCTGAATGCCGCAAACAATTGGGTGACGGTTGCCTCATTCGCCGCCCTGACGATCACCTTGCTATTCCCGGAAAAGGTACCATCAGCAACTAGTCGATCCCGCACGGCCACGATTTCGCGGGCGAATTCCAGTGGATCTGAGCTTAGATTGCGCTCGTCGATTGTCACGCCGCGGATCAGCGCCTGCTCAACGGCACCTGCAAAAGGCAAAAAGTAGATGTGGTCGTCATCAATGTCGAACACCTTCATGTCGCCTCGGAAAGGCGTGGCGCTGAAGAGTACAGTCGGAACGGCGAAGCCACGAACGACCTTCGCCCAAATCGGGGCTGGCTCGCGGTGGCCCTCGTCGAAAAGTATCGTTCCAACATGTGCCGTCAGGCGATCGATCGCATGAGCCGCATAAATTTGCTGGACGGCTTGTATCGTCGCGACAACGATGATCCTCTTGCCTGCGCCCTCGGCAATTTTTCTTGCGAGATCGTCGATCGAGCCAGGAAGCGCCTGCAACACGAGGTCCGGACGCCAATCCGCGGATGCCGTAATCCTAGCCCAGAACGCGCTTTCGAACTCGGTCTTTAATTGATCCACAAGGGCTGCGGACGGGCAAATTACGAGCACGGGCCTGGTCTCGGCGCGTAGCGCAGCTAACACCGCCATGACGCCTGTCTTACCGGTCCCAGTCGGCATATGAACCAAACAGCCTTTGTCGCTTCCGGAAGCAAAATATGCGTGACATTTCGCGACAGCAGCCAGCTGATGAGCCCACAACTGTAAATCTAACGGGTCCCTTGCCATTCGCCCCCCTGAAACCGACCAATGTGACCGAACTCGCTTAGTGTCTCCCTACACGCGTCGAGGATTCCAATACAACTAGAATGAGAGCCTTTCCCAGTTATTGTCGATTGAAGTGGATGCGGACACGCCACCTTGCAAAATGCGGGGGTGGCTTTTAAATCGTGAAGTACCTGACGGAGGGGATCGATTTGGCGGTTCTGGGACATGGGGTTGACCTCGTCGATGTGACGGAAGTCACAGCATTGCTGAAGCTGTCTAATGACTTTCTTAATCGGGCCTTCACCGACGAGGAACGCAGACGTCTTCTAGAGATCGCCGCCACGCCCGAGCGCATCGCCGCGCGATTTGCAGCAAAGGAGGCGGTCCTCAAGGCACTCGGATCGGGATTTGGTGGCGGACCGTCATTTCAAGACGTCGAGGTTTTCACCCGACCGTCTGGAGCACCGTACGTGATCCTTCACGGTCCGACCCGGAAACTGTCTGACAGCCTCGGTGTGAGTTGCTGGCTAGTTAGTATTAGCCATGACGGCGGCAAGGCTATCGCCAGTGCCATTGCCACCTAAAATCTCGATAGGCCCTGATCGTCTAGACATTCGATCGGCGGTTCATATTCTATTGAACTGTCATCCAAGTCGATGCGAACATGGCCGCCGCGGTTTGCAACCATCTGGCGCCAGATTTGGAACCCTTTTAAGATCGCAACTTCCCAGCTGGCTAGGGAGCACCGCCCCACTTCCAGATGGCGCACCATGCTCTTGATGGTCCTCAACAGTTCATAGTCAATCTTCTCAATGCTTGCGAGAAAGTTGTGGGCGCGCGCATAATCGAACGCGAGCGCCACGACCGCTTCCTCAAGAATCCGGGCACGTCCACCGTCCTCTACCTCATCCAGCAACGGCTGGCTCTTGCGCTTACGTTTCAAGAAAGCTCGCAAATTGGGCGACCAACCTAGCAGTGCCGCATACGACAGGTGAAACACATCGTGGTACCGGTAGCCGTCTGAATCGTAGGCGTTATCGCCAAGCGGCGAACCGATGCGTTCCCCATTGACGGATATCTGCACCAGAGGTCTGCCATCAACCAGCAACTCGGTGAACAATACATCCATTTGTCGTGGAAGACGCTCTGTCTCTAAGCATGTTCCGTCAAGCGGCAGGCTTTCACGATGGGTTGCCCAGCGCTCCTGAACCTTGGCGAGGTTGGACTTGGCAACATTGTCGACGTCGAGATCGAACTTGCCGGCGACATTGGCGAGATACCAAAGCAGTTCGCCCAGTTCCTCCCGAACCCTGTCCTTGAACAGCTTGTGCGCGTCACCGTCGCGCATATGCTTCTTGTATTCGCTCAAAAGTTGGCCGGCTTCTCCAGCCAAGCCCAACATCGGTACGATCAAGGCGTCGGGTCCGTCCTTTCCTGCAGCAGCGGAAACATCAGTACGAAGCGCTTCAATTTGATACGCCCGAAAGTCCATTCGTCACTCCCACTCCTTGCACCGCCGGCGTCTGCCTCACTGACCGAAGGTCGGAACATTTAAGGCGCGGCGCCGGAAACCTCATTTGGAAAGGCTCCTGCCTGGATACGCTCGTTCAATCCCCATTTCGGCGGATAGAAGAAATCGATCGGCTCGGACGCCTGGCTAAATTTCTGCTTGATGCGCGTGCGTCCGGTCCTTCCGGCAATTTCCGGATGAGCGACACGCGAAAATTTGTCGATCTCGCAGAACAGATTTTGGCAGTCGATAAGCTGCAGTCGCCGCCCCCAGAGGGAAGGGAAGTTGATACCAAGCCGCTCGAATTCTTCTTCCTGCTTGTCAGCGACAAATCTGATGAGTTCCGGCTCATTCAACCCGCCGAAGTCTACGAAGCACTTGCGGAGACCGTCGCGGGCCCCTGGACCGGGAATCACAAAATCCATCTCCGAGAAGTTCGTGATCGTGCTGTAATTGATGTCGGTCGCGAACTGATAAGCTAGGAAATCGCCGATCGTGGGGTAGGCCCGAAAAAGCTCGAAGGCGGACTGCATCGAGCTTGCATCCTGCATCTTTATCGGAAGTTGGTCCTTCATCATCTCTTCCAGCAGCCGCAAATGGTTCTGGTGTTTAGCTGGATAGCCGAATGCCGAGCTTCCCGGAGGCATGATGTACGCGGCCGAGTAAATGGTTTCGCCACGCTGCATGGCGCGTCCGAGAACATCGCAATAGAGTTCAAAGTTGTACTCCGAGTAGGCAACCGCCCCTAACTCGGCCTCAAGTAATTTCCAGGTTTCGATCTTGTTGAAGAGCTTGAATAGGATGATCCGGAAAAATATCTCGGCGTTCGAACTTGGCAGGTCGTCGCGATAGATAACGTTGCGGATCAAATACTGGCTTACGCGATCAGATGCACGATAGGCATTCGTGAACTTATATGTCGATAGCACGGAATTGCGCGTCCAAGGTTGAGGCATTCGTTTCGCGCGCTTGAAAAAGATGTGTTGGCGCTCGGCAGCAAACCTCCAGTAGCTCTCATACACGGCCGTCACTTTGAGTGGGCTGAGATGCTGAACGATGATGCTCGGCGCCGGTCGCCATTCTTGTTCGCTAAGGGTTGTCCCCCACAGAAGGCTCTTTCCGGCGCCGTCGATATCGAGTGGCAGCTGCGCCATGACTTCGCTCGCCTTGCGGCGCGAAGGCGTCGATACTCGCGTTCTTGGTTTTCTGGTGTCACTCTTCACGTGCTCAATTCGCTGCGGCGGCAAGATTTAGATTTTGTTCCGCAGTGCCCAATTTTTGTCGTTTGCTGATTGCGGCCTCAGCGGCCGCGATGACGGGGATCAACCCGATATCCGTCTTAGAGATTCGCTCGAGCTTTGCTACCCCGACCGTAACGTTGAGGCGGACAAAAGGCATTTTCAGCTCAGATGCCATAAACTCGCCCAGCTGCTTCAGCCCAAGGTAGTTGCCGTAGGCTTTGTCGAAGATCTGCTGAGTTGCATAGAATGCATTGAGTACAAGTCCGCTCTTCGTGGGAACGAAGGTGACATGCTGCAGACAGGGAAAACCAAGCTGAGCGCTGGGCGTGTGATCGCGCTCCGGGTCGAACGTTGTCACCTGCATCATGGAATCGCGAACTCCGTCACGCCCATCATACTGCGAAATCACATACTCGAGCTGATTGCCGTCGCACGGCCCCCGCCCGTACATCATCATCCTCTCGAAATACAGCCCCCGACCATTAGCGGTGCGGTTCATTGCTTGATAGGCGGGAAAGGCCATCTTGTAAAAGCTGAAAAGCTTGGCACGATCGCCCTGCGCCATCCGCCAGAGACGTTCTGGGAAGATCGTGTAAGCCACGTCCTCCACAACGCACTTGCCTTTGCTCTGCAACAAAGTGTCGAGCGATTTTCGGAGCTTGTCGTCTTCCTCATCGAACTCAGAGATCGACAAAACTAGCGGGCTGACCTCCTTGCCGCGCCCCTGGGCAACACGAAGCAGAACCCTCGCATACGCACGCGAGACGCTCGTCTCATTGACAATGAACGGCTCCATTGCGACGCTGTTCGACTTACTCATCAGTATCCTCCTCGAGGTGACGAAACTCGGCCAGCCCTACATATTGCTTGCGGGCGATGCGCACGAAGACCGCCCAGCCGGTGTCGGGCTGGATAACTCTAACGATACCAGGATGGCGCGCTTCAAAAAGGCGACCGTCGGGCAGATCCGTGACGAAGGTGATTGCTTCATTATCTGGTTCGCAATCCGTGGGCAGAAGGAGGCTCATACCGACTTCGACATCGACGATAGAAGTGCTCCAAGCGGTGTCGACGATGACGAGCGGCTCGGCGGACAACGACCCAAGCAGAGCCGCCCGGATCGCAGCAGGCTTCTGCTTCTTCAGGACAGTCGCCCGTGGCCGCGAGAGCATGTTCAAGGACTGTGAAAGGTGGGTGATCAGGGTCGTGTATCCGACCCCATATTCGCAGGCAATCTGGAAGATCTGGAGCGGCGTCGCCGAGTCTGGCTTCCAGCCGCGCTTTGCGAAAGCTTGACGCATTCCAAGGATCGGCATCAAGACAAAACCAGCAAAACTGTCCGCCAGAAATTCTTTCGGATCCTCCCAGGGATTTTCCTTTGCGTCTTCACGCAATTCGTCGATCGACGAACCATGCCCGAAGACGTGGTGACCGAACTCATGGGCACAATTGAAGGCCCGCCGCGGGAGGGGACGACGCGCCGAGAGATGTATCCGCGAAGGTGTGCCTCGCTGATACATGCCTTCCATGTTAATATTGTTGAAACGCACCTGAACCTTATGCGCCTTGCAGAGTGCATAGATGCAGATCGGATTGACTAGGTTCAGGCCAGCTTTGGTGCGAGCGGCAATCGACGCCGTCATGGCCTGGTTTGCCAAAGCATTGCGATCCGGCATCGTATTTTCGCTCCTGAGCTTCATGGACTTACTGTTCCTTCGGGTCAGACGTGTCGTCACGCATCGCCGCAAGCAGCTTCAGCAGACGCTCAAGATCTTCAGGCTTTAATTTGGTCAGCTCGCGCGCCGCGAGTTGCAATCTCGGGTCGGCTGCGTCCACCGTATCGGGAACTTCGCCCATCAACCAGGCGACGCTCACGTCATAGAGCTCGGCCAATTGCGACAGCTCTTCGGCCGAGACACGCCGATGGCCGGCTTCAAGCTCCGATACGGAGGGGCGATGCAGCCCGAGGAGTTTCGCGACCTGGCCTTGCGAAAGCCCTGCGAGCTTGCGCGCTTCCTTCAGACGTTCTGCCAGTTGTGCGCGGAGTTCGGTCGGGTTGTCTGTCATGCCGCTTCCACCGCCGCCTGAGCATCGAGCTGCTTGATCAGCGTGCAGACCAGCGCAACTGTTTGAGCGATCGTAAGGGCCTGCTTCGTGGCATCGTCGACGAAGATGTTGACATCCGGCGGTATCTCCTTGCCGAGCGCGGCGCCGAGCATGCCGGCTGCGACCGGCCAAACTTTACTATTGAACTTTGGCAACTCCTCCGCCGGTCGGACGGTCGGATCGAGCGTCGGGCAGGCTTCCTGGCTAATGGCCTGGATCGTCGCCAAAACGTCCATCAGGTGCTTTTGAACATCGGTCGGGTCCATCGCTTCCTCCGTTTCTTACATCCGGTAAGATAATCTTACGCAACGCAGAGTCAAGGGGTGACGTTCGCCACTCTCCGAAAATACGCAAAGCGGCCGGAAACTTGGACCCTGACAACTTATCTGTGCAATCTTTCCGGGAGAATTCACTTCTCGCATTGCTCCGACGTGCGCCGGGCATGTAGGTTTACGTTGTTGAATTCTGCTTTGAAGGTCGCCACTTAGGCCACGTGACCATAATCCCATATGTGGGATGGTGCGGGAGAAGATGGAAGGTAGTCGAATGAGCCAGGCATACGATTTTTTGGCTATGCAACAGGCGCAGTTCCGCCACGATCAACGGAACCATTCAGATATCATTTGCCTTCCGAAGTCGGATCGGCTCAAGCACTACGGCCTCCACTTTGCCAAATATGTGGGTCGGCTTGCACGGGGAAGCGCCGAGCAGAAGCCCACAGATCAGACCCTTGTTGACATGACCTTGGTCTGTTTGAGCGCTGCCAACGCTCTGCATCAGCGCATTCAAGACGATATTGAGAAACATTCGCAGGACCGAAGTGACCAGGTCGATCCGCTTCGTTCGCTAGCGGATGCTGCTGGTCGGTTCGCCGACGCCTGCGAGAAGATCGACCACTTGGAAGATTTTCTGCCGATCGCCCGGCTAGCGAACATCGACGTTTTGAGCTGGACGGTGCGCCAGGCAAGGGAGCGCGGGATCGATCTCAACCAAGCCATCAACGAGCGGCGTAAGGAACTCGTTGTCCGGCAATTCTACATCGCGGATTGACGCCAATGGCATTTTGGAGCAGCCAGACACTCGAAAACCGCCTAAGTGAGTTAGTGGTTGGGACAGGGTCACCCAAGGTTGACTGCAATTCCATCGAGTTGACAGTTGGGCGAGAGGTCTATGTCACCCCCAATCTCACCGACATTTATACCACTACAAAACAGCAGCTACAGGACGAACAAGCCTTTCAAATCCCTCCGGGTCAGTTCGCGTGCAAATTCCGAGGCAATCCGCCCCCTGATTCCGAAATGATCTCGCCCCCCAATTCCGAGAAATAGTCGCCCCCTGATTCCGAGATGATGCCGCCCCCATCGGAAAGCATCTGGCGTGGGTGTTCTGCTGGTGTGAAGTTTCTTCCTTCGACGTGACGAGGAAGGAACGGGATGCCTGCGGAGAGACTGGAGATGCGGCGTGTCCGCGAGATATTGAGATATCGCTTCGAACAAGGACTTGGCCACAAGTCGATCGCGGTTCGGGTTGGAGCTGCGCCATCGACGGTGCGCGAGACGCTTCGGCGTGCGGCCATTGCGGAGCTATCGTGGCCGTTGGGTGACGACGTCAGCGATGCAGTCCTGGAAGCGGCGCTTTACAAGGCAGCCGGGACGAAGACGGGTCATCGTCGGAGCCCTGAGCCGGACTGGGCGCAGGTCCACCGCGAGCTGAAGCGCAAGCATATGACGCTGCAGATCCTTTGGGACGAATACATCAGCCGTTATCCGGAGGGCTATCGCTACAGTCGCTTCTGTGACCTCTACCGCGGCTGGGCGATGAAGTTGCCTGTGACGATGCGGCAGGATCACGCGGCCGGCGACAAGCTGTTCGTCGACTACGCCGGCGACACGGTCACGGTTGTCGTTGATCGGCTGTCCAGCAAGACACGGCAGGCGCACCTGTTCGTGGCGGTTCTGGGAGCATCCAGCCTTTCATATGCGCAGGCACGTTGGAGCGAGACGCTTCCCGACTGGATTGAATGCCATATCCTGGCCCTGGAGTACTTTGGCGGTGCGCCAGCCTTGCTGGTTCCCGACAATGCCAAGGTAGCGATCATCAAGGCCTGCCACTTCGATCCCCAGGTCAACCGGACGTATTGCGGGATGGCGGCCCATTATGGCAGCGCCGTCTTGCCGACGCGGCCGCGACGCCCGCGGGACAAGGCGAAAGTGGAAGCTGCGGTTCGTATCGTCGAACGCTGGCTATTGGGCCGGCTGCGCCATCGCATCTTCTATAGTTTGGCCGAGGTCAATGCGGCGATTGGCCAATTGCTCCATGATCTCAATGATAAGCGCGTTCTGCGCCGTGTCGGCGCCACGCGCCGCCAATTGTTCGAGGAGCTTGATCGTCCGGCTTTGCGACCGCTGCCTGTCGAACGTTATGTCTTTGCCGAATGGCGTATCCGGCGCGCCGGGCTGGATTATCACGTCGAGATCGAGCGGCACTATTATTCCGTTCCCTATCGCTTTGCCCGCGAGCAGGTCGAGGCTCGTATCACCGCCAATACGATCGAGATCTTCCACAAGGGCGAGCGAATTGCCGCTCACCGGCGCTCCAGCGGCAACGGCAAGCACACGACGATCCCCGATCATATGCCCTCTGCGCATCGCCGCTTTGCCGACTGGACGATTGAACGGATTCAACGCGAAGCCTCTGCGATGGGGCCGGATGTTGCGCTGTTGTGCGAGCGCATTCTTGCCGACAGGCCTCATCCCGAGCAGGGCTTTCGAGCTTGCCTCGGCATCATCCGCCTCAACAAGAGCTTCGGCCGCGACAGGGTCAATGCCGCTTGCGGCCGTGCGTTGGAGATTGGCGCACGAACCTATGGCTCGGTGCGATCCATCCTCGACAATCACCTTGACCGGACGGCTGCCTCAAATGGAGCGGCGCCGCATGAACCGATCCATCACGCCAACATCCGCGGACCTCGCTATTACCACTAAGGAGAACGAAAGATGCTTGCCCATCCAACACTGGATAAATTGAATGCCATGGGCCTGGCCGGCATGGCAAAGGCCTTTGGCGAACTTGTTGCCAACGGCGAAGCCGAACATCTCTCGCACGCCGAATGGCTCGGACTGCTGCTCGAACGGGAGTGGAGCTCCCGTTACGATCGGAAGCTTGCGGCACGCCTCAGGTTTGCCAAGCTTCGCCACCAGGCCACCCCAGAAGATGTCGACTATCGCGCCGACCGCGGCCTCGACCGTGCTCTCTTCATGAAGCTGCTCGGTGGCGACTGGATCAACGCCCATGACAATCTGGCCATTTGCGGACCCTCGGGTGTCGGAAAGAGTTGGTTGGCTTGCGCTCTCGGCCACAAGGCTTGCCGAGACGATCGCTCAGTTCTCTATCAGCGTGTCCCAAGGCTGTTTGCCCAGCTTGCGCTCGCGCGTGGTGATGGCCGCTACGCCCGCCTGCAACGAACCTTGGGCCATGTTCAGCTCCTGATACTGGATGATTGGGGGCTCGAGCCGCTCAACGAACAGGCCCGCCACGACCTGCTGGAAATCCTCGAAGATCGCTATGGACGCAAATCAACGATCATTACCAGCCAACTTCCCGTGTCCGCATGGCACGGCGTCATTGGCGACCCAACCTACGCCGATGCCATACTCGACAGGTTGGTCCACAATGCCCACCGCATCGAATTGAGCGGCGATAGTCTGCGCCGAAATCTACCGCGCAAAGCTTGACACCTCGCCTGAATGAACTGACAACAATCATCGCCTGCAGACCCCACTAAACAGGGGGCGAGATCATCCCGGAAACCGGGGGCGCAATCATCTCGGAACAAAGGGGCGGCTTCATCGGAATCGGCAGTTCGCGTTCCTGCTCACTGAAGAGACCGTGAAGGTCCCACCGACAGCAATGGCTTTCATTTCCATGAAAGCGACATTCAAGATGCGGGGCTTGATCAATGTGTCAGGATTTCACGTCGATCCAGGTTGGACCGGCCCGTTGGTCTTCGCCGTGTTCAATGCTGGACCTTCGCCCGTTCATCTGCAGCGTGGCCTACCCTTGTTCCTGATTTGGTACGCCGAACTCGATCACGCCTCCGAAAAGCGGAAGACACAACCCGGCTCGACTTCCATACCTCCAAGCTTCATCAGCAGCCTAACAGGCGGGAATGATACGCTGCATGCACTTGATCAACGGCTAAAAGACGGCGTCAAGAAGCTAGAAGACGAGGACAAGAGGCTTGACCAGCGGCTTCATGAACTAAGGAATTCACAGACGAAAAACACGGTGATTCTCACGGTCTTAACAACTATCGTGATCGGATTAATCGGGTTCGCCTTTAGGGAGTCAATCCTGTCCATGGTGCCACTGCGGCCGCACGCAGCGGAGAGTATCACGGCCCCGCTTCCAACCCTCCCAGAACTACAATCGCGCAAAAATTAGAAGCCGTGTCGCGCCATCCATTCAGTCTTCCCCTGAGACCGACTGACCGAATAACTTCAGAAATGTTTTCGCTTAATAACTCGATTGCCACCATTGGAAAATGCCATTCCGAGGAGATGGTGGGAGGCTTGCAGCCGCTTGCTCACTTTTCTGGCTCGCAAGCCGAAAAGAAAGACAAAATCCTAGTGTGCTTCATCTCACGAAGCAGTGCGGGCCGACGTCGGCCGAAGTGCTCATAAGCAGAAGCCACCATATCGCTTTCATCCAGTTTGGCCATCTCCACGATCAACTCGGTATCGGTCAACTGTGGTTCGAGCCACTTCAATCGAAACACCTCCAAGGCTCCACGTAGAAAGCTGTCATCGAAGAGTTGTAGTTCTGCAATCGGCTCTCTGGGTTGAGTTCTGACCCTATGTTCCAACTCGAACCATTGCGCCAATCGATCGGCAAGATCAGACCAACTAACTGAGAGCGGCAGCCGCGGGATCCCGAAATCGTACGGCGAGATACCATGAAATCTTGAGACGATGGCCGGCGCAGTCTTGAAGTGGCGTTCGTAAAGGTGGAATGAAGCGGCAAAGAAGGTTGCAGACCCGACCTCGGTACCAGTCCATCTCGCCATCAGTTCATGGAGTACGCTCCACTCAAAGGCATTTGCGCCGGAAAAGCCCCACATAGCATCGTTGCTGCGAATGGCGATGCTCATGTTGAGGCGGCCGTCGCGGACAAGCCAGCTGATCCAGTTGTTGCACGGAATGTCCTTGCTATCGACGTAGTCGAGTCCCGGATCGAACAAGCCCATGACCGCTCGACGAGTGGTTTGGTCATTGATGAGTAACTTCCGAACTTCTTCTACCTGATCCACCCTGTCGTGCCACCGACGCAGCCTCGGGCCGTAGCCCGCTCGCCATACTTTTCGATCATCGGAAAAGTCAGGCGCGCGCGGAAGGTAGTGGGTGAGCCAATCGATGTCGTTTCGACCGGCCAGAACCCAGATTGACTCGGCTATTTGCGCAAAGCAGTCGTTCAAGCGGCCAGGAAGGAATAAAAAGCGTTCCAATGGCCGGTCGAGCACCGTGACTTGGTTGAGGATCTCGCGGGTTAATTGACCACGGACGGTGACCTGATCCCCCTTCCCCATGATTTCCTCGAAACTGCCAGCCGCAGCGAAGCTGATGTTCCTATAACGATTAGACATTTCGGGTTACGGCTCCGGAGAATTCTTCCGTCGTAAATGTAGCCAATGAGCGCGGCGCGCAAGCCCCAACCGAAGGGCTGATGTCACAATCGACATCAATAACGACCACAGCCAAAAACCCGTCCCGGTTACCAGCAACTCCCATTTTCGCTATCTTAAGCGCCAATTAACCATATGAATTAACCTCCTTAATCGCTCAAACGGAAGTCATATTGCGTCATTTTTCCGTCATTCGGACGCCTCGTTTCCCAGGCATCTCACTATCGATAGGGACCCAGTATCGATAGTGAGATGGTCTACAGGTTGACCAACCGGTGAGTGCGCTCTATTCTAGCGCAGAACGTCAAATTCCCGATCGTCCGCATCCGCGCGGCGAGAGACTTTGTTCAACGGAGTTTCCCATGAGCGTCACTGTCAAAGTCGCCGAGGCAAAGGCGCATCTCTCCGAACTCCTGGCCCGCGTTGAAGCGGGTGAAGAGGTCATCATATCGCGGGGAAACGACCCCATCGCCAAGCTTAGCCGGGTCCGCAAGGACAATGAGCTCGGAGTCCTGATGGCAGAAGTTAGGGCGGCTCGCTTGCGCGCCAAACCCGTTACCAACGACGAGATCCTTGACTGGAAGCGGGAAGGACAACGATTTTGAGCATCTTCGTTCTCGATGCCTCGACCGCAGCAGCCTGGCTGCTTCCGGAAGAGCACAGCGAGATCGCCGAACAACTGATCGCAAGCATATCCGGCCAGTGCCCGGTCCCGGGCTCTTCTGGCACGAAGCCAGGAGCATCCTTGTAACCGCCGAGAGGCGCCAGCGCATCGCGGCGGGTCAGGCATTGACGGCAATGACCAGATTGCGGCGCCTTCCACTTGAAGACGCCGGCGCCGGTCAGGACGGATCGGTGATCGAGCTTGCGACAGTGCAAGGGCTCAGTGCGTACGATGCCGCCTATCTCGAGCTCGCGATCGCCCGATCACTTCCGTTGGCGACCCTCGATCGAAAGCTGGCGGCTGCAGCGCGGGCAGAGAAAGGGCCGGTCCTGGGGCCGTTCGGCAATGAGCACTGAGGCCGGCCCGATCGAGCGCCTCAACGGCGAAATCAAACGCAGGACCGAGGTCGTCGGCATCTTCCCCAATGATGACGCCATCGTCCGCCTCGTCGGCGCGATCCTGATCGAGCAGAACGACGAATGGGCTGTGCAGCGCGCCAGATACATGACGCTGGAAACCAGCAGCCAGATGAGCGATGATCCGCTCATCAGCCTGCCAGCCGTGGCGCGCTGATCATCCCGGCCCATGCCGGAGAACGCGGCGACCCAGCCGCCACCTACACCACTCCCTGGGACATGATCTGTTTGGGCCGCGCCACCCTTGATTTCGCTTCAATAATAATCAATAATAATCATTGTGATTGAGAATGAATCGGCAGGAGTCAAACATGGAAACGAAGGTGCTGACGGCGCACGTACCACTGCCGCTCGCCGAGAAAGTCGATCAGATCGCGGCCCGGCTTGAGCGCTCGCGCGGGTGGATCGTCAAGCAGGCGCTGACCGCCTGGGTCGATCAGGAAGAGGAGCGCCGACGCTTGACGCTGGAAGCGCTTGCCGACGTCGACGCTAGCCGCGTTATCGATCACCAGGCCGTCCAGGCCTGGGCCGACAGTCTTGATAGTGACAAGCCGCTATCCTTGCCGCTGTGATGAAACTTGAGTGGACGAGTAAGGCAGTCGCCGATCTCGGGCGCCTCTATGATTTCCTGGCACCGGTAAATCGGCAAGCTGCGGCTCGTACTGTGCAATCGTTGACGAGCGCTCCAGCACGCCTGCTCGAACAACCGCGCATCGGCGAACGGCTGGAGGAATTCGACCCTCGAGAGGTTCGGCGAATTCTCGTTGGCCATTACGAAATACGGTATGAGATCCGGCAGTCGACGATCTACGTGCTGCGGCTTTGGCATACGCGTGAAGACCGCTAGGAAGGTGCCAAACGGAAAGGCGTCTTGTGGCAAAGGGAAACTGTCCTGTGACAATCGGCGAGGATGCGATCCTGCGCCGCGCCGAGGAACTCGACGCGCTCGACGCCATCCTGCCCTTCGACCGCCGCGACCAGCTCGCCGCGCTGCTGACTGACGACGACGTCGCCACACTCAAGCATCTGGCGCAGGAGGGCATAGGCGAGAATACGCTGCGCGCGCTGGCCTCCGACCTCGGTTACCTCGAGGCCTGGTGCCGCCTCGCCACCGGTGACCCCCTCCCCTGGCCGGCGCCGGAAGCACTGCTCCTGAAGTTCGTCGCCCATCACCTCTGGGATCCGGCCAAGCGCGCCGAGGACGCGGCCCACGGTATGCCGGCCGATGTCGAGGCGGGACTGCGCGCCGAACGCCTGCTCCGGTCGCCCGGACCGCACGCGCCGGGCACGGTCCAACGGCGGCTGACCTCCTGGTCGATCCTGACGCGCTGGCGCGGGCTCTCTGGCGCGTTCGGGGCGCCGTCGCTGAAGAGCGCGCTCAGGCTGGCGGTCAGGGCGAGTAACCGGCCGCGCCAGCGCAAGAGCAAAAAGGCAGTGACCGGCGACATTCTGGTGCAACTCCTTCAGACTTGTGCCGGCGATCGGCTGGTGGATGTGCGCGACCGAGCCCTGCTCTTGGTGGCCTTTGCCTCCGGCGGCCGGCGCCGCTCGGAAGTCGCGGCTCTGAGTGTCGAAGATCTCGCCGACGAGGAGCCGGTCCGCGCTGATCCCTCCGACAAGGACTCCCCTCCCCTGCCTTGCCTGTCGATCCGTCTCGGCCGCACCAAGACGACGACCGCCGACGATGACGAACATGTGCTGTTGATCGGCCGGCCGGTGACCGTGTTGAAGCGATGGCTGTCCGACGCGCAGATCAAGGACGGCCCGGTGTTCCGGCGCATCGATCAGTGGGGCAACGTCGACCGACGGGCGCTGACGCCGCAGTCTGTCAATCTGATCCTGAAAGCACGCTGTGAACAGGCCGGCCTCGATCCGGCGCTGTTTTCGGCCCATGGATTGAGAGCCGGCTATCTGACCGAGGCTGCGAACCGCGGCATCCCTCTTCCAGAGGCGATGCAGCAGTCGCTGCACAAGTCGGTGACCCAGGCGGCCAGCTATTACAACAACGCGGAACGAAAGAATGGACGAGCGGCCCGGCTGATCGTCTAAACGTAACTAAGCACCGAAGAGTGCATCGGCTCGCTTCTCAAATTCTGCCGGCTCTACATCCGCCTCTGATGTGTGGTGCTCGTCAGCACCCGATGCTGCCCTGCCCCAGGCTTCAGCACGCTGCGTCGGCGACGCCATCTCTTCCTTGAGGCGATGCGAGCGTTGCAGGTCGGCGGCGTGCGCGGCGTTCTGGCGGGGATCGTAGAAGACGCCGATCGCCTCGCCGGCTGGCTGTCGTGCCGCCTCCAGTTGTGCTTTCAAGCTCTCCAGCTCGGCCTGGCCTGCGCCGTCGCGTGCGGCCCCGACAGAACTCAAGTTCGCCGGAGTCGACCTCCTCACCGGCGATCCTTGTTTCGCAAACATCGGCGCGGTATATGTAGAATTCCAGGTGTTCTATGGTTCAGGAAGATGTCGATTGTTGCAGTAAAGGTTCTGTCCACTGTCAACGCCCCTTATGGGACGACCCTTTCGGCTGAGCAGCTGGCGGCGAAGATTTCCGATCCTGCCAGCGCAGTCTCTTTCGATCCTTCAGCATTTGCCTTCTTTTCCGAGGTCGACGAGAGTCTTCAGATCTCGTTCCTGGACGAAATGCACGTTGATCCGACGGCTGCCTCCGATCTGGCACGGAAGTTCTCCGTACTTGCTGGATACCCCCTCCCCTTGGCGCGGGCGGCGTAGTTGGTCGAACACCCGGTCAGCAGATGGAGCGACCTATTTGAACAGGCTTGCCGGATCATCGAACAAACAAACTCCGAACTTACTATGATCGACAGTTGGACTTTTGGGGGCGGTACAGCCCTGATGCTCCAGATCGATCACCGTGAGAGTTTCGACGTCGACATTTTCCTAGATGATCCGCAACTTCTGCCATATCTGAATCCGAAGACACAGGGATACGCTCTCGACATCAACCCTGACGGCTATGAGTCCGATGGATCGCGGACATTGAAGATTGTTTTCGAGAATGTTGGCGAGATCGACTTTATCTGTGCCCCTAGCCTGACCGGCAATCCGACGGTGAGAGCGGAGGTGCGCGGACGACACGTTCTGCTCGAGACCCCCGGCGAGATCATCGCAAAGAAGGTTTACTACCGCGGCGCCGCGATGCAGCCCCGCGACATGTTCGACATCGCTTGCGTCATGAAAACTCACGGCGTGGAATACCTCGATGAGGCCTTAAAGGCCTTCCAGGATAAATGCGAGGCGGCGCTGAAAGTTGCTCGCCAGATGAACCCGCAGTTCGCGGAAACCATCATGACGAGACTTCTGTACCGAGAGAGCTTCTCCGATATTCCGCGTTTGGCTCAGTCAATGACGATTGAACTCCTGGAAACCATCTGCACTGGCGCAAAGAACCTAGGGGAACCTACGAAGCCTTACGGCCCGGGGCGCCGTTCGCCCGCAACAACGCCATCAACATTGGCCCAAGCGAGAACTCGCCGCAGGCAGCCTTGCGTGTCAGATTGCGCAAGTAGCCGCCGGCGTTCTCTATGTGCCCTGCCCTTTCGAGGATACAAGCGATAACCGCCGCGGCGTTCTGCGGCCCAAGGGTCTCGCAGGCGTCCTGATAGGCGCTGGGGCTGACGCCGAGCATCGATCGGACAACCACCGCAGCCGACATCAGGTCTCGCCAGCTTTCGACATTACCGCTCGGCCCATAGTCGCGGATACCTGGGCATGCCTGCAGCACCATACCGAGCGGAAATGCCTTTATCGGCTCTTTTGTCGGCCGGATGGCTTCGCTCAATTTCGCCCCCTGCTCCTTTCCAGAGCTAGGTTCAAGTTCATTGCTGGATTCGGTATTTGAATTCTGTATGTGACGTTCATTTTGAACAGCATTGCTGTCCATATTCTCGGAATCTGGCTGAACTTCCAGCCGGTTGATGATTTCCTCGCGCAGCATCTCCATTTCCTCGAGGATTTGCTGTAGATCGGCAACCGTCGGCGTGCGGGGGATGCGCCCGGTCAGGCCGAGGAACATCTCCTCGATGCGTCCCCAGTCGCCGGCAGCCCCCTCCTCCATCGCAGCGCTGATTAACTTGCGGACGTCGCGCCGGCAGATCGATAGCGCTTCCTTAGTGATGCGGAACCGCTTGCGCTCGGCCGCCACCTGCTGCGCGGCTTGCGCGAGCTCCTCAGCTCGCGCAAGCAACGGCGCGAGGCTGAAGCCGAACGCCTCTTCGATTCCGCCAGTTTTGTCCTTCCGGGCGTAGCGCTTACCGTTGGCGCTGTCCTTGCGCTGGATCAGGCCAGCGTCGACGAGCGCGGCAAGATGCCGGCGCAGCGTCGTGCCGGCGATGCCGTGTGCGCGGACCGAGAGCTGGTCGTTCGACGGGAATACGACCAGGCCGCGGTCCTCCGAGAGCTCGTTGTCCGGATAGAACGTCAGCAGCGCGTCCAGCACCGCCAAGGCGCGGTCCTGGACGCCAAGCACCACCCTCGCCTCGCAGGCGTCGCGAAATACCTTCCATTTGTCGGCTTTCTTGCCGGCCTTGATTTCTGCCGTCCGCATCTGCCCTTTAATTTGGGCAAGCGTAACCGACCGCCGCCCGAAGGGCGTCGTCACATTTCCAACCTGCATTTCACTTCCGCCTTTAACTAGGCAAAAGAAATCCGCTCACCAAAATCGGTGCCAAAGACTCTTGACTGGGATTCGGGGAAATGCGATTCTCAGATTGCTTAGATATGAGAGAGGCTTCCACGACGGCGACGTTTGGGGGGCCTTTTTCTTTTGCGGTTGTCTCCTATTTGCTCCGATTGTCAGCTGACAATTTGATTAGCCCGCTGATTTTCCGTGTTTTTCCTGCTCAAACCTCGCAACTAACTCATGCATGTGTGAGGAAAGGAATTCTGCGAACTCTGCCGATGTCACCGTGATCTTCGAACCGCGGGCATTGCGTTCGATTGATGCGAGTGGCAAGCCCTTTTTGGTTCGCACCGCTTCAACATCCTTCGATCTTTTTTCGGTTGCCGTCATAGTTTTCCATAGACGATCGAATCGCTTGTTGGTCTCGTCCGCCAAAAAATCAGGCGCCTCAATTTCCTTCTCGAGTCGTTTGGCGGACGCGCCGTCCTTCAGCCTCTCGGCGAAAGCCAGCCAGCGCGGCCGCCCGACTTTCGGGGCCGGGCCTACAGCCAGGATAATTTCAGATGGGACACCTTCAGCAACTTGCAACAGCCGGGAGATCTCCGGCTTGTCGACAGACAATGCCTTGGCAATCGTATCGCGGTCGAACCCGTGTTCCTCCAAACGGCGTGCAAAGAGAGCCCGTTCAATGAAACTGAGGTCAACACGAGGGCCGTTCTCCTGGCCCTGTGCGAGAATGACTTGCTCATCAGTCAGGTTACGGACAATCGCCTTGACGGGCCGGCCGAGGTCGGCTGCAGCACGCAGACGTCTGTGGCCGTATGCCGCCTGATAGTTGCTCGTCCTAGTGGGGTGAGGCCTGACGAGGATGGGAACCTGCTGGCCGCTGTCTGCGATCGACGCCTTTAGCTCGTCAAATTGCGGATCGGCTTCAAGCGGTATGCGATCCCGAATGAATGAGACCTCTACGAGAGCGGGATCGAGTTCGACGACCTTATCCCCCGCAGCGATCGCCTCGCGCAATTCCTTGGCGGCCGCCGCCTCTTCATTCAAACGCCCGAGCGACAGGTTCATGGCACGGACAGCGCCGGCTGGCTTGTGTGCCACCGGCGCTTGCGGAGCTTCCGTCTTGGTGTGCTCGGCCGAGTTCACCATGCTCTTGAGGATGTCTCTGCCTTTCATGCCCTACCCCATGCAGTTCGGATGAGCGCCTCGACTTCGGAGTTCACGCTGTCCATAGCTTCAACGGCCCTGTCGTATGTTTGTCGGTGCATCGTTTCGCGGCCCGCCTCGTAGATCGTCTGCTTGGATAGGCCAGCGTCAGAGACAGCGGTCGACTTGACCATCATCGAAGTCAGAACGCGTTCGCCAAAAAGGCTTCTGAGAAACGCAACGATTTGTGCCTGAGGCCCGTCGTTGGGTTCGTACCTGGTCACCAGGTACCTCATCCAGTCGTAGTCGAGATTACCTCCGGCCTCCTTCACCACCCCGAGCAGATCCGAGGTCATCGATAGGAACTGGTTCATCGATGCGACATCGAGCATTTGCGGGTGAACGGTGATCAGCACCGAAGTTGCCGCACAAAGTGCCGAAAGCGTGAGGAAGCCAAGTGTCGGCGGGCAGTCGATGACTACGACATCATAGCGGTCCTGTAGATCCGTGAGCGCATTGCCGACGCGCATGAAGAACATGTCAGTATCGGCGGAGTCCCTGGATGCGAGAGCCCGCGGCGTGTCATGTTCAAACTCGTGAAGCTCCAGGTTCCCCGGTATCAGATCTAGCCCGGCGAAATAGGTTTGCCGGACCACCTCCCCCACAGGGCGTCGTTCTGCGTCATAGCGGATAGCACCATAGAGCGTCTCATTGTCGTTCACATCGAACTCAGGTTGGAAGCCGAGCATGGCTGACATGGAGGCTTGAGGATCGAGGTCGACCGCCAAGACGCGATAGCCGCGCAACGCAAGATACTGGGCCAAATGCGTTGCGGTCGTTGTCTTGCCAGAGCCGCCCTTGAAGTTGGTCACCGCGACCACCTGAAGGTGATCGCCTTCGCGCCGGCCAGGCAAGTAGGCCGGTTTCGTTCGTCCGAGAAGCTGCCGGATTGTGTTCACTTCTTCAAGCGAGAAGGTCCGTCGGCCCGCGGACGTCTTTTCGGATGTTACCGCCTCTTCCTGCGAGGCGATATGCCGGACGTAGCTGTCAGTGACACCGAGAAGCTTAGCGGCCTCCGTGCTACTGAAACGCCGAAGCATTTTCTTTGCGTTGGGCGAAAAAAGCTTCTCGAATAAGATCTGCAGCTGGCCACTGAGCGAGGCCGAGTCGTGCGCTATGGTTTCGTCGATTGAAACACGGACGCGCTTCTGTTGGTTTTCAACAATCGCAGCTTTTGTAGCCATTCACGCAAAATCCAGAAATTCATTGAAGTTTCCGCAAATGATCTTGAATCGCGTGTTGGCGTCAAGGAGTTTTTGGTTAACTGAAATTAACGGTTGTGGCTAACCAGATTCGACGCAGAATATCAGAGACTTACCTGAATTGTCAGCTGACAACGCCAGTAGATAAAACGTACCGATAACCGCCGTCGAATTCGATTCTGCGAACGAATCGGTTGCAGGTGTGGCGACTCACCAATGAGTCGAACGGCCACAAGCGGCCGGTACTGCATTGCCCTTCCCCAGGAATAGGCTCTCTCCCGAGGCAGTCTGGCGGGATGCAACGTCGCGCAGGCACTCGCTCGATCAGGCGCGAAGGCGAAGGAACAAGGCCGCTAAGGAGCCTTGCCCTCCCCTCGCGCCTGCAACTCGTGCAGGTAGTCGGCCGCTGCCTGGGCTTTGGCGGCCGCGGTGATGATCGCCCGCTTGTCGTTCTTCAACGCTTTGAGCCAGCTTTCCAGATAGGTGGCGGTATTATCGCGAGGATCGTGGGCCACTCCGAGGTCGGCGCAGAGAAACGAAGCGGAGAGCTCAGCAACCAGCTCCTCGATGGCGTAGCTTTCACTGCCGAAACGGCCGCTTAAGTCACGGTCGAGGCGATGCTTTGCGCCTGACCAGTGCGACATTTCGTGAAGCAGGGTCGAGTAGAGGTGAACCTCGTCGACGAAGCGTGCCCGATCGGGCATGAGGATGTCGTCAGGGGCGGGACGATAGCAGGCGGTCGTTCCGCCGTAGGTGATCGCTGCGCCGGTGTTGCGGACGAAGGTTTCGACAGTCTCAAGATGCGGAACTGGCGTCGCCGGCAGCTCCTCCGCCGGCCGATAGAACCGGTCTGGAAGGTTCTCGATCTGATCGACGTTGAAGACCGTGTAACCCTTGAGATAGGGGATTGCGCGCTCGTCGTCATCTTCGCGCTCCTTGGGGGTGAATGTACCGTACTTGACTACGAGGGATCCTTTCTCGCCCTTTCGAACCTGGCCGCCGAGATCCTGAGCTTGGCGGTAGGTCATCCAGGTATTTTCCTCGTAGCCGGCGAGCTCGCTTGCGAGCCACAGCATCAGGACGTTGATCCCGCGATAGGCTTCGCCTGTTGCGCGGCGCGGAACGAGGGAGCCGCGGCTGTTTCCGCGCCAGGGCCGGATCCACGGCTTTGTGCCGGCTTCAAGCTGCTCGATGATGGTATCGGTGATGCGCTGGTAGGTGTCCTTGATGCTCTGCATTGCCGTCTCCTTCCGTTGGTTGACGGCAAAAAACGGAGATAGCAGAAGCGAGCCCATGCACCCGAAGGGCCGCAACAGAGTGGAGGACCGCGCCAGCGGTTGCGTGGGGGAGGGGCTATCGTAGCTTGTGCGTCAAATCACCCAACGGAAGGAGAGGGCGCAGAACATCGGCGCCTCCTGCTCACGGATAGCTCTTGCAGCTTAAAGAGCCGGTGGGCAGGTTACCGCTCGCGATCGTCGTCATCACGCTCCCGACTGCGCTGTGCCGCCATTTGCGCCTCGATCGCCTTCAACTCCGGGTTATGGTCCTGCTGTGGCTGCCGCGCTGGCGCCGGCTGCGATTGCGCCCACCTGGGCCGACTGCTCGCGCCTCACTCGGGAAAAGTCCGACCGGGCAGTGAAGGTAATTTCCTCGTCGTCCGGCAACCTCTCCGGCAAATCCGTGCGATCGGCGACGACAATCCCTTGGTCGGTCACAAGGCTGGCAACGCGATTGTCGTGGCCGAGAACCGTTCCTGTGATCTCCTCGCCGGCGCGGGCGGTGCGGACATGGTGTTGCAGGGGCTCTTCGCCGACCTCCCGCAAGTCTTCGAATGCGGATCGGAGAGCCTCCCGGCGCCCGGGGTTCATCGCGTCCTCAATCGCATGCTTCATCGCGGGACTGGACGGGTCGTTCGTGGTCTCGATTGACGCCTCGATCATGCGCGGCCTTGTGATTACGGAAAAATCGATCTCTTGGCCGTAATGGCGGCCCAGCTCGGAAATAAAAGCCTCTTGAGCACGCCCGTTGCCCTCTCTGAACGGATGCACATAGTTCAGCTCTGAGAGGACGCTTCCGGCCCGCTCAGCGAACCTTCGGGCGTTGCAATGCGAAGGGCCTGCGGGTCTCGGATCGGCTTCAGCGCCTCGTCCAGACCGATTTCTAGGCGCTAGCCGGGCAGGAAGGACGTGCCGCCTTTAGAGAGGCCGCCGATCGGCTCTACTCGCTGACCCTCAACGACGGGACTTTCGTTGCGCGTATGACCGGCCCATTCGTACACATCCTGAAAAATGTAACCGTGAATCGCCTTCAGGTGAGCTTTGTCGAAATTGCCTTTCGGGGCCATCGCCTTCAGCAATTTCCCCTAACCGCACGGCGGTCGCGCGATACTCTTTCACGCGCAGCTCCGAATGGGTTTCAATGCCCCATCTGTTTTTCAGAATGTTCGTCCGGTCCGGATCGTCCGACGTGTTGGGTAGGTGTAGGAACCCTTGGGGCGCTCATCAGCCATGGCGAAGCTCAACAAAAAGCCGCCAGCTCTAAGCAGGCGGCCTTCTGCTCTTGAAGGTTGATCGGGAGATTATCTGACAGGCGGCTCGATCATGAGCTGCCGGTATTCCTCGCGGGTGATGTCGCCGGCGACATACCGCGCGGTCGCCTCCTCGAGGGCAGAATCGTGAACATAGCCCTGCCGAATATTGGCAGCGCGCGCCTGCTCGGCGGCCTTGCGCCGCTTCTCGATAGCTTCCGGGGAACGATCCGGACGGCGGGAATGAACGTTCATCGGCAAATCTCCAGTCACGGGCCACCCTAGCAGGAAAAATGCTGAAAATCCAGCAATTTGCCGGTTTTTCCGACCTTTCGAAGGTGAGCGCCCGGCTACTCGCCGGGCGCTGTGAGCGGATCAATCGCGGGGTTCCCATTCGATGATCGCCTGCAGGGAGGCATCGTCCTGGCCGGGGAACCGGCCGAGATTGGCATTGTAGCGAAGCTTGCGGATCGAGAGGGTGTAGTACGGCTTGCCGTCCTGGTTCTCTTTCTTCCAGATGCCGCCGACCTCGATGTCATGGCCGCGCGGTGACTTGGCGTAAACGCGGTGCGTCGGAGCCTTTTCATTGTCGGACGCGAACGGCACAACCTTGATGTCCATGTCGCGGTCGATGGTGGAGATGAGGCCGGCGCCCTTTGCGGTGTCGAGGTTGTCGCCGTCGAACTGGATGTAGTTGGTGATGTTCATGTCTTTCACTCCTCTTTGGTGGTTGCGATGATCGTTCCAAGGCACGGCGGAAAGCGGTGCGCACCGTAGGCCGGAGCGTGAGCGGAGGAGGCGAGAGGACGCAAAAATTTGCTTCGCGAGGAAGCCGAAGGCGGGGAAATTTTTGTGGCGTCCGCTTTGCGTAAACCGGCGCCGACGTGCGAACGAGCGTCAAAAGCAACCGCCTTGGAGGAGTGTGGCTTGAACCGTTTTGGCAACGTTTCCCCGTTTGTCAGCGACGTACCAACCGCACAATTTGCGCCAATATGCTGCAATTACGCGAGCTGATCAACGTTTTCCGGCGATTCCGACGGCTACACTGAAGCAAAATGCTTCGCGCGCCGTCGGCGCCACTGCTCCGTATTGGCTATCTCGCGGTCACGGAATCCGGGAAGATTTCGAACGGCGGTATTCGTGCGGGCTTTCGATCTCCGCGGACCACATGCCAAAGCCGCTATCTCGGGCGCGGTTCTCGGCCTGGCCGTACTCGACCTCGCTAATCGCGTGTGTCGCAGGTAGGTACCGTAGCATTGCCTCCGCCAGTCCTGCCTTCACCATCGCAAACCCGATATCGACGTCTCCAATGAAGCACTGGCCCACCAGGCGGCGATACTGATCCTGATCGATGATGTCGCAGCGAACGTGCTGGCCGTCGATCATTTTCCCAAGATAGCTGCGAGCTGCGACGCCACAGCGCCATAACTTCCCGTTTTTCAATCCGGTCTGGTCGCGCTCGCAAGCATCGATCGCCGCTATCCTGATTCGCTGATTCCTTATGCCGATGGTGTCGCCATCGATCACGCGGGCACGGCCGGAATAATCCGCGGCCTCTGCCGAACCGTGAACGATGACGAGGGCGGCGAAAAGCGCCGGCAAAGCGTTAGGTCTCAATGTCTGAACTCCATGGAATTTCGGGCGGCGAGCCCGAAGACAGAGCGGGCGAGATGCAATTCGCCCGCTCTAGCGCGGTCCGTCATAGCCCGCAAATAGCCTCCCGGCGAGCTGACTTCCTGCCGGTCGTATTTCTCAAGTGTCACGGCGACGGCGACGGCGGCTTGCTGCTCGCCCATCTGCTCGACGGCGCGGCCGCGGGCATCCTCGGAGATACCGGCAAACCGGCACATCAGCGGCACGGCCCGCGCTAGGTCGGCCCAACTGCTGGGGGCAAACCCATAGGTCTTCAGCGCTGGCACCGCCCTAAGCACGTCTTGCAATGCCACCATTGCCTGCGGCAAGCGCCGTGGCTGGTTGATTTCGCTCCGGCCTCGCCTCAGGCCTTCTTCAAAAGCCCATTTGCTGGCGGAGCCAGCCTTAGGTGAACTGAGTTGTTCGGCGTTAGCCGAACGCCGTTCCTCACTACTATCGTCAAAGGAATGAGGGGTTGTAATCTGTGTGTGCATGCCGTTTTCGACATGCGGGCATGTCATGTTGTTGGTTTCTGAGACTTCTGCAGATCGGCGGGGGAGCTGCATCAGCCGCTCCACAAGCCACTCCAAAATGGCGGTTGCGCGGCGCAGCATCCCGCTCGAGCCCTTGCCGGCAGCTTCAACAACATCGCTTACGCGCTCGATGCGGGATCCGATGCGATCCAATACCTGCGCAGAAAGCTCTGCTGCTGCCGAAAGGGCATAGCGGGCATTGCGAAGCGCCCCACGATAGCGTCGCAAGGCCGCATCGGCGGCTTTCTTCTCAGCCCGAACCTGTCTCACGAGCTCGTCAAGTTCGGCATATCGGACGATCAGGATGCGAAGGTCGATCCCGCAACCGTCCGTGATCTCGCCGTCGCCATTGCGGATCGGATAGCGCTTGTAGTTGCCGCTGTCCTGCATCGTGATCAGACCAGCGTCGAACAGGCGCGACAGCATCCGGCTGACGCGACCGATCGACCGGCCGATCTCAAAGGCCAGTTGCTGGTTGGACTTGAAAACGATCGGCCTGCCGGACTTGTCGAACGATTCGGCGGCGGCCGTATTGATCAGCGCCACCAACAGGTGGCTTTCGGTTCCGTTGATTAGCCTTGTGCATGTCAGGCTTTGCGCAAGCACGGCCAATTGAGCACGCGTCACGGTTCCGATATCCGCCGACTCTGCCAGACGCCTGAATTGCGCACGCTGCGGCGTTATCCTGCGGCCGACTGGCCGCTGGTGCGTTCGGATATTCCCCATTCCTCGTCTCCATTTAGGGACCAGGCAAAGCTTCGCCGTTCACCGACAAGGTGCTTTTGCAATTGACAGGGAAGGGAGGGTCTGCGAGAAAGGATTCGGCTTATTTATCTACTCTTTGACCCCCGCTTCCGGACTTGTTCGGGAGCGGTTTTTCTTTTCTGGTCGGGCCTGTCATCTCCGTGAAATTTGATCAGAATGCGTGAGCGCCGGAATCACGAGTGATTCCGCCATTTGAAAACTAACCTGATAAACCAAAAGGGTGCAACAACGTGCTACACGCAAAAGCCTGTAAGGCGCGCGGTAGACCGAACATACCCTTATTTATTAATGGTTTTCCTTGTTTCTGCTGATCTTAAGACGCCGCCTTTGAGTCACAAGGCTGAAGCAATTTGATGCATACCAGTTCCTGAAACGCAAGAACACCCGGGCGGGAAGGGGAGTTTGAGGGGAGGGGGAGGCGGGCCTCCCCTCAACATGGATTGGGGGCCAGGTCGATCCTGGCCCACGGTCATTGGCGGTTGTGAAGCGAGAAGGGCCGATCAAGCGGGAGGAACGTGAAGCGGAAGTTAGACTGCAATTCGAGGTGCACCCGTGGCGTTGGCCGCTTCCATGAATGAGACTCATCAAAGCTATCGCATCTCGGCGACTAATATCATTGCCGCCGAGCCATTATCCTTTCGGGGTCAAAGTCGAACGAAGGGAATGGAACATGAAACAACTGATCCCAGCAGGTGTTCTCGCAGCCATGCTGTCTGCCGGCACAGCTTACGCGCAGGAGGCGGTTGAACCGGTAATGTCGGATCGCATCGGCCAGGTCGCGCCGGCACTCAAGAACTATACAACAGAGGGACTTTTCGGGAGCGTATGGTCCAACGACGCCCTGTCGGCGCGAGACCGGAGCCTGGTGACGGTGGCCATCCTGATCACGCGCAATCAGAATGACGAACTCGCAGAATATATCGGACGCGCCCTGAAGACGGGCGTCAAGCCGGCGGAAGTCAGCGAGACAATCACGCATCTGGCCTTCTACACTGGCTGGAGCAATGCCATGTCTGCCGTGGACGCAGCAGCAGAAGCCTTTGAAGCAGCCGGGGTCAGTAAGGACCAACTACCAGCGGTAGAGCCCGAGCCTCTGCCGCTCAACAAGGAGGCCGAAGATGCCCGTGAGGCACAGGTGCAAGGGAATTTCGGTGAGGTCTCGCAAGGTGTCGTCGACAACACGCGCGAGTTTCTGTTTCTCAATCTGTGGCTTCGGCCGGACCTTGCCCCCCGTGATCGCAGCCTGATCACCGTCGTCGCATTGATTGCTTCGGGCGGGGTCGCGCAGATGCCGTTTCATCTCAATAAGGCGATGGACAACGGCCTGACGGCGAAGGAAGTCGATGGCGTTCTCGCTCATACGGCGTTCTACACCGGCTGGCCGAGCGTGTTCACGGCGCTACCGGTGGCTAAGGAAATTCTCGCTGGGCGTGCCAATTGACAACAATGAGCCGAAGCGTCCGCTTTGAGCCCATTCGCTTCCAAGTCTCCAGCCGGCTGACGGCCTCGTCAGCCGACCTTTCGGCGTCGGTCCGTTCGAGAATCTAGCGCCGTATCGCGGTCGTCCGATCAGGAAAGCAAGGACACGGGCGGTATCCCCGTGCTGCGGCACCAATCGGGTCTGCATGACCGAGTGCTCCAGGTTCGGCACCATCCTCCGGAATGAGCGTGCCTGGCCCAATCCGAATTGGCGACGGGGGATCGCCGCACTTTTTCTCCGCCATGTAATGCTCGAAGCGGTCGTTGCGTGCGCGCTGGCGACCGGCTTCCGGAAAGACCGACACAAGAGCCGGAATCCGCGTCTCCGGGTGGCCGCGATCGTCTCGATCATCCGTCGCCATCGTTCGCTTGAGCGCTTCGGGTGGACCCCACGTTGTACCCTAATCTGAAGCTTTTCAGGGGATGGGCATCAAGCAAGAAAAATCGCCGTTTGCTGGGAAGCAAATTTGAGCGGCCTACATAGATCACTCCCGATGTCTTAGCGCCTCCACAATCAGTGCGAAGGCGGGTGATGTTTGCCGACGATGGGGATAGTAGAGGAAATATCCCGGAAATGGTGGACTCCATTCGCCCAGGACGACCTGGAGACGGCCTGCCGCGACATGTTCCTCGGTCAGGCTCTCGGGGACGTAGGCGATGCCGAAGCCTTCAACGGCCGCTTGAAGGCAAGGCACGATGGTGTTGAAGGTGAGCTGCCCGCCTACCCGGACACGGATTTCGCGACCGTCCTGTTCGAACTCCCAGGCGTAGAGACCGCCATGAGTGGGAAGACGCAGGTTGATGCACTTATGGCTGGTCAGATCCTGGGGGGTATTAGGGACACCGTGCCGGGTGAAATAGTCGGGTGAGCCGATGGCCACCATGCGGAAGTCCGCGCCAACGCGGACCGCGATCATGCCATCGGAGATCTGTTCCCCAAGGCGGACACCGGCATCGATCTTTTCGCCGACGATGTCAGTCAGGGCATAATCCGTGATGATCTCGATCTGAATGTCACGATGCTCTTTAAGCAGATTCTTCAGCTTCGGCCACAGCACTGTGTCCGCTGCAAAGTCTGTCGCGGTGATGCGAAACGAACCTGCGGGACGATCCCGCAGGTCGATGAGGGAAGCGAGCTCTTCCTCTGCGCTATCGAAATGCGGCGCGATCCTTTGCAGGAGCCGCTCGCCCTCGGGTGTAGGGACGACCTTGCGCGTGGTACGCGTCAAAAGACGGATGCCGATGCGCTCCTCCAGGCCCTTCACGGCATGGCTGATGGCAGACTGCGAAATTCCGAACTTGGCGGCGGCCCGAGTGAAGCTGCCTTCACGGGCGACAGCCATGAAGGCGAGGAGATCGTTGACGTTCTCACGCAGCATTCATGAATTCCTCTCATCATAATTGTGAGATTGTAGGCAATCCAGATCGAAAAGGAACAGGCTACGAGTCCATTGGGCCGTTTGCATCGGCCGGAAGGGAGCTGACGATGAAAATCGCGATCGTGGGATCGGGCCTCATGGGCGGAAAACTTGGAACGCTGTGGGCACACGTAGGACATGATGTGACCTTCAGCTATGCGCGCAGCACCACCAAGCTTGCGCGACTGGCAAGCGAGGCGGGAGCCCGGCAGGGCAGCGTGGAGGACGCTGTCGCAGAGGTCGATGCCGTCCTTCTGGCCGTGGATTGGTCAGGTGTTGGAGATGTGCTGGAACAGGCAGGAGACTTAGCGGGGAAGCTCGTGGTCAATTGCTGCGTGCCGCTCGACATGCAAAACCGGGACCTCGTCGTCGGCGTCACGACTTCGGGGGCCGAAGAACTGGCGAGGATGCGGCCGAAGGCGCGCTGGGTCTCCGCCTTCCACACCAGCCCGAGCGAGGCCTTCTTTGACGTGTTCGCTCGCAAGGGCCGCGAGTCCCGCCCGCAACTGCTATATTGCGGCGACGATCACGAAGCCAAGGCGACTGCTGCCGGTCTGATTGAGGATATCGGCTATGAACCGCTCGACGCAGGACCTCTGCGCACGTCGCGTTTCATCGAACCCTTCGCAATGGTCACGGCCGAATTGGCCTACGTGCAACCGGGCGGCCCCAAGCTGACCTATCGTTTTTCCAGGCTTTGATCGTGCTAGTCTAGTGCCCGTCCATAAACGGTAAACTGCTGAATTTATTGGGCGAATCGCGATATCTGCGCGGGCAAAGCCCGGCGGTTTCAGGTATACTTTAGATCAAGCTACTGATTCTAAAGACAAACCCGTAACCGCCGGAACCGACAATGCGCCAAGAACGCACCGTCCAAGCCAGCATATTTGATCTTTTCGCCGAACACGAGATCGGTCGTGAACTGAAGGCGATGTCGGAATGGCTGGATGAGCATGGCGATTTGCTCGGGCTGGTGGCGCGGGACCTGCGCCGGCATGGTCTCAGACAGACCGGCCGCGAGGGGCTACCAGCCGAGGCTGTGCTGCGCTGCGCGCTGCTCAAGCAGCATCGCCAGTTGAGTTACCAGGAACTGGCCTTCCACCTCGAAGACTCCGCCTCGTTCCGGGCGTTTGCCCGGCTGCCGTGGGGCTGGAACCCGAAGAAGTCGGTTTTGCACAAGACGATCAGCGCGATCCGGGCGCAAACCTTTGAAGAGATCAACGGGGTGCTGCTGGCGAGCGCCCGGCAGGAGAAGCTGGAAAGTGGCAAGGTCGTGCGCGTGGACAGCACCGTTACCGCCGCACTGATCCATGAACCGAGCGACAGCAGCCTGTTATGGGACGCTGTGCGGGTGACGGTGCGGCTGTTGCAGCAGGCCGAGGCACTGGGTAGCGCCATTCCATGGCACGACCATCGCCGCGCGGCAAAGAAGCGGGCTCGGGCGATCGAATATATCCGCGGCCGCCCCAAACGGATCAAGCACTACCGCGAACTGCTCAAGATCACGCGCACGACCTTGAGTTATCTGCAGCAGGCCAGTGAACAGTTGCCGCTGACGGCGGGCCCGGCCGGCGAACTGTGGCAGGCCCAACTCCGCCACTACCGGCCGCTGATCGAGCGGATCATCGCCCAGACCGAACGGCGGGTCCTGGCCGGGGACCCGGTTCCGGCCGGCGAGAAGCTGGTGAGCCTGTTCGAGCCGCATGCCGACATCATCGTCAAGGGCAGCCGCGACGTCGACTACGGCCACAAACTCAATCTGACCACCGGCAGAAGCGGACTGATCCTCGACCTCGTCATCGAAGCCGGCAACCCGACCGACAGCGAGCGCTTGCTGCCGATGCTGGAACGCCACATCGCCTTTTACGGCGAGCCGCCGCGTCAGGCGGCGGCCGACGGCGGCTATGCCAGCCGCGAAAATCTGAGCGGAGCCAAAGCCCGCGGCATCCGCGACATGGCCTTCCACAAGAAGCGCGGCCTCAGCATCGAAGACATGGTCAGCAGCCGGTGGGTCTATCGCAAGCTGCGCAACTTCCGCGCCGGCATCGAGGCCGGCATATCTTGCCTGAAACGCGCTTATGGCTTGGGGCGCTGCACCTGGCGTGGGCTCGACCACTTCAAGGCTTATGTCTGGTCGTCGGTGGTCGCTTACAATCTCGCCCTCTTCGCCCGCCTCAGGCCGACCTGACGCTCCTGATCCAGTGGCGTTCAGAGCAAGCCCGGCGAGCGTCGGCCGATACCCTATGACCTATTGCCGCCAGATCGCTCTTCGGGCCATAACCTGCGCCGCCTTGTGCCATCACGCGTCCCAAGAAACGGTGTCAGCCGGCAAACAACCTTTCAAAACCGCCGAAAAACAGGCGTTTATGGACGGGCACTAGTCTAGGTTTCATGAGCTCAATTCATAACCATCTTCAATGAAATCAACCTAATCTCTCGTTCCGTGATCGATATACTTACCGGCAGATCGCTGAGCCTAGAAAAGGGAGAGATTCATGAAAATCACCCGCGCGGGGTCTACCCCTTCCACCAAAGGACCGGCGGACTGGTTCACCGGCATCGTCCGCATTGATCCGGTGTTTGCAGCCGAGGAGCCCGGCCGTGTGTCTGGGTCCGCGGTAACCTTCGAGCCCGGTGCGCGCACTGCCTGGCATACCCATCCGGCCGGCCAGACTCTCATTGTGACCGCCGGTCTGGGCCGCGTTAAGCGCGAGGGCGGGCCGATCGAGGAAATTCGTCCCGGCGACGTCGTCTGGTTTCCAGCCGGCGAAAAACATTGGCACGGCGCGGCACCGGACGTCGCCATGACACATCTGGCCATTCAGGAGTCGATCGACGGCAGCCCCGTCACCTGGATGGAGAAGGTCACTGACGAGCAATATCGCGGCTGAACCACTCAAAAGGCCGTTTGCTGTCCCGCCTGGCTTGTGTGCCCGCCGGGCGGTCGCATTTGCATTCTTTGATCGAGAGCCAGATAATGCACCCCAAAATCACCTGTCATATGATTGCATCGGTCGACGGGCGACTGCTGCCCGAACGCTGGTCTCACGGAACCATCAAGGAGACGAGCGATCTGATCCATCGGGCCTACGATCAGTCGGCCGAGCGCCTGGGCGGCGACGGCTGGATGGTCGGGCGCAACACGATGGCCAGCTATGCCGATGGTGAGCGGGTTCCCGCACCAATGTCGACCCTCGTTGTTCGGGAATCGTTCAAAGGCAAGCGCGGCAAGCGCAAGCTGGCAATCGCGATCGATCCTTTCGGCAAGCTCGTTTTCGCCGGTCACGAACTCGATGGCGACCATGTGGTGATGATTCTCTCCGAATGCGTGGAGGACACTTATCTCGCCGATCTTCGTAGCAAAGGCATCTCCTATGTCTTTGCCGGTCCGGACGGCAGGAATTTGCGCAAGGCAATGAAGACGTTGCACTGCCTGTTCGGCGTCCGCGAAATCCTTCTGCAGGGAGGCGGCCAGATCAACGGCGCTTTTCTGGCTGCAGGACTGATCGATGAATTCAGCACCCTTGTCTTTCCGGCAATCGACGGGATGCACGCCACTCCTTCTATTGTCGATTACCAGGGCAAGGACACTCAAGAACCAGCCGCGGGCCTGCGGCTGCGCCTGATCCCAACGAGACGCTGGAAGAGGGCGTGGTGTGGCTGCGCCATGCCGTGGAACGCAGTCATGACACACCAGAACATGCCTGAACCTCAGGCTGATCACGCGACCGGGAGGCTGGGTTTCGCTGCAACCGCGACGATGCCCAGCCAGATCGCCGGGAGAAGGAGCAAAAGATGATGAAGACATTCCTTGCCAGCCCGGCACTCGTCCTGATTTCGGTCGTGTGCCTTGCCTCCGCAAGTTTTGCCCAAGGCGCCACCCCGATTCTCGATCGTGGGCAGAACGGCTGGACGACCGAAACCGTTGCGGATGGGCTCGACTATCCCTGGGATGTCGTGCGCGACGGGGACCGGCTGATCCTGACGGAGAAGGCAGGGAACGTCGTCATCGTCGACAACGGCGAAATCCGGCGCTTCGCCGTCGAGACAAGCGCGCCGCTGCGCGCCGAAGGTGGCGCGGGGTTGCTCGGCCTTGCGCTTGCATCGGACTTTTCGGAAAGCGGCCGGGCCTTCTTCTACTATTCCTACGAGGCGGAATCTGGGCCAGCCAACCGCGTCGTTTCTGCGAGCTTCGACGGGAGTGCCTGGCGAGAGACCGGTATCCTGGTCGACGCGATCCCCGGCCACCGCCTCTACAATGGCGGCCGTATCGCCATCGGGCCGGACAGCCATCTCTATGTGACGACAGGCTGGACCGAAAATTACGACCTGCCCCAGAACCTCGACAGCCTCGCCGGCAAGGTCCTGCGGGTAACACTCGACGGTGAAGTGCCGTCGGACAATCCTTTTGCAGGGTCTCCGATCTATTCTTACGGGCACCGCAATCCGCAAGGTCTGGCATGGAGCCCCAAAGGCGAGCTGTTCGTGTCGGAGCACGGTCAGGCCGCGCTCGACGAGATCAATCTGGTCGAAGCCGGCGGCAATTACGGCTGGCCCGAGATCCAGGGCAATGAAACCCGGGACGGGATGCAGACGCCCTTCGTCCATTCCGGGAACTCGACCTGGGCGCAGTCGGGCATTGCCTTTGCGGGCGAAGAACTGCTGGTGGCCGCGCTGCAGAGGCGTGGGCTCTACGTCCTCGATCAGGAGAACCGGACCCTCCAGCCGGTGTTCGAGACCGGCGAACGCTACCGACAGGTGCTGCCGGTCGGTGACGACCTTTATGTCATCACCACCAATCGCTCGCCGCGTGGCGAGGGCCCGTCCAGCGACAGCCTGATCCAGCTGTCTCCTGCCCCATGACCGAAGCAGCACCGCAAAATGCAAGGAGGGAGACATGAGCCCGTGGAGCAACGAACTTCTGCAGCGGATCACGCAGAGCGATGATCTCCATATTGCGCCGCTCCGGGACGACCTCGCCACTTCGGGACACCGACTTGGATCTGGCCGGTGGTCGTCGACGGCAATCTGTACGTGCGTGCGTAACTCGCGCTGGTACCGGTCGGCCATGAAGAACAAGGGGGGCCTGATCGAAGCGGCCGGCGAGACGATCAGGGTGACCTTCGAGCCGTCCGATGGCGACGGCATCAATGACGGTATCGATGCAGTCTATCAGGCCAAATACAGCGCGAGCCAGTATCTCTCCCCCATGGTCGGTGCGCGGGCACGGGCCGCGACGGTCAGGATCACACCACGCGTTGAAGGAGGATCATCATGAAGAAGCGGATGCTCGGGCAGGGTCTCGAGGTCTCGGCGCTTTCGCTTGGGGCCATGGGATATGGCAAGACGCGTGACATTCCTGATCGGGTCGAGATGATCGCGCTGTTGCGGGCAGCTGTCGAGCGCGGCATGGATTTCTTCGATACTGCCGAAGTCTACGGCCCCTGGACCAACGAGGAAATGGTCGGCGAAGCGTTTGCCGGCATGCGCGACACGGTGAAGATCGCCACCAAGTTCGGCTGGGATATCGATCAGGTGACGGGCGAGCATCGCGGTGGTGTCAACAGCAAGCCTGAACAGATACGTAGCGCCGTCAATGGAAGCCTCAAACGTCTGCGAACCGACTATATCGACCTCCTTTATCAGCACCGGGTCGATCCCGACGTGCCGATGGAAGAGGTCGCGGGCGTGGTCAAGGATCTAATCGCGGAAGGCAAGGTGCGCTGGTTCGGCCTGTCGGAAGCCGGTGCGAACTCGATCCGTCGCGCCCATGGGGTCCAGCGTGTCGCCGCCCTCCAGAGTGAATATTCGCTTTGGACCCGCGAGCCGGAAGCCGAGATCATTTCGACCGTTGAGGAGCTGGGGATCGGGCTTGTGCCCTACAGCCCCTTGGGCAAGGGCTTTCTGACCGGCAAGGTCGATGCCGGCACCGCTTTTGCAAGCAACGACCTGCGTTCGCAGATTCCACGTTTCGAGGCGGCGGCGCGGGAGGCGAACCGCAAGGTTGTCGACCTGATCACGGCGATCGGCCGACGCCGCAATGCGACCCCGGCGCAGGTCGCGCTGGCTTGGCTGCTGGCACAGAAGCCGTGGATCGTGCCGCTGTTTGGCACACGCAAGCTGGAACGCTTCGAAGAAAATATCGGCGCTCTCGACGTCGATCTCACGCCGGACGATCTGGCCGAGATCAACGATGCCGGTATCGCCATTCAGGGTGCGCGCTATCCGGAGGCCATCCTTCGTAGATCGGGTCTCTGACCCGGCACGCCCGCCTGATGCGGATCGATGTCCTGAACGACGCTCCGGTCGCTCACAGGCAGCATAATCCGACAAGCAAACATGCGGATTTGTGGCCGCGAAAGGTCGTAGTCTGTCATATCTGCGTGTTTTTCAGAAACACGGTTCATAATTGCAATCGAAATTCCCTGTCTAGTCGTTGTCCAGTCGATCTGATGGACTGGCTTTCATTCGTACCGTGTCAACCAACTTGCGTGAAAGGAAGACTGATGTCCGAGAATAACAGGGATAAACTTCACCTGGCCGATCACAGCCGTCGCAATCTTCTGAAAGCTGGCGCGGCATTGGCCGCCCTGCCGGTCGCAGCCGGCTTCGCCGGTAGCGCTGTCGCACAGGAAGCGGCAGGGGCTTCAGGCGCGAACACCCAGCAAATCCAGATCACCCCGAATCGTTCGACGCCTTCCGTCATTGGCGACCCGGCTCAGTTTTCCGGCCATGTCGTGATCGACCCGCTCTTCCCGGCCAACGAGTTCACCGGCGCGACGGGTGGACTGGTGACCTTCGCTCCGGGCGCGCGCACCGCCTGGCACACGCATCCGGCCGGTCAGATACTGATGGTGACCGAAGGCAGGGGGTGGATTCAAGAAGAGGGCAGCGAGAAGCGCGAAATTAATCCCGGCGACGTAATCTCGATCCCGGTGGGCATCAATCACTGGCACGGCGCCACCGACACGTCCGGCATGGCGCATATCGCCATCACTTACATGCGCGACGGCAGCAACGTCACATGGGGCCAACTCGTCACGGACGAAGAATTCGCCAACTGACGATACCCGGTGATGCGCACTGAGAAGGAGGCTAGAATGCATGTTGGCAGGATATTTCATGCAGAACCGGCGCGCCTGCTCGGTCGCTCTTCTATCCGCGGTTGCCGCGCCCTTCGATATCCGGGCGCGGCATCGATTATCAGCGACCGTCGCTCTCAGGCCGTAGGACTGGACCAGCTCACCTCCGCGATCGGAATCAGAGTTCCTGCGCCGTCGGCCGGAAGAGGATCTCGTTGATGCCGACTTCGTCGGGCTCGTTGATGGCGAAGGCAACCAGTCGAGCGAAGGTTTCGGCGGGAACGCCGACCTGAGCCACATAGTCCTGGTTCGCTTGCTGAACGTCCTTCTCGCTGATGTGGTCAAGGAGCTCGGTCTTGACGGCGCCAGGCGAGATAATGGTGGTGCGGATGTTGTAACACGCCATTTCCTGTCGCAGCCCCTCCGAAAGGGCCCGCACGGCGAACTTGGTCGCGGAATAGACGGCGGAGCCGCCGAAGAGCTTGTGGCCGGCGACCGACGAGAGATTGATGATGTGGCCCGACTTCTGCTCTTGCATATAGGGGAGCGCGGCGGCAATGCCGTAGAGCACGCCCTTGATGTTGACGTCGATCATCTTGTCCCACTCGTCGACCTTCAGCCGATCCAGGGGCGAAAGCGGCATCACGCCGGCATTGTTGATGAGAACATCTATCCTGCCATAGGTCTTGACCGCCCTGTCCACGAGATTCTTGAGGTCATCTCTTTTGGTGACGTCCGTCGTGACCGCAGTGGCCTTACCACCCGCTTCAGCGATTTCTGCTGCGAGCGCATCAATGCGGTCGGAGCGACGCGCGCCCAGGACAACGCTCGCGCCTTTGGCGGCGAGATGGCGGGCAGCCGCCGCGCCCATGCCGCTGGAAGCGCCGGTGATTACGACGATCTTGTCTACAATATTGTCTGTCATTTGGATCTCCCATGCTGATCAGGATGGCTTCCAGCCTCGGACGCGGGGGAATTGGGTCAGAACGCGTCGCATGCGGCAGCGGGCTTATTCAGGTGATTGCAAGATAAGGGTCGAGGACCATGGTCATAAAACCGCTCCCATTGCATACTGTCATGAAGCCTCTTCATGAATCATGGCGGCTGTCAGTGACTGCTTATTGCCGCAGTGCGCGCCGCCAGCAAGGCGGCAAGCAGTAGGATCCCGGCGCTGACGGCAAAGGTCATCTGATAGCCGCTGAGATCGAAGAAGGCCCCACCGACGACCGCCCCGAGCGTGATCGCAAGCTGGATGACGGCCACCATGAGCCCGCCGCCGGCCTCGGCATCCTCCGGTAGCGAGCGCGCCAGCCAGGTCCACCAACCGACGGGTGCCGCCGTGCCGATCAGCCCCCAAACGCCCAGGGCGGTCGCCGTGACGGGCAGGCTGTAACCGAAGCCGATGAGGATCGCGGCGATCACCGCCATTCCGACGGGCATGACGATCAGGGTCCGGTAGAGGTCGTTTTTCAGGAACACGCCGATGAGGCTGGTTCCGACAACGCCGGTGAGACCGATGCCGAGCAGAATGAGCGAGAGCGTCGGGATGTCAACCTGCGTGACCGCCTCGAGGAAGGGCCGCACATAGGTGAAGAGCGCGAACTGGCCCATGAAGAACAGTCCGACGGAGGCCATGCCCAAGGCAACCAGCGGCTGCTTGAGCAGCTTGAACACGTTGCCCGAACCGGGCCGGCGCTCAGCCTTCATCAAGGGCATACTGACCATCTGCCAGACGAAAACGATCACCGCGACCGGGACGACGCAGAAGAACGCGCCGCGCCAGCCAATGTTCGAGCCGAGGAATGCCCCGAGCGGCGGGGCAACCACCGTCGCCAGCGCATTGCCGCCATTGAAGATCGCCAGCGCTTTGGGAACATGCCGCTCCGGCACCAGCCGCATCGCGGTTGCCGCCGACATGGCCCAGAAACCGCCGATGACGACGCCGATCAGCGCGCGTCCGATCATGAAGATCACATAATTCGGCGCGATGGCCACGATTGTCCCCGATACTGCCATCACGCCGGTCAGCGCGAGCAGCAGAATCTTGCGATCGAGGTGCCCGGCGACCGAGGAGATAAACAGGCTCGTCAGAACGGCGAAGGCGCCGGAAATGGCGATCGCCTGTCCGGCCTGTCCCTCGGAGACGTTCAGCTCGGAGGCAATGGGCGTCAGGAGGCTGACGGGCATGAACTCGGAAGCGATGAGTGCGAAAACGCATAGCGACATGGCGAGGACACCGCCCCAATAGGCTGGGCGTTCCTCGGCATCGTTCGTCGCGGCAGAAACCTGGGCGGACATTTCTATTGTTCCTTCAAAGCTGCAGTGGCTGCAGAACGCAGCCTTGCTGAGCGGACACGGGGCTGCCCGGCAATATCCTCGCTTATGATCGAAGGTGGCGCCGGCTCGTTTGGTTTGCACCGTTTGGCAGCACCGTTGTGTCTGAGACAGCACCTTCAGCCGTCGAAGCCGGACGAATCCAATGTGATCAAAATAGGGGAAGACCCGATCAGCAACTAGCGGGCTAAAATCGCATGCTATCATGAGGAGGATTCATGAAACCCTTCCGAGACCTGCGAGATGCGACGAACACTCGGGTCGCCCGCAGGGGCGAAAAGCGTCGTCCACCACAGATCGAGACCAGATCCGACCACCTTCACGCCTGTGCTACGCCCTTTTTCGGTTCTTTTTTTCGTAGGCTGCGGAGATGATCGTCGGACTGGTTGCGCCTGCGATCGCGCCAGAGGGTCATCGAATAGCGGGTGAGGATTGCTGGAAGGGCGCCGACGCCGGTCCAATGGCCGAAACGGCGTAACCGACGCAGTGAAATCCAAAAATCCAGACTGTAGGTAAAGGTGAGCTTGTTGAGGACATCAAGCACCGAGAAGCTCCACGCGCCGCAGATTGCGATCAGAGCCGCGACGACACGCAATATCAGCGTCCGGCCAGCGTTCTCCTGCGACAGACCCAGGCTAGAATGGGTCATGGCCATGACGCGCGCCCGGTGAAGCCCAAGATGAATGCCTACGACGACATCAGCCAATAGGCGGAGAGCCAGTGAACATCGCGCATGCGGCTGCTGTCCGGCATCGGCAGGAACTCGAACACCGAGCGAGAGATGATGATGCTCGTCATCAGAAGAACAACCATGTTGGCGATCAGCAGCAGATGCAAGGCGAGCGTGACGATGCAGCGCGCATCGTAGCGCCCGCGGAACAGGTTCCTGAACCACAGCCGGTTGACGTTGATATGTCAGGCCAGCACGGCAAACACTGCCGTCCCAAAGGCCTCGTGCGGCAGGTTGTCCAGCCACCAGTAGGCGAGCGACAGCAGGAGCAGGATTGCCATCGCGCCGGGCACGGCTAGCCGGTTGAAAATTACGGTGTACTTCATGACGAGCTCCAGTCGAACAGATAATCAGGAGTCATCGCCGAAGCGGAGCGCGTCGCTGAAGGTGAACATGAACTGCCGGTGCCGGCGAGAGCGCTGATGACAGGCATAGCATCGGGCCACGTTCTCATCGGCCTTGATCGATTGGTCGGGCAAGAAATACTGGTATCCCCAATCATCGATGCCTTCGCCGAGCTTCTGAGGGACGAGGTATCGGTCCAGGACGTCGCTCTGGTAGTCGAGGAACACGGCATGCGTGCCAACGCGATTGGGCGGCGATCCCTCGAGTTTGCATTTCGATTTTTTCGATAGTCTGTCATCAGGTGACTCGCCTTCCGGCGGAAACCGTTCACCGCGCGTCAATGCCCTGTCAGATGCCGGATCGATCCGTGCGGCAGAGATAGTCGATGCTTTGATCCACAACTAGACGGCGGAAACTGCATGTCGTCATGAGTTGGCATTCCTGAGTTTGTCGATAGCGAGGTCCCTGATCGAGACTCGTCGAACACCCCCCAGCGTAAAGTGGCCGGGTGAGCAATTCATGAACGTCGCTCATAACAACATCCAGAGTTCATAGGCTAATCAATAGCCCATCTTTTTGCTTTATTTTTGAGCGAGATGGCGGGCGTGCCTGACCGTTGTTGCGATCCGCTCGACCATCATCCGTTTGAAGCTCTGCATCGTCACTCACGGCCGAGCTTACAGAAACACGCACACACCGACCGGAGGGATCATGGTTCGATGGAAGACACTCCTGGCATCGGTGGCATTGGGGGCCGCGTTTGTCTACCAAAGCGGTGCGCAGGCCCAAAGGATCAACGCCGGCGATCGGGCCCCGAGCGCCACCGTTGCTTTCGGCACACAGGCCGTGGCGGGTTTCGATACGCCCTGGGCTCTCGCGTTCCTCCCCGATGGGCGGCTGCTTGTAACCGAAAAGCCGGGACGGATATTCCTCGTCACCCAAAACGGCGAGAAGATTGAACTCGGTAACGCGCCCGAGGTCGCTGCTTCCGGTCAGAACGGCATGCTCGACATTGCGGTTGCACCGGATTTCGAGACCAGTTCGACGGTCTACTTCACCTATGTCGAGCCCGACGCTGGTAGCAGCCGACTTGCGCTATCGCGCGCGACGCTTTCCGTTTCGCGTAGTGAAGCAACGCTCGCCGACGCCAAGGTGATCTGGCGGCAGACGCCGGGCGGCGGAGGCGGCCAGCCGGGCGGCATCATCGCCTTTGACCCAACCGGAACGCATCTGTTCCTGTCGGTCGGCGAGAGGATGCGGCCTGACACCGCCCAGGATCCTGAACAGGCGCGCGGCAAGGTGCTACGTCTTAACCTGGACGGCAGCACGCCGCCGGACAACCCTCTCGCCGCACACGGCGGCGTGCAGGCCGAGACGTGGACGACGGGCCATCGCAATCCCTATGGCCTCGCCTTCGCGCCCGACGGCCGGCTCTGGCAGCATGAAATGGGGCCGCGCGGCGGCGATGAGTTGAACCTGATTGAACAGGGCCGGAACTATGGCTGGCCAATTGTTTCCAACGGCGACGAATATAGCGGCGCCGAGATTCCCGACCACGATACGCGGCCCGAGTTCGCCGCCCCGGCCGTCTATTGGAACCCTGTCATATCGCCCGCCGGTCTTGCCTTCTACGACGGCGCGATGTTCCCGCAATGGCAAGGTTCCGCGCTGATCGGTGGCCTCTCGGTGCGCTCGCTCGTTCGCGTTGCCTTCGACGCCGATGGCAACCCTGACGAGGCCGAGCGCTGGGACATGGGCGCGCGCATCCGCGATGTCGCTGTGGCCCCCGACGGCGCGGTCTGGATTATCGAGGACGCCGAACCCGGCCACCTTCGGCGCCTGACACCGGCCGACTAAAGCCGCAGAATACAGATTTCCCGGTCCCGCTTCGGCGGCTTTGATAAGGAAGGAAGCGACAAAGAGATCGCCGGCACGGTTGTGTGGCCCTGCTCGGATCTCGCGCCTTCACCACTGGCCTCGTCGACGGTGGGTAGACCACCAGACCGCTGCCGGCAAGGGCCGGGTTGGTGAATATCTGGCTAAAAAGCGCAAGCGACGCAGGTGTTTGATCCGGCTGTTTCAATCACCCCGAATCGTCAACGATGGAAAGGAGGCCAGACATGAGCGAGAACGATAAATCAGAGAGCTTGTGACTGCCGTGCCGTTTGGACCTGAGCTGATATGCGCAATCCTCCAATCCTGAGATCTATCTGGGCTCGTATCACCGCCCTGCCAGAGCATGTTCCGCGAGACCTGGCGCGCTATTACATATACTGGAAGTTCTTCTACATCCTGGCGGGCATCGAACACACGCGGATGCTGGTGTTCTTTCTTCAGTCCGGCGTATACCTGATGGCGGTCTTCAACGTGTTCAGCGTGACCGTGTTCCTTGCCGCCTTCCTTCTGCTGAAAGCCGGCCGGTACCAGGCTGCCTATTGGAGTGCAATCGCCGAATTGCTACTGCATGGCATCGCCGCCACCATTTGCGTTGGTCCGCAGTTCGGATTCACCAATTACACCTATCTTGTAGTCGTCCTTGTGTTCATCCAGCCCTTCTATTCGTGGCGCGTATCATTTCTTTTGGCGGCGCTCGCACTGGCGAGCGCTGCCGTGGTGACCGTATACGGCCTCGACAACCCACCACTTTATGTGATGCCCGAAGAATGGGCGCGGTCAATGATCGTCGGCCAGGTCGTCGCTTGGCCTATCTCCGTCCTGATCATGGTGCTGCCATTCATTCGCGCGTCCGCGCGGGCAGAGAAAGAGCTTGCGGCGGCTTATGCCGAAAGCGAACGGTTGCTCCTGAACATCCTGCCGCAGAAAATTGCGAAGCGCCTGAAGGCCACACCCGACATGATCGCAGACGATCGCGAGAGAGTGGCCATCCTCTTTGCCGATATTGTCGGCTTCACGTCTATGTCTGGGCGCCTGCCGCCGACCAAGGTGGTTACCCTGCTTAATGACGTGTTCAACGCGATCGACGAGCTCGTTGAGAAACACGGCCTAGAGAAAATCAAGACGATCGGCGATGCATACATGGTTGCCGCGGGGTTGCCTGATCCGATCGACGATCCCGACGAAAGGATTGCGAGGTTGGCGTTGGAGATCATCGAGACTGTTCCTCGCTTCAATCCGCCCGGATCCCATGACCCCCTTGAAGTACGGATCGGAATCAATGCGGGCCGCGTCGTCGCCGGCGTGATCGGCAACCGCAAGTTCGCCTATGATCTGTGGGGCGATGCCGTCAACGTCGCAGCGCGCATGGAAGAGACGAGCGAGCCTGGACGAATCCAGGTTACCAACACTTTCGCAAGCCGCTTGCGTGAACAGTTTGTGTTCGAGGCGCGTGGCGAGACTGAGGTTAAGGGGAAGGGACTGGTCCGAACCAGCTTTCTCGTCGGCGAAAAGACACATTGACCTCCCGTACCCTGACGCCCTGAGCGTTTGAACGGAAGGCAACGCAGGCCGGCCCATAGCGGTGAACACCGTTCCGCAGTCCGATTAGACTGATGAATCCACCTCATAACAACATGCGAAGCAAGCGGCCTAATCAATGAACCGCTGACCGATTAAATTGACGGCATCAATTTATCGCCTGAACGGAGTTCTGTGATGAACGACCAACATGAAGCCAGCGCTGTAATTCGGCAGCAGGATGAGCCGAACATCGGTCGGCGCGATCTTCTCAAGCTGACCGGGGCCGGCGTCGCAGCCATCGGTGCTGCATCGCTTTTCAGTCCTTCCAACGCAAAGGCTCAGAACATGTCAAACGAATGGGACAAGGTCTTCCCGCGCAACGAGAACGTCGATCACGAGAAGGTCACGTTCAAGAACCGCTACGGCATCACCCTGGCGGGCGATCTCTATCTGCCGAAGGACCGGCCTGATCGACGGCTGCCGGCCATTGTCGTCGGCGGTCCGTTCGGCGCAGTTAAGGAACAGTCCTCGGGCCTTTATGCGCAGACCATGGCCGAGCGCGGCTTCGTCACGCTGGCCTTTGACCCCTCCTATACCGGGGAAAGCAGCGGCGAGCCCCGCAACGTCGCCTCGCCCGACATAAGCACCGAGGATTTCATGGCAGGAGTGGATTTCATCGGCCTGCACAACTCCGTGGACCGCGAGCGGATCGGCGTCATCGGTATCTGCGGCTGGGGCGGCATGGCGTTGAGCGCCGTAGCTGTCGACAAACGGGTGAAGGCTGTTGTCGCCAGCACCATGTACGACATGACCCGCGTCATGTCGAAGGGTTACAACGACAGCGTGACCCTCGAACAGCGCACGCAGACGCTGGAGCAACTGAGCCGGCAACGTTGGGACGATGCCGCTAGCGGCGCGCCGGCTTACCAGCCGCCCTACAACGAGCTTAAGGGTGGCGAAGCGCAATTCCTGGTCGACTACCACGACTATTACATGACGCCGCGCGGATACCATAAGCGTGCGGTCAACTCTGGCAACGCGTGGACGCAGACCACGCCGCTGCCGTTCATGAACATGCCGATCCTGACCTATATAGCGGAAATCTCCCCGCGCCCGATCCTGTTCGTCCACGGCGAAAATGCCCATTCCCGTTACTTCAGCGAAACCGCCTTCGCGGCAGCAGCGGAGCCCAAGGAACTGATGATCATTCCGGGCGCCAGCCACGTCGATCTCTACGACAAGGTGGATGTGATTCCGTTCCACAAGCTACAGTCGTTCTTTGAGCAGCATCTCGCCGCATGACGAGGCCGATGGCGTCTGTGTTAGGGGCATCGGCGCCACCCCAAATTGAACAGGAAGTGGAAGACATGCGGAAGCTGTTGCTGATCGTCGCGGCCATCTCATTCGGAATGGTTGGAACTGCCGTGGCTCAAGAGCGTATTAACATTTCCTCCGACTGGGGCGAGGTTACGGCCGAGCTTGAAGACAACGATGCCACCCGCGCGCTTGTCGGCATGTTGCCGCTCACCATCGAGATGAGCGACCATCTTCGCCAGGAAAAGACTGGCAATCTGCCGTCCACTTTACCCGCCGTGGGACGGCAACGCGACTTTTCAGCCGGCACGCTGGGGCTCTGGGCCTCCGGTGACTTCGTGATCTATTATCGGAGCGGTCGCGTGCCGTCGCCCGGCATCGTGGTTCTCGGACACATTACTGGTGATGTTTCGATCTTTGACCGCCCAGGCCCCGTCACTCTTAGAATTCAGCGCGTCAACTGAAGCCGATTTAGAGCAAGGGAGCTATGGCGCGCGTGAATCAGGGGCGCGACCCCTATGCGCCGCAGTACAGCATCGATCACTGTACCTGCCTTGGCCTCCTTGCTACAATCGTGCCTTATTTATAAGAAGGATTCATGAGTGACGCGCCAGAATGTCAACGACCTGCTTGCGTTCATTGCCGTGGCACGCGAAGGCAGCTTCACCAAGGCCGCGGCCCGGTTCGGCATCTCGCAATCGGCACTCAGTCATACCATTCGCCAGCTCGAAGCGCGACTTGGCATTCGATTGCTCACACGTACGACACGTGCGGTCGCACCGACAGAAGCGGGCGAGAGGTTGCTTGCCAGGATCGGTCCGCACTTCGACCAAATCGAAGTTGAGGTCGACGCACTCAACGAGCTGAGAGAGAGACCCGCCGGAACGGTTAGGATCGTCGCTCCGGACTATGCGATCAACAATATCCTTTGGCCGAAGCTGAAAAGCTTTCTGCCTAAATTTCCGGACATCAAGGTCGAACTCCTGCTCGACAACGGCCTTTCCGATATTGTCACCGAGCGCTACGACGCCGGAATCCGTATGGGAGACCAACTCGCCAAGGACATGATCTCCGCTCGCATCGGACCGGATTTCCGGTTCGCCGTGGTCGGGGCCAAATCCTACTTCAAGGATCGTGCCGTCCCCGAGGTCCCGCAGGACCTCATGCAGCACGACTGCATCAACTATCGCTTTCCCTCATCCGGTGCGCTTTACGTGTGGGAATTCGAGGATCAGGAAGGTCGCGAACTCAAGATCCACGTCGACGGGCAGCTCGTCTTCAACAACATCTTCCATGTGCTCGATGCGGCGCTCGCCGGCCACGGCCTAGGGTATGTTCCCGAGGAAATCGCGCTGCCGCACATCGCAAAAGGGCGACTCCAGCGCGTGCTTGAGGGCTGGTCTCCCTTCTGGGATGGTTATCATCTTTACTACCCGAGCCGGCGGCAATCCTCGCCAGCCTTCGTCGCCCTGGTGAACGCCCTGCGCCATCGCGACTGACAAACCGTCACGAAGCGCCCAGACGATGCGGCGGTTCTGCCCTTCTACCACACTCTGAGGAGTCGCCCAATGCGTCCCTACATCATCTGCCACATGATCACCTCCATCGACGGCCGTCTGCATCCGAGCCGCTTCACGGAGGCGGCTGCCGGAGTCTCCGCAGACGCGCTGTCCAGCCATTATGAAGAGGTCGCCGGCCGATTTGAGGCCGAGGGCTGGATCGTAGGCCGCAAGACCATGTCGGAACTGGCCACTGGAGCGAAACGCGTCATTACAAACGCTCCGAGCGTGGCGCGTGAACCGCATGTCGTCGATCGCAACGGCCGGAACCTCGCGATCGCCATCGATCCCTCCGGCCGCATTCACTACGGTCAGGATCATATCGGCGGCGATCATATAATCGCGGTGCTGAGCGAGCAGGTTTCCGATGCTTATCTTGCCGAACTGCGCGAGGACGGCGTTTCCTATATCTTCGCCGGGCCGACGGGTGACGACCTTCCCGGCGCCATGGCACAGCTTGCGAGCATATTTGGGATAAGGAGGCTTCTGCTTGAAGGAGGCGGGACCATCAATGGCGCTTTTCTTCGCCATCGTCTGATCGACGAATTCAGCACATTGATCCAGCCGGCCGTCGACGGCGTCGCCGGGTCACCGAGCATCGTCGACTACAACGGGGTAGACGGCGCGCATCCAGGTGCCGGGCAAGCGCTGCGTCTGATCGGTTTCGAAGCACTCAAAGGGGGAACGGTGTGGCTGCGCCATGCGGTTGAGGAAGCGCCCGGCCCAAGGCCCTAGAGCCAAACGCCGCGAATGGAAACGTCCATGACACGTACATTCATAACCGGCAGCACAGATGGGCTTGATTGCGGAATTGGCCTATGTTCAGCCCGGGCCCAAGCTCACCTATCGCTTCTCTAAGTTCAAGGATGCTGCCGACCTTCGGGACGGCAATGTCGAGGAAGCTGCTTTCGGCTGACGCGTCAAATGGCTCGTTACCGGCTTATGACGGAGCCGGAGATATAGACGGAATGAAGGACGTGAGCCTCGATCGCGGCCGAAATGCTCTCTCCGCAAGCCGCCGTTCGAGCCCAAGAACAACGATGACATCGGCAGGCTGGTCACAGAATGAATGGCGCCCCGCTGCCCGATGATCGGGCCGCGCTTCGCGTTGAAGTTGGCGCCATGGCTGCCGCCCGGCGGCACGCAACACCTCAGACTTCGGCACCGAGCGAACGGATCGGAGTGAGCGAGGCAATCGGCTTATGCCGCATTGATGAATCTGCCTCATAACGACATGCAGGTTTAAGCAGATAATCTCCTGAGAAAGGGAGTCCTATGTTGATGCGGAAACCATGAAAGAGGGTGAACCGCATGACCAAGATGAGCAGACGCACACTCTTTCTGTCTGCCACAGTGTTGGGCATCGGAAGCATCCCCCTTTCACGGCGCGGATATGCTGAATCGCCCGCTGATCTCACCGCCGCCGGAACCGGGGGGGACGGTCTGGTGCCCAGTGGAGATCGGTTCGGCGTTGGCCTCTACAATACGCAGGAAGTCGCAGACGAGTTGCGCTATATTGAAGAGAACATCCATCCACAGGGTGCGGCGGGAAGCAAGCGCATCCTGATCACCGGGTCAACAGGCGGGCTCGGTCAGCTTGACGCCGCGTATCTGCTCCGGCGGGGCCACCGCGTCGTTGCCCATGCGCGCAACGCGCAACGCGCCGCCGACGTGCGGCGCGATCTGCCCGGCCTCGAAGCAGTCGTCATCGGTGATCTCCTGAACCTCGAAGAGGCCCGAGCACTCGCCTCCCAGATCAATGATCTGGGCGCGTTTGATGTCATCATGCACAACTCCGGGGAATACGGCCTCGCCAACACTGAAATACTCAACGCCAACTCCCTGTCTCCCTATCTGATGACATGCCTCGTCAACGCGCCTCGCGAAGCGTTGGTCTATCTCACATCGGACCTGCACCTGGGCGGCAACCTCAAGCTGGAAGAGCTTCGCGGCGGCGGCACGAATGTCACCTACGACGACAGCAAGCTCCATATGGCAGTGCTCTCGGCGGCACTCGCCCGGCGTCGCCCCGACCTGCGGGTCAACGCGGTCGCTCCGGGCTGGGTGCCAACAGTCATGGGATTCCATAACGGGCCCTACGCACCCGACGATCTGCGCGCCGGCTACATGACGCAGGTCTGGTTGGCCGAGGGCATGGATGCCGCCAGCCGGACTACCGGGAAGTTCCTCTTCCATCAGGAAGAAGAAAGCCGCGTTCACGCCAATGTCTACGACGAGGCAGCACAGGATGCCTTGCTCGCCGCTTTTGCGAAGCGGACGGGAGTATCGCTTGGATGAGACGGCAAGATGAGGATTCCACGAAGGCTGACGGGGTGGAAGATCTTAGCTGGTTTCGGTGGAGTCCTCCTTGGGCTCTGGGCGATCGGACATGCAAAAGCGATCGTCGCAATCAAGGGATGAGCGGATTGCTGAGCCCGCCATCGCCAAAAGCTAGGCGCCGAAACTATGAAGGTAGTGTTCATTCGGTGGGGACTGAGAGGCTGGGACCGATCATAGTCATGAAAGGAAGGATCAAATGAAGAGCGTAACCTTGCACACACCCAGGGGCATGCGGGGTCTAAGACTATTAACCACTATAGGCATTGCTGCTGTGGTCGCGCTGGGAGCCGTCCTGCTTCGGGTGCCTCCTGCTGCTGCACATCACGGGTGGCCCGGCTTCCATACCGACCGCCTCGTCTATGTCGCGGGAACGGTTTCTTCCGATGGTACCTGGGGCAACCCGCACTCGCTTTTCGATATAACCCTGGACAGCAACCTGCCTGCCCACACTCCCGAACTGGCGATTCCAGAGGAGTTGCAAGATCCCGAGGACAGTGTCCGGGTCAAGGCCGCTCTCTCCTACAATGGCCCCCACCCGGAGTTGGAGATAATCATCGCGCCGCCGGCCTGGTCGGGCAGTTGGGGCCTAGGCCGTCCGCTGAAGATCGGGGAGCGCTTCCAGGCGGTCGGCTACATCAATCGGACAGATGACAGTCTCTTTCGTCCAGTTGTGTTCTGGTATGGGGATGACAACGTGCCGGTAAACCAGGTGCTCGGCAACACGCTCCCGGTACGAGCGCCGCTGCCGCAATAGGCTTGCTGAACGACGGATGCGAGCACCACGCCGATCAGCAGGTGGAAGCTGAAGTGTAAGACTTCGTGTCGGGTGGCGTGTTCGGGGTCATCATCATCGCAGCAGGCGCGGGTGAGTTCCTCCACCTGCGCCATCCCACCGGTCGGAATTGAACGGAGTATACTTGATTTGCTTAACTCGTTGCTGATGCTGTTGCAGAGCTCTGCGCTTGGCGAGGCGGTACGAAATGCCCAATACCTCTATCCTGTGCTCGAAGCCATCCATATAATGGGGATTGCTCTGCTTGTCGGCCCCGCTTTCACCTTCGACCTGCGACTGCTGGGAGTCGGACACCGCGTCGTGTCAGTAACCACAGCCGCGCGCAATCTGCTGCCCGTCTCCCACATCGGCATGGCCATCGCCGTTACCACGGGCATCGCACTGCTCAGTGCGCAGGCGACCGTGGTCGCTGGTACGGGAGCTGCACCGTGGAAGTTCGCCCTGCTGATCTTAGCTTGCCTAAACGTGCTGATGTTCCACTACGGCATCTACCGCCGCGTCGATGAGTGGACGGATGCCGCCGTGACTCCGGTCGCCGCCCGCGTGGGGGCAGGAGTGTCACTGATCGCATGGACGGGCGTGATCTTCGCCGGTCGGCTCCTCGCCTACACCTGATCCTGGGAGCGTCAAGCTACCTTGGAACGCACTGACTGACGGTGGTTGCAAGACCAATCCACCTTCAGCGGAGCTCCCCGAATGATCGGCGCGGCGGGCGACCTGCCCGCTTACCACTGATCCAACCCGCCCGTCGATGGCACAGCGGGTACGCCTATCATCGACTACAACGGAACGGCCGGAGTGGACCCGGCACAGGACTGACGCTGCGCGTGATCAGCTGCGAAACGCTTGAAGGTGAAACAGTGTGGCTGCGCCATGCTGTGGAGCGCGCGCCGGGTTGAGTGACATGGGAACTCCCCGAACATTTGGCAGCGTGTTCGACCTTCAATCAGACGCCGGGCGCCGGATCTTGGGCAATTACATCCTCGCCAGCATGGCAGGCCTATTTGGGTCGGCGTACAACGACCGAATCAACTCACGAACCACTCTCATCGATAGTAGGCGCAGGTCCTTCCATAGTTCGAGTTTCAGTCGCCACGGTGTTTTCGTCCAGCACGTATATCGCAACTGGCTGGTCCCGATTGCGAACAGAGTGAGGGCCAAGAGGCCGGAGCCCGCGAACGCGGTCACGCACAGCATGGTACGTCGCGCCGCAAATGAGGCAGCTCGTCCCCAGTTCCTTGTTGAGAGCTTCGAGCCGTTGAGCGAGATTGACCGTATCTCCGTAAAGCGTGAAAGACAGCCGTTCGTCGCTGCCAACCGTGCCGGCGGCAATCGGCCCCGTGGCTATGCCGATCCTCAGTCTCAGGTGATTGCCAGTGAAGTCACGAGAAGAGACCAGGGTCAGGATATCACGCGCGGCAAGTACCGCTTGAAGCTCGTGATCGCTCGACGGCAGCGGGGCGTTGAAAGCTGCAATGACAGCATCTCCAAAATAATTGACGATCATTCCACCATGCCGAGTAACGACCTCGCTTACAGCGGAAAAAAGCTCGTTCAAAAGGTTGATGATCTCGGCGGGCGGTAGTTTCTCGGAAATCGCGGTAAAACCCTCCACATCGGCGTAGAGCAGCGTCGCATCCCGCAGTTGCGGGGCAAGCTGCCCATCTTTCTCAAGGTTCGCAATGACCGATGCCGGCACGTATCTCCCAAACTGCCGTTGCAGGTTGCGGCGTCTCTCCTCTGCTGCCACCCTTGCGAGGACGACCGAGCGAGCGCGGCCTACGGCAATTGCAACAATGCTCGTAACGGCCACCAGGATCAGCGCCTCTTCGAGGCGCGACGCTGTGCCAAGGAAATTGGGGCTCAAAACGGTTTGAAAGAAAATCTCCCGCGACGGTGCATAAGGAAGGTCGCTGAACGTGACCACCCGTTGCATGCCCTGGGCAATCCAGTACGTGGCCAGACCCAGGCCAAAGGCGCAACAGAAACCTGTCCAAAGAACCAGTCCGGGCGAGAGGGTCAGGACAGAGGCGGCGACAATCAGATAATAGTAGTCGGCCCGGCTCGTCAGGAAAACAAGATTTTGCGGAATATCATCACCACTGCTCAGTGGCGCAAATGCTATGAGCGCGGAAACCACGGCCACGTCCACTGCGAAGTATATATGGCGTGCCGCACGCTCCCACGGCCGTCCCAAGGTCGTGAGGACAGCCAGACCACCGAGGCCCAGCAATAAAGTGACACCCCAGATTTGGACGTTGGCAGGATATTGGTAGCCTGCGAGGAATGTGAACGCCAATACAGTGACTGCGATCGACCTGCCGATGACGGCCAGCCGAAATCCGTTTCGTTGCGCCGCTGCAAGGACGCGGTCGCCGTGGCTTGCGTGAAAAGCAGTCTGAATGGCTTCCTCTGACATTCGATCTCCGATCCGACTGAAGGAAACAGCCAGGTTTTCAGGATCCTCCTCGCTCGCCATTATTCAGCAGCTGACAAATTGTGGCGGCCAGCAAGGAGTTAGCGTCAGTTTAGCAATTCGTTGGCGCGACACCATCGAGGATCAGCAGCGCGCAGAACTCGACCTCCAGTCCAATGGGTTCGGCGGCGGCTTCAGTTCAGCGAGAACGGCCGCAAAGCCTGGGCAAACACCTTGGCATGAAAGATCGTAGCGCCCTCACCGCCGCTCCCGTCGCTGGTCACGGTATAGAGATCTTTCGTGCCGGGCCGGATGGCCATGCTGGTGGATTGTAGATTGTGGCCTCCATCCCGGCCTGGCAGCAGCACTTGACCGATGGGAATTCCGTTCTGGTTGAGGACCAGAACGCGGCCCTGGCCGTAGATCGCCACATAAAGGTTGCCATCGGCATCCGCGCGCATCGAGTCTGGCGCAGGGCCTGTGAAATGGTACGCGATTGCCGAACCGATCGGTGCAATGGTGGAGGCGTCGGCCAACTCGATCCGGTGCAGGAGGTTGCGCCCGAACTCCGTCACCCAGAGCGCCTTGCCATCTGGCCGTAGCGCCACGCCGTTGGCCATGGCAAGGTGCGGCAGCACAGGTCTGATCGTATGGAGATCGGGCGACGTATAATAAACTCCACCTTTCGGATCGGTCGTGGTCCCCTTGAAGTCGGTGAAGTAGAATCCGCCGTTGGCGTCGAATACGAGATCGTTCGGCATGTAGCCGGCCTCCGGTGGAATGATCGCTTGGAGCCCCGATCTATCGAGATTGACCGCCATTATTGCGCCGACCCCGTTAGGAATGTCCAGGGCGGCGACGAAGAGCCGACCGTCCGGGTGAAAAGCGAGGCCACCCGGAGAGAGACGGTCCAATGTCACGACGGTCGAGAGCTGCCGGTCCGGCGTCAGCCGCAACACGCGCCGGCCCGGCACGTCGCAGAAATACATGTTGCCCCTTTGGTCGAAGGTGGCGCCTTCGAGCACGATCCCCTCGGCCGATACCTGAAACCAGGGCGCCGCCATGACGCTTTGCAGCTCGCGCTCCGAGGGCGGGATCGGCACCGGACCCTGCGTCCGGGCATCATAGGTCAGCTGCTCGGACAGCGGCTGCTGGGCCAACGCTGCGTGGCTGAAGCCGAGCCCGGCGAGGGCAAAGGCAAGCCCGAGCGTGGCCATGTGTTTCCTTGCCGACTTGGGTTTTCCGCACGTCATTGGGCCGTGAACCCGCCGTCGACGAGAAGCGCATGGCCGGTCACAAAGCCCGATCCAGAACTGCACAGCCACAGCACGGCGCGCGCGGTCTCATCACCCGTGCCCAGCCGTTTCATCGGCAAGTCGCGCAGCAGGTCGTCCATGTTGAGCATGCCTTTGTCCAACATGTTCGACACCATGGGCGTGTCGATCGTGCCAGGGCAGACGGCGTTGATGCGGATGTCGCGGTCGGCGTATTCGAGCGCCACGCTCCGCATCAGCCCAATCACGCCGCGCTTGGTGCCATGGTAGGCCGCGATCCCCGCGCGGCCGACGACGCCGCCGGTCGAGGGGCAGTTGACGATCGCTCCGCTGCCTTGCTCTCGCATCTGCCGAGGCCCATGCTTCATGCACGCCCAGACAGCGGGCTGGTTGATGGCGCTGAACCGGTCGTACTCCTCGGCCGACTGGTCCGCCGTGTCTGACGCAGGAACCTGGATGCCGGCATTGTTGAAGGCCGCATCGAGACGGCCAAACTCCGCGACCGCACGTGCGACCATATCGGCGAACTGAGCTTCGTCGGCGACGTCGCAATGGATGCCGATCGCCTTTCCGCCCGCCGACCGGATCTCCTCGACGGCCCGGTCCAACGGCTCCTGATCGAGGCCTGTCACAGTGGCTGCGGCGTCAGCGCGCGCGAATGCCTTCGCCGTGGCGAAGCCCATGCCCGAATTGCCTCCGGTCACCAATTGGACCTTGCCTTCAAATTTATACGTAACGTCCATGGAGATCCTTCCTGAGGAAAGGCACGCCGTGGCTCACCTTGAGAGTGAGGCAAGGCCGTGTCTGCGCCGCTGGATCATCGAACCGACCAGCGAGTGACGGTGGTTCGCTTAATCCTGGCCGATCTGGGCCATCTGCTTCGCATCCATGCGGCCGCCATAGATCTCGAGCCGCGCGAGGCCCGTCTCGATCTCGTTCAGGTCCTCAGGCGTAAGTTGGACGTTGACGGCGCCATTGTTCTCGCGGAGGTGGTCCATGTTGCCGGTGCCGGGAATTGAGACGATCCACGGCTTCTGCGCCATCAGCCACGCAAGGGCGATCTGGGCGGGCGTTGCATCCTTCTTAGCGCCGAACGTCCTCAGAAATTCGATGACTGGCTGGTTGTTCGTCATGACCATCGGCGAGAAGCGCGGGAACGTCGCTCGCAGGTCATTCTTTGGGTCCATGGTCGACTGCACGCCCACGTCCAATGTTCCCGGCAGGAAGCCTTGCCCCAGCGGCCCCCACGGAACGAAGCCGATACCCAATTCCTCGCAGACCTGAAGCACGCCGTTGCGCTCCACGCTGCGCTCGATGAGCGAATATTCCGTCTGAATGGCTGACACCGGCTGCACCGCGTGCGCACGACGAAGGGTAGCGGCGCTCGGTTCCGACAGGCCGAAATGGAGCACCTTTCCTTGCTGGATCAGGTCCTTAATCGTGCCGGCCACATCCTCGATCGGCACCGTCAGATCGACCCGGTGCTGGTAGTAGAGGTCGATACGGTCGGTCCTGAGGCGCTTGAGCGACTCCTCGACGACGCGCCGGATGCGCTCCGGACGGCTGTCGAGCCCATTGGTGCCGTCGATCGCGAAGCCGAATTTGGTCGCGATCTTGACCTCGTCTCGGACAGGCTCAAGCGCTTCGCCAACCAGTTCCTCGTTAAGGTAGGGGCCATAGACTTCAGCGGTGTCGAAGAATCTGACGCCCTGCTCGTAGGCCTCTCGAATGACACGGATGCCTTGGACCTTGTCCACGCCCGGACCGTAATGACCACCGCTGAGGCCCATATTGCCAAAACCCAGTTCGGATACTTCCAGGCTGCCTAGCTTTCGGGTTTTCATTGTGCTTCCTCCTGTAGCGCGGTCTGCAGATTGGGCGGCGGCCGGGCTTGTCCACGACCCGGCGCCGAAGGGTAGGGCGGCGCCGGCGACGGTGGCCCCGGCTGCCATTAGGAACCGCCGGCGATCGGTCGACACATCCTTCTCCTTTTTGGCCATTCGATCGTTGTTCGGTTCCATTCTCATACTCGATACCTCTTGGTCGCTATTTCGAAGTGTCTCGCCGGTGTTGGCGTCAGACTCGCAGAAAGCCACCGATAGCTGAACGCCTTTCTCTTCCAGTCGGCGCGCGCCAATAGCGAGGGCTTTAATGACTATCCTACGCGGCGGCCGCGTCTGTGATTAGACGGAGAAAATCGTTTGCCGTCATGAACCGTTCTCATAAATTCGAGTATCCCGTGCAGGCAAAAGGCGGACTGCTCTATAGCGTCAGAAGCGTTTCTGCTTCGCGACAGCTCCCCTTGAGAGCGCCAGCGCATAGTGCGGCTGGGTGCCTTCGAGGATGGGTGGCGCGTGCACCGGACGACCTCGAAATGGAGCATCTGACCCAGACTGGCTCGCAACGAGCGAGGAACCTGCCGAGAAGGTGAGCGGCCGTTACTGGCACCAACGACGGCAAGAGACAACGGCGCGCGAAGTGTCTGATCCGAAGTTTCACGACCAGCTCATGGCCAAGCTGGCTGAACCGAGCGGGATCACCATCTTCTGAGACGACCTCCAGCAGCGTCAGTTCGCGAAACAATGGCTCTAAGCCCTTCGCGGGAACGCCTTCGGGCGGCTCGGCCACAAGTGCCATTGCCCGCCGACTCGCTCATGAATCCTGCTCATAACCTCATGCGAAATAGCTCATGAAACCTTGCCGGAGCTCCTCCGTTTGAGGAACTTGCGGGTACTCCGATCCAACTGCGTCAATTGCCCGGCGGGCGTGTCTCCAGCATCAGGAGTGCTGCCCCTCCGCTCGAACAGATTCGCAAAAGACAGGAGGCATGCCGATGACCAGCCCCGATGTGACCCGACGAGAGTTGCTGGAGTACACCGCATTGACAGGCGGTGTTCTGCTGGGAGGACAGTTCATGCCGGGAGCTATGTCGCTGGCGGTCGCACAGGAAGCCCGGCCGACGTCCTCTCCGCTCGAAGTGGTCTTGCGTGTAAACGGAGAAGAGCATCGGCTCTCCCTTGATCCGCGCACCACGCTGCTTGACGCGCTCCGTGAGCATCTACAACTGACAGGCTCGAAGAAGGGCTGTGGTCTCGGACAGTGCGGCGCCTGTACGGTGCTGATCGATGGCAAGCGCGTCAAATCGTGCCTTAATCTCGCCGCGCTCTCCGAGGGGCGCGAGATCACCACTATCGAAGGCCTTGCCCAAGGTGACAAGCTCCATCCCCTGCAGACCGCCTTTATTGAGCGCGACGCCTTCCAGTGCGGCTACTGCACGTCCGGGCAAATCATGGCCGGCGTAGCTTGCATCAGCGAGGGTCATGCGGGCTCGCCGGAGGAGATCCGCGAATGGATGAGCGGCAACATCTGCCGCTGCGGCGCCTATGACGGCATCGTCGCTGCGATTCAGGACGCGGCTGCCGCGCCCGGTTCGGTGCGGGGAGGTTGAGCCATGCATCCGTTTATCCTCGAACGCCCGCGTGACCTTTCCGCAGCGCTTGCACTGGGCGCCCAGGCCGGCCGCACGGATGCGCCGGCCGAATACATCGCCGGCGGCACCGATATGGTGCAGCTTCTGCAGGAAGATGTCCGCCGGCCCGAAAGGCTGGTGAGCCTGGCGGGCCTTCTAGACGACGGAATCGAATTCGGACTACAGGGGCTAAGGCTCGGAGCCGCCGCCACGATGGCGGATGTGGCGGCTCATCCAGATGTGGTGCAGCAGTTTCCTCTCATATCCGATGCTCTGCTGAATTCGGCGAGCCCTCAGGTCCGCAATCAGGCGACGATGGGCGGCAACCTGCTGCAGCGCACGCGCTGTCCCTACTTCCGGGATGTCGGCTACGAGGCCTGCAACAAGCGCACGCCAGGTTCGGGCTGCGCCGCGCTCGATGCCGAAAACCGCTGGCACGCCGTTCTCGGCACGAGTGACAACTGCATCGCCGTCAACCCCTCGGATCTTGCTGTGGCGCTGGTCGCGCTCGATGCGACGGTCGAGGTGCGCGGAGCCGGCGGTGAGCGCTCGGTGCCGCTTGCCGACTTCCATCGCCTGCCCGCCGACACGCCGCATATCGAAACCGTGCTGGAGCCGGGCGAGGTGATCAGCGCGATCATGGTGCCGGCCAATCCGGCGGCGCGGCGCTCACATTATCTCAAGGTACGTGACCGTGCCTCCTTCGAGTTCGCGGTCGTATCAGCCGCGGTGGCGCTGGACATGGACGGCGACCGCATCCGGCAGGCGCGCGTTGCCCTTGGCGGGGTGGGGACCAAGCCGTGGCGCGTTCCCGAGGTTGAAGCGGCGCTCGCCGGCGCCAGCCTCGACCCCGCTGCCCTCCGGCAGGCTGCCGCTCTTGCCGCCGAGGGAGCGCAGGGGCGCGGCAGCAACGACTTCAAGATCGAACTGATGCAGCGCGCCATCGTGCGTGCGGTCGAAACCGCAGGAGCTCGAGCATGACCACCGCCGTTATCGGAAAGCCTATCAGCCGTGTCGACGGGCGCGCCAAGGTCATCGGCAGCGCCACTTATGCCGCCGAATTCGATCAACCGAACCAAGCCTATGCGGCAGTTGTGCGGAGTACGGTCGCCGCAGGCCGTATTACCTCGATAGAAACAGCGGAAGCCGAGCAGGCGCCTGGCATCGTCGCTGTTCTCACCCATCGCAATGCGCCCAAGCTCGCCTATGCTCCGCATAAGGGCTTCACTGACCCCGCGATCGGCGAGCGGCTCCATGTGCTTCAGGACGACCGCGTGAATCATCAGGGCCATCCGATCGCCTTGGTCGTTGCTGACACTCTGGAACAGGCGAACCACGCGGCGACTTTGCTCCGCGTCACCTACGCGCCCGAGACCGCGGCCACCGATATCGATGCTGGCGAACCGGTTCTGCCAACTCAGCAAAAAACTGACCAGGCCACAACCCAGCCGCCCGAGACGCGGCGCGGCGATCCCGGCGGGGCGCTTGCAAGCGCCGAGGTCAAGGTCGAGCAGACCTATGTCATCCCGCGCGAGAACCACAACCCGATCGAGATGCACGCCACGGTAGCAGCGTGGAATGGCGACCGCCTGACGCTCTGGGACAAGTCACAATATGTGTATGGCGTGGCCGAAGAGATCGCCGCTGTATTCGGTATTAGGGCGGAGAACGTCCGCGTGGTCTCTCCTTTCGTCGGTGGCGCCTTCGGTTCGGGGCTGCGCGCCTGGTCGCATGTGACGTTGGCGGCGCTCGGCGCGCGCGTCGCCGGGCGCCCGGTCAAGCTGATGCTATCGCGGCGCGAGATGTACTATGGCACCGGCTTCCGGCCGCACACGGTTCAGAGGGTCGCCCTTGGCGCCTCGCGCGACGGCCGTTTAACGGCCATCCTGCACGACGGATACGAAGAAACGTCCACCTACGAGGAATTTGCGGAGGCCCTACTGGACGCGACGCGAATCCTGCATTCCTGTCCGAATGTCTACACGCGCCATCGTCTTGTGCCCATGAACGTGCACACCCCCATCTGGATGCGCGCCCCCGGCGAGGCGAGCGGTGTCTTTGCGCTGGAATGCGCACTGGACGAACTCGCGGTGGCCCTGGACATCGATCCCGTCGAGCTCCGCTTGCGCAACGAGCCGGAGCAGGACGAGTTCAAGAGTTTGCCATTCTCGAGCCGCTCGACCCGGGAATGCTACCGCGTTGCGGCCGAGCGGTTCGGCTGGAGCCGCCGGACGCCTAAGCCTCGCTCGATGCGGGACGGACGCTGGCTGATCGGCTGGGGCATGGCGACGGCAACCTATCCAGTGAACTTTGCGCCGGCTTCGGCCATGGCGCGTCTTCTGCCGGATGGGACCGCCGAGGTGACAAGTGCCGCCAGCGACATGGGACCGGGCACGTGGACATCCATGACCCAGGTAGCCGCCGACACGCTCGGCTTGCCCATCGAGCGGGTCAAGTTCAGTCTCGGTGATACACGGATGCCGAGAACACCCCCGCATGGCGGCTCGATGACCATGGCAAGCGTCGGTAGTGCCGTCCAGGCAGCTTGCCGTAAGGCGAGGGAGGATGCGCTTGCCCGTGGTGGAGCCAACGATCTCGTCGGGGCCATGGCTCGTCTGGGCCAACCCGTCGAGGCGACGGCAGACTCGACTCCCGGCGATGCGGGCCAGCGCTTTTCCATGCACTCCTTCGGCGCCGTGTTCACGGAGGTCGCCGTCGATCCGGATCTCGGCGAGACACGCGTGCGCCGCATCGTTGGCGCCTACGGTGCCGGCCGCATCGTTAACCCGAAGACCGCCCGCAGCCAGTGCGTCGGCGGCATGATCGGCGGCATGGGCATGGCGCTCATGGAGCATTCCGTCGTTGACCCCCGCAACGGGCGCGTTACGAACGCCAACCTCGCCGAATACGCTGTTCCCGTGCATGCCGACGCGCCGCCCGTCATGGACGTGATCTTCGTGGACGAGGAGGACCCGCACGTGAACCCGCTCGGTGTGAAGGGCCTCGGCGAGATCGCCCTCGTCGGCGTCGCCCCGGCAATCGGCAACGCTGTCTATCATGCCACGGGAAAGCGCCTCCGCGAGCTGCCGATCACGCCGGACAAGCTGCTCTGACTGGCTACCAGGCGAAGGCTCCGCACGGCGGGCAACAAGAAGTGGCGCGCGAGAGCGGCGGCTCGGGATTCTCCGCCAGGGCGCGGGCGAACTGGTTCACCGGGGGCATGTGAATAGGCCCACACGTTACGGCTACTCGCAGCATGACGAGAGGAATGAGATGAATCCGAGCTATGACTTCAAGGGGCAGGTGGCGCTGGTTACCGGCGCCGCCAAAGGCATGGGACTGGCGACAGCGCGGATGTTCGCCGAAAGCGGCGCCTCCGTCGTGCTAGCCGACCTGGACGGCAATCTCGCCGCGAAGGAGGCCGAGCAAATCGTCCGAGACGGCGGCATCGCGACCGGCATCGCCTGCGACGTTTCCGACGAGGCGCAGGTAGTGGCCCTGGTCGACCGTGCGGTTGCGGAGTACCGTCGGCTGGACATGGCGTTCAACAATGCCGGCATCCAGGTGCCCCCTACCGATGCCGCCGACGAGGCGATCGAGCAATTCGAGCGCGTCACCGCGATCAACCAGCGGGGAGTGTGGGCCTGCATGAAGCATGAGTTGCGCGTGATGCGCGATCAAGGGAGCGGTGCGATCGTCAACTGTTCGTCCTTGGGCGGTCTCGTCGGCCTCCCGCAACGTGCAGCCTATCACGGCACCAAGCACGCGGTGCTCGGAATGACCAAAAGCGCGGCGCTCGAGTATGCGCCCCACGGCATCCGCATCAACGCGGTATGTCCCGGAACGATCGACACGCCGATGGTCGCCGACATGCTCGCGAAAGGCGAGCTCGACATGGCCGAGGCGGTCCGCAACCAGCCGATCGGTCGTCTCGGAACCGCCAACGAGATCGCAGCGGCCGTCCTCTGGCTCTGCAGCCCGGGAGCCAGCTTCGTCGTCGGAGTCGCGTTGCCGGTCGATGGCGGCTTCACCGCGCAATGAGAGCTATACCGATGGATGTGCCGACCTCAGACTTTGTGCACGCCTGCAGTCTCGCTGAACTGAAGGCCAAGGGTGGGCTCGTGCTGCATGGCCGCCATTCCCCGATCCTGGTGGTTTATGACGAGGGGCGCGTTTTCGCCCTCGACAACCGCTGCCCACATTTGGGCTTTCCGCTCGATCGCGGCAGTGTGGAGGACGGTATCCTGACCTGTCACTGGCATCACGCGCGCTTCGATCTGGCGAGCGGCTGCACCTTCGATCTCTGGGCAGACGATGTCCCGAATTTTCCGGTCGAGGTGCGTGATGAACAGGTCTGGATTAAGCCGTCGTTAGCCCATGCCGACGCTTCGAGCCACTGGCGCGGTCGGCTCGACGACGGTCTGGCCCACAATCTCAGCCTCGTGATCGCAAAGGCCGTGCGCGGACAGCTAACGGCTGGTGTGCCCGCACCGGAGATCCTGCGGCAGGTGGCGTTGTTTGCTGTGCAGAACCGTGACGGATGGGGAATCGGCGCGACCATCCTCACCGCGCTCGGCAACTTACTCGCAGTGCTGCCGGAAGAGGAGATTTACCTCGCGCTCTTCAACGGCGCCCGGAGGGTCGCCGCCGACTGCGACGGCGAGGCGCCGCGACGGAAGCGTGACCCGCTTGCGAGCCGGCACGATCTTTCGACGCTCCAGCGCTGGCTCCGGCACTGGTGCGCCGTACGCCATCGCGAGGCCGCCGAACGCACACTGCTCACTGCAATTGCGGCGACTGAAACCCCGCCGACCGGCCTGGCGCGCCTGCTGTACGCGGCGGCGACGGACCGAGCCTTTGCCGACGGCGGGCACTCACTCGACTTCATCAACAAGGCATGCGAGTGCCTCGACCTGATCGGTTGGGAACATGCCGACACCGTGCTGCCGAGCGTGGTCGGGCAGATGGTGGCGGCGCGTGGCGCCGAGGAGACCACCGTATGGCGCCACCCGATAGACCTTGTCGCATTGTGCGATAAGGCGGCGGCGGACCTCGAAGAGACTTTCGAAACTGCGTCCCATACCGATGGTTGGTCCGATCATGCGCAACTGTCCGCCGCTCTTCTCGGCGACGATCCGAACTCGATCCTGGCGGCGCTCAAGGCGGCGGTTCGGGCGGGGGCTTCGCCTGCCGATCTCGGCCGTTCGTTGGCCTACGCCGCGGCGCTGCGCGTCGCGCGCTTCGGCAGCGCGAACGAACATGCCGACTGGGAGACGGCCCACCACGTCTTCACCTACGCCAACGCCGTCCATCAAGCGTTGAAGCGAATTGGGAGGGACAGTAGCGAGCCGAATGCCGGGATCGACGGGGTCCGGGGAGTGCTTCACGGGGCGATGGCGGTCTACCTCACCCGCTACCTCAACGTGCCACCCGCGCGGTTGCCCGGCGAAGGCGGCGAAAGTTTGGACGAGCTTCCCGACATGATCGAGGATATCGGGGCGGCTTTGCTGGGAGCCTTCAATCGCCAACGCCAGGTCGACACGGCCGCGCGGCTGGTCGCGCGTAATCTCACGCTCGGCCATCCGCCCGAGGCGCTCATTGCAACGCTCGCGCACGCGCTGCTCCGCGAGGATGCGGGCTTCCACGCCTATCAGATGCTCGATGCCGGCGTGCGGCAGTTCGGGGAGTGGGGCAACACCGATCAAGGCCGGCACATCCTGGTCGCGGTCGCGCGCTACCTTGCGGCCCATTCGCCCACCGAGCGGGCAATGTTTCAGACAGCTGACATTGCGCGACGACTGCTGCGCGGCGGCCAACTTCACAACGAAGTATGACCTTTGCAGCGTCGCATTCGACCGGTTGGAGAAGCCGATTCCGGAGGCTGGCGGTAAATGAGCCTCTTGCGGTGAATGGGAACTTGCAAACGCGTCATCACCAGCATTGATGAATGGTGCTCATAACAGCATTCAAAAAGCCCTGGATTATGGCGGGGCGGTGTCATCACTATATATTAGCTGGCGCATTTGGGAAGGCCGACGTTCATCACATCGAGTTTTGGTGTGGTGCGCCGTGGTGTTTGGGTGTCACGCTCGGCCTGAAGCTGTCGCAGGGATTCGCGCTCGCTGACAAGAGTGTCGAAAGCATCCATTAGAGACAGCGCAACCTGCTCAAACAGATGGCCCAACGCGCATGAGGGCGACGGCCCAAAGCGCCGGAAATTTCGAATTCTCACCCTTGGAGCTTGGTGCCCCACCGATGTCGATCTCTGATGGCATTTCTCGAAGGTTCGGGTTCATTGCGGCAACCCTCGCGCTGCTTTCCACTTTTGCCGCCTCAGCGGCTCCGATCCCACTCTATGGGATCTATCGTGAGGCGGAAGGCCTCACCTATCTCGACCTGTCTCTGACTGCGGTCGGCTACTTCGTCGGTACAATCGTGGCACTGGTGTTCCTCGGTCGTCTGTCGAATCATCTCGGGCGTCGTCCAGTGGTTCTGGTCTCACTCGCATTGGCGGCTGCCGGTTCGCTGGTCCTGCTCGACGTGCAACATGCCGCTCCCCTGATCCTCGGGCGTGTGCTGCTTGGGCTCGCCTGCGGCGTGGCGTCCAGCGCGACCAACACTTTCATCGTCGACAATGCGCCTTCCGATCCCCAGTGGCTCGCCGCGGCAGTCGCAAGCACCGCGCCAATGGTCGGTCTGACGATCGGTGCGCTCGGCTCGGGAGCGCTGGCCGAATATGGCCCGATCCAGCGAACCCTTCCCTATCTGGTCGTTATCGCCGGTCTGGTCGTCAGCGCCTGCATGGTGATGATGAGCAGGGAAACGGCGCCGTGCCAACCAGGTGCGGTCGCTTCGCTGCGCCCGACGGCGACATTGCCAGAAGCCAGTCGAAGGCTCTATCCGGTGGCGAGTTGCACCTTCGTCGCGACCTGGGCCTTGGGTGGGTTCTACCAAGCATTCGGACCCGCAATGGCGACGGATTTGCTCGGCTCGACAAACACGCTGATCGCAGCCGCCGTGTTTTCCTCAATGATGGCCCCAAGCGCAGTCGGTGGACCTCTTTCTGGACGATTATCCCCGGCGAGCGCGCAACGCATCGGCATGGTCGCCTTTACGCTATCGGTCGGCGGCATTCTTCTCTCCTTGTGGGTTGGCGCCGTTGTTCCTTTTCTCGTCGCAAGTATATTCGCCGGAACCGCGCAAGGCGTAGTATTGACCGGTAGCATCCGCGCGCTCGTAACGCCGGCCTCCGCGCGTGAGCGAGCCGGAATCTTCTCGCTGATCTACGCCACCTCCTACAGCGGCGCGGCGATCCCATCCTTCCTTGCCGGACAGTTCTCTCGAACGTTTGACCTTTTCGAGCTTGCGATGGGCTACGGCTTGCTGGCTGTCCTTACCTGCGTGATTACCTTGCTTGCCGCTAGAAAACCCGCACCTTAGCGCAAGCAACCAATGCTCCCGATCGCCCCGCCCGTTCCTGGGCCGCCGCTGCCGGGCGGCCGTGGGCGGCCAGAGTCGAGCGCGTCGAAGGCTTCGGAGAGCCGTCGCTCCAAACTGCTGCGATCTTGTTTGCCGAATTGGAGTTGGTAGACGGCATATAGGAGAAGTAGTCTGATGACCTTCAGTGAAAAAAGAACTTGGATTATAACAGCTGCCCCTCCGGTCGCTCGACGAACACGCTGGGATCTCCGTGGGAGATCGTCATGGCCCGGCGAGGTTCGTTTCGAGCAGCGGTCCAGCACGAAGTCCAGAAAGAGTGGACCCGGCTCGCATTTGGCTTTGTCCCACCTCCCTCGACGCCTGGTTTGGGACACGGACCTCTCTCGAAGTGAACGTCAACTAATCTCTCGCCAGGATAAACGTCGGACGGGGAGGCCTTCGAAATGGATGCGCTCCTGTTTCTGGGTAGCGGTCGCGAGTTGTTCTAACAGCTCCGCTCGGCGTTGCGGGCAACACGACCGTTCAACGCTTCAGCTTCCAAGTTCTGAACATAACGTGAGTAGGCGGATGCATCATGGCGCGCTAACACCGCCTTCGTCCTCCTTCATACATGTGGCGAGTGTGATAGATCATCCGCAGGCCGCCGAAATAGAGACCATCAATGTTCCATCTCGCCAAAGCTCTTCTCTGCCTGTACGTCGTCGTCCGCTTCCTTCTTCCTTTGCCAGGGCCGCGCTGGTTGAAGGGTTTACTGGCCGTAGTGCTGATGGTCGTGTTCCAGCACAGTCTGATCAGCCTCTTCGTGTTCGGCACGATGTTCTCTCCCGAAATCCCCAGGATGGCGATTATCTGGGTGAACTGGCTATCGGGGGTCGTCCTCTTCCTCGCCTTCTTTCAGTTGGTCCTTGATGTCGCTCTGCTGCTTGCGGTCGCAGCGCGCCGCCGACGCTTCCGGATCCCACAGGCGGCGCGGTACGGCGTAGGCATTGGGGCAGTCCTTCTAGCAGCGTTCGCCGTCAGCCAAGCCATTCGAGTACCTCCGGTCAAAGAGGTGGAGATCGCTGTCAAAGGTCTGCCAGCCGAGTTCGACGGCTATCGTCTGATCCAGCTCACCGATCTTCACATCAGCCGGCTCTTCCAGGCGCCATGGGTTGAGGAGACGGTGGCTCTAGCCAATGCACAGAACCCGGATCTAGTCGTGATTACGGGCGACCTGATCGACGGGGATCTTCAGGCGCGCAGCCTGGATGTTGCGCCACTTGCTAAACTCAAGGCCAAGGACGGCGTCTTCACCATTCCTGGCAATCACGAGTACTACTTCGGGCATGATGAATGGATGCGGCAGTACGAGGCCCTCGGGCTGCGAACGATTTCGAACAGCCATGTGGTGCTGTCGCGCGGCGAGGCGCTCCTGACGCTTGCTGGCGTGAACGATCTGGCCGCCGCTAGGTTCGATCTTCCGGGACCGGATCTGCAGCAGGCGCGCGATGGCGCCCCTTCAGACGCGCCTATCATCCTTCTGAACCACCAGCCGCGCGATGCACGTAAGGCCGCTCAGGACGGGGTGGCTCTGCAGCTCTCCGGACATACCCACGGCGGCATGATCCCGGGATTTGACCGCTTGATCGCGCGGTTCAACAACGGGTTCGTCTCCGGTCTTTACGAGGTGGACGGCATGAAACTCTATGTCAACAATGGTACGGCGCTGTGGATTGGCTTTGCCCTAAGGCTTGGCGTCCCTTCCGAATTGACGGTCGTCACGCTGAGATCAGCTTGAGTGCCGGGCGGTGGCACCGGCGGTTTTCGATTGGACCATCCGCCAGCCTCGGGAGGATTCACGGCATCAGGCGTACGCGGATGTGCTGGCCAGGGGCGGCGCTACGGGCGCCGGATCTCGTGCTGCAGTCGTGGGGAATGTGCGTCTAAGCGAGACGAAACTATGCGCTTTAAAAGAATAGAAGCGGCTTTCCGCCCGCTCTCTAACATTTCTAAGGGCGCAAAGCGTTCAGAAACTCGGTCACCACGCCATATGTGAGGGACCCGCGCAGTGACCGCAACTACGATCTTTGATATCGCAATGCGTCCACCACCACCTTGAATGCCGGGGAGTGCTGATGCCGGCTCGGATAGTAGATGTAGTAGCCGGAGAAGGGTGGGGACCAGTCGGACAGGAGCGCGACCACACGTCCCGCTTCAATATGTCTGGCGGCCAAGTCTTCCGGCAAAAAAAGCAATTCCATAGCCAGCCACCGCAACATCCACCATTGGATAGGAAGTGTTGAACGTGAGTTGCCCGTCGACCCTGACGCGAAGCTCCTGCCCGTTCTTCTCAAATTCCCACGTATAGAGCCCGCCGCCGGTTGCCTGCCGCATGTTGATGCAGTCGTGCTGCATCAGATCCTGCGGATGTTGGGGAACCATTCGACCGGCAAGATACCTGGGCGAGGCGACGGCCAACATACGCCAGTCCGGTCCAATTCTGACCGCGATCATACCTTTCTCGATACTCTCACCAAGCCTCACGCCCGCGTCAAAGCCATCCTCCACGATATTGCGCAGGCCATTGTCACGGCTCAATTCTATCTTGATGTCGGGGTATTTAGACATAATCGGCCGCAGTTTCGGCCAGACGATGGTCTCGAAAGCATGATCAGAAAGCGTAATCCTGATCGTTCCAGCCGGGGTATCACGCAGCGCCGTGAGCGCCGCCAGATCGTTCCTATCGCCGATATCCTAGGCGAAAGCGACTGAAAGACGCGATCCCCGGCTTCGGTCAACGCGACGCTTCGAGTGGTACGCGTCAGCAGTCTCAGCCCCATTCTGGTTTCAAGCCGCTTTATCGTGTGGCTTAGCGTCGACTGGGACATGCCAAGTTTAGCGGCCGCCTTCGCCATCGCCTCCCGCTTGGTCCTGTCTGATTTATGGGTCTCATCGATAAAAGTAAGCGAAACAGAGCAACTAATCCATAGCCGTGTCCTTTGCTAGCGTGTGCCGTGAGACAGTCCGCCTCTGTTTCGAGGCCGTCACTGCGCAACCCAAGGAGAGCACTATGGAACTCACCATCAATGGGACAAGACACCAGGTGGACATCGAACCCGATACCCCGCTGCTTTGGGTTCTGCGCGACGAGCTTGGATTGACGGGCACGAAATACGGTTGTGGGCTCGCCCAATGCGGCGCCTGCACGGTGCTAGTCGATGGGCAGGCAACGCGGTCTTGCGTTACATCCGTAGAAAGCGTCGCCGGCACCGAGATCATGACGATCGAAGCCGTTACTGATGATCCGGTCGGCCAGAAGGTCGTCGAGGCCTGGGTCTCCAACCAGGTCGCCCAATGCGGCTACTGCCAGTCCGGCCAGGTCATGGCAGCCACCGCCCTTTTGAAGCAAACGCCCAAGCCAAGTGACGAGGACATTGCCGGCGCGATGGTCAACCTCTGTCGCTGTGGCACCTACAATGCAATCGCCGCGGCCGTCCGCGACGCCGCTCAAGCTTGATTGAAGGTGCACCATGAACGACATGACACCAATTGTCCCCGAGGTTCTGGCTAGCGAAAACGGAAAGCCTTTCAAGGTATCCCGTCGCGGCTTTCTTGGCGCGTCGCTGGGCGCGCTTGTTCTCGGCGTCACGCTTCCGGCGGACCGGACCCGTGCGTTGGCGGCCGCGCCTGCGGCTATCACACCCGGCTCCCGGGTTGCGGCATTCCTGGAAATCCGGCCCGACAGCACGGTCCTTTTCCGCAGTGCCTTCATCGAAGGAGGGCAGGGAATCTTCACCGCCATGGCGCAGATCGTTGGTGAGGAGTTGGATGTTGACCCTGCGAACTTCGTCGTCGAAGGTGCGCCACCCGGTGCCGACTATCTACTGACGGGCGGCGGGCGATTCACGGGCGGCAGCATGTCCGTCCGCATGAGTTACGACACGATGCGTAAGCTCGGCGCTTCCGCACGGCATATGCTCCTTCAGGCGGCGGCGGCAAAGCTTGGCGTGCCTGTATCCGAGCTTTCGACTGAACCGGGCAAAGTGATCCACGTCGCCTCCAGTCGTACGGTCCCTTATGGCGAAATAGCCGACGACGCTGCCGCGTTGCCCTTGCCGGCTGAGGTTCCGCTCCGCGATCGGGCAAACTTCCGCTGGATCGGCAAGCCGTTTGCGCGGCTTGACGCGCGCGACAAATCGACAGGTAAGGCGAAATACTCGATCGATCAGACGATCGACGGCATGCTCTACGCCGCTGTCCAGCACAGCCCGCGGCTCGGCGGCGAGCCAGAGGCCATGCAGAATGAAGCTGACGTTCGCGGCATGCCCGGCGTCCATTCCGTCCACAGACTTCCGGGCGCAGTTGCCGTGGTCGCCAACAGTTGGTGGCGCGCCCGCCGCGCTGTCGAGGCCTTGCAGGTGAACTGGACCGAGGCCCCTTCCACGGCTTCGCACCCGATGCCGGCCGATTTCTCGTCCGAAGCGCATATGGCGAAATTGAAAGCGGCATCCGGCGACGGCGTAGCCTTCGAAACGGAGGGCGATGCGGCTGGCGCGCTTGCGGGCGCAACGGGCGTGGTCGAGGCGATCTATGACGCGCCTTATCTCGTGCACGGGCAGCTCGAACCCCCGTCGGCGCTCGCGCGCTGGAACGAGGATGGCTCACTCGAGTTATGGATTCCCAACCAGGCACCGGAGATGTTTCAAACCGATGCTGCGAAGGTCGCTGGCATTGCTCCGGAAAAGGTCATCATCCACTCGCCGATGCTGGGCGGCTTCTTCGGACGCCATTTTCTTTACCAGACAGCGAACCCGTATCCCCAGGCCATTCAGCTTGCGAAGGCGGTGGGGCGTCCGATCAAGCTCCTCTGGAGCCGCGAGGAGGAGTTCCTGCGTGACGCGCTCAGGCCGATGGCAGCGGTCCGTTTCCGTGGCGGACTTGATGCCAGCGGTACGCCGGTGGCACTCTCGGCGGTCGCGGTCGGAGAAGGACCCACAGGCCGATGGTTTGGTCGCCAGCCCGATAAGGTCGACAGCTCCGCAGTCGAGGGTATCGCCGGCAAAGTCTATGCGATCCCCAACCGGCGTGTCGGCCAGATCCACGTGGATGATCCCGCCATCATCGGCTTCTGGCGTTCCGTCGGCCACTCGATGAACGACTTCTTCTACGAGACGTTCCTCGACGAGTTGGCGGATGCAGGTCAGCAGGATCCTTACGAGTTGCGTCATCGTCTGCTGGCCGGCAGCCCGAGGCACAGGACGCTTCTAGAGGCTGTGGCCGATCTCGCCGGCGGATGGAAACGAGGTCCGTTTGTTGCCGAAGACGGCACTCGGCGCGCGAGAGGGGTGGCCATGGCCTCGCCCTTTGGCAGCGAGGTGGCGACGATCGCCGAAGTCTCGTTGCAGGAAGGCGAAATCGTCGTCCACGACGTATGGGTGGCGATCGATCCGGGCAGCATCGTCAATCCCGCAATTATCGAAGCTCAGATGAACTCGGCCGTTGCCCTCGGTCTTTCCTCAGCCCTCCTGGAGGAAGTCGTCTACGTGGACGGCGTGCCGCAAGCACGAAACTACGACGGCTATCAGATCCTGACGCCCGATCGAATGCCACGGGTCCATGTCCGGATCGTGGAAAGCGGCGCGCCCATGGGCGGTATTGGCGAGCCAGGATTGCCCGGCGTTCCGCCGGCCGTAGCCAACGCCCTTTCGGTGCTCGCCGGCAAGCGCATCCGAAGCCTGCCTCTGTCCAAACTCGATCTCAAGGAAGTCGACGGTTGAAGACGCTCATCCTTGCCTCATTGGCCTCTCTCATCATGGCAGGCGCTTATGCGCCTGCTTACGCCCAAGGAACGGACGCGTCGCCAGGCGAGCGGCTGTTTCAACAGCGCTGCGGCACCTGCCATCAGCTTGCCACTACTCGAAACGGTGTTGGACCTCATCTGCAGGGTGTGATCGGCCGGTCGGCTGGAAGTATCGAGGGTTTCAAGTATTCTCCCGCCCTTAAAGGATCCGGCGTGACGTGGACGCCGCAAACCTTGGAGACCTACCTGACTAACCCGGGCGCTATGTTACGCGGAACGCGCATGACGCAGCGCTTCAACAACGCCGAAGAGCGGCGCGCGATTATCGAGTTCCTAGGCTCGCACTAGGGCTTTCGAAACAACCTGGCATCGTGGCGGCGTCGTTACTCGGCGTCGCCACTCGGGACTTGCCCTTTCGCGGATCTATGCGCCACTTCGATGGATGCAAGCGAGCCGCGGCGGCTAATTCGATTTCGGTTGGTTGAAGGCTCGTCGCAGCAACGCTGGCCGCAGGCTGGCGTTCCGAAGAACCCTCGCGCCCGTCAGCCCCAGTCGCGGTCTGACAGCGGGGAAAAGCGATAGCCATCCCCAACGCGTTCCACGTAGCCAAGTCCTGGAAACGGGAAGTGGTAGAAGAAGGCTGGCATCGCCCGCGACGCCAGATACTCCAGCGTTCTAAGTCGTGTTTCGACACCCGCGTCAGGATCCGTATCGAAAAGCATTTTCATGTGGGGGTGGGATAGCTGACACTGGTGATGAACGATATCGCCAACGACAAAGAGCAGGTCATTATCGGAACCAATCACAAAGCTGGTATGTCCGACGGTGTGGCCCGGCGTGTGCATTGCAGTGACGCTTGGAAACGTCTCCTGGTCGTCGACGTGAAACTCCAATCGATCGAGGTTGGGCACGAGATTGCGACGTGCCACAAGTGCCGAACGCTCCCCGCGGGTGCCAAGCCGGTCATCGGCCAACCAGAATTCAACGTCGGACGCATGAAGATGAATTGCGGCATTTCGGAAGTTTCTGTGCCCGTCCAGGTCCATTATCCCTCCCACATGGTCGAGATGGGCATGCGTGGGAATAATTGCGTCGATCCGGCCCAAGTCAAAGCCCGCGGAAACGAGCCCCGCATGCAGTGGATTCAGGCCGGTATCTCGAAACGGTGCGCCCGTTTCAAAAATCGCGATCCGGCCTCGACTCCTTACAGCCAGAACGTTCTGTTCGACGACAATCCTGCCTTTGCTGCTAAGTTCGCAGACCTCTCCATGATCGCAATGCGCCGAATCAAAAGCCTTATCCGGTTCGCCGATGTCGAGCGGACCGGCCGAAACGACATACAATTCCACGTCTCCAACCTTGCCGGTGTTCTGCGACACCATGAGGGGAGGGGGCGCCTCTGTCGTAGTCTGCCGATGACGCACTTGACCTCCTGTTCAAGCTTGAGAACCCCACAAACTTCCATGCTCCAGAAAGAAGTGCTTGAAAACCGCGCTCGAGGCAAATCGAGCATATAAGCTCTACTTATCGCCATGATGCCTGCGCGCACAGGAGGGACGGTGAACGCTAAACGTGCGAGGCGCATATAACATTATGCTATATGTCTGAAATGGTGCAGATTCCACATAACGGATTGATAGGTAAGGGGGTTTCTCGCAGCTGAATTTTTCAGCTCGTCGCACATGCCGGTGATCATCGAAACCCTGCGTTGACAAAGACTGGTCTGAACCGAATACCGTTCGTCCTGCGAGCGCATCGGGAGACCGCTCCGCAAGAAAGATCGCCGGTCGATATTGTCGGTCACACCCGGAGCCGACCCTAGTGACGCTCCAGCATGCAGTGGAGGAAATGGAATGAAGCGCTTTGAAGGCCGTGCCGTGATCGTGACCGGTGCAGGCAGCGGTATCGGTGCTGCTTGTGTTCGGCGTCTGCACGCTGAGGGGGCAGACGTGGTGGCAGTCGACGTCACCCAGGAATCGGTGGACAAGATCGTGTCAGAATTTGGCGGCAGCGATCGCATCTTAGGTGCCGTGCTCGACGTCCGCGATCAGGCTGCCGCCCAAAATCTGGCAACCGGCACACGCGCGCGACTCGGCAGACTGAATGGATTGATCAACTGTGCCGGGATTACTGGCGTTGCGAGCATACTGGATGTCGAGCCGGAGAAGCTTGAACGCGTCATGGCGGTCAACCTGGGAGGCACCGTCAACATGTGCCAGGCCTTCGTACGTGCCGTGCGCGACGACACCGGCTCGCGCGCCATCGTAAATATTTCGTCCGGGGCGGGCGTGATGGGGGTTCCCAATCGCCTGCCCTATGTGGCTTCCAAGTTCGCCGTTTCTGGCATCACGAAGTCGATGTCGCCAGAACTGGGACCGCTGGGCATTCGGGTCAACGCAGTGGCGCCTGGAATGACCAAGACGCCTCTGGTCGAGTACATGTTGCAGGACCCGGCGGCCGTAGCCCGCATCAACGCAGCACATCCGATCGGCCGCATGGGAGAGCCGGAGGAGATTGCAGCGGTGATCGTGTTTCTCCTGACTGACGATGCCAGCTTCATGACCGGCGCCGTCGTTTCGGTGGACGGCGGCCAGACGGCCTGCCTGTAGTGGACAGATCCAAATCGAGCAATGCCCGTGCGGGCACGGGTGTCCGGTGAACGACATCGGACCGGCTGATGCTGTCCGTGCGCCTTGTCTTTCGGCACTGCAATGTCTTCTGGAGGAGGAGACGATGGAAGAGAAACGAGCGAATGAAAGCGTCCCGGAGCACGCAACACCGCCGCTTATCTCAGCACGTGACCTGTCGAAGAGTTTCGGCAATCACCGGGTACTTCGCAATGTCAGCGTTGATATCCACGCCGGCGAAATTGTGGTTCTGCTCGGCCCTAACGGGGCAGGCAAGTCGACCTTCCTGAACCTCATTGGTGGTACCTTGCAGCCAAGTTCCGGAACTATGGCTGTCGATGGAAATCCCATCGATTTCGAAAAGTACGTTGGAGCGAGCAGTCGGAGCCGGGGCATTCAACGTGTGTTCCAGGAACTCTCGACCTTTTCCAACCTTACTGTCGCCGAAAACCTGGCTCTCACCTCTGACCGCGGCAGCCTAGGGTCGCGACGCGAGATGGCCAGACGGGCAAGGGAGCGGCTGCAGGTCTTTCCCGGGAACAAGATCGACGTTGGCGCCGAGGTCGCCGGATTGTCGATCGCCGAACGCCAGATGATCGAAATCGCGCGGGCGATGACTGAACCGGGCACGCGTCTTGTCATCCTCGATGAACCGACCTCTGCGCTTTCGTCCCGCGAGGCGGATCAACTGGCAGATCTTGTCACCCGTAAGGCAGCCGAGGGCGTATCGATCATCTACGTCACTCACAAGCTGGAGGAAGCGATACGCCTCGCCCACCGCGTCGTTGTCCTGCGCGACGGAAAGCTGCACTTCGACGGTGACGGTCGAAACCTGACCCATGACAAATTACTGTCGATGCTGGGTGCGACCGCGGCGCAGGGTGCGCCGGTCTGCCCGCGGTCGAGTGACGCGAATTCCCACGAGCTTCTGACGGTCCAAGCACTGTCTTCATCCCGTCTACATGATGTCGCCATAACGGTGGGCGCCGGCGAAATTGTCGGGATTGCCGGCCTGGAAGGTGCCGGCCAGCGCGAGCTGTTGCAGGCGATTTTCTCCGCTCGCAAACGAAATACGGGTGCCATCTCTTCGAGCACCGACATCGCTTATGTCAGCGGCGACCGGAAGCGTGAAGGGTTGCTTCCATTATGGACCGTGCAGGACAACGTCGCCATCTCCGCCGCCCCAAGGCTGTCTTCTGCTGGATTCGTCGACTTTGCGGCACTAAAAACGGCTGCTCAAACATGGCTGTCTGAACTCGGACTAGCGCACCGTGCCCAGTCTCCGATTACAAGCCTCAGCGGCGGCAATCAACAGCGAGCGCTTCTCGGGCGAGCGCTTGTGAGCGAGGCCCCGCTTCTGCTTTTAGACGATCCCACCCGCGGCGTCGACGCAAGCGCAAAGGCTTCCATCTATGAAATCCTCGACAAGCTCAAGGAGAAGGGACGAAGCGCTATCCTCTATTCGACAGAGGTCGCCGAGTTTCAAAAATGCGACCGCGTTTATGTCATGGCGCGCGGGCATATCGTGGCTGAATTCGACGGCACGGAAGCAACCGAGGAACGTATCATCCAAGCCTCATTTCTCCGCCCCGGCGTCCATCCGTCAGCGAACGCGGCCTCGGGGCGCGCCGGACCCGTTGACCCTCCCGCCAAGGCATCTCTTGCGCCACTCCTTGCATGGCGCTCGCTTCCCGCAGCCATTTTAATGTTCACGATGTTTGCCCTTGCCATCTGGCAGCAGCCGAACGCTTTCAGCACATTCGGGCTGGAGCTTCTTCTTCAGGCGTCGTTGCCGCTGGCGTTCGCCGTCATGGCTCAGATGCTGTTTCTTCTTGGTGGCGACATCGATCTCGGTTTGGGTTTCGCCATCGGCCTCGTCAATATTCTTGCTGCGACCTACTTGGTTGACGCGCCGGCGGTCGGCGTCTTTGCTCTTGGGCTGGTTATTGGCGGATACGTGGCGTTGGCACTGATCGTCGAGCTTCTTGGCGTGTCGTCAGTGGTTGCCACCCTGGGCGCTTCGTTCGTATGGCTCGGGACTGGCCTCATCATTCGAGAAACTCCGGGTGGTCAATCGCCGGGATGGCTGACGGCGCTTGCAAACATCAAGCTGTGGCCGCTCCCGCTAGCCTGCTACGTATTGGTTGCTGTCGCATTGGTGGGCCTCTGGATTTGCCAGGGCTGGGGGTACAGCATCCGACTGCGCGCGCTCGGGCACAATCGGCGCATCTTTGTTTCATTGGGTTTCTCGGCGCTGGCCGGACGCATCACGATCTATGCATTGGCGGGCTTGTTTGCGGTGCTCTCAGGTCTTCTGCTGACGGCAACGACCGGTGCAGGAAACGTCCATGTTGCATCGAACTTCACCCTGGCGACCGTCGCAGCAGTGGTTGTCGGCGGAGCAAGCTTCTCCGGCGGAATAGTTTCTCCGATTGGTGCGGTGATGGCCGTCATCGGTATCTCGCTTGTCGCAACCAATCTGACCTTCCTCGGGATCAGCTCCGAATACTCGACCGCTATAGGTGGTCTGATCTTGATCCTTGCCCTCAGTTTCCGTTCGCTCGCGAGGTCGATCGAGCCATGACCACACAAACAACGTCTTCCGGTAGCGAAACGCCCATGTCGGAGGCTGACGCCTCGCAGGGAACCTGGCGCAATATCCTTAGTCGCTCATGGATGGGAGCGCTGGTCGCGGTCGTCATCCTTTGGTTGGTCGCCGGCTATGCCACGGGAACACTATCCCTTTCATTCATTCTCGCGAACGCGACGATTGCAGGCTTCCTTGCGCTGGCAGGGACAGCCCAGATGATCGTCATTGCAAGCGGCCCGGGGAATTTCGACCTTTCGCTACCGTTCATCATCACCTTTGGCGCCTACGTCATGTCGGCCGGCATCGCCGGAGACGGCAACATTGCCGGCTCCTTGGCACTTACGCTTTTGGTTGGAGCTCTGGCGGGAGCGGTCAACGCGGCCCTGATCGTCCGACTGCGCATTCCCGCAATCGTGGCGACACTCGCTTCCGGCTACATCATCTACAGCTTCATCGTCGCAATCCAGAGTAGGGGCTTCAGCCGCATAGGGGGGCTTTTCGAAGCTTCACTACGCATGCGTGTCTGGGGGATTTCCGGAGCGCTGGCGGTTTCGATCGTCACGCTGCTCGTGGTGGCAATCCTGCTTTCGCGGACGGTGTTTGGCCTCCAGCTTCACGCGCTTGGACAGAACGGGGAGGCGGCACGCTTGGCGGGCGTCAGGAGGGGCTGGCTGGTCCTGGGCGCGTTTGTTTTATCAGGTGTGCTGGCGGCTTGGCTGGGCGCGTTGCTGACGACGTACCAAGGCGGCGTCTCTGCAGACGTTGGTCGCAGTTACTTATTGGGATCAGTCGCAGCAGTTGTCGTCGGAGGAACGCGGATCACTGGTGGAGTGACATCCGTCCTGGGGACAGCCATCGGAGCGCTGGTGCTCACACTCGCCCAATCCGATCTGATCCTTCTGCAATTCAGCATCGGTTCGCAATACGTCATCCAAGGCCTGATCGTCCTAGTGACGGTCTGCCTCGCGGCCATTCGTTCGCCCGAGCGCAGGTAACACGAAGATCGACGCATAATATTGAGGAGGAGAAGATGACGAAGAATGTCGTGAAAAGGCGGTCGATTCTGGCCGGAGGGATGCTGCTTGTGGCAACGCTTGCCGGAGCAACGGCGCAGGCTGAAGACAAATTCACCATCGGTGTCGCAATGCCGTTCCAGGGCAATAGCTGGCAAAAGGGATTTCTCGCTGCGGCCCAGTGGGCGGCGGACGAGCTCAGCGCAAAGGGGAAGAAAGTCGAGCTCGCGGTCGTGGATGCCGCCGGCGACCCGCAGACGCAGATTCAACAGATCAACAACATGACGCTTCAAGGCGTGGACTTCATCATTCTCGAGCCCCTGTCCGATACAGCCTTGAACGGAGCGATCGACAATGCGCTCAGCGCGGGGATACCCGTTCTCACGACGGCTCTCGGCTCGGTCACGAATGCAAAGGCGATAGATCTTCAGTTCGACTACAATGAACTTGGTCAGAAATATGTCAGCTACATCGCTGAGCGGACGGGAGGCAAGGGCAACGCTTTGAACATCCGCGGACTTGCGGGAAACGCCGCGGAACAGGCAATCCAGGACGCATATATTCGCGCACTGGCCAAATACCCGGACATCAAGATCGTTTCAGAAGTCTACGGCGACTGGAACCAGTCGGTCGCACAGCAACGCGTTGCGGCCATTCTCCCAACCCTGCCGAAGGTCGACATCATCTTTTCTCAAGGCGTTGCAGCATTTGGCGCTGGGCAGGCGTTCCTGGCGGAAGGTCGCGACGTGCCGTTGCAGGTTTATGGCTTTGACGGAACGGACGTAAACCTCCTGATCGACCTCAATGCAAAGACTGGCTACGAATCCGTCGCCATCAACGTCGATCCCGGCATTGGCAGCCTGGCCGTGAACGTTGCCTATGCCAAGTTGAGCGGAGTCGACGTCCCGATGAAGATGGTCGCACCCATCCCCACCATTGATCTGCAGGAGCTCAAGACGAGCTACAACGGGATGGCCGACAGTGACATCGTGTGGGTGAAGTATGCCTACGACTGGACCTTGAAGAACGTTGTCGGTGCCAAATAGCCGAGGTGGCCCGACTGCGGTCGGGCCACATCATCTTCCAAGCGTTAGCGCGACCGATGCGTACTCACCCGTGAGAATTGGAAAGCAGGAATGTCAGAGCATTACGAGATCGTGGAGAAAATCTTCGGCGAGATGGTCGCGCCGATTTTCCCGCCCGAAGAGTTGTTCAGCCAGGGCCTTTTTACCGAGGGGCCGGCCTACTTCCCCGCCGGACGATATCTGCTGTTCACCGATATTCCGAACGACCGCATCTTGCGGCTGGACGAAACGGACGAATCGATCAGCGTTTTCCGTCAGGATTGCGGTCATCCCAACGGCCAGACGATCGATCTCCAGGGCCGCCTGCTGACTTGCGAGCACCGCCATCGGCGAATAAGCCGAACTGAGCATGACGGCACGATCTCAACGATTGCCGACAACTGGCGTGGAAAAAAACTGAACTCGCCAAATGACGCGGTCGTCACTTCTGATGGCGCCGTTTGGTTCACGGACCCGACTTACGGGATCCTTCACGACCTCGACGGCATCAAGGCGGATCCCGAAATCGGCGGTTGTCATGTCTATCGCGTCGATCCGGCGACAGGTGAGGTCGAGGCAAAGATCACCGACATGGTGATGCCCAACGGTCTGGCCTTCTCGAAAGACGGAAAAACGCTCTATGTCGTCGACAGTGGCAAAAGCCATTTCGAAGACGGCCCGGCGCATCTGCGCACATTCAAAGTCGCCGCGGACAACCGCCTCAGCGGCGGCGAAGTTCTTACCGACTGCCCAGTCGGCATTTTCGACGGCTTGCGACTTGATAGCGACGATAACATCTGGATCACAGCGGGAGACGGTGTCCATTGCTACAACAACAGCGGAGCCTTGCTCGGTAAAATCAAGCTCGGAAAGATTGCGGCAAACCTCACCTTCGCAGGGCCGCGCCGCAATCTCATGTACATCTGCGCCATGAATGGGCTTTATCGTGTCCGATTGAAGGTCAATGGCCGTCCGCGATAAAGGCGGGCGCTGGTGGCCGAGAGAGTGCATTGCGCCAACGGCGATCGGACCTACAGGAGCGATGGGCCTACAAACCAGAACGGGGACGATGCTGATGCAAGATCTCATGCTCAAGATCGACCCCAAAAAGCTGCTCTATCTTGCCACGATCATCGAACACGGAAGTCTCAAAAGAGCCGCCCGTTCCTTGAACGTTACCCAGCCGGCGCTCTCGAGCTCCATGAGCCGGCTCGAAAGTGAGCTTGGCATACGTGCTTTCGAACGGACACCCAAGGGTGTCATTCCTACGGATCTCGGCGAGATTCTTTATTGCCACGCACGACTCATTCGCGATGAAATCGGATTGGCGGAGCGTGCGTTGCTCAGCGCATGGGGAGGAGCCCCAGCCGCTGTCCGGCTGGGGAGCCTACCGAGCCTGGCGACCGCAGTCATGCCTCTCGCGCTGCAAAAGTGGGGACAAGCTCATCCTGACCGTGAATTGCAGATCGTGGAAAGCCCGCAGATCGATCTGCTGGTCGGCCTGTTGCGACGGGAGTTCGACTTCGTGATTGGTTTCACGGAATGCTACGATCTCGAGGAGGGCTTGCGTCAACGTGTGCTGTTTCGCGATAAGCTCCTGGTCATCGCGCGAAAAGGGCACCCGCTCGAAGGAAATACCGATGTCGATTGGCCTACTCTTGTCAGCTTTCCCTGGGTGTTTCCTACCGCGCGCCGACCGCACGCCGTTCTCGGCGCGGCGTTGAAAGCCGAAAACATACCGCCACCGGAAAACATAACAGTGTGCGGCTCCGTCATCCTATTGAAGGCGGTGGTCGCCAACAGCGATCACCTAGCGGTTCTGCCGGTACATGCGGTGAACGACGAGCTCGCCGAAGGTCGGTTGCGCAGCATTCCGATCGATGCGGCAGCGCTGGATCGAAACATCGCCCTCTACTTCAGGGAGGGGCATCAGATGGACGAAGCCAGCCGGGACTTGATCGCGATCATCGAGAAGGTCGGGCAGGAGATCTGCCAGAGAGGCTTGGCCACGCCGTCCTCCGACCTCAGCGCCACGGAAACACCAAGCAACCACCAGTAGCGGTGTCGAAACCCTTGCGGTTGTGTGGCACGAATGACGAGCCGCCCGATGGGGCAGCCCATCATGTTCTTATTCGCCGAGCGTGATCCCAAGATCGCGGATCAACGGCTGCCAAACAGCCTTGTCATCCTGCCAGCGTTTTTCAAAGGACGCGGGATCGCTTGCCGGCATGCCTAAGCCCAATTGCTCGTAACGCGATTTCACACCCGGATCCTGAAGAGCAATTGTGAGCGCGTCGCTCAGGCGATTGACGGCCTCGTCAGGGGTGTCATGCGGCACAACCAGTGCCTGCCACGCGACGGCCGAAAACCCCGGAAGGGCCTTTTCCCCGAAGGTGGGAACATTGGGAAGCGCGGAGAGGCGAGAGCGGGAGAATATTGCGAGTGGCCGCAGGTCCCCCGAACGGAGCATCTCTCGTGCGGTTGAGTAGTCGATGACGATCGCCGGGACGACGCCGGCAAGTGCATCGTTCAGCGCAGGCGCCATGCCCCGGTAGGCAACATGTTCCAGCTTGACGTCGGCTTCACGTGCCATCCGTTCCATCGCAAGATGGAGAGGTGTTCCGATCCCCGGGCTCGCGTAGGGGATCGGGTTTGACGCGGTCCTGGCCTGGCTCAGAAATTCCTCGACAGTGTTGAAAGGCTGGTCCTTTCCGACCGCCAGCAGGAAGTTCACCTCAGCGTAGACACCAACCGGCCTAAAGTCCTTGTCTGGATCATACTGCAGCGTGCGATAAGCAACAGGATTGATCACCAGCGTGCCGTTGTCCACCGACATCACTGTTAGGCCATCCGGTTTCGACTTGGCCAGGGCTGTGGCAGCAATGGAACTCCCGGCTCCCGGACGGTTGTCAACGATGATCGTCTGCTCGAGCTTTTTGGAAATTGGCGCCGCAAGAAGACGCGCAATGGCATCCGTCGAGCCGCCAGGCGGGTAGCCAACCAGCCAACGGATCTGCCCGCTGTCCGCAAAAGTCGGTGAAGTGCTCATCGCCACCGCTCCAAGGGCCAACATGGCCGTAAACAGTCGTCGTCTTGTCACCTGTAGCAAGTTCATTTGTTCCTCCCATAGAACAGTCATGGATTAAAGATGTGCTGGCAGCGTCCTCGAGCTCCTCTTCTCACTGAAGTGACGATAGCTGGCGGCCACCGCGAGACAAGTCCGCCTCCGCTGCCGATATAACGTTACGTTATATGACTTGGCCGCAATGCGGCTCTTTTTGGCGCGCCCCGCCAATGCCCGTAATCTTGCGGCCTTAGCGTTCATACGGAGCGGACCGTTTGGTCCGCCCACCAACTTGCCAGACTAGCAACGTCATCCCACATTTCCGCGAAATGCGGTGAAAGGCGCACTATGCGAAGGCGTTGCTCAGCGATCCGATGCCGGAAATCGTAATCTCGACGCGATCACCGGCCTTCAGGAAACGAGGCGGCGTGAATCCGATTCCAACGCCGGCCGGCGTGCCGGTGGCGATGACGTCGCCAGGCTGCAGAGTCAGGCCCGCGGAGATCGCTGCAATCAATTGCGGGATCTTGAAGATCAGATCGTTGGTGTTTGCCTTCTGCCGAAGTTCACCATTCACCTTGCACTCGATGTCCAGGTTGGCGCCGTCGATTTCATCGGCCGTGACAATCCAGGGACCCATCGGACAAAACGTGTCGAGGCCCTTGCCGGCAAGCCACTGTTTATGGTTGCGCTGGCGGTCGCGGGCGGTGACGTCGTTGACGATCGTGTACCCCCAGACGTGCTGCATTGCGTCAGCTTCCGAGATGTTGCGACCGGGCTGACCGATAACGACGGCCAGTTCGGCCTCATAGTCGACTGCTTGCGTCGCTTCCGGGTGCATTTCGACAGTATCATTGGGACCGGTCACGGTGCTGGGAGGCTTGGAGAAGATGGCGGGATACGAATCGATCTCCTGTCCCTTGACGGCGCCGGCCTCGAAGCCGCTGCCCGCAAACTCCTTTGCATGCTCGTAGTAATTCTTCCCCACGCAGAAGATATTCCGCTCAGGCACAATCGGAGCCATGAGCTTGACGTCGGAAAGAGGCAGCCCCGGCCTTGATCCTGTTTCAAAGATGAATCCCGACGCGCTAAAACGGATCAGGTCCGCCATGCTGGTTAAGTGGGAATCGATCGGGTGAATGGTACCCGCAGCGTCATCCACGACGCCGAGCAGTATCTTTCCGTTCTTGGAGAATCTGGCGACTTTCATTTCAGGCCCTTTTAAGACGATAGGCTCAATGCCGACGTGAAGCTTCTCAGGGCGGCATCTTGGAGCGTGCTCAAGTTTTAGAATTGCGGAAGGCGAATGGTCAGTAGCAGCGCATCTGCCGCTGCGGTGATCTCAGCGGGTGCGTCAGTCGGCAGCAGCTCTATGCCGGTCTGCGGGCCGTACGTCTTTCCGTCAACGGTGATTTCACCTTCACTGAGGAACAGCACTTCGATTGCGGTTCGGGTTCCCGTATTGAACGTCGCACCCGCCTCGATCTTGATAAAGCCAAGCCGCATTTCGCGCTCGGTGAACACACCCAGTGTCTTTGTCGAAACGCCTGGAGTTTCCGACTTCACCCACGGGCTCGCTTCCGGGTACATCACCACGACGTCGTCGTAGCGGGGCTCGGCAAATTCGAGTGTCTTGCCTGTAGCCTCTTCAACGCACGCGGCCGAACCGTCCTTGTTGTGCTTCTTTCCCTGTTCGTCATACCAGGTGAACACGCCGTTCTTGAACTCGCCCTTCTTCTTGAGCGCTTCATTGGCCGCTTCGCGCCGGGCGACGCTGAGAAAGCCTTGGCCGCTGGCGCCACCGAATTGAATGACCATCATTTCAAGCCCCTCGGGCCGATCCTGAGGGCCATAGTGCACGCTCTCCGGGAAGTAGGCGACGGTGCCCTCCTTCATGACCTTGTGAGGTGAAACCGGGTAGCTGCCCTTCAGGACGTAGCGGACCTGGTCGAAGTTATGACGATGGCGCGGCGTCCCCCAGCCCCCCGAGCCGGTCCGTCCAACATTCAACAGGTAGTTGTTCGGAGAGTCGTCATCGCCCGTCAGCAGAAACTTCTGGTCCAGCTTGCCGTCCCGCATGCTGCCGACGCTTCCGCCCTCGGCCTTGTCTGCTTCTGAGATACGCATTTCATCCTCCTCGGTTCGCGAAATCAGGTTTCTCTAGTTTTAAGAGACGCGGCACGCGGCGGGAATATGCCGATTTCCGAGGGTATAACTTATCTTATCCCCTCGCGACGCCAGCCGTTTATGCAGGTTGATTCCACACCTCGGCCGTTTCAGTTTTAGTTGGCATCGAAAGATCATCGCGCTGCTCTGTGTAGCGTTCGATCACATCTTGGAATTGCGAATGAACGACGGATGGGAGGCATTCGGCGTTAGAATGGAGATCCGTTTAATGTCAGAGCCAAGTGAAAGCTCCGCGAACCCCCTAGTCGACAAGATGGCGGCCGGGAATCTCACCGTCGGTATGATCGTGCGTCTCGTTCGGGGCGTGGAGATCGTAGCCATCGCCAAGACGGCGGGGTTCGATTGCCTTTTTTTGGACCTGGAGCACAATAGCTTTTCGCTGGAGACGATCAGCCAGATCTGCATTGCGAGCAATCTGGCCGGCATTACGCCCCTGGTGCGTGTCGTTGATATCGCTCACGGATCGATAACCCGAGCCCTCGAATGCGGCGCCATGGGCGTAATCGCTCCTCAGGTGGAATCCGCCAATGATGCGGCCGCAGTGGTTCAGGCCGCCAAGTTTCCCCCACTCGGTCACCGCTCGATCGCGCCCTGCCTGCCAGTGCTCGAATTCCGCCCAACGCCGGCAGTTGAAGCCATGCGACGCATCAATGCAGCCACCATGGTCGTGATCATGGTGGAATCGTTGGCGGCGCTGGATGCGATTGACGAGATCGCCGCGGTCGAGGGTGTCGACATGCTTCTCGTGGGTGCCAACGATCTGTGCAACGCGCTCGGCCTGCCGGGACAGATCGAACATCCGACGGTTCGAGCCGCCTTCGCGCGTGTTGCAGATGCCTGCGAGGCCAACGGGATCTACCTGGGCGTCGGCGGGCTTGGTGCAAATCCCGAGCTTGCCAAGGAAATGATCGCTCTTGGTGCCCGCTATGCGACGGCGGGAGCCGACGTAACCTTCTTCACCAATGCAGCCATGGCGCACGCAAGGAAATTCAAATGACCAAAATCACCAACGAGCTTGAGCCCCAAGTCGCTCTGGTGTCTGCCCAAACCGGCGACACCTTCGTTCACACCCCCCAGGACTCCGGAGTTCCCGGTTGGGCACGTGATTTCAGCGTCGTCAATCGCGTCGTCCTCATTACAGGTGGGGGGCAGGGGATCGGGCGAGAGCTGGCCCGCCAGTTCGCGGCCGCCGGTGCCACACCCGTTGTCGCAGATCTCAATCTCGCAAACGCCGAGCAAGTCCGAGACGAGATTCTTGCTGGCGGCGGGAAAGCCAGTGCCCTGCAAGTTGATATCGCGGACGCTGGGTCGGTCGAGGCCCTCGTGAAGTCTGTCATGGCCGCACATGGACGGATCGACGTGTTGATCAACAACGCCGCAATGTTCGCCACGCTCGAAAAGCGGCACTTCGAAATGATCCCGTTGGACGAGTGGGACCGCGTCATCCGGGTCAACGTGACCGGCCCTTTTCTGTGCGCTCGCGCGGTAGCCCCGTGGATGCGGGCTGCCGGCTGGGGAAGGATCATCAACGTTTCGTCCGATGCGGTTCCAAAGGGTGTCCGGAACTACCTGCACTACGTGACCTCGAAATCCGCAATTATCGGAATGACCAACGCGATGGCGCGTGAACTGGGTCCGGACGGCATAAATGTCAACTGCATTCGGCCGGGCCCGGTTGCCACCGAAGTCGAGCGAGCCGTCAATCCGACCCTTGACCTCAGGCGTCTACAATTGTCGCAGCAATGCATTCAAAGAGGGATGGTTCATACCGACCTCGTCGGCTTGATGATTTTCCTGGCAACTCCTGCCGCCGGGTTCATCACCGGTCAGACGATTGCCTGCGATGGCGGCTACACCCACAGCAGCTAAGGACACTCAGACCATGCGCGAATACCCTAGGCTTTTCATCGACGGGGAGTGGGTTCAGCCCTCCATATCAAGGACGGTGGAACTGTTGGATCCCACAACCGACACTCCTTTCGCGAGGGTCGCGATGGGTGGAGTGGAGGATGTGGACCGAGCCGTTGCGGCTGCGCGACGCGCCTTCGCAAGCTATTCCCAGACATCGATTGCCGACCGCCTCGACCTGTTTGACCGGATCATTGCTGCATACGAACAGCGAATAGACGAACTCTCCGCGGTTATCGCTGAAGAGATGGGCTGCCCGATCAGTGCCCGCGTTCAGGTCGTGGGGCCGCTCATACACTTCCGGCAGGCGCGCAAGGTTCTCCAAGAGTACCATTTTGAATCCCGGATCGGCGACACGATCATTCGGCGTGAGCCGATTGGTGTCTGTGGCCTCGTTTCGCCGTGGAACTGGCCGATCCAGACGTTAACCGTGAAGATCGCATACGCCCTCGCGGCCGGCTGCACGGTGGTTTGCAAGCCGAGCCAAGTCACGCCGATAAGCGCCATTTTGCTGACGGAGATTCTGAAAGCGGCAAAAGTGCCGAAGGGCGTTGTTAATCTTGTCATAGGGGAGGGGGCGACGGTTGGCGAGGCCATTGCCGCCCACTCGGAGGTCGATTTGATTTCGTTCACAGGCTCGACGGGAGCCGGCGCGCGGGTCGGCGCCGTCGCGGCACAAACGATCAAGCGGGTGTCGTTGGAACTCGGCGGAAAGTCCGCAAACGTCGTTCTTCGAGATGCAGACATCGCGGCCGCCTCGCGGTGGAATGTCCAGCGCTGCTTTTTCAATAGCGGCCAATCCTGCCATGCGCCAAGCCGCCTTCTCATTCCCCGCAGCAGGCTTGATGAAGCCGTGGCGGCGATGTGCGACGAAGTCAGCAAGATCCGCATTGGTGATCCCCGCGATCCGGCAACGACCATGGGGCCTATGGTAAACCGCGCTCAGTTCAACCGCGTTCAGCGGTACATCGAGATCGGCATTGAAGAGGGCGCCACCGTTGTTTGCGGAGGCCCTGGACTGCCTGCGGGCGTCAACCGAGGCGCGTTCGTGCGACCCACTATCTTCACGGACGTGACGCCCGAGATGACAATTGCAAGGGAAGAGATTTTTGGGCCGGTTCTCGCGGTCATCGCCTACGAGGACGAAGAGGAGGCCATTGCAATCGCCAATGAGGGTCCGTTCGGATTGGCCGGATACGTCTTTTCTGGCGACCCTGAGAAAGGTTACGCCGTTGGAAGCCGTCTGCGCGCGGGACGCGTTTTCTACAACGGGGCGGCAGGCGATCCTGCTTCGCCGATGGGCGGATACAAGCAGTCCGGCAATGGCCGCGAGATGGGCGTTTTCGGACTAGAGGAATATCTCGAGATAAAGGCGGTCTTCGGTTTCAAGGAGCGGGCAGACCGCTTGTTGCCTCTGGCTTCGTAACATTATTCTCCGGCGGCGCATCGTTCTCGATCGCCGCCCTTTCTCGCTCGCGATTGGACAGTTCCTGGCCAACGGAACCGACGAGGGAGACGAGCTCTCGGCTCGGCTCGTCAAGCTGGTAGCCTTCGCGGAAGAAGACTGCGATGTTGCGATCGAGCGCCGGGTCGCTCACGTCCAGTCGGCAGAGGCGCCCCTCATCCAGGTCGACACGCACCGCATGGGCCGGGAGCACCGCCAAGTGGTCGCCATTGACCACGAGGGATTTCAGCAGCGTGACCGATCCGCAAACGGTCATTTGTTCGGGGGGTGGAACATTGGCTTTTTTCAAGGCCGCATCGAGGATCACGTGCGATCGCCTGGCCGTCGGGCAGACCCACGGATAGGTCACGAGGACCTCCCACTGGAGATTGCGTTCGCCGGCTAACGGATGCCCCGCACGCGCGATGACACAGAGCTTGTCGCGGAACAGCACACGTTGGCGAAGCCCGTTTTCGAGATCGTAGCACTCCGTAAAACCGAAAACGAAGTCGAACTCCCGGCGTAGCAAGCCGGTGAGCAAGTCGATCTGAGGAACTTCCACAACCTCGAGCTCTCGTTCACGATAGATTTCGCGCCATCGACTTAGAGCGATGGGCATAATCGAACTGGCCAGGCTGGGAAGGCTGCCCACTCGAATGATTCCCGGATTTCCACCCTGCGCGCTCAGCAGTGCACGAGCGGCAAGACCGATCTCATCTCGGATCAAGCGCGCATGGCAATAGAGGACCTCGCCGGTGGCTGTCGGTACGACCCCTGTCGGCCCCCGTTCGAGCACCCGCATCCCGAGTTCTTCTTCAAGCCGGTTCATGGATGTGGTGAGAGCGGGCTGCGACATCTCCAGCGCCTTGGCAGCACTTTTGAGGCTGCCGTGCTCGATGATCGTCGCCAGATAGAGAATTTTCTTGGGATCGATCCTCATAGCGCTGGTCAATCGCGCCTCCTCTAATTCAGTTGGAGCCGCTGGCCCGGTAAGGTTCCACATTACGCTCAAAACGATCATGCAGGAAGAGGGCATAAGGCGATGTTATACCCTTTGTCCCTTGGCAGTGGTCTTGTGTGGCACCGGGTCGCTGCGTCGAATAGACTTTGATCAATAAATGCCGTGTGGAGGCGGCGCTTATCAAGGGAGGATACCATGATCATCAACCGTAGAAACTTTCTCATCGCCGCCTCGGCTGGCGCGGCTCTCAGCTTACCCTTCGCGCGATCGGCATTCGCGCAGGACAACTATCCAAACCGCCCGGTCAGTTTCATCATCGGCAATCCGCCGGGTGGCGATGACGATACGCTGAGCCGCTTCATAGCAGAGCAGATCCGAGCAGACCTCGGTCAGACGGTCATCGTCGACAACCGCGGCGGTGGGGCAACCACCGTGGCAGGCAATCTCGTTGCGTCGTCCGATCCAGATGGCTATCGCATTCTCTGCCTGACGACGTCGGGCATCGTGCAGACGGTGCTACGCGACAACCTCCCGTACAATCTCGATAGTTTCGCCCCAATCGTCGGCATCGGTGGTTATCCTATGGCGCTAGTCGTCTCCGGGCAGGGTGACATCAAGACCATGGACGATTTGATAAAGGTTGCGAAATCTCCCGACGGAATCACGTTCGGTAGCGCCGGTGCCGGAACCCTTGCGCATCTTACGGCCGTGCGGTTCCTGAAGGAGATCGGCGGCAATGGGGTCCACGTCTCCTACAGAAACAACCCGGAAGGCCTGCAGGCGCTGGGCGGCGGCTTCATTCAGATGATGTTCCCCTCGGCACGCGAAGCGGCGACGCTCTCGGCAAACGGTCTGCTCCGCGTCCTGGCCGTAACGTCTCCGGAGCGTACGTCAAACCTCCCGGACACTCCCACCATGCGCGAGCTCGGACACCCCGATATCGACAGCATGCTGTGGTATGGCTACACAGCCCCGAAAGGCACCTCAGACGCGGTTGTTAAGCGTCTGTCAGACGCTATCGCAAAGGGCGTCCAAAGCGATGCGTTTCACCAAAAATTCGGGCCGCTTGCATTCCAGGAGCAACTGCTGACAGGCGGCGAGCTGCGCGACTTCATGGCGACCCAGGCCCAGCGTTGGCGGGCTGTGATCACCGAAAATAACGTCAAGTTCACCGACTGACCTCATCAACGTCGGGCCCTCGGATATTCGAGGGTATGCTCGAGTGACCGACACTTAATGGCTTGAGTGCGAAAGCCTCAGAAGGATGTTCAATGAGACACTACCAAATGTTTGTCGCCGGCGACTTTGTCGATCCGGCGGACGGCGAGTTTTTGGAAACAATTGATCCTTATCGAGGGGAAGTGTGGGCAAGAATTCCCCGCGCGAAATCTCTCGATGTCGATCTAGCCGTGCGTAGCGCTCAAGAGGCAATGACGACAGGACCTTGGTCGTCGTTTACTGCGACTCAGCGTGGCAAGTTCCTGAACGCGATTGCGGACCTGGTCGACAAAAACCGCGATCGTTTGGCAGAGATCGAAACCCGTGACAACGGGAAGCTTCTCCGCGAAACGCGAGGCCAGCTCGGTGCAATTGCGGAATGCTGGCGCTATTACGGCGGCTTGGCCGACAAGATCGAAGGGCATTCGATTCCGATCGAGAAGCCCGACGCGCTTGCCTTTACCACCCGTGAACCAATTGGCGTAGTGGCCGCCCTGACGGCGTGGAACTCTCCTTTGTGGTTTGCAGCCATCAAATGCGCGCCGGCGATGGCCGCGGGTTGCGCCGTGGTGGTCAAGCCCTCAGAATTTGCGTCGGCAAGCACGCTGGAGTTCGCCGCCTTGGTAAGAGAGGCGGGCTTGCCGCCAGGGGTTTTCAACGTGGTGACTGGGCTTGGGCAGGAAGCGGGATCCGCTCTGGTCGAACACCCTGATGTGGCGAAGATCACTTTCACCGGCTCCGACGTAACCGGCGCAAAAGTTTATGAAACGGCAGCGCGATCGATGAAGCGGGTCTCACTCGAACTTGGCGGCAAATCGCCCAACATCGTGTTTGCGGACGCAAATATGGAGCTTGCCGCAGCTGGCGCCGTTTCGGGAATCTTTGGTGCATCCGGTCAAATGTGCACCGCAGGCTCCCGCTTGTTGGTGCAAAGATCCATCCTTGAAGAATTTACCGGTCGTCTGCTGGAACTGGCGCGCAACATCCGTCTGGGCGATCCTACGGATCCTGAAACAGATGTAGGGCCGATTGCGACCGCTCCCCAGTTTCAAAAGGTAATGGAATACCTGGGTGTCGCGCGTGCGGATGGTGCGCGGTGCATCTTGGGGGGAAAATCGGCTGAAGGGCCTGGTCTTACCGGTGGCCAGTTCGTGGAGCCTACGGTTTTCGCCGATGTCACGAACCAGATGCGCATCGCGCAGGAGGAAGTATTCGGACCAATCCTATCGATTATCCCATTCGACACTGAGGAAGAGGCGATCAAGATAGCCAATGAAATCGAGTACGGCCTCGTTGCCGGCGTTTGGACTACCAACATGGGTCGAGCGGTTCGAATGTCGAGGGCGCTGGATGTCGGAACTGTTTGGGTCAACACGTACCGGGCCTACAGCTACATGGTGCCGTTTGGCGGCATGAAACGATCTGGCCTCGGCCGGGAAAGCGGTATCGAGGCCGTAAACGAATACCTTGAAACCAAGAGCGTGATTATCTCGGTCGCGGAGGAGGCGCCCGACAATCCGTTCATCATGCGATAGATGGAGTGGCCCGACCAACGCGTTTTTCGAATGCCAACGGCAGGGAGGCCGTATCATGACTGAATCAAACACGACCGGCGCGGTGCGGCGGCTAACGGGCCGGCGGATCGTCGTCACAGGCGCCGCCTCAGGCATCGGCAGAGCGACTGCGGAGCTATTCGCGGCAGAGGGTGCGGTTGTCGCATGCCTGGATCGCAATGCTGCTGCTGCGGCTGAAGTCGCGAACGCGATCGGCGGTTACGCCAGTGCGGCAGACATCACCGACGAAGGCGACGTCACAACGGCGACCAGCCGCATTCAAGATCGTCTCGGGGGTATAGACGGCCTCGTGAATGCTGCCGGCATCATGGCAACTGGTTCTGTAGAGGACATGCCGGTCGCACTCTGGCGCAAGATCATGGACGTCAACCTGATCGGGACATACCTCGTCACGAAAAGCTGTGTGCCCCTGTTGCGCCGAAACGAAAGCGGCACGATCGTCAACATTGCCTCGGCGCAGGGCCTGTTGCCAAATGTCGCCGACCATACTGCGTACGCTGCATCGAAAGGCGGCGTCGTAAACCTTAGCCGCGCTCTCGCTGCCGAGCTCTCCCCGCAAATCAGAGTGAATGCCGTCTGCCCCGGCATGGTCGACACACCTATGGCTATCGGCAACCGAGGGGACGCAGCAAATTACGCAATGAAGCGCGTCGCTCGGCCTGACGAGATCGCAAGCGCCATTCTGTTCCTTTCGAGTGAGGAGTCTTCGTATGTCACCGGAGCCACTCTTGCGGTCGATGGCGGACGATCTTTTCACTGAACTGACAGCCGACAGTTGAGGCAAGACAATGAGCAAACAATTCAACGCCAAAGATATCGCGAGCGGAGTCATCCTGCTGCTGCTGACCGCGATCGGCATGTACATCAACCTCGACTATCCGTTGGGTACCGCCAGCCGAATGGGACCTGGCTACATGCCGCTTGTCGTACTCGTCGCACTCGGCGTGTTGGGCATGGGCGTGCTCCTCGCGGGGTTTTATGGTTCTCCGGTGCGCCTCGAAAAATGGGCTTGGCGCGAAGTGGGGCTGATCCTGGCGGCGCTATCGATCTTTGGCGCGATGCTTGAGGACTTCGGCTTGGCCGCGGCAACCGTAACGCTCGTTGTGATCAGCGGATTGGCAGACCGAACTCAGACGCCGAAGGGTATAGCGGCGCTGGCGATCGTGCTCGTCGCGATCTGCTGGCTGGTCTTTACATGGGGGTTGCAGATCAGCGTGCCCTTCCTTCCTCCGTTTCTGACGAATTCCTGAGGCCTGACAGATGTTTGACAATCTCGCGCTCGGGCTCTCGGTAGCCTTCACCTTCCAAAATCTGGCGTTCTCTTTCGTCGGGTGCATCATCGGCACGGCTATTGGCGTGCTGCCGGGAGTCGGACCGGTGGCAACGATCTCGCTGTTGCTTCCGCTGACATTTGGCCTCGATCCGATCACGGCCATGATTATGCTCGCCGGCATCTACTATGGCGCACAGTACGGCGGATCGACATCGGCAATCCTTTTGAACCTGCCCGGTGAAGTAACCGCGGTCGTCACAACGCTCGAAGGTCACAAGATGGCCCGCGCGGGCCGGGCTGGAGCCGCTCTCACCGTCGCAGCGATCGGGTCCTTCTTTGCCGGAACCGTCGCGACGCTGGTCGTCGCAGGCGCCGGACCTCTCCTGACCTCTGTCGCCATGGCGTTCGGCCCTGCCGAATACTTTTCGCTTATCTTGCTTGGTCTGATCGCGGCGACCGTCCTGGCGCACGGCAACATTTTCAAGTCCCTCGCCATGATCGTTCTGGGCGTCCTGTTCGGGCTGGTGGGGACTGACCTGCAGAGCGGCCAGATCCGTTTTACGCTCGGCTTTCCGCAACTGTTCGAGGGTGTTGGCTTTGTGCCGTTGGCGATGGGCCTCTTCGGAATCGCCGAGATCATACGAAACCTGGAATGTCCGGAAAACCGATCCGGAACGGTATCGCGCGTCGGTAAACTCTGGCTGACGAAAAAGGAGTTCTCGCGATCAGTACCCTCGGTTCTGCGCGGAACCGCCTTGGGGTCATTGCTTGGCGTTTTGCCGGGAGGTGGTCTCGCGCTCTCGACCTTCGCGTCTTACATGTTGGAACGCAAAGTCTCGAAACATCGGGAGGAGTTCGGCAGCGGCGCGATCGAAGGTGTGGCTGGCCCTGAAAGCGCTAACAACGCGGCGTCTCAAACGTCGTTCATTCCCATGCTCACGCTCGGGATCCCGGCAAACGCGGTCATGGCATTGATGATCGGCGCGCTCATGATCCAAGGGATCCAGCCCGGCCCGCGGATGATCGATGAGCAACCGACGCTCTTTTGGGGTCTGATCGCGAGCATGTGGATTGGCAATCTCATGCTGCTGATTATTAACCTCCCTCTCGTCGGCGTCTGGGTATCTTTGCTGAAGGTCCCCTACAAATACCTTTACCCCGCGATCCTCGTGTTTTGTGGGATCGGGGCATATTCCGTCAACAACTCGGCCTTCGATGTCTATCAAACAGTGATCTTCGGCCTGATCGGCTATGCTCTCATCAAGCTTGAGTTCGAACCGGCTCCGTTGTTGATCGGCTTTGTCCTGGGTCCGATGCTGGAAGAGTACCTCAAGCGAGCAATGGTCCTTTCGCGCGGTGACGTTAGCGTTTTCATCGAACGGCCCGTGAGCGCTGTGTTTCTTGCGCTCGGAGCGCTCGCGCTCGCCGCGATGATCGTGCCCAACATCCGTCGGCGAAAAGAAGAGGCTATCGCGGAGTAGCCTGCTGATCGAAATCTCGGATGAGGCGAACCCCGCGAGCGCGATGCGCCTGCGGGGGTTTTTAATTTAACCTCCCTGCCGGGATATCGGTATGGCGGCTGGCCGCATCCGGGAAATGTCTTTCAACCGTGAACCCGTTCCTTCGTAGTGCAATGGACGACGTTCCTAGTGGCGGGCCACGCTGCCGCTTCATTGTTGACCGAGGACCAATCAAAGCGGGCGACTGGCGCGTCCGAGCGAGGTAATAAATCGCAGAAGCTCGCTATTTGGTTAAGCCAAAAGCCTACCGAGAACGGGTGGGGGACCACACGGGCGTGCGTGAAGAGGCGATAGATCGGTCATCAGTCAGCTATTTCTCACTCAGTGGGCACCAGAAGTAGGGAGGAGAAACACGCTCATCTTGGACGGAAGGTGCGAAAGATGTGACCGTGAAAGCTGGGTCCCAGGAACGCCGCTCATTGCGGAACGCGCTGCGAAAGAGATCGAAAGCGGCGATTCTGTGCGCTACGCTCAATGGTGATGGTGATGGTCGGCCGAGCGACGAAGGATCTGTTGCCAAAATTCGCTGTTTGGTGATCCACGCAGCTAAAAACTGCGTGGACCTCGATTGTCGATATCAGGCGTTGACGCGCTTGTGGTCGAAGACGAACTTGCGCCATCGATCGACCGTGTAGTGCGTGAAAATTCCATTGAGAAAGAATGGATCATTTTCGATGTAGTCGATGGCGTCTTGTCGTGCGTCGGTGTCGAGGATAATCAGACCACCTATGGGGAAGTCGTCCTCTTCGGGAAACAGACCCCCGCTCGCGATAATGCGGGGCGCATTCTTGTTCACATATTCGAGGTGAACCGCGCGCAGTTCTTTCTTTCGGTCCAGAACGCCCGGATCATCGTGAAACATAATTACGTAGGGCATGTCTTCCTCGAGGAGTTGCTAGATAACTTCGCCGTCGGAGAGTTTTCCGCGACAGGTTCAAGAAGTATCTTCTCCAGGAGATCGGGGCAATTAAAGGTAGCCGCTCCATATAACTCGAGATTATAACCGGGCGAACGGCTGACGATTAATCCGAACTAAGCTGTGCGGATCGGCATCCGGCATTTGAAACGCCCGGATTAGTGGCCATGAGCCGCAACGCCTTGGTGCGCCTGTCGTCAAGGGAGCCAAACCTCTCGACAGCCTTAAGAGCTGGTCTTGCCGCTGTAGTCAGCGTTCTAGATGTGGGGGACGGGAACGTTGCGGAGGCCGCCGACCTCTCGTGCGCGCCATCGTCATTGCTTCGCTGCTGTGCCGCCTCGGACCTAAAGTCCGTTCCACGATCTAGTCGCATATCGTATGGCTAAATACGTCAAGCACCGCGGGTGGTCCCAGTCGGAGTTCCATAAGGTGTGTTATGCGATATGTTATATCATTACATTCGTATATGCCGACTCCCATCAGTAGATGGAAATCAAAGTTTCATCCGCTATACGCGCCAGTTGTTTCGCGCGTCAGACCAATCACGGAGACCATTAGGTGTGCTTTTCAACATCGAATCCAAGGAAGCGCAGCCCTTTGATTGTTCGCCCGTTGAAGGGCGGACGGTCTGGAGTCGACCACCCCGCCAACTCCATGACACAGGATCCCCCAAATCTATTGAGGCGATATCTAGGATCAAAGATGCAGTCGTATGCACGCTGAACAACGTCACCTGGCCCTCTGACCAGGTACTCGATCGTTCGCTTAATATCAGCCAGCTTATTTCGCTTGGCGAAGTCCGCTCGCAATCCTTCCAGCCCACCTTCTGTAAATCTCAACAGCTCGAGAAATGCATGGCAACCTACGAGTGTATCAAAGACGCCGTCATAGCTTAAGGCAGAGAGACGTTCGCCGTTGCCGAATTCCGAGCGAATGCGTTCAATGTTCTCGATCTCCTTCTCTGCGTGAAACATGTCTCCTGCCACGATATCGTCGGTAGCTTTCCACAACGAAAGGTACGCTCGGATCCGATCATCGAGCTGCTCGCCGGCCAGAATGGGCGCATTGCGCCAACTGTCGCCTGCCCCATGGCTGAGGCGCACCCAACCCAAAAACCGACCAATTTCGATTTGGGGATCGGCGCCGGCAAATTCAGGTCTACCGAACTCACCCCGCCCGAGTATCTGGGCCACCCTGCGCTGCGCGGGGATCAGCACCTCATCATATTTCCTTCGGAAAATTTGAAGGAACGATCTCTCACGGCTGATTTTATCACTTCCCACTAGGATCGTTGGCGGTGAGCAGCGCTTTATGAACTTATGTACGTGTGCTTCAAAGTCGTCCTCACCACCAGGTCGCCCAGGCGTTCGAAAGGCTTGTTCGTATATCTTCAGAACATCGGGGCTAAGCACGTCTGCATAATCCCACAGTGAATCAAAAATCCCTGGCAGCTCTTCAAACGCCAAGTCCCGCGACCTGCTGAGAATAATCGATACTTCCCTATTAGCGTACATGCCGGCGTCGGTGAGATTAGCTGAACCCACCATCGCTGTATCGTCCACAACGTAAACCTTGGCATGAAAACGGCGATCGGTGAAATACCGGACCGACACATTGGGATCGTTGACGGCAAGCTGTAAAGCGCTCGGGGTTGTTGCGGGGCTCAGCCGGACCAAAAGGCGCACCTTACAACCTCGTGCTGTCAGTGCTTGGACGGGCTTAAAGCTGTCATAGAAGGGACTGGCGAGCAGAGCATCTCGAGCACCGGGAGCAGTCAGCTCGAAAAAATCAATAGAATGCCCAGTATGTGACGTGTTTCCATAGAGGTCTCTTAATTTCATTCCTGACCCTCCCCCATTTCAAGAACTCAAAACAGAAGTCCAGACTCGCATTCATACTTCAACTTGTGTTGAGCGGCGGATTGCGGACGAGCACGACGGCTGCGCCGCCGATGCCGCCGTTTATGCATCTGGCGCCACATCCTTCATGAGGTTTTCGCAGCTAAGCAAGAGCTGCCTTGCATATTGGTCTGATGCTTGCGCGACCGCCCTTTCTGATACCAAGAAGAGGAAAAATCCTGCGTGGATCGCAGCGACGACAAGCACGGTGCCAATCTGAGCTTGGTTCCAGTGTCCGGCCCATGGAAGCCAAGCGTGCAGAACTGCGACGCAGAAGAAGACGACGCTGGCATTGAGCAGCAATCCCGGCCATTTAAGGCCGAGCAGATTGCGGCGAAAGCCATAGGTCTTGTTCTCCTCAAATAGGATCGGAAACTTGGCGGTGTCTCGCGTCTGTTCGCGCAGCCAGGTTCCGCACCGTTCGTAGAAGCCGTTGGCTTGGCTGGGATAGGATTGTTCATCACGTAAGGTCGGAGCTTGCTCGCCGATTTTGCGGGCCAGAAATTCCCGGTAGCGCCGCTTCGTCGTGTCATCAATTGTCGTATCCGAGTGCCGGAGGAACCTGACTGACGGCTTGCCTTCTGCCTTCGAAAACAAACGCGGTTCTATCCATTTGCCGCGCCGACGCGCGACATCGGCGAAGCCCACGAACAGTGCGGCGACTGCAGCTATCGCGATGGTCTCGGGCATACTGAAGCTCGTGTAAGACGTCGAAACCAGCGCCAGCGCGATAGCAGGAGCGATGGCGATGACCGCGGGCAGGAGCCGAGCACGGAGATTATAAGCGTCGAGAAAATTCATGACGCTCACTCATCGTAAGCATAGGAAAACGGTTCGGACGTTACGGGGACCTCACCGTCACGCGCCGGCATGTCATTGTAGTGCCGCTTCCATGAGTCACGCGTAGAAATGACATTATATCCTCGGCGCAGAAAGGCATTCTTCACTCGCGCGCGGGGATATTCGGGCTTGTTTCTCCCGACCGAGCAGAAAGCGGTTCCGCGCTTTGTTCCTTCGGCAACCGGGATACCAAGCCAGCGGTTTAGCACAGAGGGAGTGACGTTTCTGCGGCTTCCATGATGCGGAATCTGGACGAATGTCGGCGGCGATAGGATACCAAGGGCTGCCGCCCTATCGGCCGCTTCGGATAGCGCGATTGGCCCAGCATCTGCGGTTAGAAGCAAAGTTCGATCGCCAAGCCGCGCGAGCTGGACCACAGAGGACTCATTCGAGGCGCTGACCGTAGGCGGGTTTTCCTGCAACTGTTCGTCCCACCAAGTTTCGACATAACTGGCAATTTGTTTGGCGATCTCTTGGAGACGTTCGAGAAATCCGCCCTTGTGGGGCCGAGCATATGATGTCGGGGTGCGATCAAACTCCGGTATGAGCGACAAGTAGCGCTCGCGCGTAGGTGCCAAGACCTGAAAGGCACCGATTTGCACTCCGGAAAAAACATCGTAGATCGGAACGTGCTTCGCACTCGCGATGTCTTCCAATTCGGCCAGGAGTGGATAGGATTCGCGGATAGCCCGAGCCAAACCCTCAACTGTGTAGTTGCCGTGGAAGTCCTGGAAGATACGGGCGGCGTGAATCCACGGCCTGTTCATCCAAAGCGCCCCGACTTCGTAGTGCTTCATGATATCGATGAGGCCGGTCGCATGATCGGCATCGGCGTGCGATAACACCACGTGATCGATGCGCATCGGGTTTCCGTAGTACCGCGCAAGGTGAGTGATCATCGCCTGCGCGGTATCGGTGTAACCGGCATCGACCACATGGATCGTGTAGCCTGTGAGCGAATCACCATAACGAATGCAGATCGCGTCGCCATTACTCTCGCCTATCGGCAAGAAATCTATTTCGAATTTCATGTTGCCTCAGTCCCGATTCGCCCATCATTCAACTATGAGCTGAATTATATCGTTGGGAAAGGGTGAAAGTTGTTTGGAGCACTCGGTTCCGAGCCCAGCCCAGCCCCGCCCTACATTCCCCGTTGAACGAGGACGCGATCAGATCGCGGCACTTTGAGACTGTAGGTACCCATCCGAGCAGGGCCGCAGGATTTTGAGCGCCGCGCGTGGTAAATTCGGTTCATGGAGATCGATGAGGACAAGATCGACGATGCCGTTTTGGCGCTGTTATGGCTGACGCTGCATAACGAGCGTTGTGCCTGGAAGGGCTTCGACTGGGCAACGACGGATCGGCTTCACAAGAAGGGCATGATCGGCGACCCGGTAAACAAGTCGAAGTCATTGATCCTGACCGATGAAGGCTTGGGGCGTTCGGAGGCGTTGTTCCGGGAGCTGTTTACGCGGCCGCCGCAATAGCGGTCCCTTGTTGTGCCTTCCATTGCCAAGGCAGCAGTTCGTGCAGGCGGGAGACGGGAAGATCGGCGATGCGGGCGAACACATCGGCGAGCCACGCCTTTGGGTCGACGTCGTTGAGACGGCAGGTCGTGATGACGGAGAGCATGATGGCGGCTCGATCGGCCCCACGCTGGGAACCGGCGAAGGTCCAGTTTCGACGCCCGAGCGCAATTCCTCTCAAAGCGCGCTCGGCGGCATTGTTCGTGAGACAAATCCGGCCATCTTCCAGGAAACGGGTAAAACCATCCCAGCGCTTCAGCATGTAATCGATCGGCTCGATCACCTCGGACGATTTGCTGAGGGTGCCGCGCTCCCGTTTCAGCCACGCGTGCATGTCGTCGAACAGCGGCTTGCTCTTCTTCTGCCGCGCGGCCAGTCGTTCTGCGGCGCTCAATCCATTGATCTCGCGCTCGATCTCAAACAGCGCATCGTACCGTTGGACGGCCTCCAGGGCGATCGGCGAGATCGGCTTGCCCTTGCGTTTGCGGTCGCGGGCATTTTTCTGGATGTCGGCAAGCTCAAAGAATTTGCGCCGCGCATGCGCATGGCAAAAGGCGAAGGTGATCGGTACCGCTTTCTTTTCGGCGACACTGAGCGGCTCGAAGCCATTGTAGCAATCACTCTGCAGAATGCCGCCATACCCGGCAAGGTGCTTCTGCGGATGCTCGCCGCGGCGGTCGCTCGACGCATAGTATATGGCCGCCGGCGCCGCCGCGCCGCCGTAGGACCGGTCATCGCGCACGTAGGTCCATATTCGCCCGGTCGTGCATTTGTCTTTGGCCTGGATGGGAATGGTGGTGTCGTCGCCAAAAAGCCGCTCGGCCGCGAAGACATGCGTCTCGATCAGATCAAAGATCGGCAGGAGCGCGGCCGTTCCATACCCGACCTGGTCGGCCAACGTCGAGGTCGAAAGCTCGATGCCCTCGCATTTGAACCGGGTGCTCTGGCGGTTGAGAGGGCTATGCATGCCAAACTTGTCAAACACGATCGTCGCCAGCAGATGAGGACCGATGAAGCCGCGCGGCGTCGCATGGAACGGCGCCGGCGGTTGGCTGATCGCCTCGCAGTCTCGGCAGGTAAACTTCTCCCGCACCGTCTCGATCACGATGAACCGGCGCGGAATCTCCTCGAGCGTTTCGGTCACATCCTCGCCCAGCTTGGAAAGCCGGGATCCGCCGCAGCATGCACAGGTGCTGGGAGGATCGATGACCACACGCTTGCGCTCGACATCCTCTGGCCACGGCTTTCGGACCGGCCGCTTGCGCGTGAACGAACGCACGCTCGCGGTCTTGGCGGCCGCAGCCTGCGCTGCAACCTCGTCCTCCGTCGCCGCCATCACCAGTTCTTCGAGCTGCAATTCCATCTGGTCAAGCAATCGCGCGGTGCGCTCGGAACGCTTTCCGCGAAGCTCCCGCCTTAGCTTTTCGATCGCTAGCTCCAGTTTGGCGATCAGCGCCGCGCTGTCGGACAGCATCGCCTGCGCATTGGCGGCTTGCGCCACCGCAATGTCCCGCTCGGCGACGACGGTGTCGCGCTCGGCAACAACGACATCGCGCTCAGCCTGTAACATCTCACGCTCGGAAAGCAGCGCCAGATAGGCGCTCGCAAGGTCCGCAGGAAGATCCACAGGCTTCGAAGTCATGAAGCCATTGGATCAGATTCACTCAATATTTTCAATGCAATAATGCTATCCGACCCGTGTCGGACGCCAGGTTTCCTGCGGATTGCGCCAGTCGATCCCGGACAACAAATAGGACAATTGCGCCGGTGAGATTGCTACCGCACCGCCCTCCATATTCGGCCAGATAAACCGGCCCTTCTCCAGCCGCCGGGTAAAAAGGCAGGCGCCCAGACCATCATGCCAGATGATCTTCAAAATATCCGATCTGCGCCCCCTGAAGACGAAGAGATGCCCCGACAACGGATCGTGCTTCAAAACCTCCTGCACCCGAAGCGCCAGGGAGGGAAAGCCACAGCGCATGTCCGTATACCCCGTCGAAAGCCAGACCTTGACCCCTGTTCCCATCGGAAACGGATTCACCGCAGCGCCTCCAGTCCGCGCAGGATCCGAAGCAGCGCTTCAACGTCGACATCGCGTCCCACGATCACACGGCGACCATTGGCGCTGACAACCTCCATAAGCCCACGTTGTGCCGTCGAAGAATTGGTCGGCGCAACAACCGGCATGCCTGGCTCCGGGACCAACAGTGCAGGAATAAACCCTTCACTCCCCCGGCCATTGCCGAGCCGTCCCTCGCGAGCTGCTTTACGCCAATCGTTCAACTGAAAGCGTGTGATCCCATGGCGACGTGCTGTTGCCGTGACCTGACGCGGGGCGGAATAACTCTCCGCGACGATCGCAAGTTTAATCTCGTTACTGAAACGGCGACGCCGCCCGCTATCGACAATCTCCATCCGGCTGACTTGCGGCCGGCTCTCTATCGTTAAATCCACGGTTCTCACACTGTCTATATTGACGTCCATATAGACAGAACATCCAGTTCGCCTCACTTCTCAGCAAGGCGGCCCTCCTCGGATGCGTACGACTGTAGTCGGAATCGAGCATGTCGACGATCTTGTAGCGGGCTCGGTAAATACTCAGCTCGTTGCTCCGAACCTGTAATGGCCAGTGACAAGCTCTTCGGGCGACAAGTCCTCGAAGCGAGTTTTGCATTTCACCCTTGCCACCGCTCAGCACAGTGAGAGGATAGCGGGCGGAACGACCGCCCCTCGCCTTCCCACACGCGCACAACACTTGTGGAGCAATTCCCTCCTGCGGCGACGTGACAGCTCCGGACCCGGTCAGCCAGGGAGAGAGAGAGAGAGAGAGAGAGAGAGAGAGAGAGAGATCGGCTTCGCGTCAGCGCCGGCTGAGTTCATCGGCGCGTCCGAAGTATCGATCGGTCCGACTTAGGCTCGTGGTGAGGATCACGCGGGGGCGCTTGAGCTCCCTGCGGTCTTTCGCCGTGACCTGTCCTTCTATGGCGCGTTGGATCGAGGGAGGGATACCGTCTGCAGGTTCGATCACAAACTGCGCCGCCGGGGGCGCGCTGATTTGCTCTTGTCGATGACGAAACCGGCGGGCGACAAGGTCCGGATGAAAGGCGCCTGTTATCACGGGCAGGACGTCTTGGAAGGGCCCGATCATAAATTGTGTGGCGTCGGATGCAGCAGGATCACCCCGTGCAGTAATGCCTGCTGGCCAACACAGAATGTCGGAAAGCGGCATGAAATGATCGCGCCAATGGTCGACCTTCTTCTGTTTCTTCTTGCAGCCGCCCAATACCACCGGCGCGACGTGATGTGCGAAGACGAGATTGATCCCATCAATCGCCGGACGGTTGCTTGTGGCAGGGGTCAGCGCGGAGATTGGGTGATAGAGAATATAGAGCGGAAGCGTCGCCATGCCCGCGGGGGACCTTCCGGTGTAACCGACGAGCGTCTGGGCTTGTTGCCCTGCAGGCTTACCGTGATCGAGATGGTGATAGTACCAATAGCCACCGACCTTTAACTTGGCAAAGTGAGCGCGTTTGGCCTGCAAGATGAGTCGGAGGTATCGACCGCCGTGAATTTCGAGCGGAGCGGCAAAAATCCAGTCCATGTCGCCGCCCGTCGTTGGCTCGTCCGGAAAGTCCACCCGAATGCCAAACGCTTCCAACCCGACTAGGCTCGCCATTAACAAGTCGGTGACGGTTTCCTCACGAAAGTTGCGCTTTAGCCCGCGATCGCGCTCCAACAACTCGGCGATTCGGGGCGGGAGTGAGTGGGCGAGTTCACACAGCATCTTCAACCGTTATCTGCAAGGTGGACAACGGAGCCATTTGTTACGGGCGGAGGATTGAAGTCTCCTTAATTATTGACTTCTGGACTCAATCGCTATCCCGCGCTCGGGAACTTTTTTCTTTCAACTACTCAGATGAGCGCAGCGGAATTCACACTGCGAAAGGGCACGATCACTTTTTCTTCTGCTCGGCGATGACCGCGTTTGCCTTTTCGAGACGGTCGCGGGCGATTTCGACGATCTGAGGGCCCAGGATGGACGCGTATTTCGGTTTGATTGCCAATTCTTCGAAGGCGAGATCAAGGCGCTCGTGTTCGCGCAGGAAGCCAAAACCCTCGGTCTCGTTAACCATGATCCGCCGCATAGTTTCCACGGCACCACGGCGGGCGAGCATCTGATAGACACGGGAGCCCCCTTTCCTGCCGGTCTGCGACTCTCTGAATCGGACATAGTCACGCGTCACGTCGCGCATCCGCATGCCAAGGTCCGCTTCCAGCGCCTTATCTTTCAAGATCGGCCTCGTCTCGATGGTCTCGCCGAGTCTGGTGAGTTCGGCTGTGACCACTTCGTTGACCGTCGAGGTGATCGTCGTCTGCTTGACCTCGGCGAGGCGGCGGATGCGCGCTTCGGTTTGCGGATCATTGATGAGGACTGCTGCCATCGCTCTTCTCCTACGCGCCATGTTTGACGCGAGTCGGTTTATATATCGTGGCTCAGAAGAAGGAAAGTGGAAATATATACAGTGACTATGGATCGCGCCCGCAAAAGGGGAAGGGGAAGCCGAATCAAGTCGTTTTTCCAGGTTTCTTCAACACCTTAGTTCCATACGGACAATCGCGCGAAAAAACGTACTTGTGCCGCCGAATATGGCGTGGGTGACGCAATGCTCGACACGGGACGCCGCCGCCGACATAATCGACAGCAGTGTGGTCTCAGAACATTATTGTGCAATCGGCATAAAAGGAGACTCAGAAAACCGATGTGCTTGGCCGATCGCGAGGGGCTTCCAAGACGGAATTCATCTCATTGGGGTTAAGGGTGCCACGTGTCGCGATCAGGTAAGCCGCAATATAGGCCAGCTTCAGCCTCGATTCCCGATCGTCCCGCGGCCTGTAATTGACGATCGCCAGCCGGCCGGCTTCTTCATCCCGCGCAACGTCTAAAAGTCCGTTTGCATAGGCTACGTTCGAAACCTCGGTGGCTGCGCTGCGTTTATCCCAAACACGAGCGGCATCTGCGGTCACCCGTAGCGCAGCGATATGCTGATCCATCAAGTCGCAAAGGGCAACCGAAGGTTCCGCCCCACCCTCTCCTTTTTGTCCCGCACGCTCCGGCGCTGACGCACTCAAAGCCGTGCTCGGGCGTGGAGAAATGGACCCGATACCACGGGCCGAACGCGAACTGGATGACGACAACAATAGCATGGTGGAATGCCTCACCGATCAAGTTGCATGCCGGGCGTAAAACCATTGATTGAGGCTGAAGGCACGATAGGATACGAAACGAAACGAAATTTGGGCCTATAAGCCATTGGAAAAGAACGGGAAGATTTTTGTCGCACCGCCCAAGGACGGCAGCGATTTCAAGGAACTGTTCAAGCAGTTAGCCGCTGCGGGAGCGGGCCGGCCATTGGGCAGTGACGGGTTTCCGCAAGGCCCATGGACGCCGGAGCTTCTGACAGAGGCGATTTCACAGATCGACTCCAACCGGATCGGGGTCGATTTGCGGACGGTGCAGCTCTGGTTTCAAGAGAACGAGAAGGGGATTAGCTCGTCCAACATTCGTTGGCTCGCGCGGATCTTTGGGTGCGACGATCCGGAAGCGACCAGCGAATGGCAGATGGAGCTCAGCGCCGCGCAATCACGGCTAACCGCCAAGAGGCGAGATTCGAAGAAGGCGGGAAGCAGCACAGCGCTGCGGGTTCCAGATATGCCGCCGCCTGTGACGGTCGATGATCAGACGCAGCCTGCGGGCGATCTGCCACAAGGCATTGATGTCACCCGGCGAAGACAGGGTTTCAGCTTGGCGAGAATATCGGAGGCGCTTTTTAGCCATGGATCTCCCTTGAATCTACCGGCGTCGATATTCGCGGGTGCCTCCGCGCTTGGGTTTTTGTCATATATCGCGGGGATCCACAGCGCCACCTTTAGCCGGGCGGATGGTGTTGCTAAGCAGGTCGGTTTTCTATGGGCACCGAACTGGACGTTCCTCTTCATGGTGCTCTTGCCGCTATTTTTCGCGTTCGTGATAGAGCTGCTGGTCTTCTGGAAAAATGACGCGCGCTTCAGGCTGGTAGCGCAGGGCGACCGGTTGGAAAGCGACGATGCCTGGACCCGCAACGTTCAAGCTTATTCGTACACATACCGGGCGGTTTTCTTGATCTGCGTGTTGTTCGCGGGTCTTTTTCAGTGGATCGGCGTGTGCTTGATCCCGTTGATCAACGGCGGTGGCAACTATGCGATAGATTGGGGCAAGTTAGCCATTGTGCACCCTGAAGTCATATCAGTGCCAGTTTCGATTGTTTTCACGGCGCTCGCGTATCTTTACATGTGCCTTTGCTTTTATCTTTTTTTCGCGGGCCTCATTCTGCTTCATACGATCGTCCATGATCTCTGGAGAATTGAAGAGGCATCAACAATGCGACCGGTGGGACATCGGCGCGAGGGCGGTGAAATCGGCCTTAGGGTGATGCGGGGAATTTTCAGGTGTACTGTCCTGGGTGTTCTAGTCGCCATATGCATGAAGGTCCAAAGCTCTTACCTGAGCTCGAACGGAGGAGATATCGTGACCTGGATAGCCCACGATATGTCTTCGATCCTGTATGAGCGCCACGACGGCGGCAATAGCTTCAGCTATAGAATGCCAACGCATTACAGCAGCCTCCTAGTCGCCATTTCGACCTGTATCGTTTTTCTGTACGGTTCCATCCGCTTGGGTGTCGGAAAGCGGTTTCGCGTGCCTCTATGGAGGATGTCTGCGGTCGTAGGGTTGCTCTTTGCCAGCTACTTGTTGATCGATGCCTTTGAGGGCTTTTCGATCCTCGTCGGCGTTGGAGTGCTGCTCGCGACATACGGCCTCTTTGATCCAGAGTTTGGGCGATGGCGAGCAAGCGCGTTAGGAAGCAACCAGAGTGTATCATAATTGGCTTGATCGTTGGGACGAGCGGCGGGCGCGGCGCGGTGAGGAAGCGAAGAAAGTAACGGATTTCATCCTCGACGCCGGCCGGGCCTTTCCGGGCGAGAAGAGAATAGAAACTATCGACGAGTTTTGTGTCCTTGCGGACCAGGCCCTGTCTGATTCAAGCTTTTACGATGAGCCGAGCGGGAGCGGTCAGGGCTTTGAAAGGCACGATGGGTGGCTCAGATTTCCATCGGACATTTCTACTGACGTCGAAGAGAACAACGTCGTCTGGGCAAAAATCACCGAGAGCGGCTCGCTCGATCAGGCATTGGTGATTTTTCATCACTGGAATGCCAGCGCCCGAAATCGTCAGATTGCCCAGTTTTTCTCGCAGCGTGGGATCACGGTTGTCGAGATTGCTATGCCTTATCACTTCGAGCGCAGCCGTCCCGGCTCGCTGTACGCCGATTATATGCTTAGTTCGAATCTCGGCCGAACGATCCAGTCTGTAAGGCAGGCCGTATGGGATGGGCGAAAGCTCATCCGCTGGCTGAAGAGCGAAGGCTATCGAGAGGTCTCGGTTCTCGGCATGAGCCTTGGCTCCTGGGTTGCGGGATTGATCGCTGCGCATGATCCGGCCGTATCGAAGGCCTCGTTATTTTTGACGGCGGGTAGTCTCGCAGACATGGTTTGGACGGGGCGCGCGACCCGATCGATACGTGATAGCCTTGAACTTGAGATTGAGCTGAGCGATCTAAGAATTGCTTGGGGTCCACTTAACATGGAGAACTACGTACATCCTTTGGCACGGCCTGATCTCGATCTTCACGTTGTGTTGGCTAAGAGAGACAAAGTGGTTTTGCCAGAGCTGTCGGAGAGATTCACGCAGAGGCTGAAGGACGCTGGAGCCAAGCTAAATATTTTAAAATTAAACTGCGGCCACTATTCGCTCGCCATGCCGCCTTACATTTTACTGGCCGGTTTGAGCTTGAAGCGGTTTCTATCGTGTGCGGACAAATCGGCCCGGCGAATATGAAGTTGGCGTGGCCGCCCGCCCCTGCCGGAGCCCTCCCACCCGCGGCTCATAATCGACACCACGCGAACTCAAAATCTAGCGCATTTTAGATATGCAACATATGAGCCGGTTAGAGATGCGACAGTCGTCGCCTCTCGGCTCTCGGGATGTTGGTCAAACTTGAAAGTTTGGAAGGAAGACTGGCGACGTGAAGCGTGGCTGAGGCCATGAGCGTTTGAGCGTTCGGAGTCGTCGTGTCTTGCTTGATCAAGATGTTGCAGAAGGAATTGCATCGTCTCGAAGTCATCCGTAAGATCGCGAACGATCAAACACCATTATTTTTGGAGTATCCGTTCGGAGTTCTACCGATCCACCAACAGCAACCCGGAACGAATCATCCGGACAAGGTGATCTGCGAAGTCCCTTGGAGTAAATTCAGTTGCTATTGCAGCTGTATACGCCGCCGTCGGAGAGCACGGGCGTGAGAACGCATTCAGCAAGAAAGCACATTTAAGACCAAGAACCTGCTCGATAATCCCACAAGATGCCTTTATCTTTTCATCCCCGAGGAACTCAACTCGCAGTCCTGGCGCACAACAGAGGCGCAGGGATTCGTTCGACACGTCCAAATTCAGCGTTATGCGATGTAACTCGCGCTCCAGTCTCGAAATACGGTCACGAAGCTGGACAGTCCGTTCGGAACTCGGCGCACCGGCCAATCCTCCTGCGCCCGGCACCATATGGCTGAACGGATCGCCTCCTTTTTCAAATACATAGTGATCGATATTAGCTGCCCAGAATTGTCGCCAATGCTGAGGCAGCGGTTTCACATGAGCCAGAAGCCTGAGAAAGGTGATCTCCGCCTCAAGTTTCTGGGCATCATCAATATCGCTCCACCAAAGATTAGCAGAGATATTAACGCCCTCTGAAGAGACACTGTGCCACCAGTTTGCCGGGAGGTACAACATATCGCCCGGCGCAAGATCCGCCACTTCCGACGTTTGGATGGCGTCGTGAAACTTTGGGTACTTGTCATAATCGGGCTGAACTGAATTGACGGAACTTTCCGACGCGCCATTCTTTCCGCCTTCATATGACGCCGTGTACATGTTGACCAACTGGCCAGGTTCGAAAAGGCGAAAAATCTTTCGACCTTGTAAGACGAAATAGAAATTTTCGACTGAGTCGAAATGGGTGTTGATGCGATGGCCGCCCGATCCGATCCACAGGTTCCACGACGCGCTATGAAGATCTGCTGTGCGGACTTTAATGGCCGATAATAAGTCGGATAGTTCAGGTATCGTCTCCCCGACGTCGTTCACCTGCGAAAAGCAGTACGAGGCCGATCGTGCTGCGGCCGTCGCTTTTATTTCGTCCAAAAACTTCTGGAATCTGAATAGGCCCGAAGAAACATTTCTGCCGTAGCTACCGGAGTTCGGAGCCGAGTAGGTAACAAGCCCGCCGTCGGTACTGAGCCCCGTCGTTACAGACACCTCGTGGTTGGAGAGCCTGGAAGCAAACCAATCCGTGACACTGCCGTCCTCGGCGCACCGCACTAGAAAATCTCGCGCCGCTCCTCGAACGACAAGAGGTGTGTGCCTAACCACCATTTCGCTGCCGCTCACGCCGTCCGAACTGGGTACCTCTTCTGTGTACTTCACGTAACGCTCCCTGCTACTACTCGCAATTGAAGAGAAAGGACGTCCATAGTACGCACACACTCGTGCAGTTACAGGTCAGGCCATGCAACATTGCGGTCGGGAAAAGCAACTGCTTCCGGAGATATCTCGGATACAGCGCGTCCTTGCACAGTACGTCCTTGTGCTTGCATAAGCTCCATGGAACCTGCCACCAGCGGATGCCACGGATACAAATCCCGACCTTCAGCTAATAGCCTGTAAGCACACGTGGCAGGCATTGAGCAGCTCAGAACATTCTCTGCTGTAAGGACACCGCATTCAGGCACAACGTCGTGGCGGTTAGCGTATTGCTTACAAGTTCCACTCGACAGGTCCAACTGCCGGCATGCCACGTCAGTCCAGGTGACATCACCACTCGACGTCTTAGTCTTCAATAAGCAACAGCGCCCACATTTGTCGCACAGCGACTCCCATTCCGCTGAAGTCATCTCCGACAGTTTTTTGCGCTTCCAGAACGGTATCGAAGTCACGATTGCACACGCCCTTTAAAGGATTGCCGTTAACTATGGTGTTTTACTTGGAGGCGCACTCCAAACAGCCCTGTTGTTTCCCTCAACCCCGGTGGGTAATCGAACTCTCGCGTCGGTACGCAGCCTAGTGTCAAAAATAATCAAGTGTCCACGTGAAGCGACGCCCAACAGGTGCAATCGCTGCGACAGGCGTCACCCAGTGAACCGAATGCGGCCCAGGGGCAAATAGCATGGCAGTATTCAGCTGCGGGACTACCGTGATCTCTTCATCTCCATCGGCCCATCGGAAGTGGGTGACACCTCCGTACTCCGGCCGCCACCCCTCGGTTAAAGAGATGGACACGACCAATTTCGTCGGATGGTCCTCGTCACCCTCATCGCAATGCTCACCAATGAAGTCTCCTGGCCACCAACCGGTAAGTGTCCCCGGGAATTCGAAGCCACTCAGCTCTTCGCCGAGAACCTCGCCAAGAAACTCCAACATATCTTTTCCGGCAACAACATCGTTCAGCTCTTTGGGAACCGTGTTTGGAGGCCTCAATCGCATGTGTGTAGTGAGGTAATAGCGATCTGGGATTGGTTCTCCAAAGCCCTTCTCGAGCGTCGAGCCGTACGGATCGGGAGAATGAACACCGTAGTGCTCCATCGGAGAAGTTATGGCGAACTGCCTAATCGATGCCAGCACCTTCGCATCTAGGAAGTTCTCGGCCAAAGCGAAACTCCGCAGCGCTGCACCGGTCTGGAAACGCTCCCTCAGTTGGTGACGGGCATCCCAAAGCGATTGACTGATTGCCCTCGGCTTGATCATGGCCCCCCCGTGCGTCGACTGCTGCATTGACTTCGGGCTGCAGTTGTGTTCGCATACGTTACACGGTACATTAGGAGGCGTTCATGAGCAACTCCCAACGTGTGCTGCTAAGTAGCGACGAATTGACCGCTATTCAGCAGAAAGCAGAGGCCGATATGGCCGCCGTAGATTCTGACATGCAAGCAGTGCAATCAGATATGGCGCGTGTAGATGCTGACATGGCTGATGTAGAGAGTCGTGAGGCTACTGTCACTAGTGATGAAAAAGCTATTGAGGCCGCGTTATCTGCAGTCGAAGCAGATGACGTTCGTGTTCAGTCGGACATAACATCGGCACAGTAGCTCGCCCTGAGCTATCTTGAGAAAGGATACTAGTATGTCGAAAGTTCGAGACGACATGCTCGGGTCAGAGTCGTACTCCGACAAGGGAGCAGATAAAGGCGAACGTCGCCCCAGTGCTAGTCTGAACGATATGATAGAGCGAGAGATTGCTCAAGCTAGCGCGGATGCGAAGCGCCTTGAGGAGCTAAGTTCCAGTCAAGGCATCACCAGAAAGTTAGCCGGGGCACGATATCGAATTTATGAGACCTCAAGGTCCGAATAACGAGCTAATCGTCTGGCCCTCAGCACTAGCAGGAGATGGACATGACCAGCATACCCCATCATCACGACGTCCCAAGCGAGGTCAACGATGTAAATGAACTCCGCCCTGCATCCGGGGTTGAGGAAATGATTGCGCACGAGCTAGCTAAGGCCGCGGAGGATGTCCGTAGGTTGGAGGCGGATGCAGTTAAACGCGGGGCACCTCTCAAGCTCTCTGGCGCACGATATCGCATTTATAACACTGATGCCACGGATTGAACGGTTAGAATAGAAGGGAATGTCTGCGGCCACACGCGAGATGGGGTGTGGCCTTTTTTTATCGATTATCGGAGAGGTCGCGAAGATGATCAAGGAAGCGGTTTGGAGGGGCGTTGAGACGCTCATCGACCACTATGTTCGACCGCGACCTTCGGACGCGATTATAGTCGTCTTTACAAGCGAAACTGTCGAGTGCGCATCGTGGATTAAGGTCGCTCTTCAATTAAGAGGGCTCACATGTAGTCAGGTTTGGATGGTTCCCCTCGAAGATCAGATGTTCTCAGAGAGGTTTGCATCTGTCCTCCCGAAGGAAGCTGAGTTGATTGGTGATCTGATCGTTATAACGCTTGAACTGAATACACTATCGCACGATCAGGTTCTTCGAACACAATTGTCAAGATTCGACCCAAATAGGACAAAGGCGTTTCGAATTATCAGTGCTTGTGAGGAGCTCTTCTCTGAAGCACTTCAAATACTGCCTTCAGATTTGTCCGCTCGAAATGCAACGGTGCTTTCGAGGCTTATGGAAGCTTCTGAGCTCCGACTGACCACGAGGAGTGGCTCTGATTTGAGAGTTAGACTCGATTCCGCGAAGTATCGCTGGGTGAGCAACAGAGGGATCTGGAAACCAGGTAAGTTCACAATATTACCGCCTGGAGAAGTGGCTACTTTCCCAGCCAATATTGAAGGTGTGTTTGTTGCAGATTTTGCATTTAATGTAAACATGATCGCCGAACGTGACGCTCGGCTCACAGATCATCCAATAACCATTCAGATAGAGAACAACCGCGCTGTGAGTTCAGAGTGTGCGGACCCCGCGACGAAACGGTTTCTCGATGAGTGCTTTTGCACCTACTGCTCACACATTGTTGGAGAGCTTGGCTTTGGAACAAACATCGGTGTCAGGCAGCCGATTAGTCTGAACTCGCACATTAACGAAAGAGCTCCGGGAATTCATCTTGGCTTCGGATCGAGCAATCAAGCCCCGTCCACAGTTGGCTACAGTTGCGACATTCACCTAGACTTAATTGCTTGGGGCGGTGTGGTCGAAATTGACGGCGAAGCGGAGCCTTTGGACCTCGAGACTTTTACTCCCGGGGATGCTCCACATCCAGAGAGCACCTACGATGAAGACGCAAGATCGGGGGGGCCCATTGATGACATCGAAGTTGACGACTGTTGTGGGATCTTAACCCGGGATGGGATTCGTCTTTTTTCTGCAAATGCTCCTAGTTAATCTGTTAATCTCGCTGACAGAGCACCCGACGACGCGCCTGCGAATACTCGCCGCCGTGCCGACTTACTGAAGCACGTGTATAGCCGCTGCTTCGGCGCGCAATCTGTTTATCTCAGCATCTATTTTTATCCGCATCTCGACGTCCAAGGCATCCAGCTCCCGCAATGCCGCACATCCACGGTCAATTGCTTCACTGGTCTCAGCTTGTTCAAAAGTACTTGCCAATTCCACAAGCTTCACGTCTCTCGCCAGTGATGTTCCTTTATTTACGGGACTGCCAGATTGCAGGGTTCTGACTATCGCAAGGCTGTATTCGTCAACCAAAGGCGCGACGTCCGCCCAGGTCAGGTGGGGTGGAAGCCCGGTTGAACGGTCCCCGAGAGCTCGTCCCATCAGGCCAGCTAAACAAATGCTCAATGGGGCCCCCCACCGGAATAGCATCTCAAAGGTATAATACAGATGGCTAGAGAGGTTGGTCCCGCTGTATGGGACTTTTTCTGTTCCGGCCCTCAGCAACGCACTAAGACACGCCTTGATAACGTTCTTCTGATCTGAGCCGCGAAAGAGCACGGGGTAGGCCCAATACGACACTACGATTGCATATCGGACACCTTCGCTTACTCGCGAAACCGCGTGGTAGGAATTATCAGACAGCCGCATAAGTGCAGCGGAGTTAAAAACTGGCCTGATGACCGCTTCAACGGCGGTCTCCTCACTACTGCTGAACAGAAGCAGGTGCCCGCCTTGGCCATCGCTGTAATAGTGATTTGGGTAATAGATGAACCTGTGTGTCTCATTTCGCCCGCGGGCGCCTTCAGGCGAGTCATTATGTATGCTAATTACTTGGCCAGGCATCATCTTATGGGCGATAACTTTATAGTGCGTCCCAACAACCGCGTCGAACCTCTTGTCGATTAGCTCAGCACCAGCTCGCACCAAAGCCTTAATCTCCGGAGTGATTTTTCCGGTAGCATTGGTGTCAAATGTATTGATTACCCACTTGGCGTCATACTGGGAAAAGAACCACTTCTCGTGCAGAGACCAATTTGGCTCTGTTTGCACTGCTCTAATCAATGCGTTTGCGTCGTTCGTCCGAAGCAGGTTTTCGGTTACAAGATATTCTGGATTTCGAAGTTCATCTGGGGGGCGTCCGGCCTCGGTTTGCGGGGGGTGTTCGAAAGGGGGGGGCGAAGGGCTTCGAACGTCGAATGTGATGCCTCGTCGCTCTTCGGGTGATAGCCTAGCGGTCAATTTTGATGCCCTCAGGCCGGGAATCGTCGGCCGCTGCGCATGCGTTCTCCTGGCCATAAAATTTTATCCCCTCTTCGTATTGAGATCCGCGAAACGTCCGCGAAATAGAGAATTCTAGGGATTGAAGCGCCGCAGTTCCGAGTCAATTTATCTTCAAATGTGCGGTGGCTAGGGGTGTTCGTCAAGTCTCGTTCCACCGACATCCCCCCCTCCTCCTTGCGGAAGCTGCAATGACATTCGACACGGTGCAACCCGTAGATCACGAAGGGGGAGCCGATTTTTGTCGATTGGCGCAAATTGGGGGAACCTCAGTCATTGAGGCAGCCCATTAACTCGGAACGATCGAACGCTCGGCCGCTGTTGAGAGAGCTCTCCGTATTGCACGGAAACCGCGGCCTGCAGCCGCCGATAAATTCAACTCACTGAGAGGGGAAGAAAGAGCCCTGCCCTCTCTCCCCCACAAGCACTAAACCGGTCTCCCCATCCTTCGGCCCGATGGCCTGCAGCACCGGACGGCTGCGCCGTCACGGCCCTGCGGGTGGGTGATCCCCCTCCGGTTTAGCGCTTGTCCCCCTCTCTTCCGCTGTTCCGCACGAGCTCGGGAGCAGGAGCGGGCTCCTGCCCTCCCTTCGATTTGGGAGGTCCGGAATTAGAGCCGAGCCTGGGATTGAGGGTGCGATGACAGAAGATTTTGGAATGGAAGCCGCGGTGTCGTTGGAGGCGTTGATGGAGCGGCATATAGCGGCGCTATCGGCGACTTCTGATGCGGTGCGCGAATGGGATGAACGCCGCGCGGCTGGCGGTGTGAGCAACGTGGTCTACGCAAATGCTCTGCTCGAGGTGACGAAAGAGGAAGAGGCCGCCAGGCTACGCATCGTGAACCACCGGCCGTGCAACGATCAGCAAGGACGGCAAAAGTTGACCTACTTGGCCGCGTTTTTGTTCGCGACGCGAGGCTCGCTCAAGCCGGAAGAATTGGAGGCCGTCTTGAGCACGACCGAGCCTGTGGAATAGGCCGGGCAATGTGCTGGGTCGAGCGCGAAGGGCAGAAGAATAAAGCCGCCTTGTTGGGCGGCTTCTTTCTTAGTTGATTGTGGCGATCCACTCGCCGGATGCTGACTTAGCGAAGCCGACGATTCGATCAATAGGCCGCGCGTCAGGTCCCATCTTGACTGAGGTCATGCAGGCGACGCCCAGCCCTGCCCCGGCCTTGTCACATTGGCCGAGCGCCAGGGAGATTTCCGGCAGATTATTCCGGTCCCAAACGAGAGGTGATGCCGCGTGCGCTTTGCGGTAGGCGGCCAGTGCTTCGGCTTTCGTCGGCGCTTCAACGGTCGGAATAGGGCAAAGAGATGGATCAGCGGAAATAGCCGCAACCAGTTCTGCTTTCGAGATGGCCTGAGCTTCAACCTTCGGCTCGGAGGTTGCAATGTAGGTGCCGCCGGCGCCAGCCGCTATACCGAGGGTGGCTGCGATCGCGATTATGGCGTTCTGGTGCATAGATTGTTCCTCTTAGGCTAGGCTTAGGCTAGGCTAGGTGCGTAGATTGAACCAGAAGCGCTCTTTGACGCCCTTGTCGTTGGGAATGTTGTCAAGCGAATCGAGGAATTGACCCCTTTGGCGAATTGAAGAACTGACCCCCTCATTGGTTTGCGGTTTCGTTGGGTTGGAGCGCCGCTCCGGCTTTCTGCAGAAGGCCGGAGCGGCGCTTTTCGCGAAGCCGATAGCTGTCGCCCCGGATGGTGATCACCGTCGAGTGGTGAAGCAGGCGGTCCAATATCGCCGTGGCGACGACAGGGTCGCCAAAAACACTTCCCCATTCGCCCACGGAGCGGTTTGAGGTGATCAGGATCGAGCCCTTCTCGTAGCGCCGGGACACCAGTTGGAAGAACAGGTGGGCGGCATTGGCCTCGAAGGGCAAGTAACCCAGCTCGTCGATGATGAGCAATTTCGGTCGCGACAGGATCGTCAACTGCTTGTCGAGGGAGCCGTCGCTGTGGGCCTTCGCCAGCATCGCCACCAGCGTGGCCGCCGTGACGAACTGGACGTTGTAGTTTTGACGGATCGCTTCGCGGCCGAGGCTTACAGCCAGATGGGTCTTGCCTGTACCTGGCGGTCCAAGGAATAGCACGGTGTCGCCGTGGGCGATCCAGCGGCAGGTCGCAAGCTCCCTGATCTGTCCCTGATCCAGCGATGGCTGCGCCTCGAAGTCGAAGCCGTCCAATTCGCGCACGAACGGGAACTGCGCCAGCTTGCTCGACATCGATATCCGTCGCTCGTCGCGTCGGGCAATCTCGCGCGATACAAGGAAAGCCAGCGCCTCGCGCAAGGTCATCTTCGAACGAGCCGCCTCGTCCAGCAACGTGTCGAGCTGGTCGCGGATCGCCGTCAGCTTCAGCCGATCGAGCCTTGCGATCAGCACGTCATGATCCACGTTCGTCATCACCAGCCTCCTCCGGCAACCGCCTCGTATTCCGCAAGCGGGCGCAACAGGGTGGGAGGGGGGAGCTCGATGGGAGCGGCGGCTCGCACCAGACCCTCGGCGCCGGCAACACCGACAAAATGCCCCCGGTCCACGATCCGTTGTCGTCGTCCATCGCACAGGGCATGATCGGCCACCACCTGGCCCGCATGCCGGATGATGACGCGACCCGCCAACACCACGACCTGAACACTCTCGCCGATCAGGCGCCAGGGCACCGAGTAGCTGTTGGTGTCGAGGTCGATCGCGCAATCGGCTTGAACCTTGCGAACCAGATCCCGCAATTGCCCGAAGGGTGGGTGCCCGTCCGGCCAGCGGGCGCAGCTCCCTGGCTTCGTCGGCAAAGCGTTCCGCCGGTTTGACACCGGTGGTGCCGTGTTCACGCTGGTCGGCAACTTCGCGTGTCCATCGATCCAGATGCGCTTCAAACTCGGCCCAGCTCTCGAAGCGGCGCCCGGCGATCGCGTTCTTCTTGACGTAGCCGACCCCGCGCTCGTCTTTGCCCTTCGTTCTCGCCCGATACGGTGCGCAGGCTCGCGGCGTGAAGCCCCAATAACGGGCGAAAGCATGCAGTCGCGCGTTGAATCTCACCTCCCGCGTCACCGAATCATGATGCTCGACCAGGGCCTTCGCATTGTCGATCAGCACTTCCGCCGGAACCCCACCGAACCGCAGGAAAGCGCCTTCCATGCCTTCAAACCAGTCTGCCTGGCGCTCCCTGAGTGACGCGCGAGCATGCATCCGCCGCGAATAGCCCAGCGTCCCCACGAACAGGTGAATCCGTACCCGCTCATCGCCGATCCACACCTTCGTGTCACCGAAGTCGATCTGCATCTGATGGCCCGGCGCCGTTTCGAAGCGGACCGTCGCTCGCTTCTGTGCCTTTAGCTCTCGCCGCCATTGCCGTACGCGAAGCTCCACCGAACGCAGACCGATGATAATTCCGTGCTCGCTCGCCAACTCTTGGCGGATCACATCCGCATTACCGTCATGCCGGAAAAAACGCTCTCGAAGCCAATCATCAAGCCCGTCGAATGCACTGCGCCGAGCAGGCCGTTTAAACGGTGCAACTCCCCCCTCTCGAAGATATCGGCGAACTGTATTACGCGCGCATCCAAATTCTTTCGATAGACGTTTGCTACCCCAACCAAGCTCGTGCAGCCGCAGCATTGCCACCACCTCATCAGCCTGAAGCATATCCCCGCCCTGCATCGTTCGCGACAATGCAGGATGCGATGAAATCGCGCTCGTCATCCATAACTCCTCGTTTTGACACGAGGGGTCAGTTCTTCGCTTCGTTAGGGGGTCAGTTTTTCATTTCGCCCGACAAATGTCAAAGAACCAGGGATTTGCGCGCCGCGGACGGGGGGAAGTTACCTGCACCTTGCAGCCGTTGTAGCGATTGTCGCGATTCCCGAAATGGTCGCTGTTGCCGCTGATGGACCTTACGGTCACGCCGTTACGCTGGTTGGCGTCCTCGTCACCATAGAGGCGGTTGTACTCGCCGCGGTTCTCGCATCTGTCCACGACCCAGACGCATTGGTCCTCCTCGTTGCGGCGGCGCAAGCCGTTGTCGTTCCCATCATTGCTAGAGGTGGGGCGCGACCCTGCAGGGCAGTCCTCGAACTCTTGCCGGCCTGGCTCGCCGGCCTTCGCCTCGTGACAAATGGGCCAATGAAATCCCGGCTTTGCCATTGCGGCGATCAGCCTCTTCATCGGGGGCACGCAATAGGGAACGCCCTGCCAGGACGGATTTTGCGAGGCAGCGCAAAGGAGCACCTGGCAGCCCCAGGAAGCATCTTCTGCCTTTGCTCCTGTGGGGGCGAAGGTAAGCGCAGCAAGACCGGCTGCAGCATAAAGCAGGTGTTTCATGTGAGTTGGCCCTCATGATGGTTGCGGCTGGAGACGCGTGGTCGACGAATAGCTTGTCGAGCGGTGTGGCGTGGTGCACTTGACCGCCTGCTGCGTAGATTATGGCGGCAACGAGCGCGAAGGCTGAAAACCAGAGAATCCCGATCCGAAAAAGCATCGGCTGGTTGGGAATGTCCCGGCAAAGCGGTGGAAAGGCGAATAAGCCGACGAGAAAGCTGTCCAGCGCCAGATGACGTCGATCGAGAAAGAGGATCGAAAGGATCAGGAGCACCAGGGCGAACGGACCATGCACCCACCAGATTCGTTCTGAAACGACGATGAGCGCAAACGATAAGGGAATGGCGAGCATTAAGCTCGCCAGCGGATCGGTTGCGAATGAGTTCGCAATATGTGCGAAGTCGGGCAACTATCGGTCTGTCCTCTTCAGCTTTTTCCGCGCGTCGATGAAGGGAGGCGATATCTCGCTTTCCCGTTCGACAAGCAGGTTGAAATCAGCGATCGGCTGGCGGCCGAGCGTCTTGTCGACGGCCTTGCGACGCCACTCGTTCATGTCGAGAACGTCAGTGGCCCACAAGCCATAGCGGGCCGCCATCGCATGCTGCTGATAGGCCAGGTATTGGCTTTTGTATGAATAGGGCGACGCGACACGCGCCCATCCGACACGAAGCATGTCGACCGCAATATCGCGGCCGGCTGACGTGCAGCGGGCTTGGGGGATACCGTCATTGCCATAGGCTAAGACGGTACATTCGACCGGTTTGCTGCCTATGGTCCTCTTGAGCCAAGCTTTTGCAAGTGGGCCGCACGGAACGGGTGACGGCGCCTTTTGCCGCTCGCGATCCACCCACTTCGGATCGATCGCCCACTGTGGAAGCTCGCACGCGTCGATCTCGACGAGGCGAACGCGCTGCGCATATTGCGGATACCACAGGGTGCGGCCGTCCATGACGGCGACTCGGCCGTTGTAGACCGGATTTTGGTAGATCGGAGCCTCGCTCAATCTCTGCGGTGGCCGAGCCGCCGCGGCCGGAGTCTTGATGAGATCCGCGGCTGTCGCTGCGTGGGGGATCGTGGCGAGCGCGGCGGCTGCAAGTAGGTATCGCTTCATTGATCTGCCTTCTTGGTTCGCGCATTCACCTCGCGGCTCAAGAGAATGGCCGGATGCTGGACGTCTTCGAACTGCCAGAGGCCGGCACGCTTATCGCGTGCAAGTTTCTCAGCCATGGCATAGGGGACGTGATAGGGCATGCCCTCACCGTTGAGGGCCGCGAAGGCGTATCCGCTCGTGATCAGGACGTTTGCCAGATCAAGCCGCTGCTTCCCAACGGTGGCGTAGCAAACGACGTAAGCGATACTGTCTTTCTTCACCACCGGGGCGCAAACAGGTTTGGTGTCTTTGATATAGGCCGCCAGCACGGCAAGGGACGCCTCGCCGCAGTCACGTTTCTGCCCGTGCTTGTCCGTATAGGCAGTGCCGCGCAAACAGGACTGGACGCCGTAGAGACGGAATCTTTCACCATTGGAAACCCACGTGTCGCCAGTTTCCAGGGTGACGCCAGGAAGAAGATCGAAATAGCCTGCGGGCGCTGCGGATACGGATGTCGGCAAGAGAGCCACCAAAAGCGAAAGAGCATTTCTCATTGACCCTTCACCCTCGGATCGGCCCACATCCCGAATGACCCCTTCTGGCCGATCTCCTCAGCCTTCGAGAGATCCGGGCGAACGGGAGTTCCGTCTGGCTTTTTTGCGAGGCGGAGCGCGCCGAGCGACAAAAGCTGCTCCTCGAACATGTCGACGGAGTCGAGGCTACCGGGGAAATGATAGTAACCGTAGCAGGTGGCGTTCTGGACGGGCGAACCTTGCTCGCTCACGAAGGCACGGCAAAACACGACTTTCGGGTTTTGTAACAGGATCTGAAGTTGCTGCTGCGCATAATCGGTGCAGCTCCCGGCGAAGTCTTCACTGCGATTGACCATTTCGCCCTTGCATGGCTCCAGGCCAAAAAGGTGCAGTGTTGTCTTGTCATCCACGCGAAAGTCGGTCGGTGAAACGGCCTTAAATCCGGCCGTTGTTGCATAGCCCTTCCGATCGGCCACCTTCCCGCTTCCGTCGTAATATTCGAGCACGAGAACCGTCTTACCCGGCGCTGCGAGCGATTTGATGTAATCCTTGTTGATGTCCGAGAGGGACAAAGCAGGTGTTGCGATAGCGCAACTTGCGAGTGCGGCGATGATGGTCCGTTTCATTTTCTAGCCCTTACCCATACTGCTTCAGCTCGTTCCCCTGCAATAGGGGGTTTATGTCTGCCTCGAAAAGTTGTATCGCTGAACCAAATCGATGCGACACCTTCACCAGCTTAGTTGGTTTTCGTTTCGATCACAACACCGCAAGTCAGGCGCGGGGCGATGGAAAAAAGGGCTAGATTTTCAGGCGTTTTGGGCTGGGCCGCTTTGACGGGAAGCGCCCTTTTGTGCACGAGTTGGGTTCAGATTTCTCACGCCCAAGATGGGCAGAAATCTGCAAATATTGTAACAAATAGAGGCACTTGGCCTACCGAAAACAAGGCGGCGCTTGCAACGAACTTCGATGAGCGCTGGCGGGTCTCCGAGAAGGAGCTCGTGCTAGGCACTGATGGCGTAGTGAAGCAGGAAGATGCGGTTCAGAACAAAGCTGACCAAAGCCCCCATGATTTTGGGGGTTTGCATCATATTGATGCAGTTTTGAGCAACTTCGGCTCCTTCGACAACGCGCTGAACAGGGTTAATGAACTGCAAGTTCCCACGGGCTCGATACAGCACATCGGTGCAGTTCGGCGGATCGATGACAACACCAAAGACGTGTATGAATGCGGTCCGTCTCCGCTCAGCCCGGAAGAGGTTAAGTCTCTGGTTGTGCAGACGGCGCGCAAATATCGCGTCGATGAAGTCTTCGCGACGGCCATCGCCTGGGCGGAGAGCGGCTTTGACCAAAGCCGCAACTCCCCAAAGGGCGCGCGCGGACCGATGCAGCTCATGCCTGCTACGGCTGTGCGGTTCGGAGTTACGGACATCTGTGATCCCGCTCAGAATATCGAGGGCGGGATGAAGTACCTGCGCTTTCTGCTTGATGAGTTTCAGAACCCGCTCCTGGTCGCGGCTGCCTACAACAGCGGCGAACAGCGGATCTACCAACACGGCGGCATCCCGCCGTTCCAGGAAACAGTCGGATACGTCGCCAATGTGGTGAACTACCAACTCGGGCTGCCAATGCCGTCGGCAGAAGGCAAGGCGAGGCCGGCCGCCGCTCCGCAGGCGGTCTCGGATGCGAGTGACAGCGGCGACGCCGGTGTGATCGCCGTGAAGAAGACCGGCAAGTTTGTCGGCGGTGTCATGCACTTTTGAAGGAGAAAAACATGCAATCTGAAATGCAAACGAGGAAGTCTCAGGCCGTGAAGCTCGCAGCCACGATCGGCATTGTGGCGGCATTCCAAGTCGCGGGCGCTGATGTTGCCCTCGCGCAGAGCGCAGGCGGCGCGTTCGGGCCGCTGCAGACGGCGGTGCAGATGATCGTCGATTTCATCACCGGCCCGTTCGGTCGGCTGCTCGCGATCATTGCCGTTATCGGGCTTGGCTTTCTGGCATTCGCCGGACGCTTGTCGTGGTTCACTGCCGGCGCGGTCGTGATGGGCATTGGTCTGGTGTTTGGCGCACCCGCGATCGTCGACGAGATGATCTCGGCGGTCGGTCAGTGACCGATGAGTGAGTTTTGGGACGAAAAGCCAGCTCTGACGCCGTTGGTGATCGGGTTAACCCGGTCCCCAACGATATGGGGGGTCCCCTACATGGCGGTGGTACTGATCGTTGGCGTCACCATCATCGGCTGGCTTGCAACGAACGACCTCCTGGCGTTGCTCATCGCGCCGGTTGCTTACCTTGTCCTGTTCTCGCTCTGCACTTGGGACAACAGGATCCTGGACGTGATGCAGGTGACGTCCCGCAAGACGCCCCGCACGCCCAACAAGCGCTTTTGGGGCACCAACTCTTACGGACCGTGACCATGCTGAAAGTCGTCAAAGAAGAGCTCGGATTCGGCCGGGTCGCCAGCAATGAGCGGCCCATGTGGACTCACATTCCCTATCTCCGACACGTCTCCGACACAGTGATCGGGCTGGAAAACGGATCGCTTCTAAGCGTCATCAAACTCGATGGACTGTTCTTCCAGACGGAGGACCAGGCTGAGCTCAACATGAGGTCGGTCGTCCAGAACACGATGATCCGTGCCTTGGGGTCGAGCCGCTATTCTCTTTGGTCGACCGTAATCCGGAGAGAGGTCGAAACGGAGATCGGTGGCGCCTTCGACGAACCATTCTGCGACCTCTTGAACAAGCGCTACATGGGGCAACTGCGCCACAAGCGCATGTTTACGAACGAAATATACTTGACCATCGTGCGGTCTGGGATGCGGGGCGCCCTCGGCGTCGGCGACTCGTTGAAGAGGCTCTTTGACAAGGCAAACAGGGACGCTCGGGTCCAGCAAACGCGCGAAGATGTTACAGAGCTCGAGGAGCTGATCGGCAACATCGTCCGCGATCTGCACAAATATGGAGCCCGGGCGCTTGGAATTACCTATCGTCGCAGGAATGAGGACGAGGCCAAGATTGAAGGGCGTGAAGAGAAGGAGAAAGGCGAGCCCTACTCCGAACCCTGCGAGTTCTTCAATGCGATCCTGAGCTGCGGTGTGCCGCGCAAGATGCGCCTGCCCCGCATGGGCATTCGCAATTATGTCGGAACGTCGCGACTGCATTTCAGCAAGCGGACAATGCAAGCTCAAGCGGCTGTCGATGAAGACACCCGCTTTGGGGCGCTGCTGTCCATCAAGGAATATCCGCCCTTCACCGGGCCGGGAATGCTGGACGGTCTGGTGCAGGTGAACCACGAATTCATTCTGACGCAATCCTTCACCATTGCCGACAAGCCGATCGCTCAAGAACGTATTAGTCGATTGCAGAGGCAGATCAGAGCCTCGGACGAGTCCGGTAGCTCAGTCGAACAGGATATCGACTATGCGCTCAATAGCCTTATGAACCAGGAAGCCGTGTTCGGTTTCCACCATCTTTCGCTCCTATGCCTCTCCCGCGATCTCCCGGGCCTTAGCCGCACCATTTCTGAACTCGGTGCTTGCCTCACCGACATGAATCTCACCTGGCTTCGCGAGGATCTGAACCTCGAAGCGGGATTTTGGGCGCAACTGCCCGGCAATCACAGCTACATTGCTCGCAAAGCGATGTTGTCGAGCGCGAATTTTTCCGGCCTGTCCTCCATGCACAATTTCGCGACGGGCCAGGCCGATCGCACTCATTGGGGACTGCCGATCACCATCCTCGAAACCACGTCGCAAACGCCGTACTGGTTCAACTTCCATCGCCGCGACATCGGGCACTTCATCGTCACGGGACCAACCGGCTCCGGTAAAACGGTCGCTTTGACTTTCCTGCTCGCACAGGCGATGCGCGCTTCACCGACGCCGAAAGCCGTGTTCTTCGACAAGGATCGCGGCGCGGAAATCTTCGTAAGGGCTATTGGCGGTTCATATGAGGTGCTGTCGCCGGGAACGCCGACCGGCTTTAACCCGCTGCAGCTCGAAAATACCGGCCCAAACCGCGAATTCCTCCTTCGCCTCCTGAAGGCAATGCTGCGTTCCGGTGATCGCAGCGACTTCACTCAGGAAGATGAGGATACGCTAGAGCGGGCGATCGTCCGCCTGATGCAAGAACCTGCGGCGGAGCGCAACCTGGCGAACTTGGCCGGGCTGCTGGTGGGCCGGTCGCGGGCGGATGCCAATGACCTTCACTCTCGCCTTCGGCCTTGGATCGAAGGAGAAAAGGCGTGGCTTTTCAACGCCCAGCACGACGTCCTCTCTTTCTCGGGGCGCAGCGTCTTTGGGTTCGACATGACGAACATCCTCGGCAACGATGATCTTCGCACGCCGGCGCTGATGTACCTCTATCATCGCCTTGACGAGCTGCTCGACGGAAACCCGGTCATGTTCTTCATGGACGAGGGCTGGCAGCTCCTTATGGACGAGACATTTTCGGCGTTCATCGTCGACAAGATGAAAACCATCCGCAAGCTCAACGGCATTGTAGGCTTCGGCACCCAGTCCGCGGCGGATATCGCCAAGGCAAAAGCCTCGCATACGCTGATCGAGCAGTCGGCGACGAACATTCACTTTCCGAACCCGCGGGCCGACGAAGAGAGCTACATCAAGCGCTTTGGCCTGACGGTGAAGGAATTCAACTTCATCAAGAACACTCCGCCCGAAAAGCGAACTTTTCTAATCAAGCACGGCAATGACTCGGTAATCGCTCGGCTCGATCTCTCCGCCATGCCCGATCTCGTGAAGGTGCTTTCCGGCCGCAAGGAGACCGTCGAGGAGTGCGCGGCGCTTCGGGAACAATATGGCGACGAGCCTGAAAATTGGCTGGCTGAATTTTGCGGATGGGAGAAGGCCGAATGAGGAAGAGTCCTGCTTTGTGGGCGATTTCTGCTCTGTGGCTTGGTGCCTTCGGAACGGCGCACTCTCAGGTGCCGGTGCTTGACGGCAAGGTGCTCGAGACCGACACCAAACGCGACCAGACGACGACGGAAATCGAGAAGACGGACAGTGACCGTCATACGGTCACCAAAAGCGTGACCTGCTCAATGTATCGTCCAGGTCGCAGCGGTGACGCCGCTTCCGCTGCGACAGCTAACCCGGAAATCACCGGGCTCGTGAAGCGAGTGGCCCAGGAAGAAGGCGTCGACGAAAGCCTCTTCATGGCGCTCGTCTACCAGGAAAGCCGGTTCAATCCGTGTGCGAAATCGCCGGTGGGCGCCATCGGTCTTTCTCAGCTTATGCCGGGTACGGCAAAGGATCTCGGGGTCAATCCCTATGACATGGAAGATAACCTCCGGGGCGGCGCGCGCTATCTGAAGCAGCAGCTTCGCCGTTTCAACGGCAACACCAATCTGGCACTGGCCGCCTATAACGCGGGTCCTGGTAACGTCCAGAAGTGGGGCGGAATCCCGCCTTTCAAGGAAACGCAGGGGTATGTGGCGAACATCACCCAAAAGTGGCTTCCTGCTTTTGGCGGCTCCGACGTTGCGAATATCCCGGCGAATTATGGCGGCGGTTCTACCGCCTTCACCGGGATGCGGGACTCCACGATTAGTTCGATGGCGACATCGCAGGCGATCGGGGAAAGCAGCGGAAACGTTGCCTCTTGGCTGCAGCAGTTGGGCGCAATGTCCAGCGGGACGATCCAGGACAGTTGGGACCACAATTCCGGCGCGCGAAATGCCAACCTCGAAATGATGAACCAGGTCATCCGCCTCGGCACGACGATGGCGGACCTCATGAATTCTCGTAGTGCGGTCGATGTCGGCAATCTTTCCGGCGCATCACGTACGAGCGACTTCAAGAAGGATGACGACGAGGAGGATCGCGAAACGACCGGCGTTTGCGATCCTCGCGCGGGGCTTGAATGGAGCCCGACAGAAAAGGCTTGCGTCCAGAAGCGGGAGCGCGAAGCCAACGTAGATCTGATGTTGACCGCTCAATGAGGAGAACTGCCATGAAACGTTTGATTTTAACGGCGTGCTCGGTGGCCCTTGCGTCCGCAGCAACCGCTCAAGTCCCGGTCATCGACGCTGCTAATCTTGAGGTTGCGCAGAGAACGTCGAAAACCACCGATGACATTCTCGGCACCAACAAGGAAGTCCTGAAAACAGTCCAGGACACTCTTCAGGCGGTGACCGGCGATCGCGGTAGCGACGCCAACCAGATGCAGAACCTTGCTGTCGGCAATGGCTTCAGCGTCTCTCAAATGCCGTCCTTCGACAGCCTGATGTCGGGCGGCGTTCCGAACTTCGGCGGCATGGGCGGCGATGTTGCCAAGGTGGCAACGAACTTCATCAACGGCCTGCAATTGGTGAAGAACCTGTCCGGCCAGGCAGGCAGCTCGTTTTCGGGCGACAAGTCGTATGAAGAGATGGTGAACACCGTTCTCGGTGTAGCGGCGCTCGTGACTGGCTCTCAGCAAGCCGTCCAGACCCGCCGCACCTCTTTCGAGCAGGCCGGCGCAAACGTCGGTCAGGCCAAGGACATCAAGGGATCCATCGATCAGAACACACAGCTTCAGGTCCAGGCTGGCCTGACGATCAACGAGCTGATCGGCGTCATGAATGGTGCTGTGTCCTCGTTGCAGGCTGAAAATCAGCGCCGCCTGACCGACATCTCCAACTCCAAAAAGGTTCTCACGTACAGTGACCCCACAGAATAGAGTCCCCGTTGCGGCGAAGATGCTGTTTTCCGTCCTGATCGCGGCCGGCCTCGCCGGCTGCGGTACTGCGGCCAAGGAAAAGACCGCCCCTTGCAAAAGGCCAGCGAACCTAGCCTCTTACGCGCCCGATCCACGCCACGAATGCGGACCGATGATGAGCGTCAACGGCGATGCTTCGGCGGCGCTCGCGGCAATCGACGCAATGGTGGCTGAGTAGAGGATGTAGGGTGACATGGGCGGCGACTTCCTCGGGCAACTTCTTGAAAGAATCGAAGACACAGGCCAAACATTCAGCGCTCAGGCATATCGCGTCCTGGGCGATGAAATCATGCCGCTTCTGCAGGTCATGTTCCTTGCGTACGTCGCATACTACGGGGTTCAACTCGTTATGGGGACCGCTAGGATTAGCGTTGGCGAGGTGATCACGCGGGTTGTTCGGATGATGGTAATCCTCGGGCTCATCAGCGAATGGGATCACTTCAACGATTTCCTCTATAGCTGGCTCAACAACACGCCCGAAGATGTCGGCCGCGCACTTTTGACCGCTGCGTCCACCGGGATAACCGAGCCGACAAACGGTCTCTCCATGATTTGGAGATCTGCGAACCAGGCAGCGTCCGAGTTTGCTGAACAGTCTGGCTACTTCGCGGTTCTCCCGTCCTTGGTGGGCGTGGTCGTCATGCTCGGCGCACTCATCTTCATTGCGGTTGCGCTGGCGATCCTGCTTCTGGCGAAGGTAATGATGTGGGTGCTTATAGGAACCGCCCCGATCTTCATCGCCTGCATGCTTTTCGAGCCGACCCGAAACTATGGATACGGCTGGTTTCAGCAGGTCTTGTTGTACGCACTGATGCCGATGTTCGTGTACGTGATTGCGGCGTTTCTCATAACCGCCCTAGACCCTGAGCTTACAAAGCTAACGAATGCTGCAGGGAACAAAGAAATTCAGCTCTCTGACGTCGCTGGCTTTCTGCTGCTTTGCGCGGCGGGGGCTTTCGTGCTGGTCAATATTCAGACGCTTGCGCAAGGGATCGTCGGTGGGATGGCTGCTGGCGTTGGCACTATCGCAAAGTCAGTTGGTCGATTTACCGGCATTACCGCTCCTATTGCAGCCATGAGAACGGGGCGCCAGCTCGCCGGAGGCGCGGGCGACGCCGGCATGAGAATGCGAGAACGGATGCATGGCGGGATGCGAGACAATATCCGCAACGCCAGTGCTGAGGCGATGCAGAACCGCATTAGCAGCAACAGCATGCCTCGCTGAGGCGCGAATTTAAGGGCTAGATGTAAGGGCTAGAACGAATGGCAGAAACGAATGACGCAGCTCTTCGGAGCTACTTTCAGGACGGCGATCGTTGGGAACAGGAGATCGTCAAAAAGGCCAAGCGATCGCGCTCGCTCGCATGGTTCGTCACAATGATTTTCGGCGCGATTACCCTGCTGTCACTAACGGCATTGGTGATGCTCGTTCCGCTGAAGAGCTTCGAGCCTTACATCGTCGAGGTCGACAAGAATACCGGCTATATGGAGGTGAAGACCGGCCTAACCAGGTCCGCCAAGCTGACCGACCAACAGGCGGTCACCCAAGCGAACGTCGTGCGCTATATCCGATCTCGCGAAGGCTACGACCCCTTCGCGATCGAGCAGAATTTCGGGATCGCCGCCCTACTCTCCACTGATGATGCGGCCCGCGAGCTGCAGGAGCTTTACAGTGCGGCAAATCCCGACAATCCCGCAAAGGTCCTCGGCAAGAACAAGAAGGTCACGGTCGACATCAAGTCCGTCACCTTCTCCAATGCGAGCACGGCCTTGGTCCGGTTTTCGACAACGGAAAAATCGGACACGGATTCGATCGTGCGTCACTACATTTCAGTCGTTCGCTATCGCTATACGGACACCCCGGCGACCAACGAATGGCGTTTTGAGAACCCCTTGGGCTTCCAGGTCTACAACTACCGTCGCGATCAAGAAACGGTTACGCCGGGAGGTGAGGAATGATCAAACGCCTCCTGCTTTCCGCGGCCTGCGCGGTCGCGATGATGACTCACGCCCATGCTGCGCAGGCCCCTCGCCCGGGCAGCCTCGATTCGCGCGTGACCAGCGTCGTCTATCAGTCCAACAACGTGGTGAAGGTCTCTGCCACCTACGGCATCTCCACCATGATCATCTTTGACGAGGACGAAAAGTTCGAAACGATCTCGCTTGGCGACACCGATAGTTGGCAGGTTGCCCCTTCCGAGAAGGGCAACATTCTATTCGTGAAGCCGATCGCAAAGAACGTCGCCACCAACATGAATGTTGTGACCAGCAAGAGGATCTATTTCCTCGAGCTCAACGACCATGCTCCGTCCGATGGCAAGCAGGTGTTCGGGATCCGTTTCGTCTATCCCGAGAAGGATCTAAATGCCGCGCTCCGCAAGGAAGCTGAGTACCGGGCGGCCTACCCGAACATGTCGAATGTCGATAAGGCCAACGTCAACATCGACTATTCGTTTTCCGGTGATCCGGCGTTGAAGCCCTTGGTGATCCTCGACGACGGGAAAAAGACCTTCTTCAAGTTCGGCAGCCGGGTCCCGGCGATTTTTGCCGTCCAGGCCGACTTTTCCGAGACGCTGCGCAATTTCCGGAAGGAGGGCGAATACATCGTCGTCGATGGTGTCGCGACGCAATACACGCTGCGCGAGGGCAATCAATGGACTTGCATCTTTAACCTTCGCAAGCCCGACTTCGGCGCTCCGGATCCTGCCATTCTCGGTCCGGCTCCTGACACCAAGGCGACGAAACGTAGGAGGAGCGGCAACTGATGAAGCGCAGTCCCGAACTTGAGGCCATGACGGCGGCCGATGAAACGGCCGTCAGCAACAGAAACGCTGGACGGAATCAAACCATTGGCATGGCCGCCCTGCTCCTGGGGGGCGCTGTCGCCGCCTATTTCTTGCTTGCCACGGCAGGGGAAAAGCCGCGTGACGTCGCCGATAGGGATGAAGAGTTTCAGACGACCACCTTCCGGCCGCCGTCATTCGTGCGTGAGCAAGAAGAGCCGAAACCGGAGATAGAGCCTGCAGTCATCAATCTGCCCCCTCCTCCGGAGCCAGTTGAAGAAGAGCCTGCCGATACCACGGAGTTCAAGGTTCCACCGCCACCAGAGGTCGTTGAAGCCACGCCCGAGATTGCGCCTGTCGAAGAGTTTCCTGAACGCTATAGGTCGGGTCTGATTTCGCTTGATCAGAAGGGCAATGGCAACGGCAACGGCGGTTTTCCAGGCGAAGACGAGTCCGGACTCAGCGTTGCCGGCGAAGACCGCAACAGCAAGTACCTCGCTGCGGCCTCGAGTCTCGCCGATCGGAGCGCAAAGGCGCGTCAGATCGAACGCATCGACGCCATGATACCGGAAGGAACGTTGATCCCGGGCATCCTCGAGACCGCGATTAACAGCGATCTGCCCGGCCAGATTCGCGCGATCACGTCGCAGGACGTCTATTCCTTCGACGGGCGGCGCGTCCTGATCCCGACTGGGACGCGCCTCATAGGCGAATACCAGTCCGAGATCACCCGAGGGCAAAAGCGTATTTTCGTCATCTGGACCCGGCTCATTCGCGATGATGGCGTATCGGTGCGCCTTAACTCCATCGGTACGGATAGCTTGGGGCGCTCTGGTTTGACCGGCCATGTCGACAACAAATGGCGCGAAAGGTTCGGCTCCGCCATCATGCTTTCGGTCGTCGGCGCCGGCGCCAGCTTCCTGACCGGCTACGGAAGCGACGAGGCGTTCGGCGACAACAACAGCGAGGCACAACGTGGCGAGGAGCTCGCCCGCGAAACCATCGCCGAGACCTTCTCGGATATGGCGAACCAAGCGTTGAGCGAAAACCTTCGTATTCCTCCCACCATTAGCGTCAGCCAGGGCGAGCGGATCTTTGTCTACGTACGCCAGGACCTCGATTTCAGCGCCATGTATGACGACCCGGTCACCGAAGCGATGAAGGAGATTCAACGTGAACGTCGCCGCAGGTAACACCACTACGATCAGACGCGATCCCCATTACTTCCTCAACCGCGCTCTTGAACCGATCAGGGAATTTCTTGACGATCCGAGGGTGGTGGAAATCGCCGTCAACAAACCGGGCCATGTCTATGTGGAACGGTTTGGCGCCGATTACATGGAGCATCATCGAATCGACGCCCTGACGGGTGATGAAATCCAGAACATCGGCGAGCGTGTTGCGGCTGCCACGAACCAGTTCATCAGCCGCTCGAAGCCGATCCTCAGCGCCGCGCTTCCGACCGGCGAGCGTATCCAGATCGTCTTGCCGCCGGCGGCACCCGAAGGTGGCTCGATCTCGATCCGCAAGCAGGTGGTCAATAACTTCACGCTCGAGGAGTATCGCGACAACGGTTCGCTCGATAAGGTCTCTGTGGCCGTCGGCGGCCTCAGCGACATTGATCGCGCGCTGATAGGGCATCTGCGCGCAAATCGGATTTACGATTTCATCCATACCGCCATCACCAAGCGGGTCTCTATCCTGATCAGTGGCGGCACTTCCTCCGGCAAAACGACCTTCCTCAATGCCTGCCTGAAGAGCGTCGATCCGCATGAGCGGATCATCACGCTCGAGGACACGCGAGAGCTCTTCCCACCGCAAGCAAATGCCGTTCATCTGATTGCGTCGAAGGGCGACCAGGGCACAGCGGACGTGACAATTCAAAGCCTGCTCGAGTCATCGCTGCGCATGCGGCCGGACCGTCTGTTCGTCGGCGAAATTCGAGGCGCAGAGGCTTTTTCCTTCCTCCGGGCAATCAACACCGGCCATCCCGGCAGCATGTCGACGGTTCACGCCGACACGCCGATGGGCGCTTATGAACAGCTAGCCATGATGATGCAGCAAGCCGGCATGTCGGCGGGTTTTTCGAAGCAGGATCTGATGTCGTATATTCAGATGGTCATCCCGATCGTCATCCAGCTCCGCCGTGAAGGCGGCAAGCGGGGGGTCTCTGAGATCTTCTTCGCCCGGGATGAATCATGACGAAGCAGCTCCAGGCGTTCTACCTGCTCTTTTGCGTCGGGATAGCGTTCGTTGTCTGGATGCTCGGGTACGGCCTGGGACTTCAGCTCTTCTATAAGGACGGCCGGATCCTCGAAACGACGATCACGAGCAATCCCTTCGCTCCGATTCAACAGTTCTGGCATTACAAAGCGAGCCCTGCCCTCCAGAAGGTCGCGCTTGTTTCGATGGTGCCGGCGCTGCTGGCGGCAGGCCTCGTCGCCTACATCGGACTGAAACCGACGAGCAGCCCATTGGGGGATGCTGCGTTTCAGGACATGGCTTCGCTACGACGCGGGAAGTGGTTCCGCAAACAGGGACATATCTTCGGCCGGATCGGGCGGAACATTCTTCGGACCAAGGACGATCGGCACCATCTGATCATCGGCCCGACACGCTCCGGTAAAGGTGCCGGCTATGTGATCCCCAACGCGCTGATGCATGTAGGCTCGATGATCGTCACCGATCTCAAGGGCGAAGTGTTCAAGGCGACGGCGGGCTATCGCCGGCAGAACGGCAGCCAGGTTTTCCTATTTGCGCCCGGCTCCGAAAAGACCAACAGCTATAATCCGCTGGACTTTATCCGGCCCGAGCGCGGCAATCGTACGACCGACATTCAAAACATCGCCAGTATTCTCGTGCCCGAGAATACGGAATCGGAAAATTCGGTCTGGCAAGCGACCGCCCAACAGGTCCTTGCCGGCGTGATCAGCTACATCACGGAAAGCCCCTTCTACAAAGACCGGCGCAACCTCTCAGAGGTCAATTCCTTTTTTAACAGTGGCGTCGATCTCCAGGCGCTCATGAAATACATCAAGGAGAAAGAGCCCTATCTTTCGAAGTTCACCGTCGAGAGCTTCAATTCCTACATCGCCCTGTCGGAACGCGCCGCCGCGTCTGCTCTCTTGGACATTCAAAAGGCCATGCGGCCTTTCAAGAACGAGCGGATTGTTGCCGCGACCAATGTCACGGACATGGATCTTCGCGCAATGAAGCGCCGGCCGATCTCGATCTACCTGGCGCCGAACATCACCGACATCACCCTGCTGCGCCCTCTCCTCACCCTGTTCGTGCAGCAGGTAATGGATATCCTCACGCTCGAGCACGATTCAAATTCCCTCCCCGTCTACTTCCTGCTCGACGAGTTCCGGCAGTTGAAGCGGATGGACGAGATCATGACCAAGCTGCCCTATGTGGCTGGCTATAACATCAAGCTCGCCTTCATCATCCAGGATCTGAAGAACCTCGACGAGATCTACGGCGAAACCTCCCGGCATTCCCTGCTCGGCAATTGTGGCTATCAGCTCGTCCTCGGCGCCAACGACCAGGCCACAGCCGAGTATGCATCACGCGCGCTCGGAAAGCGCACCATCCGCTACCAGTCGGAATCCCGCACGATCGAATTGATGGGCCTGCCTCGCCGCACGAAGGTGGAGCAGATTCGCGAACGCGATCTGATGATGCCGCAGGAGGTCCGGCAAATGCCGGAGAACAAGATGATCCTGTTAATCGAAGGACAACGGCCGATCTTCGGTGAAAAGCTTCGCTTCTTCCAAACACAGCCCTTCAAATCAGCCGAGGCATTTTCTCAGTCCAACATTCCGCAAGTGCCGGAAGTCGATTATCTGGCACCGAAGCCCGTGCCGGCGACAACTTCAGAATATGCCAAGGGGGGAGATCCTTCCGTCGAAATTCACTCGCCGGCGCCAGCGAAAGAGGAGAAGCCTTTGACGGCCGCCGCGGCGCAGGCGAATCCGGTCAAGGCGGAACCTGCGGCAGACGAGAAAGCTGCAGCACCTGCCAAACGCACCGTCAATAAAAAGGCGCTGCGCCCGAAGCCTAAGGCGAATGCTGCAAACACTGGTGGTGCGGAAGCATCTGCAAGCCTCGATGCAATGGACGCCCGGATAAAGGCGATCGAGGAGGGCCTCAAACCAAAGGCCGCGCAGCTCAAGGAAGTGGTCGAGACGAAAGCTGAGAAGCTTGGCGACAAGTCTCCGACCAAGCGCCGCAACATCATGGAGATCTTCAGCGCGACTATCCCTGATCCCGTCGAAGTCGGCGTGACGGCCGAATAGCTTGCGAAGACCGCTTCCGACCCTGGCTGTGTTACACAGCCTGGACAGGCTTGGGGAACGTTTTGAACTGCCCACTCACGACGCTGATGAAGGCGAATTCTCGACCCATCTGAGACGTTCGGCGGAGTGAGGTTTGACGACTGGAATGGGGCCGTAAGCCGACCTTCGAACACCTAACGCGTTGCACAATCGACAAAGGCGGGGGATAGATCTGGGGCGCGCGGCACCGGAAGAAGTGATACGCATATCGCTTGACTAGTTGGATCGGGCGATACGCGCTCGCGTGAGATCGTGCACTAGCTTCAGCAGTTCGTGCAGCTTACCGTCCCCATCCTCGCTCGACCAAGGTTCGACCATCTCTCCATGCATCACCGAATTGCGGATTTGCGACCAGGTCTGCACATGGTCGGGGTTGACTATGCCGCGTGTCCCAAGCCCGCGCATGAAAGCGAGCACGCTTTTCCTGCTGATCAGACCTAGATTGTTAAGCAGTCGTTCCCGCAGTCGTTGGTCGCCCTGCCAGCTACGCAGATGTTTTTTCATCGACGAAAGCAATTCGTCGTCGAATTCCGATCGGCGATCCTCCTCGGTCATCAGTTCGGAAGCGAGTGATTCCACTGTACTAGCTAGGGTCAGCGTAACGACCCAGCGCGAGCCTTCCAAGGCCTGTGCCAGCTCAACATACTGCTGCGTCAGCGGATGCTGTTCGAACTGTCTGTCCTTGGCAATAATCGTCAAGATATCAGCATAGAGCTGCCAAAAGACCTCGCTGCGCCCGCTCTCTGTAGCAAAAGGCTGGAGCAGGCCGATAGCCGAAGATTTTCCCGTTCCCGGCGACGGCCGCAGCCATACGTGGGCGGTCCCATCGCCAAGGTTGCGTGCGACCATCCGCGGGTACACCGGCGTACCCAGCAAAATGTTGAGCGGCTCGGTCAGCCAGTTCTCAGCGAATGGATGATTAAATGCCTCGCTAGTATCCGCCGTGATCCACAGTGCCTGGCCGTCCTGCTCGTATGTGAATTTGACGACCGTCCCGAGCACCTCGATGAGCTGCTGGCCGGGCTCTTGGGATGAAAAGACCTTATCTTTACCGATGCGACACACCGTGACCAGAGATGTGGCCGTTGGCAAACGGACCGGAGGTATGAGCAGCAACTCGACACTGCTGCGCCTTGCGACCCATGGGCCCGTCGCCAAAGTCGTGAGCCCCATAATCTGCCCAGCCAGTGGCCAGCCGGCGTTGGCATCTGCGAAATAATTGACTGCGCACCAGCCGCACGCCCATTTGACCCCCTGATAGTCCGTTGCGTGAACCTGGAACTGCTCCAACGGATCATAAGTATGCTTGCTAGCCTTGATGTACTTGCGAAATGCCGCCTCGACATCGGGGGACTCAGCATAAACGAAAAAGCGCATATCAGTAGCAGAGCGGACCTCGATCCGGCCGGGCCCCACAAAGTATGGTTCGTGATGGTCTTTGCCGAGCAACTCGATCTTTCTACACTCTATGGTGCGCGGCAGCCCCGACAGCTTGTTGCGCCAATGATCGAGCGTGTGGAGCTCTCGATCGATCTCGTCGTCAGCCGCTGCAGGCGTCTGATCCGCGACTCGAAGCACATCGGCAAGCCAGTTCCTGACCGTCGCACCCCATCCCATCGCTTCTTCACGCTCCTAAATTGTTTGCCGCGCCTGCTGTGGTGTGACGGCTGGATAGCCACAGCGCTCAGTTGCCTAGAGCAGCCTGTTGAAAGCGTACGAACTCTTTATCGCGAGTAAGCAGCTCCTCGATGTCTACTTCCTCCGCGGCTTGGCTTTTTCGGTGCTGGGACCAGAGACGAGAACTCGTCCTTCGACATCTGCCGCCGAACCTCCGCCAAGATGGAGGCGTCAACGCCGTAGACATGGTGCCTGGCCTGCCCAATAATCGCACGGTTACACTCCCTCACCAGCCTGCCCTGTGGCCAGCGCCGCAACCCCTCGCCGAACTCCTTGTAGGATGTCGCAACGAATAGCTTGTCGGGACTGATTGGGAGCGCGATATGACCTTCGTAATGTGCAATGCCACCAGTGAAAATAACGGGACGATCGCTCGTTATCAGTTTCCGCGTCACTTCACTAGTATCGAGAACGTACCAATGAAGGTTCTCAATGAAAACGAGCGACGGAGCGTTCGCGATGAGTTTGGTCGAACCCATAATCGCCATGAGTTCCGGCGCCCCGTCGAACAGGCTGGAGGTTAGCTCATCCCAATCCTTTGGCTGACGATCCAGGCGCATCTTCAGATAAGCTGCCCGCATCTCCGGTGTCGGGTCCTTGACGTGTTGAGCCACGATGGCCTTCAGCCTGGCCATTTCTTCCGGATGTCTACCTTCGAGCGAAAGGATGAACCGCGCCCAGTCATGGCGTTCTTGTTTGGTCAGCGAGGTCGACCCCGCAAGCAGCTTGTCGCGGACCGCGGCGGCTGTGCGATCAACCGCCCCATAGAACTCTCGTTCCACGTTCTGCTGGGTGTCCTCGGTGACGCCCGGCAGGGTGTAGAGGTTCATGGCGAAGCCGACCGAAGCCGTACCCATCCGCCGGGAACGGATCTGGCCGCTGGGAGGCACCCGGCCAAATTCCTGGAGTTTGTTGTCGTCGCCTAACCACGGGCGCAGATAGAACTGCGGGATGAAATGGTGGCGTTCTTGGTTGAGTTGCTTTCGCTGCGCTCGCAGTTCGCGTTTCTTCATTGCGGCCGCCGAAATAAATCAGGTCGATTTTGCAGCAGATGGATCGTGGCGTCGCCTTGAATGGCGGAAGAGCAAACCGACCACGAGACTGATCGTAAGAATTCTCATTCGCGCGGTCGTGACCAATGAGACCATGGCTTCGTGTCGGCCTCAGGTGAAACCAGCATATGGCCCGGGAGCGGGGATTTGGTCCCATGCCTACCAACCCGGTAGGGAACCATCGTCTCGATGATCGCCCAAGTTTCGTCCTGACGCGTCGTATCCTCAGGAACGAAGTGATTGGCGTAGACCCATCGTAGCCGCGAACTGACTGGCTTGAAGGAACGTGCCTCGGAGCGGTTTTGCATATGCCTGAAGAAATCGACGAAGTTTCCAGAATAGCTTTCAATGCCAACGTGGACAGCGCCTGGCATGTCCGACGGCAATTGACCTTCCGCATTTGCCAGCACTCGCCTAAAATGCCCGGCCGTCTTCCTGGTGGATTCGGCTGCCGAGCAGCCCCAAACGACAACGCTGGCTTGATAAACGGCGTCGGCGTATTCGGGTCTGTCGGGTCTCGGTCGCCATTTGGCGGCCATGCTGTAGTCGGCTTCGTGTTGGAACCGTCCGGTGAGAAGCTCGAGCATTCGGCTTCCGCCGTAATACACGAAGTCATCAGACATCACCCCTCGCGTGAGGTCCCATTCCACCGGGCGAACGATACCTTGTGATCGCTCGTCATTCCACGCGAAGGAAAGTCTGCGCTTTAGGACCCTGTCGACGGTTTGGACCAGATAGTCGTCCGGAATGGTCGAGAGCTCGACTTTGTAAAGCACTTCGATGACGTAGGACACATATCGATCAAGACAGAGCGCGTGGACAGGGTCCGCGAGCTTCATTCCCCGCGAACGTTCTTCTTTTGCGTAGGTCGATGGCACCATTCGCTTGCACTCCACCGCCCAGGCACGCCGGGCTTTGGAAGCCAAAATGTCGGGCGTTCGCGGACCGCCCCGCTTCTCCGGCAGGAATTCTACATTGTCCCAGCCGTTGCGTTTCCACGCCAATCCAACGAGTAGTTCGAAAAGGGGGCCGTCGGGCTGCTTTTTGTCAGACGACATCATTCGTGCCGCACGCTCCTCCGCACGTTTGACCGACAGCATGCGGGGAAGCTCTTTGCCGATGCGACTAAGGTAGGGAACTGATCGCATCACCCCCTCTGGAGCGATGAACATCCTGTTCGTCGCGAACGTTTCCGCTTGGAGGATGTACCAGGCAATCGTATCGTTCTCATCGAACAGCGATGCCCGCTCACCGTTTCGTTGGCGTTCCCTCGCTTTCGCGAGATGCTCCTTCGCGGCATCGAGACGGCGCTCGATGTCACGTCGTGGAACGAGACTCTTTAGCCATGCCACCGCCAGCATGAGCTCGTCATCGCGCCAGTCTTGACCGCTTCGCGGCGCCCTCCAGTTCGGGTTACGTGTTTCCATGTTCATCGCTTCATTTTCATTGGTCGCGGTATGATGACGGCATTGGCGACACCTTTGATCGATTCCAGTCCCGCCTTGAGTTCGTGATGCTGTTCGGTCTGCGCGATGTCGTCCCAGACGACCGCGATGATGCTGTCGTAGCCGCTTTTCGCGCTGAGATAGAGGCTTGCGTCCGCCGCGACTTCCTCTGTGACTTTGGCGAGTGCGGCTTGCCCTGCGGAGCGCAGGAACTTCACTTCTACGATCGTCCGCAGGGAAGGGATGCCGAGATCCGCTCGTGGATGCTTGTGTCCGATTGAAGGTAAGTTTTCTTCTTCCTCCAGATCGGCGAACACAGGGGCAAGGATGGTCCAGAGAAGCGCCTGGACGTGGTACTCGTTTTCGATCTCCCAGCGCGTCGGGGCGGAGTTGGTCGTCCGCGGCTTATCCTCGTAACGCCAAAGCCTCAGCGCTCGGCCAGCATTGGTCAGAAGCGCCTTGAGGTCTTCAACGCCCGCGACGCCCACTGATACGTGGGCCAGCCTCGCGAGCGCGAACTCAAACACGGAGAGGCGGACTGCATCACGGGCGATGCCGTCTACATGTGGCTGCATACGAGCCACTGCCTGCCAAGCCGTTTCTATATCGCCGCTCTTGGTCTGCCAGCCAAGTCTTTCGGCCAATGCGACCGAGAGTTCCGCCGGAGAAACGGTGATGTCCTGCTCGCCGCAGACAATTTGCGCAGCACTAATCAGGCCCCGCTGCCAAGGATCGGTCGTTGACCACGCTTGATGGAGGAGGTCGGACAGCCAGGTTCCCCCGGTTTGCCCTGCCATTGCACCGAGAGCGATTCCCAGAAGCCCGACGCCGTCCGCCTCTATGCGCAACGGACGACCCCGCGAGAAGAAGTTGCGACCGGAAAGGTGTGTGATTTCCTTACTCATGAGCGCTAACTGCTCGGGGTCGAGGATGGAGCCTGCCGCGCCGAAGCCCAAGGCGGCGATATGCTCTGGATGCCGCGCCTGACCATCGAAGTCGACGGCGCGGCGCACCTGCTCCCGGAGCTCAGGTCCGTTCCCGGCGATCCACGCGCAGAACGCGGCGACATGACATGGAAGGTCGTCCGGTGCTCGGGTGGCAATGCGCAGCGCTTCGTGGAGGTCACCCAGGCCTATCGGTGTCAAAGAAACCACAACGTCCTTCCGATCTGGCCGAATTTCACAGCCTCGGCATCCCATTCGGGAACCGCCGCAAGCCCCGTCAGCCGTTCCGAAATCAGATCGGAATAGCGGATCGTGATCGGCAACGGCTCCGGCGACAACATCCGCCACGAATGGCCTGCGAACGCGAAGGCTTGACGGGCGAGGTAAGTCATATCCGTGAAAGTCGACAAACGGTGAAGCCTGAGGAGACATGGACGCGGCATGCCGTCCTCGGACCTCTTGAGCTCCGACGCACCCGAGAAAACTACGAGGGACTCCCGGTCACCGAGCTTCACGTGCAGACCGCGTGTGGGTCCGAGAACTCCCTTCTTGGGGTCGCGGTATCCGTAGCCCTTCTGAAATTGGTCGAAAACGATAAATGGGTGGTCCTGCGCGACATGGACGAAGGCGAACGTCACGTCGTGAAGCTCCAGATCGCTTACGACCCGCTCCACCGCTTCGGCTTCGACATCCTTCAAGGGCTTGAACATGTGAAAGACGAGGCGGACCTTGTCTGAACTGCGCCAGTTGTCTTGGGTTCGCACCGTTGTGATCGCGCGCTTGAGCGTCTGGTAGAGTGCGGAAGCATAGTCCTCGTAAGGAACGACGGCCGTCCGGTCGCTCAGGAGGTAGCTTCCGTCGCTGGAAAAGACGGTCGTGATCCCGACATAGCGCTTTCCGGTGCCGATCCGGCTTGTCGTCTCCGTGTGAGAGCCGAGGCCGATGACTAGCTCGTGGGCCACGGTCTGTTGGGCCGCGAGGAGCCACGGGGTCCCACCCAGCTTCGCATAGGTCGCGAGGCTCAGGTGGTTGAGTGAGAATACGAGTTCGCCGTCGGCCTGAATCATTGTTTCCAAACGGACGCTTTGAACAGGCACATCCCGTCGCAAGAAGATGGACTTAGTCGCGTAGTAGGGATTGTCGCCGCCATCGGAAGCTTTGAACTCTTCCTCCACCTGCACGATGGCCAAATGCCATGTGAAACCTTCGTCGGCGGCCTTCTCGAGCGCAGCTCGACTTGCCTCGACGTAATCCGCCGCGGTGGAACCTGCGGCGGTGAAGTATGAAACAGATGGCTTCTCGAGTTGGAAGCGGCGCAGAAAGCCGTCTCCGTACCGCGGTTCGTTCTTTGGCTTCGAGAGCACGTTCGGCATTCCCTCGAGGAATTTCGCCATGAAGGCGTCCACCCTACCTTCGTGGCGGGCCTGACACACCACCGCTATCCGCAGCTTCTTGGGTGTAAACGTCCTCTGGTCGTAAGGGCCGTTCTCCTTGAGGCCCCGTTCCTTCCAGGTGTATTTGCGCGTGCCGCTCGGGTCGAAAAGCAAGGGTGGATCGGAAATGCTTTCAGTCGACGGAAACGACTTGCTGCGGCTGGAGAGCATTTCTCCGACCACGAACTCGGCTCCAGCTACTGCCTCAAGCTTCGCCTTCTCGCGGAGATACCGTAACGCCTCCGCGATCTGGTCGCGTCGTCCCGGACCCGAGTGAAAGGCAGCAGCCTGGCGTTCGGCCTCTGCCAAAACGGACGAGGCGTGTCTTCCGAGCAGGCGGATAACGGCGTCCTCGATGATTTCGCGACGAGGTTCCAGAAAAGCTTCCGCCGAATTGACCGTTTCATAGCCTTCGGCGTGATCGGACAGCGCCAGCCTGTCGCCCTCCACTGCGATCACTTTGCCGACGAGGCGAGCGCGCTGCATGACGCGATCGTCCGCCGAGGGTTCACGGACGGTGACGTAACGCCCCAGTAGCGGGATGCCGTGTTCTGCGAGCACCGAACAGGGAGCGGCGATGAAGCTTTTGAGCCTGGTCTCGCAAACGATCCCGAGCGTGCTTTTTCCATCAGAGTGGATAGTCCTGGTGTCGAAGCGAAGAAGGGTGCGACGCTGAATCCAGTCGGGCAGTTCCGGATGTATCAAGTAGCCGCGGGCGACAGGTCCGACCACGCTGACCGCTCGGTCAGAGAGGATATCGCGAACGCCGCCGAACACACGCAGGAGAGCGGCCGAAAAAAGCGTTGGCCAAAGCCTGCGCTCGCGAAGCAGGTCGATTCTCTCATGAACGTTGCCTAAAGGAAGGACGTCTTCGCCTACGGGGATGTCAATGATCGTGTCGTCGAGACCGCTGCGATGGAAAACGTGGGTGCCTACAAACTCCGCCCTCAGGTCGGCAAGGCGTTCCGCATCGTAGCGTTGGCGACCGACGAGGATCGATGTGTTTCCGGATATGGAGAGTGGCGCGAAATTGAGCGAGAACTGGCTCATGGGCCCAGGACAACCCCGATGTTCGATATCGAAAGAATCGTGTCAGCTTACCGCAAGTCGTTAGTTCTGCCGAGGATGCAACCAAAGGCTATCAGGGCGATGCCCAGCTTTTTTTGCTCAGCAGACCTCAGTGGACATTGCGACCCTGGGGATGAAGTACAGCGTGTCACTGGAGTAGCCGCCCTTGATATGACACCATGACTACTGGCACAGATGGCGTCCCGTCAAACCAGGCGATGGCCGCTTTCGGGCAGAGGCGACAATTGCCTCTATGACCGAAAAGGGGGCGCAAAGCTGCTTCTGTCGAGAGGCACAGCCCCGCTCGGCGCGAGGCCGCACATTTTCAGATCTCTGTATGCTCCGCCAATTCCAGCGCATCCTCTATGTCGACCCAGGTACTTGACGGTGTTCTCGATCTTGGTGTGTCCGAGCAGGATCTGGATTGCACGAAGATTGCCCGTCGCCTTGTAGATCATGGCGGCCTTCGTGCGTCGAAGCGAGTGCGTTCCATAGTCCTCGCGTCTTAGACCGATTGCGGTCACCCACTCGTCGACCAGCCGGGCATACTGGCGAGTGCTGAGATGATCGGCGTGATCGATCCGACTGGGAAAGGCATAGTCATCGACTGTTCCTCCCCTCCGCTCAAGCCAGGCAAGCAGGCTTGCCCTGACCTCAGTCGTAATCTCGAACTGTACGGGACGTCCAGCTGGACGACCGTGGCACGAGTTCGAATTTCCTGGCCCGCGACGAGGGTCCCGATTTTGATCTTAACGAGATCGCAGCCGCGGAGTTTGCTGTCGATCGCGAGATCGAACAACGCCCGGTCTCGCATTCGCTCCTCTCTATCTAGGAAGAAACGAATTGCCCAAATCTGCCGCTGCTTCAGAGGCTTTTTTACGCCGACCTTTCGGCCGGCGTTCCATGCCGGGCGGCCCAGTGCAGCAGGATCATATTGTGCGATACCCATTTGAGTTCTCCTTGGGGCCACAATTGGTCCTCAGGAAAACGAGTGAGTTCAAGAAGTCAGAAGGCCCGCTAACGACGGTCCATGCGCCTACTGCCACCTGGAAGGTGGAGCCGCAGGGTGAGTTTCCTGTGGAAGGGGTTCCGGTCAATTCAAGGGCCGATCGCCTAACTAGCTCCGATGCCGGAGTGCGTCGACGATCACGGTCATGGCCGGAGACATTTGGCGCCTGCTTGGATAGTACAGGTGGTAGCCGGTGAAAGGCTGGCTCCATTCGTCCAATACAGCCTCCAGTCTCCTCGCAGCGACGTGTTCTTCAACAAGATCCTCCGGGACGTAGGCGATCCCGTAACCCCCCAAGGCCGCCTCGACCTGCGAGATCGACGAGTTAAAACTGAGCTGTCCGTCGACTCTTACCCGTAGCTCCCGGCCGTCTTTTTCGAATTCCCACGCATAGAACCCGCCCCACGTCGCCTGGCGCATGTTGATGCAGACATGGCCAACAAGATCTTGCGGCGCAGTCGGGATGCCATACTTGATCAAGTATTCCGGCGAGGCCACTGCGCGCAGACGCCAGTCCGGGCTGATCCGCACCGCAATCATGTCCTTGTCGACGCTTTCGCCAAGCCGCACGCCTGCGTCGAAGCGCTCCTCCACGATGTTGCGCATGCCATTATCGCTGTAAAGTTCCACCCGGATGTCGGGGTAGTCCACGAGGACGCGGCTCAGCTTCGGCCATACCGTCGTCTGCAGGGCGTGGTCGGACAACGTAAGACGGACGGTGCCGGACGGCTTTTCCCGGAATGCGACCAGGGCTGCCAAATCCGCCTCGATCTCCTGAAATCGCGGAGCGAGGGACTGCAACAGTCGCTCGCCCGCTTCCGTCGTCGCCACGCTACGCGTGGTCCTCGTGAGGAGCCGGACGCCCAGACGCGCCTCCAATTGCTTGATAGTGTAGCTCAGCGTTGACTGCGACGTCCCAAGCGCCGCCGCAGCCTTAGTGAAGCTCTGCTCCTTCGCCACCTCCAGAAACCAAAGCAGGTCTCTTAAATCTTCGCGCTGCATCACCGGCTCCCGATTGATATTGGATTTCGATAAGTACATGCGGATTAGCACGGATAGTCCGCAAAGTCCGTCAGCATTATCTTGTCCTCATCAGCAGAACCGAATGGCCACCGGGATTGAGGCACATGACCCTGACCTACAACGAAAACATTCACGACAGACGCTCGGCGTGGGGCGCCGTGTTTTCCATGACTTTGTGCGTTTTCGTGCTGATCGCATCGGAATTCATGCCCGTGAGCCTGCTGACGCCGATTGCCGCTGACCTGGGCGTTTCGGAAGGAAACACGGGTCAGGCAATCTCCATCTCGGGCATTTTCGCGGTTGTCACCAGCCTCTTCATAGCTGGACTGACGCGGCGGCTGGATCGGCGGGTGGTGGTGCTCGGCTTGACGACACTCCTGATGCTGTCTGGGATAGCAGTCACCTTTGCGCCCTCCTATTCTCTGCTGATGCTGGGTAGAGCGCTGCTTGGCATTTCTATCGGCGGCTTCTGGTCTATGTCCACGTCGATCGTGATGCGTCTTGTTTCTCACGACCAGGTGCCGAAGGCACTTGCCCTGCTCAACGCTGGCAATGCCATCGCGGCCACAGTCTCCGCACCTCTGGGAAGCCTGCTTGGATCCTATATCGGGTGGCGCGGAGCGTTCTTCCTCGTCGTGCCGGTCGGGCTGCTCGCGCTTGTCTGGCAGTGGGCCAGCCTTCCATCGCTTCCGCCGCGGCGCGATCATGCATCCTCGAACGTCTTCCGGCTGCTGTGGCGTCTGCCCGTCGCGATCGGCATGGTGGCGATCCTGATGCTGTTCATGGGGCAGTTCGCGCTCTTCACCTATCTGCGGCCTTTTCTGGAGCAAGTAACCTACCTCCGCATCCAAACCCTCTCGCTCGTCCTTCTCTTAATGGGATTGGCAGGAGCCGTGGGAACTTGGGTTGTGAGCCGACTGCTTAACGATCGCCTGTTCAGCATTCTGATAGCGATCCCATTCCTCATGGCCTGCATCGCTCTGACGATGATCGCCCTCGGCGACGCGCAGGCCCCCGTCGCCGTGTTGCTTGTCGGCTGGGGCTTTCTGGGAACCGCTGCGCCCGTGAGTTGGGGCACCTGGCTGAGCCGTGTTCTTGCCGATGATGCTGAGGCAGGCGGTGGACTTCAGGTCGCTGTGATCCAGCTCGCCATCACGGCCGGGGCGTCTCTTGGTGGGCTTCTCTTCGACGCCGCGGGTTGGCAGTCGACCTTCGCGCTCAGCGCTGCACTTCTGTGCGGTTCTTCCCTTGCATCCTTCGCCGCATGGCGTCTGTCCAGGAGATCATCTTGAACAAGACAATTCTCTTCAGATCGGATTTTACGGGGCCACCCCGTGGCTGCCCCGTCGTCCGCGTAGCCGGCTTCAGCCGTGCATCAATGAACCACGACCTCAATGCAACGGAGATCCTATCATGAGCAAGAAAATCGAGACCGACAACACCTGCAACACCAGCAGGCGCAACCTCATGAAGGGAACAGGCCTTGCCGTCGCGGCGATGAGCATGATCCCAGCGGCGACGGCGACACAAGCCTTCGCGCAGACCTCTGAATGGGACAAGGTGTTTCCGAAGAGCGACAAGGTTGATCACCAGAAGGTGTCGTTTAACAACCGCTACGGCATAACGCTCATTGCCGACCTCTACCTGCCGAAGAACCGCAGCGGCCAGCCATTGGCAGCTCTTGCCGTTGGCGGCCCCTTCGGTGCCGTGAAGGAGCAATCTTCTGGATTGTACGCTCAGACCATGGCCGAGCGGGGCTTTGCAGCGCTGGCGTTCGACCCTTCCTTTACCGGCGAAAGCGGTGGCAAGCCACGCAATGTCGCGTCGCCGGACATCAACACGGAAGACTTCAGTGCCGCGGTGGATTACCTCGGACTGCAGCCCTACATCGACCGTCAGCGGATCGGGGTGATCGGCATTTGCGGCTGGGGTGGAATGGCTCTCAATGCCGTTGCCGTCGACAAGCGTGTCAAGGCCGTGGTGGCCACCACCATGTACGACATGACCAGAGTCATGTCCAAGGGCTACAACGACAGTGTCACGCCGGAGCAACGCGGAGAGGCCCTGGAGCAGTTGAGCCATCAGCGCTGGGCGGACGCGGAAAAGAACATGCCAGCCTACCAGTCGCCCTACAATGAACTCAAGGGTGGCGAGCCTCAGTTCTTGGTCGACTACCACGACTACTACATGACGCCTCGCGGCTACCATCCGCGCGCCGTCAACTCCGGCAATGCCTGGACGCAGACCACGCCCCTGTCGTTTATGAACATGCCGATCCTGACCTACATCGCGGAAATCTCGCCGCGCCCGCTCCTGCTCATCCACGGCGAGAAGGCTCACTCGCGCTACTTCAGCGAAACAGCCTTTGCTGCAGCAGCAGAACCAAAAGAGCTGATGATCATCCCAAACGCCAGCCACACCGATCTTTACGATCGCATGGACAAGATCCCGTTCGACCGGATCGCCGACTTCTTCGGCCAGCATCTGGCATAGGCGAAGCCATTCCACCTAAGCGGCTATCGGTGGCGCAGGTCGCCGCTGTCGCCGCCATGCGACTGAAACACTCTCATTGGGAGACCTGAAATGACCGACAATATTGCTGGCAAGACCATCGTTATCACCGGTGCCTCAAGCGGGATGGGCGCCGCGGCCGCCCGTCACCTTGCCGCTAAGGGCGCAAGCGTAGTTCTTGGCGCGCGTCGCGCCGACCGCATCGATGCACTTGCGGCCGAGATCGCCGATGCCGGCTACAAGGCTACTGCTGTCGTGACCGATGTGACGAAGCAGGAGGACCTGCGCAAGCTGGTCGGCACCGCCGTCGAGACCTACGGACGAATCGACGTGCTCATCAACAATGCCGGCGTCATGCCGCTCTCGTCGCTGGAAAGGCTGAGGGTCGACGAGTGGGACCAGATGATCGACGTCAACCTCAAGGGCGTTCTTTACGGCATTGCCGCAGCACTACCGCGCATGAAGGAGCAGAAGTCGGGCCACATCATCAATCTCTCCTCCGTGGCCGGACACAAGCTTTTTGGCGGCTCGGCCGTCTATTCCGCGACCAAGTTCGCCGTGAGGGCGCTGTCGGAGGGGCTACGGCAGGAGATGGCGCCCTACAACATCCGCACCACGATCATCTCTCCTGGAGCGGTCAAGACGGAACTCCTCGACCACATCAGCGAGAGGGACGTGCAGAAAGCCAATCAGGATTATGTGGGACAGGTCGGTGTGCCGGCCGAGACATTCGCGCGGATGGTAGCCTTCGCGATCAGCGAGCCCGAAGATGTCGGGATCAACGAGATCCTCTTCCGGCCAACGGCTCAGGAACTTTGACGCGAGCAGAAGACTATTCGGCCCCCAAGGGTCAGACGCCCAGTCGCATGTGAAGTTTCGCCTAACTGACCAACACGTCGAGATCGTCCGACAGGACCTTTCCCACAAGGTCCCGCCACTCTGAAACAGGTAGAGGAAAACAAAGATGAAGAACATCGCCGCAGGAATCGCTATCTCGGCTCTCGCTGCCACAGGTGTAGAGGCGCAGGAAGAACGGAGACGGATCGCCCCGCCTGCCGTCTATGACGTCGCGCCAGGCCTCGGACACTTCACTGATAGCGTCCTGTTCGGTGAGGTCTGGGAACGAACGGAACTCCCGGCTCGCGACCGAAGCCTCGTCACCCTTTCGGCGATCGTGTCCACAGGCAAGACTGCGCAGATCGCCGCTCATGTGAGCCTAGCGCTGGACAATGACGTGAAGGCTGGAGAGATCGGCGAGCTCATCACACACCTCGCGTTCTACTCCGGCTGGCCGAACGCAATCTCCGCCGTGATGGAAACCAAGAAGGTCTTCGATGAGCGCCAGATTGCACCCCTGAAGAACAGCGAGGCGGCACGCATCGAATTGGAAGCCGCAGCCGAGGCAGCCCGTAGCGCCGCCGTCAACACCACGGTCGCACCGACGGCAGCGGCACTTGCCGATCTCACCAACCGCGTCCTCTTCGGCGAGCTCTGGCAGCGACCCGATCTGTCGGCACGCGATCGCAGCCTCGTGACGATGTCAGCCCTGATCGCAGTCGGTCAGCCGGAGCAACTACCCTTCCACGCCAACCGCGCACTGGACAACGGCTTGTCGCAGGGTGAAGCTTCGGAGGTACTGGCGCATGTCGCTTTCTACGCCGGCTGGCCGAAAGCTATGTCCGCGGTGCCTGTCCTTAAGCAGGTTCTCGAAAACAGGAAAGCAACTCAGGTGAGCGCTCCTCAGGCAGACCTTACGATTACTCCCGCAGGGACTGGTGCTGCGTCAGCTCCGGAGGAGTACTTCACAGGTAGCGTCCAGATCTCGGGCCGCTATCAAGCCGACGCTCCTGCGCGCGTTGGCGGAGCGACCGTCTCCTTCTCGGCTGGTGCTCGCACGGCATGGCACACCCATCCTCTCGGGCAAACCCTGTTCATTGTGAGCGGGCGCGGTTGGGTCCAGAAGGAAGGTGAGGCAGTTCAGGAAGTCGGTCGGGGAGACGTCGTATGGATCCCACCGCTGATCCGGCACTGGCATGGCGCTTCCAGCAGCGAGCCGATGACGCATTTTGCAGTGGCCGAGGCGCTTGATGGAAGCTCGGTCACTTGGATGGAGAAGGTGTCCGACGAGGACTACCGTAAGGGCGTTCGATAATAGAACCGAGACTGGCGGGGGGTCGAACTTCACCCGCGCAAACCGACGTCTCAAACAAGCAGAACACGAGCAGCGACCGCTACCAATCTTTCCCTTTCCCCCCGCTAGTCTTGCAGCCGAGAAAGGGAGCTAAACTGGTTTCGACGCCACCGGCTACGCTTGTGGCGGCAGCCGAACCACCTAACGACCGGCATGGGTGAGATTCCGTGCCACAAACCGGAACGGAGAGACGGGCTAATGCTGAAAACAATGCTGGGCTCTGCCGCTATCACTCTAGGAATGAGTGGACCCGTAATGGCTCAAGAACGTATCCTGATTTCTTCCGAATGGGGCGAGGTTACCGCCACCCTCGCCGATAATGAAGCCGCCAGATCTTTAGCTCAGATGCTGCCGGTAACGATCAACATGTCCGACCATCTCCGCCAGGAAAAGACGGGAAACTTGCCCTCGGCACTGCCGGAGCTGACACGGCAGCGAGACTTTTCCGTCGGCACGCTCGGACTGTGGAGTTCCGACCACTTCGTGATCTACTACCGGAGCGGTCGCGTGCCTTCGCCCGGCATCATTGTCCTTGGGCAGGCCACAGGCGATGTTTCGACATTCGACCGCCCAGGATCCGTCACCGTAACGCTCGAAGCGGCCGACTGAGCGGCGCCTCAAGCGGGGGCCGCTCCCCGCTTCTGCTTTCCGTGACGCCGACTTAGGCAGCGGTCGAGTATGTCTGCTTTTTGGGAGCGGCAGAGTTGGCCTGTACGACCGACATGGGGGCGCACAGTTGACGTGACACGCCCGCCGAGCGACGTCTGCTTTTAACTGCCTCTGTGATCAACACGAGGGCATAGCGGAAATCATTTCCGCTACCGGCTTGGACCCGACATGAATAGAATTGACGACGGGCGGCTGAACCGCCGTCAACTTCAGCATCGATCACTCCGCCAGGTATTCTGCTGTTGACACTACCTGCCCGTAACCAAAGGCGAGCGCGGACATATATGCGGCATGAACCTTGTCCGCGGACACGATCTTACCCTTGAACTCTAGGTCGCGCGTGGAGCAGGCGTCCTCCACGACCGTTGTCTTGAATCCGAGGTCGGAGGCAGCTCGGGCGGTCGCGTCGATGCACATATGGCTCATCGCGCCAACGACCGTAACCTCATCGACACCAGCAGACGACAGGATGTCGGCCAGCTCGGTTTCGCGGAATGCGTTGGGGTATCGCTTGGTAACGATCGCTTCTCCGTCCCGCGGAGCCATTTTGGAAATGATTTCCGCTCCCTCCGTGCCCATGGCGAAGAACGGTCCATCAGCGGGGCTCTCGTGACGAACATTGATGACGACATCACCGGAGCGGCGAGCCGCATCGACGACGCGTGCTGCATTTACGAGTGACGCATCTATTCCTACCAGGGGGTACCTTCCGGTCGTCAGATAGTCATTCTGTAGGTCAACGACGATGATTGCTCGCTTACTCATGGGGATGTCCTTTCCAAACTATGCCTTGTTTTACCAGCCGCATATCCACCATATGAGTGGCATTAGTGACAAAGAAGCGGGTGATATGGACAAACCGGCAGATTACGCAGAGATCGGAATTCTCGCTTACGAGGGCGCTCAAGCTGCGGCTGTGCTGGGTATGACTGATCTGCTAACTGCCGCCGCATCCATCGCCGGTCACGGGCATGGCGTCAGCGAACCTCTTCTTGGGGTGAGCCATTGGACGCGGGCAGACGGGAAAGATGCGCCCACGAGAGTTTTCTCTTCCGACCCCGCCAGACGAGCCGACCATCCGACCGTAATCGTAATTCCCCCGGGCCTTGGCGATCCGTTGCCGGAGACTGAGGCGCGGTACTATTCGAGCTGGCTGCGCTCCGAGCATTCACACGGCGCTGGCCTATGCTCGATCTGCAAAGGCGCGTTCTTGTTAGGGGAAACAGGACTCCTTGTTGGCCGGACGGTGACCACCCACTGGTCCTACGAGGAGCAAATGGTCTCCCGTTTTCCCGACGTCACCGTGAACACGGACCGCCTGATCATTGACGACGGCGACATACTGACGGCTGGCGGCGTAATGGCCTGGATAGACCTCAGCCTGATACTGATCGAGCGGTTTCTCGGAACAGCAATCATGCTTGAAACCGCCAAAGCTTTCCTGGTTGATCCGCCGGGCCGGGAACAAACCTACTACAGTGCCTTCGCGCCTCGTCTCAACCATGGTGACGAAGCAGTCCTGAAGGTTCAACACTGGCTTCAGGCCAGCGGCGGGAAGGACATGAGCCTGGCTGCCTTAGCAGATTGTGCCGGGCTCGATCCGCGAACCTTCATGCGGAGATTCAAGAAGGCAACTGGCCATACAGCGGGAGAATATATTCAACGGCTGCGCATAGAAAAGGCTCGTGACCTCCTCCAGTCTTCTCGCGAGCCGGTGGACGCTATTGCTTGGAGGGTCCACTACAGCGATCCCGGCTCCTTCCGGAAAATCTTCACCCGCATTATTGGTCTCACCCCTGCGGAGTATCGTCGGCGTTTTCGCATGCGTTCGCCTGGTAGTGCCGCCAAAACTTAGCGGATCGGTGTGAATGACCGTATGGTAGGCACACAGGGACACGTGACGCCGCTCCAAGACGAGGTCTGCTTTCAGGCACGCGCGATGACGACCTCTATGACCGACATGAGGGCGCAAATCGGTCGTCGTTGGGCCACGAGTTCAAGGACTGGAATCCTGAAGGTTTTTCGATGCGGGCCGCAGTGCGACGATTGCCGCTGGCGTTGGCGGCCCGCGTTGACAAACCTTGGAAGGAGGAAGCCGCGGAGGCTGGGTGGGACCTATGGGGAAAGTACGGGGCCGCGGACGTCTGTTGTGGACCTCGGCGCTGGCGGGAGAAGCAAAAGGGCCGACCTGAGGGCGTGGGATGACATGATCGGAAGCAGATCTGACGGTCTCGTTGCTGTCGATTTCGACGATTTTGCGAAGATCAGCGTTATTGGGCGCAAAGCGGTGCCAACTCGGAACGCAGAGTGTTTCCGGGTCGGCTTTGGCCAATGTGACGGGCACCTTGTCATGCGGCCTGCTTTCTCGGTGGCGCACGAGATCTGGGCTTCTGGCCGCGTCGGAAGATCTCGATGATGCGCATCGGGCCGCCGCAGTCGGGGCATGGCTCTCTCAGAGTGAGCGGGATGGTCTCAGCGCTTGGCGGATCATCGTGTTTGGCCGTTTCCGCTCCGAGCAGAGCGCGGATCTTTGCGACATTGGTCTTGCGGCCCGCACTGGCCAGCAGACCATAATGGCGGATGCGGTGGAAACCGTCGGGCAGCGCGTGGAGCAGGAAGCGGCGGATGAACTCGTCGGTGGCCAACCGCATGACCTTTTGTCGGTCGCCGGTCTTGATCCGGTAGTCCTTCCAGCGGAAAGTGACCGTCTCGGCATTCGCGCTGATCAGGCGGCTGTTCGAGATCGCCACGCGGTGGGTATAGCGGCTGAGATAGGCCAGCACGGCCTCGGGACCGCCGAACGGGGGCTTGGAGTAGACGACCCATTCGGATTTGCGGAGCGGCGCAAGCCAGGCGGCGAAGGCATCCGCCTCTGCGAGCCCGGCGAGATCCCCGAAGAAGGCGAGACCGCCGGATTGATGCAGTGCCATCAGGCCCTTAAGGAATAATCGCCGGAACAGACGCGACAGAACCTTTACGGGCAGGAAGAACCCGGGGCGACATGAGATCCAGCGCCTGCCATCCGGCGACAGCCCACCGCCGGGCACGATGATGTGCACATGTGGGTGATGCGTCAGCGCCGATCCCCAGGTGTGCAGCACGCTGGTCAGGCCGATCCGTGCGCCGAGGCGCTTGGGATCGGCGGCGATCGTGGTCAACGTCTCGGCCGATGCCCGAAACAGCAGGTCATAGACGGGCTTCTTGTTCCAGTAAGCGATCTGCGCGATCTCGGCAGGCAGGGTGAAGACCACGTGGAAATACTCGACCGGCAGCAGGTCTTCGGCGCGGGCGGCCATCCAGTCCCGGGCCGCGGGTCCCTGGCACTTCGGACAGTGCCGATTCTTACAGGAATTATAGGCGACGTGGTTATGGCCGCACTTGGTGCAAGCCGCCACATGCCCGCCGAGCGCCTCGGTTCGGCAGGCTTCGATCGCCGCCATGACCTTGAGCTGGGTCAGGCTGACATGCCCGGCATTGGCTCGCCGCCACGCAGGACCATAGGCCCGGAAGATGTCAGCAATCTCCAGCTTTTGCCGGGGCACCCCGGCGCACGCTTCATTCCAGCCCACGCCTCAGGGTCAGATCCTCCAGTTGCTTCAGGCGCTCGAACGGGCTGATGGTGTCGCGGATCAGCTTGGTGGCGACATGGGTGTAGCGGGCGGTGGTGCTCAGCTTGGCATGGCCGAGCAGAACCTGGATCACCCGCACATCGGTGTTCGCCTCCAGCAGATGCGTGGCGAAGCTGTGGCGCAAGGTGTGCAGCGTGGCGGGCTTGGCGATGCCCGCCATGTGCTTGGCCGCGGTGAAGGCCCGGTTGAGCTGGCGCGGCGTCAGCGGATTGATCTTCGGCTTGCCGGGAAACAGCCATCCCCGCGGACGCGCCTCCCGCCAGTAATCGCGCAGCAGATCCAGCAAGCCCGGCGACAGCATGGCCTTACGATCCTTGCCGCCCTTGCCTTCTTCGACGTGGATCAACATGCGCTCGCTATCGATGTCAGTGACCTTGAGGTGGCAGACCTCCGAGGCCCGCAGCCCGGCGCCATAGCTGATGCTGAGCGCCGCCCGATACTTCAGCCCGGGCCCGGGAGCGGCGGCCAGCAGGTCGGCGACCTCCTCGACGCTCAAGACGACCGGCAGCCTCTGCGGCTTGCGCTGGAACTGCATGTACCGCTTCATCTCCTCGCGCCCGCAGGTGATCCCGAAAAAGAACCTGAGCGCGATGATCCGGGCATTGAATGAGCAGGGCGTTACCCCGGCATTGGTCATGTGCAGCTGATAGGCCCGCAACTCCTCCGGCGTCGCCGTGTCGGGTGATCGCCCGAGAAACGCCGCGAAATCCTTGATCGCCCGGATATGGCCTTTCTGCGCCTTGTCGCCGATCCCGCGGATCCGCATGTCCTCGATCATCCGCTCACGCAGCGGGGTGGTCTTCTCCTCTGTCATCGGAACCTCCTGTCCATCAGATTGAGAAGCCTCAATCGTCAGGCCAGGAACCCGAGACACAAAGAACCGCCGTCGATCGGGAAACGCACCGCCAGCCACACGCGCGATTGCCGCGCGAGCGGCTTAGTCCTTCCACCCGAAGCAGTCAGGTCCGGCGAAAAGATCGGCGCGATTGACACCGATCTCGGAAAAAGAACAGGAGCTTTAGAAGGGCCAGAAGCCTGCCACATAGGTCGCGGCGTCGTTCAGCCAGATCATCGTGTCGCGGTACCAGGCCATGACAGATTCATGGACGTATCGTACGACGGCAAGGAACAACACGAACAAGACGACGGCGCCGAAGAATTTGCCGAACCATTCGTCGCCTTTGGGATCATTGCTCTGGATGACGTATTGTTGCCTATCATCGTTTAGCATGTCCTTTAACGGTCCCGATCGTCGCGGTCGCGTTCCCTCTGTTCCATTTGTTCCCGCTCCAGCTCCTCTAAACGAGGAATATGCTGTTGGGCGGGGTCTGTCCGTGTCGTTTCTCCGCTACGCTGAGCGGCTTCCTTATTCTTGTTTAGCCGATCTTGTAGGCGATTTGTAGCATCGACCGTGGACGCCAACTCGTGAGCTTCGCGCGTGTCGTTGTCGATCGGCTGCCGATCAGGCTCCTCGCGAGCTTCGCGCCGCTGGTCGGCAGCAGCATCCACATTCGCCGCCGCCTTGTCCTTTTCTTCGATCGGCCGATCGTCGTCGCGGTTCTTGACGGCTGCACGCTCGTCACCTTGTAGGTTCTGCACTTCGGCTTGTCTTTCCGCGCGATCGATGGCCTGTCGCAAATCCTGGTCCTGCTCGGCAACGTCTCTCAGGTAGCTGTTTCCTTCGACAGCCAACTGTGCGGCCCTTTCCATCGCCTGCTGAAGGCCGGCTTGCATCCCATCTTTGCGGTCGGCCGAAAACTCGCCGGCCTCGATCCGGTCAAGTCCCTCTCGGTAGTGCTCGATTTCGATCATGGCCTCGTTGCCGGCCTCGACAACAGCCTCGCCGTGCTTGGCGACCGCAGCGTCCCACTGATCGTTGGCCGGATCACGCGGCTCGCTGCGAGGCGCTTCGGCACCTTGCTCCGCCAATGCCTCTTTGCGCTGCTCATAAAGGTCCACCAGCTCACGCTTCTGATTGACGAAATCTCGGGCCAGGCCGGCTATCTCGTCAAAGTCCGCCCGATCGTCTGCCGAGATCGACCGCTCCAACTTGAACAAGGTCGTCTCGACCTTCTTCTCGTAAGTCTCAAACTCTGCCCGTGACATTTCGCGCACTTCCTGACCCTCCAAAACCATTACCTGCAATGTAGCCAAATTGATGCGGAAGTTCGATCCAAAATCCGCGCGGATGACACTGCCGCCCGTTTCGGTCTGCGCTGTCGAAACGCTTGATTCTAAATATTTTTGATGCTGCGTGGCATAGGCCACGATCTGATGATCTCCACCCGCCAGAGCGACCTTCTGCCATGATTCCTGCACCTTTATGATGTACTGTCGGCTCCGATCGCTCTTCGCGACCGTGCGTCGGCCGCCGCGCTTGGCGTCATACCTCGCCTGCGCAGCCTCGCTCGTCCCGACATGCTCTGTGCGGCCTTCTCGGCTCACCGGCCGGACCTGGGTGCGCGTGAATGCCGGCGGGGTGGCAAACTCGCGCCGGTCTGTCATTTCCATCTCAATGCCGTGCTCCCGGGCCTTCTCTGCCATGACGGATCGCCATTCGCGAAACACGGCAGGCGTCGTCTCGATGCGATCACCGGAATCCGATTTCATCGCCACGATCGCATGCGCATGCACATGCGGACGCTTTCCCCCCTCCCCCGCCTCTTTTGGATCGCTGGCCGGATCGTGCATAGCGAAGACATACCGGTGCCCAGCAAACTGATGCGCCAGGAAATCGCGAACCGCCCCTTCGAACGCGGCAACGTCGGTTCCGGCCCGAGCCGACATGATAACGTGCATCACGTCGCGGCTCTTGCGGCTGTGGAGCTCGCCGCGCCATTCCTTCTGCACCAGGTCGCCCGCGACCTTCTCATTCGCTATCGACTGACCGCGATCGTCGCGAACGTCGTCATGCCGATCGACCAGCCCGCGCAAGCGGCTGGCGCCGAACTCGACACCATTTCCGTAGCCATGAAAGGAGAACTTCGCCGCAGCCTCGCCCGCGGCCGCGCTGGCGTCGTATCGGCCTTGGATGATGCCGGCCGCCTTCACGTCGCCCGTTAGCCGCTCCCCCTGCCCGCTTCGCAATACGACAAGCCCCTGAACGGTCACAGAGCCGCCGTCATTTTTCGCGATGGCATAGGCATAGCGCCGGTCGCCAAAGCCGCTGGTCAGGGTGCTCCTCACCTGCCCGTGCAATGCCTCTTCCGAGGCAAAGTCGGGCGCCGCGATTTCGACGGAAAAACTCCCAATGTCGCGGCTTTCTGCGCGGTTCTGAAAAAGGTGGTCCCAATCGCCACGGATGCGCGCCAGTTCCTCCCGCCCCTCGAGGATCCTGCCGCTTTCGTTCTCCACCTTCAGCTCGCCGCCACGGGAGACATAATTCAGCATCGCACCGACCCGAGCACCGCCGCCGTAGGAAGCCATTTTGACGACTGCCGGCTGGCTTCCCTTTGCGACGGCCGCCAACCGCGCCTCCATCGGGCGGGCGACCGTTGTCGCCGACGTCGCCTGCGCTCGAGGAGCCCCCCTCCCCTTCGATGCGGATCCACGACCGCCGCCCGAGCCTCCGCCGCCGCCTGCAGCGCCGAGTTGAGCCAATTGCTTCAGGCGCTTTCGCATCTCTTCTTCTGCCGAAGCGCCTCGCCCGCCAGACGACATTTCGTGCAGCAGGGCCGCGCGCCGCTGCTCCCATTCGCTGGTGAATGCGCCGAAGAAGACTTCCAAAGGCTACATCTCCCCTCGACGCTGATAACCAGCTCGCCGCGTCAGAGCACGCAGCTCGCTCATCACGGCCACTTGAACCCGCTGCACGTTCTCCAGGTTGATGTCCAATTCGCTTGGGTGGACACCACGGCCGCTGTTGAGCGCCCTCGCAACTTGGTTCAGGTTGATCCCGATCATCCGCATGTCTTCGAGCAGAGCCGCCATGACCAGGCGGTCATCGCCGGTCAACATCGGCCGAACCCCTGCCCCCTCCAGAAGCAGCGACCGGAAAAAGCTGGATACCGTCATGTCGGCATCCTCAGCGGCCTTCTCGATCGCCGCATGTTCGTCACCTGTGACGCGCACATGCAAAGTGCGATCCTTCTTCGTCGGCTCGAGAAGAGCGTTGAATTTCTCCTCATCCATTTGGCCGTTGGCCCCCTACTGGCGCTTGTGTCAGATGATCGAGGGCTCGTCCCTCGATTGCAGGAAAGGGCGTAGCACATTTTTCCGTATTCAACTAAACAACCTCGAGCTGCCCTCGCTGCGCTCGGCCGTTTGCCTTTGCGGACCGAGCTTCGCCCGGTCGCTTAACGTGGCAACGCTCACCAGGGTTCACCTCCGAAATCCGCTTTTGAAGGCCTTTGTCTGCCCCTCGTACTCAGCCGCAAGGGACGCTCCGCTCTCCGCCCTTGCCGCTTCCGTGCGAGCGTCAAAGCCGGCCTTACGCGGCTCCGGGGTTCACTGATCGGGCGGAGCGTTTAGGTGGACGCCGCACCGAACGCCGGCGAAAAGCAGCCAGCGGTCACATACCAATGTCGTGTCGATATTTCACACGAGTTAGGAGCACGATTTTTCCACATCATGTGTTTCTGGGGCGACTGCGAAGATGGTTTCACATCGTGGGGGGAATTGTTCACATCCTATAGCCGTGGTTTAGTTGCTTCGATTGACTACACGGGCCGGTAGTGCAATGATTCCACAGCGTACGGGCAATTGTTCGCATCGTGTGCAAGTGCGACGCGGAAACTCCGTCCACGTCCACGACGAACTGCCGGAAAGACTTTGGACCAGCAAAGGGAGTTGCAACGCTTGCCACTATTCATTTCTGCCGTGAGCGGCAAAGGTGGGGCTGGGAAGACAACAGCAGCAATCTTAATCGCCGGGGAGTATGCGCTTCAAGGGAAGCGTGTGCTTCTCATCGATGCAGACGGACGCCAAAATCTGCAGGAATGGTGGAAGCGCTGTGAGGCAAAGGACAACCTGCCCGCCAACATCGAGCTTATAACCGCAGCCCGCCAGACCACCGTCCAGCAGCTCCTGGAGAACGAGGCGAACAAGTTCGATGTCGTTTTGATCGACTCTCCCGGCCAGGACACGGTTCTAAGGGACACGATCATCGCCGGCTCCGATATTGTGCTGACGCCGATCCAGCCGAACCAGGACGAGATCAAGGCGGCAGGACAGGCGGCGGCCGACACGGCCGACATTTCCGACAAAGTGGGGCGGCTAATACCGCACGCCAACTTCGTTACGAGGATCACCATGCCGGCGAAACTGCTGGAAGCCTACCGCCTGATCAGGCCGTTCGTGCAGAACCTGCAGGAAGGGGGCTACGACTCCTATCTCCTCCAAACGGAGCTAATGGAGCGAAATTGCTATCGCGAAATCCGAAACGGCTATGGCACCGTGCAAAGGCTGGATCTGACGGAGTCGGTGAAGAAAGCGAGGGCGGAAGTGATGAGCCTGGTTCGGGACATCGAAGCGATCTTGGCGGGAAAGAATGAGGTAGCAGCGAATGGCTAAGGGTCAAACGACCGTCTCTGACTTTGCAGTCGCGCCGCGTCGCAGCCGCTCAGTGGAGCAAGCTGCGATACCGGCGGACTCAGTACCGAAACCCGCTGAGCTGTCGACAGAAACCAGGAATGCAGATCAGCCTCCAGAGCCTGCACCGCTCGGGACTGAGGCTGATCAGCCCGCTAGTCGTCTGATCGCCCCGACACAAGAAGCTCGGCGTGAACGGGCAACCACGAGAGCATTGCAGCGAGAAGATTCCAGAGTTCGCTTGCGCGACCTGAAAAGGGCGCGCGATCGCGAATCCAAGCACTACGTCAACTGCCCGCTGGATTTCGACACGAAGATGCGGCTGCAAAAGGCCGCCATTGAGAACGACGTGAAGATGACGGTCATCATGAAGGCGGCGATCGATCAGTTCCTCAAAGATAACGGCTATTGACCGATGTTAGGCCGCGGCTTTCTTCTTAGCGTGGTCGTTGGCTGCGTCCTCGGCGTGTATGTTGCTCCCTACTCGGGCGCCCGACAGCCGAGATGGGACTCCTTTCAGGAGGCAATTTGCGTCAATCGAACATTGCGAGCGCTGTACCCGAAAAGGGTACGTGGCCGACAGACGAACAGGCCAAGGTTCAATTAGTCGAACTATCCAAATGGAATATAAGTAAGCATGGCAACGGATCAAAAGTGATCATCAATCGTTGCATTCGAATTGCCGGTACCGAGATCGCTTGCGAGCTTGCCGCGCACCTCAAGTGGATCGAGGACGAAACGCAATTGAGGCGGTTTTTCAGGGCGAAGACGGCGACGGGAAGATGATAGCCGCGAAAAACCGCTAATGGCTTTTCACGGCTGCTTCGCCATTCTCAGCGCCAAGTTTATTGGCCGAATGCTCGGGCGCGTGTTGAAGCATTTTGATCCATCGCCTCAATGAACTCGCGACCGCGCCTTCCCCCAAAAAGTTAGGGAAAATCGCTGTGATTCTTCGGAAAGCGTGCTCCAAAGTACTTCAATATGGTGCATAGTGCTCGCTGCGGGGCGGTTTACAAAAAGGGTCAGGTCGGTGACGGATGCAGTCAGCTTGATAAGCGCACGAGGTTTGGTTGAAGTAGCCGATCCGGAATTTGACAGGCCGGTCTTCCGCCAACCGGGTTTCCACGGCACCCTTACCGCGAAGGAGATGGATGAAAAGGTTTCGGCCTGGCTCAAGAAAACGCGCGAAGCCAAGGGTATTTCCCGCGCCGATTTAGCGCATTTGCTAGGACTCTCCGTATCCGTCTACGGAAGGTACGAGCGAGGCTCAGAAGCTCGGCTGTCGATCCCGCGCCTGATACATCTCTGTGAGATCATGGGCTTTATGCCTCTCGATGTGATCTTTGACACAGCGCCGCACTTGTGGGGCAAGACGCCTGAAGAAGCAGAGGACCGCGCGACATTGTTGAAGCTCGTCGAACAATTGCCGCATGATACCATGCGCGATCTGATCCGGCTTCTGAGGCGCATGACGCCAGGCGAACCAGCGGCTGACGCTGTGACCAACAGCGTGTCGGAAGGCCGCTAAGCAATCTTCATTTTCACGTCCAAGGCGCATGGCGTGGAGAATGAGAAATACGGCAGCCGACCCAAACCCGTTTACCACAAGGCTCCGGCCTTCTCTTCGGCGCAAATTGGGACGCGTTCCGGCCTCCGCCTGCTTCGCTCCGCCCAGCGGGCGGAGTGGAAACGGGATCAGGTCGGAATGTTCTGCTATCAGGAGGGTCTTGCAGGTGACTCCTTTGCCAGATGGCACCCCCCGATCGGCGTTACCGGACGTAGCATCAAATTCTTGAATCGGTGTGCGGTGATCGATTCAGAAATGTCGTTGGACGGTTGGACGGGGAATCCTTGGCTAGCCATGTTCATCGGCATGACGAAGCATTGGGCTCAACCTGTATGTTGAGCGCGCAGCGCAACCGGCGCAGATCGCGGCCGTCGAGATAGATTAGGTCAAAGGCATAGAAGACGATGGCTCCAGCCTCCACCGCCGACGGCAAGCGCCCCAGCGCCAGCTGCAGCATACCGGCCACTTTCGTCGAGCCCTACGGCTTCCCCATCCATGATCGCTGTCTTCACCGCAAGGCGCCTTGCGTCGTCGGCAATCGTCGGAAAGCGCTCGGTCCAATCGTAGCCGCCGCGCGTGAGGATCCGGACTCGTCCGAACTCGATATGCACGGCTAGCCGGTGTCCGTCCCACTTCACCTCGTAGGCCCAGTCAGCCCCCTTCGGGGGCCTGTCGACGAGCGTCGCAAGGCAGGGATCGACCCGCGCCGGCATGGGATCGGACGGGGCGATATCGCGAGGCTTCTTTGAGGATGCTTTGGCCATCAGGCCATTAACGCACAGGAGCGTCAACCGTCGCATTGCGGTGAGCCGCCGCCTCCTATTTCCAATTCAGAGGCGACGGCCACTACGCTTCCTTGCTTCGCAGTTGGGGAAGCACGCTAGTCCTATCGGCGCGCTGAGAAAGCCGCTTTCGATTTCGTGCGGCCTTTTCGATTTATTGCTGTGATCTCGCCAGAGACCCGCATTGACTCCGGGAAGAGCGAGAACATATTAGGAACATTCAACGGCGATGCGGCGCCATTCCATCAATCGGGGGCGGAAACTAGAAAGACGCGCGTCATGCGAACACTTGCCGATCAGATAGGAACCGCGATTGAAGTTGATCTTGCGGTAATGCCTCCGCACCAAAGGCGGGCCTACGCCGGCCTCGATCAGTATCGCCGTCCCGTCGAGGTGCGCGGCGTCCAGGAACTCGCCAAGGGAATTGCCGAATCCTTCGGGGCCTTTGCTATCTTCGATGTCGAGACGGTGCTGCGGTCTCCGGCGATCGCGCCGTTCGTTACGCAGACGCTCTACGCGATCCCGCTCGAACTGAGGCGGGCCGCCTGCGATCGCGACCGGCTGAAAGCAGAAGGGGCGCGAAAGGAGATGGCACGGATAATCTCGGCCGCACTGCTGGCGCGATACCATTTCGAGCCCTTGAAGCACGTCGGCGCCTCCTGCCATCCGAATTGGGAAGAGGCGTTCGAGCAGCAGTTTGGCGCCGCCCGCGGAGGCGATCGAGATGAGTGACGAACTGGGAGCCAAGCCCCACATCCAGGCCGGGCCGTTTGTCCACTACTGCGAGCACCCGGGCTGCACGAAATGGGGCAGCTTCGGCTTCGCCGTCGGCCGGTCGGAGCCGAATTGGTACTGCTTTGAGCATCAGCCCGAGTGGAAAACGGACCGATCACCCGGGCGCCATTGACGGCGCGGGCGACGCGCGGAATAACCGAGCTATGACAGTAACAGTTACAGAAGAACAACGTGAAGCCGCCGACAATCTGCGCGAGTCAATGCGGCTCTTTAACAATGCCATACGGATGGCAGCCTACCGGGGCCTGCACGTGGAGGTGACGATACTTCAGATGCATCGTACCGAAGGGCCGACCCCGGTTCCGCAGGTCGACGTTCTCGCGAAACTGTGACGGCGTTGAAGCTACTTTTTGCCGAGATACTCCATCACCTTTCTCGGGTAAGCCTCGCCGAAGTGGCACGAAGGCCGGTAAGGCTGGAAACAACGCCAGAAGGGAATGCTAAGCCCGGCAAATAAATGTGCAGAAAGCATTGGAACAAAGTTGCATGAGGTGCATTACTATGGCGCCGCGCTCTCTGCGGCACCAGGTCCCCAACCTGTTCAAAGTGCCCGCCCGATCCCCTCGCGCGGGCACTCACTTTTTATGCCTTTACTTGCCCTGAAGATACGCCATCACCTTCTCCCGGCTCGGGCCGGCTTCACGAATAGCCTCAAGGGCCTTCTGCCGGGTCACCTTTGCCGTCCTCATCAGGTAGACGACCTCGTGCTCCTGTTCGGAAACGAGCTCGCGGTCGCGGCCTTTCTTCTTCGGATTGTCTGCCATGCTTTCCTCCATGATCGAACAAGGAGGATAGGAGCCGTTCACATTCCGGCAAGGTCCGGAACCTCAGGCGCGGGCGACGTGTTGACCCGCCGAGGTGGCGTTCATGGCCGATAAAGAGAAGATGAAGCAGCTGATCTGGCGGTGCCAGCAGGACATCGCCGCATACCTGCCGCCGGAGAGCGGCATCACGGAGCACGAGCTGCTTCAGATGCTCATCGCCCGTCTCGATGGTAGCCAGGCGAAGGAAGCGCTGGGCGACGATTGGCAGGGGTGGTGGCCGGATAACGAAGATGGCGGTGGAGACGAGAGTCCCCCTCCCCTGCAGCCGCTACCGGAGCCGGCTTGAAAGTGGCCAGCCTTTGCAAAATGGGATTGTTCCGGAACATTCGAGCCAACACGGCGTTTGAGAGGCGTTCCCCATTTCAGAGGTTGTTTCTCCTCTGGATTTCGACTCGCGAACAATTGCACTTGGTCGGACAACTGCAGCGCTCCTAATCGCATCTGCGGGAGCGCTGCTTTTCGTTCGGTAAACCCAAAAATCTCGGGAACACACCGGGCGGCCGCCGGTTTGATTCGCGTCGCTGGCAGAGCGACTATCTGCGCGCGGAAACTTCGTGTCGGCTCTTTTATTTCTCCTTCCGCAGAAGCCGACCGAGTGGCAGCGTCCTTCTCAGTTCCCGCCCCCATGGGGCGCTGCCACTTCCAAGAATCCAACAGGCTCCCGATTCTCTGCGTAAACGCGGGAGCCAACGGCAAGACGCGAGATGGCGAAGGACAAACAGAGCTGCAGTGGCGGAAGTGGGAGACCGCTGCAGCTCCGATCGCGACGTGGCCATCATATAGATGGGGCGCAATTGCCCTGTTCCATTGAAGGGAACCGCTTCGAACGTCGCATGCGCATATTTTGCTCTCAGCACAAGCGGAATCAAGGGAAGCGGCTTTATTTGCCCAGCGGGGTTATCGACGATTCTTCAAAATCGGGAAATGGATCTCGCCCCAACGCCTCGTCCATCTCCTCTTCCAGCACCTCCTGCATCACCGTGCGGATCACCTCGCGCAGCCCATCGGGGTTCGAAAGCAAAATGTCTTTGACGGCGGCGCTGGCTGTCTTACCTTCGGTCTTGGCCATGGTGGCGTTCCTTCCAGGGAATCAGGTGACGTTCAACATCACCAGCCTGCCATGACCGCCTCTCTCAGTGAATTTGCAGAACCTTCAGCACACTACCGAACAAAGTGCGGCACCTGTGGACGCAAGCCGGTAAGTCACGAACGTGATTGGTCGCAGCTGCTGCGCGAATACCGGTCTCGCCTGACCAGGAAACCTGAGCAAGGCGCCGAATCCAGTCACATTTGAGGGAACCGTTTGCCAAACCGCGCGTTCACGGGAACCTTATTCTCGGGGGACAGGCATTGGAATCAGTCACCATATTGCTCGCAGAAGACGAGACTCTCCTGCTATTGGACTTCGAAGACGCGCTTAAAGAGGCCGGGTTCATGGTTCTGGCGGTGACGAGCGGCAAGAAGGCAGTCGAGCACTTGAAAGCCGCAGAGTCCTCCATTGCTGGAATAGTCACGGACATCCGCTTCGCTGAATCCCCGAGCGGTTGGGACGTCGCCCGCATTGCAAGGGAGATCGACCCTGAGATGCCGGTCGTCTACATCAGCGGAGACAGTGCTCCCGATTGGGCTTCTCAAGGCGTCCCTAAGAGTATCATGATCGAAAAGCCTTTCGGCATGTCACAATTGATCGTTGCAATTTCGCAGTTGCTAAACGACAGGACTGCAGGAGCTGCAACTTTGGAATGACCTGGGGCTAACCCCTCACGGGGGCTCTCGCCTTTGTCCTGTACGGAACCGTCCCTGAGGGTGACGTCAAGAATTGCCACAGCCGGCACTTCGCGAGCCAAAAATTCAAGCGCCTCCTTCACCGTTGCGGCAGTTCCGAGCACGCACCAGCCGTATCGCTCAAGCAGCAGCCATAAATCCATCGCGATGAGGAACTCGTCGTCCACGACAAGCACGGTCTTATGCATGTGACCAGCCTCAATTTATGAGACCGATCCTAACGGTGCGACGATCTCGACGATCAAACCGGAAGGTGCATAGTTCAGTTCCACCTGTCCTGCCAATTCGCGGCTGACAACGAAGTCGATAAGCTGCGTGCCGAAACCGGAGGAGGACGGCGGAGTTACCGAAGGGCCGCCGCTCTCTTGCCACACCAGCCGGACACTTGGAGCACTCGCTTCCTCAACCTCCCAGCGGACGCGAACCTGTCCAGAGGGTGTTGAAAGCGCGCCATATTTGATCGCATTGGTCGCGAGCTCGTGAACAATCAGGCTTAGCGGCATGATTTGCTTCGACGCAAGCGATACGCTCTGCCCCGGCTCGACGAGAACTCCGAGCGATCCTTCTGAATAGGGCTCGAGCGTTCGCTGAAGCACCTCTTGGAGGTCGGCCTCGCCTTCTTGCGAGTATGCGGCATCATGGGCCTGCACCAGCGCATTGAACCGACCGAGGAATGCGTCGCGGTATTCCTCGCCCGTTCGATCCAAGGCCTTGGTCTGGCGTGCAATGGCCTGCACCAAGCCGAGCAGGTTCTTCATGCGATGCCGGAGCTCACCCAAGAGCACATCCTTCTCGGCCTCAAGCTGGCGTCGCTCCGTGGCGTCCACGATCGAGAGTAGCAAGGTGCGGCTGTTGTTGTCGGGATGGAACAACCGGTGCGCACTGACGAGCATCGTTTTCCGGCCAATGCTCGGAAAGTGATGCTCGACCTCATAGTCCACGACCGCCGTGCTCTTCGGGATCACCTCTTCGAGCAGATGGCGCAGCTCAGGAATGTCCCATTGCCCGTTGCCGAGTTCATAGAGGTGCTGACCGATTGTCTCGTCACGGTCGACGTTGAAAGTTGCAAAAAATGCCCGGCTGGCGGATCCGACGCACAGGTTCCGGTCAAGCACAAGTAGAGGATCGGGGACCGTGTCGATGATTCCTTGCGCTTCGATATGACCGTTTCGCAAAAGCCGGTAAAGGTCTTCAAGGTTCATGCTTCTGCCCCCTCCCGCTGCGCCGTCTCGGAAAGATACTACAGCTCGCAATGCGTGCGCAAAGGGCCTTGTTCCTGACGGAAAGTCGATGGGATTGGCGGCTAGTCCCGACCAACACAGTTCGCCTCCGTTCGAGGGGATGGACACAGACCGCCGGCAAAGCGAAACGAGAATTGCCTGTCTTCTCGACAGCGGCCGCCAGCCGAGTGTTCCTGCAACTCGTTCCGGCCACCGCTCGCGCTGGAAAATCTTAGGAGGGCAACTGCGTCGTTTCCGACCTGGGTGAGGTCGGGCAGCCGCTGCGGCACATCAGTGGCTGGGAGCCGGCGACGATGTGATCGACCTCGCCGCCCACCGCCTGATTGAAGACCCGCGCGTCCTCGGAAAGTGCATGCGTCAGCCCGCCGCGGATGCCTAGGATTTCTGCGGCATTGAGCAGGCGCAAACCTGCGTCGCGAATTGGCGCTCTGCCGAACAGCGTCGCTGAAAGGCCCATCGCTGGCTGGGCAGCCAAGCACCGCAACCACAATTGAATCGGGCATTGTTGCGCCGAACCGACCAGGTGCTTCCGGCTGCTTCACCGCGCCGGAGACGAGTGCACAATAAGCGATGAGTCAGTTCCCTTCTCTAGCCAATGCCCTACATCCACTAGTCGTACAAGGGAGGAAATGATGGCTAACAGAAAGAAGCAGAACGAAGATCCGGTCGAAGGGTCGCGGGAAACGATCGAACGAGAACTGGAGAGAGAAGACCAGAACCGCACGGAACCACCGGATCGGATCACAGAAGACGATGAAGATCGGATTCGGGCACGCGCTTATGAGATCTGGGAACGCGAGGGGCGGCCTGACGGCGGCCATGAGCGGCATTGGCACCAGGCTCAAAAAGAGCTTGAAGAGGAAGGACGGATCTCGCCGCACACGGGAGAGTAGCACAGCTGATTGAGACGGACTGCTGATCTCACCAACGAGACTTGGGTCCACCCAATCCTTCGGAGACCCGTCGACGTTGATGTGTGACGGGCCCGATTTTGATCACAAGGCGCTGATCATCTGTAGGAGGTTGCTGTACCAATGATTTCAGTTAGCACTCGTGGAAGTTCCGCGCCGCCGCTCACGGGAGTGCAGTAGGCGTACCTGGCAGCTTTCAATGGTGCGGTGTGGCGGCGGAATTCCCCGACAACTCGGTCGCACAGCCGGCGTGCCCGTCGCTGCACGCCAAGGATGCCTCGGCGCAGGCGGTGGCGAATGAGGCTCTTGCGACCTCGTTACTTAAGATTCCGGACAGTGCGGCACGACAGTCGCGTACCGCACGGTGGTACCGCTTCCCGTGACATGGCCACTCGTATTCCAGGAAATCAAGAGCCTCATAGGGGCCCGTGAACCGGCGAGACATGCCGTTTTGCAGGGTTACCGACAGAGGTACGCGCCAAAGAACTTCCTTCATCTGGGACCTCCTGACGTATTTCCTTTGCGATAACCGGCAAAAGCTCATCCGGGTTCCAAATTCCAGCCCTTTCCTTTGCCTACATCGGCCGCCGCTAAGCCGCCACCAGCCTGTAGTGAATCGATTGGAAAACGATCTTTCCGGCTTTGATGACGAAACTGTCCGCACCCTCGACTGCATCGAAGCGCTGACTTGTCGCCCTCCAGATCAGCAATGCGTACCGCCCGTTCACCTGCTTAGCCACGAACTCAAACCTCGCCCCTGGGAGCTGCTCTCCGAGCCGAGCGGCCGATGCACGGATTGCGTCATGCCCGCTCATGTTCGAGTTTACCGTCAATAGCACCACTTTCTCCGAGTAGTTCTCGACGAGATCCCGTTCCAGATCGCCGTTGATTCGCAGGTTCAGATGGCTGTCGAAAACTTCACTGGTGGATCGGGGCACGGAGCTCTCCCTCTTGGTGGCGGAAACAGCGTGAACAACCCCGACGAGAAACTTTGGTTCCGGTATTCCGCGTCCAACGCGTGAAGTGGAACCGCCCATCCCAACCGGGAGTACCAAGAAGGGCGGCTATCATGCCGGGTGCGACACATCGGGAGCGGACGTAGGAAGCGTCCCTCGCGGCCGTTGAGTCAGGCTGCGGTTGGCCAAGAAGGATGCAAATCTGCCCGGAAAGCGTATACTGTGCCCTTCATCGACTTTGATGTGAGCCGGTTGCGACCGGAGACGATATTCTCCGACGCCACGTCTGGAGTTGCGCCATGGAACGCGGCAGCTACCAATCCGCAGCGATAAGTCCTGACGACGTAGAGATGCTGGGTAATCTCTTCGAACAGATCTTGGATGAATATCAGATCCCAAGAGACGGAGAGATAGCTGAAGAGCTCGCCGCGAGGCTGATCGCAACCTATCAAACGGGTGTGCGCGATGTGGAGATGCTGAAACGTCTCGCCATAGGTCCGCAAGGCTGACTCGTTAAGTCGCCCGAGGGACCACAGCATCTGGCGGTTCGCGTACGGTCCCCTCATTGGTAACTGGGTGGGCGCACGTCCAGAGCGGAGAGCGGCAGGAACGGCCCCCTGTCGTCCTAGGACAGCGGAAAGCGCATCCTACAGCCGCTTGGCGAGCAGCGCACGAGCAGCGCGGCCGCAAAGTCTGGCAATCTCCGGCCGAGAAGGGTGATTTGCCATTCCATCCTCCAAGCTCGCGCGTCCGTTCATTGAAACGCCATACTAAACAGGAATGTTCCTTCTGGGCGGTTCCCCAGTATCTGCCTCACGCCACGGACCTTTTTCGCCGGCTCTCGTACCTGCGGAACCAATCGCATCGGCGATTGTTCGGCCTCATTCCATTCAGCGGGACAGGAGGCAGGCAAATGGCCCAGCAGATACCGCTCGATCCCAATGGACGGGCCGAAAATCCGGAGAATGACGCGGCGCGCGACGACGGCACGCACGAAATCTGCCCCGATCTCGCCTATCGCCGGCTGGCAATTGTCAATGTCATCTTTTTTGGAACGCCAGGTGCCGGTGACCGCGAATGGGTGCTGATCGATGCCGGGGTCATGGGCACAACCGGTTTGATCACCGGAGCTGCCGAGGAACGTTTCGGACCGAACGCGCGGCCCGCCGCCATCATCATGACACATGGCCACTTCGATCACGTCGGCGCTCTCGAGGAGCTTGCCAACCGGTGGGACGCTCCCGTCTACGCGCACGCGCTCGAACGTCCCTATCTCGACGGCAGCGCCTCCTATCCGCCACCGGACCCCTCGGTCGGTGGCGGGCTGATGTCGTTGCTTTCGCCGCTCTTTCCGCGCGGCCCCGTGGATGTGAGCCGTTGGCTTCAAACTCTCCCCGAAGACGGCAGCGTGCCGGAAATGCCGGCCTGGCGCTGGCTTCACACGCCCGGACATACTCCGGGCCACGTATCGCTCTGGCGGGAGGCTGACCGCACGATCGTCGCAGGTGACGCCTTCACAACGACCCGGCAGGAATCCGCTTACGCCGTTACCGTTCAGCAGCCAGAGATGCACGGGCCGCCGATGTATTACACCACGCATTGGAAGAACGCCCGCACCTCGGTCGAACAGCTCGCCGCGCTAGAGCCCGAGCGCGTCATCACCGGTCACGGCCCTGCCATGCAGGGGACGGAAATGCGCGACGCACTGCATGCACTCGCCCGGAACTTCGATCGTGTGGCGGTGCCGGTGGAAGGGAAGTATGTCGACAGACCCGCCGGCGAACGAACAGGTGGCGAATATCGCTAGATCAATTCGCTGTTTCATTGAAACGGAGAAGTGGTCTAATGCGCTATGAAATTCGGCCGCAATGCCAAAAAAGTGCGTAACGCCTCGTCTAAGCCTTGGGCATTTCTACGAACGCCAGTCACTGCCTGCGCAACTGCAACTATCGCAAGACTACCACACCGAGACAACTCAAACTTTTCGGACCCCTACAGCAGAAATCCGGCAAATCATTTCCGCGCTATCGGCAGCGTGTTTTTCGTGAGTTGGAAGGATCCCCTTCAAGACGGGGCATCCCTACCGGTGAGTTGCCGACTATTGTGGTTAGGGTGGATGGAGCCAAAACCTTGTTCGGAACCGCGCGCAAGTAGCGAACGATTCGCTGTCGAAGCTCAAACCCATTGCTCACGCATCTGCAGATTGCCGTCACGCCGGCGGCCTCTACTAGGGTGCCGGTGATGACCGTCGTAATGCTGATGACAGCAAAAGAAAGCCTATAGGAGAGTTCACGGTCCGCGGTGGTTGCGATGGCTCGGATGGACGGCCACTGCCGCCCTCGCCGCATCCGTCCTCGGCATGGTTGTCGCTTCGTTCGGTTGAGCAAAAGGTAGCTCCGATCCAATCGCCTTACAGTCGGTCTTCAGCACTCGGTAGACCCGACGTCGAAACGGCTGCGCCCTGTCACGCGAAGTTCTTGTGCCCCGCGCTAGGTGGGCGCAAACTGTCTTCGCACTCACCGGGTCCGGGAGATCGATGATGACCTACAAATCAATTCTCCTTGTCGTTGGCGTCAAGCAATTCGAAGGTGATCTGAGGGCAGCTGCGGATCTCTGCTCCGCGCACGATGTGCACCTCACAGTAATGCCTGTTGCAATGGCAACGCTGCCTCCAATCAGAGACTTTGCCGCTGTTTCATGGGATTTCGACAGGACCAGCCAAATAGAAGAAGTCGGCCAGGCGATCGAGCGAGCTCGCGAGGCTCTCAACAACTCCGGAATATCTTTCAATGTTCTTGGGAGATACGCCGATTCGATGCGGATAGAACACGATCTCGGAGAATGTGCGCGATTTTCTGACATCACCCTCATCGGTCCGAGCCTGAGAGCGGATAAGCGTCTGCGGCGCCTCATGATAGAAGGTGTGCTCTTCCATTCGGCGCGCCCGATCCTGCTTGCGCCAGATCTCCGATCGGCAACCTTGAAGCCGAAGCGGGTTCTTCTGGCGTGGAACTCCTCCATCGAATCCGCGCGTGCTGCCCGCGAAGGGCTGGAGTTGATGAGAGGTGCCGACGGGGTGAACGTCGTTGTGGTCGAGCCCCGAGCGGTCGCAGAAACCGGGGTGGAAACTGGCGACGACATCGCCTCTTATTTGGCACGTCACGGCATCACAGTGACCATTGATAGGCTCCGAGGTGCCGGACGTCGGACCGAGGAAGTTCTCAACCAGCATGCGGTCGATACGTCAGCTGATTTGATCGTCATGGGCGCGTATGGGCATTCGCGCGTTCGCGAAAAGGTTTTCGGCGGCGTGACCCAAGCGATGATCGACGCGCAGGTTGTGCCAGTAATGCTGGTTCGATGATCTGACCTGCGCCGCATTGCAAGCTTGATTTTGGGCAGGGCTGTTATCACAGCAAAAATCTGCGCTGCGAGGGCAACCGGAAGGACCGTCCATACAGGCGTCCGGACACTCGTCGTAGGAATTGACTAGTTCACCGGAAACCCTATCCTATCCATGCCAGACCGGGCCCCTCTGGCGGTCGCGGAGCGATCGCGATGTCGGACTGGAGAATTGTGGGCGTGAGCGCACATTTCCCCGCTTAGACGGTCGCGCTTCTTCCGCCTGCAGTCCTTTCGTAACACGCGATTGAGTCCCTGCGGTGAAAGGAGCGGCCCTTGGACTTCCTCTCCATTGAGTATGCCGGACAGACGGCTTGGCTCTGGCTTGGTTTCTTAAGCTTTATTGGCTTCTTATTGTGGCTTGACCTCGGCATCATCAACCGGAAGGACCAGATCATCTCGCCTACTAAGAGCGCGCTGATGTGGGCGAGTTTCTCCGCATGTGCAGTGCTGTTCGGACTGTACGTCGCTCTCCTGTATGAGCCAGATCCGCAGTATTACGATATTCCCGCCGATCTGAACCGCCAGGCGGTCGTCCAGTACTTCACCGGTTATCTCCTCGAAACGGCACTAGCGTTCGACAATATCTTCGTCATTTCGCTGATCTTCACCCACTTCTGCATCCCTCGCGAGTATCAGCACCGTGTGCTGTTCTGGGGGATCATAGGAGCGATCGTGTTTCGCGGGATTTTCATCTCGCTTGGCGCCGCGGTCGTGAATTCCTGGACCTGGGTGCTCTACGTCTTCGCGGTGTTCCTTATCTACACCGGCTGGAAGATGATCACCGGACGCGGCGCGGAGTTCAGGCTTGGGGACAGCAGAATTCTCGCCTTCGCCCGCCGACACCTGCGGGTGACAGACCAACGGCACGGTCACCATTTCTTCGTTCACCTCCCGCATCCCGCGACCGGGCACGCGACACTCTACGCGACACCACTCTTTCTGGCGCTGGCGATGGTTGAAACCGCCGATATCGTTTTCGCCGTAGACTCTGTTCCGGCGATCTTCGCGGTCACGCGTGATCCCTTCATCGTCTACACGTCGAACGTCTTCGCCATCCTGGGCTTACGCTCGATGTACTTCATGCTCGCCGCGGCGGCGGCGCATTTCAAATACCTGAAGTACGGACTGTCGCTGGTGCTCGTGTTAATTGGGGCGAAGATCATCTGGAATTTTGGCCTTTCAAAAGAGCTCGGCCTGGTGCCTTACCTGGCGCCACAGTGGGCCTTACTTGTAACGCTGCTTTTGATCGGTGGCGCCATCGCCTATTCCGCGCTCCACACCCGCCGCTCTCGTATGAGGCAAAGGGGTTGAGCGCCGGGCTATCGGGCGCGCGCTTTGCGGGCGTTTTGCCGGAAGGATCCAGTATCGTTGGGAGCTTGCGAAAAGCGCCGCCAAGCCAAGTCTCACAGACCCGTCAGTATTTGGACAGGTCCGGGAGATAATGCTCCGACGATCATGGATCCAACGGCAACATCGGAGTGCATTATCTGAATCTATCCCAAACGTGTGACCTGTCAGGTCGTCGGGGTCGCGCCCGGCGTCGGCTGGAAGGCACCGCGCGCGGTCGTCCCGGCAAGTGTATCGATAAGGGTCGGACGATCACCCGATCACCGGCAATAGACCTCGGTCTTGGTCTCGCGAATGCAGTCGCGAGCATGGCGCTCCCGCCGGGAAAGCCAGGTCTGCTGATTCCGTCCACTTTCCTGCGCAACAACAGGGTTGAACATGAACAGATTTTTGAAGGCAATCGCAGGCACGGCCTGGACAACTGCGCTCGTTTTCGGCGGCTATCTGGGCGTTCTCCAACTCACCGGCAATTTCCACGAGGTGCTGCCGGCGGAGCTCTACCGGTCGGCGCAGCCTTCTGCCGCGGACATCGCGACCTATGCACGGCAATACGGCATCAAAGCCATTGTAAACCTCCGTGGCGAGAGCAGGGAGGCCTGGTATCTGCAGGAGGTCGAAGCCGCCGGCCACGCCGGCATCGCTCATTTCGATTTCCGGCTGTCAGCTTCGAAACGGGTGTCGCCGCAGCAGGCGCGGCAGCTGATCGCGTTGCTGCAGACCGCACCGAAGCCGATACTCATCCATTGCCAAGCCGGCGCTGATAGAACCGGACTGGCCTCCATGCTCTACCTTCAGCAGATCGCCGGCATCGACGAAGAGATCTCGGAGCGGCAGCTGTCGGTCCGCTACGGCCACATCGGCCTTCCCTACATTTCTGCAGCCTTTGCCATGGATGAAAGCTGGGAGATCCTCGAAGAGGCCCTCTTCGGTCTGACGAGTTGAGGCCTCTGGGTAGAACCTACTACGCTGTCGCCCACCGGGATTGCCGCGAGCTTGCGTCCACCGACTGACACGATCAGGACTTGCGAGCATCGTCCAACCGCGCCATGCTCGGTTCCGACGAACCTCGAGATCTGGTGGATATCGGGCACGTCGGAAATCATACCGGAACTGGAGGCTAAGCCGTGAGCATAAGAGATCGTCAGGAAGGCTTCGAAAAGAAGTTCGCGATGGACGAGGAAACGAAGTTCAAGGCCATGGCCCGTCGAAATAAGTTGCTTGGCCTGTGGGCCGCCGAAAAGCTCGGCGGATGCGGACGCGTATGCGAAGGAGGTGGTTCAAGCAGACTTCGAAGAGGCCGGGGACAATGATGTGTTCCGCAAGGTGCGCACCGATTTCGATGCGGCCGGCGTAGTCCTGTCAGATACTCAGATTCGCAGCATCATGGATGAATTGCTGGCGGCTGCAGTCGAGCAGATCAAAAACAACTGAGCACTGCTTAACCTGATAGAAATCACTTTGCCACGAACGGCAGCGCAGTTCCGATCGATACATTATGCGACCTTCTTGGCCCAACAAGTGAACATCACAGCAGCAAGCCGTGCAGGGCTCGTGGTCGAAGGAGCCGGCTGGTGATGCGACCCCAGCCGGTGCCCCTGAAGAGATTACTTTCGCGAACCTTCCCGAATGGTGCGACGTCCTGGGCAAGTGCCGGAGCTGCGGCCACCTTGCCCGAGTTGACCGGCGGTCGCTGGCCGCACGTTTCGGCAAGAGGCAAAGCGTCCTTCGGCTCGCACCGAAAATGCGCTGTGGGAAGTGTGAAAACCGAGACGGCAATGCAATCTTGATAAGGGAGCCCCGGCGCTGACGCGACGATGCGGCAGGCCATGAATCTTTTTGGACCAAAGTCTTGAGACTCTTGTCGATTGCCGGTCTCGACACATATCGGATGAGCGCGCGGTGGCAACATGAGTTACCGAGGGCGCGGTCCCAGATCTGCGAGTGTCGTCCCTTCAAAGCAGATCTGGGGTCTCATCGCTGCCCTGAGGAGACGACCATGGCCGATGCGCTGAAAATGAAAAAGCTGATCTGGGATTGTCACAAGGAAATCGCGGCGTACTTGCCCAATGAAAGCGGCATCACAGAGCACGAGCTGCTTCAGATGCTTATCGGCCGTCTCGATGGTAGCCAAGCAAGAGAAGCGCTTGGAGACGATTGGCAGGGGTGGTGGCCGGATGACGAGGATGGCGGTGGAGACGACAGTCCCCTTCCCCGGCAGCTGCTACCGGAGCCGGCCTGAAATTGCCGCTCTCAAAAACGAGCATTGATCCGGAACATTCCAGCCAACACGGCGTTTCAGAGGCGTTCCCATTTCAGAGTTTTCTCCCTCTGAATTTCGACTGGCGGACAGTCGCACATGTCGGACAACTGCAGCGCTCCTAATCGCATCTGCCGGGGCGCTGCCCCTTTTCAGTGCAGCAGAAACTTCGGCCTGACCGGGACGAACATCCCTGCGGGAATTGAGTTTGTGAATCGTCGCTTTTCCCTGAAGCGGCTTTTTCGGCAAGGTCGACGCTTATTTTCCTTCCGATATTCGCCTAGTCGACGGGCCAAGCAGCGCCCTCTCCTTCCCTAGGGCGCTGCTATCGCATACGCCCCACGCAAACAGAGCTGCAGTGGTGGAAGTGGGGGACCGCTGCAGCTCCGATCGCGACGCTTTCCATCCGATTGAGCTCTCGCCCTGTTCCATCCAAGGGAACCGCTTCGAACGTCGCATGCGCATATTTTACTCTCGGCAGAAGCGGGATCAAGCGCGTTGGCAAATCTGGCAAGCGAACTGAGCCCATGGGAAATCCAAAAAGAACTCAGATTAGCATTGTTATTTGCAGGAGTGTCACCTGAGGGCGCATGATGCGTTCATCAACGGTAAATACACGGGCACGGGCGCCGTCGACTGAGACAACCGCGCTTTCGCCCCCCTTAGGAGGTCGCGCGATGATACTGTCACACGATCATACGGGCGCGGTTCTTCGGTTCTTCCGGACGACGTCAACATGCTGGACGCCGTTTTCACTGAGATCCTGGCCGAGAAGGGACTTCGCCGCAATTGCGAAGCTGCTGAGCTTATCGCCAGAAGGCTGATATCGGTCTACCAATCTGGCCATCGTCAGCGGGACGAGCTGCGAAAGATGGTAGCAGCTGGTGATTGACTCTTCCGTGTTTCCTCTCGCCAATCAGGCGCCAGGCTGAGGAGCACGGGGCGGTCTGGCGTTGAGCAGCTGGGAGACGGCTGTCACCAACTGGCCGGGGTGAACGGTTTTTCGATCATGATACTGTCTGGGACGCCTCTTGACACCCAGTCCAGAGCACCATGCCCGCTGATATAAACGATCGGCATGAATGCGTCGATCTCACGAGCAACGCGCGCGACCTCCCAACCATCCGGAAACTCGCGAAACCGAATGTCGGTCACCACGCCATCAATTTGCGAGTTAACAGAGCGCAGGATGGCTATAGCTTTTGCGCCGCTCGTGACCGAAGTGACGAGAAATTCGGCACCTTGCGCGGCTTAACCTGACTGAAAGCTCAAGGTGGCGTACGGTTCCGCGGCTTTCCGCTCTTTCGCGTCTTTTGTCCCGTCTTGCTCAAGGTGCCCCTTGGTGGGTTAGGCTTTTAGAGCGAAGCCTCGTCAGCGCCGCAACTGCGCGCGATCGCGCTGGCTGGCCTCGATCCGCTGAAGGATTTCTCGCATCACACGTGCATCGATCGACAGGCTGTTGAGCGTATTCTCGACGGCCTTCATTGAGGCCATCCAAGCAGTGCCCCGCCCAGTGGGCGCGGGGCACTGCTCTAAATTGCTGCTGAAATGAGAGGTCTTGTCGTGCTATAGCAGGCTTATGTTCCAAATCGCAGGTTGCGTTGTCCAGTAACCCTTTTGGGCTACTCTTGGAGCTAATGTCTCTCCCGAATTCACAGACATGAATCTGGCGGAACATTTCCATCGGCCGGTCGTTTGAGTTGAGTTCCTCATCATGACCGGCGTTCTCCGTAGAACGGGTCGACTGCAGCGCTCCAGCCACCTGGGGGAGCGCTGCTTTTCTTCTCCGACGTGCTCAAGACAGGCGAAATCATTTAAGAACGCAAGCAGAGCTGCAGATGGACTTCATATAGCTGGCCGGCAAATTTTTCTGGAACCATGTGCGCGGCCGCCCGTTTGATTCGCGTCGCTGGCAGAGCGACTGTCTGCGCGCGGAGACTTCGTGTCGGCTCTTTTATTTCTCCTTCCGCAGAGGCCGACCGACTGGCAGCGTCCTTCTCAGTTCACGCCCCCAGGGGGCGCTGCCACTTCCAAGAATCCAACAGGCTCCCGATTCTCTGCGTAAACGCGGGAGCCAACGGCAAGACGCGAGATGGCGAAGGACAAACAGAGCTGCAGTGGCGGAAGTGGGAGACCGCTGCAGCTCCGATCGCGACGTGGCCATCATATAGATGGGGCGCAATTGCCCTGTTCCATTGAAGGGAACCGCTTCGAACGTCGCATGCGCATATTTTGCTCTCAGCACAAGCGGAATCAAGGGAAGCGGCTTTATTTGCCCAGCGGGGTTATCGACGATTCTTCAAAATCGGGAAATGGATCTCGCCCCAATCTCACGTCCGCTCATCCCGGGTATTCGGAGCAGCTCTGCGCTCGGCATATGTTGAAGATCTCCGAAGGCAACTGCGTCGTTTCCCGACCTGGGGTGAGGTCGGGCAGCCGCTGCGGCACATCAGTGGCTGGGAGCCGGCGACGATGTGATCGACCTCGCCGCCCACCGCCTGATTGAACCCCGCGTGCCCGGTTCATCCTCAAATTCTGTGATTCAGCGGCAGCATTCTCGCCCTCATCAGTTCTGGGCCGGCGCGACCGTACATTGCTCGTTTCAGCATCTTGAGCCGGTTGATCTGCCCTTCCACTTGACCGTTGCTCCAGGGGAGTTCGATTGCATTTTTGACGGCATCGATATCCCGGCGCAAAACGCTGGCGAAGCGCATGATCGCCGTGAGTTCGGTATCAATGGCATCGTCGATCCATTCATCCAGTGCCTCCGAGCTCCTGCTGCGCAAGATGCCGTTGAAGCGCATGGCCAGGCCACGCATTATGGCGAAGACCGTCGAGCCCTGCTTCAAGGCATTAACCTTTCCGGCCTGACGATCGGTCAGCAGGCCGCGCGCTGGGCCTGGATACTGCTTGCCTGAGGACGCGGAAGGGAGCACATGGGCATCTACGCTGATATCATCTTGCCGAGGCTCTGCGATCTTTCGATGCGCAACGACCGATTGCGGCCCTATCGGGAGCGGGTGATCGGCGCGGCGGAGGGGCGAGTCCTTGAGATCGGAGTCGGTTCTGGTCTTAACCTGCCTTTCTACGGTCCGACGGTGCGGGAAGTTCTCGCGCTCGAGCCGGCCCCAAAACTTCTAGCGATGGCGGGTCGTGTGCCGGATCCAGGAATGCCCGTCAGCTTCATCAAGGCGTCTGCAGAATCCATCCCCCTTGACGACCAGAGCGTCGACACGGTTGTGACGACCTGGACCTTGTGCACGGTTCCGGAGGCCGCCGCGGCGATCGCGGAGATGCGCCGGGTGCTGAAGCCTCACGGCAAGCTGCTGTTCGTCGAGCATGGATTGGCACCCGACGCCAGCGTGCGCTGGTGGCAGGACCGGCTCACGCCGATCTGGCGTCGCCTCAGCGGCGGCTGCCATCTCAACCGCCCAATTCAGTCCATGATCGAGGACGGCGGGTTCCACCTGGATCGGGTCGAGACCGGCTACATGCCCGGCCCGAAGCCGATGACGTTCATGTACGAAGGCAGCGCACGGCCGAGGTGATGGCTTTCCGACAGCGCAAGCCCGCTGCCACTGAGACGTCTCCCGCTGCCGGCGGCTCATCTCCCCCCGATACTCCCGCTCCCGTTCCCACCAGATGCTCTTGATGAAGGCGAGCACTGCGCGGATCTCGTTGTCACTCAGGACATTTCCGAATCCGGCATGTCGCTTTGATAGTTTCCGCCAACAACCGCAGCCGATCCTTCCTTGGTGATACGGAAGAGCACGCCGTCCGGGTGATGGCAGTTGTGGCCGGATGCGTCGTGCGGCGGGGCCGGCATGCGGCCGGAGGGCCGCGGACTTCTCCAGTCCCGCTGTCCTTCGAGATTCGCGCCGTGGCAGGTGGCGCAGCGCTACGCGTAGAGTGCCTTTCCGAGCGCGACTGTGGCGGGCGAGGCATCGCCGTTCATCCGGGCGGCCAGCCAAGGCCATGGCCCATGCGACCCCCAATCCGAACCCCGAGCGTTGAGAAAAGAACTGCGATCCTACTCATCGGTGGTCGCCGAAGAACAGGTACTTGATGAGCGTCGCAACTCCAAGGACGATCAAGACGATGACAAGGAGCCACACCAAGCCCATTCCGAACATCATGTCGCCCATGCCCTCCATCATCGGACTGCTCCTACTCCCTGGCTTAAACGCTACCGACGCCGCCGGACTCCCGGATCTCCAGCATCTCGAACGGACCTTCCTTGGTGCCGCTCATGCCGGGCGAGCCCATCGGCATGCCGGGCAGCGTCACGCCCTTGATGTCGGGCCGTTCGGTCAGGTGCTTCTTTACCGTGCCGATCGGCACAATGGCCGTTGACCACGTAGCGGTCGATCATGGAGAGGTGGCAGCCCTGGACGTCGTCCGGAATGCCTGCTTCGCGGCCCATCGATGCGAGGTCGTGCGTCGGCTTGACGCTCAAGTTGAACCCGTTTTGCCTCAGATAGTCGGCATAGCCTTCGCAGTAGGCATTGGGACGTCAGCGCTCGCTGCGCCACACCACGCCAGATGCTCGACTCGTTTTAGCCGCCGCTGAGCTTCTGCGCGTGCTCCAGATGCCCCTGGACGACTGGCGCCGTCTTCGCCGCATGCGCCTTCAAAGGTGCGCTATCGCCGCCCTGCGCATAACTCTGCAGCAGCTTCAACGCCTCCTGGTGGGCTGCGAGCTGAGCCTGCACATAGGCCGCGTCAAACTGTTCGCCCTGCGCATTCTTGAGCTTCTCCAACTCTGCCGCGTGCTTCTCGATCATTTGCGTCGGAACCGTGACCTTGGCCTCTCCTGCGGCGGCCTTCAGTTCCTGGCCGGCCTTAGTGTGATCGGCAACCATCATCTCGGCGAATTGGCGCACACCGTCCTGTTTACTGTTTTGCATCGCGAGCTGACTCGACTGAATTTCGAACATGTCGGAACTCGCGGCCATGGTCACGAACTCCTCGGACGACATCTGCTGCGCGTAGACATATGGCGCACCGGCGAGGAAGGCTGCGGCAACGGCTATCTTGATCATTCGCATGGGGATTCTCCGGTTTTGACGCAGGGTGGAAAGCGCTCCAACCGCGCAGCCGGAGAGGTGTTCCACAACAATCATCGCCAGAAAGGGCGCATGTCAATCAAAACCTGGCTGTGCCATGGGATGTGAAAGTCCACAAGAACCCAGAGTACGCCAAAATCGGCGCAACCGCTCATTGCGTCGCCGCTCGCGCTGGCGCTAAGCGAGGAGGCAATCAGACTTGCTGGTCCGACACCGCGATACCTCCGACTCCACATCCGGGGGTCCAGAACCTGCACCGAGATCGTTGAATTAAGTTCTACGCAGACGATGTTCGAGAGGTCCAATATTAGCTGATCGTGCCCGGATCGGCGGCGTCTTTGCTGCCCTTGCTACGCCGTCCGGCCGCGCTGCCGCTTCGCCCTGAGCTTCTCGCCTCCATGTTGCCGTCGTTTCCAATGCCCGCCGCGCCACGGCCCGGTCCACCGTCCGGTTGCACCTGGCCCGGTTGGAGGTCCGACGCCAAACCGCTTTCGCCCACCGTAGACCTCATGGAGTTTTCTTTGTCGATTTCGTCAGCGGCCTCGTGCCAGTGCCGTTCATGGTCGCCGTGACGTTTCCCATCTTTCTCCCAGATCTCATAGGCACGTCGACGGATACGCTCATCCCGTTCGTCTTCGGTTGTCATGTTTCTCTCCCGCAAAAAATATCACCGTGCGTTCGACTGTAACACACCACTCTCTTCCCCGTGCGCTTTCCTGTGCGACGAATCTCAAGCCGCGAGACAACCAGCCCACCGCCGTTCGGAAGCCGGAAAACTGCTCAATCGGTCATGCTCTTCCAGAGAGTGTGGCTTCGGCACACCAGATCGCTGCGAATCTGGACGGGCCGACACGCTCTTTCCAGACAGGGCCACGCCACAAGAGCAGCAGCGCCGCGCCGAGCGGCAGCGACATAACCAAGATTAGCAGGAGACCTTCCATTTTGCGGTCCTCCAATGCTTCCTTACCTTCCTTTACAATGTAGCCACTCGTGGAAAGTTCCGCGACGCCCCTGACTGGGAGTGCAGTAGCGAACCTGGCGTCTCTCAATGCTGCCGTGTGGTGGCAGGAATCCCCGGCAACTCGAACGTACAGCCGGCGTACACGTCGCTGCACGCCAAGGACGCCTCGGCGCATGCGGTGGTGAATGAGGCTCTTGCGACCTCGGCGCTTATTAATCCGGACAGTGCGGCACGACAGTCGCGTACCGCACGATGGTACCGCTTGCCATGACACGGCCACTCGTACTCCAGGAAATCAAGAGCGTCGTAAGGGCCAGTGAACCGACGAGCCATGCCGTTTTGCAGGGTGACCGACAGAGGTACGTGCCAAAGAGTCTCCTCATTGGAACGTCCTGTGGTGTTCCTTGCGATAACCGGCAAGGCTTTTCCGGGTTCCAAATTCCAGCCCTATTTCTTTGCACACATTCTACTTTGCAGAAGATTTTAGAGCCGCACGTAACATCGGCCGCCGCTAACCCGCTACCAGCTTGTAGTGAATCGATTGGAAAACGATCTTTCCGGCTTCGATGACGAAACTGTCCGCGCCCTCGACGGCATCGTAGCGCTGACTTGTCGCCCTCCAGATCAGCAGCGCATATGGGCCGCTCACCTGCTTTGCCATAAACTCGAACCTGGCCCCGGGGAGCTGCTCTGCGAGCCGAGCGGCCGATGCACGAATTGCCTCATGCCCGCTCATGTTCGAGTTCAGCGTCAAGAGCACTACGTCCTCCGAGTAGTTTTCGACGAGATCCCGTTCCAGGTCGCCGTCCATTCGCAAGTTCAGATGGCTGTCGAAAACTTCACTGGTGGATCGTAGTACGGAAGCTCTCCCTCACGGTGGCGGAAATGACGTGGACAACCGCCGAGGGAAACTTTGGTTCCGGCTTCCATGCCATTGATCCGCCGAGCTGAAGCGGCCCGTCTCCACCGCCCCCACCGGGGAGCAACAAAAGGGCGGCTATGGTGGCGGGTGGGAGATGGAGCCGGACAGAAAGTATCCGGCGGCGGTCGTGCGCCAGGCTGCGGCCGCCTCAACACGGCTGCAAATCTGCTCGAAACGCGTATACTGTTCGCTTCATCGACTTTAATTTGAGCCGCTCGCGACCGGAGGCGAAATTCTCCGGCGCCAAGTCTGGAGTTGCGCCATGGAACGCCGCAGCTATGAATCTGCAGCGATCAGTCCTGACGACGTCGAGATGCTGGGTAATCTCTTCGAGCAGATCGTGGATGAATACCAGATCCCAAGAGAGGGAGAAAAAGCTGAGGAACTCGCCGCCAGGCTGATCGCAATCTATCAAACGGGTGTGCGCGACGTGGAGGTGCTGAAAAAGCTCGCTACTGGTTCGAAAGGCTGATTGCGTTGTGGTTTCGCCGATAACACCGTGGTCCGGCGAGTGCGTCCCAGAAGCTATCAGCGCGTCGATCCGCGGTTCGCGTGATGCGGGGCGGTGACAGCGGCCTTAGCGGCCCACCTGCCGCTCCTATCGAACCTTCAAACGTAACTTGCGCTTCCAGTATTCTTGCCAGCCACCGCTAACCGCGCCTGAATGGATGCTCTCGAACAGATTTCCTGGAACCGGAGGCGCGTCTTCTTCCTTGAACTGCAATCCTGCTGCGAACCGACCGATCATTCGCTCGAGAACTCTCGGGGCCAATCTGGCAGCAAGCATCAGAGCATAAGCGAATGTGCCGACCAGAGCCTCCGGCCTCGGCCGTTCGGCAAGCCGAACAACGATCCTGGCGGCAGTCTCGGGCGAATAGACCGGGAAAATTGCGCGGGGTGTTCGGCCAAAATAATTGCCGGCAGACCGATAGATCGGCGTGTCGAGCGCTCCCGGCAATACCGTGCAGACGCGAATTTCCGGAATATCGACGCACTCCTGCCGCAGGCAGGCACTCAGGCCCCTGATGGCAAATTTCGTGGCGACATAGGCGCTGGCAAAAGGTTCACCAACGATCCCCAGCATCGAACCCATATTGATGAGCACCCCGCGCCCACCCTGCGCCTTGAATTGCGTCAGGGCCGCCCGACAGCCATTCGCGTAACCGATGAGATTCGCCTCGACAACCCTGCGAAAGTCGTCAGCCGGTAAGTCTTCGAAACGGCCGAACAAGAGCAGCGCAGCACAGTTTACCCAAACGTCGATCCGTCCGAATTCGCCAACCGCCCTTCGGCGGAGTTCTTCGACCGCGACCACATCGCTCATGTCCAGGCTATGTGCGATGACGGTTGCACCTTGAGCGCGGCACTCATTCGCCGCGTCCTCCAATACTGTTAAGTCTCTGGAAGCGAGGATGAGCCGAACCCGCTTACGAGCGAACTCGAGGGCTATAGCCCTGCCCACGCCGCTCGATCCTCCCGTGACGACAACAACCGATTCCTTGGACAGTGGGAAGCGCATCCTTATAAATGCCTGGCAAACAACGGATGAACCGCGCAGCCAAAATGTCTGGCAATGCTTGGCGGTCGAAAATGGTCACGATCGGCCATTGCAAGCTCCAAAAGCTCGCGAGTCCCGTCATTGAAACGCCATGCCAAACAGGAATGTTCCTTCTCAGCGGTTCGCCAAAATTCGAACGCTCACGCCAACGGACCTTCTCGCCGGCTCTCTCGTCGTCGATTGTTCGGCCTCGTTTCAATCAGCGCAAGAGGAGGCAGGCATATGGCCCAGCAGATACCGCTCGATCCCAATGGACGGGCCGAAAATCCGGAGAATGACGCGGCGCGCGACGACGGCACGCACGAAATCTGCCCCGATCTCGCCTATCGCCGGCTGGCAATTGTCAATGTCGTCTTTTTTGGAACGCCAGGTGCCGGTGACCGCGAATGGGTGCTGATCGATGCCGGGGTCATGGGACAACCGGTTTGATCACCGGAGCTGCCGAGGAACGTTTCGGACCGAACGCGCGGCCCGCCGCCATCATCATGACACATGGCCACTTTGATCACGTCGGCGCTCTCGAGGAGCTTGCCAACCGGTGGGACGCTCCCGTCTACGCGCACGCGCTTGAACGTCCCTATCTCGACGGCAGCGCCTCCTATCCGCCACCGGACCCCTCTGTCGGTGGCGGGCTGATGTCGTTGCTTTCGCCGCTTTTTCCGCGCGGCCCCGTGGATGTGAGCCGTTGGCTTCAAACCCTCCCCGAAGACGGCAGCGTGCCAGAAATGCCGGGCTGGCGCTGGCTTCACACGCCCGGACATACTCCGGGTCATGTATCGCTCTGGCGGGAGGCTGACCGCACGATCATCGCCGGTGACGCCTTCATTACGACGCGGCAGGAGTCCGCCTATGCCGTCACGGTACAACAACCGGAGATGCATGGGCCGCCAATGTATTACACCACGAACTGGGAGAACGCCCGCACCTCGGTCGAACTGCTCGCCGCACTCGAGCCGGAGCGGGTTATCACCGGCCACGGCCCTGCAATGCAGGGGGCGTGAATGCGCGACGCACTGCATGCGCTCGCCCGGAACTTCGATCGCCTTGCCGTGCCCGATGACGGCGAATTTGTCGACAGACCCGCCGAGGAAAGGAAGGGTGGCGAGTATCGCTAGATCGCTTCGTTGTTTCATTGAAACGGCGAGGGATTTTATCCGCTATGAAATCGCCGCGATTGCCGCCGCGATCGGTGGCGGTACGGTCATCTGGTTCAAAGCTGCAAAGAGCGCGGCAGTGACAATCGCCGCCTTCGCCGCGCACGGCAGTGTGCGGCCTTGAAATCTTCCTGGCCGCCCTTCGAAAGGACGACTCCTCACCGTGATTTGGAGTCTCCGCGCTTTCGCTTTCCTTCGTTTGCCGTCTTTGAACTGACTTGCTGCCGCGGTACCGGGCGGTCCCCGTCCTTGCCGGCTCCGTCTCGACCACTCCTTGCCAATTCACGCTCGATCGTTTCCCTCGACCCCTCGGCCGGGTCTTCATTATGTTGCGTGCTATCAACCATGCTTCTTCTCCCATTTCTGTTCAACCGTCGCCAAGATCACGGCTAAGATGCTGCACTCTGCGGACTCCACTGCGCGTATGACCAAGCAACTTCCATGTTGTTAATCAAAGCCGAAGCGCCATAACCGCGATGAATATAGTGCGGTTTTCGATCACGCCTTTTCGTCAATGTTTCGCGGTTACCTCCTGCCGGTCACGCTCAAGAAACCTTCGCGTGATGGCAGGGACGTGTTCGTCAAGCCAACGCGCCATTTCCTGTTCCTGCTGCAGGATCGTTTCACAGACGCGTTTTGTCTCCTGATCACCAGCGTGCTCAGCGGCGGCAATCAGGATCCTGTAGCTTGCGATTTCCATCTGTTCGAAGGTATAGCTGGCAAGCGAGCCTTTGACGACCTCGTCGTCGACGAACAGACCACTCATGCCTTGGCCGAAGGCAACCATCTTGGCAGTGATGTCCTTGACACTTGAAGTACCCCCGCCGACCCGTTCCAAGCACCGTTCGAGCATCGCGGCCTGATCTCGCGTTTCTTGCAGGTGCCTATCGATCCGCTCTTTGAGCTCCGGATAGTTTTCCAGTCGCTGAGATTGACTGGTTAACATGGTTATGGCCTGTTCTTCCATGGCATGCGCGTCCCTTAGCCATGCATGTAGATGTTCTCTCGGGTCCGACATTGCATGTTCCTTTCCTAACTGTTTCGCGTAGAACCTGAAGATCTCTCGGAAGTTCCGTTCAACTCGCAGCGCCGGCTTCCGCCGGGGACTGAACTTTTGGACCGCAATGAAGCAGGCGTGTGCCTGCCAGAACGGCTCAGCCCATCCTGCCCCAGGATACTCCGGTGTCCCATTCGAAACCCTGCAGAGCATACCTTCCAGTGACCTGGGGACGCTGGCCAATAGGCGGCACGGCGGCCGACGCTCAAAACGGCTCGGAACTGCGGGGCGTGAGTCGGTTGCGGGATCATTTCGCCGATCCGCAGGTTTGAAGCTCATGAAAGAGAGCCGCCCAGTCTCCTCAAGGCTTCGCGAGTGGGCGATCGGAGGAAGGGATTTGCAAATGCGCGCAATATTCATCGTGCTCCTTTGCGGACTGCCAGCGACCGTCTTCGCCCACTACGCTCCGAGCGGCTGGGAGTATCCTAGCTCCTGCTGCTCGAACCTGGATTGTCGCGAAGTGGGACAGACGGCGATAAGCGAGCGCCCGCAAGGCTATACTGTGGAGGCGACCGGTGAGGTCGTTCCTTATGGCGATAGAAGGGTGCGCATTTCACCTGACGGCGAATATCATTGGTGCTCGGCCGCTGGCAAAGATTACGGCAAGACGATCTGCCTGTTCGTTCCGCCGAGAGCATATTGAGCGGCCCCGCGTCTGCTTCCGGTTGGCTGCTCTCGGTTCGAACAATGTCGGACCTTTACCATGTGGACGTTTCGTCGCCGTCAGCGACGATCAGAATCAGACGAGCCTCGTCTTGATTGTCGCCGCGCACGTTGCGCCTTCAGCTAAGCGGATGAATGGCCGGCTTCAACCCGCAAGCCGTCTCGCCGCAGTCATCGATCGCACCCGCCAATCACCCCGCAAACGCGATCGGCGAAGTCCTTGCTTGGAACTGGTCTCCTGAAAACACAGTCCACCGAATCCGTAGTGGACACCATCAACCTACAAAACGAACGCTACCACCCGTCCACCGGGCCACGCTTACTACGCCGTGCGATCTCCATGATACGACGCAAAAACATCCGGTCGCCCCGGGGCCATTTCGCTTGCGCCAGAAGTCGTCCTCGCACCTGGTCAATGCCGGCTGCAGGGAACAAAGCTCCGATTGCAAGATTAGGGCGACAAGCGCCGGTTGTCGAAGCACCTTTCAGGAGTGGCGGCCATGTTTCTGCTAGCCAAGGACACGGTCAAATTCGCCGTTCTCGTCGGTCTTTCCGGAATTTTTATCGACGCCGTCATCGCCCACGGGCTCTTTTGGGACAACGACCCATACTGGACCTACTGGGTGACGAAGTCCTTTCTTATCACCAGCGTTTTCCTGTTCGGCACGGCCTTTCTTGGGATCGGCATTCTGCCGGGGCTGATCCTCACCGCGGCTCATACGGCCATTCTAGAAATCTATTACCAATGGCTCGCCCCTGTTGGACTGCCTCAGGAGCCGGAATGGCTGGATTTCAACCATCTGTGGGTGACCGGCGTTCCCGCGCATTTTCTGGCGATCTTTGCCGGCTATCTGCTGGCGCTCTGGCTGTGGCGGCGCAACCGTCCAACACAGCAAATTGAACGCGCCCAGACCTGGCATTTCGCCGTCTATGGGCTCCTCACAACCGTTTTGATTGTAGCGGTCGACGGGGTGCTGACGCAAATGCTTCTTTTGCGGCATTTTCCCGGCGTCACCTTCTTCGTCCAGCATACGTTGATCGGCTTCGTCTTCGTTTGTGCGTGGACCGCCTATGCGGGGGTCGGCAGAGTTGGCTGGATCGTTGGCTCACTGATGCTCGCGCTCGTCTGGGTGGCGTACAATATGTACCTCGGTCCACGGGGTCTGCCGCTTCGTCCTCCCACCTATTCCGGATACGAGGACCTCTGGTGGTGGTCATTCCCAGGTGCCTTCGTCTCGGCCCTTCTCGGCTGGTGGCTCGGCGGCTATTTGATGAAGATGCGTCGGAAGCTCGACTGGACCGGCGTGGCAATGACCCTGCTGATTATTGCAGTCGCATATCCGGTATTCGGTCAAACTCTGCCGGTGGAGAAGGGAACCAATGCCATGCTGGCGGGTGCCCGCGCATCTGGCCAAGGCATGCGCGTGGTCGGCCCCGATCCGACGAATCTGCAGCGCACCCAACCAATCAGCGGGGAGATCATTGTAGAAACATCTGAAATGGGCAATCGGTGGTCGCATGTGCAAAACACTGATGGAATGCGCGTGCGGGCCGTCTTCACGTCAGGTAGCGCCCAGTACGAGATCACCGTGGACAAGTCCATGCCCCGCCATCCGCTCGGCCTATACACGACTTGGTCGGGTGTTGTCTACGATCATGAAATGCACGGAGACACCGGCATCGGCACGGGGAAACTGCCGAAGATGAAGCCCGAGATTGCACTTTGGGGTTGGGGATCCGTAAAGCGTGACGGACAAGTGATTGCGGCAATGGCGCCGGTCCACATTATGGTAAGCAGCGAAGACCGGCCGATGCCCGGCATCATGCTTGAAGTCGATACCGAGGATAAGGCGCTCACGGCCGAGCCGGACGGCTACATCCATGTGATGTGGCCGAAGGTCGGCCAGCTTCAGATGCCGACCGGCCAAACACAAACGCGCATGATTATCGGCTGGATCGCCATGGTGGGCATCGTTGGCCTGTTCGGTTGGCTTGCCTATTCCGAGCGAGGGCGGCCGCACAAAGGCGTGGACGCAACATAACCCTCCGCTTGCGCAATCTAGACAGCGGCGTCCACGCGACAAAGCTAATCGGCAGATCGACAGGAGATGGGTGCTGACGAACCCTGACGGGCATCTGTTTAAGTCTGCTCCGATGACCTTCCAGGCACACTCTCATCGCTAGCTTAGCTAAGCTATAGTTGGCTGATCAGGAGACGAGTTCGGTGAAGTTGGCGTTCTCGCGCAGAGGCCTTTTGGTGGCGGCTGCCATGCTGCCTGCTGCTGCGCACATGCGATTCACTTTGGCAGGAGATGTAGCTGTGGCGAAGAAGGTTGTGCTTCTGGGCGATTCGGTGTTCGACAACCGCGCCTATATCCCAGGCGATGCGGACGTGTTGCAGCACCTTGTGCGCAGGTTGCCCGCTGGGTGGTCTGCCACGTTGCTGGCCGCTGACGGCGGTCGAATGAATGATGTGCGCCTGCAGTTGCAGCGGCTGCCCGGCGATTCGACTCACCTGGTAGTAAGCATGGGCGGCAACGATGCACTTCGCGTCTCAGATGTCTTGAACTTTCCATCGCGGTCGGTCGCCGAGGCATTGCTCACCCTTGCCGAAACAAGAGAGCAGTTCTGCTCAAGCTATTTCGCCACTCTCGACGCCATTCTGGCAGCCAAGCTTCCGACCGCCATCTGCACAATCTACGACGTACGCTACGCTGACCCCGACCAAAGGCGCGTTGCGGTTACAGCCCTCTCGATCCTCAATGACTGTATTACACGCGCAGCGGCGGAGCGCGGAGTGGCGCTGATCGACCTGCGCGTCATCTGCAACCAGGATAGCGATTTTGCCAACGCCATTGAACCCTCGGAGCAGGGTGGCAGCAAAATCGCTGCCGCCATCGTCTCGTTTCTCGCTCCGAATCCATCTCCAGCTGGACGCAGCGAACTGATTGCACGCTGACATAGGCCAACACGGCTGCTTCCGGCTCCGCCTTGGCCGAGCCCATAGGCCACGCCTCCTTTACGTTCACTCAGCTAGGAACTTCGCGCCGCCGGCACCGTTTCAGCCGCATGCCCGATCCGTCCACCTACACCGCATTCCTCGGTGCAGTACTCGCCTACCAACTCTCCGGCGTTGGTCCAGACATGATGCTCGTCATCAGCCGCGGCATCGGTCAGGGCAGGCAGGCCGCGCTTGCGGCGGCTTTGGGATGCGTGGCGGCGGGTATTATCCAGATTCCCTTGCTTGCAATGGGGCTAGCCACCGTCGTTCTTTCCTCGCCGCCGCTCTACAAGGCCATGCAACTGATCGGGGCCGCCTATCTGATCTATGTGGGATTCCGTTTTCTAGCTGCCGGCGAAACCGGTAAAGAGCAGGATTATCTGGCGTCCGCATCTCTTGTTGGCGCCTTTAGGCAGGGCATGATCTGCAACCTGACCAATCCGGCAGCGCTTTCCTTCATGCTCGCGATCCTCCCGCAGTTCGTGCACCCGTCCGCCGGATCGCCTGCGCTGCAGTTCGCGATTCTGGCAGGCACGATGAAGGCGACGGGACTGCTGATCCTCGGCACGGCGGCTCTGGCTTCGGGCGCGTTCAGCGGTTGGTTGGCACGCAACAGACCCATTATGGTATGGCAGCAACGCATCGCAGGCACCATCATGGTCGCACTGGGCATTAGATTGCTGTTTCCTGTTGCCGTGCCGTCCTTTGGCCGATGAGCGCCACCGGTTAGCCGGGCCCCGGCGGTCCTCGCAACTTGGCGGATCGACATGGTCGCAACCTGCTCTCGAGCCATGAATGACGCTTCCAAGCTCGTCAAGGCGAGTAGCTGATCCCGTTTCCCGCGGCGCCTTGAACAGCTCTCGAGGCTGTCGAGTCCTAGCGGTCTGGGCTTCCTTCCTGGATGTTGCAATCCCGACCGCAGGACTATCGCGCGGCCAACCGATGCGTATGGCCGCCCCCCGCTCGTCCAGCCTGATCGACGCCCGCTTCTACTCCGCCTCGTCAGGCCGGCACGCCGCCCTTAGCGCCTTCAGCGCTTCTTCCGTGGAGTGGCAGAGAAGATGGAGTTCCACCGGTCGGCGAAGCGCAATCTGTATGTGATGAGGACCGAACACCCGGATCAAGCCGCGGCCCGGAAAGCGGCCGTTGCCCGGAGCTCGATTGTTCCACCGCGTGATCCTGCCGGGCGGGTTCCTGTAAGCATGCGGCGCGCCGAGTATTCGCGCGCATTCGTCGTAGAACCGTCTGTCGCTCGCACTACCACCGGTCATCTGCGAGACCTCTCGGTGGCGCCCCGCTCACCGCCCGTGGGCATATAGAGATCGGCGGCACCGGCGAAGCCGGAATCGAGCCAAGGGGGATGTCGGCATCCGCAGGCGTTATTCGAAGAGGACGGTTTCGGCAAACGAGCTTCAAGGTCTCCTTGAGAATTTCGACAATGATTTTTTCGCCTGGACAGCGATGGCTTGTTTCGGGCCGACCTCCTCCCTGCGGAATGAAGCGGAAATCTTCATTTCGCCATGACGATCCACGCTCGGGGTCGAAGACTCTCGGCTGAGGAAAGAGACGCGGATCGTGGGTCGTTCCATAGAGATCAAGCAACAGCCAGTCGCCTTTCACGAGTGGATGACCCTGCCAAACAAGATCCTTTCTGAGCTTCGCCCCGACAAATGGGAAGAACGGATAGAGGCGCCGCACCTCCTCGACGAAGCCTTCGATCTCCTCGTCGTGCCCGCCGCGGAACCGCTCCTGCCGCTCGGGGTTGCGGGCAAGCGCCAGAGCCAAAAATACGATCCAGCGGCTGATTGCTGCGATCGGACGCAGCAGGTTCAGAACTTCGACCGCTGCCGCTTCCGTGGAAAGAGCTCGTCCGTCGGCATCCCGATAGAACACACAGATGGTCTTCAGCGCGCACTCGTCGATCACAACGAGTGAGCCGTCGCGCACCGCCTCTACAATCGAAATCAGCCACCGCTCCGTTCGCCGGCGAGACACCAGCGCCAGCCACGCCGACGGACCAAAGCTGCCGGTATTGTCGATCATTTCTGCAAGGCTCTCGGCGAGTTTGCGGTCATCACGGCTGTGCTCAGGGATGCCGATCCAATCTGCCGACGCTTTCGTCAAGACGAGATTGGCAACTTCGCGGAGATCGGAGCGACCAGTCTCGCGATTGTCGACCTGGGCAAGCCAGTGATGGCGAAACCGGTCAATGAGGGCTGCCACGGCACCATCACTCATCGCCAGATCGATGAACATCTTCTTCCTCTGCCGGTGCATCTCGCCGTCGAGCTGCTGAACACTGTGCTTATCCTGAAGTAGGCGGAGCACGGTCCACGGCATCGAACCAACGCGCGTTACGTCGTCACTGCCGTAAAAGAGTTGAGCTGCCTCCTCCCCGCGCATGCAGAGCACCGGCCGAAGCATCAGCCGCGTTCGAAAGACGTCGGTGCGGAGTTCGTCACAGCGCGCGGATATGAAGGTATAGCTCTCCCGGAGCAGCGCCAGGGTACTGTCGATCGACGATGTGCAGGGTACCGATTTCATTCCGCGTCCGGTTCGCTTGCAGATGCACAACTTTTCTCTGCTGCGGATGTTCCGATGTGTCAGGCTGCGCAATGCCAAACGCTGAGCGATCGGTGCTTCCCGCGGTGATCGATGAGCCCGGCAGAGATGCCACGACACCAGTCGCCTTCTGCGCTCTCGAGAATACAGGAGCAGCCGCAAGGCGCGGGAATAGTCGGACGCTCGCAATCGCCAAAGCATTTCCTTGCCCCGCGCCGCATTCAGGAGCGTCGCGAAGCAACAGCAATGTCGCTTCCGGGCTAAGCTCGATCCTTATCGAACTCCTGCCGCGCCTGCATCGCCGGCGTGGCGATGCGTCAGAGCCGCAACGGCAACCTCTATCAACCCAACGGCGACGTGCGGCCACGCGATGCGCTCCGAAAAACCGAACAGCCATGGAGAGACCAGCAATAACATGCCACCACCGACGTCCAGCATGAGGTGCACCGGCATCGGAATCGCGGCAACAAGGCCGAGCTCATAATCGGTAATCAGGCTGTAGACGATAACCGCAGCTCCAAGCACCATCGGCACCCATTGCGCCGCACTGCCGTCTGCGAAACCAAAGAGCCACGGGGCCAAGATCAGTAGGATACCCGTTAAGTAGTCGAGTACCCCGTGTACTCTGGTCGGAATGATTTCCATAACCGCACCTCCGTCTTTCTCCAGGGCTACAACCAAGCAAGCACGAGAAAGTTTCCGCCCAGACGCCACTGCCAGCCCGAGCAGAGGGAGGTGGTCTGGTGTGGCCATGCGCTCGGCCGGCACCAGCATCCGCGCCAACCACCTCGAGCTCTCGAAACTTGGAACGGTACCCGCGGATGCAGCGTTTCCCTCGATTGTTTCAGCAGGAACATGCAACCAAAATGATGAACCAGCAGACTAGATCCTCGGTAAACCCACTCGCCTGGTGGAAGTCCTGCTCGATCTACCAGATATATCCCCGCTCCTTTCATGACTCCGACGGTGATGGCGTCGGTGACCTTCCCGGCTTGCTTTCGCGCGTGGACTATCTCGCCTGGCTTGGCGTCGGTGCCGTCTGGCTTTCACCGGTGTACCGATCGCCGATGGTCGATTTCGGCTATGACATTTCCGATTACACCGACATCGATCCGCTGTTCGGTACCCTGGCGGATTTCGACCGCGTGGTCGATGCGCTGCACGAGCGCAGGATCAGGCTGATCCTCGACGTGGTCCCTAACCACACGTCCGACCAGCATTCGTGGTTCATTGAAAGCCGCTCGTCGCGCGATAACCCGAGGCGGGACTGGTATGTCTGGGCTGATCCAGGTCCCGACGGTCTGCCGCCGAACAACTGGCTCAGCCGTTTCGGTGGCAGCGCTTGGGAATGGGACGAGCGAACTGGCCAATATTACTACCATGCATTCCTGCGCGAGCAGCCCGACCTCAACTGGCATAACCCCGCAGTACGGGAGGCGTTCGCCGATGTGCTGCGCTTCTGGTTGCGGCGCGGCGTGGATGGCTTTCGAGTCGACGCCAGTGCCGTCCTCGCCGAAGATCCGCTCCTGCGCGACGATCCGCCCAATCCGGATTTCGATGCTGAAATGCCGCGAACGGATAAGTTCAAACGGGTTTTCACCGATATCCGCCCTGAAACAATGAGCTATATCGAGGAAATGCGCGCCGTGCTCGACGCGTTCCCAGATCGAGTGCTTCTCGGTGAAGTTCAGGAAGGTTTTCGACACATCGGACAGTTCTATGGTGGCGAGCGTCCGCGTTTTCACCTGCCGCTCAACTCTCTGCTGCTTGAGACGGACTGGGATGCAGCCTCGATAGCTGCACGGATAGACCAGTACATCAACGCCATTCCCGACGGCGCCTGGCCAGTCTGGGTTCTCGGCGGGCACGACAAGCCACGCATCGCCACACGTGTCGGCCTGCAGCAGGCGCGTATCGCGGCCATGCTGCTTTTTACGCTCTCCGGCACCCCGATCTTCTTTGAAGGTGACGAGATCGGTATGCCGAGTTCGCAGATTTCCTCTGAAGACGCATGCGATCCGTTCGAGATCCGTGTTCCAGGCTTCGGCCTGAACCGCGATCCAGAACGGGCACCGATGCGCTGGGATGCCAGCGAGAAGGCCGGTTTTACCACAGGCGAGCCGTGGCTGCCGCTCGGCGATGACGTAGCGCAGCGAAACGTCGCCGTCGAGCGGGGCGATGAGCGGTCGCTGCTGTCGCTCTACCGGCAGCTCATTGCCCTGCGGCAGACGGAGCCAGCGCTGCTCGCCGGCGACTTCCGACCGTTGCGCAGCCGAGGCAACGTCCTGCTTTTCCGGCGGTGCACTCGTGACAGGCAACTTCTGATCGCCCTTAACGTCAGCGATGGCAGTGAGACTGTCTCCTTACGAGGCGGGGGCATGGTCCGGCTGAATACCCTTCTGGACCGCATAGGCGAGCCAGTGGATTCGCAACTATATCTGCGACCCAACGAAGGTGTGATCGCGGAGTCCTGTGTTCCTGAGCGGGCGAATGAATGATCGGCCTCACAAGGCCGAGACAGCTGCCGACGGCCGCGAGGAACGGGAGCCGAGCTCATGCGCTAACTCGGGCTGTCGGGGCAGAGATGTAGGTTTGCCGGCGCCGGGCCGATTTCTTAAATTCCGTGCAGAGGGAGATGGACGTCTGATCATATCCAAGCTCTGCGTTTTCTGGTATCCAACCTTGATCACCCAGTGGTGCAGGGCGCGCATGATCGGTGTCAGAGAGCTTCGGTCCGGTGACAGGTTCTGCAGTAGCGAGCGAGCGCCTTATGCTGATTGACGGCGTAGATTTGCTTGCCACCGATCTCTGCATTGTGGGCGCCGGTCCGGTCGGGCTGGCACTCGCAACAAAATGCGCCGCCAGAGGCTTATCGGTTTCACTTGTTGACGGCGGCGATTTCAGCAAGAGGCCCGGCTGGCAGGGTCTGTTCGGTGCGGGGGATCTCGCCACGGCGCATCACGCCAGCCGCGATCGCACTGGCCATCGCGGCATCGGCGGGACGTCCAGGCTATGGGGCGGCCGTTGTGTAACCCTTGACGACATTGATTTCGTGGCTCGGCCTCATGTGCCCTATTCTGGCTGGCCTATCAGTCATGACGAGATTGTTCGCTATTACCCCGAACTAGCGCTGGAGGACATACCGCGCGAACCTCTAGCTCTCATGGTGGCGCAGACCCTTGCCACCGAACGTCCTCGAAAGGGCTGATATCATCAACCCTGAATGAGCGGTTGCCTTGTAAACTGAGAATGTCCGCCGCGGCCTCGCCTGAGGTCGTTCCAAGGGATACATTATGCGATTTTTTTGGCCCAGAACGTGAACATCCTCGCAGCAAGCGATGTACTGGGCATGTCCCCTGATGCACCGAAAAGGACTTTCTAGCCATGGTTCACGAACGACCGCTCTGCGCCTTCATTTCGGTCGTTCGGTCCGACATTGCGATACTTCAAAAGCCGCCAGTCTGCTCAAAGCGTCGCAATTCAGTCCGAAACTGGGCAATTAGGCGGGCCTCCGAGTTGCTGCATCGTCGCCGACCCCATACGCTTCGACGGGACGTGATGACGATGCTTCGAGACGGCGACTACTGGTGCTGACTTGGCCAGATAGGCACGAAGAAGCGTTCTGGAAACCGCCCCTTCCGCTGGAAGGGCGGCGGCTGATTTCCTTCGGGTGCGCGTGCTTACTCGTGCAAGCCCCAGTTCCGTTTCTCGTCGTTCCTGCGATTGAACGCCTCCGACGGCAGTCCGGAGCCTGAACTCCGACGCACGCCGTCGCTCCCCGTCCAGGTAAAGGAATATTCGTACCCGGTCGACTTGCCGGTATTGCTGGAGAGCCCCGCAGGTCTTTCGAAACGTCGATGCCGGCAAGCGTCAGCCTGGCAATGCTCATCGTTTCAGCATGCGCGCTCGTCTGGCTGCCAATCGCGTTCAATTAAGTATCGCCTACCATAACACTGAACAAGAAGGGAGCACGCGCCGGAGGCTCGACTCCGTACCGGTACTGCACATGATGACAGCTCGGTAACAATGTAACGCCTCGGCAGAATTGTCCGCCGGAATTCTGTTCTCGGTCATCGGGAATTCAGGCTAGCTGATCGTTGGAGGCTATTGAGTGGCGGTGAGAGGGTCGCATGCAAGGTCTAGCTGCCCTTGGCGCAAACGCCTGCTGCGCATAGAAATCTCATGATCGCGCCTCTTCGCCTGGGATTGCGCTCATGATCCGCAATCCCGCTTTGCACCTCGACGACGTGACTTCAACGATCGCGTTCCAAATCGGCGATCAACCTTCTCCTATCCCGCTTGTTTCTGATCTGCTCCGTTTGCAGCTCTCGCCCAAGGATGAGCGGTCCGCCGGCATTTTCGAGTACAACGAAAACTCTGCGCGCGCCGATAGGAAGGTCTTCCGAGCCGTAATGGCCCACGATTTCGACCATGATGGAGCGAACCTCTCTGTGCCATTCGTCGGCAGCCGGGCTCTCCGATTTGGCGTGCAGCGCGTGGCGCATCAGGGTACGAAAGGAACCCAGATCCCTGATCTCGCCGCTCCCCAAGGGGCCTTGCCGCGTGCGCTGCCGAGGTTCGGCCGGAGCCTCTCCTTCCGGATGCAGCATGTCCGTTACAGGGCAGATGAGCGACCCCGCAGGGGTTTCCAGTTTAACCAGCACGCTGGCCACGTGTACTGGTCCCGAGCTCATATTGCTGAGGAAGCAGCGAGCGTCCAATCCGGAACCCGCGCCGCGCGTAATCAGCAAGGTGGCGCGCAGCTGCCTTCGATAGTTGCTGACGAACACCTGCAGGTAGATTACCCAGACGGCCAGGGTCCCCAGACCCGTAAGCGCAGTGATAAGTTCGCGATGCTCTTCAATCCACTGCAACCTGTTTCTCCGGCGAAGCGCGATCCCTTGTACAGGTGTCGCCAGTGGCTGAACTCTGGTGGCGGACAACGAGGCTCGCTCCTTTAGTCTAACCGCTGAACATCAGTTATGTTCACTCAAGGGAAATGGCTGCCAGGTTCGCCAGACCATTCACACCTGGTCTTGTTACCGGCGCAACAGGCGGCGTGGATTACATCCCGCATTGACAAAGGCGGTATTTGTGGAAGCCGGCACGGGCGAACAGAAATGGCACTACCCAGCGCC